>NZ_JBIWPI010000001.1:0-273195 GCF_044768185.1 Amycolatopsis sp. NPDC101161
ACAGTAATGTGTTGTCGAGTTGACTGGTACTAATAGGCCGAGGACTTGTCTACGAAGATGTTGCGCATCCACTCTACGGTTCTGAAACACCACGCTGGGTGCGTGTGTTGTTTCGGAGTGTTTCGGTGGTTTTAGCGTCAGGGAAACGCCCGGTCCCATTCCGAACCCGGAAGCTAAGCCTGACAGCGCCGATGGTACTGCAACCGAAGGGTTGTGGGAGAGTAGGACACCGCCGAACTTACTTGGGAAGAGGGCCTGGGCCCGGTTGAGACGCGAGTCTCCCGGCCCAGGCCCTTTTTCATGTCTACGGACAACTTCCCGCTGGCACGAACGGTCGCGCGAAGCCCGCTACGGTGCCAGCGGACCGTTCGCGCCCGGTGAGCCGAAGGGGAACCGGTCGCGCGAAGGTCGCGGGCTCGCCGGCAGCCAACGGCCGACCCGCCTCGGCGCAGTGCGAGCGACTCGCCTCGGGCGCAGTGCGGAGCAACCCGCTTGGGCGCGGTGCGGAGCAACCCGCTTCGGTGCGGTGCAGGCGCCCGTCCACCCGCACCTGCCCGGCACCAAGCACGGCCCGCGCCGGCGGGCCAGCGCGAACAGAACTGTTCGCGCTCACCTCGCCCGCGCGGACGCCCCACTCACTCCCCGCGCCAGGGCGAATGGACCGTTCGTGCCCACCTCGCCCGCGAACGGTCCGCTCAACTCCCACTCCAGGCACGAAAAAGGGCCAGGGCTCCAACCGAGCCCCGGCCCTCCCGCCGACCAAACGACCAACCAGGCGGCTACTTCAGCGCCGACCCGGCCTGCCAATCAGCCCAAGACTTCGTCCAGTCGCCGTACAGGTCCCACACCGGCAGCTGCGGCCCGCCCGAGTTGGTCACCTCCACGACGTCCCCCAGGCCCATGTTCTGGAAGAACCACTGGGCATTCGCCCCGTTGAGGTTGATGCAGCCGTGGGACACGTTCGAACTTCCCTGCTGCCCCACGCTGTTCGGGTTCTCGTGGACGAACTCGCCGTCGTTGGAGATGCGCTCCGACCACTTCTCGTTGGACCGGTACGCCTTCGGGTCCGGTGGGCAGACACCGTACGTGCACGAGTCCATCGTGTAGTTGGCCTGCTTGTCGGAAATGACGTGCGCGCCCAGGTGGGTCGGCGTCGCGTCCTTGCCCATTGAGATCGGCATCGACTTGACCATCGCGCCGTTGTGGAAGATCTGCATCTGCTCGGTGTTCCCGTCCGCCTTCGCGATCCAGGAGTCGTGGACCTTGTACGTCTCCGTGCGGTCCTCCGCGCCGAACACCCCGCCGCCGAAGTCGACGCCGTAGATCTTCGCCGTCACCTTCAGCGTCGTGCCGGCCTTCCAGTACTCCTTCGGCCGGTAGTGGACGTTCGAGTCGTCGATCCAGTACCAGCTGCCTTCCTGCTTCGGCGTCGACTCCACCGTCAGGGCCTTCTCCACCGCCGCCTTGTTCTTGACGGCGATCTTGCCGAAGCTGAACACGATCGGCTGGCCGACGCCGACGCCCGTGCTCGCCACCGCGGACGGCGCCGGGATCAGGTTGGCGTTCGCCTGCTTCTTCGGCGCGATCGTGCTGATCTGGTTGTCCTGCTCGACCGCCTTGCCGTCGGCGCCCTGGGCGTGCGCGACGATCTTGTACGTCGCGCCGTAGCCGAGCGGCTCGGTCGAGGTCCAGCTGGCTCCGTCGGCCGCGAGCTTGCCGCCGACCTTGGTCCCCTTCGCGGTGTTGGTCACCGTGACGTCGAGGAGCTTCCCGTTGGCCGCCTTGACGACGACGGGCGTAGCCGGGCTCACCCCCGTGCCGCCCGCGGGTTCGAACGACACGGCGACCGGGGTCGCCGCCGCCGACGCGGAACCGGACACGGGCGCCCCGCCGCCGGGTGAGCCGCCGTCGTCACCGGACGAGCAAGCGGAAACCAGCAGTGCTCCGGCGAGGATTCCGGCCACCGAAAGTAAAATCTTCTTGGGGGGCATATTATCTCTTTTTGGGAATTGGGGTCGGCGGGCATTCGTCGTTCAAAACTACGCGATAGCGATGACGTTCTTCCCGGCGGATCGGTGCATCGGCGTGACGCGGATCACGTGACGACGAGGCCTGGGGCCCCGTAAAGTCCCGGCCCGCTCACCGAGATCCCGTCGAGGAACTCGCGGGCGGCCGAGTACGCCTCTTCCGCCAGTGCTTCTGTGTGCCCGAAGTCGAGCGGGTTCACACGTACCGGTGCCGGCCCCGGCAGGTACACCACCGGCACCGAAGCCGCCGCCACCGGCGCTTCCAGCACCGCCTGGTTCCGCATGCTGATCATCGCGGTAAACATCATCACCTCGGCGAACGTCCGCGGCGCCTCCGGCAGCTTCCCCGGGAACGCGCAGTCGAGCACCACCAGCGACTGCGCGCCCATCGCCAACGCTTGGCGCATCGGGACGTTCGCGACGAGCCCGCCGTCGTACAGCAACCGCCCGTCGTGCTCCACCGGCGGGAAGATCCCCGGGATCGCGCAGCTGGCCAGCAGCGGCTCGAGCAGCCGCCCGGACCGGATCAGCAGCGGCTCGGCCGTGTCGACCTGCGTCGTGACGACGCCGAGCGGCAGCGCCAGGTCCTCGAACCGGGTTCCGGCGCCGAGGTGGTCGGCGATGATCCCGGTCAGGCCGCTGTTGGGAAACAGGTGCGTCTTGCTCTGCGTCAGGGTCCGGACGCGGCTCAGCACGCCGCCGGGGAACGCCTCGGCGCGCGTCATGTGCGCCCAGATGTCGTGCAGGCGCGGCAACGGGTCGCCGCCCGGCAGGGCGAGCACCGCCGCGTTGAGCGAGCCGACCGACGTGCCTGTCACCAGATCGGGTGACAGTCCGGCCTCGGCGAGCGCGCGCAGCATGCCGACCTGCATGGCGCCGAGGCTGCCGCCCCCGCCGAGGACGAACCCGATCGGCCGGGGAAGATCCGCGAGACTCATACCGCCGAATGTAGTAAGCCCGACTTTCGCAGGTCGTGCGGGTCGTGAAGACGGCGTTAGCCTGCTGGGCGTGGCCGAGCTGGAGCTGCGCCATCTCAGGGCCGTCCGCGCCGTCGCGGACGGCGGCAGCGTGAGCCGTGCCGCGACCGTCCTCGGCGTCAGCCAGCCCGCGCTCACCGCGCAGCTCAAGCGGATCGAGCGGATCCTCGGCGGCGACCTGTTCGTGCGCGGGCCGAGTGGCGTCCGCCCGACGGAGCTCGGCCGGTTCGTGCTCGCCCGCGCCGACGCGCTGCTATCGGACATGCAGGCGCTCGTCGCTTCCGCGCGGCGCCACGGCGAAGGCGGGCCGGAGACGCTGCGGATCGGGTACGTGCCGCTGCTCATCATCGGCCGGTTCATCGAGGAGCTGGGGGAGCGGGAGCTCGACGTCCAGACGTACGCCGAACCGGCGTCGCTGACGCTGCTGAAGCTGCTCTCGACCGGCCGCGTCGACGTCGCGCTGCTCGAACGGTTCGACGGCACCGAGGCGCACCACTTCGCCGGCCTGACCGTCCGGACGCTGGCCACCGAGCCGATCTTCGTCGGCATCGCCGAGGGGCACCCGGCGATCCGCGACGGCGTCGTCGACCTCGCCGACCTGGCCGGCTGCGACTGGATCCTCCCGCCCCCGCACGAAAACTGCGTGCGCGTGCGGTTCCTGCAGGCGTGCGCGGCGGCCGGGTTCAGCCCGCGCGTGCGGCACTTCACGTCGGAGGCGGGCACCGCGGGGACGCTCATCGCGCAGGGTGCGGTCTGCCTCGCGCAGGCGGCGTCGGCGCCACCGCCGGGCCTGGTCGCGCTGCCCCTGCGCGGCGACCCGCTGTGGACGACGCTGCTGTTCGCGACCCGCGACGACGACGCCCGCACGCCGACCACCGGCGAGGTGTTCCGGTGCGCGGAAGCCGCGCACACCGCGTCGCGGCAACGGAATCCGCACTTCGCGCGCTGGTGCGGGCTCGCGCCCGCCCGATAGGCGGCATAACGCCGGTGTTGTCCCCGCTGAGCAACGAATGCACTTCAGACGAGCAATGGCGCTCGGTGCGCTGTGCGTGGCCCTTACCGGCCTGCTGTCCCCGCCCGCGAGCGCGACCACCGAGGCGACGACGCTGTCGATCAGCCAGCTGGTCCAGGAACAGAACCAGTGGTGCTGGGCCGCGAGCGGCCTGACCATCGCGCGGTTCCTCGGCTGACGTTCGCGTACTACGCGGTGCGGACCGCTGCCTCGACGGGCCGCCAGGCGACGGTGTGGGTGGAGCGCGCGGCGGACGGCGGGACCGCGACCAACTTCACGCCGGGGCACCGAGGAGCTGACGTACCCGGCGCAGGCGGGCGGCGATCTGGTGTTCACCGAGCCGCAGGTCAACGCGTGGTACCAACGACCCGGCCCGGCAGCGGGTCGGCGAGGGCGTGCCGGTGGCGGCGTACCAGCGGCTGGTGCACGGGCTGTACGGCGACAAGCTGCCCGGCTCGGCTTACCGGGCGCAGGGCAAGCTCGGCGGCTACGACTTGGCCGCAGCGCCGGGCAAGGGAACCTGGCCGCTCGTCGCTGGTGGGCGCTGCCGGCGCTCGGCTGGGCCACCGGCAAGGCGGCGTACGCCCGCCGTTGACGCCGGGAAGGTGCGGCCCCGGGTCGCACCCTCAGGGGGTCAGGGGACTCGCTCGGGTTCGCGGTCCGAAGCCGCCGACACCTTCCGCTTCTTCAAGCGCAGCAAGAAGAACACCGCTACCGCGGCGAGCACGCCCACCACGATCAAGCCGCCCGTGTTCAGCGCGCCTTCGATCCGCTTCGCCGCCTCGCCCAACGCCGCGCCGATGCTGATGTGGACCAGTGACCAGCAGAACGCGCCCGCTGCCGCGGCGGGCAGGAACTTGCGGAACGGCAGCCCCGAGGTACCCGCCGCCGCCGGGGTCAACGTTCGGACCACCGGCAGGAACCGGGCGAAGAGCACCGCCCACGCGCCCCGGCGTTCCAGCACCGACGTCGCCTTGTCCCAGGCGTCGAGGCCGTACTTGCGGATCAGCTTCGTCTCGCGCAGCCGGGGCCCGAAACGGCGGCCGATCGCGTAGCCGAGCGCGTCGCCCGCGGTCGCGCAGAGCGTCACGACCAGCCAGAGCACCACGAACCGGGCGACGGTGTTCGCCGTCGTCGCGGCGATCAGCAGGCCGGATTCGCCGGGTGCCAGGAACCCCAGCCCGATCGTGCACTCGGCGAGCACCAGGCCGCCGGTCGCCGCGACGAGGCCCGGTTCCGGGAGTCCTTGCAACCAGCTGAGGAGGTCCGAAACCAGGGCCATGCCGCCCACTTTACCGATCCTTTAAGGACCGTGGGGTGACGTGCGTCACCGCGCCAGCAGCGACGCCGCTTCCTGCGCGGCCGGGCCTTCGGCGGCCAGGTGGGCCAGGTTCTCCGGGAGGACTTCGCCGCGGTGCGCCTTGGTCTGGGCGTAGAGCCGACCCGCGCGGTACGACGACCGCACCAACGGACCCGCCATCACACCCGCGAACCCCATCGCCTCCGCCGCGCGAGAGTGCTCGACGAACTCCTCCGGCTTCACCCACCGATCCACCGGATGATGCCGAGCAGAAGGACGCAAATACTGCGTGATCGTCAAAATCTCACACCCCGCGTCGACCAAGTCCTGCATCGCCGGAGCCACCTCATCCGGCGTCTCACCCATACCGAGAATCAGGTTCGACTTCGTCACCAAACCGGCCTCGCGGGCCTTCGTGATGACTTCGAGGGACCGCGCGTAGCGGAAGCCCGGGCGGATCCGCTTGAAGATTCGCGGCACCGTCTCCACGTTGTGGGCCAACACCTCCGGACGCGAGCCGAACACCTCAGCCAACTGCTCAGGGTCGGCGTTGAAGTCCGGGATCAACAGCTCAACACCCGTACCCGGGTTCAACGCGTGAATCTGCCGGACCGTCTCGGCATACAGCCAAGCGCCACCATCGGCGAGGTCGTCCCGGGCCACGCCGGTGACCGTCGAGTACCGCAACCCCATCGCCTGCACGGACTCCGCGACCTTCCGCGGCTCCGTCCGATCCAGAGCGGCGGGCTTACCGGTGTCGATCTGACAGAAGTCACACCGCCGGGTGCATTGGTCCCCGCCGATCAGGAACGTGGCCTCACGGTCTTCCCAGCACTCGTAAATGTTGGGACAACCGGCCTCTTCACACACCGTGTGCAAACCCTCGCGACGCACGAGACCCTTGAGTTCGGTGAACTCCGGCCCCATCCGCACCCGCGTCTTGATCCACGACGGCTTCTTCTCGATCGGCGTCTCACTGTTGCGAACCTCGAGACGCAGCAGCTTCCGGCCTTCAGGCGCAGCACTCACGTCCCCAACCGTACGCCCGTCCGGGCTACGCGGGGTCGGGGGTGACGCCCGTCAAGCCCGCCGTCAGCTCCCACAGCGCCGACCCCAGCGACTCGCTGCGCGCGGCGGCCACCGTCGGTACGCGAGCCGGGTATCCGCGCAGGTTGCCGAGGCCGCGGGGGCCGAAGTAGCTGCCGCCTTCGACACCGTCCGCCGTCGCCGCGTACAGCTGCGGGAGGGCGCCGACGCGGGTGTTCTGGGCGAACAGCAGCTCGCCGGCGCGGTGGCCGCCGGCGATCAGCGAGCGCACCACCGGGTTCGAGTACGAGCGCGCCATGCCGCTGCCGAGCCCGGTCGCGGTGTAGCCCGGGTGGGCGGCGACGCTGATCACGTCGGAGCCGGCCGCGCGCAGGCGGCGGTCCAGCTCGAGCGCGAACACCTGGCAGGCGAGCTTCGACTGCCCGTACGCGGCGGCCGCGTTGTAGCGGCGGTGGTCGCCGTTCGGGTCGTCGAGGTGGATGCGGGCGCCGACGGCGGCCAGGCTCGACAGCGTGACGACCCGGCCGCGCAGGGCGGGCATCAGCAGCCACGTCAGCGCCGCGTGGCCGAGGTAGTTGGTACCGAGCTGCAGCTCGAAGCCGTCGGCGGTGCGGCCGCGGGCGGTCGCCATCACACCGGCGTTGTTGACCAGGACGTCCAGGGCGTCACCGGTCAGTTCCCGGGCCGACGCGGCGGCCGCGCGCACCGAGGCGAGCTCGCTCAGGTCCAGTGGGATGAGCTCGGGCTCGGCGCCCGCGGCGGCCGTCTTGACGATGTCCAGTGCCTTCGCCCCGCGTTCGGCGGAGCGGCAGGCGAGGAGCACGCGAGCCCCCTTGCTCGCGAGCACCTCGGCGGTGCGCAGCCCGAGCCCCGAGTTCGCCCCGGTGACCAGCACGGTCCGGCCGGTCTGGTCGGGGATGTCGGCGTCGGTCCAGCGCTCCGTCATGCGCTCACTAAACCCTGTTCACGCCGAGGGCGCGAGCAGGCGCCGAAGGTGTCCCATGACGGGACGGCGGCGGGCGGGCTCTTCACGGCTCGTGCGCAGCAGCGCCTCGAGCGCGTAACCCACCTTGGCGATCTCTTCACCCGGTTCGCGCGGGTCGGCCAGGCCGGCCGTGACGGCGAGCATCCGCAGCTCGCCTTCGTGCATGCGGCGCAGCGACGCGTGCCGCTCGTAAGCGCCGTCGAGCACCGCGCGCAGCGTCTCGTGCTCGTCGACGGCGGAGCGCCACGCACGCGTGACGGCGTCGACGTGGTCACCGAGGCCGTCGGCGTCGTCCGGGTCGGTGACCTCGGCGCGCAGGCGGCCGCTCAGCGTCCGCGTCCACTGGTACTGCAGCGCCAGCAGGACGTTCTCCTCGGTGCCGAAGTGCTCTTCGGCGCCGGGGACCTCCTCCAGCGGCAGCGGCTCGGCCGGGTTGCGGCCCGCCAGGCGGACGGTGGCTTCGAGGATTTCCTGGCGTCGGTAGAAGTCTGTCCAGCTCATGGTGTGGCTCCCCTTCCGTGGCCCGGGTCATACCGCGGGTCTGCGGCATACTCCCGGTACGGACCTGACGAGGCGAACATACCATGAGTACGGAGAGATCCTCCGGGCGTAAGGTTGTGAAGGTGGCGACAATGAGGTCCAGACGACTCGACTACTCCGAGTCGACGCGGTCGGCGCTGGTCGACAGCGCGGTGGAACTGTTCACGAAACGCGGTTACGCGGGTACCTCGCTGGACGAGATCGCCAAACGCGCCCGCGTCACGAAGGGCGCGCTGTACCACCACTTCAGCGGCAAGCAGGCGCTCTTCGAAGCCGCGTTCGACCAGGTCGAAAGCCTCGTCTACGACCGCCTGGACAAGATCATGACCGGCGAGGGCTCCCCGTGGGAACGCGCCCTCGGCGGGCTCAACGCGTTCATCCGGGCCTGCCTCGACCCCGCCTACCAGCGGATCGCCATCCACGAGGCGCCGGTCGTCATGGGCTGGGAACGCTGGCGCGAAGCCGAGGAGCGGTGCAGCTTCGGGCTCGTGCGGTCCGGCCTGCAGTCGTTGATCGACGCCGGCGAGGTCGAGCCCGTCCCGGTCGAGGTGACCGCGCGGCTGCTGTTCGGCGCGCTGTCGAGCGCGGCGACCGAAATCGCCAGTTCGCCCGACCCGAAGAAGGTCGGCGCCGAGATCGAGGACGTCATCGTCCGCATGCTGGTACGGCTGCGGCGCACGGAGCCCGACGTCTCTATAGGCTGACTTTCGTGGACTTGAGGATCTTCACCGAGCCCCAGCAGGGGGCCAGCTACGACGACCTGCTGCGCGTGGCGAAGGCGACCGAAGCCGCCGGCTACGACGCCTTCTTCCGCAGCGACCACTACCTGAAGATGGGCTCGGCCGACGGCCTGCCCGGCCCGACCGACGCGTGGATCACCCTCGCCGGCCTGGCCCGCGAGACCAGCCGGATCCGGCTCGGCACGCTCGTCACCGCGGCGACGTTCCGGTACCCGGGCCCGCTGGCCATCTCGGTCGCCCAGGTCGATCAGATGTCCGGCGGCCGCGTCGAGTTCGGCCTCGGCTCCGGCTGGTACGACGCCGAGCACGAGGCGTACGGCCTCACGCTGCCACCGCTGAAGGAGCGCTTCGACCGCTACGCCGAGCAGCTCGAGATCATCACGGGGCTGTGGAAGACGCCGGTCGGCTCGACGTTCTCGTTCAAGGGCGAGTACTACTCGCTGTCGGAGTCGCCGGCCCTGCCGAAGCCCGCGCAGTCGCCGGCGCCGCCGGTGATCGTCGGCGGCCAGGGCAAGAAGCGCACCCCGCAGCTGGCGGCCCGGTTCGCGGACGAGTTCAACCTGCCGTTCGTCGACGCCGAGACGGCGGCCGCGCAGTTCGCGCGCGTCGACGCGGCGGCCGCGGAGATCGGCCGCGACCCCAAGGAGATCCTGCGGTCGGTGGCGCTGACCATCGCCGTCGGCCGCTCCGAGGAGGAGGTCGGGCGCCGGGCGTCGGCGGTCGGCCGCGACGTCACCGAGCTGCGGGCGAACGGCCTGGCCGGGACGCCCGCCGAGGTCGTCGACCGGATCGGGCAGTGGCGGGAGAAGACCGGGATCACCCGGGTCTACCTGCAGCTGCTGGACCTGTCGGACCTGGACCAGGTCGAGCTCATCGCTTCCGAGGTCGCGCCGCAGCTGGACTGAACGCGGACCGGGCGCCTCCCGCGGGAGGCGCCCGGTTCCGTCAGTTCTGCAGGGCGAAGGTGACGCCCGCCGCCTTCGGGGCCTCCGGGCGCGGGAGCCAGCGGTCCTCGCTCACCGGGAGCTCGCCTTCCAGCGCCGCCAAAACCGCGTCGCGGGCCAGGGGCAGGACCGCTTCCACGCTGACGTCCCGCTGCAGCTCGTACGACAGCGACGTCACGCCCGCGTCGCGGATGCCGCACGGCACGATCGTGTCGAACGCCGACAGGTCCGCGTTGCAGTTCAGCTCGAAGCCGTGCATCGTCACGCCGCGCTGGACGCGGATGCCGATCGCCGCGATCTTGCGCTCGATGCCGCGGTCGTCGGCCGGGATCCAGACGCCGCTGCGGCCCTCCACCCGGCCGCTGTGCACGCCCAGCTGGTCGCACACGTGGATCAGCGCCTCCTCCAGCCGCCGCACGTAGTGGACGACGTCGATCGGGTCGCCGAGCTTCACGATCGGGTAGCCGACCAGCTGGCCCGGGCCGTGCCAGGTGATCTTGCCGCCGCGGTCGACGTCGATCACCGGCGTGCCGTCGGCCGGGCGGTCGGCCGGCTCGGTGCGCTTGCCCGCGGTGTACACCGACGGGTGCTGCAACAGGAACATCGTGTCCGGCGCGGTGCCGTCGGCGCGCTCGGTGAGCCGGGTCCGCTGGAGCTCCCAGGCTTCGGTGTAGTCGATCGTGCCGAGCTCCCGGACGTCGACGGGCTCGGTGCTGGCGCGGCAAGTGGTGCGGGAAGAACTCACCCGTCGAGGCTACGCCCGTCACCCGGGGGAAGCAGCCGCAAGGCGCACGCTGAGAGCAGCCCGACACCGGTCACCGCGAGCACTGCGCCGATCGTGTCGGTGACCCAGTGGACGCCGAGCACGACGCGGCAGGCGGCGGACAGCACGACGGCGACCGCGACGGCCACCGCCACCCGGCGGACCACCCGAGGCCACACCCACGCGCACAGCAGGAGCAGCACGAACCCGGTGCTCGCCACCGACACCACGTGCCCGCTCGGGTAGCTCAGGTCCGGGTAAGCGCGCGGGCGCTCCCGCAGGAAGATCGGCTTGAACACCAGGCTCGTCAGCCGGCACAGCAGCAGCACCACGGCGAGCCGCACGCACAACCCGAAGTGCTGCCGGCGGCGCAGCGCCAGCGCCAGCAGCGCGGCGCCCAGGACGAAGGGGAGCACCGGCCCGAGGACGTCGCTGCCGATCTGCGCGACCCGGCCCAGCGGCTCCGCGTACACGCCGCGCAGCGCGTTCGCGACTTCGACGTCGAGGGTCAGCGGCTGCCGCGCCACGCTCAGCCCGAGCAGGACGAACGCGGCGAAGAACACCCCGCCGACGACCAGCCAGCGCTGCAGCGGGACGCTCATGCCGCTGCGAGCGCGCGGTCGAGCGTCGGGTGCCGGAACGCGTAGCCGGACCGTTCCAGCGCGGCCGGGACGGCCCGCTGCCCGAACAACGCCATCTCTTCGCCGGCTTGGCCGAGCACGGCCTTGAGCGCGACGCCCGGCACCCACCACGGCGCCGGGCGGTGCAGCGCGCGGCCGACCGCGCGGGTGAACTCGGCGTTCGTCACCGGCTCCGGCCCGGTCAGGTTCACCGGCCCGGACAGGTCGTTCGCCAGGACGTGGGCGATCGCGCCGACCTCGTCGTCGAGGGAGATCCACGGCATGTACTGGCGGCCGTCGCCGAGCCGCCCGCCCAGGCCCAGCCGGAAGAGCGGCCGCAGCGTGCCGTAGAGGCCACCCTTCGCCGAAAGCACCAGCCCGGTCCGGATGTGCACGACCCGCGCATCACCCGCCGGCGCCGTCGCGGCTTCCCAGGCTTCGCAGAGTTCGGCGAGGAACCCGCGCCCCCGCGGAGCCGATTCGTCCACAGTGGACTCATGGGTGTGGCCGTAGTAGCCGACGGCGGAAGCGTTGACCAGCACGCCGACCCCGTGCTCGGCGACGGCTTCGGCGAGCACCTCGGTCGGCTCGACCCGGCTGTCGGTGAGCTGCTGCTTGCGCATCGCGCTCCACCGCCCGGGGAACAACGGCTTCCCGCCCAGGTTCACGACGGCGTCCACGCCCTCGAACGCGCCTTCGGCGATGGTCCCGGACGGCGGGTCCCAGCGGAATTCCCCGCCACCACGCGCTTCCCGCCGCACCAGGCGGCGGACTTCGTGCCCGTCGCCCAGCAGGCGCTCGCCCAGCGCCGACCCGATCAAGCCGCTCGCTCCGGCGATGAGTACTCGCATGCTCCGATCGTTGCGCATCCGCTGCGCGACCGCACTCCCGGACACGGCGAAGGCCGCCACGGAAAGTCCGTGGCGGCCTTCGTCAGCGGTGACTTCAGAGGCCGAGCTCGCCCTCGAAGTTGCCCTCTTCCAGGCGCTGCTTGATCGTCGTCAGGAAGCGGCCCGCGTCGGCCCCGTCCACCAGGCGGTGGTCGTAGGTCAGCGGCAGGTACGCCATCGACCGGACGGCGATCGTGTCGTTGCCGTCGGCGTCCGCGACCACGACCGGGCGCTTGACGACCGCGCCGGTGCCGAGGATGCCCGACTGCGGCTGCACGATGATCGGCGTGTCGAACAGCGCACCGACGCTGCCGATGTTCGTGATCGAGAACGTGCCACCCGACAGCTCGTCCGGCTTGATCTGGCCCGAGCGCGCGCGGCCCGCCAGGTCGGCGATCCGGTGCGCGAGACCGGCCAGGCTCAGCTCGCCCGCGTCGTGGATCACGACCGAGAGCAGCCCGCGCTCGGTGTCCACCGCGATGCCCAGGTGCACGGCGCCGTGGTAGGTGATCTCCTTCGTGTCCTCGTTGTAGGACGCGTTGACGTTCGGGTGCTGCTTGAGCGCCTCGACCGTGGCCTTCGCGAAGAACGGCAGGAACGTCAGGTTGACGCCCTCGCGCTCCTTGAAGGCCGCCTTCGCGCGCTGGCGCAGCTTGGCGATCTTCGTGACGTCGACCTCCTGGACCTGCGTGAGCTGCGCGGCGATCTGCAGCGACTCGCGGGTCTTGGTGGCCGTGATCTGGCGGATCCGGCTGGCCTTCTGGACCGTGCCGCGCAGCGCGGCGAGCTCCGGCGACACCGGGGCCGCGGGACGCGCGGCCGGCGCCGACGGGGCGGCAGCGGCGGCCGGAGCGGCAGCGGCGGGAGCCGGGGCAGCCGCCTTCTGCTTCTCCTCGGCCGCGGCCAGGACGTCCTGCTTGCGGATCCGGCCGCCGACGCCGCTGCCGGTCAGCGACGCGAGGTCGATGCCGTGCTCGGTCGCGAGCTTGCGGACCAGCGGCGTGACGTACGGGCCGTCCGCCGAACCGTCCTTCGCCGCGGCGGCCGGGGCCGACTCGGCCGCCTTCGCCGCGGGCGCGGCCTGCGGCTCGGGCTTCGGTTCCGGCTTGGGCTCGGGCTTCGACTCCTGAACCGGCTCGGGCTTCGGCTCCGGCTTGGGTTCCGGCTTCGGCTCGGGCTTGGGCTCCGGCTTCGCTTCGGCCTTCGGCGCCGCGTTCGCGTCACCGATCACGGCCAGGACGCCGCCGACCTCGACGGTCTCGTCCTCGCCCGCGCGGATCTCCAGCACCGTGCCGGCGACCGGCGACGGCACCTCGGTGTCGACCTTGTCGGTGGAGATCTCGAGCAGCGGCTCGTCGACCTCGACCGAGTCGCCGACCGCCTTCAGCCAGCGCGTGACGGTGCCCTCGGTGACGCTCTCGCCCAGCTCGGGCAGCTTCACCTCGGTGCCTTCACCACCGGCGGCCGGCGCGGTGTCCGGCTTGCTCGGCGCGCTGTCGGCGGCCTGCGGCTCGGACTGCGCCGGCTCGGACGGCTGCTCGGGCTCGGGCTCCGGCTCGGACTTCTGCTCTTCCTGCGCGGGGGCGGAGGACTCGGGCGCGCCGCCGGAACCGTCGTCGATCACGGCCAGCTCGGCGCCGACCTCGACCGTCTCGTCCTCGGCGGCGCTGATCTTCACGACCGTGCCCGCCACCGGGGAGGGCACCTCGGTGTCGACCTTGTCGGTCGAGATCTCGAGCAACGGCTCGTCGACCTCGACGGTGTCACCCTCCTGCTTGAGCCACCGGGTGACGGTGCCTTCGGTGACGCTCTCCCCGAGCTCCGGCAATGTGACGGAGTAGGCCATCGTTCGCTGACTCCTCTTCCAAGTTCTGCGTGGTCTGGATTCTGCTGGTGGGACGTCAGCTGTGCACGTGCAGCGGCTTCCCCGCGAGGGCGAGGAACGCTTCACCGAGGGCCTCGGTCTGGGTGGGGTGGGCGTGGATGAGCGGCGCGACGTCCTCGGGGAACGCCTCCCAGCTGTAGATCAGCTGCGCTTCGCCGATCAGCTCGCCGACGCGGTCGCCGACCATGTGGACGCCCACGACCGGGCCGTCCGGGGCCTTGACCAGCTTGACCCCGCCGGAGGTCTTGAGGATCTGGCTCTTGCCGTTGCCGCCGAGGTCGTAGGTGAACGTCGTGACGTCGGCGCCGTACTTGTCCTTCGCCTGCGACTCGGTCAGCCCGACCGACGCGACCTCCGGGTGCGAGTAGGTGACCCGCGGGATGCCGCTCTCGTCGATGACGCGCGGGTTCTGCCCGGCGATCTCCTCGGCGACGAAGATGCCCTGCTGGAAGCCGCGGTGCGCGAGCTGCAGGCCCGGGACGATGTCGCCGACGGCGTAGACGTTCGGCAGGTTCGTGCGCAGCCGCTCGTCGGTGAGGACGAAGCCGCGCTCGATCTTGACGCCGGCCTCCTCGTAGCCGTGGCCCGCCGAGTTCGGCCCGCGGCCGACGGCGACCAGCAGCAGGTCGGCCTCGATGGTCTCGCCGGACTCCAGCGAGACGCTGACGCCGTTCTCGTCCTGCTTCGCGCCGGTGAACTTCACGCCGGTCTTGAAGGTGATCTTGCGGCGGCGGAAGGCGCGCTCGAGCTGCTTGGACGCGAACTCGTCCTCGTTCGGGACCAGCCGCGGCAGCGCCTCGACGATGGTGACGTCGACGCCGAAGGAGGCCCAGACGCTGGCGAACTCGACGCCGATCACGCCGCCACCGAGCACCACGACCTTCTTGGGGACGTAGTCCAGGGCGAGGGCCTGCTCGCTGGCGATGACGCGGCCGCCCAGCTCCAGGCCGGGCAGCGTGCGCGAGTACGAACCGGTGGCGAGGATGACGTTCTTGCCGGTGTAGCGGGTGCCGTCCACCTCGACGGTCGTGCCGCCGACGAACGTGCCGCTGCCCTCGACCAGGTTCACCTTGTGCGCCTTGGCCAGGCCCTGCAGGCCCTTGTACAGCCGGGCGACGATGCCGTCCTTGTACTTGTTGACCCCGGCGATGTCGATGCCTTCGAAGGCGGCCTTGACGCCGACGGCTTCGGCGTCGCGGGTCTCGTCGGCGACCTCGGCGGCGTGGAGCAGGGCCTTGGTCGGGATGCAGCCCCGGTGGAGGCAGGTCCCGCCCAGCTTGTCCTTCTCGATCAGCGTGACGGAAAGGCCCAGCTCGGCCGCGCGGAAAGCCGCGGCGTAGCCGCCCGATCCGCCTCCCAGGATCACGAGGTCGGCGGAGGTGTCGGTCACTTGTATAACTCCTCGGCAAGCAGTGGGGTGGTGCTCTGTCGCCGCGTCCGCCCGGTATAACCGCGCGCGCGACATCCGCCATCTTGTCACTACGCCGGACGGGGCTGCGACCTAGCCGGGTGTGCGACGCCGACCACACGTGGACATCGGGATAATGAGTGGGGTAGGTCTCGGGAGGAGAGGTGGTCGTGGTGGGGCTCTTCGACTCGCTGCGCAGGCGGGCCAAGGGTGGTCAACGGGCCGGTACGCTGCGGAAAGCCAATTCCGAGGACACCCGGCACCTGGAGGAGTGGGTGGCCTCCCGCCGGGGTGTCGAGGCCTTCGTCGAACCGAAGACGAACGTCACCGAGACCACTGTGGTGTTGATCGCCCACGACGGCGAGTGGACCCGGCGCCGCATCGGCAGCCTGGAGGCCGCCCAGCAGTTCGGCCACCGCCGGTCGATCCCGGTGTACGAGGTCGCGCGGGTCGGCTACCCGAAGCGGATGCGGGAGTACACCGAGCGCAAGAAGCGCGGGCAGGTCTAGAGCTCGATCCGGCCGACGACCTCGCCGTTGAAGGTCTGGCCGGTCAGCTTGAAGCCGAGCTTGAGGTAGAACTCCTCCGGCCCGCCCTCGGCGGGGATCCAGAGCACCGTCGCGGTGGTGTTGCCCCGCCGGCGGGCCTCCTCCAGGACCGTCTCCACGGCGAACCGGCCGTAGCCGCGGCCCTGCACGCCCGCGCCGACGTTGAGCCGCCAGATCCCGCAGCGGAAGAAGTCCAGCTCGGCGCCCGGGTCGAAGGCGCCCATCACGAACGCGACCGGCTCGCCGTCGTCCAGGACCAGCCGGGGCCAGGCGACCGCGGGCTGCGTGTACGCCTCGGCCAGCGACACCGCGACCGGCGCGACGAACTTCCGCTGGTGCGGCTCGACGGCCAGCTGGCACGCGGCGGCGACGTTGGCCGGGGTGATCGTCTCCGCGCTGAGGGTGGTCACCGGGCCCAACCTAGCCTGCCTGGGCGAGCAGCGCGGCGTGCTTGACCAGCGCCGCGCGGAACGACGGGTGGACCGTCGTGCCGAGCACCGGGTCCACCTCGACCACGTGCCCCGCCGACAGCAGCAGCACCGCCGGTTCGGAAAGCACCACGACGCCGCCTTCGACGCGCAGCTCCGCCGTGCCCAGCAGCCGGGGGAAGACCACGTCGGCGGGCAGGCCGTCGCAGGTGCGGAGGAACTCGCGGTGCTCGGCCGGTAGTTCGACGCCCAGCCGCAGCTCGGCCGAGCGGATCGCCGCCTCCGACGCCGGGGGCGGCGCGGTTCCGGTCTCGCGCAACCGCATGATCGAGCCGATCAGCTCCGGCCAGGTCCCGAGGTCCGGCGGGTACCGCTCGTGCAGCGCCGCGACCAGCGCGCCCGCGCACGCCGGTGCCCAGTCGCGCAGGCCGAGCGGGTCCGCGCCCGCCACCAGCGCCGGGGCCAGCGCCCGCGTGGCGGCGAGCGTCGCGACGTCCGGCCGTGGCCCGGCCAGCTCGGCCCACCGGGCGAGGTCACCGTCGGCGAGGGCACCGCGGACGCGATCCGGGCGCGTCGGCGCGACGTGCTTGACGACCTCCGCGACCGGACCCGGCGGGAGCACACCCTCCAGATCGGACACCGGACGGCGCAACGACACCGCGTGCGCGCGCTCCTCGGCGTCGAGGTCCAGCGGGGACAACCCCTCGGCCCACGCCGGACGTCCACCCCGCGCCTCGAACAGCATCGCCCACGCGCGGGCCCGCACCGGGTCGGGCGCCAACGCCGTCACCGGGCGTTCCGCGCGGGCCAGCCACTGCTCGACGAGCCGGTCGGCCTCGTCGAGCGCGCCGGTGACGGCGAGCAGCAAGGCGGCGTACCCGACCTGATCGTCCACAGTGGACGAAGCGGCGGTCAGGACGTCCCTGACCGCCGCTTCGAGGTATTCGCCGGGCTCCACTCGGCGACCCTAAAGGGCGTCAGCCGTTGGCGGCGATGTCCGCCAGGACCGCGGCGATCGTCCGGACCGGGACGCCCGTGCCGCCCTTGCCGGTGTAGCCCCACGGCGAACCGGTGTTGAACGACGGGCCCGCGATGTCGATGTGGACCCAGTCGAGGCCGTCGGCGACGAACTCGCGCAGGAAGATGCCGGCGGCGAGCATGCCGCCCCAGCGGTGGCCCGTCACGTTGGCCAGGTCGGCCAGGCGCGAGTCGAGGTCGGCGCGCAGCTCCTCCGGCAGCGGCATCGCCCAGCCGTTCTCGCCGGTCGCCTGCATGATCGCGGCGACGCGGTCGCGGAAGTCGTCCGAGCCCATGACCCCTGCGGTGCGGTTGCCGAGCGCGACGACCTGGGCGCCGGTCAGCGTCGAGGTCTCGATCAGGTAGTCCGGGTTCTCCTCGGCCGCGCGGACCATCGCGTCGACCAGGACGAGCCGGCCTTCGGCGTCGGTGTTGAGGACCTCGACGGTCTTGCCGCCGTACATGGTCAGCACGTCACCCGGGCGGTACGACGTGCCGGACGGCAGGTTCTCCGCCAGCGGGATGTGCGCGACGACTTCCAGGGGGTACTTCAGCTTGGCGGCCAGGACGACCGCGGCGAGCACGCCGGCCGCGCCGGACATGTCCGAGGTCATGTGGTCCATGTTCGCGGCGGGCTTGAGCGAGATGCCGCCCGAGTCGAACGTGATGCCCTTGCCGACGAGGGCGACCTTCTTGGCGGCCTTGGCCGGCTTGTAGCCGATGCGCACCAGGCGCGGCTGGCGGGACGAGCCGCCGCCGACGCCGAGGATGCCGCCGAAGCCCTTGCGCTTCAACGCCTTCTCGTCGAGGACCTCGAACTCGAGGCCGTTGTCCTCGGCCAGCTTCTTCGCGCGGTCGGCGAAGGAGGCCGGGTAGAGGTCGTTGGGCGGGGTGTTGATCAGGTCGCGGGCGGTGAGGACGGCCTCGGCGATGCTGGTCGCGGCCTTCAGCGTCGCCTTGTGCTCGCGGGCGGTGCCGTCGGCCGGGCTCGCGAAGTCGACCTTCGCGACCGGCGCGTCGCCCTTCTCCGAGCGGTAGGCGGTGAAGACGTAGGAGCCGAGGACGGTGCCCTCGACGGCGGCCTGCAGGTCGATCTCCGACAGCGTCACGAACGCGCGGTCGGTGCCGGCCAGCGCGCGGCCGGCGGCCCCGGCGGCGCGGCGGACCTGCTCGGGGGTGACCCCGTCGCCGGCCTTGCCCAGGCCGACGGCCAGGACGACACCGGCCGCCAGCTTGCCCAGCGTCGGGATCTTGACGACCTCTTCGGCCTTGCCGCTCGCGCCGAGGGTGGCGAGCAGGCCGGCGAGCCGGCCGTCGAAGGCGGCGTCGACGGCGGCGGCGCCGTCGGCGAGAAGCGGGCCGTCCTCGCCGGCCAGGGTGCCGATGACGACCACGTCGGCGCGCGTCTTGGCCAGTGCCTCCCCGGTGTTGTCGGACAGGGCGAGCTTAGGCACGGTCACTTCTGGCTCCTCGCGCGTTCGCGGTGGTACCGGGCGCCGGCCCGGTCGGGATCGTGAGCCATGCTAATGACGACGGAAGCAGGGGTGAACAGAGGGCGAGGAGGGGCCGCGTGCGGCTGGGCGGTGGGCTGCTGGTGGCGCTGGCGGCCGGAGCGGCGGGCGCGGGCTGGTGGCTGCTCGCCGGGCTGGTGCTCGCGGCGATCGCCGCGGGTGTGACGGCGGCGGTCCCGGAACCGGCGGATGCCCTGGTGGACCGGGTCGTCGTGGCCGTGGCCCGGCTGGCCGAGGTGGTGGTCTACGCGGTCGCGTTCGGCGCTTACGTCTTCCCCTCGCACCGCGAACTCGCGGCCGCGGCGTTCGTCGTGGTGGTCGCCGGGGCGGGGTTCGCCGGGCTGAAGATCCCGACCTTCGTCGTACGGATCGCGGGCGGCCTGCTGCTCGCCGCCGGGCTCGTGCTGGTCGCGCTGTGCGTGGCCGTGACGCCGGTGGCCACCGCGGGCGGCGGTCTGCAGCCGCCGGACTTCGCGGGCGTGCTCGTCGCCGCGGTCGTGTTCCTGCCCTTCCTGCGCCCCGGAAAGCGGGAGTACGCGGGCTGGCGCGTCCTGCTGCTGGGCGCGATCGCTGTGCTGGCCGCCTTCGCCGCGCTCTACCAGCTCGGCGCGGTCCGGCTGGGGTTGTCCTTGACGTCCTTGCGCGACCTGCTTTCCGCCGCCGACGCGGACTCCCTGCAGACGCCGCTCACGGTCATCGCCGTGGTCGCGACCGTGGTGCCCGCGCTCGCCGCCGGCGGCGAGGTCCGCGAGCGCGCCGGCGTGCGCGGGCTGGCGGGGATCGCCGTCGCCGCGGTGGCCGCGTACTTCCTGCCGGCACTGCCCGTGCTCGTCGCGGCCGGGCTGGCGACCGTGATCGAGCTGCTACTGGGCGTACGCGCGCGCAGGTACAGTGGGTCGCGTGAGTGATCGACGCTGGCGGCCGGGGGAGACCGTGGTCGAGCGGTTCCACCGTCCCGACGGCTCGATCGGCCAGGTCCACCCGCTGCGCGTCCTCGACGACGACGGCCGTGTGCTGCGCGCGTGGCTCCCGGCGGGCACGCCGATCATCGGCAGCCGGCTCGCCGACGGCCGCCTGATGCGGGACGCCCCGCTCGACCAGCGGTTCCGCATCCCGCGGGTGCCGGTGCCGGACTTCTGGCACGGCGCGTCGACGCTGCGCCGGATCCCCGAAGACGAGTGGTCGTCGGTCTGGTGGTTCTTCGACCTCGAAGGCCGGTTCAAGAACTGGTACGTCAACCTGGAGATCCCGCTGGGCCGCACGGCCGGCGCGGTCGACCGGATCGACGGCGTGCTCGACGTCGTCGTCGAGCGCGACGGCACGTGGCGCTGGGACGACGAGGACGAGGCCGAGGCCGCCATCGAGGTCGGCCGCCTGACGCTCGAGCAGTTCGACCGGCTGCGCGCGGAAGGTGAGCGGATCGGCGCGCTGGCCGACCGCGGTGCCTACCCGTTCGACGGGACGGACACCGACTTCCGCCCGGACGAGGGCTGGGCGGTGCCCGAGCTCAGCCCGCGGTCAGGATGAGGATCAGCGCCAGCACCGCGTTGACGACGGCGAGGATGACGACCGACTTCGTCGGGATCACCTTCGGGAACGCCTTCTTGCCGTGGATGCTCCGCCACCACACGACGCCGAAGACGCCGGCGACGAGGCCGAGGAAGCCGCCGAAGCCGCTGCTGAGGACGGCCCAGCCGACCATGCCGAGCAGGCCGACGCCGAAGGTCAGCAGCACCGCGGTGACGAACGTCTTGACGTCGGCCCCGCCGGTCTTGGGCCGGGGCACCGGCTGCGTGGAGTGGTAGGTCACGGTGTCATCCTAGAGCCGTCACGCTCCGGGCGCGGGGGACCCGGAACAGTGGGACATCCGACTAACGCGCCTCCGACCAAGCGGTATCGTCTAGCCATGACGACCACGACGCAGTTCGCCCATGTCCCGCACCCGAGTCCTGCGAGCGCGGACCGTGTCGCGGAGGTACTCGAGAAGCCCGGGTTCGGGCTGTACTTCACCGACCACATGGTGACCGTCAAGTGGTCGAAGGCCGAGGGCTGGCACGACGCCCAGGTCGGTCCCTACGCCCCGTTCACCCTCGACCCGGCGACGTCGGTGCTGCACTACGGCCAGGCCATCTTCGAGGGTCTGAAGGCCTACCGCCAGCCGGACGGCTCGATCGCGTCGTTCCGCCCGGACGCCAACGCGGCGCGGTTCCGGCAGTCGGCCGAGCGGCTCGCCATGCCGCAGCTGCCGGAGGAGGTCTTCGTCGAGTCGCTGCGGGAGCTCATCGCCGTCGACGGCCGGTGGGTGCCCACCCGCCAGGGTGACTCCCTCTACCTGCGGCCGTTCATGATCTCGACGTCCACCGGGCTCGGCGTCAACAGCCCGGCCGCCGACTACGTGTACACGGTCATCGCGTCCCCGGCGGGCTCGTACTTCTCCGGCGGCGTGAAGCCGGTGAGCGTCTGGCTGTCGACGGAGTACGTGCGCGCGGCCCCCGGCGGCACCGGCGCGGCGAAGTGCGCCGGCAACTACGCGGCGTCGTTCGTCGCGCAGGCGCAGGCCGTCGAAAAGGGCTGCGACCAGGTGGTCTGGCTCGACGCCGTCGAGCGGCGCTGGGTCGAGGAGATGGGCGGGATGAACCTGTTCTTCGTCTTCGGCTCCGGCGAGAACGCCCGGGTGGTCACCCCCGAGCTGACCGGCTCGCTGCTGCCCGGCGTGACGCGCAAGTCGTTGCTGCAGCTGGCTTCCCGGCTCGGGTACAAGGTCGAGGAGCGCCGGATCTCCACCGACGAGTGGGAGAAGGCGTCGGCTTCGGGTGAGCTGACCGAGACGTTCGCCTGCGGCACGGCGGCGGTGATCACGCCGGTCGGGCACGTCAAGCACACAGGTGGCGAGTTCACCATCGCCGACGGGCAGCCGGGCGCGCTGACGATGAAGCTGCGCGAGGAGCTCACCGGCATCCAGGAAGGCACCCACCCCGACGTCGACCACTGGATGGTCCCGCTCGGCTGATCGGCTTTCGCGAAGAGGCCCCCGCGTTCCCGCGGGGGCCTCTTCGCGCCGGGTCAGGTGGCGGTGGCCGGGATGACCGGGCCGGAGACGCCGGCCTGCTCGTGGGTCGCGGTCTCGGCCAGGACGCGGGCGGCCATCATCAGCAGCGGCAACGCCGTCACCGCGCCGGTGCCTTCGCCCAGGCGGACGTCCAGCTCCAGCAGCGGGCCCAGGTCCAGGTGCTCCAGCGCGAGCGAGTGGGCCGGTTCGGCCGTCCGCTGCCCGGCGACCCACCAGCGGCGCGCGCCCGGCGCGAGGTCTTCGGCGACGAGCGCCGCCGCGCACGCGACGAGGCCGTCGAGCACCACCGGCGTCCGGCGGGCCGCGGCCTGCGCCAGGAACCCGGCCATCGCCGCGATGTCCGCGCCCGCCGTCGTGCGCAGCAGGGCGATCGGGTCGGCCAGGACCGCGCGGGCCCGGCGCAGCGCGTCGCGCACCGCCGCGGCCTTGCGCATCCAGGCGTCGTCGTCGATGCCGGAGCCGCGGCCGACCACCGCGACCGGCTCGCTGCCGGTCAGCGCGGCCACCAGCACCGACGCCGGCGTGCTGTTGCCGATCCCCAGGTCGCCGGGGATGAGCAGGTCGGCGCCGCCGTCGACCTCCGCGTCGGCGATCGCGATCCCGGCGCGGACGGCCTTCTTCACCTCGTCGGCGCTCAGGGCGTCCTCGACGTCGATGGAGCCGGAGCCGCGGCGGACCTTGAACTCGCCGATCGAGCGGGTCGCGGGCGCTTCGGTGTCCACGGCCATGTCGACCACGCGGACGCTCGCGCCCGCGGCGGCGGCCAGCACGTTGATCGCGGCCCCGCCGGTCAGCATGGTGCCGAGCAGCTGCCCGGTGACCTCGGCGGGGTAGGCGGAAACGCCCTTCGCGGCGATCCCGTGGTCGCCGGCGAACACGATCACGCGCGGGCGGGTGAACGGCCGCGGCGGCGACTGGCCCTGGCACGCGGCGATCCAGACGCCCAGCTCTTCGAGCCGGCCGAGCGACCCGGCCGGCTTGACCAGCTTGTCGTGCAGCGCGATCGCGTCGGACCGGGCGTGGTCGTCGGGCGGGGTGATCTCGGGGAACTCGATGCTGTCCGGCTCCACACCAGGCCCTTTCTCGTGCACGGCAACGCTGGGGCCAACCTACCGGCAGCGCGGCAGCTCCCGGCGGCGGCTGCCGTTCGGCCGGCGTTCGCCGGCCGCCCCGGTAGTCTCGCGGCTCGTGGAGACGACGGCGGCCGCGGTGGTGCTGGCCAGCGGCGCGGGCACCCGCGTCGGCGCGAAGCTGAACAAGGTCTACCTGCCCCTGGCCGGGCGGCGGGTGGTCGCCTGGTCGCTCGACGCCTTCCGGCGCGTCCCGGGCATCGGCGTGCTGGTGCTGGTGATCCGGCCGCAGGACCGCGAGCTCGCCGACGAGGTGGCCGGCGACGGCGTCGAGATCGTGCACGGCGGGGACACGCGCCAGGCGTCCGAGCTCAACGCGCTGCGCCACCTCGCCCCGCGCATACGAGGCGGCCGGGTCGACGCCGTGCTGCTGCACGACGCGGCCCGGCCGCTGGTCCACTCCGAGCTGATCGGCGCGGTGTTGGCCCGGACACGCGAGGACGGGGGGGCTGTGCCGGGCCTGGCCGCCGACGACGTCGTCGGAGTGGATGCCGGGCACCTGGTCGCCCAGGTGCCCGGCGCGATCCGAGTCCAGACGCCTCAGGGCTTCCGGGCCGGACCGCTGCTCGAGGCCTACGAACAGGCCGAGCGCGAGGGCTTCGTGGGTACGGACACTTCGTCCTGCATGGAGCGGTTCTCCTCCCTGCCGATCCGCTGGGTCCCGGGTGCTCCCGAGAACCTCAAGATCACCTACCCCCACGACCTGGTGGTCGCGGAGCGGCTGCTCGCCCGCTGACTAGGCGCACGCGGGCGGGCCGCCACCGTCGTTCCCTTCGGTTTCCGTGGTGCCCGTCGGCCGGATAGTCACGTCGTGGCGCAGCTCCGGCGGGATGTGGCACTCCGGCTGTGGCCGCAGTGCCTGCAGCGGCGCGCCCGGGGTGCCGGGCTCCGCGAGCGTGAGCACCGCCCGCAGCGTCCAGACCGGGGTGGCGTGGTACTGCCACGTGACCACCTTCGGGCTGAACACGTCCGTGCCCGGGAACAAGGGCACGCGGTAGGCGCTCGCCCGGTGCTCGTCCCGCAGGACGATGACGTCCGCGCAGGTCGGCCACCGGTGCACGGCCGCGTAGATCTCCGGGGCCTCGCGGCCGCCGAACAGGTGCAGCACCCACTTGCGGCGCCGGAGTTCCTCGAGGAGTTCCTCGAGGCCCTGGCCGCTGGAGCCGTTGTGCGCTGTGGGCGGGGACACACTTTCGAGGGTAACTTGCGTACTAGAGCGCAGTCCAGCACGTGTACTAGTACACCTGGGTGGTTCTGAACAGGTCTTTGTGGGAGACACCCCGGCGTGCTAGAACACTTGTGCGTGTTGTCCTTGTGAGGAGCCGCCTTGCCCACCCTCGACCGTCCTGAGCCGCCGTACCTGCAGATCGCGGGCCGCATCCGTGACGACATCCTGTCCGGCCGGCTGCAGGAGGGCGACGCGGTGCCGTCCGCCCGCGAGATCGCGCGCACGTGGGCCGTCGCCATGGCGACGGCCACCAAGGTGCTGGCCACGCTCCGCTCGCAGGGGCTCGTGCGCCCGGTGCGCGGCGTCGGCACGGTCGTCGACCGCGGCGGCCTGCACCGCACGGCCCGCGACCGCAGCGCCGCTTCGGTGCGCACGGGCCGGATCTACCCGCCCGGCCACTTCGCGGTGATCCGCTCGGCCGGCCTCGAGCCGGCGTCCGAGCGCGCCGCGGCCGCGCTGGGCCTGGAGGAGGGCGCCCCGGCGATCCGGCGGCGCCGTACCACCTACGGGCCGGATTCGCGGCCGCTGTCGACGTCGACGTCGTGGTTCGACGGCGTGCTGTCGGCGAAGGCGCCGGCGCTGCTGGTGCCGGAGCGGATCGTCGAGGGCACGTCGGTGCACGCGGCCACACGCTTGGGCACGAGCATCGCGACGACGCAGGAACGGCACGCGGCGGGCCGCGCGGGCGAGGAGGAGGCGGCCGAGCTGGAGCTGCCGGCCGGGTCGCCGGTGCTGCTCGGCCGGAGCACCTTCCTGGCGGCCGACGGGACGGTCGTCGAGTACGGTGAATCCGCCGCCTTGCCGGACCACTGGATTTTCTACGAGTACACGACTGAGGACGGCGAATGAAGCACATCCACGCGGGCAAGGTCCGTGACCTGTACGAACTCGACGGCGGGGACATCCTGCTCGTCGCGTCCGACCGGGTTTCGGTCTACGACGTCTCGCTGCCGACGCCGATCCCGGACAAGGGCGCGCTGCTCAACCAGCTGTCCGCGTGGTGGTTCGAGCGGATGGCCGGCGTCGTCCCGAACCACGTGGTGTCGACGACGGACGTGCCGGCGGAGTTCGCCGGCCGCGCGATGCGCTGCAAGCCGCTGAAGATGGTCCAGGTCGAGTGCATCGCCCGCGGCTACCTCGCCGGCCTGGGCCTGCGCGAGTACCAGCGCGACGGCAAGATCTCCGGCGTCGCGCTGCCGCCGGGCCTGGTCGAGGGCGACAAGCTGCCGGAGCCGATCTTCACGCCGACGACGAAGATCTCCGACACCGGCCACGACGAGTTCATGACCTTCGACGAGGTGCTGAACGAGATCGGCGAAGACACCGCGAAGCGGCTTCGCGAGCTGACGCTGGAGATCTACACGAAGGGCGCCGAACACGCGGCGGCCCAAGGCGTCATCATCGCCGACACGAAGCTGGAGTTCGGCTTCGATGCCGACGGCACGCTGACCCTCGGCGACGAGGTCCTGACGTCGGACTCGTCACGGTTCTGGCCGGCCGACGAGTGGGAGCCGGGCCGTCCGCAGCACGCGTTCGACAAGCAGTTCGTCCGCGACTGGTCGCTGACGACCGGCTGGGACAAGACCCCGCCCGGGCCGGAGATCCCCGCGGAGATCGTCGAGCAGACGCGGCAGCGCTACACGGAGGTCTACGAGCGGATCACCGGGAAGACCTGGGTCCGTGGGTGATTACGACCCGTACAAGCTGATCGACGAAGTCGAGACGCTGCTGGTTTCGCACGGCCTCGCGCCGTCGCGGGTGCCCGGGCGAGGAGGCGACCGGCTGGCGGGGGCCAGCCGCCTCCTGCGCGGCTTCGGGCTGCAGCCCCGGCTGGCCCCGGAAGACGCGTTCGAGTTCGATGTGCCGTTCCAGGGCCGGATCAACCAGGACTAGGGGCTCTTGGTCAGGCTCGCGTCGCGCTCGACGACGTCGCCGAGGACGTCGTCGATGGCCGTCATGAGGTCGGCGTCGAGCTTCTTGCCGGCGGCCTTGACGTTCTCGTGCACCTGCTCCGGGCGAGAGGCCCCGATGATCGCCGAGGCGACGTTCGGGTTCTGCAGCACCCACGCGACGGCGAGCTGCGCGAGGGAGAGGTCCGCCTGCTCGGCGAGCGGTTCCAGCTCGGCGACGCGCTTGAGGACGGTCTCGTCGAGGAAGCGCGCGACCATGTTGGCGCCGCCCTTCTCGTCGGTGGCCCGCGAGCCGGCGGGGTAGTCCTGGCCCGGCTTGTACTTGCCGGTCAGCACGCCCTGCGCGATCGGCGACCAGACGATCTGGCTGAGGCCTTCCCGCTCCGAGGTGGGGATGACCTGGTCCTCGATGACGCGCCAGAGCATGTTGTACTGCGGCTGGTTGGAGACGAAGGGGATCTTCAGCTCCCGGGCGAGGGCGGCCCCGCGCGAGATCTGCTCGGCGGTCCACTCGGAGACGCCGACGTAGAGCACCTTGCCCTGGCGGACGAGGTCGGCGAAGGCGAGCATGGTCTCTTCGAGCGGAACGGTCCGGTCGAACCGGTGCGCCTGGTAGAGGTCGACGTAGTCGGTGCCGAGCCGCTGCAGGGACGCGTTCGCGGACTCCATGATGTGCTTGCGGGACAGGCCCTTGTCGTTGGGGCCCTTGGGACCGGTGGGCCAGAAGACCTTGGTGAAGATCTCGAGGCTTTCCCGCCGCTGGCCCTTGAGGCCACGGCCCAGCACCGATTCGGCGGCGGTGTTGGCGTAGACATCGGCGGTGTCGAAGGTGGTGATGCCGGCCTCGAGGGCGGCCTTGATGCAGGCGTGCGCCTGGTCCTCCTCGACCTGGGAACCGTGGGTGAGCCAGTTCCCGTACGAGATCTCACTGACGTTGAGGCCACTACGGCCGAGACGACGAAACTCCATGGGGCTCAGCCTAGGCGGTAATCGTTTGCTTTGCTAACGACCCTGGAGTGACTCCAGCCTCGCCCGGTGGGCTCGCCGGCGCCGAGCGGTACCGCGTGCGGAACTCAAGGGGCGGATACGCCGGTGGGCTGGGGGCCCGGGCGACCCTGCCGGTGTGCAGCGGTCGGGCGGCCGGAGGCTAGCCCGCTCAGCGAGAAGGGTGCGACCTTTGGCTTGGGGTGCGGGCGAGCATCGACAGCAAGAAGCCGGGTGGAGGCTCGCTCCACCCGGCTTCTCGAAACCAGCTCAGTTCGGGATCGGATCCCCGGCCTTCAGCCGCGGCTTGGGCACCCGCAACCGCCGGATCTGGGAAGCCCGCACGAACGCGTACCACCCGATCGACCGGCCGCTCACCGCTTCCTTCGGGAACTTCTCCCGCGCCAGCTTCGCGATCTTGCGGCCGTTCACGAAGCCCTCGATCGCCATCACCAGCAGCATCGCCGTGCACAGCAGCGTGATGTACGACTGGACCTTGGGCAGCGGCACCAGCAGCGCCAGGAACACCAGGATCGCCAGCGGCATGAACAGGCCCAGCAGGTTGCGCCGGCTGTCGACCAGGTCGCGGACGTACCTCTTGACCGGCCCGCGGTCGCGCGGCAGCAGGGCGCTGTCGTCGCCGCGCATCATCGCGTCGCGGCGGGCCTTCGCCGCCGCGCGGCGGTCTTCCTTGGTCTGCGGGTTCGACTTGCGCAGTTCCTTGTTGCGCTTCATCGCCTCGCGCATGGTGGTCGGCGGGGGCGCCACCGGGCCGCGCCGCTTCGCCTCCGCGTCACGCCGCTTCGGCGTAGCCTTGCCCTTACCGGGCGTGAACGACTTGCCGCCGACGTCGAGGGCTTCGGTCGTCTCCGGCTCTTCGGCGGCGGTGTCTGTGGTGCTTCGGCGCAGGAACCTCACCTCACCAGGGTATTGCAGGCGTCACGCCGCCGTTCACCAGGTCGATCCATGTGCGACCATGGTGGGGGAACAGATCGGACGCACCGCGTGTTGAAGACGTCAGCACGAGGAGTATCCGCAGCGAGTTCGAACTTAGAGGGAGTGCCATGACGACCGCTGAGCACGCCGGCGCGACGCAGGCCGAGACCGCCGAGGAGACCCACGGCGTCACGTTGACCGACGCCGCGGCTTCCAAGGCGAAGGCCCTGCTCGAGCAGGAGGGCCGCGACGACATGCACCTGCGCATCGCCGTCCAGCCGGGTGGCTGCGCGGGCCTGCGCTACCAGCTGTTCTTCGACGAGCGCACGCTCGACGGCGACCTGTTCCGCGACTTCGACGGCCTCAAGGTCGCCGTGGACCGGATGAGCGCGCCGTACGTGTCGGAAGCCGTCATCGACTTCGTGGACACGATCGAGAAGCAGGGCTTCACGATCGACAACCCGAACGCCACCGGCTCCTGCGCCTGCGGCGACTCGTTCCACTGAGTCGTCCGCGAGAAGATCCACAGCACGCGAGAAGGCCCCGCTTCCCGGAAGGGAGGCGGGGCCTTCTTCGTCTCTGCGGACTACACGTACGCGTCGAGCTCGGCCACCTGGGCGTGGCACGCCTCGTCGACCACCCACGGCTCGGCCGTGACGCGGGGCAGCGGCAGGCTCTCGGCCTGCAACGTCGCCGGGATGAGCGCGCAGTCGGCGATCAGCTCGGACAGGGTCTCGGGTTCGGTGACGGCGTTCACGATTCGTAACGCTATTGATCCGCTCTCGACTGGAGAAGGAGTACCAGCCGGTAGTGTCGGCTGGGCACGCGCGAACTACCCGGTTGGGTCATGACCCGGGGGTAACTTCGCGCCTTTTGCCGTGAGGTCGAGCACAAAGGAGCAGCCGGTGGCAGACAGGGCCAGGATCGCGGTGTCCGGCAGTATCGCAACCGACCACCTCATGCATTTCCCGGGCAGGTTCGCGGAGCAGCTGGTCGCCGAGCAGCTGCACCGGGTCTCGCTGAGCTTCCTCGCCGACGACCTCGTGGTCCGGCGCGGCGGCATCGGCGCGAACATCGCCTTCGGCCTCGGGGTGCTCGGCGTGCAGCCGGTGCTCGTGGGCGCCGTCGGCGCCGACTTCGCGGACTACCGCTCCTGGCTGGAGCGCCACGGCGTCGACACGTCCGGCGTGCACGTGTCGGAGGTCGCGCACACGGCGCGGTTCGTCTGCACGACCGACGAGGACCTCTGCCAGATCGCGACGTTCTACGCCGGCGCGATGGCCGAGTCCCGCAACATCGAGCTGCAGCCGATCGCCGAGCGCGCCGGCGACCTCAGCCTGGTGCTGATCAGCCCGGACGACCCCGAGGGCATGGTCCGCCACGCCGAGGAGTGCCGCCAGCGCGGGTACGCGTTCGCCGTCGACCCGTCGCAGCAGCTGGCCCGGATGACCGGCGAGCAGGCGCGCGCGTTCGTCGCCGGCGCGAAGTACCTGTTCAGCAACGACTACGAGTGGGAGCTGCTGCTCCAGAAGACCGGCTGGACCGAGGCCGACGTCCTCGACCAGGTCGGCCTGCGGATCACGACGCTGGGGGAGAAGGGCGTCGAGATCGTCGGCAAGGACGGCGTGGCCCTGCAGATCGGCGCGGTCCCCGAGCGCGCGAAGGCCGACCCGACGGGCGTCGGCGACGGCTTCCGCGCGGGCTTCCTGGCCGGTCTCGACGGCGGCCTGAACGTCGAGCGCGCGGCCCAGCTCGGCTCGCTGATCGCGGTGCTGGTCCTGGAGACGGTCGGCACGCAGGAGTGGACGTTCGACCGCGCCGAGGCCCTGGCCCGCATCGGCGAGGCCTTCGGCCCGGAGGCGGCCGAGGAGATCTCGGCGGTCCTGCCCGCCGCCTGAGCCCGGACACGACGAAGGCCCCGCACCAAAACCGGTGCGGGGCCTTCGTCACCCGAGCGTCAGAGCTTCACCGGGTAGACCGGCTCCGGGATCTCCGGCTTGATCCGGTGCTCGACGAAGATGCCGTGCCACAGCATGAACACGATCAGCGCCCACAGCTGGCGGCTGCGGTCCAGCTGACCCGCCTTGTGCTCCTCCAGCAGCGCCAGGATCGCCTTCTTGTCCAGCAGCTCGTCGGTCTTCGAATCGTTGATGATCCCCTTGGCCCAGTCGTACATCTCGTTGCGCAGCCACAGCCGGATCGGCACCGGGAAGCCGAGCTTGCGCCGGTTGAGCACGTGCGCGGGGATGATCTTCGCCAGCGCCTGGCGCAGCGCGTACTTCGTGGTGCCGTGGGCCAGCTTCTGGTCCAGCGGGATCGACGCGGCGACCTTGAACACCTCGGCGTCCAGGAACGGCACCCGCAGCTCGAGCGAGTTCGCCATGGTGACCTTGTCGGCCTTGACCAGGATGTCGCCGCGCAGCCACGTGTAGAGGTCGACGTGCTGCATGCGGGCGACCGGGTCCCAGCCGCGCGAGACGTCGTACCAGGGCGCCGTGACGTCCTTGAAGCCCACGCCTTCCTGGTAGCTCTTCAGGACGTTGCGCAGCTGGTCGTCGCGGAAGTTGCGGGCGTTGCCGTAGTAGCGGTCCTCCAGCGGCAGCGCGCCGCGGCGCAGCAGGTCCTTGCCGCGGGTGCCCTCGGGGATCTTGGTCGAGACCTTGCCGATGAGCTTGCGCATGCCGCCCGGGATCTTCTCGAACGGCGCCAGCGAAATCGGCTCGTTGTAGATCGTGTAGCCGCCGAACAGCTCGTCCGCGCCCTCGCCCGAGAGCACCGCCTTGACGTGCTTGCGGGCCTCGCGGGCGATGAACCACAGCGGGACCAGCGCGGGGTCGGCCACCGGGTCGTCGAGGTACCAGACGATGAGCGGCAGGACCTCCATCATCTCGTCCGCGGTGACCGTGCGGACGACGTGCTTCACGCCGATCGCGGCGGCCGACTCGGCGGCGACGTCGACCTCGGAGTAGCCCTCGCGCTCGAACCCGGTGGTGAACGCGATCAGGTTCGGGTTGTGCTCCTTGGCCAGCGTCGCGGTGGCCGTGGAGTCGATGCCGCCCGACAGGAAGGCGCCCACGGTGACGTCGGGGTCGGAGATCATGTGCTTGCCGACCGAGTCGCGCATCACATCGGCGATCCGCTGGTACAGCTCCTCCGCCTCACCGGGTCCGTTGACCGGCTTGGCGCTGAACTGCGGGTGGAAGTAGCGGGTGAACTCCACCTCACCGCCCGGGACGACCTCGAACGAGGTGCCGGACTCGACGCGGCGGATCGCGGTGTGCAGCGACTCGGGCTCGGGCACGTACTGCAGGACCAGGTAGTGCTGGAGGGCCTTGCGGTCCAGCTCCTGGGCGACGCCGAGGGTGTCCGACAGCTCCAGCAGGCTCTTCTTCTCGCTGGAGAACGCCACCCCGCCGGGGCCGGCCGAGTAGAACAGCGGCTTGATCCCGAACGGGTCGCGGGCGCCGAAGACCTTCTTCTCCTGGGAGTCCCAGATCATGAAGGCGAACATGCCGCGCAGGCGCTTGACCCAGTCGGCGCCCAGGTAGTGGAAGCCGGCGACGATGGCCTCGCCGTCGCCCTCGGTCTCGAACTTCGCCCCGTGCCGCTCGGCCAGCTCGGCGCGCAGCTCCAGGTAGTTGTAGATCTCGCCGTTGAAGTTCATCGTGTACCGGCCGGGCGCCTCCGGCGGGCCCCAGACCAGCGGCTGGTGGGCGTGCTCGACGTCGATGAAGGCGAGCCGGTTGAAGCCGTAGACGACCTCGGCGTCGGCCCAGGTGTCCTGCTCGTCGGGGCCGCGGTGGCGCTGGCAGCGCATGGCCGCGCCGACGGCTTCACGCGCGTTCGCCGCGCCGGTCTCGGTCGCGCAGATCAGTCCAAGCAGGCCGCACACGGGTACTCACACACCTTCGGAGTTCTCACCGGGCTGGGGAAGGCCCCAGTATGCCGGGGCCGCCGTGGCGCGTAACACGCGCGTCGATGGTTACCCCTTGGTCAGCGGGACCGGCCAACTCGGCTAGAGTCCGGCTGTCACAAAGATCTGTCGTAGGAGGCTCTGGGTGAAAGGGCGAGGCGCAGTGGGACAACCCAAGCGCACCCTGGGGAAGCGGACCGTGCGCGTCGCCGCGCTGGCCGTGCTGGTCGCGCTGACCGCGACGGGCTGCTCCGGCGACGAGATCCTGCGGTTCGGCTGGCCGGTGGGCGTCACGCACCAGGCCGACCAGATGCGCACGCTGTGGACCTGGACCGTGGTGGCCGCGCTGATCGTCGGCGCCATCGTGTGGGCCCTGATCTTCTGGACCGCGGCGTTCCACCGCAAGAAGAAGACGGCCGACGGCGAGCCGGAGGAGCTGCCCCGGCAGTTCCAGTACAACATCCCGCTCGAGCTGTTCACGGTCGTCGTCCCGACGATCATGGTCTGCGTCCTGTTCTTCTTCACCGCGACGACGGAGTCGAAGGTCCTGGACAAGGTCCCGAACCCGGACGTCAAGGTCCAGGTCGTGGCCTTCCAGTGGAACTGGGAGTTCAAGTACGAGGACGCCAACGCGGCGAAGCCCGACGGCAGCGGCCAGGTCAGCACGGTCGGCTCGTCCGGCGAGATCCCGCTGCTGGTGCTCCCGGTCGGCAAGGTCATCCAGTACGACCTCCTCTCCACCGACGTGATCCACTCCTTCTGGGTGCCGGAGTTCCACTTCAAGCGGGACGTCATGCCGAACCCGGACAAGAACAACCAGGACAGCTCCTTCCAGAACACGATCGACCGCGAAGGCTCCTTCGTCGGCCGGTGCGCGGAGCTGTGCGGCACCTACCACTCGGTGATGAACTTCGAGGTCCGCGCGCTGTCGCCGGACAAGTACGACCAGTACATCCAGCTGCGCAAGCAGGTGAACCCGGCCACCGGCCAGACGTTCACCGCGTCCGAAGCGCTGGCGAAGATGAACTGCGGCGTGCTGTGCACCCCGCACGCGGTGACCACCCAGCCGTTCAACACCGACCGCACGGCGCGGACCGCGTCCAACTGACGGCGTCGTCACACAGGGAGTAGGAAAGACCCATGAAGGTCGAAGCCCGCATCTTCTTCATCGTGGCGATCTTCGCCGTGTTCATGGCGGCCGTGTACTGGGTGTGGACCGCTCTGGCCGCCACCCACGGGGCCGAGCCGGTCGGCATCGTGGCGCTGTTCCTCACCGGTGGCCTCGCGTTCCTCGCGGGCAGCTACATGCAGTTCGTCGCCCGCCGCATCGAGCCGCGCCCGGAGGACCGCGAGGACGCCGAGATCAGCGACGGTGCCGGCGAGCTGGGCTTCTTCAGCCCGGGCAGCTACTGGCCGGTCGGCATGGCCGCCACCGCGGCCCTCGCCGCGCTGGGCCTGGCGTTCTTCCACATCTGGCTGCTCGTCATCGCGCTGGTCGCGCTGCTCATCACGATCGGCGGGCTGGTGTTCGAGTACCACACGGGTCCGTCGCACGACTGACCTGCGGTTCTTTCTTCGACTGGCCGCGGCGCTGAGGACTCAGGGCCGCGGCCAGTACCGCGAGCATCCCCAGTGCCTCCGGCCACGTCGGGCGGTGGCCGTAGAAGGCGATGTCCACCAGCACCGCGACCACCGGGTAGAGGTAGGACAGCAGCGCCACCGTCGTGGTCGGCAGCTTGCCGATGCTCGCGTACATCAGCACGTACATCAGGGCCGTGTGGACGGTGCCCAGCAGCACGAGCCAGAGCAGTCCCCGCGTGGTCGCCGGTAGCGGCGTGATCAGCAGCACGGGGGCCAGCACGAGCGCGCCCACCGTCGTCTGGACGGCCGCGAGCAGGTGCGGGCGGATGTGCTTCAGCTGCTTCGCGACGAAGGACGCGCCGGCGTAGAGCAGGGCCGCGCCGAGCGCCAGCCCGATGCCCGCGAGCTGCACGGGCTTGCCGTCCTCGCCGTGCGCGGACAGCGAGATCAGGGCGACCCCGCCGAACGCGACCGCGGCCCGGACCAGGTGGCTCTTCGCCACTTTCTCGCCGAGGAACGCCGCCGCCAGGCCGACCAGGATGAGCGGCTGCGTGTGGTAGACGACGGTGCTGACCGAGATCGACGACAGCGCGTAGGACGCGAACAGCAGCACCCAGTTGCCGACCAGGAACAGCCCGCCGAGGACGGCCAGCCCGAGGTCGCGCCTCGAGGGCCGCCAGGACGGCAGCCAGCCGCGGGCGAAGCACCAGATCACCAGCAGCGTCCCGCCGACGAGGCAGCGGGCGAAGGCGACGGCGGGGGCGGCCGCGCCGCTTTCGAGGACGACGGCGCCGATCGTGCCGGACATCGCCATCGCCGCGGACCACTGGAGCAGCGGGCGGGTTTCGGAGTTCGTCATGGCGTCCAGGTTCGTCCGGGCGAGGGCGATCAACCAGTGTCAGAGATGACAACGGCCGCAAAACTTGTGACATGCTGGCCGGCATGGACGTCAACCGGGTCGCGGTGGTGCTGGCCGACCACGTTTCGCCGTTCGAGCTGGGGGTCGCGTGCGAGGTCTTCGGCACGGACCGGACCGCCGACGGCATCGAGGGCTGGGAGTTCGGGGTCTGCTCACCGGCGGGCGCGCCCGTGGCCAGCTGGTCGGGCTTCGGGCTCTCGGGGCTCCGCGACCTGGACTTCGCGGCGTCGGCCGACCTGCTGATCGTGCCGACGTGCGCGCCCCGGACGGCACCACCGCCGTCGGCAGTGCTGGACGTCCTGCGGGACGCGGCGGCGCGCGGCGCGTGGGTGGCGGGGTTCTGCGCGGGGGTGTTCACGCTGGGCTACGCGGGCCTGCTGGACGGCCGCCGGTGCACGGTCCATTGGGTGTACGAAGCGGAGTTCCGTGCCCGCTTCCCGGCGGCCTCGGTGGACACCCAGGCGCTCTACGTCGACGACGGCGGGATCTCGACGAGCGCGGGCACGGTGGCGGCGGTGGACCTGTGCCTGCACCTGGTGCGCCGGCTGCGCGGCGTCACGGCGGCGACGACGCTGGCGCGCCGGATGGTGGCGGCGCCGTTCCGGGCCGGGGGACAGGCCCAGTTCGTCCAGGCGCCGGTCCCGTCGGCCCCGGACGACTCGGTGGTGGCCGAAGCCCTGGAGTGGGTGGAGAGGCGGCTGGACCAGCCGTTCACGGTGGCCGAGCTGGCTCGGCGAAGCGGGCTGGGGGAGCGGACGTTCCTGCGCCGCTTCTCGGCCGCGACGGGGACGACCCCGCACCGGTGGCTGACCGAGCGGCGGCTGGACCGGGCCCAGGCGCTGCTGGAGGAGGGCCGGCTGTCGGTGGAGGACATCGCGGTGGCGTGCGGGTACGCGTCGGCGGCCGCGCTGCGGCACCAGTTCACCCGGTTGCGGGGAACGAGCCCGACCTCGTACCGGACGGCCTTCCGCGGCTGAGGCGCCCCGACCTCAGGCGAAGGCGATCCAGCGGTCGAGAAGTGCCGCCGCGGCCCCGGAATCGATGGCCTCGGCCGCCTTCGCCAGCCCGCCGCGCAGATCGTCTTCCAGCGAGCCCGACAACCCGGTGAACGCCGCCAACGCGGCGGCCGCGTTGATCAGGACCGCGTCCCGCACCGGGCCCGGCTTGCCGCCGACCAGCTCGCGGACCACCTGGGCGTTCGAAGCGGCGTCGCCGCCGCGCAGGTCCTCCGCCGTGGCCCGGGGCACGCCCACGGACATCGGATCGAACGTCGTCTTCGTCACGGTTCCGCCCGAGACCACCCACACCGACGAGGTCGTCGTCGTGGTGATCTCGTCCAGACCGTCGTCGCCGCGGACCACCAGCGCCGTCGTGCCGCGGCGGGCGAACACCTCCGCCAGCACGTGCGTCTTGTCCTCGTACGCGCAGCCGATCAGGGCGCTGCCCGGCTGGGCCGGGTTCGTCAGCGGGCCCAGCAGGTTGAACGTCGTCGGGATGCCCAGCTCGCCGCGGACCGGGCCCGCGTGCCGGAGCGCCGGGTGGAACGCCGAGGCCAGGAAGAACCCCACGCCGACCTCGGTGAGGCTGCGCTGGACGTCTTCGGGCGGCAGCGAGATCGTGACGCCGAGGGCCTCCAGGACGTCCGCCGCGCCCGACTTGGACGACGCGCTGCGGTTGCCGTGCTTGGCCACCGGGGCGCCGGCCGCCGCCGTGACGATCGTCGCCATCGTCGAGATGTTGACCGAGTTCGAGCCGTCACCGCCGGTGCCGACGATGTCGACGGCCGGGCGGTCCAGCTCGACGCGCTTGGCGTGCGCCAGCATCGTGGCCGCCATCCCGGCGATCTCGGACGGCGTCTCGCCCTTCGCGCGCAGCGCCACGGCGAACCCGGCGATCCGGGCCGGGCTCGCCGCCCCGCTCATGATCTGGTCCATCGCCCACGCCGTGTCCTCTTCGGACAGGTCGACGCGCGCGACGAGCTGCTTGAGCAGCGGCGGCCAGGTGCGGGGGACCGGGGTGGTCACCGGGCTCAGCCGTTCACGACGGGGACCCGTCGCAGCACGTCGGCGACGGTCTCCGCGGCGGTCAGCGGGTCGAGCGGGTGCACCAGCACGGCGTCCGCCTGCGACCACGTCGCCAGCCAGCGGTCGTCCTTGCGCCGCACCGCGATCACGATCGGGGGGCATTCGGCGATTTCGCTCTTCAGCTGGCGGCAGAGGCCGATGCCACCGGTCGGCTGCGCCTCGCCGTCGAGGATCGCCAGGTCGACGTTCCCCGCGTCCACCTCGGACAGCACGTCCGCGATGCCGGCCGCCTCGACGTAGTCCACGCGCGCCAGGTCGGCGGCGGGCCGCCGGCCGACCGCGTTCACGATCGCCTCGCGCACCTCCGCCTTGTGGCTGAACACCAGGACCCGCATCGACCGCTCGCCCATGTTGGACACGCCTCCATCTCGTCACCGCACGTCTCAGTGGATCGTATCCGCCGAGACGGACATCACGCGGGCGCCTCCGGCTGGAGCGCGTCCCAGCCCAGCGCGTCACCCCCGAGCCGCTGCGCGAGACCCGCCATCCGGGACCGTTCCTGGGCGCAGTGCAGGGCGTCGAGCACCTGGACGCGCACCGCGAGCACCCGCGCGCGGTCGCCGTCCGCGGACTGTTTTCGCAGCTCATAGCCGTCCTGGGCGAGGATCGACGCCGCTTCGGCGAGCCGGTCCGGCGGCAGGAGCAGGTGGTGCCGCAGGACGGCCGGTGCCGTGCTGACCCAGGCGGGTGAACCGGCGAGGACGGCCGAGTCCGCGACGACCGGGTCGAAGGCTTCGGCGACGATCTCCAAGCCGGGCGCATCGGGTGTCAGACCAGCGGTTTCCCGCTTTTTGACCAGGTCAAGCAGCCGGTCGAGTAAACCCATGAGTAGCTCTCACCTTCCCGGGCATCCGGTGTGATCGGTTACGCAGACGGCTCGCCGTGGACCCACCCGGCGGAGCGGTGGTGCGAGAGGACATAATGCGACGCGTGACAACGGCAGCTCCCACCATCAGTCAGCGGGTCCACTCGCTGAACCGGCCGAACATGGTCAGTGTCGGCACCATCGTGTGGCTTTCCAGCGAGCTGATGTTCTTCGCCGGACTGTTCGCGATGTTCTTCACCGTCAAGGCGCAGAACTCGTCCGGCCAGTGGCCGCCGCCGCTGCACGGCGAGGAGTTCCACCTCAACGTGGCGTACGCGATCCCGTTCACGGTGATCCTCGTGCTGTCTTCGCTGACCTGCCAGTTCGGCGTGTTCGCGGCCGAGCGCGGCGACGTCTACGGCCTGCGCCGCTGGTACATCATCACGTTGATCATGGGCGCCATCTTCGTCGGCGGCCAGGCCAACGAGTACCACAACCTGGTCGAAGAGGGGATGACGATCCCGTCCGGCCCGTTCGGCACGGTCTTCTACCTCGCGACCGGCTTCCACGGCCTGCACGTCATCGGCGGGCTCATCGCCTTCGTGTACCTGCTCATCCGCACGAAACTGAGCAAGTTCACGCCCGCCCAGGCCACGTCGGCGATCGTCGTGTCCTACTACTGGCACTTCGTCGACATCGTGTGGGTCGGCCTGTTCGGTGTGATCTACCTCCTGCCGTAGATCCCGCCCAGCCGCCACCACCTTCACCATCGGCCTGAACTGACAGCAAGGGTTGCCGCAAGATGACCACCAGCACCAAGTCCTCGGAGCGCCGCTACCGCGCGCGGTCGAAGCTGCGGAGGCGGTTCGCCGGCCTGCTCGCGCTCGGTATCGCGCTGGTGGGCGCCGGCGCCCTGTACGCCGTGTTCGCCCCGGAGCCGCAGACCGCGCAGGCCCAGGGCACGCCGGCGCAGCTGCGCCTCGGCGAGCAGGTCTACAACAACACCTGCATCGCCTGCCACGGCGCGAACCTCGAGGGCGTGAAGGACCGCGGGCCGAGCCTGATCGGCATCGGTGACGCCGCGGTGTACTTCCAGACTTCTTCGGGCCGGATGCCCGCCGCGCGCCAGGAAGCGCAGATCGAGCGGAAGCCGCCGAAGCTGACCGAGGCCGAGATCGACGCGGTCGGCGCCTACATCCAGGCGCACGGCGGCGGCGTCCAGCGTCCGGCCGAGAAGGGCGAGGCCCTGCGCGGCTCCGACCCGGCCCGCGGTGGCGAGCTGTTCCGCCTCAACTGCGCGTCGTGCCACAACTTCACCGGCCGCGGTGGTGCCCTGTCGGCCGGCAAGTACGCGCCGAACCTGGACCCGGCCAGCGAAGAGCAGATCTACACGGCCATGCTCACCGGCCCGCAGAACATGCCGAAGTTCTCCGACCGGCAGCTGTCGCCGGAGGAGAAGAAGGACATCGTCGCCTACGTGAAGTCGGTGTCGGACGGCAACAACAACCCGGGTGGTAACGGCCTCGGCGGGGTCGGCCCCGCTTCGGAGGGCGTCATCGCCTTCATCGTCGGGATCGCCGCGCTGATCGGCGTGACGTTGTGGATTGGATCGAAGGCATGAGTGCCGAGGGGCCGAAGCCGCCGTCGGAGGCGGAGCTGGCTGAGATGGACCGGGACCAGCTGGTCAAGCTGGGTGGCGAGCTCGACGGGGTCGAGATCGTCGAGTACCCGACCCCGTGGCCCGTGGAGGGCACCCGCGCGGAGAAGCGGGCCGAGCGCCTGGTCGCGTTCTGGTTCGGGCTGTCCGCCCTGGCCGGGATCGGGTTCGTCGTCTCGCTCATCTGGTGGCCGTGGCAGTACGAGGCGCCGGACAACGAGACCGCCCACTTCTGGTACAGCCTCTACACCCCGATGCTCGGCATCACGCTCGGCCTGGCCATCCTCGGCCTGGGCATCGGCGTGATCCTGTACACGAAGAAGTTCGTGCCCGCCGAGGTCGCGGTGCAGCAGCGCAGCGACAACCAGGGCGAGGGGTCGGCCGAGGTCGACCGCGCGACGATCCTCGCGCACCTGGCCGACGCCGGGAGCCGCAGCACCATCGCCCGCCGGTCGCTGATCAAGCGCTCGGCGATCGCCGGGGCCGGCGCGCTCGGCCTCGCGGCCGCGGCGCTGCCGCTGGCGTCCTTCATCAAGAACCCGTGGAAGAACAGCGAGACCCGCGACTCGCTGTGGCACACCGGCTGGCAGCCGAACTTCCCGGGCGAGAAGGTCTACCTGCGCCGCAACACCGGCAAGCCGCTGGAAGCGGGCGAAGAGGTCAGCCTGGTCAAGGCCGAGGACCTCGACGCCGGCGCGATGGAGACGGTCTTCCCGTACCGCGACTCCGAGAAGGGCAAGCCGGAGCTGCTGGCGGCCGCGCTGACCAGGGTGGACAACCCGGTCATGCTGATCCGCCTGCGTCCGACCGACTCCGCCAAGGTGGTCAAGCGGGCCGGCCAGGAGGACTTCAACTTCGGCGACCTGTACGCGTACACGAAGATCTGCAGCCACGTCGGCTGCCCGACCTCCCTGTACGAGCAGCGGACCAACCGCATCCTGTGCCCGTGCCACCAGTCGCAGTTCGACGCCCTCCACTACGCCAAGCCGATCTTCGGCCCGGCGACCCGTCCGCTGGCCCAGCTACCGATCACGGTGGACGAAGAGGGATACTTGATCGCGCGAGGCGACTTCATCGAGGCCATCGGTCCGGCCTTTTGGGAGCGTAAGTCATGAGTTCACTCACCACGCCGACCAAGGGGTCGAGCCCGGTCGAGAAGGCGTTGGGCGACGCCGCGGACAACGCCGACCAGCGGTACCACCTGGCCAAGGGCCTGCGGCACCAGATGAACAAGGTGTTCCCGACCCACTGGTCGTTCCTGCTGGGCGAGATCGCGCTCTACAGCTTCATCATCCTGCTGCTGACCGGCGTGTACCTGACGTTGTTCTTCGACCCCTCGATGCAGGAGGTCGTCTACCACGGCAGTTTCAAGAACATGCAGGGCCTGGAGATGTCGCAGGCCTTCCGCACCACCCTGGACCTGTCCTTCGACGTCCGTGGTGGGTTGTTCATGCGGCAGCTGCACCACTGGGCGGCGCTGATCTTCGTGGCGTCGATGGCCGTGCACATGCTGCGGATCTTCTTCACCGGCGCGTTCCGGCGCCCGCGTGAGGCGAACTGGGTGATCGGCGGGCTGCTGCTGATCCTGGGCTGTTTCGAGGGCTTCTTCGGCTACTCCCTCCCCGACGACCTGCTTTCCGGTACCGGGATCCGGGCGACCCTGTCGGGCATCGTGCTGTCGGTCCCGGTGATCGGGACGTGGATCCACTGGGCGCTCTTCGGTGGGGAGTTCCCCGGGGATCAGATCATCCCGCGGTTGTACACGCTGCACATCCTGCTGCTGCCGGGCATCATGCTCGCGCTGGTCGGGGTGCACCTGGCGCTGGTGTGGTACCAGAAGCACACCCAGTTCCCGGGGGTGCGGCGCAAGGAAACCAACGTGGTCGGGGTGCGGATCATGCCGTACTTCGCGCTCAAGGGCGGGGCGTTCTTCACCCTGGTCATCGGGGTGCTGGCGCTGATGTCGGGGTTGTTCCAGATCAACCCGGTGTGGAACTTCGGCCCGTACAACCCGGCGCAGGTCTCGGCGGGCTCGCAGCCCGACTGGTACATGGCCTGGGCCGACGGCATGCTCCGGATCTGGCCCGCCTGGGAGGTCTACCTCGGGAACTACACGATCCCGGCGGTGTTCTTCCCCGGCGCGATCGGCATGCCGATCCTGTTCGGCCTGCTGCTCGGCTACCCGTTCATCGAGCGGAAGCTGTCCAAGGACACCGCGCACCACAACCTGCTCCAGCGGCCGCGTGACGCACCGGTCCGCACGGCGCTGGGCGCGATGGCGCTGGGCTTCTTCGCCGTCATCGAGCTGTCGGGCTTCAACGACATCATCGCCGACCAGTTCGACATCTCGCTGAACGCGACGACGTGGGCGGGCCGCATCGGCGTGCTGATCGTGCCGCCGGTGGCGTACTACCTGACCTACCGGCTGTGCCTGGGCCTGCAGCGGGCCGACCGCGAGGTGCTGGAGCACGGCGTCGAGACGGGCATCATCAAGCGGCTGCCGCACGGTGAGTTCATCGAGATCCACCAGCCGCTGGCCGGCGTCGACAGCCACGGCCACGCGATCCCGCTCGAGTACCAGGGCGCTTCGGTGCCGAAGAAGATGAACAAGCTGGGCTCGGCCGGTTCGGCCGTACCGGGCACGTTCTGGTCGCCGGACCCGGCCGAGGAGACCGCCGCGCTGGAGCGGGCCCACGGCAACGGGCACGGCAACGGCCATTCGGTCACCCAGGGCGAGCCGGGCGAGTTCGAGAGCATCGAGGCCGCCGAGCGCTCCGAGCACTGAGTTCCGCACACGACGAAGGCCACCTCCCGCGGGAGGTGGCCTTCGGTCGTTTCAGGCTTTGCCGCGGAGCCGCTGTACGGCCTTCTCCGCGCGGGAGACGCGTGTCTCGGGCTTCTTGGCCTCGGCCACCCACTGGACGTACTCGCGCCGGTGTGACGGCGGCAGGGCCTCGAACGCGGCTTTCGCGTCCGGCGCCGCGTCGAGGGCGTCGGCCAGCTCTCCGGGGAGCTCGCTCAATCCTCGGCGCCGATCGCGAAGGCCTGCTCGGTGTCGGCGCGGGAGTACGACCGGAACGCGATGTGCGTGACGGTGTCCAGCACCCCCGGCACCTTCCCGATCCGGCCCGGAATCAGGTCGGCCAGCTCCTCGTGCGCGGACACCTTGACGGTGGCGATGAGATCGACGTCCCCGGCGCACGAGTAGACCTCGCCGACGCCGTCGATGTCGGCGATCGCCTGCGCCGCGTCCGGGATAGCGTCCGCCTCTACCTGGATCAACACGATCGCGGTGATCACCTGGGGTCCTCCAAGGCTCGTGGGGTTCGTTCGCGATCCTAGGCCGCGGTGCGCGCCGGCCAGTGTTCGGCTGGGGCCTGGTCGGAGTGGGCTGGTGGGGGTTCCGACACCCCGAAGCCCGATTGTGACTACGGCCGGCGGCACCGCGTCAAGGCGGGAAAGCGTGCCTTGACCCGGCACCGCCGGCCGTGTTCGGGCTTTGGATCGGGGTTGCGGGGAGGTCTGGTCTCGTTGGCCCTCCCTTGCGGCTTTCGGCTGCCGGATTAGCTTCTTTCCCGCCCAGCCCAGCCCAGCCCAGCCAGAGTTCACCCCACGTGTTCCAGGGAGTGCGCGCTCGAGACCAGGTCCAGCCATCCCCGCCACCCGGCCACCGCGGCCGGTTCCGCCCAGGGCCTCGTCGTCCGCACCAGCCTCACACCCGGCCGGGCCAGCCAGCGCAACAGCACCCCGACCTCCTCCGGCGGGGCCCCGTTCAACGGCCCCGGGTCCGGCAGCACCGTCTCCGCCGAGGCGACCAGCGCCTCCACCACCGGCATCGGCGGCACTCCTCGCCGCGCCACGCCTGCCGAGGCCAAGCGGCCGTAGCGGATCACCGACAGCTCCCAGCCCCCTGCTCCGTCCGGGGCCGCCGCGATCAGCTCCGCGATCGACGCCAGCGCCGACTGGCGGTGCGCCCGCCCCAACGCGCGGATCAGGGCCGCCAGCTCGTCGCGGTGGCGGGCCGCCTGCTCGAAGTGCTGCCCCTCCGCCAGGCGCTCCACCTGGGCCGCCGCCACGTGCAGCGGGCCGCCGTCCAGCCCGGCGATCAGGCCCGACGCCGACTCCACCGACGGGACGTACGCCTCCACGCTCTGCCGGCCCGCGCACGGCGCCCCGCACCGCCCCAGCTCCGCCAGCACGCACGGGGTCCCGTTCGCCGTGCGGGGCGAAATCCGCTGGGTGCACGTCCGCAGCCCGGACGCCCCGGCCAGCGTGTCCGCCGTCGCGCGGGCGTCCGCCTGGTTGCGGAACGGGCCGAGCACCCCCGGTCGCGGCAGGCGGACCACCGACAGCCGGGGGAACGCCTCCTCCGTCAGCCCGATCCACCAGCCCTGGTGCCGGTTCTTCGACCGCCGGTTGTACGCGGGCTTGTGCGCCGCGATCAGCCGCAGCTCGCGCACCTCCGCCTCGAGCGCGTGCGCGCAGACGACGTGGTCGACGCGCTCGGCCAGCCCGACCATCTCGCGGATCCGGCTGCGCCCCTCCGAACCGGTGAAGTACGTCCGCACGCGCCGCCGGAGGTCCTTCGCCGTGCCGACGTACAGGACCTCGTCCTTCGGCCCCTTGAAGAGGTATACGCCCGGCGCCGACGGCAGGTCCGCCGCCAGGTGCCGCTTCGCCCGCTGCGCGACCGTGACCTCGGGCAGGTAGCCCATCAGCTCCTCGAGCGAATGGACGCCCAGGTTGCCGACGCGCTCCAGCAGCCCGTGCAGCACGTCGACCGTGGCACGGGCGTCGTCGAGCGCCCGGTGCGTCGGCCGCGTCCGCGCGCCGAACAGCAGCGCCAGCGCCGTCAGGTTGTAGCGGCCGACCTCGTCACGCGGGACCACGCGCCGCGCCAGGCGGACCGTGCAGACGACCGTCAGCTTCGGCCACACATAACCGTGTCCTTCGCACGCGGCCCGCATGTGGGACGTGTCGAACCCCGAGTTGTGCGCCACCAGCACCGAACCGCCGATGAACTCGAGGAACGCCGGCAGCACCTCCTCGATCGGTGGCGCGTCGTAGACCATCGCCTGGGTGATGCCCGTCAGCGAGACGATCTGCGGCGGGATCACCATCCCCGGGTTGACCAGCGTCCCGAACTCGCCCAGCACCTCGCCCCCGCGCACCTTCACCGCGCCGATCTCCGTGATGCCGGACGGACCGGGCGCCGCGCCGGTCGTCTCGAGGTCGAACACCACGAAAGTCGTGTCCCGCAAGGGAGTTCCGAGCTCGTCGAACGCGAGCTGAGCCTGGGTCGAACGCATGTGCGGGAGAGTAGAGGTGACCACCGACAGTTTTTCGAGGTGCGGGTGGCGGGTCCCCGGCTGGGGCGGGGCCTCGGGTGGGCGCCGACGGTTTCCGGAGGTGCGGGTGGCGGGACCCCGGCTGGGGTGGAGCCCCCGAATGGGCACCGGCAGTTTCCGGAGGTGCGGGTGGCGGGGCCCCGGCTGGGGCGGAGTCCCGAATGGGCGCCGGCAGTTTTCGAGGGTCCGGGTGGCGGAGCCCCGGGCCGGGCCGGAGCCCCCGAATGGGCACCGACGGTTTCCGGTCGCGGCCGGTCCGTGTGCCGCGCGGCGCGCGATGCGGGGGCGGGGCCTACCCTGGACCAATGCACCCGCAGCCGCTCGTGCCGGAGCCGCCCGAGGACCCCGCCGGTCCGTCGGGTGTCGCGGCGCGCCCGGAGCAGGCTGAGGAGGAGGCCGAGCGGCCCGAACCGGCCACCTGGCCCGCGCTGCCGGAGCCGGTCCGCGACCGGATCGCCGAGCTGTCGGCGGCCGCCGTCGCCAAGTTGCCCGCCACCGACGTGCCCCGCCAGCTGCGGCCGGTCGCGAAGTTCGCCCCGGCGAAGCGGGCCAAGCTGGGCGGCGCCGCGCTGCTCACCGCGCTCGGCGAGTCGGCCCAGTTCCGCACCGCCGTCATCGAGTGGCTGCGCGAGCACCGCACCGACGCGCTCGACCCGAACGCGGCCGACTCGGTCGCCGCGGCGGCGGCCGCCGTCCTGCTCGGGGAGTCCGGCGCGGCCGGGCGCGTCCGGCTCGTCGCCAAGAACGCCGAGGAAAACGCCCTGCGCGCCGAACGCGACGCCGCGCTGGCCCGCAACCAGCGCCTCGAAGCCGAACTCGCGCAGCTGCGCGTCGAGCTCGCCGAGGCCAAGAACGCCGCCGAGAACGCGCGAGGCGAGCGTGAGGGCGAAGTCGAGAAGCTGTTGAAGCGCCTTCGCGAGCAAGGCGTCCAGCTTCGCCAGGCCAAAGACGCGGCAGAAGCGGCTTCGGCGGACGCCGAACGCGGAGCCGGCGCGCGAGCGGAAGAAATCGCCGCCCTGAACGCCCAACTCGACCGGGAACGCCAGCGCGTCGCCAACGAACGCGCCCGCGCCGAACGCGCGGCCGCGGACGCCGACATCGCCCGCCAGTCCGCGCGTGAAGCCCGCGAAGCCGACGAAGTGCGGCTCGCGCTGCTCATCGACACGATCGACGGCGCGGTCACGGGGTTGCGCCGCGAGCTCTCCCTGAGCTCCCGCGGCGCCCGGCCCGCCGACATGGTCCGCGGCGCCAGCACCGGCACCGGCCAGGGCGGCAAGATCGCCGACGTGTCCACGTTGGACCGCTACCTGGCGCTGCCCAACGTGCACCTGATCGTCGACGGCTACAACGTCACGAAGACCGGCTACCCCGAGCTGGCGCTGGCCGACCAGCGAGACCGGTTGATCCACCAGCTGTCCGCGCTGGCGGCGCGCACGTCGGCCGAGGTGACGGTGGTGTTCGACGGCGCGGGCGTGCTGTCGGTCCCGGCTTCGGTGCCGCGCGGGGTCCGGGTGCTGTTCTCCGACCGCGGGGTCCTCGCCGACGACGTCATCCGCAACATCGTGGCGGCCGAGCCCGCAGGCCGGCCGATGGTGGTGGCGACGTCCGACCGGGCGGTCGCCGACTCCGTGCGCGGCCGCGGAGCGCATCCGACGCCCTCAGCGGTGCTGGTCAGCCGCCTTTCGCGGGTCTGACCGACCGAAACTGTCGGTGGTAGCGCCTACCGTCCTCGTCAAGTCAGTTCCGACGTGAGGAGGACCCCGTGCACGACACCCCCGAGCTGTCCGAAGTGGACGTCTCGCACATTTCGGTTTCGGACATCGAGAACGTCGTGGTCGACTGCGACCGTTGCGTGGTGCGCGGAATCTCCTGCCACGACTGCGTCGTGAGCGTCCTGCTCGGCGCGCCACCGGCGGTCGTCTGGGACGCCGACGAACGGCGGGCCGTGGACGCGCTCGCCGAGGCCGGGATGGTGCCGCGGCTGCGCCTGGTCGAGGAACGGCGGACCGCCTGACGCGCCCGTTTCGTGTCGGCGCGCCGAGTGGTCGATCGGATCGGATGAACGGTCGGTGACCGAAAAGGCCTCCGGTGAAACCCCAGCGTGTAACGCCCATCACATGTTTTTTCCACCGCAGGTCCGATCGGGTTTAGCGGCGCTACGGAGAGTTTTTGCCGGGGAGGTGGTGGACGCGCAGGCGGTCTTTTCGTAACCTGTCCGAGATCTCGTGGCCCCCGGCCGTCGATAAGGGCGGCGACACGGGATCGCCGCCGGACGCAGCTTTGTCGGGAAGCTGGGAACCGGAACCACCACCGCGCTGCAGCTGTTGCGGAAGAAGACGGCTCGCGCGCGGTGACAGGGACAGCGGCGAAGAGGAACCCCCGACCTCTTCGCGCCCCGGTCCCCACGGCGGCCGAGACGCAAAGGAGACCCGCGCGACCGTGCAGTCGCATCCAGTTAGGCGCGTGGTTTCAGGTGCCCTCGCGGCGGCTTCGGTGATCACCCTCGTCACCCTCGCCCAGCCGACGGCCACCGCCGCCCCAGTCCCCGTCCTCCAGGCCCCGCCCACCGGTTCGGACGCCCTCGCCCAGTACCGCGACCTCGCGGCCCAGGCCGAAAAGCTCAACGAAGACCTGCTCAAGGCCCAGGACGACCTGAAGGCCAAGCAGGCCGAGCTCGACAAGGCCACCGGCGACGTCAACGCGGCCAAGGACCAGGCCGCCGTGGCGGCCGCGAACCAGAAGAAGTACCAGACCGAGGTCGACAAGTTCGCCGGTGCGTCGTTCACCAGCGGCGTCCAGCTGAACAAGCTGTCCGCGCTGCTGGCCGGCACGTCCACTCAGGACTTCCTGGACCGCTCCTCGGCCCTCGAGGTCATCGCGACCGAGAAGAACGGCGCGATGGGCAACCTCACCGGTGCCGTCCAGCAGGCCACCGACGCCACGAACAAGGCTTCCGACGCCGCGAAGCGCGCGCAGGACGCCCGTGACGCCGCGGCGAAGCTGACCGACGACATCCGGGCCAAGCAGAAGACGCTGAACGACCAGATCGACCAGCTGAAGGCGGCCAACAAGAGCCTGAGCGCGGCCGACAAGGCCGCCCAGGGCGACAAGGGTGGCTCGCCCACCGGTCTCAAGGCGCCCACCGCGGCCGCCCAGATCGCCCTCGACGCGGCGCTGAGCAAGCGCGGCAGCGCGTACGTCTGGGGCGCCACCGGGCCGAGCACGTTCGACTGCTCGGGCCTGATGCTGTGGGCCTACAAGCAGGCGGGCATCACGCTGCCGCGGTCGAGCCGCGAGCAGTCCACCTTCGGCGCCGCGGTGCCGCGGGACCAGCTCCAGCCGGGCGACCTCGTGTTCTACTACTCGCCCGTTTCGCACGTCGGCATGTACATCGGTGACGGCAAGATGGTCCACGCGCCCGACACGGGTGACGTGGTGAAGATCTCGCCGCTGCAGAGCCAGTACGCGGGCGCCCGGCGCCCGACGTCCTGACCCGAGCACCACGAAGGGGCGGTACCGCACACGCGGTGCCGCCCCTTCGCCGTACGGGAGGGCCGCTAGCCTCTGAGGCGTGCTCAAGACCCTGCTGGTGACCAACGACTTCCCGCCGCGGCCCGGGGGGATCCAGAACTACCTGAACTCCCTCGCCACCCGGCTGCCGGCGGACGACCTGGTCGTCTACGCGCCGTCGTGGGAGTCGCGGACCGGGTCGCACGAGGAGTTCGACGCCGAGGCGCCGTTCGAGGTTGTCCGGCACCCGACGTCGCTGATGCTGCCGACGCCCGACGTCCTTCGCCGCGCGAAGCAGATCATGCGCGCGAGGGACTGCGAAGCCGTCTGGTTCGGCGCGGCCGCGCCGCTCGCGCTGCTGGGGCATTCCCTGCGCCAGGCCGGTGCGCGGCGGATCGTGGCGTCCACGCACGGCCACGAGGTCGGCTGGTCCATGCTTCCCGGCTCGCGGCAGGCGTTGCGGCGCATCGGCGACACCGTGGACGTCGTCACCTACGTCAGCCGCTACACCCGCGGCCGGTTCGCCGCCGCGTTCGGCCCGATGGCCGGGCTGGAGCTGCTGCCGTCCGGAGTGGACACCGGGCTGTACAAACCGGACCCCGCCGGGCGCGCGGAAATCCGGGCGCGGCACGGCCTTTCCGACCGCCCGACCGTCGTGTGCGTGTCCCGGCTCGTCCCGCGCAAGGGCCAGGACCAGCTGATCCGCGCGCTGCCGAAGATCCGCGAGCGCGTCCCGGACGCGGCTCTCCTGATCGTCGGCGGCGGCCCGTACCGCAAGGCACTGACCGGGTTGGTCGCCGAGCTCGGCCTGGAACGCGACGTCGTGCTCACCGGATCCGTGCCGTGGGCGGAGCTGCCGGCGCACTACGCGGCCGGCGACGTCTTCGCCATGCCGGCCCGCACGCGCGGCAAGGGCCTCGACGTCGAAGGGCTCGGCATCGTCTACCTGGAGGCCTCCGCGACCGGCCTGCCGGTGGTCGCGGGCAACTCCGGCGGCGCGCCCGAGACGGTGCTCGACGAGGTCACCGGGCACGTCGTCGAGGGCCGGGACACCGGCCAGCTCGCCGAGACGGTGGCCAGCCTGCTGGCCGACCCGGTGCGCGCGCGCCGGATGGGCGAGGCCGGACGGGCCTGGGTGACGGAGAACTGGCGCTGGGACACGATGGCGGGGCGGCTGGCCGGCCTGCTGGACGGCGACCCGGTGGCCGTCGTCCGCTAAGGCGTGTAGAGCGCCGGGTGCCGCGGATCGTCGACGCGCACGACGACGTCGGCCAGCGCGCTCGGGTCCACCTCTTCCTCGTACCGCTCGTAGGCCGGGACCGCCCAGGTGTCCGGCACGCGGCGGCGCAGGGCCGCGGGGGAGAGCCACAGGTGCACGGCCAGGTCGAAGGCCAGGCCGGCGCCCAGCAGCAGCTCGCCGTCGACCAGCACGACGCCGCCGTCGGGCACCGGCACGCGCTCGGCGCGGGTCGCGCGGTCGCGCTCGGCGTCCCACAGCGACGGCAGGACCTCGCCCGAGCCGTTCTCCCCGAGCGGGTCGAGCACTTCGCGGCGCAGGGCGCCGACGTCGAGCCAGTCGGTGTAGCGGGCGTCGGGATCGGTGCGGCCGTGCTCGAAGCGCAGGGACGCGGGCCGCAGGAAGTCGCGCGCGGACACGCGAAGGGTCGCTCGGCCGCGTAGGCGCAGCGGGTCGACCAGGGCGTCGGCGAGTTCTGTGGTTTCCGTCGCACCCGCCGCGCCGTCGACGGCGACCGCGATCCGTCGCCGCCCGGTGAGCGCGTCGATGCGGTCGGTCAGTTCTTCGGCCAGGACGGCGGGGGAAATGGGGCGGTAGCGCACGGTTGACGATCCTGCACCCGGGCCGGGGACGGGTTTTGTCGTACCCCGGTGGGAGGATGGCGCCATGACTTCTTCAGTGGGGAAGACGGCCGATGTGGGGTGGAACATCGGGGTCTCGCGCACCTTGCCGTACGCGGCGGAAACGGTGTGGGACTTCCTGGTCAGCCGGGACGGCGTCGCGATCTGGCTGGGGCCGGGCGTCGAGCTGCCGCGGGAGCCGGGCGCGGAGTACGAGACGGTGAACGGCACGGTCGGCGAGATCCGCAGCTTCGTCGAGGGCGACCGGGTGCGGCTGACCTGGCGGCCGAGCGACTGGGACCACGACTCGACGGTCCAGGTGCGGCTGAGCGGCGCGGGCGGCAAGACCACGCTGCGGTTCCACCAGGAATGGCTTTCGGACGCGGAGGAACGCGAGGAACAGCGGGCATACTGGCAGGACGTGACCGAGCGCGTGGTGGCGGCACTCGCCGAGCGCTGAGGCGGACTCATGGGGGCGGTATGACGACGATGCAAGTGGCCGAGGACTTCGCGCAGGACGCGCACCTGTTCGCGGAACTGTTGCGGGCCGGCGGCCCGGTGCGCCGCGTGCGGATGCCGCGCGGCCTGGAGTGCTTCGTCGTCACGGACTTCGCGCAGGCGCGGGCGTTGCTCGCGGATCCGCGGCTGCACAAGGACAACCGGCGCGCGTACGAGCTGTTCGAAGCGAAGCTCCCGGCCGGGGCGACCAACCAGGGCGGCTTCGGCGAAGCGCTCGGGCGGCACATGCTCAACACCGACCCGCCGGACCACTCGCGGCTGCGCAAGCTGGTGAACAAGGCGTTCACCGGCCGCACGGTCGCCCGGCTGCGCCCGCGGATCGAAGAGATCACCGCCGAGCTGCTGGACGCGCTGGCCGGGCAGGAACGGGTCGACCTGCTGCCGACGTTCGCCGCGCCGCTGCCCATCACGGTGATCTGCGAGCTGCTGGGCGTCGCCCCGGAGGACCGCACCGAGTTCTCCGCCTGGTCGAAGACGCTGCTGAGCGCGTCGGCGCCGGAGGACGCGCAGCACGCGGCGCAGAGCATGCTCACCTACCTCACCGGCCTGGTCGAGCAGAAGCGCGCCGAGCCGGCCGAGGACCTGCTGTCGGACCTGGTGCACGCGAGCGACGACGGCGACTCGCTGTCCGGGGACGAGCTCATCTCGATGGCGTTCCTGCTGCTGGTCGCCGGGCACGAGACCACGGTGAACCTGATCGCCAACAGCGTCCTGGCGCTGCTGCGCGAGCCGGAGCAGCTGGCGCTGCTGCGCGCCGACCCGTCCCTGATGCCGGGCGCGGTCGAGGAGTTCCTCCGCTTCGACGGCCCGATCCACCTGGCCACGCTCCGGTTCACCGCGGAGCCGGTCGAAGCGGGCGAAGTGACCATCCCGGAGGGTGAGTTCGTGCTGATCTCGCTGCTGGGCGCGAACCGCGACGGCGAGCGGTTCCCGGAGCCGGACCGGCTCGACGTCACCCGCGCGGCGGGCGGGCACCTCGCGTTCGGCCACGGCATCCACTACTGCGTCGGCGCACCGCTGGCCCGGCTGGAGGCCGAGATCGCGCTGGCCGGCCTGCTGGCGCGGTTCCCGGACCTCGCGCTGGACGCCAAGCCGGGCGACCTGGTCTACCGGTACAGCTCGCTGGTGCACGGTTTGGAGGCGCTGCCCGTCCGGCTGCACTGACGTCGTAGTGTCGGCGCATGGAACCCGCCGACCTGCTTGCCCTCGACGCCCAGCACGTCTGGCACCCCTACGCGCCGATGCCGGCGAAGGTGCCCTCGCTGCTGGTCACCGAGGCGAGCGGGGTGCGGCTGACACTCGCCGACGGCCGGGAGCTCGTCGACGGGATGTCGTCGTGGTGGTCGGCCGTCCACGGCTACCGGCACCCCGTGCTCGACGCCGCGCTCGCCGCCCAGGCCGGGCGGATGAGCCACGTCATGTTCGGCGGCCTGACCCACGAACCCGCGATCACCCTCGCGAAGACCCTCGTCGACCTCACGCCCGAGGGGCTCGAGCACGTCTTCCTCTGCGACTCCGGTTCGGTGTCGGTCGAGGTCGCCGCGAAGATGTGCCTGCAGTACCAGCGTTCGCGCGGGCTGCCCGAGAAGCGGAAGCTGCTGACCTGGCGCGGCGGCTACCACGGCGACACGTTCACGCCGATGAGCGTCTGCGACCCCGACGGCGGCATGCACTCGCTGTGGCGCGGCGTCCTGCCCGAGCAGGTCTTCGTGCCCGCCCCGCCGGCCGGGTTCGACGCGCCGCCGGATCAGTCCTATGTGGACACCCTGGCCGACGCGATCGGCGCGCACGCCGGGGAACTGGCCGCGGTGATCGTCGAACCGGTCGTGCAGGGCGCGGGCGGGATGCGGTTCCACAGCCCGGCGTACCTGCGCGCGTTGCGGGAACTGACCGAGGCGCACGACGTCCTGCTGATCTTCGACGAGATCGCGACCGGCTTCGGTCGCACCGGCGCGTTCTTCGCCGCCGAACACGCGGGCGTGACGCCGGACGTGCTCTGCGTCGGCAAGGCGCTGACCGGCGGCTACCTCAGCATGGCGGCCGCGCTGTGCACGCCGGAGGTCGCGGCGGGCATCTCCCGCGGCGCGCTGCCGGTCCTGGCGCACGGGCCGACGTTCATGGGCAACCCCCTGGCCTCGGCGGTCGCGAACGCCTCGCTCGGCCTGCTGGCGGACGGCGCGTGGCGCCAGGACGTCAGCCGGCTCGAGAAGGGCCTGCTCGACGGCCTCGCGCCGGCGCGCGACCTCGGCTCGGTGGCCGACGTCCGGGTGCTCGGCGGGATCGGCGTCCTGCAGCTCGACCACCCCGTCGACATGGCCGTGGCCACCGACGTCGCGCTCGAGCACGGCGCCTGGCTGCGGCCGTTCCGGGACCTCGTCTACGCGATGCCGCCGTACGTTTCGACTGACGACGACCTCGCCGTGATCACCCGCGCGATGCTCGCGGTCGCGGAAAAGGCGTGAATTCAGCACATCGGGTGTGACCACGGGCACAACCAGACCCGAAGGTCCCTCATCGTCGCGCTGAGTGCCGCGGCAAGATCCACACCACGCGATCGGCGGAGGTTGCCGCGGCGGTATTCGCCTGAAAGGTCGCCGAAGCGAACCGGTCCGTACCGGGACAAACGCGAGAAATGCTTGCGTAGCGGACTTTTCGCGCGCTTTCGGCGATCCTGCCCCCATGATCGAGATCGTTCGCGGAGAACACGACACCGGCCCCCCGAAGACCCCGCGGTTCCTGGAGAACCTCAAGCACGATTTCCTCGCTTCGATAGTCGTCTTCCTCGTCGCCGTCCCCCTGTCCCTCGGCGTGGCCTTCGCCGCCGGGGCGCCGCTGCTCTCGGGCCTGATCTCCGCCGTCGTCGGCGGCCTGGTCGCGAGCCTCTTCGGCGGATCGCCGCTGCAGGTCAGCGGCCCGTCCGCCGCCCTCACCGTGGTGCTGGCCGACACGATCGCCACCCACGGCTGGCCCGTCACCTGCGCGATCACCGTCGCCGCGGGCCTGCTGCAGATCCTCTTCGGCCTGACGCGCCTGGCCCGCGCCGCGCTCGCCGTGTCGCCGGCCATCGTCCACGGGCTGCTCGCCGGTATCGGCGTCACGCTCGTGCTCGGCCAGCTGCACGTCGTGCTCGGCGGCACGGCCCAGGGCTCCGCGCTCGCCAACGTCCTCGCGCTGCCGGGGCGGATCGCCGCGCACCACGACCAGGCCGTGCTGATCGGCGTCGTCACCCTCACGGTGCTGCTGGCCTGGCCGCGGCTGCCGAAGGCGGTCCGCCGGGTGCCCGCGCCGCTGGCCGCCGTCGCCTTGGCCACCGGACTGTCCGTCGTGACCGGCATGTCCCTGCCGCGCGTCGACCTCCCGGCCGGGCTGCCCGCGCTCGACGTCGTGCCGCGGCTGCCCGACGGCGGCTGGGGCGGCTTCGCGCTCGCCGCCCTCACCATCGCGCTGATCGCCGGCCTGGAGAGCCTGCTGTCCGCGGTGTCGGTGGACAAGCTGCGCGGCGGCCCGCGCACCGACCTCGACCGCGAGCTGATCGGGCAGGGCGCGGCGAACGTCGCCGCCGGCGCGCTCGGCGGGTTCCCGGTCACCGGCGTCATCGTGCGCAGCATGACCAACTACGAGGCGGGGGCGCGCACCCGCGCGTCGGCGATCCTGCACTGCGCCTGGATCCTCGCCGCCTGCCTGCTGCTGACCGGCGTGCTGCGGCTGATCCCGCTGGCTGCGCTCGCCGCGCTGCTGGTGTACGTCGGGACGAAGCTGGTGAACCTCAACGGGCTCAAGGAAGTCCGGCGCCACGGTGACCTGCCGGTGTACGTCGTCACGCTGGCCGGCGCGGTCGCCGTCAACCTGCTCACCGGTGTCGCGGCCGGGGTCCTGCTGGCGCTCGCGCTGATGCTGCGGCGGATGATCTTCTCCGGCATCCACGTGGAGCGCGACGGCGACCGCCACCGCGTCGTCATCGAAGGCGCGCTGACGTTCCTGTCCGTGCCGCGGCTGACCCGGGTGCTCGCCGAAGTGCCGCCGCACGCCGAAGTGCGGCTGGAACTGCTCGTCGACTACCTCGACCACGCCGCGTTCGACTGCCTGCGCGGCTGGCAGCAGGCGCACGCCGGGCCGGTGACGGTCGACGAGATCGGGCACCCGTGGTTCGCACGCGGCACCTCGGGCGCGCCGACTGTGCGCCGCAGCGTCGCCGCGCGCGTCGTGCCGCGGTGGCTGGCGCCGTGGTCGCAGTGGCAGGCCGAGCACGTCGTGCTGCCCGCCCAGCGCACGGCCAGTTCCCTGCTGTGCCGCGGTGCTTCGGAGTTCCAGCGCCGGACGGCGCCGCTGTTGCGGGAGACGTGGAGCGGCCTGGCGAACGGCCAGGAGCCGCACACGCTGTTCATCACCTGCGGCGACGCGCGGATCGTGCCCAACCTCATCACCACGAGCGGGCCGGGTGACCTGTTCACGGTGCGGAACATCGGCAACCTCGTCCCGCCGGCCGACGGCGACGACTCGTCGGTCGGCGCGGCGATCGAGTACGCCGTGGGAGTGCTCGGCGTCGCGGAGATCGTGGTGTGCGGGCATTCCGGCTGCGGCGCGATGAAGGCGCTGCTCGGGCAGGCGCCGGACGGCCTGGTGCAGCTCGGCAGCTGGCTGCGGCACGGCGAGGCGACGCTGCGGCGGCGTTCGCGCGAAGCCCCGCTGCTGCTCGGCGGCGAACGGCCGGCCGCCGAGGCCGACCAGCTCGCGCTGCAGAACGTGGTGCAGCAGCTGGAAACGCTGCGCGGCTACCCGGTGGTGGCCGCGGCGCTGGCGCGCGGCGGGCTCCGGCTGACCGGGATGTACTTCGACGTCGGCGCCGCGCAAGTGTCCCTTTTGGACGATGCGGCCCGCGGGTTCGTCCCGGCGGGTGCCTTGGAGCACTGAGGTCGTGCACGGCTCGTCCAGTGGTCTGGACGAGCCGTGCGTGACGTGCGGGTTAACGGTCTGCCCGATTTGTGACGTTCAGGCTAAATGTGGCCAGTTATTCACCCGATCGAGTGGTGCATAGCGGACATTTCACACGATTTCCGGTTGCATGGTGATCATGAGACCCCTCGCCGTGCTCCGCCACGACCTGCCGGCCTCACTGGTCGTCTTCCTCGTCGCAGTTCCCCTGTCCCTCGGCATCGCCCTCGCCTCGGGCGCGCCGGTCGCCGCCGGGCTCGTCGCCGCCGTCGTCGGCGGCATCGTCGCCGGCGCGCTCGGCGGCTCCGCGCTCCAGGTGAGCGGTCCCGCCGCCGGCCTGACCGTCGTCATGGCCGAAACCATCCAGACGTTCGGCTGGGTCGTCACCTGCGCGATCACGGTCGCCGCCGGGGCGCTCCAGATCCTGCTGGGGCTGAGCCGCATCGCGCGTGCCGCGCTGGCCATCTCGCCGGCCATCGTGCACGGCATGCTGGCCGGCATCGGCGTCACGATCGTGCTCGGCCAGCTGCACGTCATCCTCGGCGGCAAGGCCCAGAGCTCCGCGCTCGAAAACATCGCCGAACTGCCCGGCCAGATCATCGCCCACCACGACTCGGCCGCGCTGGTCGGCCTGCTCACCATCGCGATCCTGCTCGTCTGGCCGCGGCTGCCGAAGGCCGTCCAACGCGTCCCCGGGCCCCTGGCGGCGATCGCCGTCGCGACTGTCCTGTCCATCGTCACCGGGATGACGCTGCCGCGCGTCGAACTGCCCGGCGACCTGCTGAACGTCCACCTCGTCCCCCAGCTGCCGGACGGCGGCTGGGGCGGCTTCGCCCTCGCCGTCGTCACCATCGCGCTGATCGCCAGCGTGGAAAGCCTGCTGTCGGCGGTCGCGGTCGACCGCCTGCACACCGGCCCGCGCACCAACCTGGACCGCGAGCTCGTCGGCCAGGGCGCGGCCAACATGGTCTCCGGCGCGCTGGGCGGGCTGCCGGTCACCGGCGTCATCGTCCGCAGCTCCACCAACGTGGCGGCCGGCGCGACGAGCCGGGCGTCGGCGGTGCTGCACGGCGTCTGGGTGCTGCTGTTCGTCGTCCTGCTCGCCGGGCTGATCCAGAGCATTCCGTTGGCCGCGCTGGCGGGACTGCTCGTGCACGTCGGCGCGAAGCTGGTCAACCCCGGGCACATGCGGACCGTCCTCGCCCACGGCGACCTGCCCGTCTACCTGCTCACCCTGGGCGGCGTCGTGGTGTTCGACCTGCTCACCGGCGTGCTCGCCGGGATCGGGCTCTCGCTGGTGCTGATGCTGCGCCGGACGTTGTGGTCGGGCATCCACGTCGAACACGAGGGGGACGCCTGGCGCGTGGTCGTCGAAGGTGTCCTGACGTTCCTGTCGGTGCCCCGGCTGTCGAAGATCCTCGGCGGCATCCCGGCCGGGGTGCCGGTGCGGCTGGAGCTGGTCGTCGACTACCTCGACCACGCCGCGTTCGAGAGCCTGCACACCTGGCAGCAGGCGCACGAGCGGGCCGGCGGCACGGTCGACGTCGACGAGGTCGGCCACCCGTGGTTCGGCGAGGGCAAGGCCGGGCGGCCGACGAGGTCGCGGCTGGCCGCGAGCCGGGCGGTACCGCGCTGGCTTGCGCCGTGGTCGGAATGGCAAGCGGTGGAAGGGATCCCGGCCCAGCAGACCCGCCGCGGCGCGACGGAGTTCCACCGCCGCGCGGCCCCGCTGCTGCGCGACACGCTGTCCGGCCTCGCGGACGGCCAGCGCCCCCGTACGCTGTTCATCACCTGCGGCGACTCCCGGATCGTGCCGAACCTGATCACGACCAGCGGCCCGGGCGACCTGTTCACGATCCGCAACATCGGCAACCTGGTGCCGCCGGGGCAGGCGGACCCGTCGATGAACGCGTCGATCGAGTACGCGGTCGGGGTGCTGGGGGTCGAGGAGATCGTGGTGTGCGGCCATTCGGGCTGCGGCGCGATGGCGGCGCTGGCCGAGGGACCGCCCCCGGGGCCGTTGTCGGTGTGGTTGCGCCACGCGGAGCCGAGCGCGCACCGGACGGGCTCGGCCACGCTGGACGGCGGGGTCCCGGAGCGCGAGGGCGATCGGCTGGCGTTGCACAACGTGCTGCAGCAGCTGGAGCACCTGCGGGAGTACCCGTCGGTGGCGGCGGCCGAGGCGGCGGGGAAGGTCCAGCTGACGGGGATGTACTTCGCGGTCGGGACGGCGCAGGTGTACCTGTTCGACGCGGCGGAGCGGACGTTCCGGCCCGCGGGCGCGGCGGCGGTGGTGCCGGGGGCTTGAGGTGGGTGGGCCGGGCCCGGGTGGGCTCGGCCCGGGCCGAGCCGCCCGGTCGGAGATTCGTCACCCGTCCCCGTGTCGCGGCGCCGGTCGCCGAACCCGGCCTCGACCTGGGCATCCGGTGCCCGCGGTGCGGACTCCCCTCCCGGGTCACTAAGTTGATGGTCCGTGACCATGCTGGTGATGACGGGGACCGGGACCGGGGTCGGCAAGACGATCACCACGGCGGCCATCGCCGCCCTGGCGGTGGCCGGTGGGCAGCGCGTCGCCGTCCTGAAACCCGCGCAGACCGGTGTCGGGCCCGATGAGCCCGGGGATCTCGCCGATGTCCGGCGGCTCGCGGGCCGGGACGTCACCACCCGGGAGCTGCGGCGCTACCCCGACCCCCTCTCGCCCGAAGCCGCCGCGCGGCGCAGTGGACTTCCCTCCCTCGATCCCGGGGAGATCGCGCGGGCCGCGTCCGACCTCGACACCGAGCACGACCTCACCCTCATCGAAGGGGCCGGTGGGCTGCTGGTGCGCTTCGACAAGGCCGGCTCCAGCCTCGCCGACGTCGCCTGGTCGCTCGGGTCGCTCGTGATCGTCGTCGCCGAGGCGGGGCTCGGCACGCTCAACGCCACCGCGCTCACCGCCGAGGTCGCCACCAAGCGGGGCCTGACCGTCGCCGGCGTCATCATCGGGTCGTGGCCCGCCGAACCGGACCTCGCCGCCCTGTCGAACCTCGAAGACCTGCCCGTCGCCGCCGGGGCGCCGCTGCTCGGCGCGCTGCCCGCCGGGCTCGGGGACGCCTCGCCCGAGGAGTTCCTGTCCGCCGCCCGGGCCGGGCTCTCGCCGTGGTTCGGCGGCGAGTTCGACCCCGAGCTGTTCGCGGGATGCGCTTCCGCCGGGAAGTGACCTGCGTCGCTGTCGTCCCGGCGTGCCTTCGTGCACGATGAGGGACGCTTCCACCACGACCAAGGAGCCGCCGTGACCGCAGTCCCGGACACCGATGTCCTCGCCTACGCGCGCGAGCACGTCCTCGAAAACGGCGTCGGCCTGGGTGAAGCCGAAGTCCTCGAGGTGCTGCGGCTGCCCGACGACCGGCTGCCCGACCTGCTCGCCCTGGCGCACGACGTCCGGATGCGCTGGTGCGGGCCCGAGGTCGAGGTCGAGGGCATCATCAGCCTGAAGACCGGCGGCTGCCCGGAGGACTGCCACTTCTGCTCGCAGTCCGGCCGCTTCCCGACGCCGGTGCGCTCGGCGTGGCTCGACATCCCGAACCTGGTCAAGGCCGCCCGGCAGACAGCCGAGACCGGCGCGACGGAGTTCTGCATCGTCGCCGCCGTCCGCGGTCCGGACCAGCGGCTGCTCTCGCAGGTCCGCGAGGGCGTGAAGGCCATCCGCGAGGACGGCAACGACATCCAGATCGCCTGCTCCCTCGGCATGCTCACCCAGGAGCAGGTCGACGAGCTCGTCGAGATGGGCGTGCACCGCTACAACCACAACCTCGAGACGGCGCGCTCGCACTTCCCGTCGGTCGTCACCACGCACACGTGGGAAGAGCGCTGGGACACGCTGCGGATGGTCGCCGAGGCGGGCATGGAGGTCTGCTGCGGCGGCATCATCGGCATGGGGGAGACGGTCGAGCAGCGCGCGGAGTTCGCGGTGCAGCTGGCCGAGCTGAGCCCGCACGAGGTGCCGATGAACTTCCTCATCCCGCAGCCGGGGACGCCGTACGAGCACTACGAAATCGTCGAGGGCAAGGACGCGCTGCGGACGGTCGCGGCGTTCCGCTTGGCGATGCCGCGCACGATGCTGCGCTTCGCCGGCGGCCGCGAGCTGACGCTCGGCGACCTCGGCGCGGAGCAGGGCATGCTCGGCGGCATCAACGCGATCATCGTCGGCAACTACCTGACGAACCTGGGCCGCCCGGCCAGTGCGGACCTGGAGATGCTGGACGAGCTCAAGATGCCCATCAAGGCGCTCAGTGACAGCCTCTGACGCTGCCTTCTGCGTCCATTGTGGACAGGAGTCGCCGGGTGGGGCGGACCACCCGGCGTGCCACAACCCCCGGACGGCGCTCGAGCCGCCGCGGTACTGCACGGTCTGCGCCCGGCGGCTGGTGGTCCAGGTGAGCCCGCTCGGCTGGACGGCCCGCTGCAGCCGCCACGGCGAGACGGCGAGCGGCTGACCCACGGGCGGCGCTCGCCGGCTGCCGGCCCGGGCGACACGACCGGCGGCTCACCGCGTCCGAGCACCGACCGGTTACCCTCAGTCGCACGCAGCAGGAGGGAGTCCGGGTGAGTGAGTCGTCGGGGCCCGCGCACCGGCCGTCGGCCGTGGCCGGTCCGTGGTCGGTGCCCGTGCTGGTCCGCGAACGGCGGCCGCGCGTCGTCGTCAAGGCCGACCTGCTGCCCGCCGTGAGCGTGCTCGGCACCCTCAGCCTGCTGAGCTTCCCGCTCGCCTTCGCCTGGTCCCGCCTCGCGCCGCCGGAGCGCGTCCGCATCGTCTCCGCCGACGGCACCCAGGCCGCCCTCGAACTGGAGAGCTGGCACCGCTTCGACGACCTCGCCGTCTTCGGGCTCATGACGCTCGGGCTGGGGATCGTCGTCGGCGTCGTCGCCTGGCTGCTGCGCGAACGCCGCGGGCCGGTCGTCTTCCTCGCCGCCGTGCTGGGGGTCGCCCTCGCCGGCGCGCTGGCCATGTTGCTCGGCGTCGGCTGGGCGAACAGCCACTACGCCATCGCCAGCGCGCCCGCGCTCGGCTCGGTGATCGAGCTCGCGCCCCGCCTCGAATCGTGGTGGGTGCTGCTCACCGGCCCGCTCGGGGTGACCATCGCCTACGGCCTGCTCGTCACCTGGAACGGCCGCGACGACCTAGGCCGCCGCCTCGGCTGAATGCTTCCCACCAGGTGAACGTTTTCCCCTAAGCTGTGCCCCCTCGACCACAGGGGGATTCCAGCAGTGACCGAAGACATCGAAGTTTCGCGCCACCACGCCGTCCGCTTCCCGGGCATCAGCCCGCGCGCCTACGAGCACCCCGTGAACCGCGGCGCGCTCGCCACGCTGCGCGCCGTGCCCGGGTTCGCGCAGGTCGTCAAGGCCATTTCTGGCTTCTACAACGAGCGCGGCGAGCGGCTGATGGCGCTGGCCTCGTCGATCCGCGTGGGGCCGAAGCAGTACCCCGAGCTCGACCGCCTGCGCCACGAGTGCGCCGAGACGCTCGACCTGCCGTCGGTGCCGAACGTGTTCGTCCACCAGGACCCGCGCGTCACCGCGGAGGCGGTCGGCATGGACGAGCCGTTCATCCGGGTCAGCACCGGGCTCGTCGAGCTGATGAGCCACGAGTCGCTGCGGTTCGTGCTCGGGCACGAGATGGGCCACGTGCTGTCCGGCCACGCGGTCTACCGCACGATCATGGTGCGGCTGATCATGCTGCAGATGTCGCTGTCGTGGACGCCGGTGAGCGCGCTCGGCATCCGGGCGGTGATCGCGGCGCTGCGCGAGTGGTTCCGCAAGGCGGAACTGTCGTGCGACCGCGCCGGCCTGCTCTGCGGCCAGGACCCGACGGCGGCGCTGCGCGCCCAGATCCAGATCGCGGGCGGCATCGACCCGGCCCGCATCGACATCCCGTCGTTCCTGCAGCAGGCGACCGAGTACGAGTCGGTCGAAGACGTCCGCGACAGCTTCCTCAAGCTCAAGTTCGTCGAGACGGAGTCGCACCCCTTCGCGGTGGTCCGCGCGGCCCAGCTGCAGAAGTGGGCGGCGTCGGAGGAGTACCGCGCGATCCTGGCGGGCGACTACCCGCGCCGCGACGACGACACGCCGACGTCCGACTGGAAGGACGACCTCAAGTCGGCCGCCAAGTCGTACAAGGAGTCGTGGAACTCGTCCACGGACCCGCTGACCAAGGCGTTCAGCGACGTCGGCGAGGCAGTTTCGGACGCCGCGGGCAAGGTGTGGACCAAGTTCGGCAACGGCAACGGCAACGGGTCCGCGGACTGAGTCAGTTCAGGCTGGCCGGGCGGCTGAGATCGGTGAGCTCGCCCGGCGGCAGCGGCACCGCGCCGAGGGTGTCCAGGAACCCCGCCTCCCGCGTCAGCAGGCGGCACGCGATGCGCAGCCGGCGCAGGGGGTGGCGTTCCTCCAGCAGCCGCTGGCGGTCGTCCAGGGGCAGCAGGCAGTCCGCCGCCAGCTGGTAGGCCAGCTCGGCCAGTTCCGTGTCCGCGTCCGGGGTGTGCCAGTCGTCGCTGCGCCACGCCGTTTCGCAGTACCGCCGGTGCGCCGTGCGGGCGACCACCGCCAGGCGCTCGGCCATGTCGCCGGACGGGGCCACCGGGTCGTCGTCGACCCACTCCACCGAGGCGATCAGGTACGGCGCCGACACGCAGTCGAGGTCGGTCAGGCGGAAGCGGCGCTGGGCCTGCGTCACGACGTCGAACCGGCCGTCCGGCAGGCGTTTCGCCTCGCGCAGCACCGTGCTGCAGCCGATCTCGAACAGCTGGTCCAGACCACGTACTTCGCGGGTCAGCGACGACCGCAGGGCCACCACGCCGAACTCGCGCCCCGGCACCGTCCCGCTCACGAGGTCCGCCGTCAGCTGGCGGTACCGCGGCTCGAAGATGTGCAGCGGCAGCTTGGTCCCCGGGAGCAGAACGGTCTGCAACGGGAACAACGGCAGCAAGGTCGTCGTCGCGTCGCTTTCCGATTCCGGCTCGGTCACGGCTCCACGGTAAGGGGAGAACGCCTCCGCCGCAGGATGGTCACCGGTTCGGCGGCTTGAACACCGCGAACGGATCCGTGATCTGCATGCCCTTGCCCGCGAAGGAGAACAGGGCCGCGGGACGCCCGCCCGCGCGGCCCGGCGGCGCCGTGTGACCAGTGGGAACGAGCAAGCCGCGCCGGGAGAGCACGCGCTGCAGGTTCGTCGCCGAGACGCGGTAGCCCAGCGCCGCCGAATACAGCCCGCGCAACGCCGAAATCGTGAACTGGTCGGGCGCCAGCGCGAACCCGAGGTTGGTGTAGGAGAGCTTCGAGCGCAGCCGGTCGCGGGCGCGCAGCACGATCGCCTCGTGGTCGAACGCCGTGCGCGGCAGCTTCGCGACGTCGTGCCACTCGGTGTCCTCCGGCACCTCCGGGTCGACGTCGGACGGCACCAAGGCCAGGAACGCCGTCGCCACCACGCGCGGGCCGGGCACCCGGTGCGGGTCGCTGAACACCGCGAGCTGCTCGACGTGCTTCAGCTGCCGGACGTCGACCTTCTCCTTGAGCTGGCGCCGGACCGACGTCTCGACGTCCTCGTCGGGGCGCAGCCGGCCACCCGGCAGCGACCAGCGGCCGAGGTGCGGGTCGAGCGCGCGGCGCCACAGCAGCACCCGCAGTGTGTCCGAGCGCACTTGGAGGACCGCTCCCAAAACCTCGTGGGCGAGGGGGGCCTGGGTGTTAAGATGACTTCGCACGGTTTTCGATTGTAAGGCGAAAACCGGAGACGGGTCCAGGAGGGCCAGCATGACTTCGACGCTCGAACAAGACCTCACCCCCTACGGCGGCGTGGAGGCGAACGCGGCCTGGGCCGAGGAGGTGCGGCGCCTGGCGAAACAGCGCGACGCGGTGCTGCTCGCGCACAACTACCAGGTCCCGGAGATCCAGGACATCGCCGACCACACCGGCGACTCCCTCGCGCTCAGCCGCATCGCGGCGAGCAGTGACGCGTCCACCATCGTCTTCTGCGGCGTGCACTTCATGGCCGAGACCGCGAAGATCCTCTCCCCGGAGAAGACCGTCCTGATCCCGGACGCGCGGGCCGGCTGCTCGCTCGCCGACTCCATTTCCGGCGCCGAGCTGCGCGCCTGGAAGGCCGAGCACCCGGGCGCGGTGGTCGTCTCCTACGTCAACACCACGGCCGAGGTGAAGGCCGAAACCGACATCTGCTGCACGTCGTCGAACGCGGTCGACGTCGTCGCCTCCATCCCCGCTGACCAGGAGGTTCTCTTCCTGCCGGACCAGTTCCTCGGGGCGCACGTCAAGCGCGTGACCGGCCGGGAGAACATGCACATCTGGGCGGGGGAGTGCCACGTCCACGCCGGCATCAACGGTGCCGAGCTGGCCGAGCGGGCGGCCGAGAACCCGGACGCCGACCTGTTCATCCACCCCGAGTGCGGCTGCGCGACGTCGGCGCTCTACCTGGCCGGCGAGGGTGCCGTGGCGCCGGAGCGGGTCAAGATCCTCTCGACCGGCGACATGGTTCACGAGGCCCGCGACACGAAGGCCAAGTCGGTCCTGGTGGCCACCGAGATCGGCATGATCCACCAGCTCCGCAAGGCCGCGCCGGGCATCGACTTCCGCGCGGTGAACGACCGGGCGTCCTGCCGGTACATGAAGATGATCACCCCGGCGGCCCTGCTGCGCTGCCTGCGCGACGGCCTCGACGAGGTCCACGTCGACCTCGAAACGGCTTCGAAGGCGCGTGCGTCGGTGCAGCGGATGATCGAGATCGGGCAGCCTGGCGGCGGAGAATGACGCCGCCGGTTAATGATTCACAGGCGAAAACCCCGGTCTGGGAAGCCCGCGCGGACCTCGTCGTGGTCGGCAGCGGCGTCGCGGGGCTGACCGCGGCGCTGCGGGCGCAGGCGCTCGGGCTGCACGTCCTGGTGATCACCAAGGCGGCGGTCGAGGACGGCAACACGCGCTGGGCCCAGGGCGGCGTCGCCGTCGTCCTGGAAGACGAGCACGACCTCGACGACTCGGTCGCGAAGCACGCGGAGGACACGTTCACCGCGGGCGCCGGGCTGGTCGACGAGGTGGCCGCCCGGTCGATCCTCGACGGCGGCCCCGCGGCCGTCGCCCGGCTGCGGGCGGACGGCGCGAAGTTCGACTCGGCGGGGGGTGGCCTGCTCGCGCGGACCCGCGAAGGCGGGCACAGCGCGTTCCGCGTCATCCACGCGGGCGGCGACGCCACCGGTGCCGAGGTCGAACGCGCCCTGGTCGCGCAGGCCGGGCAGGCGCGGGTGCCGGTGCTGGAGCACCACATCGCCGTCGACGCGCTGCGCACGCCGGGCGGCCGCGTCGCCGGGGTCACGGTGCTCGACCGCAACGGCGTGCCCGGCGTCGTCCGGGCCTCGGCCGTGCTGCTGGCGAGCGGCGGCATCGGGCAGCTCTACCAGGCGACGTCGAACCCGGAGATCGCCACCGGCGACGGCCTCGCGCTCGCGTTGCGGGCCGGGGCGGCCGTCGCGGACATCGAGTTCGTCCAGTTCCACCCGACCGTCCTCTACACCCCGGGCGCGCGGGGACGCTGCCCGTTGGTCACCGAGGCCGTGCGCGGCGAGGGCGCGACGCTGGTCGACGCCGCCGGCGTGCCGGTCATGGCGGGCGTGCACCCGCTCGGCGACCTGGCGCCCCGCGACGTCGTCGCGGCGGCGATCACGCGCCGGATGGCGACTGCGCCGGGCGGCGTCGACGACCACGTCTTCCTCGACGCGACCGGTGTCCCGGGGTTCGCGGCGCGGTTCCCGACGGTGTCCGCGGCGTGCGCGAAGCTGGGCCTCGACCCGGCTTCCGACCCGATCCCGGTGACGCCGGCGGCGCACTTCTCGTGCGGCGGCGTCGTGACCACTGTGGACGGTCGCTCGTCGGTGCCGGGGCTGTACGCCGCGGGCGAGGTCGCGCGGACCGGGCTGCACGGCGCGAACCGGTTGGCGTCCAACAGCTTGCTCGAAGGCCTGGTCGTCGGGCAGCGCGTCGCGGAGGCCGTCGCGGCGGACCTCGCCGCCGGGCTGCTGGCCGACCCGGCGCGCGGGCGGCTGCCGTCGTGGACCACCGCGCCGGCCGCGTCGCGTGATTCGCTGCAGCGCGTGATGAGCCGGTACGCGGCGATCGGCCGCGACGCCGACGGGCTCGCCGCGGCGGGTTCCGTGCTCGACTTGTCGGCTCAGGACAGTCCGTTGTGGACGCACGCGGCGGTCGAAGACGCGGCGTTGACGGTGGTGGCGCAGGCGTTGCTCGCCGCGGCCGTCCGGCGCACCGAGTCGCGCGGCTGCCACGTGCGGTCCGACTTCCCGGCGCTCGACGAGCACTGGCGCCGCAGCCAGCTCATCCGGCTCAGCCCGTCCGGCCAGCCCGTGCTGGCCGACCCGATCCCCTTGGAGGGCGTGGCATGACGTTCCCGATCTCCGAACCGGCCCGCAAGCTGATCGCCGCGTCCGGCCTCGACGTCGACGACGTGACGCGGGTGGTTTCCACGGCCCTCGGCGAGGACCTGCGGTACGGGCCCGACGCGACCACGGCGTCCACGGTGCCCGCCTCCGCGGTCGCGGTGGCCGAGCTGACCCCGCGCGTGGACGGCGTCGTCGCCGGGCTGCCGGTGGCGCTCGCGGTGTTCGACATGGTGCTGGGCGACGGTTACGAGGTCCTGGCCGGGCGCGAGGACGGTGAGCGGCTGGTCGCGGGCGAGCCCGCGCTGGTGCTGCGCGGCCCGGTGCGCGGGCTGCTGACCGCCGAGCGCACCGCGCTGAACCTGCTGTGCCACCTCTCCGGCGTCGCCACGGCGACCGCCGCCTGGGTGTCCGAAGTGGACGGTACCGGCTGCGCGATCCGCGACTCCCGCAAGACGTTGCCGGGGCTGCGGCTGCTGCAGAAGTACGCCGTCCGGTGCGGCGGCGGGGTGAACCACCGGCTCGGGCTGGGCGACGCGGTGCTGATCAAGGACAACCACGTCGTCGCCGCGGGTTCGGTGACCGCGGCGCTGGAAGCGGCACGCGCGCACGCGCCGGAACTGGCTTGCGAGGTGGAGGTCGACACGCTCGCGCAGCTGGAGGAGGCGTTGGCCGCCGGAGCGGACGAGGTGCTGCTGGACAACTTCACGCCGGAGGAGTGCCGTCGTGCGGTGGCGCGCCGCGACGAGGTTTCGCCGAAGACGCGGCTGGAATCCTCTGGTGGGCTCACCCTCGACCGTGGTAGGGCCTACGCCGAGTCCGGTGTGGACTATCTGTCGGTGGGCGGGTTGACCCACTCCTCGCCCGCGTTGGATCTCGGCATGGACCTTCGCTGACGGGCCTTTCCCGGGTAAGCTGGCGGTGGCGGAAGTTCTTTTCCGCCACCGTCTTTCGTTGCGGGGGGATCGGGTGCGGATACCGGCGGTTCTGGCGGTCGCGGGCCTGGTGACGCTCGGCTCGCCCGCGTTCGCCGTCGCGGCGCCCGGAGCTCAGTGCGCGAACCCGTCCGGCACCTACACCGGCGACGTCCCGTGGGGGCAGCGGGTGGTCGACCCGGCGCGGCTCTGGCCGTTGACGCGGGGCGAGGGGCAGCTGGTGGCCGTCGTCGGCACCGGCGTCGACGGGCAGAACGCGCAGTTCGCGCCCGGCCAGCTCGAAGGCGGCACCGGCACCGAGCGCACGGACTGCGACGGCCGCGGGACGATCGCGGCCGGGATCGTCGGCGCGCAGCCGGACTCGGCGACGACGTTCGCCGGCGTCGCCCCCGGCGCGCACCTGCTGCCGATCCGCTACACCGACGGTGCTTCGCGCGACGGCGGCGACCCGGGAGCGCTGGCCGGCGCGATCGACACGGCGCTGGACCGGCACGCGGGCGTCATCCTGGTCGCGGTGCCCGCGGCGTTCGACAGCCCGGCGTTGTCCGGCGCCGTCGCGCGGGCGCGTTCTTCCGGCGCCGTGGTGGTTTCGGCGGCGTCGGCGACGCAGCAGGGCGCGCGGTCGTACCCGACGGCGACGTCCGGCGTGCTGTCGGTCGGGTCGGTGAACCCCGCGGGCGAGCCGGTGCAGACGGAGGCGGGGGACTACGTCGGCGTCGCCGCGCCGGGGGCGGAGCTGGTCAGCACGTCGGCCGGGGCGGGCGGCGCGGTGGCGCACCGCTGGCCGGTGACCGACCCGGGCCTGGCGGCGGCGTACGTCGCCGGCGTCGCGGCGCTGGTCCGGGCGTACCACCCGAACCTGACCGGCGACCAGGTCGTGACGCGGCTCGAGCTGACGGCCCACCGCCCGGCCTCCGGCGGCCACGACCCGCGGCTGGGCTGGGGAGTGCTGGACGCGTACGCGGCGGTGTCTTCGACGCTGCCGGCGGACATCGCGGCCCCGGGCTCGGTGGTGCCGGCGGCCGCGGAGCCGGCGGTGATCCCGGCGGCGCCCCCGGCCGAGCACCGCGCGGACGTGCCGGCGGGGACGATCGCGTTGGCGGGAGTCGCTTTGGCCGCGGCGGCCGGGGTGACGGTGGCGGCGGTCCGGCGGGGGCGGAAGCGGAACTGGCGGGCGTCGCGGTTCACGCCGTAGCCCGCTGGGGGCGGGCGGCGGTGGCGGTCCGGCGTGGGTGGAAGCGGAACTGGCGGCAGCCGCAGGGCTGGCGGGACTGGCGGGGAGTGGCCTTGGCGGCGGCCGGGGCGATGGTGGTGGCGGTCCGGCGGGGCTGGCAGCGGAACTGGCGGTGGCCGCGGGGCTGGCTGCGGTGGCGGTGCGGCAGGCCCGGATCTGGCGGCTGTCAGGCCGTAGCGAGCTTGCGCAAGGGCGCCGGCGGCCCCGGGAGTCGCGTCAGGCTGCCGGGACCGGGCGGGTCGAACCGATGATCGCCACCGCGTGGCTCGCCCGAGCCACGTGCACCGTGAAATCTGCCCCGTCGCGGCTGAACCGTGCGATCAACTCTCGCGGCGTGCTCCGGTCGTGCGCCTGCCAGCCGCGTTGCTCCAGGGTCGGCAGGACCACCTCCGCCAGCCGCCTTTCCGGCTCGCCCGCGTGCTCCAGCCGCACGCCGTACTGCCAGCACAGCAAATTGCCCGGCTGGGTCGGGTCGCAGTCCAGCTCGCCGTTCACCGTTCGGTCCGCCGAACTGCCGAACGCCTCCGCGACGCTGTCGATCACGTCCGTCAGCTCGCCCGCCAAGCGGTCCAGTTCCGGAGGCCTCATCGCAGCACACCTCCGTCGTTCAAGAACTCCACGCCGTGCTCGAGGATGCCATCCGGCTGGAACGTCCCGTCCGGCGACACCGGTCCGGCCGTGATCACCCGGTAGATGTTCGTCCACGACTCCGAACCCGGCTTCAGCACGTCACTGTGCGAAGACAAGCCCCACAACTGCGAACCGTCGGCGGACCGCCCGGTCTCCAGCTCCGTGACGCCCGGGAACGTGTCCGGGTCCGCGCCGTGCCCGATGCCGGTCCACTCCAGGCCCCACGCGTTGCCCTGGGCGACCTCGATCGGGTCGAGCGGCGCCGTCATCGAGTACCGCTGGACGCCCGCCTGGCTCGCCGGCAGGTCCGCCGGCGACCACACGCCGTGGCCCATGCCCGCCGACTCGACGTGCAGCACGCGGTCGACGTCGAGACCCTGCGTCTCGGCCAGCCCGACCGTCGCGCCGCCGTAGCTGTGCCCGATCGCCGTCAGCGTGACGTCGGAGCCGGCGTGGCTCGCGATCTCGCCGCGCAGGTCGTCGGTGAAGTGCTTGAGGTCCGGCGCCATCGCCTGCGCGTAGCTCGCGTCCGGGCCCTGGACCACCGGGTTCTGCGGGAACACGCCGTCGGCCCAGACGACCATCGCCGTGCGGCCGGTCGGGTCCGCCGCCACCAGGCTGCGCCCGAGGCCGGCGTACGCGTCGAAGTTGGACATCTGCGTGTTGACGCCGGGGACGAACAACCCGACGTTCCGCGTCCCCGGCTCGATGTGCCCGACCAGCTCGGCGATCCGGCCGTTGCCCGCCGGGTCGAACTTCAGGATCTGCCGGTTGTTCGCGAGGATGTCTTCGTACAGCGAAATCCGCGCCTGCGACCGCTTGATCTCGTCGGCGTCGGTGAGCGACGCCAGCCGGGAGCGTTCGGCGGTCAGCGCGTCGGCGACCTTCGCGCGGTTCCGCTCGATCGCCTGCGCCCACGCCCCGGTGTCGGCCGAACCGCCGATGCCCGCGGGGTTCCCGGCCTTCGGGAGGGGTTCTTCGGGCAGGAGCGCGCGGTACATCGCGGCGATCTGCGCGTCGGTGCGGCGGTAGGCCGCCGCGGACGCGGTCAGTCCATTTTGGAGCGTCCGGAGCCGGGACACGCTCGATTCGAGCTTCGAACCCAGCTCCGTCATGGTCTTCTCGAACGTCTTGGCCGCGGCCGCGGACTCGCTGACCTGGCCGAACGCGGTCGCGGGCACCTTCTCGCCCGCGACCGCCTGTTGCGCCGTACCCAGGGAATCGGCGCGGGAACCGAACTCGCCGGCCACGGTGTCGAGGCGGGCCGGGGCGACGCGATAGCCGGCAGCCGTCACGGCCCGCCTCCGTTTCGTCGGGTGATCAGTACGCTTCGGGCTCTTCGCCGATGACCGGCGGCGCGACCGGGGCCGACTGGCCCCAGACGTTCTCGGTTTCCACCAGCCACGCGGGGATCCGGCGCCCGGAGCCCATGTCGCCGCCCCCGCCCATGCCCATCGGCATCATGGGCATCATCGGCATCGCGCTCTTGGCCGCCGCCGCGCCCACGGCTCCGGCCGCGCCGCCCGCGAGGCCGCTGAGTGCGTTGCCCGCGCCGCCGTCGCCGGCCAGGCCGGAGTGCGCCGCCGGGCCGTCGCCCCCGCCGCCGATGCCGGCGCCGCCGGGGATGCCGCCGGCGCCACCCAGCGAAGGCGCGTCACCGCCGCCGATCGGGATGCCGCCGCCGGCGCCGCCCTCGACGCCCGCACCGCCGCCACCGAGCTTCGTGCCGGGCGCTTCTTCCTTGTTGTCCTTGGGGTCCTTGCCCGACGCCCACGACGGCACCTTCGGCATGATCGAGCCGAACCGGCCGAACGCGGCGGCCGAGGCCGCGGCGAGCCCGGCGGTGAACATGTCGCCGAACAGCGGGTTCGAGGTCGGCACGGTCGTTCCCGGCTGCTGCGGCGTGCCGGTCGAGGGCAGCGGGTGCCCGTCGGTCGGGGTGACCACGACGCCGGGATCGGTGACGCCGTTGCCGACCAGGCCGGGCGCACCCACACCACCCGCGCCACCGCCGGCGGGCGGCGCGGTGGGCGTCTGCACGGCGTTCGGCGACGCCGGGATCGAGTCCTCGGCCACGGTGTACTCACCGGCCAGTTCGGTCATCACGGCGATCGCCTTGCCGTGCGCGTTGCCCGCGGCGTTGGCGGCGGACTGCTGCGCCTCGACGTTCGCGATGGCCTGCTGGCGCTGCTGCGCCGCGGCCTGGAGGACGGCGGGGGAGGAGTCCGGCGGCAGCAGCGGCGGGTTGACCGCGAGCGCGACGTCGGCGGGGGAGACGTCCGGCACCGACACGGGCGGCGGCATCTCCTTCTTGGCCTTGACCAGCGCGTCGGCGGCGTCGTCGAGCATCACGTTCATCGCCTCGGCGGTCTGCGCCACCTTGGAGATGCCGTTCGCGAGGTCGATGATCATGTGCTGGTACTGGTCGGCCGCGCCGCCCGTCCACTGGTCCTTGAACTCGGTGAGCTCCGAGTTGAGGTTGTGGGCCTGCTCGTGCAGGTGCAGCGCGGCGGACTTCCACTTGTCGGCGGCGTGCCGCGCGCTGTTCGGGTCGCCGGCCTGGAGCATCGCGTAGAGCTGCTGGTGGCTGTACGCGGCGAAGTTCGTGTGCGCGGTGTTGTGCTTCGTCATCCCTTGCGGCTCCCGTCCGAGTCACCGAGGCCCAGCAGGCCCAGCACGGGGTCGAGCAGGTTCGTGACCGCGCCCGAGTGGTGGAGGTCCCCGGCCACCGCCTGGTCGGCGTTCTGGTAGCCGTCGGCGACCGTGGTGGTGACGTCCTGGGCGAACCCGATCGCGCTGCGGACCTGGTCGAGCAGGCCCTGCATCTCCGACACCGCGGCGCGGTGGGCGTCGGCCAGTGACCCGGCCTCGCCGAACTCGCCGAACAGCAGCGGCTCCTGGCCGAGGGTGAGCAGGAAGTCGTTCGGTTTCGACATCGCGTGGATCTGGGTCTCCAGCTCCCGCACGAAGTCCTTCAGCGATTCCAGGTGGACGTAGTACGACTGGTCTGGCATCGGTCCCGGCTCTCTGGGCGCGCGGCGGACATGGGGAAAGCCGGTCGACCGGTGCGAGCGGGGGGTTTCCCGCACCGGCCGACCGACGTCTGGGCGCGGATCAGCCCGCGAACAGTCCCTGGTTGCGGTTCTCCAGCGACTGCTGGAGGTCGTGGGCCTCGCCGACCTTGCCGCCGAACTGGGCGATGATGGCGACGATGTCCGCGGTGGCCTGGCGCAGCCGGGTCTCCGACTGGCGGGCCGCGTCACCGGCGGAGCTGCCGGAGGCGTACCAGGTCGCGGTGATCGGCTGCAGGTTCTGGTGCAGCTGCTCCAGCTGCGACGTGAGCGCCTTGGCCTTGGCGGCCAGGGATGCCGAGCTGTGCTGCAGCGCGGCGAAGTTGATTTCGACGACGTCGGCCATGGTGGGCGTCCTCTCGGGTCAGGGGTTGAGGCGGGGGATCACGCCCGAGCCCTCGAGGGAGTTGCCGACCCCCTGGAAGCTCTGGTGGACGTCGGCGTCGCCGCGGCCGTAGTTCTGGTGGCTGGTGTGGACGAGCTGCGACATGGTGTCGAGCTCCTTCACCGCCACGGTCATCTTCTCCTGGAGCCGGCGCTGGAGGTCCCAGAACGCCACGGCCTGGTCACCCTTGTAGTTGCGCAGGGCCTCGGTCAGCTCGGACTCCAAGCTGGCCATCGTGGACTTGGCGTTCGTCGCGGTTTCCTCGAAACCCTGGACGGCGCGCGTCATGGCAGCGGAATCTGCCTGGAATCCCGGACTGGACATCGACGGGCCACCTCCTTCCTGAAGCGAATTCCCCTGGCGCGGTGGTCCGCGCGGTGTGAAAGTCACGCTAGAAAAGAGGCCTGTGTGGTCAAACGGCACAACTGCCGGTCGTGGTGACGGCACTATTACCCACAGGGGGCCGGTGGGGGCCGCCCCACCTTCGGACGGGGGCGTGCTCCAGTGCCCGCAGGGGTGGTCCCGGCCAGGCTGTATGCCATGGCAGACAAGGGAAATCCGCTGGTCACGCTCCGGTCGTGGCACCGTCCGCTGGTGGTGCTCGCCGGGGTGATGGGGGTGCTCTGCGCGGCTTCGCTGCTGGGGCTGCTCGTCGATGATCGCACGCTCGTCAACGCACCGATCTGGCTCAAGCCGTTCAAGTTCTCGATTTCGGTCGGCACGTACGCGCTGACGCTGGCCTGGCTGCTGACGCACGTGCGCCGCGGCCGGCGCGCCGGCTGGTGGTTCGGCACGGTGTTCGCCGCGGGCATCGGCGTGGACGTCGGGCTCATCGTGGTGCAGATGATCTTCCGCGACCACACGCTGCACTTCAACAAGACGACGCCGGCCGACGTCGCGATCAACAACGTCGTCGCCGGCGGGGCGTACGCGGCGTGGCTGATGACCGCCGCGGTCGTCGTCCTGCTGCTCTTCCAGCGCCTGCCGGACCGCGCGCTGACCTCCGCGCTGCGCTGGGGGACCGGCCTGGCGCTGGCCGGGATGGGCGTCGCGATGCTGATGTTCTCGCCGTCGCCGGCGCAGCAGGCGGTGCTCGACGCGGGCGGCAAGCCCGCGACGTTCGGCGCGCACTCGGTCGGCGTCGAGGACGGCGGCCCCGGCCTGCCGGTGCTGGGCTGGAGCACGGTGGGCGGGGACCTGCGCATCCCGCACTTCGTCGGCATCCACGGCCTGCAGGTGCTGCCGCTGGTCGCGTTCGGGCTGTTGCTGCTCGCCCGGCGGAACCCGGCGCTCGCCTCCGACGTCGTCCGGCGCCGGCTCGTCCGGATCACCGGTGCGGGCTACGCCGGGCTGCTGGTGCTGCTCACCTGGCAGGCGCAGCGCGGCCAGTCGATCGTGCACCCGGACTTCACGACGCTCACCGCGGCCGCCGTCCTGGTGGGAGCCGTCGCGGTCGCGGCGGCCGTGGTCCTGCGGCCTTCTGCCGAAATTCTGAGATCCACCCGGTAGACCGGGACGCCCCGGGCGAAAGGCGGTCGAGATGGTCCACCCGCAGGCACTGCTGGACGAGCTGGGGCGCGCCCCGGACACTCCCGCGTTCGAACACGGCTCGCGCGTCACGTCGCGCGGCGAGCTGCGGGAGCTGGTCGGCCGGTTCGCCGCGGGCCTGCGGGCGGCCGGGCTCGGGCCGGGGGACGGCGTCGGCATCGCCACCGCCGTCACGCCGGAGGGGTTCGCCGCGATCGTCGCCGCGCACGTGCTGGGCTGCCGGGTCGTCGGGGTCCGGCCCGGCCTGCCGGTGCCGCAGCTGCGGCACGTCGTCGGCGACGTCGACGCGCTGGTCGTCGACGCCGCGTCCGAGTCGCCGGAGCTGCTGGGCACCGTCGTCGGCGTGCCGATCCTGCGCGTCGGGCCCGAACTGCTCGCCGCGTACGAAGAACCGGTGCCGCGGGGGCGCCCGGAAGACGTCGCGACGGTCGTGTTCACCAGCGGCAGCACCGGCGTGCCGAAGGGCGTCGCCTACGACTACCGCGCGCTGACCGAGGGCCGGGTGTGGCGGCCGCCGGTGCCCGGCTCGGCCCACGAACGGCTCGGCGCGGGGTTCGGCCGGTACCTGCTGTTCGGCACGCTCAGCAGCGCGGTGATGCTCGAACAGCTGGGGGTGTGCCTGCTCGCCGGCGGGACGGCGGTGGTGCCGGAGGAGCTGCCGGACTTCCCGTGGGTGCTGCCGCGGCTGCGGATCACCGCGGCGCTGATGACCGTGCCGCGCCTGCACCAGGTGCTCGAGGTGCTGCGCGAAGAGGACGTCGACCTGAGCTCGCTGCGGGTGCTGATCGTGGCCGGGTCGCCGGTCCCGCCGCACCAGCTCGCCGAGGCAGCCGAGCGGATCGGGCCCGCGATGCACCACGCGTACGGCCAGACCGAGACCGGGATGCTGACGATCTGCCCGGCCGGCGAGGGCCTCGGGTCGGTCGGCAAGGCCTGCGACACGGTGGAGGTCGAGAGCCGCGACGGCGAGATCTGGGTGCGCACGCCCTCGGCGTTCGCCGGGTACTGGCGCGATCCCGCGACGACGGCGGAGGTGCTGCGCGACGGCTGGGTGCGCACCCAGGACCTCGGGTTCGTGGACGAAGCCGGGTACCTGCACCTGTCCGGACGCGCCCGCGACGTCGTGATCGTGAACGCGGTCATCCACTACACCGGCCCGATCGAGCGGGCGATCGCCGCGCACCCGGACGTCGACCAGGCGTACGTCGTGGCGGTGCCGGACCCGGTGACGGGCGAGGCGGCGCACGCGTTCGTGGTGCCGGTCCCCGGCCGCGAGCCGGACCTCGACGCGGTGGGCAAGGCGGTGGCGGCGGAGCTGGGGGAGGCGGCGGTGCCGGCGCGGTTCAGCTTCGTGGGCGCGGTTCCCGTCGCCCCGTCGGGGAAACCGGACAAAGCCGCGTTGCGACGGTCTATTGTGGACTAGAAGTGGGTTTCGACGCCGAAGGCCTCGCGGAGGTGGCGCATGTCCGCGAGGTCGTGCGGCCGTGGCTCGTAGCCCTGGTGGAAGAAGACCTGCTGGGCCACCGAAATGCACGGCACCGGGACGCCGAGGACGCGCCCGGTGACGAAGCAGTCCGCGGGGTAGTGGAAGGTCCCGCCGTGGTCGTCGGCGGCCTGGACGGCGGAGCCGTCTTCGGCGAAGACCAGCGGGTGGAGATCGAGTTCGCCAGAGCCGTCGGAGAGGACGAACCGGACCGGGCGCAGGTCGAGCGTCTCGCGGTAGCCGAGGGCGGTCAGTGCCTCGAGGACGGCGTCTTCGGCGTCCGAGCAGTGGAGCAGGTCGAGGTCGCGGTGGTCGCGCGTCCGGTGGCCGAGGAGCGCGTCGATGCCCCAGCCGCCCGCCAGCCACACCCCGGCCGGGCGCACGGCGTCGAGGACGCGCAGGACCGTGGCGGCGTCGGTCACTTGCCGGCGCGCAGGTCGGTGATCACCTTGGCGACGCGCCGCTGCCGGGTCTCGGCCGACTGCTTCGCGCTGTAGGACAGGCTTTCGAACCGGGCGCGCGCGGTGTCGTCGGCGGCAAGCGCTTCCACGAGGTCCGCGGGGATCTTGACGTCGACCTCGTCGCCCGCGGTCGTGCGGTAGGTGTGCCCGCCGAGCGTCACGGTCACCGCGGGCTTCTTGCCGGCGCCCAGCGCCTCGACGACGGCGTCGGGCACCGGCAGCCCGGTCGCCGTCTTGCCGCCGAGCAGGACCTGCGTGCGGAACTCCATGGCGGCGAGTATGCCGCGTGCCGGCCTCCCGGGCGGGGAGGCCGGCACGGGTGGGTCAGACGCCGGCCGTGGTGCGGATCCAGCTGCGGCTCGACGCGATGCTCGCGTAGTTCTGCGTGCCCTGCGGGTTCGACCCGGAGTTGTTCCCCGTCGAGCACACCCCGACCTGGACGCCGTTGTAGAGCTCCGGCCCGCCCGAGTCGCCGTGCCACGCCGAGCCGTTGACGCCCTGGCTGGCGATGGCCGTGCCGCCGAACGCGTCCGTGCTGGTGCCGGTGACGCGCACGTTGGCGGTCTTGAGGGTGCTCGACGGCGGGCTGGTGCCCTGGGTGCGGCCCCAGCCGTAGATCTGGTTGGTCGAGCCGGTCGGCGGGTTCCCGGTGCCGAGCTTCATGAAGGTCGTGTTCACCGCGGTCGTCAGGTGCAGCAGGGCGATGTCGCCGTTGGGCGAAGCCTTCTGCTGGTCGACGTTGGCGTTCGTGCCCTGCTGGAGCGTCACGTTGCCGACCTTGACGTGCATGCCCGGCGAGTTCAGGCAGTGCTGGGCGGTGAGCACCCACTGCGGGGCGATGATCGTCCCAGAGCACTCGAACCCGCCGTAGGTGGTGACGTTGTTCCAGTAGATCTGGGCGCCCCACGGCGCGGAGGAGACGGTGCTCCCGCCGATGATGTCCTGCTGGGCGTCCGCAACCCCCGCTGAGACCAAGCTCAGCGCCGCGGCGGCGGCACCCACCGCGGCAACAGCCCTCGACATTCGCATGAAAATGCCCTTCGGCCAGGTGATCCGGATGATCAGTCCCGAACGGGACGACTCGCCCAACGTAAGTTGCGCGGGAATTTTCCGGAACCTACCGAAGTCGGTAAGTCGCTGACGGTGAAAAGCGTTCCGTCCCGCCGAAAGGCGCGGGCTAGAGTTCCCCGGGCAACCGCACGAGGGGGAACCATGTCCGCGCCATCGCACGATCCCGAGCTGTTCGACGAGCTGATGCGCGAGGAACTGCGCAACCAGCCGGTCAGCCGCTACGCCATCGCGACGCTCGTTTCGGGCCTGCTCGGCGGGTGGCTCGCGCCGGTGTTCGCCGTCGTCGCGATCGTCCGGATCCGCAAGCAGCACCAGCGCGGCTTGGTCCTGGTGATCTGCGGCCTGGTCGCCTTCGCCGGGTGGATGGGGTTCCTCGGGTACCAGCTCGCCACCGGGACGACGTGGTGGCAGCAGCGGGCCGCGGTGGCGTCAGGGGAACGGCTGCCCGAAGGCGTGGCCCACGGGCTCGACCTCGCGGCCGGCGACTGCTTCTGGTCGCCACCGGCTTCGGGCAACACCGACGTCGTGCAGCGGTCGTGCACCGAGGCGCACACCGGCGAGGCGTTCGAAGTCGTCGCGCTGGAGGACGGCCCGATGCCCGACATCGTCGACGTCTACCACCGGTCGCTGGCCCGGTGCGAGGCAGACGCGAAGCAACTGCCCGGCGCCCGCGTCCAGGTCATTACGCCGACGTCGGACACCTGGGCCCAGGGCAAGCACCGCGCGGTCTGCTACTACCGCTTCTCCGCCGAGATGACCTCGCCGGTGCGGTGAAGGGGGAGCGATGTCCGGAAACCTCGTGCTGCCGGACGGGCGGTGCTGGACCGCCTCCAGCGGCGTCTACTACCGGGTCGTCGACCACCTTGCGGGCGCTGTCACCGATCCGGCGGTCGCCGAGCAGTTCCGGCTGGCCTCGGAGCACGGCTTCCGCACCATCGACCTGGGCGACCTCCCGGCGGCCGCGCGCGAGGAAGTGCTGGCGCTGCTGCGGGGTCCGCTGGCGGCGGCCGTGGAGGCGCGGTTCCCCGGACCGGACGGCGACGCCGTGCGCCGGTTCGTCGCCGAGCTGAGGGAGCTCGCGGGTCCCTAGGACTCCGCCGGCTTGGTCCACGCCACCTGGACCAGCCCCGTCCCGTGCCGGCGTGACACCAGTGTTCCCCGGCCCGGCGGCTGGGGTGACGGCTTGACGTCCGCCAGCAGCGCCCCTTCGTCCTTCGTGCCCGACATGATCAGCCCCGGCGAACCCAGCTCCCGCAGCCGCTGCAGGACCGGCTCGAACAACGCCCGCCCGGCGCCGCCCGACCCCCGCACGATGATCACGTGCAAGCCGATGTCCCGCGCCTGCGGCAAGAACTCCAGCAACGGCTGCAACGGGTTCCGGCCGACCGTCGCCACCAGCTCGTAGTCGTCCACGAGCACGAACAGCTCCGGCCCGCGCCACCACGAGCGGTTGCGCAGCTGCTCCGGCGTCACCGACGGCCCCGGCAGGCGGTTGCGCATCGCGGTGGCGCACTCCGCGATCAGGTCCGTCAGCTTGCCCTCCGCACCCGCGTACCCCAGCAAGTGCGGCTCGGACACCGCGCCCAGCAGGCCGCGGCGGTAGTCCGCGACGATGATCGCCGCCTCTTCCGGGCTGTACTTCGACGTGATGCCCTGCGCCAGAGCACGCAGCAGCGACGACTTCCCCGACTCCACGTCGCCGAACGCCACGAAGTGCGGGTCCGCCGCGAAGTCCAGGTGTACCGGCCGCAGCGTCGACTCCGCGATCCCCAACGTGACCTGGCGCGCGGGCGCTGCCGGCAACCCATCGAGAGGCACCTCGGGCGGCAGCAGCCGGACCTGCGGCGCGCGCGGGCCCTTCCACGCGTCGGAAATCCGGCGCACGAGGTCGACGCCGCCCGCGCCGACCGTCTCCGGGCGCTGGTCGCCGTCGATACGGGGCAGCGCCGCCAGGAAGTGCAGCTTCTCCGCCGTGATGCCGCGGCCGGGCCGGTCGGCGGGGACGTTGACCGCGACCTTGCGGTCGATCGAGGAGTCCATCGGGTCGCCGAGGCGCAGCTCGAACCGCGTGCCGATCGCGTCGCGCAGCTGCGCGCGCACGCCGATCCACTGGTTGAGCGAGACGATCACGTGGATGCCGAACCCGAGCCCGCGCGCGGCCAGCCCGGTGATCTGCTCCTCCAGCTGCTCGTACTCCTGCCGGATCGTGGTCCAGTTGTCCACGAACAGGAACACGTCGCCGAACTCGCGGCCGTCGGTGCTCTCGGTGAACTCCGCCCGCCGCTGGCGGAACGTCGTGATCGACTCGATCCCGTGCGCGGAGAAGAACTCCTCGCGCTGTTCCAGCAACGTCGTCAGCTCGGCGACGACCCGGCGGCAGCGCTGCGCGTCCCGGCGGGTGGCGTAGCCGGACGTGTGCGGCAGTCCGGCGATCGGGGCGAGCGCGCCGCCGCCCATGTCGAGGATGAACAGCTGCACCTCGGCCGGGGTGTGGGTCAGCGCGAGCATGCCCGCGATGTCCTTCATCAGCGTCGACTTCCCGCTCTGCGGCGCGCCGACGATCAGCGCGTGCCCGCCCGCGCCGGAGAAGTCGGCCCACAGCATGTCGCGGCGCTGCTCGAACGGCTTGTCCACCAGCGCGACCGGGATCGTCAGCTTGCCGTTGCCGCCCCAGCCCAGCGGGCACAGGCCGCGTGCGGCGTCCTCGCCCAGCGGTGGCAGCAGCTGCTCCAGCGTCGGCGGCTCGTTCAGCGGCGGCAGCCAGATCTGGTGCGCGGCCGGGCCGCGGCCCTCCAGCCGCGACAGCATCGCGTGGATGATCGTCTCGCCGGTGCCGTCGGCCTTCGGGGCGTCTTCGATCTCGGTCGTCACCGGGATCTCCACCGGTGCCAGGGAGAACGGCAGCACACCGAGCTCCTGCCCGTCCTCGCGCACGACCGTGCTGCGCGGCGGCAGCTCCCCGGAGACGTACGCGGCCTTGAGCCGGATCAGCGAGTCGGTGTCGGCCTTCAGGTACGCCGACCCCGGCACCGGCGGCAGGTGGTAGGCGTCGGCGACACCCAGCACCGCCCGGCTTTCGGCGGCGGAGAACGTCCGCAGGCCGATCCGGTACGACAGGTGGGAGTCGAGCCCGCGCAACCGGCCTTCCTCCAGCCGCTGGGACGCCAGCAGCAGGTGGATGCCCAGCGACCGCCCGAGCCGGCCGATCGCGACGAACAGGTCGATGAACTCCGGCCGCGCGGACAGCAGCTCGCTGAACTCGTCGATGATGACCAGCAGCGACGGCAGCGGCTCGAGCGGCGTGCCGTCCGCGCGCGCCTTCTCGTAGTCGCGCACCGACGCGTAGTTCCCCGCCGCGTGCAGGAGTTCCTGGCGCCGCAGCAGTTCGCCGTTGAGCGCGTCGGCCATGCGGTCGACCAGCGCGAGGTCGTCGGACAGGTTCGTGATGACGGCGCAGGTGTGCGGCAGGCCGGTCATCCCGGCGAAGGTCGCGCCGCCCTTGAAGTCGATGAGCGCCAGGTTCAGCGTCTCCGACGAGTGCATCACGGCCAGCGCGGTCACCAGCGTCCGCAGCAGCTCGCTCTTGCCCGAGCCGGTCGCGCCGATGACCAGGCCGTGCGGGCCCATCCCGCCCTCGGCCGACTCCTTGAGGTCCAGGTCCACCGGCCGCCCCTCGGGGTTGACGCCCAGCGGGATCCGCAGCCGGTCGCGGGCCGCGCGCGGCGCCCACGTCACGGTCGTGTCGGTGTCGCGCGGGTCGCCGATGCCGAGCAGCCCGGCGAGCCCGAACGTCGACGACATCGGCTTCTCGCCGACGACGGCGGCGGGGGTGTGCAACGGCGTCAGCATCCGCGCCAGGGCTTCGGCGGCACCGCGGTCGAGGACGTCCGGGCGGCCGAGGAACCCGAGCCGCTGCTCGGTGGCGTCGCCGACGACCATGCCGAGCGAGTCGGGCGCGGTGTGCAGGCTCAGCAGCCGCTCGGTCGAGAACGTCCGCGGGTGCTCCTGCCCGACCTCGATGACCGTGACGCCGAGCCGGCCGTCCTCGCCGATCAGCCGGGGCTCGCCGTGGGCGTTGCCGCCGTCGACGACGACGATCAGGTGCGGCAGGTCCAGCTCGGCCGCGGCGCGGCGGCTGAACGCGGGGCGTTCGCCGAGGTCGGCGCCGAGCAGCTCGGCCAGGCCGGCCGCCGAGTCGGCCGCCAGCCGGCGGGACCCCACGGCGTCGGTCGCGCCGGCCGCCGTCGCGTGCGGCAGCCACTTCGCCCATTCCCAGTCGTGCTGCCGGTCTGCCGGGACGCACAGCGCGACCCGCAGGTCGGACGGCGAGTGGAAGGTGACGAGCTGGCACAGCAGCGCCCGCGTCAAGCCGAGCACGTCGGGGCGCCGTCCCGCGACGGTGACCGCGGCGAACGAGCGCAGCGACAGCGCCACCGGCAGCCCGTCGACCGTGGAGTAGGTGCGGATGAAGTGCTTGAGGCTGGTGGAGGACACCGGGTCCAGGTCCTCCAGCGGCACGGTCTGCGGCGCCTTCAACGGCGTCGCGAGCCGCTGCGGGCCGGTGCCCGCGCGGACCTGCGCGAACTGCCCGTCGGTGCGCCGCCGGTCCCACAGCTTCCCGGACTCGACGTAGGCCCACAGGTCGGCGGGGTCGGGCTGGACGGCGACCATCGCCGCGCGCTGGCCGTCGGCGATGTCCCGGACCTGGGACCGCAGCCCGGACAGGTACCGCTGGTAGTCGCGGCGCTCGTCGTTGATCTGCGCCTTCTTCGCCATGCCGCCGCGGCCGAGCGACATCACGACCATGCCGCCCATCGCGCAGATGAACAGGGCGCCGAAGATGTAGGTCATCACGCCGCCGTCGCGTCCGATGTAGACGAACGACATCGCGCCCATGCCGAGCATCATCGGCAGGAACATCATCAGCTGCACCATGCCGCCGGACGAGCTCTTCGGGAGCATCGGCGGCGACTGCAGCACGATCTCGGAAGGTCGCTCGGGCGTGAGGCTCATGCGTCAAGGCTCCAGCAGATCGGAAGGGCGCTGACCGGTATTTTGGCCACTCGCCGACACGGCGCGGTGGGTACTTTTGCCGTCCGCCCGCTTCCGGGGCCGAACCTACGCTCTGCCGAGCAGCCACCCGCGGAAGGAGAGCCATGGCCGGCGAGTACCGGGCTGAGCCCGAGGCGATGCGCTCTTCCGTCGGCAACGTCGGAGGCATCATCGCCCACGGCATCAACGCGGTGTCCGACCTCGAGCGCCTGGTCGTGCAGCCGCTGTCGTTCGCGGGGCTGGGCAGCGCCGTCGCCGCCGCGAACGCCGCCCTGCACTCCAGCCAGGTCACCGCCGTCCGCACGCTCCTGCAGCTGCTGCAGCAGATCAACGGCCTGGTCAAGGCCAGCGCCGACGCCTACCAGGCGGCCGACCAGGCCACCGCGGCCGGCTACGGCGGGGGCCACGACGGGTCCGCGGCGCCCACGTCGTCGATCTGGGGGAGCCCGCACGCCTCGGAGCTCGCCACCCTGGCGATCAACGACAGCGCGGGCGCCCACGGCGAGCCGTCGTCGGTCGGGAACGTGCTGCGCTACCTGGGGGACGCGCGGCTCGGCAGGCTCGGCGACCACCCGATCACCGACACGCGCTTCCACGGCGTCGCCGACTTCAACGACTGGCTGGCCGGCGACGCCGACAACCAGGCCCGCGTCGGGCTGATCGAGGTCTACGCCGGCACCGCGCGCACCTTCTCCGACGTCCCCGGCGGCGTGCACAGCGGGGACGTCGTGGTCGTGGAGCCGCTGCTGTTCTCCGACCGCCAGCCGGTCATCGGCGTCGCCGGCGACGGCGGCCGCCTCTACAACCACGGGCTCCTCGACGCCCGCATCAGCGGGCTGGCCAAGGTCAGCGTGTACCGGCCCGCGTCCGTCGTCGCCTGATCGTCCGTCCTTGAATCTCTGTGAGGTCCGATGCTGACTTTCCCGAACTCCAGCGCGATGGACGCGACCGCGTCCTCGGGCGGGCCGATCACCATCCTGCCGCAGATCGTCACGGGCCAGCCCGAGCAGATCGCGAAGCACGTGGCGGACCTGGTCCGCAAGGCCGAGCAGTTCCTCAGCATGTACAACGAGCTGACGAAGGCCGCCGACCAGCTCGGCAAGATCTGGTCCGGCGCGGCGAGCGAGTCGGCGCTGAAGAAGATCTCCGACTCCCTCGACCAGCTCACGAAGATCATCGGTGTCGTGCAGAAGGGCGCCGAGCTGCTCGGCGTCTCCGGCACGCTGATCAAGACCGCGCAGGAGGCCTACCGCGCGGTGGTCTCGGCGGTGAACCCGACGGTCGCCGCGTTGATGTCGAACTGGTGGACCTACGGCGCGGCGGTCGCTTTGTCGACCGCGACCAGCGCGTCGCTGCGGGCGTTCATCACGGCGATCGGCGCGCTGCTCAAGGCGCTCGGCGCGGTCGACCTCGCCCAGCAGATCACCCAGCTGGCGCAGGTCATCGGCCAGATCGAGAAGCTCTTCCACCACGACTCCGGCAGCGCGGGCGCGACGACGCCGTCGATCGGGAACACCCCGGTCACGGCGCCCCAGGCCCCGTCGCCGGTGGCGAGCCCGTCGGGGCAGCAGGCGGTGGCGGGCGGGAGCGGCGGGGGGATCCCGCAGCAGCCTTCGTTCACCGACTACACCCCGCCCGCGCTCGCCACCGGCGGCGGTTCCAGCACCGGCGGCGGGACGGCGGTGTCCGGCAACGGCTCCCCGCTGAACCCGGCGAACAGCTGGATCGCCGTGGACCCGGCGCAGCACGGCGCGACCGTGCCGACCCAGCCGGCGCCGGTCACCCAGCCCGCCCCGGTCACGCAGCCGGCGCCGGTGCACAGCGCCGATGAGGTGGTCATCCACACCAACCTCACCACCGGTGAGTCTACTGTGGAGGCTCCGGGCGGCCAGGACTTCGACATCGACATCGCGATGGACTACAACGGCAAGCACTTCAGCCAGCACGTCGGCTACGACGCCGCCGGGAACTAGCCATGTGGTCCTCGGGGGTCGTCGACGCGTCGGGAGTGGTCAGCTCCGTGCTGTCCGGGTACCGGCGCGTCCTGGTGGAGTGCCAGAGACGCGTCACCGGTGACCCCGGTGCGCTCAGTGCCGCGTCGCAGCGGGTCGCCACCCAGGCCACGACGGTTTCGGGCAAGGCGAAGGAGATCGACGAGTCCGCGAAGACCCTGCACGCGGACTGGGACGGCGACGCCTACACCGCGTTCGCGACGGCCGCCGGGAAGCTCGGCGACGAGCTCACCGAAGCGGCCACGAAGCTCGACGACCAGGCGAAACGGCTCTCGACGGCCTCGCAGCTCGTGCAGTCGGCGAAGGCCGCCGTCGACTCGATCATCGCCCAGTTCGACCAGTACGCCCAGCAGCTGACCGCCCAGGCCCGCGCGGTGAACTCCGGCTCGGTCGGCGCGTTCATCCAGGCCGCGCGCCAGCTCGGGGAGCAGAGCGTGCAGGCCGCCCGCCAGGTCGTCGACGAGTTCTCCGACGCGCTCGCCGAGCTGTTCCCGCCCGAGGGCGTCGGCCGGCTCGAACACGAGCTGGGCAAGTGGGCCCGCGGCCCGCTGCACTGGCTCAACGGCGAACCGCTGGACGGCCGGAAGCGGCCGCGGACCGTGCCGTCGTGGTTCGGCAACTCCGGCTGGAAGAAGCTCACCTGGGACGGCCTCGAAGGCACGCGCGCGCCGAAGAAGGCGGACACGCCGTTCGGGCAGCCGGAAGCCGAGGGCCTCAAGGACAAGATCGGCCGCAACACCGAGATCACGTACTACAAGTTCCAGCACGAGCAGGACGGGCTCACCCCGGAGTACGACGGGAAGATCACGTCGAAAGGCTGGGACGCCGGCGCGTCCGGGCACGCGGAACTGGCTGCGGTGCACGGCGAGGCCGAGCTCAAGAAGGAGTGGGGCGTGGCCGAAGCCCACGCCAAGGGCACGGTGTTCGCCGGCGGCGAGGTCAGCGGGTCCGGCACGATCGGCGCGCACGGCGTCGGCGCGCACGCGAACGCCTTCGTGGGCGGGAAGGTCGAGGGCGAGGTCGCCGCGGACGTCGCCGGCATCGGCGTCGGCGCGAACGGCACGCTGCAGTACGGCCTCGGCGCGCAGCTCGACGCCCAAGCCGTCTACGACGCCGGGCACATCAAGGTCAACTTCAAGGCGGGCGCGGCGCTGGGGCTCGGGCTCGGCGTCGGCGCGAAGATCGACATCGACCTGCCGAAGCTCGGCCACACCATCGGCGAGTACGGCGGCGCGGCCGTCGACGCGGTCGGCCACGCGGCAACCGACGCGGCCGACGCCGTCGGATCCGCTTGGGACGACGCCGTTTCGTACGTGGGGCTGTGATGACGCTTCCCCTCGACTTCGTCATCCCGGACGGGTGGACCGCCGTCGACCCGGGCGGCTCCGGCGCGGTGTTCGTCGCCGTGCACGACGCCGCACCGGGCGAGTTCGTCCCGAACATCACGGTGAGCGTCCAGCAGCGGCCGGACGACGCGTCGATCGACGCCATCGCGGAGGAAGCCGTCGAACGGCTTTCGCTGGTCTCGGCCGGACTCGAGGTGGTGAGCCGCCGCGACGTCGGCGAACCGGCCGCGCCCGGCGTCATGCAGCTGCTGCGCCTGCGCACCGGCGAAGGCGAGGAGCTGATCCAGACCCAGGTGCACCTGACCGTCCCCGGCGCCACGCCGGAGGAGCGGCTGGTGCTCGAGCTCGCCTGCACGGCCGCGCCCGCGACCGCGCGGCGGCTCTCACCCGGTTTCCAGCGGTTCGTGGGCAGTGTCCGCGTCCGCCAGCACGAAGGGACGCAACAGTGACCGATCCGTACGCGGTGCCGGACATGGACGAGCTGCTCGCTCAGGTGCGCAAGCAGACCGAAGAGGTCCAGCGGATCCAGCGCACGGTCGAGGCGATGGAGGTCAAGGCGCACTCGCGGCAGAACGAGGTCACCGTCACCCTCCGCGGCGACGGGCGCTTCACCTCGATCGACATCGACCCCCGCGCGATCCGCGAGTACGACGCCCGCAACCTGTCGGAGATCGTCCTCGAAGCGGTGAACGCCGGGCTGCAGAAGCTCGCCGAGGCGTCGAACGCGAAGTTCGCCCCGGTCATCTCGGCCGCCAAGAACGTCTGATGACCGCTTCTCTGACCGGGACGACGCGCCGGGTCACGGTGGTGACACCGCGGGCCCGCGTCGACGTCGCCCTGCCGCAGCAGTCGACGTTCGCCGAGCTGGTGCCGCAGCTCGTGCGGCTGGCCGGGGCCGCCGGGCAGGCGTCGGCCGAACACCCGGGCTGGGTGCTGTCCCGGCTCGGCGGCGCGCCGCTCGCCCTGGGCTTGAGCGTCGCGGCCGCCCAGATCCGCGACGGCGAAGTGCTCCACCTGACCCCGCGGGAACGCCCGCGGGGTCCGCTGCTGTTCGACGACGTCATCGACTCGATCGCCAGCGTCGCCGACTCTTCCGGGGGCTGGAGCCCGGCCGTCGCGCGGCGGTCCGGGCTGGTCGCGGCGGTCGTTCTGCTGCTGGCCGGCGGTCTGCTGGTGCAGGCGGCGGCGTCCGGCAGCGTGCTGGCTCCGATCGGGACCGGGCTGCTGGCCCTGGTGCTGCTCCTCGGCGGCGGCGCGCTGAGCCGCGCGTACGGCGACGCCGAAGCGGGCGCGGCCGGTTCCTTGGCGGGAGTCGGCGTCGCGTTGCTGGCGGGGATGTCCGTGCTGCCACCGCACCCGTTGTTCTCGCTGTCGGCGGGCCCGCTGGCCGCGGGTCTGGCGGCGGTGACGGTGTACGGCGTCCTGGCGGCGGTCTCGGTGGCCGACCGCTTGCCGTGGTTCGTGGCGATCACGAGCGCGGCGGGCTTCGGCGCGATCACGACGGGCGTGGTGCTGCTGGCGGGCGTCGCTCCTCTGTCGGCGGCGGCGGTGGTCGCGGTGCTGGCCACCGCCCTGGCGGCGGTGGCCCCGATGCTGGCGCTGCGCCTGGCCCGGTTGCCGTTGCCGCGCGTCCCGGACGACATGGAGGCGTTCCGCGCGGACGAGCAGCCGTCCCTGGGCACGGAGATGATCGGCCGAACATCCCGCGCGCAGGCGGTGTTGACGGGGTTGCTGGTCGGCCTCGGCTTGGTGGTGCTGGCATCGTCGGTGGTGCTGTCTTCGGGCGGCCCGTGGGACGCGGGTTTGGCGGGGTTGCTGGGCGTGGCGTGGATCTTGCGGTCCCGTTCGTACGCGGGCCGGGTCCAACGGCTGGTGCTGGTGGGTTTCGGCATTCTCGCGTTGGTCTGCGCGGGCGTGTGGCTGGTGGTGTCGGGCAACCGCACGGTGGTGTTCGCGGCCGGCGGCACGGTGATCTTGGCGGCGGTGGTGTGCTTGGTGTACGCGACGCGGGTGGCGCGTGGGCTGCGTTCGCCTTACTGGTCGCGGCTTTTGGACGTGTCGGAGTTTCTCGTGCTGTTGTCGCTGGTGCCGTTCGTGGGCATGATCGCGGGGGTTTACGAGGCCGTCCGCGGCTGAGCCTCAGCGGTCGAGCATGAAAGGAAATCGCTCGTGTCGGCTGTCCAACCGGACGGCCGACACGAGCTTCCTTCCGTGAGGAGCCTTTCGACCTCGGGCGCGGCAGTTCGCGCGCGAGCGAGTTCAGCGCTAGGGGTTTCTCCCGCGATGCACAGTGGCTTTCAGGAATCCAACGCCAGCGGAAGCGTCTGACGCACCGCGGCCCCGTGGCGCCCGTGCAGCGGAATCGCCGCCGCCAAGACCGGCACCGCGGCACCAGGCCGAGCCCCCACCCGCACCGTCACTTCCGCCTTCTCGCGCCCGCCCGGCGTCCGCGTCAGCGTGTACGACGTCGCCGTGAAAGCCGCTCCTGGCACCGAAAAGTCCACCACCCGGGACGACCGCGGCCGGAAGCACACCTGGCTCCCGTTGCCCCACACCCAGGACTTCCAGCGGTCCGGCGGCCCGGAAGACGTCCCCTGCACTCCCAACGCCACCCGAAGCTCCTTCGCCAGCTCGCCGGCCTCTAGCACGGTGCTCTGGTACCCCGCCTCGGCCAGCGCGCCCATCAGGCTCAGCGCCGCCGATGCCGTGCTGCGCAACGCCCCGAGGTCGCCGCCGCCGCGGGCCAACGCCGCGATCGGGGCCAGGTCCGGGCGGTAGCGCACCGCCAGCCAGCGGACCCGCAGCACCTGGTCGCCGCGGGGGATGGCCCACGTCAGCAGCTGGGCCGATGCCAACGGCACGTCTGTGCGCGCATAAGCCGAACGCAACGCCTCCACCAGCGGGCCCGGCGCGCCCGGTCCCTGCGTCAGCCGGACCAGGGCGCTCCAGCCGCCGTCGACCTCGGCGACGCCGAAGCGGTTGCCCGCGCGGTCGACGTGCTGGCGGACCTTCACCGGCCCGGCGACCCGCAGCAGCGGATCGGGGCTGTCGTGGCGCGTGTCGTGGCGCCGCAGCCGGTACGCCGTCCACGTCAGCGCCCAGCCCGCCAGGTGCCGCCCGGCGAACCGCACCGACGTCAGCAGCACGACCAAGCCGGCCGCCACGCTGACGCCTAGCTGCACAGGCTGCGTGACGCCGTCGACCAGCCACGCGAGCAGGACGGCGATCCCCGCGATCTCCCACAGCGCGGCCTGCAGCGGCCGGATCGGCAGCAGCCAGGGCAGCGGCGTCGACGCGGGCCGCGGCGGTGCCGGGCGCACGGCGCCGGCGGTTTCGACGGACACGGGCTCCCCTTTCCCCGGGTCCCCGACGCTACTGCCTCCCCAGATGCCGCGTGGGCGTAAAAATTACCCTCCCCATCCGCCGTCCGGGTGCCTAGCGTCGGGCACTCGGGAGGACGACGCACAGCCGGGGGCCAGTCAGCGTGTGGACGCAGCGGGACCAGATCCAGGCGTACCAGTTCCTCCGGCGCAGGCTCGTCTCCGCACTCGTCGCCGCCGACGCCAACCACCCCGTCTCGCCCAGCCGCCGGCTCGTCCTCGCCACCGTGCTGGGGCTCGTCGCCGCCCTGCTGGTCACCGCCGTCTTCGGCATCATCGGCCTGCTCAACCCCTCCGGCGGCAAGGACTGGCTGGCCGGCGGCAAGGTGATCGTCGAGGAGGGCACCGGCGCCCGGTTCGTGCTCGGCGCCGACGGCGTCCTGCACCCCGTCCTCAACTACGCCTCCGCGCGGCTGCTGGCCGGCGGCGCCGGTGACGCCACCGTGTCCGTCTCCTCGGAGAACCTCGGCAAGGCCGGCCGCGGCACGCAGATCGGCATCCCGGGCGCGCCCGACTCGCTGCCCGCCGCGAGCGCGCTCGTCACCACGCCGTGGACGAGCTGCAGCCGCACCACCCAGGACGCGCCCGCGTCGGCCGAACCGCGCACCGCCGTGCTGCTCGCCGCGCCGGCGTCCGGCGTCGAACTGCCGCGCGACCAGGGCGTGATCGTCCGGCTGCCGGGGGGCGACCGGTTCCTGCTCGCCGGCGGCCGCCGGTACAAGCTCTCCGACGAGGCCGCCACCGCGCTGCAGTTCGACAGCTACCCGACGATCGCGGTCTCCGCGCGCTGGATCGACACGGTCCCGGCCGGCCGCGACCTGACCGCGCTGCCCGTCGACGGCGCCGGCGACCGCGGCCCCGCGGTGGGCGGGCGCGACACCCGCGTCGGCCAGGTCCTCGCCGTCGTGGACGCGATGGCCGCGCCCGGCTCCGCGACGTCGTACTACCTCGTCCGCCGGGACGGGCTCGAGCCGGTCGGGCAGACCGAGGCGAGCCTCCTGGTGAACACCGCGGCCAACGCGGCCGCCTACGAAGGGACGCCGAAGCCGGTCGAGGTCCGCGCGGCCGACGTCGCCGCCGTGCCGAAGGTCGCCGCGCCCCGCGCCGGGGGCGCCGACCCCGCGGCCTTCCCCGACCGCATCCCCGGCAAGGCGCCGATCACCGGCGGCTCGGTCGCGTTGTGCGTTCAGGGCAGCCGGTTGCTCGTTTCGGCCGAATTCCCGCTTTCCCCTGGTGCCAAGGCAATCCAGGTCGCCACGAGGACCGAAGCACGGGTGGCGGACGAGGTGTTCGTACCCCCGTCGGGGGGAGCCGTCGTCGTCGAATCCGGCTCGGCCACCACGTACCTGGTGACCGATACGGGCCGGAAGTACCCGGTGGTGAACGCGCAGGCTCTGGCCTCGCTCGGCTACGGAAGCGTGGCGAAGTCACCGGTCGCAGGTAGTTTGCTGGCATTGGTGCCGACGGGCCCCGCGCTGGACCCGGCCACGGCCGGGCGGCCGGCTCCGTCGGGTGGAACGGGGTGAAAGTCGTGCACATGACACAAGAGCGCTCGGCCGAGGACGACCTGGACTCCGGCCGGGTCCGGGTCGCGGTGATCGAAGACCACCCGCTGTACCGCGTCTCCGTGGAGCGGGTGCTGGCCGAAGCGGAGTTCATCGAGCTCGGGGCGGTGGTGGACTCGGTCGCGCGGTTCCACGTCCACCGGCAGCCACCCGGCAGCGTGGTGCTGCTGGACCTGGGCCTGCCCGGCGTCGCGGGGGCGGCGGCGGTGCTGGAGGTCTGCGAGCTCGGGCACCACGTGCTCGTGGTCTCCGCGCAGGCCGAACCCGAGGTCGTGCTGGGGGCGATCGCCGCGGGGGCGCGGGGGTTCCTCTCCAAGGACGTCGACGCGGACGAACTGCTGATCGCGATCAAGACGGTGGCCGACGGCGGTGCGTACGTCTCCGCCGTGGTCGCCGGGATGATCATGAAGGACAACGCGGACCGGCCGGCCGTCTCCGCGGACGTCGAGCTGTCGCCGCGCGAGGAACAGGTGCTGCGGCTGGTGGCGGCGGGGGAGCGGGACGTCGACATCGCGCTGATCCTGGGCATCGGCGTCCGGACCGTGCGGGGCTACCTGGACCGCATCCGCGACAAGACCGGCGAACGGCGGCGGCCGGGGCTGGTCAAGGAGGCCATCCGGCGCGGCCTGATCGGCGGCTCCGGGCCCCGGCGCGGCGGCCGCAAATGAGCGAACCGGCCGGCGACGCCCCGGCCCCGGCGCCGCGCCGCATCGCCGTCGGGGTCATCGAGGACCACCCGCTCTACCGGTACGCGCTCACGCGCGTGCTCACCGAAGCGCCGGACATCGAGCTCGGCGCGGTCGCCGACTCGGTGGCCCGGTTCGCGGTGCAGGACCAGCCGGCGGGCAGCGTCGTGGTCCTCGACCTCAAGCTCCGGGGCGTCCAGGACGCGGCCGCGGTCCTGGAAGTGGGGCAGATGGGGCACAAGGTGCTGGTGGTGTCCGCGCACGCGGAACAGCCGGAGGTCCTGGGGGCGATGCAGGCGGGCGCGAAGGGGTTCCTGTCGAAGGACGTCGACGGCGACGAGCTCCTGCGCGCGATCCGCACGATCGCCGACGACAACGCGTACGTGTCGCCGACGCTCGCCGGAATGATCATCCAGGACAGCGAAGAGCGCCACGCGGGCCCGAAGATCGTGCTGTCGGAGCGCGAGAAGCAGGTCCTCCGGCTGGTGGCGGCCGGCGAGCGCGACGTCGACGTGGCGGAGATCCTGAACATCAGCGTCCGGACGGTCCGCTCCTACCTGGACCGCATCCGCGACAAGACGGGCGAACGCCGGCGCGCGGGGTTCGTCCGGGTCGCGATCCGCGAAGGCCTGCTCCGCTAGGGGTTGATGTCCGGGGAGGTTGGTCAGCCGGGTGACTGGCGGCTTGCCGCCGGTTGAGCTGTGGGGGGCGATCTTGCCGTTGGTCTGCGACCGGTGAGGCCGGGTCCGTTTCGGGGTGATGCCCAGCTCGGCGCAGCTGCCGCGCCAGGCGTGAGACCGGTAGGCCGACCCGTTGTCCGGCAGGACCCGCTCGACGCTGATGCCGCGGGCGGTGAACCAGGCCACCGCCCGGCGCGGCACCGCGACGGCAGTGACAGCGGTCTCGTCGGAATGGGTCTCGGCGTCGGCGACGCGGGAGTGGTCGTCGAGCACCGTGTGCACGAAGGCAGTCTCGACCTTGGGATTGCGGTAGCGGCCGAGCCGGCCGCCGATCCGGACCGGGCCCGGCCGTTGCCGCCACCGCAGCCGCACGATCACCCGGACCAGGCGCTCGGTGTGCGGGCAGGGCTGTGGTGCGGACGGCAGCTGCGGCCGGTCATCGCGGCCAAGCCTTCGGCGCGGCCGCGTTGGGCCTGTTTCGCGGCGGTCTGAGCGGCGATCATGAATATCTTCGCCGCTGCGGTGCAGGTCCAGCCTTGCTCGACGCCGGACACCACAGCTAGAGCCGGCGGTTGGCCAGGGCTCCCGTCGCCGTGCGGGCCTTGGCCGACACGGCCGGGTCCACGTCCACCACCAGCGTCTCCGGGCCCGCGCCCGCGGCGGCCCGCACCCGGCCGAAGCCGTCCGCGACCAGTGAGTACCCGATCCCGGTCGGCGCCTTCGGGTTCACCGAGAGCCCCGTCGCCGCCGGGTCGGCCTGGCCGCACGCCAGCACCCAGCAGCCCGAGTCGAGGGCCCGCGCCCGCACCAGCACCTCCCACTGCTCGCGCTTGCCCTCGCCCGCGCCCCAGGACGCCGGCAGCAGCACGACGTCGGCGCCGTCGTCGGCCAGCGCGCGGAACAGCTCCGGGAAGCGCACGTCGTAGCAGGTCGCGACGCCGTAGACGACGCCGTCCAGCTCGAAGGTGGTCACCGAAGCACCGGGCGCGACCGTGTCCGACTCCGCGAAGCCGAACGCGTCGTAGAGGTGGATCTTGTCGTAGCCGCGGTGCTGCCCGCGGCCGGTGACCAGCAGCGTGTTGCGCACCCGGCCCTCGTCGGCCGGGGTGAACATGCCGGCGACGACCACGACGTCGTGCTCGGCCGCCACCGCGGCCACCGCCGACGCCCACGGCCCGTCGAGCTCCTCCGCGACCGGCGCCAGGGGACGGCCGAACCGCGCCATCGTCGCCTCCGGGAACACGACGATCCGCGCGCCGTCGGCCACCGCGGCCTCGACGCCGGAGCGAATCAGCTTCAGGTTCGCCTCCGGATCGTCACCCGAGTTGACCTGGCACAACGCGATTCGCGCCACCGCTGCCTCCTGCATGCTGGGATCGGCCGTCACCGGGGAGTATCGCTGAAAAGCCGCTGGGCGTGACCTCGTACCCTGGGGGGCATGTTGAACCGCACCGACCTGCGCGGGCAGGTCCCGACCGCCGCCGAACTGCGCACCACGCTCCCACGCGCCGAATACGACGTGGACGCGGCGCTGCACCACGTGCGCCCGGTGGTCGAGGCGGTCCGTGACCGCGGTGTCGAAGCCGTCCTCGAGTACACCGAGAAGTTCGACAAGGTGCGGCCCGCATCCGTGCGGGTGCCGCGCGCTGCGCTGACGAAGGCGCTGGCGGAGCTGGACCCGGCCGTGCGCGCCGCGCTGGAGGAGTCGATCGCCCGCGCCCGGAAGGTGCACGCCGAGCAGCGCCGCACCGACGTCACGACCACGGTCGTCGACGGCGGCACGGTCACCGAGAAGTGGGTCCCGGTCGAGCGCGTCGGGCTGTACGCGCCGGGCGGCCTGGCCGTGTACCCCTCGACCGTCGTGATGAACGTCGTCCCGGCGCAGATCGCCGGCGTCGGCTCCCTGGTCGTCTGCTCGCCGCCGCAGGCCGCCTTCGACGGCTTGCCGCACCCGACCATCCTCGCCGCGGCCGAGCTGCTCGGCGTCGACGAGGTGTGGGCGGCCGGCGGCGCGCAGGCCGTCGCGCTGCTCGCGTACGGCGGCACGGACACCGACGGCGCCGAGCTCGCCCCCGTCGACATCGTCACCGGCCCCGGCAACATCTACCTCACCGCGGCCAAGCGGCTCCTGCGCGGCCTGATCGGCATCGACGCCGAGGCGGGCCCCACCGAGATCGCGATCCTCGCCGACGAGACGGCCGACCCGGTGCACGTGGCCGCCGACCTGATCAGCCAGGCCGAGCACGACCCCCTCGCGGCGAGCGTGCTGGTCACGACCTCGGTCGAGCTGGCCGACGCCGTCGACAAGGAGCTGGTGAACCGCGTCGCCGCGACGAAGCACACCGAGCGCGTCGCCGAAGCGCTGGCGGGCAAGCAGTCCGGCGTCATCCTGGTGTCCACAGTGGACGACGGGCTGCGCGTCGTCGACGCCTACGCCGCCGAGCACCTGGAGATCCAGACGGCGGACGCGCGCGCGGTCGCCGCCCGGGTCCGCAACGCGGGCGCGATCTTCGTCGGCGCGTACGCCCCGGTGTCGCTGGGCGACTACTGCGCCGGCTCCAACCACGTCCTGCCCACCGGCGGGTTCGCCCGCCACTCCTCGGGCCTGTCCGTGCAGAGCTTCCTCAAGGGCATCCACGTCGTGGACTACTCCGAGGACGCGCTGCGCGAGGTCGCCGGCCGCGTCGTCGCGCTGGCGAATGCCGAGGATCTGCCCGCGCACGGCGAGGCCGTCACCGCGCGCTTCGGAGGTTCGGTCCGATGACGATCGGCGAAGAGGTCACGCTGGACGCGCTGCCGCTGCGCGACGACCTGCGCGGCAAGACGCCGTACGGGGCGCCGCAGCTGGACGTCCCGGTCCGGCTCAACACCAACGAAAACCCGTACCCGCCGCCGCCCGAGCTGGTCGCGGACGTGGCCGAAGCCGTCCGTGCGGAGGCCGCCGAGCTGCACCGCTACCCGGACCGCGACGCCCTGGCGCTGCGCCAGGACCTGGCCGACTACCTGAGCGTGTCGACGCGGGTGGTGCTGTCGGAGGCGAACGTGTGGGCCGCCAACGGGTCGAACGAGGTGCTGCAGCAGATCCTGCAGGCTTTCGGCGGGCCGGGGCGCAGCGCGCTGGGGTTCGAGCCGTCGTACTCGATGCACCCGATCATCGCGTCCGGCACGCGCACCGAGTGGGTCCCGGCGCCGCGCCGGGACGACTTCACGCTCGACACGGCCGCGGCGGCCGCGGTCATCTCGGACCGTCGTCCGGACATCGTGTTCGTCACGAGCCCGAACAACCCGACGGGCGGTTCGATCCCGCTTTCCGAGCTGCGTGCGCTGTTGGACGTGGCCACCGGGATCGTGGTCGTCGACGAGGCGTACGCGGAGTTTTCCTCGCAGCCGAGCGCGGTGGAGCTGCTGGCGGACTACCCGGCGCGCTTGATCGTCTCGCGCACGATGAGCAAGGCGTTCGCGTTCGCGGGCGGCCGGCTCGGTTACCTGGCGGCGGCCCCGGCGGTGGTCGACGCGCTGCAGCTCGTGCGGCTGCCGTACCACCTGTCGCGGCTGACGCAGGCCGCGGCGCGGGCGGCGCTGCGGCACGCGGACGCCACTTTGGACAGTGTGCACAAGCTGGCGGCCGAACGCGACCGCGTCGTGGAAGCGTTGGCGGGACTGGGGTACGACCCGGTGCCGAGCGACTCGAACTTCGTCCTCTTCGGACGGTTCAGCGACCCGCACGCGGCTTGGCAGTCCTATTTGGACAAGGGGGTGCTGGTCCGCGACCCGGGTATCCCGGGCCACCTGCGCGTGAGCATCGGCACCCCGGAGGAGAACGACGCCTTCCTCGAGGCGAGTAAGGAAGTCTCGCGATGACCCGCATCGGCAAGGTCGAACGGACCACCAAGGAGTCCTCGATCGCCGTCCAGCTGGACCTCGACGGCACGGGCGAGGTCGAGATCTCGACCGGCGTGCCGTTCTACGACCACATGCTGACGGCGTTCGGCGTCCACGGCTCGCTGGACCTGAAGGTCGAGGCGACGGGCGACATCCACATCGACGCGCACCACACGGTCGAGGACACGGCGATCGTGCTGGGCCAGGCGATCCGCCAGGCGCTGGGCGACAAGAGCGGGATCCGCCGCTTCGGCGACGCGTGGATCCCGATGGACGAAACGCTGGCCCACGCGGCGATCGACGTCTCGGGGCGGCCGTACTGCGTGCACACCGGCGAGCCGGAGCAGTTCAACACGTTCACGATCGGCGGCAACTACCCGTTCGTGCTGACGCGGCACGTGTTCGACTCGCTGTCGTTCCACGCGCAGATCGCCCTGCACGTGCGGGTGATCCACGGCCGCGACCCGCACCACATCGCGGAAGCGGAGTACAAGGCGGTGGCCCGCGCGTTGCGGGCGGCGACGGAGCCGGACCCGAGGGCGGGCGGCATCCCGTCCACGAAGGGCGTTCTGTGAACAACGGAGTGGTGGGCGTCCTGTTGCTCGCCCTGGGTGGCTTCCTGGTGGGCGGCGTCTATTCGACGTGGAAGACGGCCAAGTTCATGGCGGTGGTGCTCGGCGTCGCGGCCCTGCTCGCCATCGGCGGCGCCATCTTCTGGTTCATGAGCTGACCGGTTCCTTTCGCCGTCGCCGGCAGTCTGCACTGCATGACGACGACGGAGTGGCCGGACGAGTTCGCCCGGCGGGCCGAACCGTTCCGGCGTGAGCTGCTCGCGCACTGCTACCGCATGGTCGGCTCGGCCGACGACGCGGCGGACCTGGTGCAGGAGACGTACCTGCGGGCCTGGCAGGCGTACGGCACCTTCCAGGGCCGCTCGTCGCTGCGCACCTGGCTCCACCGGATCGCGACCAACGCCTGCCTGTCGGCGCTCGACCGAAGCGGCAGGCGGGCGTTGCCGTCCGGTCTGGGCGGTCCGGCCGACGATCCCGACGCCCCGATCCCGGCGGCGCTGGAGGTGGCCTGGCTGGGGCCGGTCCCGGACGCCCTGGTGAGCGACCCCGCCGCGCGGGACGGCGTGCGGCTCGCGCTCGTCGCCGCTCTGCAGTACCTGCCCGCCCGGCAGCGAGCCGTCCTCCTGCTCCGGGAGGTGCTGGGGTTCAGCGCCGCCGAGGTCGCGGCCATGCTCGACGTCTCGGTCGCCGCGGTCAAGAGCACCCTGCAACGCGCCCGCGCCCGGCTCGACGAGATCTCGCCGTCGCCCGACGACGTCGTCGAACCGGCCGACCCGCGCGCCCGGGAGCTGCTGCGCCAGTACATCGCGGGGTTCGAAAACGCCGATCTGGCCGCCCTCGAGAAAGCGCTGCGCACCGACGCCGCGATCGAGCTGGTGGGCACGCGGACCTGGTTCTCCGGCAAGGTGCGCTGCCTGCGCTACCTGGCGCACGTGCTCGGCACGCCCGGCGACTGGCTGATGACCCCGACCCGCGCGAACGGCCACCCCGCCGCGGCCACCTACCACCGCACCGCCGACGGAACCCACGAGGCCCTCGGGGTCGCCGTGCTCGAGGCCACCCCGGCCGGGATCGCCCGGATCACCGTCTTCCCCGGCGGTCCCGCCCTGGTCGCGAGCTTCGGCCTTCCCGCCACGAGAACCCCTGTGCCGGCCGACGAGGAGTTCCGGGCGTACAACGAAAGCGTCATCAGCGAGTTCCGCGCCAACCACGGCACGGTCGCCCGGCCACCGTTCCCGATCCTGCTGCTGACCACGACGGGGGCGCGCACCGGACGGCGGACGACGGTGCCGCTCGGCTTCGCGGTCGACGACCGGGGCCGCGTCTTCGTGGTCGGTTCCAAGGCGGGCGCTCCCCGGCACCCGGCCTGGTTCCACAACCTCCGCGCCGACCCGGCGGTGACGGTCGAGCTCGGCGACGGCACTTACCAGGCCCGGGCCGTCGTGACGACCGGCGAAGAACGCGACCGCCTCTACCGCACGGTTTCCGACGGCGCGTCCGCCTACGAGCGGAACACCGACCGGGTGTTCCCGGTGATCCTCCTCGACGGCGTTCCCGCACCGGCCACGGGCTAGTGGCTCGCGCCGACCAGCTCGCGCTCGTCGTCATCGGGCGCGGCGTCCAGGTGCTTCGTGAGCTTCTCGCCCTCGACGTCCACGTCCGGCAGGATCCGGTCCAGCCACTTCGGCAGCCACCACGCGCCGCGGCCCAGCAGGGACATCACCGCCGGCACCAGCGTCATCCGGACCACGAACGCGTCCACCAGCACGCCGAACGCCAGCGCGAAGCCGATCGACTGGATCAGCGCCGACTCGGCCAGGATGAACCCGGCGAACACGCTGATCATGATCAGCGCCGCCGCGACGACCACCCGCGCGCCGTGGCGGAAGCCGGTCACCATCGCTTCCTGCGGCTCCGCGCCGTGCACGTGCTCCTCGCGCATCCGCGTCACCAGGAACACCTGGTAGTCCATCGCCAGTCCGAAGAGGACACCGATCAGCAGGATCGGCAGCATGCTCATGATCGGCCCGGTCGACGTGACGCCCAGCAGGTCCGTCAGCCAGCCCCACTGGAACACCGCGACCACCGCGCCGAACGTCGCCGCGACCGAGCCGAGGAAGCCGATCGTCGCCTTCAGCGGCACCACCACCGACCGGAACACCAGCATCAGCAGCACGAACGCCAGCCCGACGATCAGCGCCAGGTAGGGGAGCATCGCGTCGGACAGCTTCGCCGAGACGTCGATGTTCGCCGCGGTCTGCCCGGTGACGGCCAGCTTCGCGCCCGTCGCGTTCTCCAAGACGCCGGATTCGCCGCGGATCGCGGCGACCAGGTCCTCGGTCTGGGTGCTGCTCGGCCCGCTCTTCGGGATCACCGTGAGCAACGCCGTGTCACCGGTCTGGTTGACCCGCGCCGGGGTGACGGCGGCGACGTCGGGCAGCTTCTGGATGTCGGCCGCGGCCTGGCCGAGCGCGGCCTGGCGGTTGGTGCTCGCGCCGGTGTCGACGACGACCAGCAGCGGCCCGTTGGAGCCTTCGCCGAAGCTGCGGCTGGCGATGTCGTACGCCTTCTTCTGCGTCGACTCGGGTGCGGCGGTGCTGTCGTTGGGCAGGCCGAGCTGCATGCCGAGCGCGGGCAGCGCGACGACGGCCATCCCGGCCAGCGCGACGAGCAGCACGGGGATCCGGTGGCGGGCGACGAACCGCGCCCAGCGCTCGCCGTGCGTCGTTTCGACCGGCTTGCGGCGCAGCCGGATGCGGCCCCCGGCCACCCGGGCACCGGCGAAGCCGAGGACGGCGGGCAGCAGCGTCAGGGCGATGAGCACGGCGACCGCGACGGTCACGGCCGCGGCGACGCCCATCTGGCCGAGGAACGGGATGCCGACGACGGTCAGCCCGGCCAGCGCGATGATGACGGTCAGCCCGGCGAACACGACGGCCGATCCGGCCGTGCCGACCGCGCGGCCGGCGGCTTCCTCGGGCTCGCGGCCGAGGCTCAGCTCGTGCCGGTAGCGCGAGACGATGAACAGCGCGTAGTCGATGCCGACGGCCAGCCCGATCATCAGCGCGAGGATCGGCGTGTTCGAGTTCAGCTCCAGGAACCCGGACGCGAGGAAGATGCCCGCCATCCCGGTGCCGACGCCGATCAGCGCGGTGAGCAGCGGGATCCCGGCGGCGACCAGCGAGCCGAAGGTGATGATCAGCACGACGGCCGCTACCGCGACGCCCAAGCCCTCGGTCGCGCCGGTTTCGGGGACGCCCTGCACGGCGTCGCCGCCGAACTCGACGGTGAACCCGGCCGCGCGGGCCTCTTCGGCGGGTTTTTGGAGGGCGGCGCGGTCGCTCTCGGTGAGTTCGTACGCCTTCGCGCCGTAGCTGACCTGGGCGAGCGCGACGCGCTTGTCGGGCGAGATCGACTGCGCCTGGAACGGGTCGACGACGGCGGAGACCTTCGACGCCGTCTTCAGCTGCCCGACCAGGGCCTCGACCGCGGCCTTGCCCTTGGCGTCGGTGACCGTGGTGCCCGCCGGGGCTTCGATGACGACGCGCGCGGTGGCGCCACCGGCGTTGGCCTGCGGGAACTTCGCGGTCAGCTGGTCGACGGCCCGCTGCGACTCGGTGCCGGGGATCGTCACCGAGTTCGACAGCTGGCCGGACAGCGTGAGGGCGCCGAGCCCGAGCGCCACGAGGACGGCCGCCCAGACGGCGGCGACCAGCGCTCGCCGTCGGAAGGACGCCCGGCCGAGCCGGTACAGGAAGGTCGCCACGAGTCAGCTCCGTTTCGCCCGAACGGGGTCGGTTCACTCCAAATGATTACTGACCAAGCTAGCCGATCGGCAAGGACACCTCCAAGCCGATCGGCAAGTATGTGACTTGCCGAACAGCAAGGTTTATCCCAGCCGATCGGCTAGTAGTCGGTTTGCCGATCGACAGGGCGTGACGTACGCTCCGACGGCTCGCTGAGGAGGAAGAATGACCGCCGGCCCGGACGGGGACACCCGGACCCGACTGCTGCAGACCGCGCTGCGGCTGTTCACCGAACACGGCGTCGAGGGCACGTCGCTGCAGATGATCGCCGACGCGCTGGGGGTCACCAAGGCCGCGGTCTACTACCACTTCAAGACGAAGGCGGAGATCACCGAGGCGGTGGCCGAGCCCGGTGTGCGCGACCTGGACGAGCTGGTGCTGCGCGCGGCCGCGCAGAAGCGCCGCGGCGCGCAGGTGGACCTGCTGCTGGAGGGGTTCGTCGACCTGGTGATCCGGCACCGCGCGCTGGTGGCGCTGTTCTCCAGCGACCCCGGGATCGCCCGCGCGATCGAGAAGTCGGCGCACGGCGGCATGGAGGGCTTCGGCCAGGCGCTGCTCGGCATCCTGTCCGGCCCGGACCCGACGCCGGCGGCCCGGGTCAACGCGATGGTGACGCTGACGGGCATCGCGATGGCCGGCGGTTCCCCCGACCTGGCCCGGCTGAGCGACGACGAGCTGCGCACGGAGCTGCTGGACGTGGGCCGCCGCCTGCTGGGCCGGCCGCGCCGCCGCGGCCTCGTTTCGGTGACGCCCTAGCTTTCAGCCGACGCGGTACAGGTACTCCGGCGGCACCGCGGCCGTCAGCCACACGTCGTTCGCGCTCACCTGGAACGCGTGTCCCGCGGCGGTCATCCCCGCGGCGTCGACGCGCAGGATCACCGGCTTTCCGCGCCGGGCGCCGACGGTGCGCGCGGTGTCGACCGTCGCCGAGAGGTGGACGGCGTGGCGCTTCATCGGACGCAGGCCCTCGCGCAGGATCGCGTCGAGGAACTTCGCGACGGTCCCGTGGTAGAGGACTTCCGGCGGGACGGCGTCCGCCAGCCCGAGGTCGACGTCGACGCTGTGGCCCTGGCTGGCGCGGATGCGCGTGCCGGTCTCGTCGAAGGCGAAACGGCGCTTGTTGTTCGTCTCGACGACTTCGTCGAGTTGCTCGCGGGTGATCGCGAGCGCGCGCAGGAGCGCGTCCACCGGGGCCCAGCCGTCCGGGCTGAGCGTGAGGCCGATGGCGGCGGGATCGTGGCGCAGGTGCAGTGACAGCCGCTTGGAGATGCGGGTCGTTTCTTTCTCGTTCATTTCCTGCTCAGGATCCCGCGGCGGGCAAGCGATTTAGATGCCGCCCTCGACCGCGGGACGCAGCTTGCTCGCTCCCGGCCCGAAGCGGGCCAGCGCGTCGTCGTTGTTGTAGAGCGCGCAGCTGCGCAGGGACAGGCACCCGCAGCCGACGCAGCCGGTGAGCCGGTCGCGGAGGCGTTGCAGGGCGTCGATGCGGGCGTCGAGCTCGTGCTGCCAGTCGCGGGACAGCCGTGCCCAGTCGGCCTTCGTCGGGGCGTGGTCGGCGGGCAGCGTCTTCAGCGCGGAACTGATGTCTTCGAGGGAGAGCCCGACGCGTTGCGCGGCGCGGATGAACGCGATCCGGCGCAGCACCGAGCGCGGGTAGCGGCGCTGGTTGCCCGCCGACCGCTCCGAGCTGATCAGCCCCTTTTCCTCGTAGAACCGCAGTGCCGTGTGCGGCACCCCGCTGCGGTCGGCGACCTGTCCGATGCTGAGATGTTCAGCGAGCCTCGTCACCTGCTCAGGCTATCCTTGACTTCGAGTTTAGTCGAGGTTGCATGGTCGGAGACATGACCACTGCGACCGAACCGGGCTACGCGGACCTGCCCCGCCTGATTTCCCTGATGACCGGCGACGACAAGCACCAAGCCGCCGCGGAGTCCACTGTGGACGTTTTGTGGGTGCTCTACGACCGCGTGCTCGACATCACGCCGGCCAATTTCCGGTCACCGAACCGCGACCGGTTCCTGCTGTCCAAAGGACACGGCCCGATGGCGTACTACGCGGTGCTGACGGTGAAGGGCTTCCTGGAGGAGGCGGAGCTGCCGACGTGGTCGAACGCGCTGTCCCGCTTGGGCCGCCACCCGGACCGCCGCCGCGTCCCGGGCGTCGAGATCTCGAGTGGCTCCTTGGGCCACGGCCTGCCTCTCGCTTTGGGAACGGCGCTGGGCCTGCGAGCCCGCGGCCTGGTGTCGAAGGTGGTGACGCTGGTGGGTGACGCGGAGCTGGACGAGGGTTCCAACCACGAGGCGATCGTGGTCGCGGCGCGTTCGGGCTTGGAAAACTTGACAACGGTGGTGATCGACAACCAGTCGTCGACGCGAGGGTGGCCGGGAGGAATAGGACGCCGCTTCGAGCTGGAGGGCTGGGAGACGCGCACGGTATCCGGCCGCGACCACGCTTCGCTGTACACGGCGTTCACCGCGCCGCATCCCGGCCGGCCGTTGGCCGTGGTCGCCGTCGTCGAGCCGAAGGAGCTTTGATGAGGGAGACGTTTCTCCGCGTCACGGAGGAGATCTTGGACGCGGACCCGGACGTGGCGGTGGTGTTGGCGGACATTTCGGTGGCCCAGTTGTCGGGTGCGGCCCAGCGTCACCCTGATCGAGTCGTCAACGTCGGGATCCGCGAGCAGTTGCTGGTGAGCACGGGGGCGGGGCTGGCGTTGGCCGGGTTGCGGCCGATTGTGCACACTTTTCCGTCGTTTTTGGTGGAGCGTGCGTTCGAGCAGATCAAGCTGGACTTTTCGCACCAGGAGGTGGGAGGGGTGCTGGTGTCGTACGGGGCTTCGTACGACATGTCGGCCGCGGGGCGGACGCATCAGTCACCTGGGGACGTTGCTTTGATCGATTCGTTGCCGGGGTGGACGGTTCACGTGCCGGGGCATGCTTCCGAGGTCCGTCGGTTGTTATTGGAGTCGATCCCTGGAGACGGCCGTGTTTATCTGCGGTTGTCGGCGCAGACGAATGCTGCGCCGCATCTCGGCGTTGGTTTCACTCGGCTGCGGTTCGGTTCTTCGGGTGTGGTTGTTGCTGTGGGCCCGGTGTTGGACCGGGTGCTTCGGGCTTGCGCCGGGCTGGATGTGACGGTGTTGTATGCGTCGACGATCCGGCCTTTCGACTCGGCTGGCCTTCGGTCTGCGGTGCTTTCGGCTTCGCCTTCGGTGGTGCTCGTCGAGCCTTACCTAGCGGGGACTTCGGCTCATTGGGTGTCGGAGGCTCTGTCGGACGTGCCGCACCGGTTGAAGTCGTTGGGGGTGCGGAGGGATGCGGAGGTCCGAACATACGGAGAAATCCCAGACCACGACTTGGCTCATGGGCTGGACGCGGGATCGTTGAGGCTGTCGATCAGGGATTTCCTGGGGGATTAGCAGGAGCGGCGGCGGTATCGGCAGCGGGATGTTCGTACCGTAGATCGACTTCTTCGTCGCCACTCAGCAGGTTCATCAGCTTCGCGTTGTTCTTGCGCTCGGCCTTGGAACTCCGCGGTGCCTTCAGGTGGAGGCTTTCATACAGCTTGAACCGGTTGAGGTCCAGCACCGTGCGCACGATCCCCATGTACTCGTCGGCCGCGGCCACGGAGGCGCGATACGCGACGTAGGCGAGAAAGTACGGCCCCAGCGCGACGAGCAGCCACCAGCCGTCCGTGAAGAGGAACCCGAACGTTTCGTGGTGGCCAGGAGTGCGACCACGCACAGCCGAACGGACGTGTCCATCTGCTGCCTGGTGTCCTGGAGGTAGTTCAGGTGCGAATCCGATGCGATCAGGGCGATGTACGGAGTCGTCCGGATCGCGTCGAGCGCATATTGCCGGCCTATCGAGTCCTCGGCGGTGCGCAGCGCGTTGCCGAGCCGGGTGGGCATCATGCGACCTGGCTCCGGATAGCGCGCCAGGTAGTGCGGGATCGACGCCAGCGCGGCGTGCGCGCCACTCGCCGCGTGAGCGTTGCGGCTGGACACGATGTCTTCCAGTTCGGTTTCCAGCCGAGCTTGGTCCCACTTCGCCGGATCGTCGGCAGTCGACGGGTCGTCGGCCAGTTCGCGGAGATACCTGGCGGCGACCGCCTTCGTCAGTACCTTGTCGCGCCGTTGCCGCAGGCGCTCCTGCCGGCGCTTGATCCGTTCGACGCGCTTCCGGTAGTGCGTGATGCGGTTCCGCAGCAGTGAGGTCGCCAACCGGGAGCTTCCCCAGTAGCCCTCGAACAGGCGGGTCATCGCGAGCTGGAGCGGGTGCAGGAACAGTGCCATGATCACGGTGGACAAGATGAGCCACGCAACCCCACCGAGGCTCACGGTGGTCAGTCCCCGAACCATCTTCCCGAGGTCCGGGACGCCGGACCAAGCGCCGCTCGCGACGAGCGCGAAGGTCCAGGCGTTCAGGAACAGCGCGGGCAGCATGCTCACCACGCTGAAGTAGCGGCCGATTCGGGCACCCAGCCCGACCGCGGCATCCGGCATGGACGGCGAGGTCATGGCAGGCGCGAATTCTTCGGTATGTAGCGCTCACATTCCGAACACCAGTAACCCCTGATGTGCTTCTCGAGGATGGTGCGGTGCTTTGGGCATCGGCCCGGCCCCTTGCGCGGACCTTCGCCGGGGGGAGTCAGGGGAGCGTTGGTCGTTCCGAGCCTGGACTGCACGCGAGCTAGGGCGAGGACGAGCCGCAGAGTCCGCATCCGCCTCACCCCGCCCTCCAGGATTCGACCATGTTAGGTCAGCATTCAGGCCTAGTCGACAAGTCGGGACGAGGTGGTGATGGGCTTCTCGCCCTGGGCGGTGCCCGCTGTCGGGATCGTCGTGATCGCCGTGGCCGGGGTGTTCGGGGCCGGCTGGGCCTGGGTTGCCTTCGGGGCCCTCCTCGCCGCTGGGATCGGCTGGCTCGGCTGGGTGGTGCTTCGCGAGCCGCGGGCCGATAGCGTGGCCGGTATGGGGTCCAGTATTCGGCCGATCGCGCTCGGCCTGGTTCGGCGGCGTGATCACATCCTTGTCTTCGAAGGGCGCGATGACGTCAAAGGCGAGACCTACTACCGGCCCCTCGGGGGTGGGGTCGAGTTCGGCGAACGCAGCGATGAAGCCCTCAAGCGTGAGTTTCGCGAGGAACTCGACGCCGAGATCAAGGTCGGTGAACTCCGAGGCGTCCTCGAGAACGTCTTCACCTGGCGGGGCAACCCCGGGCACGAGATCGCCTTCGTCTACGAAGCCGAGTTCGTCGACCCCGCCGTCTACGCCAACGACGAGATGAAGATCCTCGACGATCCCGCCACCGCGATCTGGGTGCCGCTGGCCGACTTCCGGGACGGCCGCAAGATCCTCTACCCCAACGGGCTCACCGAACTGCTCTCATCGGAGCAATGACCGCGAAGTCGGCTCCAGGAACTCGGAGCCGGGAGAAGGCGAACGGCTGAACGACACCGTGAACGGCCCGTCCGTGCGCACCGGCAGCTGCGGGAAGTTGTTCGGCCCAGGCTCCGTCTCGAACACCGCGAAAGCCGACGGCGATGCCTCCAAGGAGACGTGCACGCCCGACCCTGGTGGAGGCGAAGCCAACCCGCGCACGACCGGACGCAGCAGCATCACATTGTCCGAGTCCACCATCGTCGCGTTGGCTTCGGCCCGGAAGCGACGCCACACCGGCCCGAAGTAGAACGCGGAAAGCGCATCAGCGCGAGCAGCAAGAGAAGAGAACCCCCGCAGCCACACGAACTCGTCCGGCGAAACCGAACTCCGGAACAGCCCGAACAGATGCGCCCCGACCGCCTCCTGCGGCTCCACGAACTCGCGCTCGAACAGCGCGATCAACTCATCCCGGCGCCCCGGGTGCAGGGTGTAGCGGCGCAGCTCCAGCACCGTCTCGAACGATGAAAAGTCCACGACCCGCACACTAGAGACCACCACCGACAAAAATCAGCGGAACGCCGCCAGGCCCGTCACCGCCTGGCCGAGCGACAGCGCGTGCATCTCCTCCGTGCCCTCGTACGTCAGGACCGTCTCCAGGTTCGCCATGTGGCGCATCACCGGGTACTCCAGCGAAATCCCGTTCGCACCCAGCATCGAACGTGCCGAGCGGGCCGCGTCAAGAGCCGATCGCACGTTCGCCATCTTGCCGAAGCTCACGTGGTTGTGGTGCAACGTCCCCGCGTCCTTCAACCGCCCGATCTGCAACGCCACCAGGCCGGCCCGGTTGACCTCCACCAGCAGGTCCGCCAGCTTGCGCTGCGTCAGCTGGAACCCCGCCAGCGGCTTGCCGAACTGCGACCGCGACAGCGTGTACTCCAGCGCCGCCTCGTAACACGCGCGCGCCGCGCCGACCACGCCGAACAAGATCCCGTAGCGCGCTTCGTTCAGGCACGACAGCGGCCCGCGCAAGCCCCGGACCTCGGGGAACGCCGCCGACGACGGCAGCCGGACGCCGTCCAGGACCAGCTCCGCCGTCAAGGACGCCCGCAGCGACAGCTTGTGCTTGACCTCGTTGGCCGTGAACCCCGGGGTCGACGTCGGGACGACGAAGCCGCGGATCCCGTCGTCGGTCTGGGCCCAGACCACCGCGACGTCCGCGACCGTTCCGTTGGTGATCCACATCTTCGTGCCCGACAGCACCCAGTCGGACCCGTCGCGCACCGCGCGCGTCCGCATCGAGCCCGGGTCGCTGCCCGCGTCCGGCTCGGTCAGGCCGAAGCAGCCCAGCGCGTCGCCCGTGGCCATCCGCGGCAGCCACTCCTGCCGCTGCTCCTCGCTGCCCCACTTGTGGATCGCGTACATCGCCAGCGACCCCTGCACCGATACGAAGCTCCGCAACCCCGAGTCGACGGCTTCGAGCTCCCGGCACGCGATCCCGTACGCGACCGCGCTGGTGCCGGCGCAGCCGTAGCCCTCCAGGTGCATGCCCAGCAGCCCCAGCGAGCCGAAGCCCTTGGCCAGCTCGGCGGCCGGCAGCGAGCCCGACTCGTACCAGTCCGCGACCTGGTCCAGCAGGTTGTCCTTCGCGTACGCGCGGACGGCGTCGCGGATGCCGCGCTCCTCTTCGGCGAGCCCGGCTTCGAGGTCGAGGAAGTCGTGCGGGTCAGGGGTGCGGCTGCTCATGAGGGCTCCCGGGGGACGCGTCGATGCGGCCCCCGCAGGAAACCACAGTCAGGCGTCTGTCTTGTGCGTGGCGTTCGTCACGCGGACAGCAGACGTCGACGGCGTGCACCGCGGGCGGACCTGCTGGCGCGGGATCAGCAGCTCGCCGAACTGCGGAAACGGCACGCTCTCGATGTCGTCACGCCAGGCGTGCAGCATCTGGGACAGCAGATCGTCCTCGGCCATCTTCGCCTCCCTGGCGTCCGGTCGCGCGGGCTCAGCCCACACGATCGGGTGACTTGATACCCGGCGAGCGGGACGATGAAACGTCCTTCTCCAAGATTCTTCCGGCGCGTGACCGCCCCGTGGCAGAATCGCGTCGCCGCCGCCACCGCCTCAACTCCCGAGGAGCGCACATGCGCGCGGCCAGTCTGCTCGCCCTCACCACCGCCGCCCTGCTCACCGCCACCGGCGTCGCCACGGCGCACGAGTCCGCCTGGCGCCAGGTCGGCCACACGACCGCCGAGAACCGGGTCAGCGGCGAGGGCCTCACCACGCTGCGCCTGCCCGGCCACGCGCCGGAGATCGTCTACCGCAACGGCGCCACCATCCCGCAGCCGCTCAAGGACGAGGGCTGGGGCCACGTCGGCGACCCGGACTCGCTGCGCGGCTACGTCTTCGACGTCTACCAGGACACCGTCACCCCGACGCCCACCAAGAAGATGTACCTGGTCACGAAGCCCGACGGCACGACGACGGAGTTCGTCCACCCGTTGCTGCCCGACGAGCCCGCCGTGAACGCCAACGCCCAGGTCGCGGCCACCCCCGACGGCCAGTGGCTCGTCTCCGGCCCGCTCGGCGAGATCGACCGCCTCTACGTCTCCCCGACGCCGTTCCTCAACCCCCGCGGCCCGAAGACCGCCGGCGACCTGCCCGTCGCCGCCCGCATCCACCTCGACCACCACATCCGCAGCGCCCAGGGCTGCGACTTCGTGAGCCCGACGCGCCTGATCTGCGCGACGAGCGACCCGTACAACGACCTGTTCCCGACCAACCTGCAGCTCCTGCAGATCGACCTCCCGCGGCCCCTGAACGGCCACGACGTCACCGCGAAGGTGCGCGAAGTCAGCCAGGTCCCGCTGGTCAGCACCTGCACCGGCACGTTCACGCCGGAGGGCGTCGACTACGACGCCGGCGTGCTGCGCGTCGAGGTCGTGCCGCCGGCGCCGTGCAACACCGTGACGGACGTCTATTCGTTCGAGCGCCGCTGAGCCCTCCGGCTACGCTGGGTGGCGTGTCTCGTGTGGTGATCCTCGACTACGGTTCCGGCAACCTCCGCTCCGCCGAACGCGCTGTGGCGCGCGCCGGGGCCGAAGTCGAGGTCACCGCCGACCCGCATGCCGCGATCGAGGCCGACGGCCTGGTCGTGCCCGGCGTCGGCGCCTACTCGGCGTGCATGGCGGGGCTCCTCGACGTCAAGGGCCACCGGATCATCGGCAAGCGCCTCGCCGGCGGCCGTCCGGTGCTCGGCATCTGCGTCGGCATGCAGATCCTGTTCTCCCGCGGTGTCGAGCACGGCGAGGAGACCGAGGGCACGGGGGAGTGGCCGGGGGTCGTCGACCGGCTTCACGCCGACGTCCTGCCGCACATGGGCTGGAACACCGTGCGCGCGCCCGCGGACTCGCAGCTGTTCGCCGGGCTCGACCCGGACGAGCGGTTCTACTTCGTGCACTCCTACGCCGCGCGCAAGTGGGAGCTGGAATCAGGCATCGGCCAGGAGCCGAAGGTGACCTGGGCCAACCACGGCGAAGACTTCGTCGCGGCGGTCGAGAACGGGCCGCTCTGGGCCACGCAGTTCCACCCCGAGAAGTCCGGCGACGCGGGCGCGAAGCTGCTGAAGAACTGGCTCGCGACCCTCTGACCGGGTGACGCGGGTCTCCGCTTTAGAGTTACCGGCGTGACTTTCACGCTGCTTCCCGCCGTTGATGTGGCCGATGGCCAGGCCGTGCGACTCGTCCAGGGCGAGGCCGGCACCGAGACCTCCTATGGCAGCCCGCTCGAAGCGGCGCTCGCCTGGGAGCGCGACGGCGCCGAGTGGATCCACCTGGTCGACCTCGACGCCGCGTTCGGCAAGGGCAGCAACCGCGAGCTGCTCGCCGACGTCGTCGGCCGGCTCGACGTGCAGGTGGAGCTCTCGGGCGGCATCCGCGACGACGCGTCGCTGAAGGCCGCGCTGGCGACCGGCGCCCGCCGCGTCAACCTCGGCACGGCCGCGCTCGAGGACCCGGAGTGGACCGCGCGCGTGATCGGCGAGTACGGCGACCGCGTGGCGATCGGCCTGGACGTGCGGATCACCGAGGCGGGCCACCGCCTGTCGGCCCGCGGCTGGACCTCGGACGGCGGCGACCTGTGGGAGGTCCTGGAGCGCCTGGACCGCGACGGCGCGTCCCGCTACGTGGTGACGGACGTGAGCAAGGACGGCACGTTGAAGGGCCCGAACCTCGACCTGCTGCGCGACGTCGTCGCGCGCACGGACGCGCCGGTGATCGCTTCGGGCGGGGTGTCCAGTGTGGACGACCTCGTCTCGCTGGCGGGGCTGGCTGCCGATGGGGTCGAGGGGTCCATCGTGGGTAAGGCGCTGTACGCGGGGGCGTTCACGTTGCCGGAGGCTCTTGCCGCGGTCGCGAAGGTCTGAGCATTACCTCCGGCGTAATCGACGCCACGCACGCCAGGCGGCAGGATTCCTTTCACGACAACGAAAGGATCACCATGACCGCCTACGGACTCGCCCACCTGCGCCCGCCCGCCGTGCTCCACGAAGAGGTCTTCCAGTACCTGGAACGCATCCAGGCGACGCTCGACCCCTACGGCGGCAAGTTCGTCGTGCACGGCTCGCCCGTCGAGGTCATGGAAGGCGAATGGCCCGGCACCCTGGTGGTCATCGAGTTCCCGGACCTCGACGCCGCCCACCAGTGGTACGACTCCGCCGCCTACCGGGAAATCCTGTCCATGCGGGCCGACCACATCCCGGGCGATCTCGTGCTCGTCGAAGGCTGCGGGCCGGACCACGACTCGGCCGCGCTCGGCGCCGCCTTGCGCGCGATGGCCTAACCCGCCCAAAAGGGGCTGACAGCACGCTCCGGGAGCCGTAGGTTGCCGCGGGTGGAAGAGATCGTCACCGAGCTCGAAATGACCGCCGCCGACCAGCTCAACCCCGCGCCGGTCGTCGACGGCGTCACGCTGAGAGCCACCGAGCCCGGCCCGGTCATCCAGGACCTGCACGTGCGGATCGGGACGCCCTACCAGTGGCCGAGCGCGACGCGGAGCGACGAAGACTGGGCACGCTGGCTCGCCGAACCGGGCCGCCGGTACCGGCTCGTCGAATACCGCGGCGAAATCGCGGGGGCCGCCGACTTCGAGCCGCAGAACGAATCCGACGTCGAGATCACCACCTTCGGCCTGCTGCCCGAGTTCGTCGGCAAGGGGCTCGGCGGCTACGCGCTCACCCTCGTCGTCGCCGACGCGTGGGCACTCCCGGGCACGAAAAGGGTCTGGCTGCACACCTCGACGCTCGACCACCCGAACGCGCTGCCGAACTACCTGCGCCGCGGGTTCCGCAGCTTCAGCCGTCCAGCTTGACCGCGATCCCGACCGTCCGGTCGGCCGGGCCGCGCAGCTTCGAAAAGAACATCGTGACGCGCCCGATGATGCCGTACTTGCGGCCGATCACCTGACGGACCCGCTCGGTCTCCGCGAGGTCCAGCAGCCGGGCCTGCCCGGTGGCGACGGCGCCGTGCGTCTTCTGCCCGCGCAGATCGCACGCCTGGACCTCGACGCGCCCGCTGTTGCGGATGCGCTTGACCTTCCCGGCCTTGCGTTCCGACCAGAACACGAGCTCGCCCGCGTCGCCCGCCAGCCAGATCGGGGTCGGCACCGCGCGCCCGTCACGGCGGAACGTGGTCAGCAGGACGTAGCGCTCGGCGGCGAGCCGGTCCGTTTCGGAGGCCATGGCACCACGGTAGTCACGGCGTCCGGCGCCGCAGCGTCGCCGCGCCGAGCACCAGGGCCAGCAGCGCGCAGCACGCCACGACGACGAGGTTGCGCAGGATCACCGCGTCCACCGTCGACGACGCCGTGACGCGGGTCAGCGCCTCGACCGCGTACGACAGCGGCATGACGTCCGAGAGCCACCGCAGCAGCCAGCCCATGTCGCCGCGCGGCACGAACAGCCCGCACAGCAGGATCTGCGGCAGCACGAACACCGGCATGAACTGGATGGCCTGGAACTCGGTGCGCGCGAACGCGCTGACGAACAGCCCGAGCGCCATGCCCAGCAGCGCGTCGAGGACGGCGATCACCAGCAGCATCCCGACCGACCCCGCGAGGTCGAGCCCGAGCCACCACAGTGAGACGCCGGCCGCCAGCGAAACCTGGACGACGGCGATCGCGCCGAACGCCAGCGCGTAGCCGAAGAGCAGGTCGAGCCGGCCGATCGGCAGCGTCATCAGGCGTTCGAGGGTGGCCGTCGTCCGCTCCCGCAACGTCGTGATCGACGCGATGAGGAACATGATCAGGAACGGGAACACGCCGAGCAGCGCGGGCGCGACGTGGCTGAACACCAGGGTCGAGTTGAAGACGTACCGCAGCAGGATCATCAGCAGTGTCGGCACCAGGACCAGCATCACGACGGTGCGCGGGTCGTGCCGCAGCTGGGTGAGGATGCGCCGCGTGGTCGCGAGCGTCAGCGCGGGGTTCACGACGCGGCCCTCACCAGGTGCAGGAAGGCGCCTTCGAGATCGGCGGCGCCGGTGCGCTCACGCAACACCGCAGGCGCGTCGTCGGCCAGGAGCGTGCCTTCGCGCATGAGCAGGAGACGGTCGCAGCGCGCGGCTTCGTCCATGACGTGGCTGGACACCAGCAGCGTGGCGCCGCCGTCGGCGAGCCGGCGGAACAGGGCCCAGAGCTCGTCGCGCAGCAGCGGGTCGAGCCCGACGGTCGGCTCGTCGAGCACCAGCAGCTCGGGGGTGCCGAGCAGCGCGACGGCGAGGTTCGCCCGGTTGTGCTGGCCGCCCGACAGCGAGCCGACGAGCTTTCCGGCGTGGTCGGCGAGCCCGACCTCGGCGATCACTCTGTCCACATCGGACGCCGGCGCGCGCAGCACCGCGGCGAAGTATCTGAGCGCCTCGCGGACGGTCAGATCGGCGTAGATCGCCGGGTTCTGCGTCGCGTAGCCGATCCGCCGCCGCAGCGGCGGGCTGCCGGCGGGCAGGCCGAGGACGGTGACCGTGCCGCCTTCGACGATCTGGACGCCGACGATCGCCCGCATCAGGGTCGTCTTGCCGCAGCCGCTCGGGCCGAGCAGCCCGGTGACGGCCCCGCGCGGCACCTCGAAGCTCACGTCGCGCACCACGAGCCGGCCACCGCGCCGGACCCGCAGGCCGGTGACCGCCAGCGCAGAATTAGTCATGTGTTTAATTCTGCGCGCGATGAGTTTCCGGAGTCAAGGGGACAGGCGGCGCAACGCGATGGGGCATGACGGCAGAAGCGCGCCAACCCTCCGTCTTGCGACGATTCATGGGTCGGGCTGTGCGCCCGCTCACTGGAGGGAACGTCGATGGCCGTCAAGCAGGAAGTCCCCGTTCATCCTCAAGCAGGTTTCTTCGGCGAAGGGCCGTACCCCGCGCGCCGCGCCGCGATCGCCCTCGTCGCGGTCCTGGCCGGGTTCGGGCTGACCGCCATCTGGTCCGCGCCGTTCGTGGACTCCGTGATCGGCGACAGCGTCGCCAACGGGCTCCTCGGCTACGACGCGAAAGCGACGCCGATCAGCGGCGCCCTCGCCGGGACGCTGTTCGCGTTCGTCTCCGGGCTCGCCGGCTCGTTCACCGCCTGCAACATCGCCGCGTTCGGAGCGGTCGCGCCGCTGGTGGGCGGGCAGGCCGCCGAGAAGCGCAGCCCGTTCAAGCCGCTCGGCTGGATCGCCGCGGGCATGCTCACGGTCTCGATCGCCTACGGCGTCGTCGTCGCGCTCGTCGGCACGGGCATGCCGCAGTTCTCCACCGCGCAGACGAGCGGGCTGAGCCCGCGCAGCATCCAGTCCATGGTCGCCTTCGGCGTCGTCGGCCTCGTCTTCCTGCTGATGGGCCTGGTCGCGCTCGGCATCCTCCGCAACCCCTTCGCGGCCTTCACCCGGCGGCACCCCGCGGCGCCGCACGTCCTGATGGGCGCGCTCATCGGCGGGTTCCTCATCGGGCGGCCGTACCCGCTGTTCCGGATCATGTTCCGCAGCGCCGCCGAGCAGCACAACGTCTTCTACGGCGCCGCCGCGTTCGCCCTGCAGTCGCTCGGCAACATCGTCGTCATGGCGGTGCTGTTCCTGATCCTCACCTACGCCACGCGCGGCCGCCTGCAGCGCTGGTTCGCGGCGAAGCCGGCCCGGATCGCCACGGTGACCGGTGCCGCGCTGCTCGTCGGCGGCACGTTCACGCTGCTCTACTGGGACGTCCGCGTGCTCGGGAGGCTCGGGATCATCTGGTTCCCGATGGTCAGCTGGTAGCCCGGCCGAGCCACCGGTAGTCGGGCGCGGGGTCGAGCCGGACGCCGTCCGCGACGGCGATCAGCTCGCTCTCCGGCCGCGCGCCCGACACCGTCAGCCAGCGCCCGGACGGCAGCCGGACGGCGACCGTGCCCGCCGTGAAGAACCCCTGGCCACCGCGGACGGTGACCGGCGCGGCCCCGGCCACCCCGGGGGAGCCCGCGCTCGCCGTGACGCGGACGGCGGGTTCCGCCGGCCGGGCCGGGTCGGCCGCGGTCAGCTCGGTGCTCGCGTCGGCCGGGCCGGTGCCCTTGACCGCCGCCGAGCGCTCGGTCAGCCCTGCCGGGAGCGGGCCGAAGCGCAGCTCACCGCGGACGCCGACCGGTTCGGGGGTGACCCCTTGCGCGATCCGCAAGGCCACCAGGCGGGCGTCCGGGACCCCGCCGACCCGCGCGGTCAGGACGTGGTCGTCGTCGGCGAGCCAGGTGATCAGCGCGGTCGACCCGGTGTCGCCGGTGATCATGGCGACGCGGCCGCGCACCAGGACCTGGTCGTGGATCGACGCGATCCGCAGCTCGGTCTGCGACCACTCGGGGTCGGCGGTCGAGTAGACCGACAGCGTGACCTCCGCGGGACCGGCGAACCACCGCCGGACCTGCGGGGTGATGCCGGGACCGCCCTCGCGGTACTGCTCGGTGAAGCCGTCCGGCAGCCAGCCCGGGCTGTAGCCGAGCACCGGGCGGCTCGCGGCCGGGGCGAGGTCCGGGGTGGTGGTGATCGCCCGCGTGCCCACGAAGACCCCGGCGACCAGCACGACCACCGCCGCGGCGACCAGGGCCAGCTTCGTCGCCGGACGCCGCTGCCGCCCGGCGCGGGCCAGCGCGTCCCGCACCGCCCGGCCGTCCGGGGCGCGGGTGGCGAGGCGGTCGAGGCTCTCCCGGATCAGCGTCTCGGTGTCGTGCTCGCGGTGGGTCATTCTCCGGCTCCGGTGGTGAGTGCCGCGGGGTGCGGCGCCTGGCGCAGGGTGGCGAGGGCGCGGGAGATCTGGCTGCGCACGGTGGATGTCCCGCAGCGCAGGACGGCGGCGATCTCGGCGTCGGAGTAGCTCTCGTAGTAGCGCAGGACGATCGCGGCGCGCTGCTTGCGGGGCAGCGTGGCGAGCAGGCCGAGCATCGCGTCGCGCTCGTCGTAGGCGGCCGAGGGGTCGGCGGCCGGCGGGCCGAGCGCGTCGAGGACGTCGTGACTGCTCGGCACCATCCGCCGCACCGCCCGCCGGCGCCAGGAGAGGTACTCGTTGGTGACCATCCGCCGCACGTAGGTCGGCGGCGAGGCGATGCCGTCCCAGCGCTGCTGGGCGCGCAGCAGCACGTCCTGGACGATGTCCTGCGCGAGGTGCGGGTCGTTCGTCAGGACGGTGGCGTAGCGCAGCAGCCCGTCCAGCCGCTCCGCCACGAACTCTTCGAAACCCACCCCCTGGGGACGCATGAGCGGGCCGGACTGCTGCACGCGGCCGGAGTGGCCGCGGTCACACTCAGCAGTTGGGCGTCACGCCGTCGAAGGAGGCGCAGTCGTCCTGGTTCCAGGGCTCGTTCTGCCACTGGTCCGGGGTGAGGCTGCGGGAGGTGTCGCCGGCCACGAACGTCCAGGGACCGAAGTAGTCGTTGCTGTACCAGTAGTTGTCCTGGTCGTGGGTGATCGCGTCCTGGACGAGGGTGCCGTGGTACGGGGACCACGCCGGGTACGTGCCGTAATTGGACACCACCGCCATCCGCCCGCACAGGCCGTTGCAGCCCGGCCGGGCCGGGTCGAAGCGGAACGTGTTCGAGTGGATCTCGACCCGCTGGGTCTTCCAGCGGCAGTCGCCGTACAGCGGGTCGTCGTCGATGCCCGGCGCCGAGCACAGCGTCCGGTCGGTGACCAGCTTGGTGCAGCTCGCCGTCGACGTGTTGGCCGGGCTGTTGCAGAAGCGGTCGGCGTTCTCCCACAGCGTGATCGCCGACCAGTTGTCCTCGAACGTGTTGCCGTAGATGTCCAGGACGTCGGTGCGGGCCGGGACGCGCGGTTCGCCGCCGGACTCCGAGAGGTACACCGCCGCCGACGGGAAGTTGTCGCCGCGCGCCGCGCGCCGGCTGCCGGCCACCACGTTGTTGCGGCGGATGGCGTTGTGGCGGATGACGGCGTTGTAGCTGATCTCGTAGAAGATCGCTTCGGCGTCATTGTCCTCGATGACGTTGTCCTCGATCAGGAAATCGTTGTCGTTGGTGTCGGCCCACAGGCCGGCGCCGTGGTTGTGGTGGATCCAGTTGCCGCGCACGTCGGCGCCGTCGACGGCCCAGAATTTGATTCCGCCGCTGCAGCCGCAGCCGGGGTTGCGCGTTTCCCAGTCGTCGACGTTGTTGCCGGAGATTTCGTTGCCCTCGACGACCAGCCCGGTGATCGCGTTGTCGGGGCGGTAGGCGTTCATGCCGTACTGCCCGTTGTCGCGCAGGCAGTTGCCGCGCACTTCCTGGCGGACGCCGGCCATCAGCGCGGCGCCGCGGTTGTTCTGGACGGTGTTGTTCTCGATCACCCAGTGCGCGCCGGAGTCGTGGTTGACCACGCCCTGGTCCTGCGGGGCGACGAAGTTCTGGATGGTGAGGCCGCGGATGACGACGTCCTTGGCCTGCTGCGTGAAAGCGGCGCGGTTCACCGAGCGGCCGTCGAGCACGGCGCCGGGCGCGCCGAGGTAGATGTCGCCGTCCTTCGGGATGACCTGGCCGAACTGGTCCGGGGCCAGCAGGTGCGTCCCCGGCGGCAGCCAGAAGGTCGTCCCCGGCGGCGCGGACTGCGTTTTCACCGACAGGTCGCCCTCGACGGCTGGGTCGACGACCACGGCGCCCGCCGGCGCCTGGGGGTTGAGGGCGGGCTGGTGGTCGCAAACGGCCCCCGTGACTGCGGCAGTGGCGACGGCGGCGGGCGCGACGGCCGGGAAAACGGGGATGACGAAAGCGGCGACGAGCAGGACGACGAGCGCGGAATGGGGGCGCGGCATGCCGTGAACCTACGCGAGATCGATGACGGGAATACCGCCATCAGTGGAATTTTCCGGTCGTGAATGAAAATGCCGGTCACGGTTAAAGAATCACCGTGACCGGCGGACACGACAAATGTCGGACAATGGGTGTCGGTAGAATTCCCCCTAGCGGGGGAGGACGTCGTCGAGCCGGACGAACGCGAATCCCGTGGTCGCGAGGTCGCCCACGGCCGGGCGGCGCTCGCCGTCGTGGACCACCAGGAGGCCGTGCGGGAACCGCTTGCCGAGGGGCGCGGTGCTGATCGCCGAGCCGTCGGAGTGCTCCACCGAGTCCGTGCCCCGGCCCGCGACGATCCGCAGGTCACGCGTGCGCGGGCCGTAGACCACGAACCGCGAGTCGCCCTGGCTGGAGGCGAACAGCGTCCCGTGCGCGACGGCGAGACCCTCGGCGTCGGCCGTCAGCCACTTGCCGCCGAAGCCGGGGTCGGCACCGTCGGGCACGCACTCCTCGGTGGCCGCGTCCCACCGCTGCGGGACGCCGTACGAGCGCACGCGGTCGACCAGCTCGGGCCGCCCGAAGCCGCGGGACGTGACCGGGATCCGCCAGATCCCGACGTCCTCCTGCGCGGTGTAGAGCACCCGGCCGTCGAACACGGACCCCTCCAGCTGCGGCCCCTCGCCCGGCTCCTCGCACGGCGACCACGTCGTGCCGTCCGGCAGGCGGAAGGAGGACGGCAGGTCGACGGTGGCCAGCTTCGCGGTGCCGACGGCGCCGCCGGGCAGGTCGACGAGCTTCAGCAGCGCCACCCGCGTCTCGTGGCGCCGGGTGACCGCCACCCAGCGGATCCCGGTGACCGGGTCGCGGCCCGCGGCCAGGCCGTAGGCGGTGCGCTGCTCGTCCACATCGGACTCCGGGAACACGCGCGCGGCGGCGGGGCCGGTGACGTCCCGCAGGACGTCCGCTCCGGCCGCGGCGCCGCGCGGGTCGATCCGGTAGACGCGGACCTGGTCCCGGCCCCGGTCGCTGACGACGGCGAGGTCGCCGACGACGTCGACGTTGTTGAACCGCCCGCCCGGCCCGGCCGGGACGAGCTGCAGGGTCCGCGCGTCCAGGTCGAACGCCGCCAGGCCGCCCTCCTTGAGCGTCCCGAGCACGACGCTGCGGGCGGAGTCGTGGGGGTGGACCCAGATGGCGGGGTCGTCGGCGTCGGCGGGCTCGGTGAAGGCCTGGGTCTGGAGCACCGGCGCGGGATCGCGGGGCGCGGCGGAGGCGGGGACGGCGGTCAGCAGCGAAAGGGCGGCGACGGCCACCGGAAGGAATCTGCGCACGCGCGGCAAAGTAGACGAATCGGATGGCCGGGACGTGAACGAGCGGTGTGGCGCAGCCCCCGGTTTCCAGCTTACGCGGGGGGACCGACAGTTTCGCGGCCGTCGAGGTAGTACTGCGCCACCGGGGCGAGCAGCGCGACGATCTCCTCGTCGTCCGCGTCGGCCAGCGGGGGCAGCTTGATGACGTACCGCAGCAGCGCCATCCCGATCATCTGCGCCGCGATCCCGGTGACGCGGATCTTCGGCACGTCCAGCGCGCGCGCCACCTCGGCCAGGACCGTGCGCTCGATGAACTGGCGCATCATCAGCGCCACCTGCTCGTTCGTCGCCGCCGCGCGGAGCATCGCGAGGAACGGCGTGCGTCCCTCGGGTGCCGCCCAGACCGCCAGGAAGGCCCGCACCAGGCGTTCGCCGACGCCGTCGCGCGGACCCGCCAAGATGGCCGGGACCAGCGACGCCGGGTTGACGGGCAGGTTCATCGCCGCCGCGAACAGCGCCTGCTTGCTGCCGAAGAAGTGGTGCAGCAGGGCCGCGTTGACGCCCGCGTCGGCGGCGATCCCGCGGACCGTCGCGCCGTCGTACCCCAGCTCGGCGAACCGGTGCCGGGCCGCGTCGAGGATCTTCTCGCGCGTCTCCGTCTGCCCCGGCCGCCGTCCCGCCCGTGCCATCGTCCGAGCTTAGAAGACCGGTGACTACGCTGGTGGGCATGTCTGTCGCGGTGCGGGTGATCCCCTGTCTCGACGTCGACGCGGGCCGGGTCGTGAAGGGCGTCAACTTCGCCGGCCTCCGCGACGCCGGCGACCCCGTCGAGCTGGCCCGGCGCTACGACGCCGAGGGAGCCGACGAGCTGACGTTCCTCGACGTCACGGCCTCCTCCGGCGACCGCGAGACCACCTACGACGTCGTCCGCCGCACCGCCGAGCAGGTCTTCATCCCGCTCACCGTCGGGGGCGGCGTCCGCAGCAACGACGACGTCAACCGGCTCCTGCGCACCGGCGCCGACAAGGTGAGCATCAACACCGCCGCCATCGCCCGGCCGGAGTTCCTCAGCGAAGCGTCGAGACGGTTCGGCGCCCAGTGCATCGTCCTGTCGGTCGACGCGCGCCGCGTGCCCGAGGGCGGCGAGCCGACCGCGTCCGGCTTCGAGGTCACCACCCACGGCGGCCGCCGCGGCACCGGCATCGACGCCGTCGAGTGGGCCGCGCGCGGGGAGGAGCTCGGCGTCGGCGAGATCCTGCTCAACTCCATGGACGCCGACGGCACCAAGAACGGCTTCGACCTCGAGCTCATCGAGCTCGTCCGCAAGGCCGTGCGCGTCCCGGTGATCGCCAGCGGGGGAGCGGGCGCGGTCGAGCACTTCCTGCCCGCGGTGAAGACGGGCGCCGACGCGGTGCTCGCGGCCAGCGTGTTCCACTTCGGACAGTTGAAGATCGGCGACGTCAAGGACGCGCTGCGCGAAGGCGGGGTCGAGGTCCGGTGAAGTCCTGGCAGGCACCCGTCGAGGTGAAGGTCACCGCCGCGCTGCTGGTCGGGCTGCCGCTCGCGTGGGCGCTGCTCGACCTGATCCCGGTGCTGAGCGCCGGGTCGGGCCTCGAGATCTACCGGATGCCCGCGCTCGCGCTCATCCTCGGCGGCGTCGTGACGACCGGGCTCGTGCTCAAGATGGGCAGCGCCCGCATCGGCGGCCTGGTCGTCAGCGTCGTCTTCGCGCTGCTGCACGCGTTCCTCCTGCTCGGCGCCGCGCTCTGGTGGAACAAGCTGTTCTCCGGCCTGTCCTTCGCCGGGTACGGCTACGCCTTCGTCCTGTTGAACTCGATGCCGCTCAAGCGGCACATCCTGGGAGTACGGGCATGACCCTGGACGCGGCCGTTTCGGCGCGCCTCAAGCGCAACGCCGACGGCCTGATCGCCGCGGTCGTCGTCGAGCACGCCACTTCGGACGTGCTGATGATGGCCTGGATGAACGACGACGCCCTCGCGGCGACGCTGGCCACCCGCCGCGGCACGTACTGGTCCCGCAGCCGGCAGAAGCTGTGGGTCAAGGGCGAGACGTCCGGCCACTACCAGCACGTCCGCGAGGTGCGGATCGACTGCGACGGCGATACGGTCCTGCTGCGCGTCGACCAGACCGGCCCGGCCTGTCACACCGGCACGCACACCTGTTTCGACACCGAGGAGCGCCTGCTCCTGGCCGACGAGAAAGAGCACGCGTGACCATCGTCGCCGACGTCCTGATCGGGCTGGTCGCCCTGATCCACGTCTACATCGTCGTCCTCGAGATGTTCCTCTGGACGACCCCGCGCGCCCGCGCGGCCTTCGGCACGACGCCGGAGTTCGCCGAGGAGTCCAAGACGCTGGCCGCGAACCAGGGGCTGTACAACGGCTTCCTCGCGCTGGCCCTCGTCTGGGGCCTGGTCGCCGGCCAGTTCCAGCTCCAGCTGTACGGCCTGGTCTGCGTGATCATCGCGGGCCTCTACGGCGCCGCGACGGCCAGCAAGCGGATCCTGTTCGTGCAGGTGCTGCCGGGCGCGCTGGCGCTGATCGCGCTGCTGCTGGCGCGGTAGGTCAGCGCAACCGGTCGAGAACGGAACGCCAGGCTCGCGCGGAGACGGTCAGCTGGCCGGCTTGGCGGGCCTTGGTGTCCCGCACGCCCACGACCGGCCCCAGCGCCACCTCGACGCAGCTGTAGTTTTCCCCGCTGTGCGAGGATTTCCGCCAAACGGCCATGTGGTCGCCTCCGCTAGGGTGCTGCCTCTCCGAGCAGTTCCCGGGAGGCGGCTTCGCTCAACGCCTGCTCGCCGAGCATCTTAACAACCCCCTGGTGGGCGAGCGTTTGCGTTTCTTCATGCAGGAATGCGCTCGAGTGGGCGTGTTCCACGAAGGTGATCGGCGGCGTGCCGGGGAACTCGTAGATCTCGAACGGGCCCAGCAGACCGGTGTGGTAGCCAAGCCCGGACCGCACGATCCGTACGGAAACGTTCCTCAGCTGCGATATTTCGAGCAGATGATCGATCTGGTCGGACATGATCGCCGGGCTGCCGATGTTTTCCCGCAGCGCCCATTCGCCGATCAGGGCGCGGAACAGGACCGGGTCCCGCTGCTTCAGCACTCGCTGGCGCTTGAGGCGGATGCGCAGGCGCCGGTCGGCTTCCTCGATCGGGACCGAAGAAGCCTCCATGATCGACCGGATGTAGTCCGGGGTCTGGAGCAGCCCGGGCACGAGCAGGGGTGACCAGGTGGTGATCTTGCTGGCGGCGCTTTCCAGCGCCAGTAATGCCGTGAGGGCATGCGAGATGTCGGCGTTGCTCGACGCGAGCCAATTGGGTTCGCGGGCGTGGCGGGCGAGCGTCCGGATCCGGTCGCGTTGCTCCCCGCGGATACCGAGCAGCGCGAGAATCGCCGACACGTCCTCGACGCTCGGCAGGCGCTGCCCCTTCTCCCACGCCGACAACAGCTGCGGCAGGATCCCCAGCTCGTCGGCGAGCGCGCGCAGACCGACGTTGCGTGCTTCGCGTTCTTCGCGCAGTGAAGCGGCGAGAGTGCGCGCGGCGGGCCCCGAAGACGTTGGCTTCATGAGCCGATAATACGAATCTCGTCGATTCCCCGAATGTGCGAACGGTGTCCACGAAATGCGAGAAATCGCCATTCCGTCCGGCATCCGGGTGACGACCGCCTGCTCACTTGCACGTTCGACGTGGCCGTCCGGTTGCCTTCGTCCCCTGTGCCTTTTCTCGCAGCATCACCGCGGCTCACGAGCTCCTAAGCTCGGCTGATGGATCCCTTCGGCGGTTTCGTCCGGCGGCGGTGGGTGTGGTTCGCCCTCCCGGCGGCCGTGGTGGCCGTCTTTTCCGTTTCCGCGGAGGTGGTGGCGGCTCACGGGATGGTTCCGGTCCTCGTCGTCGCGTTCGTCGCGGTGTCCGGCTGCGTGGTACTGGGTGTCCGGCGCCTGCGGGTGTCGGCCCGGAACCGCGCCGCCGCGGGCGAGGACGGTTTCGCGGGCTGGCTGCCGCCGCCGACGGCGCACGACCACGACCGCCGGATCGACTTCGCGGCCGAAACCGTGCGGCTGCGCCGGATCGCGCGTCGCGCGTCTTCGCTCGTCCTCGTCTGGGTGGCGCTGGCCGGAGGCGGGAGCACCGGCCTGGTCCTGCTCGACCGGGCCGCCGACGAGCTCCTCGCGACCGGCGCCCGGATCCCCGGCGAAGTGGTGTCCGTGCAGAACCACAGCCGGGGCGGGATGACGTTCCGGGTGCGCTACGGCACGCGGACCGCGACGGTCGTCCGCGACTCGAAGCACCCCTACCACGTCGGCGAGCAGGTCACCGTGATCGCCGACCGCGCCGACCCGGACCGGGTGCGCACCTCGTCCGAGGAGAACGAGAACGAGTTCGCCGTCAACCTCGGGATCGTCTCGATCGTGGCCGGCTCGCTCGGGACGCCGGTCGCCGCACTGGCCGCGGTGGGCTGGTGGCGCCGGGCCCGAGCGGTCGCGGCCACCGGGTGGCGGAACGCGACCGTCGACATCGTGCGCGTGATCTCCTACCACGGCCGCTCGCCGAGGCGGGCGCCGCCGGAAATCCGCGTCCGCTACCGCGAGGGCACCGGGATCCGGCTGCGGGCCGTGTCTTCGACGCACGGGGCCAACGCGCTGGCGGACTTCACCGACCGGCTCGCGTGGGTGGGCGGCTGGGGGCGGCACGTGGTCGTCCTGTTCCCGAACGGCCCGCGCCGCCCGGGTCCGTACGCGGTGCCGGCGTTCGCGACGACCCGGCGCACCGAAGGCGGGGGTCACCGGTGAAGGGGCGTGCGGGGTGGCTTGCCCTGATCGTCGCCGCGGTGCTCGTTTTCCTGTTCTTCGGCGCGGGCACGGCGTACTCGCTGCTGACTCCGGACTACGCCTTCGCCGACGGTGAACTCCTCGGCGAGGCCGTCATCCTGACCGGTTCCCTGGCGCTCGCCGCGTTCGGCGTCCGCCGCCTGCGCGCGGCCGACGTGCGGCTGCGCGACAGCGTGCCGGACTTCGGCGCCTGGCTGCCCGGGCGCGACGGTTCCCACGGCGAAGACCGCGTCGACCTCGGCGCCCGGACCGCACGCCTGCGCCGGACCGCCCGCCGGGCCACGGCGATCGCGGGCGCCTGGGCCGTGTTGTTCGCGGGCGGCCTCGCCACCGTGATCGCCGCCGACCACGCGGCGGCGGACCTCCTCGCCACCGGCGTCCACACCGAGGGCACGGTGCTGTCGGTCGGGAAGCAGGGCCGGGGCACGCCGACGTTCTGGGTGCGCTACCACTCGCCGGGTGCGTCCTGGACCGAGGAGATCGTCCGCGATTCCGGGCGCGCGTACCAGGAGGGCGAGGCGGTGACCGTGGTCTACGACCCGGCCGACCCGGCGCACGTCCGCACCGAGGACGAAACGAACGAAGACCAGGTCCAGTACGGCTTCGGCATGGTCGCGGTGCTGGTTGCCCTGTTCGGCCTGCCGTTCTGGATCGGGCGGGCGGCGGGCTGGTGGCGCCGGATCCGGGCCGTCGAGCGCACCGGGTGGCGGCGAGCCCGCGTGAGCGAGGGGCCGGGACCGCACGACGGGCGGCACCTGGACGCGAAGTTCCGCGACGGGACGGGCGTCACGCTCCGCCGCTCCTGGGCGTTCCTCCGCCTGTCGCCGTCGGCCGGCTGGAAGAACAAGCAGGCCTGGGTCGGCGGCTGGGGCAGGACGATGGTCGTGGGGACCGAGGACGCCCCCTACGTCCTGGCCGTCCATGCGACCGGGGAGCGGGTCAGCCGATCTCGCCCGTGAGGTAGCGCTGCAGGTTGGGCGCCACCGCGCGCACCAGGACCTCGACCTCCGCGGTGGCGAACGGCTCGAACTTCGCCACGTACCGGATCATGCCCATGCCGACCATCTGGGACGCGCAGAGCGTCATCCGCAGCGCCACGTCGTCCGAGCCGATCGACGAGATCAGCGCGGTGAAGAACTTCTGGAAGAAGTCGCGCAGCACGTGCGCGGCCTGCTCGTGGCTGGTGATGCTGCGGATGAGCGCCACGAACACCCCGCCGCCCGCGCTGTCCCAGCGGGTGATGAACGTGCGGACGATGCGCTCGCCGAGCTCGTCGTCCGGGCCGTCGCGCAGGACGCCCAGCAGTTCCAGCGGGTCGAACGGCAGCTTGAGCACCGCCTGGGCGAACAGGCCCTCCTTGCCGCCGAACCAGTGGTTGACCATCGCCGCGTCGACGCCCGCGTGGGTGGCGATCGCGCGCACCGTCGCGCCGTCGTAGCCGTTCTCGGCGAACACGGTCCGGGCCGCCTCGACCAGCGCCGTGCGGGTGTCCTGGCCGGCGGGCCGCCGGCCGCGGCGGCGCGAAGTAGGCTCGGTGCTGTCGGTGGTGCTCACGGTCCCATCATGACCCACGTCCACCCTGAATTCAACAATCATTGAATTCAGGGTCCAGGAGAACCCCCAACGAGGGGTGCAGCACAATGAGGGCCATGGTCAGCGCATCCACCGGTCCCGGCTCGGTCAGTCCCTCCCGCGAAGACTTCCGCGCCCTCGCCGAGAGCCGCCGGGTGATCCCGGTCGTGCGCCGGGTCCTCGCCGACGGCGAGACGCCGATCGGGGTCTACCGCAAGCTCGCCGCCGACCGGCCGGGCACGTTCCTGTTCGAGTCCGCGGAGAACGGTGCCTCCTGGACGCGCTGGTCGTTCATCGGCGTCCGCAGCCCGGCCGCGCTGACCGTCCGCGCCGGGGAAGCGGTCTGGACCGGCACGCCGCCGGTCGGCCTGCCGTCGGAGGGCAACCCGCTGACCGTGCTGCGCGAAACGATCGAAGCGCTGCACACCGAGCCGCTGCCCGGTTTGCCGCCGCTCACCGGTGGCATGGTCGGCTACATCGGCTACGACTCCGTGCGCTGGCTGGAAAAGCTGCCCGAGCTGGCCGAGCGCGACCTCGACATCCCCGAGCTGACCATGCTCCTGGCGACCGACCTCGCGGCGTTCGACCACCACGAGGGCACGGTCACGCTCATCGCGAACGCCGTCAACTGGGACGACTCGCCCGAGCGCGTGGACGCGGCCTACGACGACGCCGTCGCCCGGCTGAACGCGATGACCGAGCAGCTCCAGGTGGCCGCGCCGGCCACCGTCGCGGCGTTCGAGCGGCCCGTGCCGGAGTTCGTCCGCAAGCGGTCCAAGGAAGACTTCCACGCGGCCGTCGAGAAGGCCGTCGAGGCGATCAAGGCCGGCGAAGCGTTCCAGATCGTGCCGTCGCAACGGTTCGAGATCCCGACCGCGGCCGACGCGCTCGACATCTACCGCGTGCTGCGGACGTCCAACCCGAGCCCGTACATGTACCTGCTGCGGCTCGAAGGCTTCGACATCGTCGGCTCCAGCCCGGAGTCCCTCGTCACCGTGCGGGACGGCCGCGCGACCACGCACCCGATCGCGGGCACGCGCTGGCGCGGCGCCGACCCGGAGGAGGACGCCCAGCTGGCCAAGGACCTGCTGGCCGACGAGAAGGAGCGCGCCGAGCACCTGATGCTCGTCGACCTCGGGCGCAACGACCTCGGCAAGGTCTGCAAGCCGGGCACCGTGCGGGTCGTCGACTTCTTCCAGATCGAGCGCTACAGCCACGTCATGCACATCGTGTCGACCGTCACCGGCGAGCTGGCCGAGGGCAAGACGGCGTTCGACGCGGTCACCGCGTGCTTCCCGGCCGGGACGCTCTCGGGCGCGCCGAAGGTCCGCGCGATGCAGCTGATCGAGGAGCTGGAGCCGGTCCGCCGCGCGCTCTACGGCGGGGTCGTCGGCTACCTCGACTTCGCCGGCGACGCCGATACCGCGATCGCGATCCGCACCGCGCTGGTCAAGGACGGGATCGCGCACGTCCAGGCGGGCGGCGGGGTGGTCGCCGACTCGGTGCCGGACTACGAGGACACCGAGTCGCTCAACAAGGCCAAGACCGTGCTCTCGGCCGTCGCCGCCGCGCAGACGATGGTGGCGGCGGGCTCCCTCGACCCGGCCGCGGACTCCGCGCATGTCTGAGGAGACCACGCCCTCGCGGCGTCCACTGTGGATGATCGTGGTCGCGCTCCTGCTGGGCGCGCTCGCGCTGTGGGGTGCGTCACGGCTGACGTGGTTCGCCGAGTTCCGCGACGGTGGCGTGCGCGGCACGATCCTGTACCGCGAGACCGGCGAGCAGCGCGCGACGGCGCTCGTGCCGCTGGCCCTGCTGGCGCTGGCCGGCGTGGCCGGGGTGATCGCGACCGGCGGCTGGGCGCGGCGCGTGTTGGGCGTCGTGCTGGCGCTGGCGGGCGTCGCCGCGGTCTGGTCGGGCGTGTCCGGCGTGCGGTTCTCCGGCTGGGCCGACGGGTTGCCCGTCACGCAGATGCTGCTGGGCCGCGGCCTGGCCGTGCTCGGGGGAATTCTCGTCGCCGCCGGCGGGTTGGCAGCCGTCAAGGGCGCGGCGAAGACGGCGCGGCTGGGCACCAAGTACGCGGCACCGGCCACGCGCAAGAAGGCTCGGGATCCGGACGCCGAGCTGTGGGAAGCGCTGTCGGAAGGAGAGGATCCGACCGACGTCCGGGGGAGGCATTCGGAGTAACGCGCGCACCCGGAACCGGGCGCTCCAGATGCGGGGGTTAGCATCGTTTCGGCGGGAAGGGGAAGGTTTTTGTGAGCGACCTTGCGAAGGAAACCGTGAGCGCGTACCCGGACGGGGGCGTCCGGTGACCGTGCTCGAAGACATCGTCGCCGGCGTGCGCGAGGACCTCGCGGCACGCGAGGCCGTGCTGCCGTTCGACGAGCTGAAGATCCGCGCGGCGGCCGCCCCGGCGCCCCGCGACGTGATGTCCGCGCTGCGCGAGTCCGGCATCGGCGTCATCGCCGAGGTCAAGCGGCGCAGCCCCTCCAAGGGCGACCTGGCCGACATCCCCGACCCGGCCGCGCTGGCGAAGGACTACGAAGACGGCGGCGCGCGCGTCATCAGCGTGCTCACCGAGCAGCGCCGGTTCGGCGGCTCGCTGGCCGACCTCGACGCGGTCCGCGCGGCGGTCGACATCCCGATCCTGCGCAAGGACTTCATCGTCAGCCCCTACCAGGTGCACGAGGCCCGCCTGCACGGCGCCGACATGGTGCTGCTGATCGTCGCCGCGCTGGAGCAGAACGCGCTCGCCGCGCTGCTCGACCGCGTCGAGTCCCTGGGCATGACCGCGCTGGTGGAGATCCACAACGCCGAGGAGGCCGACAAGGCCCTCGAGGCGGGCGCCAAGGTCATCGGCGTCAACGCGCGCAACCTGCACACCCTCGAGGTGGACCGCGACGTCTTCTCGCGGCTGGCCCCCGGCCTGCCGATGGACGTCTACAAGGTCGCCGAGTCGGGCGTCCGCGGGCCGGGCGACCTGATGTCCTACGCCGGCCACGGCGCCGACGCGGTGCTGGTCGGCGAGGGGCTCGTCGCGTCCGGCGACCCGAAGGGCGCCCTGGTCAAGCTGGTCACCGCCGGCTCCCACCCCGCCTGCCCGAGGCCCTCGCGGTGACCGAAGAGCACGGTGCTGAACAGCCTCACAACGTCGGCACGCACGACCCGGACGAGCGCGGCTACTACGGCCCGTACGGCGGCCGGTTCATGCCGGAGGCGCTGATCGGCGTCGTCGACGAGGTCGCCGCCGAGTACGACAAGGCCCGCCACGACCCGGAGTTCCTGAACGAGTTCAACCGCCTGCTTCGCGACTACGCCGGCCGTCCGTCGCTGCTCACCGAGGCCAAGCGCTTCGGCGAGCACGCCGGCGGCGCGCGGGTCTTCCTCAAGCGCGAAGACCTGAACCACACCGGCTCGCACAAGATCAACAACGTGCTGGGCCAGGCGCTGCTCACCAAGCGGATGGGCAAGAAGCGCGTGATCGCCGAGACCGGCGCGGGCCAGCACGGCGTCGCGACGGCCACCGCGTGCGCGCTGCTCGACCTCGACTGCGTCGTCTACATGGGCGAGGTCGACACCGAGCGCCAGGCGCTGAACGTGGCCCGCATGCGGCTGCTCGGCGCCGAGGTGATCCCGGTCAAGACCGGGTCGCGGACGCTGAAGGACGCGATCAACGAGGCGCTGCGCGACTGGGTGACCAACGCCGACACCACGCACTACCTGTTCGGCACGGCCGCCGGTCCGGCGCCGTTCCCGGCGATGGTCCGCAACTTCCACCACGTCATCGGCACCGAGGCCCGCGAGCAGATCCTCGAGCAGGCCGGGCGCCTGCCCGACGTCGTCGCGGCGTGCGTCGGCGGCGGGTCCAACGCGATCGGCATCTTCTCCGGCTTCTACGACGATCCGTCCGTGCGGCTGGTCGGCCTGGAGCCGGGCGGCGAGGGCATCGAAGGCAACCGCCACGGCGCGACGCTCACCAAGGGCACCCCGGGCAACCTGCACGGCGCGATGACGTACCTGCTGCAGGACGAGGACGGCCAGACGGTCGAGTCGCACTCGATCTCGGCCGGGCTCGACTACCCGGGCGTCGGCCCGGAGCACGCGTGGCTCAAGGACACCGGCCGCGCCGAGTACCGGCCGGTCACCGACGCCGAGGCGATGGACGCGTTCAAGCTGCTGTCCCGCACCGAGGGCATCATCCCGGCGATCGAGTCGGCGCACGCGCTGGCCGGCGCGCTGGTGCTGGGCCGCGAGCTGGGCCCGGACGGCCTGATCGTCGTCAACCTTTCGGGCCGCGGCGACAAGGACATGGACACGGCGGCGAAGTGGTTCGGGCTGGTGAACGGATGAGCGGGCTGGACGACCTCTTCGCGACGACGCGCGCGGAGGGCCGCGCCGCGCTGGTCGGCTACCTCCCGGCCGGGTTCCCCACGGTGGACGGCTCGAAGGACCTGATCGCGGCGTGCGTCGACGGCGGCGCGGACCTGATCGAGGTCGGCGTCCCGTATTCGGACCCGGTGATGGACGGCCCGACGATCCAGGCCGCGTCGGTGACCGCGCTGGACAACGGGTTCCGCCTCAAGCACGTGTTCGAGGTCGTCGAGTCGATCTCGGCCCGCGGCGGCCGCTCGGTCGTCATGACGTACTGGAACCCGGTGAACCGCTACGGCGTGGACCGCTTCGCGCGTGACCTCGCTTCGGCGGGCGGGCTCGGCTTGATCACGCCGGACCTGATCCCGGACGAGGCCGGCGCGTGGATGACGGCTTCCGACGAGCATGGTCTGGACCGGATCTTCCTGGTGGCGCCTTCGTCGTCGGAGGAACGGCTGGCCTTGACGGCGGGGGCGTCCTCGGGGTTCATCTACGCCACCGCGGTGATGGGCGTGACGGGCGCGCGCGACCAGGTGGGCGCGGGAGCGGAGACGCTGGTCCGCCGCACGCGGGCCCACACGGACCTGCCGATCGGCGTGGGTCTGGGCGTCCGGTCGGGCGACCAGGCGGCCGAGGTGGCGTCGTTCGCGGACGCGGTGATCGTGGGCTCGGCCCTGGTCACGGCGGCGGCGGAGGGCGCGTCCGGCGTCCGGGCGCTGTCGTCGGAGCTGGCCGAGGGCGTGCGCCGGGCGGTCGCCACCGCTTGACCTGGAGCGCACTCCAGGTGCCACTCTGGGTTGGTGACGTCCTACACCCCGGCCCAGGTGACCGAAAAGACCGGTTTCACGATCGACACGTTGCGGTACTACGAGCGCATCGGCCTGCTCCACGAAGTGGGCCGAACGGCCGGCGGGCGCCGGTTCTTCACCGAGCAGGACGTGGAGTTCCTGCAGCTGCTGCGGTGCTTGCGGTACACGGGCATGCCGGTGGCCGAGATGCTGCGGTTCGTGGAGCTGCTGCGGTCAGGTGAGGCGACGCGCGAGGAGCGGGTCGACGTGCTCCGGGAGCACGAGGCCCGGGTGGCGTCTCAAATCGCGCGGCTGCAGGAGCACCGGGAGCACATCCAGTTCAAGATCCGGCTGTACAGCGGTTCGGGGCAGCTGGCCTCGGCGGGCTGAGCCGCCGGCGCCCCGCCCGTTTGTACGAAAGCTGTACGCGGGCGGCCCAAGCTCTCTCCCATGGACCTCAGCCACCTCCCGCGGCGCATCTTTCTTCGCGGCGCCGCCGGCCTGGTCGCCGCGGGCGCGACCGGACTCCTGCTCCCCGGAGCCGCCCGAGCACAAGCCGGCCCGCGGATCTACTCGTGCGCCGAGTGGGGTGCGCGGCCGCCCGCCGATGCCCTCACCACCCTCGACCACCCCGCCAACCGCGTACTGATCCACCACATCGCCTGCCCCAACAGCACCGACTACTCCCTGGCCCACGCCTTCCAGGTCGCCCGGGACGACCAGCACGACCACATCGACAACAACGGCTGGTCCGACACCGGGCAGCACTTCACCGTCAGCCGCGGCGGGTACCGGCTCGAAGGGCGGCACGGCAGCCTCGACGCCCTGCTCGGCGGCACCACCATGATCCAGGGCGCGCACTGCCCCGGGCAGAACACCAACGCCATCGGCATCGAGAACGAAGGCACCTACACCAGCGTCGAGCCGCCCGAGGCGCAGTGGGCGTCCCTCGTGACCTTCTGCGCCTTCATCTGCCGCCAGTACGGCATTCCCGTCGCCGAGATCAAGGGCCACCGCGACTTCTACAACACCGAGTGCCCCGGCGACCGCCTCTACGCCAAGCTGCCGCAGCTGCGCGAGGAGGTCGCCGGGGCACTGCGGTGACCGCTCAGCCGTCCTTGAGCGTGTCCAGCGTCCGCACGGCGTCGGTCGCCGCCGCCTGGTCGGCCGGGTCCGGTTCGGCGGCCGCGTCCGGGTGGGCCGACGCCGCCGGGCGGGTGCAGCCCAGCTGCTGCAGCGAACCCTGGAGCCGGTCGGTCAGGAACTTCAGCAGGCCGACGCCGTCGTCCGGGGACGGCGCCGCCCGCAGCAGCCGCCGGTCGGCGGTGAGCCGGTCCAGCCCGGAGTTCCGCAGGTTGCGGCAGTACGACCGGGTACTGGCGGACCGCCGGTCCAGCGCGGGCTGGTCGACGCCCGCGCGGTACAGGTTCGCCTTGGCCTGGCTGGGTTTCCCGTCGACGAGCGTCATCGGGTCGCCCTGGGGCACCAGCGCGACCGGCGCCCGCTGCGCGGCCGCGGCCTGCAACTCGTTGAGGGCGAGCGACGTCGCGGGCCGGCCGCCGTCGGTGAGGTCCGGTGCCGTGAACGGCGTGCAGCCCAGCGCCGGGCCCACGAACACGTCGAGCAGCCGGTTGTCGCTGCCGTTGGCGAGCGTCGCGGCCCTCCCGAGCGCGCGGGCGTTGGCCGCGGTGGCCTGGGCCGTCCGGCCGTCGGGCGTCGCGAGGTAGGTCGTGGTGACGTTGTCGCTCTGGTCCTGGTCCACCAGCGAGAAGTCGCGCACCGACGGGCACGGCCGGCCGTCCTTCGCCCGGCCGAGCGGCGGGATCCGCAGCTTGCCCGCTCGCACGGCCTTGTTGGCCGCGTCGAAGAACGCCTGCGCGCCGCAGAAGGCGACCTGGCCGAACAGCGAGCGGCCCAGGCCGTTGACGCACTGGCCCGCGCGCAGTGCGGCCGGACTGCCGCCGAGGGTCAAGGTGTCGCCGTTGAAGCCGAACCACAGTCCGACGACGGCGCCGCGGGGCAGGACCGGGACGACCGGGGGCGCGGCGGGCCCGCGGCCCGCGTCGACGACGAGCGGGCGGTACACCGAAAGCTTGCCGGTGGCGGGATCGAGGATCGCCGCTTCGGCGAACGCACCCTGCGCGTCCACCGGTTCGTGGCACGCGCCCAGGCGCGGATCGGTCGCGCTGAGCTGGTACGGCGTGGCGAGGCCACGGGCGGACAACGGGTCGTCGGGCACCTTGAGGGTGCAGCCGGGGTTCGGGGTCGCGGGCGGCGGCGCCGGGGTGCGCGGTGCGGCCACCGCGATCCCGACCGCGCCCAGCGACGCCGCTGCCACCACGACGGCCACCTTGAGCTTCCAAGGCTTCTGCCGGTGGCGGGGACGAGCGTCTGGCATGGACTGTGCCTTCTTTCGGCCTCCTCACCTCACCCGGAGCGGGACGCTAGCACAGATAACGGCCCGATCACAGAATGATTTCCGGGCATGAATGCGACATTCGGCGCGAACGGTTTCCGGTGAAAAGATCTCAATGGAGGTAGCGCATCACGGCGCACAGCTCGTCGGCCGGCAGCTCGCCGAGCTGGGCGATCTCGCCCCGGCGCACGTCCATCAGCGTCGTCGCGAACTCCGCGCCGAACGCCTTCGTCAACACGGAATCCGCCTCGAACGCCGTCACCGCGTCGGCGAGCGACGTCGGCAGGCGGACCGCCGAGGGGAGCGTCCCCGGGTCGACGTCCACCGGCTCCGGCAACGAAGACGACTCCGAAATCCCGGCCAGGCCCGCGAAGAGCAGCGCCGCCACCACCAGGTACGGGTTGGCCGTCAGGTCGAAGCACTTGACCTCGAAGTTCGCCGCCCGGTCGCGCTGCCCGGCCGGCCCCTGCACCAGCCGCAGCGGTGCCTCGCGGTTTTCCAGTCCCCACACCGAAAACACGCCGGCCCAGTGGTGCGGCTCGAGGCGCAGGTAGCTGACCACCGACGGCGCGCCGATCGCCAGCAACGCCGGCAGCCGCGAAAAGATCCCCGCGCCGAACGCCTCCGCCGTCGGCGTCAGGCCGAACCGGCCGGCGCCGCCGGCGCACAGGTTCCGGTCGCCGTCCCAGAGGCTCAGGTGGACGTGCCCGCCGTTGCCGACGCCGTCCGGGGAGAACTTCGGCGTGAACGACGCCCGCAGCCCGTGCTGCTCGCTCACCATCCGGATCGTCTCGCGGGTCAGCACCGCGATGTCGGCCGCGCGCACCGGGTCGTCCGGCGCCACCGACAGCTCGAACTGCCCGGCCGCGTACTCGGGGTGGATCTGCTCCACCGTCACGCCTTGGGCGGACAGCGTGGACACCAGCACACGCAAGTACGACGCCCGCGCGGACAGCCGCGCGAAGCCGTAGGCCGGGCCCGCCGTGGCCGAGCGCGGGTCGTCCGGCGCGTCCGCCGCCGTGATCACCCACTCGATCTCGAACGCCGTCCGCACGTTGTAGCCCAGCGCCGCCACCTGCGCCGTCGCGGTCGCGGCCAGCGCCCGCGCGTCCTGCGGGTGCGGTTCGCCCTCGGTGTCGTACTTGCGGACCGGCGCCCACGCCCAGCCCGGCTGCGCGGCCAGCGGCACGAGCGCGTCGAGGTCCGGGTGCAGCCGCAGGTCGCCGACCGGGCCGCGCGAGTACGTGCCGTCGGTGATGTCGTCGGTGGCCAGGAAGAAATCGAACGAGTTCGACGCGCCGACGCCCCACGCCGCCGCCGACCACAGCCGGTCCACCGGGACGGCCTTGACGCGCGCGATGCCGCTGTTGTCCACGAACGTCAGCGCGACGAGCTCGACGCCGGCCGCGCGCAGGGCGTCCGCCCGCAGTGCGCCCTGTTGTGCGAGTTCCGCCCGGTCGAGCTGGCTCATCGTGCTCCCGTCGATGTTCACTGGTACTTCGAGAAAGAGGTGGAGATCGTGTCAGACACCGTCGAAACCCGTCCAGGGCTGCGCCGCTCCCTCTCCGTCTGGCAGGCCGTCGGCCTGTCGGTGGCGTTGATGGCGCCCAGCATGGCCGCCAACATCAACCCCCAGCAGACCGCGGCCGCCGCCGGCCGCGCCGTCCCGCTCGCCTTCCTGCTCTCGGCGGTCGGCGTGCTGCTGGTCGCGTACGGCTTCGTCAAGCTTTGCCAGTACTACCAGCACGCGGGATCGGTGTACGCGTTCGTCGGCGCGACGCTCGGCCCGCGCGCCGGCGTCGTCTCCGGCATCGGGCTGCTCGGCACGTACACGTTCTACGCCGTCGTCACGAGCTCGGCCGCGGGCACGCTCGGCACGGCCTTCCTGACGCAGGTGGGCATCTGGCCGGACCCGCCGTCCTGGGGGCCGTTCGTGCTGACGGCCGTGGCGCTGGTCGGCGCCTGGCTGCTGTCGGTGGTGCCCGCGCGCCGCGGCACGAGCACGCTGCTCGCCGTCGAAGGCGCGACCATCGCGGTGATCCTGCTGGTCACCGTGGTGATCCTGGTCCGGCTGCTGGCCGGCGGCGCCCCGGGTGGCGCGCGCTTCACGATGGACGTCTTCGTCCCGGAAACCGGGCTGTCCGGGGTCTTCCTCGGCGCGGTCTTCGGCTTCCTGTCCTTCGCCGGGTTCGAAGCCGCCGCGACGCTCGGCGAGGAGACCCACGACCCGAAGCGCAACATCCCGCGCGCGATCCTCGGCACGGCGGTCTTCGGCGGCGTCTACTTCGTCGTGGTCACCGCGGTCGAGATGATGGCGTTCGGCTCGGACGCGACGGCGTTCCACGACTCGCCGTCCCTGCTCGGCGACCTCGGCAGCCGGTACGCGGGCGCGTGGGTCGGCGACGTCATCAGCGTCGGGGCCGCGATCAGCGCGTTCGGCTGCTGCCTGGCCTGTGTCGTCGGCGGTTCGCGGCTGCTCTACGCCCTGGGCCGCGACGCGGTCGGCGGCCGCGGCATCGGCCGGACGTCGAGCCGCGGCACGCCGGTGGCGGCGGTCAGCGCGGTGACCGGCGCGGCCGTCCTGATCATCCTGGTGTGCGCGCTGTTCTTCGGCGCGACGGCGTCGGACACCTTCGCGTGGAGCGGCTCGATCGGGACGTTGATCCTGCTGGTGATCTACCTGCTGACGACGGCCGGCGCGATCCTGCTGCTGTTCGTCAAGCGCCGGATGCGCGTGCCGGCGTGGCACCTCGTGTTCCCGATCGGCGCGCTCGCCGTGCTCGGCTACACCGTCTACGTCAACGTCGTGCCGTACCCGACCGAAGGCCCGGCACGGTGGTTTCCCGTGGTGGCCGGGGCCGTGCTGGTGCTGGCGGTGATCTTGGTGCTGTCCGCACCCGGGTTCGCTCGTAGGGTGGGGGAGAGGCTGACCACCGCGGACGGAGGCGCATGACCGACCTGCTCCCGTTCGTCGCGGACCTGCCGCTGGTGGACCACCACTGCCACGGCGTCGTCACCCACGACGTGGCCCGCGCGGACTTCGAGGCGATGCTGACCGAGGCGGACACGACGTCGCCGCTCGGTACCAGCCTCTTCGACTCGCTGATCGGGCTCGCGGTGCGCGCACGCTGCGCACCCGTGCTCGACCTGCCGGCGCACGCCCCCGCCGACGTCTACCTCGACCGCCGCGCCGAACTGGGCGCGGCCGAGGTGGCGCGGCGCTTCCTGCGCGCCACCGGCACGACGGACTTCCTGCTGGACGGCGGGTTCCTGCCCGACGCGCTGACCACGACCGGCGAGTTCGCGGAGCTGGCGGGCACCCGCGCGCACGACATCGTCCGGCTGGAACAGGTGGCCGAGCACGTCATCCGCGGCAGCACGGCTCAGGGGTTCGCCGCCGCCTTCACCGATGAGCTGGGGAAACGCGCCGAGACCGCGGTCGGGCTCAAGTCGATCGCTGCCTACCGCGTCGGCCTGGAACTGGCGGGGGAGCGGCCTTCGCCGGCCGAGGTGGAAGCCGCCGCGGGACGGTGGCTCGCCGCGGGCGGCGGCCGGCTGGCCGACGAGGTGCTGCACCGGTTCCTCGTCTTCACCGGGCTCGACCTCGGCTTGCCGGTGCAGTTCCACGTCGGGTACGGCGACTCCGACGTCGACCTGCACCGCTGCGACCCGCTGCACCTGACGGGGCTGCTGCGCGCCACCCGCGACCGCGGCGTGCCGATCCTCCTGCTGCACAACTACCCGTTCCACCGCAACGCCGCGTATCTCGCGCAGGTTTTCGAGCACGTGTTCGTGGACGTCGGGCTCGCCACCCACAACGCGGGGTTCCGCGCGCCGTCGATCCTGGCCGAGCTGCTGGAGATCGCGCCCTTCGGGAAGGTCCTCTTCTCCACCGACGCGTTCGGCCTGGCCGAGCTGTACCACCTGGGCACGGCCCTGTTCCGACAGGGACTTTCGGACTTCGTGCGCGCCGGGCTCGACGCGGGCGCGATGTCCGAAGTGGACGCCGTCCGGCTGTGTGCTTTGGTGGGACACGAGAACGCGAAGAGGATCTACCGCTGGGAGCGCGCGTGAGTGATCTGTGGGACGCCTGGACCGAGGCGATCGAGGAGGAGCTGCCGGCCGCGATCGAGCTGCGGCACGCGGTGCACGCCGACCCGCGCGGCTCCGGCGACGAAGAGGACACCGCCCGGCTGGTCGTCGCCGCGCTCGGGGCCGGCGACGGCGTCCCCGTCGCCAAGACCGGCCGCGCGATCCTCCTGCCCGGCGGCGAGGGCCCGGCCGTGGCGCTGCGGGCCGAGCTCGACGCCCTCCCGGTGCTGGAGGGCACCGGCGTGCCGTGGGCGTCGGGCAACGAGTTCATGCACGCGTGCGGCCACGACGTCCACCTCGCCGCGCTGGTCGCCGTCTGCCGGGCGGCGCGGCGCGTCGGCGTCCCGCGGCCGATCCTCGCGCTGCTGCAGCCGCGCGAGGAGACGTCCCCGCCCGGCGCGCTCGACGTCGTCGAGTCCGGGGTGCTCACCGAGGCCAGGGTGGACGCGGTGATCGGCGCGCACGTCCAGCCGCGGATCGCGCACGGCGTCGTCGCGGCGGTGCCGGGCCCGGTCAACGCGTCCACCGACGAGTTCGAGGTCACGATGCAGGGCCAGGGCGGCCACGCCGGCTACCCGCACCTGCTGCGCGACCCGATCCTCGCGCTGTCGCAGCTGGTCGTGAGCCTGCAGCAGCTCGCGTCGCGCCGGATCGACCCGGTGTTCGGCGCGGTCTGCTCGATCGGCCGGATCCAGGGCGGCTCGGCGGCCAACGTCGTCCCGAACACCGCGACCGCGTTCGGCTCGCTGCGCCTGATGCGCGCGAAGGACCGCGAGGACGCGCTGGAAGCGCTCGCGGACATCGTGCACGGCACCGCGCGGGCGCACGGCTGCACCGCCGAGCTGGAGATCAGCCCGTGCGAGCCGGTCCTGGACAACGACCCGGCGCTGGCGGCCGGGGCGCGGCACTGGCTGAGCCACGGCGGCTTCGTCGTCGACGACCAGTTCCGGTCGTTCGGTGCGGACGACTTCGCCCACTACTGCGGCGGCGCGACCCGCGGCCTGATGCTGTTCGTCGGCCTCGGCGACACCGCGGGCGTGCCGAGCCTGCACGACGACCAGTTCCTCCCGCGCGACCAGGCCGTCGTCCAGGTGGCGCACGCGCTGGTGGCGGGCTACCTGGCCGCTGTGGATGCCGAGAGCCGCTAGCGCTACGGTGGCCGCGTGATGAGCGCCTACCTCGCGACGATCCCGAGCCCCGACCAGGGGGTCTGGCACCTGGGGCCGATCCCGATCCGCGCGTACGCCCTGTGCATCATCGCCGGCATCATCGTGGCGATCTGGTGGGGCGAGCGGCGCTGGGCCGCCCGCGGCGGCACCAAGGGCACGGTGATCGACGTCGCCGTGTTCGCCGTGCCGTTCGGCCTGGTCGGCGGCCGGTTGTACCACGTGATCACCGACCCCGAGCTGTACTTCACCGAGGGCAAGAACCCGTGGAAGGCGTTCGCGATCTGGGACGGCGGCCTCGGCATCTGGGGCGCGATCGCCCTCGGCGCGGTCGGTGCGCTCATCGCCTGCCGCCGCAAGGGCATCCCGCTGCCGGCGGTGGCGGACGCGATCGCCCCGGGCATCGTCGTCGCGCAGGCCATCGGCCGCATCGGCAACTACTTCAACCAGGAGCTCTACGGCGCGCACACGGACCTGCCGTGGGGGCTCGAGGTCTACCAGCGCTTCAACCCGGAGGACCCGGACAACCTCCTGAACGGCGTCGCGACCGGGCACATCCCGCTGCCGGAGAGCCCGGTCCACCCGACGTTCCTGTACGAGCTGATCTGGAACCTGCTGGTCGCGCTGCTGGTGGTGTGGGCGGACCGGCGCTTCAAGCTCGGGCACGGCCGGGCGTTCGCGCTGTACGTCGCGGGCTACACCGTGGGCCGCGGCTGGATCGAGATGATGCGGACCGACACCGCGAACCACATCCTCGGGCTGCGCGTGAACGTGTGGACGTCGATCCTGCTGTTCGCGGCGGCGGTGGTGTACTTCGTGCTCGCGGGCAAGCGCGGGCCGCGGGAGGCTCCGGAGACGCTGCGGAGCAAGGACGCGCCCGGTCCGGACGAGACGCCGGTCGCGGAGTCCCCGTCCGAGGAGGCTTCGGAAGAAGAGCCCGAGCACGCGAAGGTGGCGGCCGAGGCTCCGGCGGCGGAAAAGCCCGCTTCGGAGGACGCCTCGACCGAGGAACCGAAGAAGACCGAAGAAAGCTGATCTGGCCAGGTGGGGGATGCCGCGTAACCGACGCCCGCAGGACAGGGAAGAGAAGCGCGGTGAGATCGTCGCCGCGGCCACGCGGTTGTTCGTGGAAGACGGCTACGACCCCACGACGGTGACGCGGATCGGGCGCGAGGCGGGGGTGACCTCCAACACCGTCTACTGGTACTTCAAGGACAAGGACGAGGTACTGGTCGCCGTGCTGGACGCGCTGTTCGCGCAGTTCCTGGCCGGCGTGGCGGAACGCTCGGCCGAACCGCCGGTCGAGCAGTTGCTGTGGGCGGTCGCCGAGCTGCGGCGGGTCGATCGGCTGATCACGACGGTGCACGCCAGGGTCGCGGCGTCGGAGGCACTGCGGGTGTGGCACGACGGTTTCCACGCGCAGGTGGAGGCGATCCTGCGGTGGCACCTGGCCGCGTTGGGCGTGCCGGAGACCGAGCAGGCCGCGATGACCCGGATCGGGGTGTTCGTCGTCGAAGGGATGCTGACCCACGCGGGCGACGCCGTGGGCGATCGCGCCGTCGTCGAGACGCTGGTCCGCAGTGCCCGCGGCATCGCCGCTGTGCCGGCTACCGGATCGCCGCGGCCGTGAACCGGGCCGCGAGGAACCGGATCTGGTCCGCGACGGCTCGCTCGAACAGGTCACCGACGTAGATGTCGAAGTGGTCACCGTCGTAGTGGTTGACCTGGACGTGGTCCTGCCCGGACGCAAGGCGGGCCGTGGTGCGCGCGGGGGCGGCGCGGTCGTCGTCGCACACGCACAACAGGGTCGCCGCGGCGATCTTGCGCAAGTCTTTGCCGGGCCGGTACAGCGGTAACCGCAACGCGAGCCGGGCCGCGACCGCGTTGGCGCTGTCGCCGCCACCGTCCGGGCCACTCATGACACCCCAGATCGTGTCGCGGCCGACCGCGGTGTCGCCAGGGCGGAACGGCTGCCCGCCCGTCTCGACGGTCGCGGACAACCCCTTGCCCACGGCTGAAACCCGGGTCAGAACCTTCGCGGTGCGCGGCGAGAGCCGAGACCCCGCCGGGATCAGCTGGGACGCCGCGGCGATCGCGGTCGGCGACACCAGGAAGGCGGGCATCCACCACACCCCGACCACCGGAGCCAGCACCGGCTTCGCCCCGAACACCGACCCGGCGACGTCGAGCAGCGCGGCGATGACGAGCCCGGCCATGCTCACCGGGCCGGCCCGGAACCGGGAGAGCAACGACGCCGGCCCGTCGGTGAACGGGCACTGGGCCACCACCGCGGCCAGATCGTGGTCCTCGCTCGCGATCCGCAGCACGTGCCCGCCGCCGAACGAGGTCCCCCACACCGCGACCCGGTGGGGGTCGACCTCCGGCAGGGACCGGCCGTAGGCCAGTGCGGCCCGCCAGTCGTCGAGCTGGTCGCCGATGTCGAGCAACTGCCGAGGAGATCCCTCACTGGCCCCCAGGTACCGGTAGTCGAACACCAGCACCATCCACCCCTGCGCGGCGAACCGCTCCGCGAACGCGTCCAAGCGCCACTCGCGGACCGCGCCCAACCCGTGCGCCATGACCACCAACGGCCGAGGCCCGCCCTCCGCTGACGGCGCGTACAGCCACGCCGCGCACCGCACGCCCCCGGACTCGAACCACACGTCCCGCCGCACCGACGCGGTGTGGCTGTCCTTCTCCGCCGAAGTTTCCATCGCCTGCCCCGCTCAGCTCACCCGCCGCTCTTGACTTGCGATCAAGAGCAAGTAGAGGCGAAGGCTAGAAGCCTCTTGATCACAAGTCAAGAAACGAGGTTCCGAGAGGTGGGGGTCAGCCGAGGTCGGGCAGACCCAGTTCCAGGTTCGGCGCCTGCAACCCGCCGTCGACCTCGAGGATCTTGCCCGTGATGTAGCCGCCGGCCCGGGACGCCAGGAACACGACCGTCGCCGCGATGTCTTCCGCCTCGCCGATGTGGTGCAGCGGCGTCGCCGACTCCATCTTCTCCTTCAGCTCCGGGTTGCCGACCACGATCTCCAGTGCCGACGTCGCCACCGAGCCCACCGAAATCGCGTTCACCCGCACGCGGGGCGCCAAGTCCGCCGCCGCCAGGCGCGTGTAGTGCGCCAGGGCCGCCTTCGCCGTTCCGTACGCCGCGAAGCCGCGGCCGGAGACCCGGCCCATCACCGACGAAATGTTGACGATCGAGCCGCCCGCCTCCACCAGCGACGGTGCCGCCGCCACCGTCAACGCGTGCGCCGTCGCCACGTTGAAGCGGAACGCTTCCTCCATGAAGTCCACCGAAGACTCCAGCAGGGGCCGCGGGTACGTGCCGCCGACGTTGTTGACCACCAGGTCGAGCCGGCCGAACTCCGACACCGCCGTCGACGCCAGCGCCGCGGCCGCGTCCGGGGAGGACAGGTCCACCGGCACCGCCACCGCCCGCCGGCCGGCCGCCGAGACGCGCGCGGCGATCTCGTCGAGCTGAGCGGAAGTGCGGGACGCGATGACCACGTCGGCACCCGCTTCGGCGAGCGCCACGGCCGTGGCCGCGCCGATTCCGCGTCCGGCGCCGGTGACCACCGCGACCTGGTCGGTGAGCTTGAACCGATCGAGGATCATGCGGCGAAATGTAACACGTTCTAGTGACCGGAAGCACAATCCCGGGCTGCCGGGTCGGGCCCGTCACGTTAGGCTTGACGGGAGTTTCCGGGCCGTATACTTAGCACAACGAACTACCGGGAACCCATCAGGAACTACGTCGTTCCGCGCAGCCAGATCGTTACCGTCCGACGTCGCTCGGGGCGCTCTGAACAGGTGCTGGCATGTTTCCCAGGTGTTAAAGTCGCGCTAACAAGCGGGCCATCGTCGTCCCGTGCGCTCCCCGGCCGGTAGCCCGGCCCCGCACGAACAGACGACGAAGGAGGTCCCTTCATGATCTTCTCCGCCATTCCCGGCAAGCAGGGTCTTTACGACCCGGAGACCGAACAGGACTCCTGCGGTGTGGCCATGGTGGCCGACATCCGCGGGCGCCGCTCCCACGGAATCGTCACCGACGGCCTGGCCGCGTTGACCAACCTCGACCACCGCGGCGCCGCCGGCGCCGAACCCACCAGCGGCGACGGCGCCGGCATCCTGCTGCAGCTGCCCGACACGCTGCTGCGCGCAGAAGCCGGCTTCGCGCTTCCCGAACCCGACTCCCACGGCCACCACGCCTACGCCGCCGGTATCGCTTTCCTGCCCGAAGACGCCGAGCAGCGCCGCAAGGCCGTCGGGCTGGCCGAACGCATCGCCGTCGAAGAGGGCCTGGAGGTCCTCGGCTGGCGCGAGGTCCCCGTCGACGCCGACCGCGCCGACATCGGCCCGACCGCCCGCTCGGTCATGCCGCACTTCGCCATGCTTTTCGTGACGGCGGACGGAAAAACCGGCCTGGAGCTGGACAGGCTCGCGTTCTGCCTGCGCAAGCGCGTCGAGCACGAAAGCGCGAACTCCGGCTGCGGCACGTACTTTCCGTCGCTGTCGTCGCGGACGATCGTCTACAAGGGCATGGTGACGCCGGAGCAGCTGCCGGCGTTCTTCGGCGACCTTCGCGACAAACGGCTGGAAAGCGCCATCGCGCTGGTGCACTCCCGCTTCTCCACCAACACTTTCCCGTCGTGGCCGCTGGCGCACCCGTTCCGGTTCGTGGCGCACAACGGCGAGATCAACACCATCCGCGGCAACCGCAACCGCATGCGGGCCCGCGAGGCGCTGCTCGAATCCGACGTCATCCCGGGCGACCTGTCGCGGCTGTTCCCGATCTGCTCGCCGGACGCGTCGGACTCCGCGTCCTTCGACGAGGTCCTCGAGCTGCTGCACCTCGGCGGCCGGTCGCTGCCGCACGCGGTGCTGATGATGATCCCGGAGGCGTGGGAAAACCACGCCACCATGAAGCCCGAGCGCCGCGCGTTCTACCAGTTCCACGCGAGTCTCATGGAGCCGTGGGACGGCCCGGCGTGCGTCACCTTCACCGACGGCACCCTCGTCGGCGCGGTCCTGGACCGCAACGGCCTGCGCCCGGCGCGCTGGTGGCGCACGGCCGACGACCGCGTCGTCCTCGCCAGCGAGGCCGGCGTCCTCGACGTCGCCCCGAAGGACGTCGTGGCGAAGGGGCGGCTCAAGCCCGGCCGGATGTTCCTCGTGGACACCGAAGCCGGCCGGATCGTGGACGACGAAGAGGTCAAGTCCGCGCTCGCCGGCAAGCTGCCCTACGAGGGCTGGCTGCACGCGGGCCTGCTGAAGATCGCCGAGCTGCCCGACCGCGACCACGTCGTGCAGAGCCACGACTCGGTGCTGCGCCGCCAGCTTTCCTTCGGCTACACCGAAGAAGAGCTCAAGATCCTGCTCGCGCCGATGGCGGAGAAGGGCGCCGAGCCGATCGGCTCGATGGGCACGGACACCCCGCCCGCGGTCCTGTCCCAGCGATCTCGCCTGCTCTACGACTACTTCAAGCAGAACTTCGCGCAGGTGACCAACCCGCCGCTGGACGCGATCCGCGAGGAGCTCGTCACCTGCATGGCGCGGATCATGGGCCCGGAGCGCAACCTCCTGGCCCCCGGGCCGGCGTCCTGCCGCCACCTGAAGCTGCCGTACCCGGTGATCGACAACGACGAGCTCGCCAAGCTCATCCACATCAACGACGACGGCGACCTCCCCGGCTTCGCGTGCAGCGTCCTTTCCGGACTGTACGAAGTGGACGGTGGTGCCGAGGCGCTGGCCGGCGCGATCGAACGCGTCCGGCGGGAGGCGTCCGAAGCGATCGCGGCGGGCGCGCGCACGCTGGTGCTGTCCGACCGCGACTCCGACCACCGGATGGCGCCGATCCCGTCGCTGCTGCTGGTCTCCGCGGTGCACCACCACCTGGTCCGCACCAAGGAACGCCTGCGCGTCGCGCTGGTCGTCGAATCCGGGGACGCGCGCGAGGTGCACCACATCGCGCTGCTGCTCGGCTACGGTGCCGCCGCGGTCAACCCGTACCTGGCCTTCGAGACCATCGAGGACATGATCGGGCAGGGCGCGGTCACCGGCATCGAGGCGGGCAAGGCGATCCGCAACTACGTGCAGGCACTCGTCAAGGGCGTCCTGAAGATCATGTCCAAGATGGGCATCTCGACGGTCGGCGCGTACACCGCCGCCCAGGTCTTCGAGTCCCTCGGCCTGAGCCAGGACCTGCTCGACGAGTACTTCACCGGGACGTCGTCGAAGCTCGGCGGCGTCGGGCTCGAGGTGCTCGCCGAAGAGGTCGCCGTCCGGCACCGCCGCGCGTACCCGGACAACCCGACCGAGCGAGTCCACCGCGGACTCGACACCGGCGGCGAGTACGCCTACCGCCGCGAGGGCGAGCTGCACCTGTTCACGCCGGAGACGGTGTTCCTGCTGCAGCACGCGTCCAAGACCGGCCGCGACGAGGTCTACCGCAAGTACACCGACGAGGTGCACCGCCTCTACCGCGAGGGCGGCACGCTGCGCGGGCTGTTCTCGTTCAAGAACGGCGTCCGCGAGCCGGTGCCGCTCGACGAGGTCGAGCCCGCCGAGGCGATCTTCAAGCGCTTCAACACCGGCGCGATGTCGTACGGCTCGATTTCGGCCGAGGCGCACGAAACCCTGGCCATCGCGATGAACCGGATCGGCGGCCGCTCCAACACGGGCGAGGGCGGCGAAGACCCCGAGCGGCTTTACGACCCCGAGCGCCGCAGCGCGATCAAGCAGGTCGCTTCGGGCCGCTTCGGCGTCACGAGCGAGTACCTCGTCAACGCCGACGACATCCAGATCAAGATGGCGCAGGGCGCGAAGCCCGGCGAGGGCGGCCAGCTGCCGCCGAACAAGGTGTACCCGTGGATCGCGCGGACCCGGCACTCCACGCCGGGCGTCGGCCTGATTTCCCCGCCGCCGCACCACGACATCTACTCCATCGAGGACCTCGCGCAGCTGATCCACGACCTCAAGAACGCCAACGAGCACGCCCGCATCCACGTGAAGCTGGTGTCCTCGCTGGGCGTCGGCACGGTCGCGGCGGGCGTCTCCAAGGCGCACGCGGACGTCGTGCTCATCTCGGGGCACGACGGCGGCACCGGCGCGTCCCCGATGAACTCGCTCAAGCACGCGGGCACGCCGTGGGAGATCGGCCTCGCCGAGACCCAGCAGACGTTGCTGCTCAACGGGTTGCGCGACCGGATCACCGTGCAGGTGGACGGCGCCATGAAGACCGGGCGCGACGTCGTCATCGCGGCGCTGCTCGGCGCCGAGGAGTACGGCTTCGCGACGGCCCCCCTCGTCGTCGCGGGCTGCATCATGATGCGCGTCTGCCACCTCGACACCTGCCCGGTCGGCGTCGCCACGCAGAGCCCCGAGCTGCGCAAGCGCTACACCGGCCAGGTCGAGCACGTCGTCAACTTCTTCAAGTTCGTCGCCGAAGAAGTCCGGGAAACCCTGGCGGCGCTGGGCTTCCGGACGCTCGACGAGGCGATCGGTCACGCCGAGCTGCTGAACACCGACGAGGCCGTCGACCACTGGAAGGCGTCCGGTTTGGACCTGGCGCCGATCTTCGAGATGCCCTCGGAGACCCCGTACGGCGGCGCCAAGCGACGCACCCGCGGCCAGGACCACGGCCTCGAGCACGCGCTGGACCGCACGCTCATCCAGCTCGCCGAGGCGGCGCTGGAAGACGCGCACCACGTGAACATCGAGCTGCCGGTGCGCAACGTCAACCGGACCGTCGGCACGCTGCTCGGCTCGGAGATCACCCGCCGCTACGGCGGGGACGGCCTGCCCGAGGGCACGATCCACGTCACGCTCACCGGATCGGCGGGCCAGTCGCTCGGCGCGTTCCTGCCGCGCGGCATCACCCTCGACATGGTCGGCGACGCGAACGACTACGTCGGCAAGGGGCTTTCGGGCGGCCGGATCGTCGTCCGCCCCGACCCGGAAGCGTCCTTCGCGGCCGAGGCGCAGACGATCGCGGGCAACACGATCGCCTACGGCGCCACCGGCGGCGAGATCTTCCTGCGCGGCCAGGTCGGCGAACGCTTCTGCGTCCGCAACTCCGGCGCCACGGTCGTCGCCGAGGGCGTCGGCGACCACGCCTTCGAGTACATGACCGGCGGCCGCGCGGTGGTGCTCGGCCCGACCGGGCGGAACCTGGCGGCCGGCATGTCCGGCGGCATGGCGTTCGTGCTCGACGTCGACCGCAAGAAGGTCAACCAGGACATGGTGGACCTGCTCAAGCCGACGGCGGACGACCTGGCCTGGCTCAAGAAAACGGTGCAGCAGCACCACGATCTCACCCGCTCCGCGGTCGCGGCCTCGCTGCTCGGCGACTGGCCGCGCCGGTCCGTGGCGTTCACCAAGGTGATGCCGCGCGACTACCAGCGGGTTCTGGACGCGGCGAAGGCGGCGAAGGCCGCCGGCCGCGACGTCGACGAGGCGATCATGGAGGCCGCTCGTGGCTGACCCGACCGGTTTCCTGAAGTACGACCGCGAAGAGCCGCCCAAGAAGTCCAAAAAGGACCGCTTGGAATCGTGGGGCGAGGTCTACGCGGACGTCGACCCGGGCGAGCGCAACGAAAAGGTGCGCAAGCAGGCGTCCCGCTGCATGGACTGCGGCATCCCGTTCTGCCACTCCGGCGGTTCGGGCTGCCCGCTCGGCAACCTGATCCCCGAGTGGAACGACCTGGTCCGCCGCGGCGACTGGGCCGCGGCGAGCGACCGGCTGCACGCCACCAACAACTTCCCCGAGTTCACCGGGAAGCTGTGCCCGGCGCCGTGCGAGGCGGGCTGCGTCCTGTCCATCTCGCCGCTGTCGGGCGGCCCGGTGGCGATCAAGCGCGTCGAGCAGACGATCGCCGACCAGTCGTGGGAAGCGGGCTACGTCCAGCCGCAGGTGTCCGAAGTGGCCAGTGGGCAGCGCGTCGCGGTCGTCGGCTCCGGCCCGGCCGGGCTCGCCGCCGCGCAGCAGCTGACCCGCGCCGGCCACGAGGTCACGGTGTTCGAGCGCGACGACCGCCTCGGCGGCCTGCTGCGCTACGGCATCCCCGAGTTCAAGATGGAGAAGAAGGTCCTCGACCGCCGCCTCGCGCAGCTGCGCAAGGAAGGCACCCGGTTCGTCACCGGGTGCGAGGTCGGTGTCGACTTGTCGGTGGAGGACCTGCGCGCGCAGTACGACGCCGTCGTGCTCGCGGTCGGCGCGCTGCGCGGCCGCGACGACACGACGACGCCGGGCCGCGAGCTGGCCGGCATCCACCTGGCGATGGAGCACCTGGTGCCGGCCAACAAGTTCGTCGAGGGCGACGGCCCGCCGTCGGTCGACGCGCGCGGCAAGCACGTGCTGATCATCGGCGGCGGCGACACCGGCGCCGACTCCTACGGCACGGCCACCCGCCAGGGCGCGCTTTCGGTGACGCAGCTGGACCAGTACCCGATGCCACCGTCCACAAGGGACGACGAGCGGTCGCCGTGGCCGACTTGGCCGTACATCCTGCGCACCTACCCGGCGCACGAGGAAGCGGGCGAGCGGAAGTTCGCGGTGGCGGTCAAGCGGTTCGTCGGCGACTCCGAGGGTCGCGTGACGGCGGTGGAGCTGCAGCAGGTCCGCGTCCAGAAGGACCCCGCGACGGGCCGCCGCGAGGTGATCCCGGTCAACGACGAGGTCGAGACGCTCCCGGCGGACCTGGTCCTGCTGGCGATCGGCTTCGAGGGCGTCGAGGAGATGCCGCTGCTGGACGGGCTGGGGCTGTCGCTGACGAAGCGAGGCACGCTGTCGTGCGGCGCGGACTGGCAGACGGAGACCCCGGGCGTGTTCGTCTGCGGCGACGCCCACCGCGGCGCATCGCTGGTGGTGTGGGCGATCGCGGAGGGCCGCTCGGTGGCCAACGCGGTCGACGCGTTCCTGACGGGAGCGTCGGACCTCCCGGCCCCGGTCCACCCGACGGCGTTGCCGCTCGCGGTCGTCTGACGTTCGGTTCACGAAAGCCCCCTCGCCGCTGACGAGGGGGCTTTCGACCGTTTCGACCCATTACTCCGGATGGCGGCTGTGCACTCCGTGCACGGCCAACTACTTTCGAGTAGCTGTGCCGCTTTTGCGACAATTCACTTCCGCGGAAGGTGGGGCGTCTTGAAGCACACGACTTTCCGGGCAGCGGTCGTCACCGCGGTCCTCTCCCTCGCGTTCGCCCTGGCCGGGCCGCCCGCCCAGGCCGCGCCGAAACCCTTCTGGACGCCCGATGCCATGCGGGCGGCCGTGCCCATGGACAACCTCGTCAAAGCGCCGGCTTTCACGCCGAAAGACGTGGCGCGCGGCCGAAGCGCGATCATCCGGAGCATCCCGAACGGCGGGGGCGCCTGGACCGGCGGCGGCAAGGTCACCCAGACCGCCGGCCGCGTGTTCTTCCTCTTCAACGGCCAGAAAGCCTCGTGCTCCGGCGACGCCGTGACCAGCACCAACGGCAGCGTCGTCGTCACCGCCGGGCACTGCGTCAAGTACCAGGGCACCTGGCACACCGAGTGGGTCTTCGTGCCGGGCTACAACAACGGCAACGCGCCGTACGGCCAGTGGGCCGCGAAGTCGACGCTGACCACGCCGCAGTGGGAAGCCAGTGAGGACATGAACTACGACGTCGGCATGGCCGTCGTGAACCCGCTCAACGGGCAGCGGCTCACCGACGTCGTCGGCGCGCAGGGGATCGCCTTCAACCAGCCGAAGAACCAGAGCATGTACACCTTCGGCTACCCGGCCGCCTCGCCGTACGACGGCACGAAGCTGATCTACTGCAGCGGCAGCACCTTCACCGACTTCCTGCTGACGCAGGACCACGGCATGAAGTGCGACATGACCGGCGGCTCCAGCGGCGGCCCGTGGTTCCTGTCCTTCACCGAGAGCACCGGCGCCGGCGTCCAGGCTTCGGTGAACAGCTTCGGTTATACGTTCCTGCCCGGGTACATGTTCGGGCCGTACTTCGGCACCGACGCGCAGAACCTGTACAACCGCGCACAGGCCGGGTGACCGCCGGGCCACGCTCGGGTGCTGCGGAAAACGTTGGTACTCCTGGCTTTCCTGCCCCTGCTCGCCGCACCTCGCGTCGGGGCGGCCTTGCTGAAGATCTCCGCTGCCCGACGGGGCTGACCCGGCCACCCTTCCGGTCATCGGGGCCGATGCCGGCCAGGGCGGCCTGAAGACGGTCGCCACCGGGCTCGACAACCCGCGGCACCTGACCGTCCACGACGGCGAACTGTAAGTCGCCGAAGCCGGGGCGGGTGGCGCCGGGACGTGCGTCGAAGGCCCGGAAGGGCCCGCCTGCTTCGGCCTCGCCGGCTCGGTGGCGCTGCTCGACGGCCACGGCGGCGTGCGCCGGATCCTGACCGGCCTGCCGTCCGCGGCCGCGCCCGGCGGAGCCGCGGTCGCCGGCCCGACGGACGTCGCGTTCGTCCACGGCGTCCCGGTCCTGCTCGCCGGCGACGTGCTCATCGACCCGGCGACCGGAGCCAGCCCGTTCGGCCCCGACGGGCGGCTGCTCGGGAGGCTGTCGGCCGCCTTCGGCCGGCACGTCGTGCCCGGCCCGGACTTCGCCGCGTTCGAGGCGAAGAACAACCCGGACCACGGTGCCGGAGCGGATCCGGCCACGCCGGTGATCGACTCGAACCCGTTCGGGATGACGCGCTACCGCGACGGCTTCGCGGTCGCCGACGCGGCGGGCAACGACCTGCTCTACGTCGACGGCCGGGGCCGGATCAGGGTGCTCGCGGTGTTCCCGCCGAAGCGTGCCGACGTCGGTCGTCGTCGGCCCGGACGGCGCGCTCTACGTGTCCGAGCTGAGCAGCATCGCGGTGGGCGCGGCGCGCGTGTGGCGCGTGGTGCCGGGGAAGCGGCCGAAGATCCACGCCGACGGCTTCACGGCGCTGACCGACCTCGCGTTCGACCGCGCGGGCCGGCTGCTCGCCTTGACGTTCGCTCGTGACGGGATCGCGGCGCCGCCCTCTCCCGGCGTGCTGACCCGGGTGGAGAAGAACGGCACCCGGACCGGCCTGGCCGTGCGCGGTGACGAGGTGTTCGTCACCACCAACGGCACGTCGCAGGGCACGGGCGCGGTCGTCCGGCTCGTCCCGCGCGGCTGACCCCGGAGGTGGGGGGGGGGGGGGCCCGGGGGGGCCCCCCCCCCGGGGGGGGGGCGCCCCCGGCGCCGCGGGCGGGGGGGGCCCCCACAAAGGGGGGGGGGGTGATGGGGGGGGGGGGGCCCCCCGGGGGGGGGGGGGGGGGGGCGCCGGCGGGGGGGGCGGGGGGGGGGGCCGGGGGGGGGGGGGGGGGCCCCCGGGGCCCCCCCCCCACGACCTGGGGACGGCGAACCGGGCGAAGCGCGGAAGGGCGGAAACCCTATCCTGGTGTTCGTGAACTGGACTGTGGACGTCCCCGTCGACACCCTGCCCGAACTGCCGCCGCTGCCGCCGGAGCTGCGCGCGCGGCTCGACAAGGCGCTGGCCCTGCCCGCGGCGCAACAGCCGGAGTGGCCCGACCCGGACGCGACCCGGCGGGTCCGCGGCGTGCTGGAGAGCGTGCCGCCGATCACGGTCCCGGCCGAGATCGACCGCCTGAAGGACCGGCTGGCGATGGTCGCCCGCGGCGAGGCGTTCCTGCTGCAGGGCGGTGACTGCGCGGAGACGTTCGAGTCCAACACCGAGCCGCACATCCGCGCCAACCTGCGCACGCTGCTGCAGATGGCGGTCGTGCTGACCTACGGCGCGAGCCTGCCGGTGGTCAAGGTCGGCCGCATCGCCGGCCAGTACGCGAAGCCGCGGTCGGCGGGAACGGACGCGCTGGGCCTGCCGGTCTACCGCGGCGACATCATCAACTCCCTCGTCGCGAAGCCCGAGCTGCGCGTGCCCGACCCCGGCCGGATGATCCGCGCCTACGCGAACGCGGGTGCGGCGATGAACCTGGTCCGCGCCCTCACCGGCGCCGGCATGGCCGACCTGCACCAGGTGCACGACTGGAACAAGGACTTCGTCTCGGCGTCGCCGGCGGCGCAGCGCTTCGAGGCGCTGGCCAACGAGATCGACCGCGGCCTGCGGTTCATGTCGGCCTGCGGCGTCACGGACACCTCGCTGCAGTCCACCGAGATCTTCGCCAGCCACGAGGCGCTGCTGCTCGACTACGAGCGGTCGATGCTGCGGCTCGACAAGGCCGACGCGGCGAACCCGAAGCTGTACAACCTCTCGTCGCACTTCCTGTGGATCGGCGAGCGGACCCGCCAGCTGGACGGCGCGCACATCGCGTTCGCCGAGCTGCTGGCCAACCCGATCGGGTTGAAGATCGGCCCGACGACCACGCCCGAGCAGGCGCTGGAGTACGTCGAGCGGCTCGACCCGCGCTTCGAGCCGGGACGCCTGACGCTCATCTCCCGCATGGGCAACGGCAAGGTCCGCGACGTCCTGCCGGCGATCGTGGAGAAGGTCGAAGCCTCCGGCCACAAGATCATCTGGCAGTGCGACCCGATGCACGGCAACACGCACGAGTCGTCGACCGGGTACAAGACCCGCCACTTCGACCGCATCGTCGACGAGGTCCAGGGCTTCTTCGAGGTCCACAACCAGCTGGGCACCTACCCGGGCGGCATCCACGTGGAGCTGACCGGCGAGGACGTCACGGAGTGCCTGGGCGGGGCCCAGGAGATCTCGGACATCGACCTGTCGGGCCGCTACGAGACCGCCTGCGACCCGCGCCTGAACACGCAGCAGTCGCTGGAGCTGGCGTTCCTGGTCGCGGAGATGCTCCGCGGCTAGGTGTTGCCGAGCTAGGCCCCGGCACCGCCGTCGACCGGGACGATCGCGCCGGTCACCATGGCCGCGCGGTCGCTGAGCAGCCACGCGGCCGCCTCGGCGACCTCGTGGGGTTCGGCCATGCGCCCGAGCGGGACCGACGCGGTGATCTGCTCGACGACCCCGGGTGACGCCGCTTCCCACGCGTCGATCATGTCCGTGGCGGTGCCGCCGGGGGTGAGGCCGTTGACCCGGATGCCCTGCGGGCCCCAGGTCACGGCCGCGGTCTCGGTGAGGCTGTTCAGCGCCCGTTTCATGGCGCCGTAGGCGGGCAGGGCCGGGTTGGCCCGGCGGCTGCCGATGCTGGACGTGTTCACGATCGCCCCGCCGCCGCCGCGGCGCATGAGCGCGGCCTCGGCGGTCATGGCGGTCCAGTGCGCGCGGAAGTTCACCGCGAACTGCTCGTCGATGTCCTCCTCGGCGGTCGTCTCGAGCGGGCCGGGCCGCTGGATGGCCGCGCCGTTGTTGAACGCGCCGTCGAGGCGGCCGTGAAGCTGCTCCACGCGGTCGACGGCGGCCCGGATGCTCGCGGGATCGGCCAGGTCCAGCGCGACGGTGTCGGCGGTTCCGCCCGCCGCGCGGATCTCGCCGGCGACGCGGTCGAGGGCCTCGGTGCCGCGCGAGGCCAGCACGACGGCGGCGCCCTCCCGGGCGAAGAGGCGGCCCGCGGCGGCGCCGATGCCGCGGCTGGCTCCGGTGATGAGCACGACCTTGCCGGTGAGCAGGCCGATCGAAGGGGAATTCGTCATGGTTCCGACGGTGCTCCGGTCCGCGACGCGGAGGCAGGCACAAGCCGTACCAGGATCCGGCGCGGGTGCGTCCGCATACTGGGGAGGTGGACAAGCAAGAGCTCGGGGCGTTCCTCCGCAGCCGGCGTGAGCGGCTGCGGCCGCAGGACGTCGGCCTGCCCGCCGGGCCGCGCCGGCGAACGCCGGGCCTGCGCCGCGAGGAGGTCGCGGTGCTCGCGCACATCTCCACCGAGTACTACGTCCGCCTCGAGCAGGGCCGGGCGCCGCGGCCGTCGGGCGAGGTCCTGGCCGGGATCGCCGGCGCGCTGCGGCTGACCGACGCCGAAACCGAGCACCTGCACGTCGTGGCGGGCACCGCGCCGATCCGGAACGCCGTGCACCGCCGGGACGTGCGGCCCAGCATCCTCGCGCTGCTGCGGCGGCTGCCGCAGACGGCCGCCATCGTCATCTCCGCCACGTTCGAGGTGCTGGCGTGGAACGACCTCGCGGCGGCGCTCATGGAGGACTTCGCCGCCGTGCCGCCCGAGCGGCGCAACCTCGCCCGCAAGGCGTTCCTGGGGCCGGCCGAGCCGCCGTACGGGATTTCCGACGCCGCGGAGTTCCGGCTCACCGTCGTCATGGAGCTGCGCGCCACCCTGGCCCGCTACCCCGCGGACCCGGCGGTGCGCGGGCTCGTCGAGGAGCTGCGGGCGGGCAGCGCCGACTTCGCCCGGCTGTGGGAGCGGCACGACGTGCAGGCGACGCCAGTGCTCACGAAGACCTTCCGGCACCCGGCCGTGGGCGAGGTGACGGTCGACTGCGACTCCCTCGTCCTGCCCGACTCCGACCAGCACCTGGTGCTCTACACCGCACCGCCCGGCTCCCGCGGCGCCGAGGCGCTGGCGTTCCTGGAAGTGGTGGGCGTGGCTCCCTGAGTCAGGAGGCGTCGACCAGCCGGGCCGCGGACTTCAGGACCGCGTCCCGCAGGGAACCCACGTCCGGGACCGCCTCGCCGTTGACCTGCAGTCCGATGTGGACCGAGTCGCGGTAGGTCGCCACCGCGATGCCGACCGCGTGCCGCGGGGCCAGCGGGACGAACGGGTACATCTCCGCCAGCCGGGCGCCGCCGAGGGACAGGCGGGCCGGGGGCACCGGGACCGTCGTGATCACCAGGTCGAACAGCATCGGCGCGGCCAGGCCCGCGGTGCGCGTGCCCAGGCGGTGCAGCAGCGGCGGGACGCGGCCGGCCAGCAGCGGCAGCGCCCCCGCGCCGCGGCTCGGGCCCGCCGCCTTGTTGCGGGTCATCGCGCGGCGGACCACACGCAGCCGCTCGACCGGGTCGTCCTCGCCGACCGGCAGGTCGCACAGGTACCCCGACAGCTTGTTGCCGCCGAGCTGGTCGCCCGTCCGGCCGCGCACGCTCACCGGGATCAGCGCGCGCAGCGTGCGGCCGTCGGCGCGGTGGCCGCGGTTCACCAGCCATTCGCGCAGTGCGCCGGAAAGCACCGCCAGCACGACGTCGTTGGTCGTGCCGCCGTGGGCCTTGCGCACGCGGCGCAGCTCGCTCAGCGGCAGCCGGACGAACCCGAGCCGGCGCTCGGCCGACTGCGGCGCCGACACCGGCGACAGCGGCGGCCGCGCGGCCCGCACGAGCGACGACGCGATCCCGGCCGTCTCGTTCGCCTGGCCCCAGACCGTGCCCAGCGCGTCCTTCACCGTGTCCAAAGTAGACCGCGGCGCCGGGATCGGCCGGGCCGGCGAGGAGATCCGCTCCGGCAGCTTGACGCCGTCGAGCAGGCCGGCCGCGACCGCGTACGCGCCGGCGCCGTCGGTGAGCGCGTGGTGGAGCTTCAGCAGCAGCGCGAACTTCCCGTCCGGCAGCCCGGTGACGAGGGTGAGGTGCCACAGCGGCCGGGACGTGTCGAGCGGCTCGGCGATCCACCGCGACGCGTACGCGGCCAAGGGGTCCGGTTCGTACAGTGAGCTGAGCGTCGCGTGGTGGATGTGGTCCGCGGCACGGAAGTCCGGGTCGTCGGCCCAGCTGGCCGAGCCGGGCGGGAACAGCTCCGCGCGGGCGCGCTGGCGCAGCTTCGGCAGTCGCGCGGCGCGCTCGGCCAGCACCGCGGTCAGCGCGGCGGGGTCCACCGGGCCGCGGGCGGTGAAGGTGACCACCGCGCCCATGTGCATCGGGGAGTTTTCGCTTTCCAGGCACAGAAAAGCGACGTCGAGTGCGCTGAGCGGCGAGCCTGCCATGGGCGACCTTTCCGGGTTCGCGGGTGTGCACGGCCACGTGCGTCGGAAGGGAAGAAACCCCACTGCACCAGCCCGACGTGACGAGCGGGTGGTCGAAGTGTTTCCACGACGCTAACTACCCACCCCGTTCATCCATTCGAGATACCCCGGCCGTCGGTGCCCGGGGTCACAGATCAAGAAAAACGTTCAGCTTTCCGGCGTAGGCGGGGTTTCTTCCGCCCGGACCACCGAAGTCCCCCATTCGGGGGTGAGCGCCACCTGCTTGCCGACGCGGCGCACGGGCAGGCCGTTCACCTGGCGCTTGCCGAGCCCCGGCCAGATCTCCGCGGCGTCCTTCGCCGCGGCCCGGATCGCGCCGCCGTCGAGAGTCGTGCGCGTCTCGGGGATCTCGCGGTCGGTCCACTGGACGACCAGCTTCAGCGGGCCGGCCGGCGGGAGCGGCCACAGGAACACTTCGTGCTCGACGGCGAAGCGCGTGCCGCCGGCGGGGTGCGCCCGCAGGACCGGTTCCTCCGGTTCGGACGCCGACGGCACCGAGACGGCCTCGGAGCTCGCCCGGCTGCCGTCGGCGTAGAGGACGCCGATGAGCAGCCCGTTGTAGTCGGGCTTGCGGCGGTGGTCGATCAGGCCCTCGGCGGGGTCGTCGACGAGGCTGTCCCGGGAGTAGACCGTGATGCGCAGCGTGAACGCCTGCGGCCACACCTCGACCGAGCGCAGCGCCACGATGGTGCGCTCGGACCGGCCCAGCGGCTGCGCCAGCGGCAGCACGGCCGGGACGATGTGCTCGCGCGGGGGATCGGTCCAGTGCCGGCCGTTGAACGCGTACAGCTCCTGTTCCGGGACGGGGAACAGGGGACGCTCGCGGGGACCGCCGGTGAAGAAGCTGCTCATCGGGCGGCCCGCGACACGCTGTCCGGCACCATGCGCCCACGGTAGGACAACGGCCCGGGAATTGCCGCCCCCGAACGGGCGTACGGCCCCTGCCTCCCGTGATCCGGGACACAAGGGCCGTACGCAGCGTGACGCGGTGGTCGCTCGGCTAGTCGGTCAGCTTGAGCTCGCCGTTCTTCCGCGCGGGCTCGTCCAGCTCCTTCTCGGGCGGCTTGCCCATGGCGTCCATCAGCTGCCGGGCCAGGCCGAGACCGGTTCCGCCGAGCGAAAGCGCCTTGGCGAACATGTCGGACATACCGTCGGCGCCGTTGAGCACCACCATGTGGTCGACGTTGCCGAACGCGCTCGCGCCCGCTTCGACGATCTCCGGCCAGCGCTCGGCCAGCTGCTGCGCGACGACGGCTTCCTGGTTCTCCGCCAGCGCCGCCGCGCGTGCCTTGATCGCGTCCGCCTCGGCGAGGCCCTTCGCCCGGGCCGACTCGGCTTCGGCGAGCCCCTTCGCCTTCGCGGCCTCCGCCTCGGCGAGGCCGCGCGCCTTGGCCGCGGCCGCCTCGGCCTCACCGGTCGCCCGCGTCGCCCCGGCCGACGCCTCCGCGCGGGCCTTCATGGCCTGCGCCTCCGCCTCGGCCGCCGTCTTCACGCGGGTCGCGTCCGCCGCGGCGCGCAGCTCGGTCTCCTTCGCCTCGGCCTGGGCCTTGGCGATCGACGCGTCACGAGCGGCGTCGGCCGTCGTGCGCGTGTCGTACGCCTTCGCGTCGGCCGGCTTGCGGACCTGCGACTGCAGCCGCTGCTCGGCCAGCGCCGCCTCCAGCTCGGCCGCCCGCGTCTCCTGGACGACGACCTCCTGGCGCGCGGTCGCCTCGGCCAGCGGGCCGGACTGCGACGCCTTCGCCCGCGCCTGGTCCACTTCGGCCTGGTAGCCGGCCTGCTGGATCTGGCTCTCGCGGACCGCGGCGGCCTTCTTGGCCGCGGAGACCTGCTCGACCTCGGCGGCCTCCTGGTCGCTGCGCGCCTCGGCGATGCGGGCCGACGCGGCGATCGCGGCGGCGTGCGGCTTGCCGAGGTTGGTGATGTAGCCCGACTCGTCGTCGATCTCCTGGATCTGCAGCGAGTCGACGATCAGCCCCAGCTTGATCATCTCCGTGGCCGAGGACTGCCGGACCTCGCCGGTCAGCGCGTCCCGGTTGTGGATCATCTCCTCGATGGTCAGCCCGCCCACGATCGAGCGCAGGTGCCCGGAGAAGAGCTCGTGGATCGTGTCGTTCATGCCCTTCTGCTGGTCGAGGAACCGGCGGGCGGCGTTGGCGATCGACGCGAAGTCGTCGCCGACCTTGTAGATGACGACCGCCCGCACGGTGACCGGCAGGCCCTGCTTGGTGACGCAGGAGACCTGCAGGTTGACGCCGCGGGTGTCCAGCGACAGCCGGCGCGCGGTCTGGAAGCCGGGCAGGACGTTCACGCCGCGGCCGGTGATGATCTTGAAGCCCAGGCTGTCCGCGGTGTCCGCGCGGTCGACCCGGACCCCGAGCCCGGAGATGATCAGGGCTTCGTTCGGCTCGGCGACCTTGTACAGCAGCCGCAGGATCCCGAAGATCACGAACAGCACGACGACGAGTCCGCCGGCGGAAAGCAGCAGGATTTCCACGAGACTCATGGCACCGACCCCCTCGCTTTTCTGTTGTGGGTGCGTTGGTGCCTCTACGACGCCGTCATCGGCCCAGCGGTTGCCACCGCTCGACATAAACCGTGCGCGGGGGTTCGAAGTCCACGACGAGCACCTGGGTGCCGGAGGAGAAGGTCGCGTCCGGGTCGGCCGGGTAGGCGTAGAACGCCTCCGTGCCGCCCCGGACGTTCAGCAGGACTTCGCCGATGAGGCCGGGGCCGATCGTGCCGGTGACGCGGCCTCGGCTGCCGATCATCCCCCGAAGCCCTTCAGCTTGACCTTGGAGCCCTTCTGCACGAACGTGCCCGGCTGCGGGTCCTGCTGGAAGACGAAGTCGAACCCGCCGCCGCCTCCGCCGCGGCCGCCGCCCTTGCCGTCGCGGTCGGCCTTCAGCCCGGCCTGCTCGAGGATCTTCTGGGCGTCGTCGAACGAGCGGAACCGGACGTCCGGCACCTGGACGGCGTTGTTGACGAACACGCCGATCCGCTTGTCCCTGGCCTGGGAGTTCGCCGGCGGGTCGGTCCGGGTGACGGCGCCGCCCGGGACCTCCTGCTTGAACTCCTCGCCCGCCTGGAACGGCTCGAACCCGGCCTGCTGCAGCAGCTGGAACGCCTCGTCCTTGCTCCGCCCGGTGACGTCCGGGACCGGCGGCAGCGGCAGCGGGCCCTTCGACACGATGATCGTGACCTGGCCGCCGATGTTCAGCTGGCTGCCCGACGACGGCTCGGTGCGGATCACCGCGCCCTGCGGGACCTCGGCGTCGTAGTCGTCGGTGCCGCGCGTCGGGGTCAGCTGCGCGGTCTTGATCGCCTGCTCGGCGTCGGGCAGCGCGGTGCCGGGCCGGATGTCCGGCACGACCGGGCGGCCCTTCGACAGCACGACTGACACCGTCGAGTTCGGCGCCAGCGTCGTGCCCTCGGCGGGCTCGGCGCGCAGCACGGTGTTCGACGGGACCGTGTTGTCGTACTCCTGGCTGAACTTCGGGGTCAGCTTCACCGCGCGCAGCGCGTCACCCGCCGCGGCCTGGTTCAGCCCGGCGAGGTGCGGCACGGTCGAGGTCTTCTCGCCGCCGGTGTCGGTGAGCATGAAGACGAACGCCGTGATCAGGCCGCCGAACAGCAGCACCGCGCCGGCGATGATGGCGATCCGCTTCCGGTTGTCCGCCGGCTTCTCCGGCTCCGGCTCGCTCCGGCGCCGCCCGGCGGGCGGCCGCACGGGCGGGATCTGCTGGGTGAAGCCCGGGGGCGGGGTGCCGGGGTGGCTCAGCGCCCGTGTCGCGTTCGGGCGGTGCACCGGCATCGTCTTCTCGCTGTCCGGCGCCACCTGGGGGATCCGCGGCAGCGTGCGCTCGGTGTCGGCGAGGTCGCCCTGGCCGTGCGACACCGGAACCGGGACGGTCACCGGCAGCAGGCCCAGCTGCGCGCGCACCGCGGTCAGCTCGGTCAGGAACTCCCCGGCGTCGGCGGGCCGCAGCTCGGGGTCCCGCCGGGTCGCGCGGGTGATCAGCTCGTCGAGCTCCGGCGGCAGGTCCGGGCGCAGCGCGCTCGGCCGCGGGACGTCGTCGTTCACGTGCCGGTAGGCCACCGAGATCGCGGTGTCGCCGGTGTAGGGCACCTGCCCGGTCAGCATTTCGTAGAGCAGGATGCCGGCCGAGTAGACGTCGCCGCGCGCGGTCGCCGCGCCGGTCTCGACCTGCTCCGGCGACAGGTAGGCGACCGTGCCGAGGATGACGCTCGAGCTGGTCGTGCCCGCGCTCGCCACCGCCCGCACCAGGCCGAAGTCGGCGACCTTCACCGCGCCGCCGGTGTGCGGCCCGGTCCGGCCGATCAGCACGTTCTCCGGCTTGACGTCGCGGTGCACCAGCCCGGACCGGTGCGCGGCGGCCAGCGCCGAAAGCACCGGCTCGGCCACGCTCAGCGCCAGCGGGACGTCCAGCGGGCCCTTCTCGTCCAGCAGGTCCCGCAGGGTTCCGCCGTCCACCAGCTCCATCACCAGGAAGGCGAGGCCCGACTCGGCGCCCTGGGGCAGGTCGAAGCCCTGGTCGTGCACCGCCACCACGTGCGGGTGGTGCAGCTGCGCCGCCGACTGCGCCTCGCGGACGAAGCGGTCCACGAACGACCGGTCGTCGGCGAACCGCGGGTCCATGATCTTGATCGCGACCGGACGGTCCAGCCGGGTGTCCGTCCCCCGGTAGACGGAAGACATCCCCCCGTGCGCGAGCAGCCGGTCCACCCGGTAGCGCCGCTCGAGGAGCGTGCCGACCAGGCTGGGGTGGGTGCGAGTCACGAGTATGGATCGTACGGAACCGCACACGGTTCGTGGAGGAGACCTCGCGGGTCACCCGTGCGCACTAGCGGGAGTGGGTGCGGAATGTGGCAGAGTGTCACGCGTGAGTGGGATTCCTGTCGCCGACGACGTCCTCGACACCGCCATCGCGGTTCTTCCGCTGGCGGAGGTGGCGAACGTCCTCGGGACCTCCGCCAACAAGGTCCGCCAGATGCTGCGCGACGGGCAGCTGATCGCCTTCAAGCGCGGCGGTGACCTGTGCGTTCCCGGCGACTTCTTCGTCAAGGACGGGATCGTCAAGGGCCTGGCCGGCACGATCACGGTGCTCGCCGACTCCGGGTTCTCGCGGACCGAGATGCTGCGCTGGCTCTTCGAGACCGACGAGAGCCTGCCGGGCAACACGCCGATCAACGCCCTGCGCACCAGCCACGGCACCGAGGTGAAGCGGCGCGCGCAGGCGATGGCCTTCTGACCTGCGTGAACAGGCCGCCGCGGCGCACAGCTGAACGGCCGCGGCGGTGAGCAGGCACGCCGGGAGCGACCACGCCGCGAGGGGGCCGGCCAGGGCCGCTCCCGCCGCCAGGCCGGTGATCTTCACGCTCGCCGCCGTCGTGAACACCTGAGCCCGCACGTGCTCGGGGGCTTCCCGGTGGCGGATCGCGAACAAGGCCGTGAGCTGCGGTCCTTCGGCGATCCCGGCGATCGCGGCGGCTGCCGCCAGCGAGACGATGTCCGTGCCGACGGCCGCCAGAGCGGCGCTCGCGGCCAGGACCAGCGTGCTCAGCCGGACGGTCCGGTCCGGCTGTAGCGGCCGCCGTGTGAAGACCGCGTTGGCCAGGAGGGACGTGACCGCGAGGACCGTCAGCAGCAGGGCGCCGTCTTCTGGGCCGCGTAGGTGAGCCGCGCCCAGGAGCGGGTAACAGACGGTGACCATGCCGATGCCGGCGCAGGAGATCGTCGACGCCGTCGTCGCCCGCCTCAGCGGGGCGTTGCGCACGAGGACCGTGAAGCCGTCCCGCAGGCGGGTCTTCTTCTGGGGGCGTTTCCTGGGGAGGTGCCAGGCGATCGGCGTGGCCACCGCGACCAGGACCACCGCGGTGGCGAGGCCGCTCGTGCCGCCGAGGAGGCCGGCGAGGCCGGGCCCGGCCAGCGCGGCGGCGGTGAAGGTCAGGGCGTCGAGGCGACTGGCGTTTTGCAGTCGTGGTCCGGCGACGGCGGGCAGCTGGGCCGTCCAGCCGCCGGCGATGGCCGGGTTGAGCAGGCCGGTCACGACCGCGATGGCGACCACGCTCACCAGCGGCAGGTGCCCGAACGCCGTGGCGACGACCGCGAGGCCGCCGGCGTACCCGGCGAGGGCGGTGGCGAGCAGCCGCCCAGGCGCCGGACTGCGGTCCAGGAGGGCGCCGAAGACAGGGCCGCCCACGGCGGCGGCCGCGGTGAGCCCGGCGAGCAGCGCCGAGCCGGCGTGCGCGCCGTGCTGGAGGCCGAGCAGGAGCAGAGCGGGGCCGGACAGCTCGTCCCCGGTCCGCGCGAGCGTCGCCCCGGCCAGGTAACGCCTTATCATGGACAAGACGTTACAGTGGGGCATGGCCTTTCCGCACCGGGATTCCGTGCAGCGCGCGGTCGACCTGCTGGGTGTGCTGCTGGTTCCGGACCCTTCGCCGCCGGCTGTCGCGCAGGTTTTGCGTGCTCACGGCGAGCCGGACGTCCGGCTGTCGGCGGCGGACGTCTCGGAGTTGCAGAGGGCTGCTTTTGAACTGCGGGAGGTGTTCGCGGCGCCGGACGTGGCTTCGGCGGCTTCGGTGCTCAACGCGTTGTTCGCGGCGTACGCGCGTCCACCGCGCTTGACGGACCACGAAGAGGGCTACGGCTGGCACTTGCACGTGGACGCGGCGGACGACGGGCCGTGGGGAGCGTGGCTGGTGACGTCGTCGGCGCTGGGGCTGGCGTCGCTGCTGGCGGAGCGCCAGGACGTGCCGGGAGGGTTGTGCGCGTCGCCGTCGTGCGGGAAGCCGTTCGCCCACACGGGCGGAGGAAGTCCCCGGAGGTTCTGCTCAACCCGGTGCGCGACGCGTGAACGAGTCGCCGCACACCGGGCGCGAGCGTGATCAGCTGTTGGTCTTGTCCCGCCAGGCGATCCACTTCTCGAGCGCGCCGAGGTCGTAGTCCGGGCCGCCGACGCCGACCGTGAACGTCGTGACGCCCAGGTCCAGCAGCTTCGGGCCCAGCTCGTCCGGCTCGCCCTGGACGCCGCACGAGCGCTCGATCTCGGCCGGGTCGCGGCCGACGTCCGCGCAGTGCTGGTCGAGGATCTTCACCTTGCGCTCGACGACCTCCGGGTCGCCGAAGCCGTGCCAGATGTCGGCGTGCTTGGCCACCAGCTTGAGCGTCTTCTTCTCGCCGCCGCCGCCGATGAGCACCGGGATCTTGCGCGTCGGCGGCGGGTTCAGCTTGCCGAAGCGCGACTCGATGCGGGGGAGCGACTCCGCGAGGTCGTCGAGGCGGCCGCCCGCGGTGCCGAACTCGTAGCCGTACTCGTCGTAGTCCTTCTCGAACCAGCCCGAGCCGATGCCGAGGATGAGCCGGCCGCCGGAGATGTGGTCCACCGTGCGCGCCATGTCGGCCAGCAGTTCGGGGTTGCGGTAGCTGTTGCAGGTCACCAGGGCGCCGATCTCCACCCGGGACGTCGACTCCGCCCACGCGCCGAGCATGGTCCAGCACTCGAAGTGCTTGCCCTCGGGATCGCCGTACAGCGGGTAGAAGTGGTCCCAGTTGAAGACGATGTCGGCCCCGAGGTCCTCGGCGGCCGACGCGGTGCGCCGGATGCTGTCGTAGTCGGCGTGCTGCGGCTGGAGCTGCAGGCCGATCCGGATGCGTCGTTCGGTCATGATCGCAGCCTACGACCGCTCCGGAACGTCTCGCGCGCCCAGAGCGTGGCCGAGGCTGGTGGTGCGACTACCAGCCTCGGCCGGCCGTGCCGTCGGCGCTCCGGCCCCAGAACGTCACGCAGAGCGGAGAGCCGCGCGGCGCCCGGTCGGTCCGGCGCACCCGCCACAAAACGCCCGGAGCCGGGACGCGGTTGAGCGGTCACCCGCGGACCACCCGAAAGAGGTCAGCGGCGCCAGGCCGCGCGCAGCAGCGCGGTTCCCGCCACCGCCAGCCGGCGCGACTTCGGGACCACCGCGCGCCGCGTGAGGATGTCGTAGTCCAGCGCCACGATCTCGTCCAAGATCCCCTCGTACAACGTCAACGCCGTTCGCACGCACGGCCGTGACTCCGGGCGCAGCTGCGCGACCCCCGCCTCCGCCCGCCGGTACACCGCCCGCGTCCGCGCGACGAAGTACGCCAGCGCCGCCCGGATCCGCGGGTCGGGCCGCCTCTCCTCCAGCAACGCGCGCGTGACACCGAACGCCGCAAGTTCCGACGAAGGCAGGTAAAGCCGGCCGCGGTCGAGGTCCTCGCCGACGTCGCGCAGGAAGTTCGTCAGCTGGAACGCCTCGCCGAGCGCGATGGCCCCCGGCGAAGCGTCGGCCAGCGGGCCGACCGTGCCGAACACCGGCAGCATCTGCAGCCCGATCACCGCGGCCGAGCCGTACATGTACTCGCCCAGCTCGGCGAACGTCCGGTACTCGACCGGTGAAAGGTCCATCCGCATCGACTTCAGGAACGCGTCGAACAGGTCCCGCGCGATGCCGTAGCGCCGCACGGTGTCGGCCAGCGCCACGAGCACCGGGTCGTCCGGGGTGCCGCCGTCGTAGACGACGTCGACCAGGTCGCCGACACGATCGAGGGCCGCCGCCGGATCGCTGCCCGGCTCCGGGTTGTCGACCAGTTCGTCGGCCATCCGCGCGAACCCGTACAGCGTGTGCGCGGCCGGCCGGGCCCGGGCCGGCAGCAGCCGGGTGGCCAGGAAGAACGTGCGCCCGTGGTGGGCGTTGATGCGGCGGCACTCCGCGTACGCGGCCCGCAGGTCCGGCGAGAGGATGCCCGCGGCGTCGAGTTCGTTCACCGGCCGGTGATCCTTTCCGCTGCCAGTCGTCCGGAGATGAGCACGGGCGGGATGCCGACGCCGGGCGTGGTGCCGCAGCCGGCCAGCACGACGTTGCCCGCCGCGCGCACCAGGTTCGCCGGCCGGAACGGGCCGGTCTGCGCGAACGTGTGCGCCAGCGAAAACGGCGTCCCGGCGGCGAGCCCGCGCGCCGCCCAGTCGGCCGGGGTGATCGTCTCGTCGACGGTGAACTCGTCGCCGAACCCGGTCAGCCCGCGCGCTTCGAGCGTGCGGAGGAGCTCTTCGCGGTACGGCCCGCGGACGCGGTCCCAGTCGATCGGCCCGCGCCGCAGGTTCGGCGCGGGCGCGAGCACCGAGACGATCTCGCCGCCGCGGCCGGCCAGCCCGGGATCGGTCGCCGTCGGCCGCGTGACCAGCAGCGACGGGTCGCTCATCAGCTTCCCCTCGCGGATGATCTCCGCGAACGTCCGCTCCCAGGCGTCGCCGAAGAAGATCGTGTGGTGCCCGAGGTCCCACTTCGCGCTCGTCCGCCCGTGCAGGACGACGGCGGACGGCGAGTAGCGCAGCGGCACCGGGCGCCGGGGCCGCGCGCCGATGAGCCGGTACGCGGCGGTCAGCTCGGTGGCGAGGACGACGGCGTCGCACGCGATCCGCTCGCCCGAGCGCGTCCGGACCGCGCGCACCCGCGCGTTCACCCGTTCGAGCCAGGCGGCTTCGGTGCCGAACCGGACGTCGGCGCCCGCTCGTGCGGCGGCGCCGGTCATCGCCCGGCCGATCTCGCCCATCCCGCCTTCGGGGTAGTAGACGCCGCCGACGGTGTCCATGTAGGCGATGACGCCGTACGCGCCGATCGCGCTCGCCGGGTCGAGACCGGCGTAGAGCGCCTGGAACGTGAAGAGCCGCCGGACGCGCTCGTCGAGCAGGTAGCGGCCGACGCGCGGGCCGAGCCGCCCGAACCCGCCCAGCGCGGCGAGCTTCGCCAGCTCGGGACGGGCGAGGTCGAACGGCGAGTCGAAGTTCACCGCGAGGAAGCGGTCCTTCTGCACGGCGTACAGCTCGGTCAGCCAGCGCCGCAGCGCCCGGTAGCCCGCGGCCTCGCGGGCGCCGGCGAAGGCGCGGATCTCGGCCTCCATGGCGTCGCCGTCGGTGTGCAACGCGAGAGAGCTGCCGTCGGCGAACCGCGCCCGGTACGCCGGGTCCAGCCTGGTCAGGCGCAGGTTCTTGGCCAGCGGCTCGCCGACCGCGGCGAACGCCTCTTCGAGGAGCTCCGGCATGGTCAGCACGCTCGCGCCGGTGTCCACGGCGTTGCCGTCGAAGTTCTCCTGCCCGGCGCGGCCGCCCGGGGTGGCGGCCTGTTCGAGCAGCGTGACGCGCCGTCCGGCGCCGAGCAGGTGCAGGGTCGCCGAAAGCCCGGCCAGCCCGGCCCCGATGACGACGACGTGGTCGGCCGGACCGTCGATCGTCCGCACGTCAGTACGTCCGCTGGGTGGCCTTGACGACCAGCCCGGTCAGCGCCTCGGGCGCGGGCTCGGCCAGGTGCGCGCGGTCCAGCGCGGCCATCGCCGCCGTCGTCAGCTCGTCGATCCGGCGCTCGACGGCGTCGACCGCGCCGACCTGCCGCAACGCCATCCGGACGGTCTCGACGCCCTCGTCGGACAGGTCCGCGTCGCCGATCGCGTCGGCGATGACCGTGGCCGCGGCCGTCTCGCCCTTCTCCGCGGCGAGCTGCAGGCCGAGCGCGACGAGCAGCGTGCGCTTGCCCTCGCGCAGGTCGTCGCCGGCGGGCTTGCCGGTGACCGACGGGTCGCCGAACACGCCGAGCAGGTCGTCACGCAGCTGGAACGCGACGCCGACCTCGCCGCCGAACTCCAGCAGCGTGCCGATCAGTTCGGGGGAGGCGCCGCCGAGCGCGGCGCCCAGGTGCAGCGGCCGCTGCACGGTGTAGGCGGCGGTCTTGAGCCGGTCGATCTTCAGCGCGGCCTCGACGGAGGCGTCGCCGGTGGCCTGCGTGCGGACGTCGAGGTACTGCCCGGCGAGGACCTCGGTGCGCATCGCGCGCCAGGCCGGACGCGCCGCGGCGAGCGTCTCCGCGGGCAGGGCTGCGTCCGCGAACATGTCGTCCGCCCAGGCCAGCGCCAGGTCGCCGACGAGCACCGCGGTGGCCAGGCCGAACGTCGCGGGGGAGCCGAGCCATCCCCGGTCGGCGTGCAGCTTCGCGCCCGCGATGTGCACGGTCGGGTTGCCGCGGCGGGAGTCGGAGGAGTCGATGAGGTCGTCGTGGATCAGCGCGCACGCCTGGATCAGCTCGAGGCTGGCCACCGCCTGCAGCACGCCCTCGGCGTCCGGGCCCGCCGGGTCGCCGCCCGCGCCGCGCCAGCCCCACCAGGCGAACGTCGGGCGCAGCCGCTTGCCGCCGTTCAGCACGAACCCGCGCAGCGCGTCGATCCCGGCGGCCACGGTCGGTTCGGTGTCCAGGATCGCGGTGCCCGCCCGCTCGAGGAACCCGGCCAGCGCGCGCTCGACGTGGGCGGGCAGGTCGGCGTCGGAGACGGGCGCGTTCATGCCGCCATCCTCGCGGAACCGGCGGGGCCGCGGGCCGCCGGGGCACCCGGATGTGGCGAATCAGACTCCGGCCGTGGCCGGTGCCCAGAACGGCCCGGTGAGGCCCGCTTCGGCGAAGTAGGCGACCGCGCTGTCCGGCTCGCGCCGCCGGTAGCCGCGCTCGAGCCGGCCCGCGTACCAGCCGCGGGCGAGCCGCCAGAGCGTGACGAGGTCCATGACGTACCCCTTGGCCTGCCCGGTCGCCGCGAGCCACGCGTCCACACAGGATTCGCAGCAGAACAGCCGCTGGTTGCCGCAGGTGTGCAGCACGTCGTCCCACATCCGCGCGGCGGGCACGAGGAAGTGCGCCACCTGCGCGCCCTCCGGCGGTTTCGCCCGGTCCACGACCAGGGCGTGCGGCTGGGCGCAGCCGGGGCAGCGGGTCGCGACGAGCACCTCGGGCTCGTCGTCGACCAGGTGGGGGATGGCGAACGAGTCCCAGGCGCAGCCGCCCCACCAGAGCGTGTGCGAGCCCATCACGGAGAAGCCGAGGGACTTCGCGGCGAACGGGTGGGCCAGCACGACGTGCTCGCACTCGTCGAGCACCAGGTGGTGGGCGTCGGCGAGCCGGTGCAGCGCCTGCTTGGCCACGGCGAGGGACCCGCCCGCCGCGTCGGCCAGCTCCGGCCCGCTCGGCGCGCGGCCGCGGTCGGCGAAGGCGTGGTACACGGCGAGGCGCACGTCCTCGTCCCAGCTGGCGTCGTCATCCCTCATCGCTCACTCCTGTATCGAGTCTAGAGCCGGGCCCCTTAACATTCGAGGCATGACGTCGGTGATCGAGCGGTTGCGAGGAGACGGGCCGAAGTTCTCCATCGAGTTCTTCCCACCCCGGGACGCGGCGGACGAGGCCGTCCTGTGGAAGGCGATCCGGGAGCTCGAGCCGTACGACCCGGCGTACATGTCGATCACCTACGGCGCCGGCGGCTCTAGCCGCGACGGCACGATCCGCAGCATCGCCCGCGTCGCGACCGAGACGACGCTGGTGCCGATGGCGCACCTGACCGCGGTCAACCACTCCGTCGCCGAGCTGCGGAACGTGATCGGCTGGTACGCCTCGGTCGGCGTCCGCAACGTCCTCGCGCTGCGCGGCGACCCGCCGGGCGACGTCTACGGCGACTGGATCCCGCACCCGGAGGGGCTGACCTACGCCGAAGAGCTGGTCCAGCTGGTCCGCGAGCTGGGCGACTTCTGCGTCGGCGTCTCGGCCTACACCTACGGGCACCCGCGCTCGCCCGACCTCGAAACGGACACGAAGTACCTGGTCCGCAAGCTGCGGGCGGGCGCGGACTTCGCGATCGCGCAGCTGTTCCACGGCGCCGAGGACTTCTTGCGGCTGCGCGACCGGGTCGCCGCGACCGGCTGCGACGTGCCGGTGCTGCCCGGCGTGATGCCGCTGACGACGTGGCGGACGCTGCAGACGACGATCAAGCTGTCCGGGGCGCCGGCGCCCCGGAAGCTCCTGGACCGGCTCGAACCGCTGGCCGAGGACCCCAAGGCGTTCCGCGCGGCGGGCATCGACGTGACCACGGAGCTGTGCGAGAAGCTGATCGCCGAAGGCGTGCCGAACCTGCACTTCTACACGTTCAACCGGTCGAAGGCGACGCGCGAGGTGATCGCGCGGCTGGGGCTCGTCCCGGCCCGTGCTTAAGTACGTACCACCGGGTCCCGGTGGCCCGGTAGCGTGCGGCGCATGGCTTCTACTGCTTCCGACGGCGTGCACGGCATCTGTGACCGCTACGTCGACGACTACTCGGCCGTGGACCCGGTCGCCGCGACCGCCTACGGCGTCAAGGGTCACGACGACCGGCTGACCGACTACTCGGCGGACGGGTTCGCCGAGCGCGCCGGGCTGGCCGCGCGGGCGCACGCCGCCGTCACCGCCGCCGAGCCGCGCGACGCCGCCGAGCGCGCCGCCAAGGCCGTGTTCACCGAGCGCGTCGGGCTGGAGCTGGAGATCCACGAGGCCGGCCTCGACGTGGCGAGCCTGAACGTCATCTCCAGCCCCGTTCAGGAGCTGCGGATGGCGTTCGACCTGATGCCGCTGGAGACCGAGCACGACTGGTCGGTCGTCTCGGCCCGCCTCGGCGAGGTCCCGCGGGCGCTGGCGAACGTCCGCAACGGCCTGCTCACGGCGGCCGACGCGGGGCACGTCGCGGCGCTGCGCCAGGTCGCCAAGGTCGCGGAGCAGTGCGAGACGTGGGCCGGCCTGAAGGAGGAGACGGGCTACTTCACCCAGCTCGTCAGCGGCGCGCCTTCCCCGGCGCTGGCGGCGGACCTCACGCACGGCGCGCGGGCGGCCGACGAGGCGTTCGCGGAGTTCGCCGGGTTCCTGCGCGCCGAGCTGGCCCCGAAGGCCCCGGTGAAGGACGCGGTCGGCGAGGACGTCTACCGCCTGTGGTCGCGCTACTTCGTCGGCGCGGCGCTGGACCTGCGCGAAGCGTACGAGTGGGGCTGGGCGGAGTTCGCGCGCATCGAGTCCGAGATGCGCGCGGTCGCGAACCGGATCAAGCCGGGAGCGTCGCCGGCGGAGGCCGCGGCGGCCCTGGACGCCGACCCGCGCTACCGCGTCCGCGGCCGCGCCGAGTTCGAGGCGTGGATGCAGCACCTGTCGGACGAGGCGCTGAAGTCGTTGCGCGGCAAGCACTTCGACATCTCCGACCGCGTGATGGCGCTGGAGTGCAAGATCGCCCCACCGGGCGGCGGCGTCGGCGCGTACTACACGGGGCCGAGCGAGGACTTCGACCGCCCGGGCCGCATGTGGTGGTCCCTCCCGGCCGGCCGCGACGAGTTCTCGACGTGGCGCGAAACGAGCACGGTGTACCACGAGGGAGCACCGGGCCACCACCTCCAGATCGCGACGGCGGTGGACCAGTCCGAAGGGCTGAACAAGTACCAGCGCTTGATGGCGTTCACGTCGGGCCACGCGGAGGGCTGGGCGCTGTACGCGGAGCGCTTGATGGAGGAACTGGGCTACCTGGCGGACGACGGAGATCTGCTGGGAATGCTGTCGGAGCAACTGTTCCGCGCGGCGCGGGTGGTGGTGGACCTGGGCATGCACCTGGAGCTGGTGATCCCGTCGGGCACGGGCTTCCACGAGGGTTCGCGGTGGACGCCGGAGCTGGGCCTGGAGTTCATGCTGACGCGCACGATCACGGACCAGGCGCATGTCCGGGACGAGATCGACAGGTATCTGGGCTGGCCCGGGCAGGCACCGGCGTACAAGATCGGCGAGCGGCTGTGGCTGGCGGCGCGGGCCGAGGCGCAGAGCCGGGCGGGTGCCGGGTTCGACATCAAGCGGTTCCACACGGAGGCTTTGCGGATGGGCGGGATGGGGCTGGACACGCTGCGGGAGCAGCTGGCCCAGCTGGACTGAGGTGTCCGGGGCCGTCCGACAACGGGCGGCCCCCGCCCTTCCCTGGGGGGCGTCCCACGTCCAGTCTATCGGCCCGGCCCGACAAAACCGTCCGGAAAGCCAGCTCACGCCTCGACTGTCCACAACCGCGCCGCCCTGTGGAAAACCCGTCGCGTCGCGCCGGACCCGCCGCTAGGTTCCCCTTTCGTGAGCCGAATTCTCTTTGTCACCCCGCCGCCCCGCGTCTGAGCGGGGTGGTTCTCCGCCGCGTGGCCTTCAACGCCCGCGGCTGATCTGTCGTGCACAAACCGCCCCGCGTCGAACTCCCTTTTCCTTCGACGCAGGAGCATTCCCATGTCCGTCGACATGTCCACGCGCGCCCGGTCTTCGGCCGCGCTCGTTCTCGCCGGGGTCCTCTGGGGCACCGGTGGCCTCGCCGGCTCGCTGCTCGCCCAGCGCGCCGGCCTTCACCCGCTCGCCGTCGCCGCCTACCGGCTGCTCGTCGGCGGCGGGATCGCCACCCTGGCGGTCCTCCTCAAAGGCGGCACCTTCCCGCGCACGGCCGAAGCCGGCAAACGGCTCCTCGCCGTCGGCGGGCTGTTCGCGCTCTTCCAAGCCAGCTACTTCGCCGCCGTCGCGCTCAGCTCGGTCAGCGTCGCCACGATGACCACCATCGGCGCGGCCCCGGTCTTCGTCACCCTCGCCGCGGTGCGGAAACCCGGCCGCTGGACGCTCGTCTCGGTCGCCGGCACCCTCGCCGGGCTCGTCCTGCTCCGCTGGTCGCCGGAGGAACCCGCCCACCTCCTCGGCGGCCTCGGCTTCGCGCTGCTCGCGGCCGCGGGCTTCGCGACGCTGACGCTGCTCACGGCGAAACCGGTCATGGACCCGCTCGCCACCACCGCGTTCGGCTGCCTGATCGGCGGTCTCCTGCTCGCCCCCGTGGCGGGCTGGACCGGCATGGCGCTGCCGCTGCACGTCGACGTCGTCGCGATCGTCTGCTACCTCGGCGCCGTGCCGACCGCGCTCGCCTACGCCGCTTACCTGCGCGGCCTCGCGACGGCGCACCCCGTCCTCGGCGCCTTGTCGGCCGTGCTCGAGCCGCTGACCGCGACGATCCTGGCCGCGCTGCTGTTCGGCGAACGGCTGGGCGTCACGGCCTGGTGCGGCGCCGCCGTGCTGGTCGCGGCGCTGGCGATCGGCTACTGGCGGCCCGAACGACGCTGAGGTTCAGCGCGCGTCGAGGGGCAGCGTCCGCCCGAGGATCGCGAACGGCCGCGGGTCGCCGGCGAAGTGGTAGTCGCGCAGGACGTCGACGAACCCGGTGCGGCGGTAGAGCTTCCACGCCCGGCTGGTGCCCTCGGGCGTCGACAGCAGGACGTTCGCGCTCGGCACGCCGTCGAGCAGGCCGCGCAGCAGGTCCTCGCCGATCTGGTGGCCCTGGTTCTCCGGCTTGACGTGGATCTCGGTCAGCTCGAAGTAGTCGGACAGCCAGCGTTCGGCCGCTTCGGGCCCGAACCGGCGGCTCAGGCCGTGGCGGACCTGCTCGTGCCACCACTGGCCGGCCCGGCCGCGGTAGCCGTAGGCGAGCCCGAGCAGGACGTCGTCGGCGTCGAGGGCGGCCATGCAGCGCCAGCCTTCACGCAGCGCGTGGGTGAGCCACATCGGCGCGCGCTGCTCGGCGGTGCCGGCCGGGTACCGCATCGCCCGGACGTAGATGTCCAGGGCTTCGGGCAGGCGTGCGCGGAACTCGTCCGTCGAGAGCTGGACGTAGCGGGAGCAGCCGGCGGGCATCGCGGTCACGGCTGTCCATCTTCCTCCGCGCCGTCGAGCGCGCCCGGGGTGCCCCCGGTCAAGGCGACCAGCTCGGCGAAGGTGGTCGGGTAGACGGTCTTCGGGTGCCCGGCGGCGGCCCACACGACGTCGTGGGCGCGCAGCGCGGTGTCGACGAGCGTCGGCAGCTCGGTGGGGTGCCCGGTGGGCGCGACGCCGCCGATCGGCTGCCCGGTGTGCGCCCGCACGAAATCGGCGTCGGCCTTGCCGATTTCGCCGCCGGCCAGCCGCTCGAGGGTGGCCGGATCCGCCCGGTGGGCGCCGGAGGTCAGCGCGAGGAGCGCTTTTTTGTCGGACCCCAGGCGGAAGATGAGGCTGTTGGCGATGGCACCCACGGGCACGCCGAGTGCGTCGGCCGCTTGGGCGGCGGTCCGGACTTCGGCGGGCAGCACGCGGATGCCCTCGGCGGCCGCGTGCTGCCCGGCTTCGGCGAGCGCGGCCGCCACCTTGGCGACGGCGGGGTGGTCCAGCGAACTCATGAGCCTATGAGATCACGCCGCCGACCTGCTGTCCCGCGGGAATCCACCCCTGGGGTTGAGCGGACGCCGGGTGGAGGGTTACTCTGGATTTTGTTCGAACAGACGTTCGACATCGGTGAGCGCGCACCGGTCAGGTGCCCGGCTCCGGGGCGGGGGAAGCGTCTCGGCGCCGGGCACATGATCGGGCTCACCCCGCGCAGGAGGAGGGTCGTCATGTCCGTCAAGGTCGTGTCCCCCACGGAGTCCGGGCAGCCGCAGCTGCCCATGTCGCTGCGCCCGCACACCGGGCGGTCCCCGCTGCGCCCGTCGGTGTCGTCGGCCCCGCCGGTCCCGGGCTGCGTGGAACCCCGCAAGCCCCGGCGCCGCCCGGTGGACGCCGGCCAGCCGGAGTTGCCGATGACCCCGGGTCCGGCTGCCGAGCCTGAGCTGCCGAAGCCGCCTGCCGCCGGTGCGGAGTCCCGGCCGCAGTTGCCCGCTGCGGCGGGTTCGGTGCCTGAGCGGCCGCGGCCGACCGAGTCGCGCCCGCCGGTTGCTGGCTCTGCGGAGCAGCGGCCGGTCGCCGAGCCTGAGCTGCCCATGTCACTGCGCCCGGCCGCCGCCGGCGCGGAGTCCCGGCCGCACTTGCCCGCGGCGACGGGTTCGGTGCCTGGGCGGCCTCAGCCGACCGAATCGCGCCCGGAGGTCTCCGAGCCTGAACCGCCCACGTCCCTGCGCCCGCCCGCTCCGCCCGTGGCCGCCGGCCTGCTCACCCAAGCCCGGCGCGGACTCGCCGAGGCCGAGCGGGAAACCGATCCCGTCGAACGGTTCATCGGCGCCTACCTCGCCGCCCTGCGCGGGGCCGCCGCGGTGCTTGCCGCGCGGGGGCGGCCGCACCGGGGGCGTGCCCGGCCGGCCAGCTCCTGGGTGTTGCTCGACTCCGTCGCCCCCGAACTGCGCGAATGGTCCGCCTTCTTCGCCGGCAACTCCGCCGCGCGCGCCGCCGCGCAGGCCGGGATCACCGGGAAGGTCACCGCCGAGTCGGCCGCGGAGCTGGTGCGCGCCGCCACGTCGTTCCTCGAGCTCGTCCGCCGGCTGGTGCACGGCCTCCCGATCACCGGGGAAGCCCATGTCGCGTGAGCACGGCCCGGTCGACCAGGGGCGGCTGCTCACGGCGTTGGGGATCGAAGGCCGGGTGCTGGCCGAAGCCGTCCAGGCGGCGCCACTCGAGGCGCCGGTGCCCGCCTGCCCGGGCTGGTCGCTCGCCGAGGTGGCCCGGCACGTCGGGAGCCTCTACCGGATGGTCCGGCGCCGGCTCGTCGAAGGCCGCAGTCCCGACGAGTGGCCGCGCGACCCCGAACCGGGCCAGAGCTTGGCCGAGTACCTCGAAACCGGCCTGACCGAGCTGCTCGGCGAGCTCGCCGCCCACGACCCGGAGGACCACGCCGACACGTGGTGGCCGGCGGACCCGACCTACGGCTTCTGGCGACGGCGGATGCTGCACGAGACCCTCGTCCACCGCGTCGACGTCGAACAAGCCGCGGGCGCCGAGGCGCGCGGCATCGACGAAGACCTGGCGGTCGACGGCATCGACGAGGCCCTGACCCTCTGGTTCGGGCACAAGCTGCCGATGCTGGGCCTGACCGGCACGAAGGCGGGCTCGGTCGGCGTGCGCGCCGGCGCGCACAGCTGGATCGCGCGCGCCGGACCCGACGTGACGGAGGCCTGGCGCTGTTCGGCCGAGGAAGCCGAGGCCGCGGACGACGTCGTCACGGCCGCCGAGCCCGAGCGCATCTACCTCTGGTTGTGGGGCCGGTCGTCCCTTACCTCGGTGACCGTGCGCGGTGTACACGACCAGGCGGCCCAGCTCTGGGCGCTGCTGCGGCTCGCGACCCGATGACTCCGGTAGGTGGGGAAGCCGAACCGGAACTGTCGGGGGTGGCGGTTAGCCTGCGGCGCATGAACACGCGCCTGGTGAACCTGGTGATCGACGCGGCGCGGCCGAGGGTCCTGGCGGACTTCTGGGCCGCGCTGCTCGGCTGGCGCGTCGCCGTCGACGAGCCGGACGAGGTCGACGTGCGCGCCCCGGAGACCGACGGCTGGGACCTGGACCTGGTGTTCGTCCCGGTGCCCGAGCCCAAGGAGGTGAAGAACCGGATCCACCTGGACCTGGCGAGCACGACGCCCGCGCACCAGGAGGAGCTGGTGTCGCGCGCCTTGGAGCTGGGCGGCAGCCGCGTCGACCTCGGGCAGGGCGCGGTGCCGTGGGTCGTGCTGGCCGACCCGGAGGGCAACGAGTTCTGCGTCCTCGAGCCCCGTGACCGGTACGCCGCGGCGGGAGCGGTGGCTTCGATCCTGGTCGACGCCCACGACCCGGAGCGCATGGCGGGTTTCTGGACGCGGCTGACCGGCTGGCCGATCAGCGCCCGCGAGGAGGACGTCCTGGTCGGGCTGCGCGCGCCGTCGGGCCGCGGGCCGTGGCTGGAGTTCCTCCGCAACGACGACGTGAAGCGCGTCAAAAACCGCGTCCACCTCGATGTGGCGCCTCCCGCGGGTGCCGACCACGGCGAGTCGGTGGCCGAGGTGGTGGCCGCGGGCGCCGCGCCCGCTGACCTCGGCGGCCCGGACCTGCCGTGGCGCGTGCTGATGGACCCGGAAGGCAACGAGTTCTGCGTGCTGACCCCGCGTTGAGCGTTTCGGCCGGGTTGCCGAGCTCCCTCGAACGCTGATCTGCGCGAAACACCCGCGTCCCGGGGCGGCAACAACCGCGCGGGACCGTGGGGGCATGAAGACCTCCAGAGCGTTGCCCCAGCTCGGTCCGGCGGCCGCGGTCGACGTGCCGGGCGCGCCGACGGCGTGGCGGGTGCGGGTCCGGATGCACGACCACCCCGGCACCCTCGCCCGCATCGCGATCCGGCTCGCCGACCTCGAGTGCAACATCCTCGGCTTGGCGGTGCTGCCGGTTCCCGGCGGCGTCCTCGACGAGATCGTCCTGCGCCCGGCGACCGGCTTGCCGCGGCGGCACCTCGTCGACGCGATTCGCGCCGAGGGTTGCGAGTGCACGGCCATCATCGACGCCGACGTCCACGAGCTGGTCGATCCCTCGTCGTCGACGCTGCTCGCAGCCCGCCGCGCGATCGACGACCCCGCCCGGCTCGCCGAGGTGCTGAAGGACGTGCTGGCCGCGGACGTGGTCACGCGCGTCCCCGCGGCCGAGGCGAACCCGGGCCGCACCGAGAGCGGGCACCGCGCGGTGTTCGAGCTGGGCGGCGGGGAAGCGCTGGTGGCGCGGCGCCAGTGGGCGCCGTTCGTGCAGCTGGAGCTGACCCGCGCCGACGCGCTGGTCACGCTGCTGGGCGCGGCGGCCAGCAACGTCGCGGGCCCGGTGGTGCTGAACCGCCCCGACGGCGCGGCGATCGTCCTGCGCAAGGGTCTCCCCGCGGACGCCGAAGCGGTGGCCGAACTGCACCGCCGCTGCTCGACGGCGACGCTCTTCCGGCGCTACCACACGGGAGTCCGCACGGTCCCGCGCCGCTGGTTGCACCGGCTGCTGGTGCCGCCGCGCGGGACGAGCGTGCTGGCGGTCTTCGGCCGCGAGGTGATCGGGCTGGCCCAGCTGATCCCGTCGGCTTCGGGGGGCGCGGAGATCTCGTTGCTGGTGGAGGACGACTGGCAGCGCCAGGGCATCGGCACGGCGTTGCTGTCCCGCGTGGCGGTGCTGGCGGAGGCGCAGGGGATCATGGAGCTGCGAGCGGATTGCTTGTCCGGGGACGACGTGATGCCGCGCACGGCGGCCCGGGCGGGCCTGCGCGCGGAACGCTCGGCCGCGGAAAGCACCCAGCTGCGAATGTTCCTGCGCGACTGACCGGCCCGGGCGCCTCGGTCGGCGCCTGGCGAGGTGGGTCGGCTGCCCGGGGCAGCGGCGCGCGCGAACACGGCCGCTCGGGGTCCGCAGGAGCCGGGTGAGCCACCGGGCCGCGGTGCTCCGGCTGCGGAGACAGCGGCCCGCGAGCTTGGGTTGGCTGCCGAGGTGTGTGGATCAGGCGAGCCGCCGGCGGTGGCCGGGTGAGGTGGGTTGGCTGCCGAGATGTCGCGGGCCGGACGCGCCGCCCTGCGTGGCCGCGTGCCGGGCGGCCGGTAGCGGCGGCCCGATCGATTTGCGTCCGGGGGCCGCCTGGTCAGCCGATCAGCGCTTCCAGAACCAGTCCTTGTCGCGCGCTTCGCGCAGGGCAGTCTTCTTGCGTTCGGCCGTGAGGCGGTCCAGGTACAAGATTCCGTCGAGGTGGTCGGTTTCGTGCTGGAGGCACTGGGCCAGTACGTCTTCGCCCTCGACCTCGATCGGCTCGTTGTGGATGTCGACGCCGCGGACCTTCGCGTGCTTCGCCCTCTTCGTGGGGAACCACAGCTCCGGGACCGATAGGCAGCCCTCGTTGATCTCGTGCGTCTCCTCGGAGAGCTCGGCGATCTCCGGGTTGATGACGTAACCCGTGAGCCCGGCGACGTCGTAGCTGAAGATGCGCAACCCGACGCCGATCTGCGGGGCCGCCAGCCCGGCGCGGCCCGCCGGCTTCACCGAGTCGACCAGGTCGCGCACGAGCGCCTCGAGCTTTTCGTCGAACACGGTGACCGGGTCGCAGACGGACTTGAGGATCGGGTCGCCGAAATAGCGCAGTTCGCGCATCGCCATGAGCAGAACATCCTTCGTGCGGTGTCGAACTGGCAGCTTAGGCCCGCAGCCGCAGACCGGACGGTGTGGCCCGGAAACCCGCCTCCCTCAGCACCTCCGCCAGCTCCGACGTCAGGGCCTGCTCGCCGTCGGCGCGCTGGACCGCCAGCTGACCCAGCCAGCCTTCCCGGACCGCCGCCGACAGCGCCTGCGCCGCGTCCGACAACGGTTGCCGATCCTCGGTGAAGCTCAGCAGCGACCGGCCTCCTCTCTCGACGTACAGCGCCGGCACGCCGTCCACCAGCACCGCCAGTGCGCCGGCCTTGCGGGCCGGACGGTGTTTCGTGTCGCCCGTCGCGGCCGGCCAGGGGAGCGCCGCGCCGTACGGCTGGGCCGGGTCCGCCGCCGCCAGCACCACCGCGCGGCCGGGCGCCGGCCGGCCCGGCCCCGACAGCGCGCGCAGCCGGTCCACCGCGCCCTTCGCCGCGAACTGGGCGGCGCCCAGCCCTTCCACGACGTAGCCGCGGATCACCTGGCCGGTGTCCTCCATGCCGCGCAGCACCTTGTAGATCCCGGAGAACCCGCCGGTGACGCGTTCGGTGTCGAGCGCCCCGCGGGTCAGGACGCCGTGGCGCTCCAAGAACGCCTCCGTCCGGGCGTGGGCGCGCCGGGTCGCGTCGGTCTCGCGGTTCGGTGTCAGCGCCCAGCGGCCGGCGACCGTCGGCGGCCCTGATCGCGACGGCATCTGCGGCCGCCCCGCCCGCAACCGCGCGTACCGGCCGCGCGGTGCCTGACGCCGTGGCTTGTGCGCGCCGTGCCCGGCCACCTGGGCCCGCAGCGGCCCCAGCGTGTCGCCGGTGACCAGCCCGGCCCACACCAGGTCCCACAGCGCGGCCACGACTTCGGCGTCGTTCGGCGCCTTGTCCACCAGGACGGTCGCGCGGTCCACCAGCTGGCGGAAGAACAGCGCACCACCCTCCAAAGTGGACAGAAGAGCGTCGTGCAGCGGGCCGGTCGGGATGTCTTCGACGACTTCCGGCAGCAGCAGGTCGGCGACGTCCGTCGGCGCGAGGGCGATCCAGCCGTCCCCGCCCGACAGCGCGCCGCAACCTGCCCACGTGACCTCGCCCGCGGTCGTCAGCTCGTCCAGCAACGCGGGGGAGTAGCCCGGCAGCCGCCCGGGCAGGATCAGCGACTCCACCGCGCTCGCCGGCAGTGGCGCCCCGGCCAGCTGCTCGACCACCGACAGCACGTCGTCCGCCGTCGGCGCCGCCCGGACGCGGCCGCCGAACCCGTGCCACGACGGCAGGAACCGGCCCAGCGCCGCCGGTTCGACCGGCTCCACTTCGGCTCGCAGCTTGGCCAGCGACGCCCGCCGCAGCCGCCGCAGCACCGCGGAATCGCAGTACTCGACACCCACGCCGTGCGTGTCCGGATGCCCGACCGGGCTCAGCTCGCCGCGGACCAGGCGGCCTTCGCCGGTCATCCGGTCGAGGACCCCGGTGACGACGGCCAGTCCGAGCCCGAACCGCTTGGCCACGTCCGCCGCGGCGAACGGCCCCCGGCTGCGGGCGTAGCGGAACAGCAGGTCACCGAGCGGGTCCGCGACCGGTTCGGTGAACGCCTCGGGCACCCCCACCGGCAGCGCGGTGCCGAGGGCGTCCCGCACCTTGCCGGAGTCTTCGATCGCCAGGAACCGTTCGGAACCGCCGATCCGCACCCGGATCGCCCGCCGCGCGCTCTCCAGCTCGGTGAGCCACTCCGCCTGGATCCCGCGCTCCGCGGCTTCCTCGACGGTCAGGTCGCCTAAGAAGCGCAGCAGGTCGGCGGCGTCCTCCGCCGAGCGGGCATGCCGGTCGGGGTCGAGCCGCTGCAGCGACCGGGTCACCTCGACGACGGCCTCGGGATCCAGCAGCTCGCGGATCGCCTCGGTGCCCAGGAGCTCGGCCAGCAGCGCCGAATCCAGCGACAGCGCCGCCGCACGCCGCTCGGCCAGCGGCGCGTCGGTCTCGTACAGGAACATCCCGACGTAGCCGAAGAGCAGGCTGCGCGCGAACGGTGACGCGGCCGGCGTCTCGACCTCCACCAGCCGGACCTTGCGGGCCCGGACGTCGGCCATCAGCTCCCGCAGGCCGCCCACGTCGTAGACGTCCTGCAGGACCTCGCGCATCGCCTCCAGCACGACCGGGAACCGTTCGTACTTCGACGCGACCGACAGCAGCTGCGACGCGCGTTGCCGTTGCTGCCACAGCGGGGTGCGCCGCCGTGGGTCCCGGCGCGGGAGCAGCAGCGACCGCGCGGCGCACTCCCGGAACCGCGCCGCGAACACCGCCGAACCGCCGACCTCGGCGACGATCAGCTGCTCCACCTCTTCCGGGTCGAGCAGGATGTCGTCCGCGCCGATCGTGACGTCACCGCCGTCGGCGTCGAGCGCGTCGGGCAGGCGCAGGACGATGCCGTCGTCGGAGTGCGCCACCTGCGCGTCGACCCCGCGGTTTTCCCGCAGCCGCGCGGCGATCGCGAGCGCCCACGGCGCGTTCACCTGGGCGCCGAACGGCGAGTGCACGACGATCCGCCAGTCGCCCAGCTCGTCGCGGTAGCGCTCGAGGAGGATCGTCCGGTCGTTCGGGACGTGCCGCGTGGCCGACTTCTGCTCGGCCAGGTAGTTCAGCAGGTTGTCGCACGCCCGCTCGTCCAGCCCCGCCGCCGCGGCCCGCTCACGCGCCTTCTCGTCGTCCGATGTGGACAGTTCGCGGACGAACTTTCCCAGTGCCCGACCGAGTTCCAGCGGACGGCCCGGCGCGTCGCCCTTCCAGAACGGCATCCGCGCCGGTTCGCCCGGCGCGGGCACCACGATGACCCGGTCGTGCGTGATGTCGGTGATCCGCCACGACGACGTGCCGAGCAGGATGGTGTCGCCGACGCGCGACTCGTACACCATCTCTTCGTCGAACTCGCCGACGCGCGACCCGGGCTTGTCGTCCCCGCCCGGCGTCATCACGGTGAACAGGCCGCGGTCCGGGATCGTGCCACCCGACGTGACGGCCAGCCGCTGCGAGCCGGGGCGTCCGCGCAGCTCGCCGCCGATGCGGTCCCACGTGATCCGGGCCCGCAGCTCGCCGAACTCCTCACTGGGGTAGCGCCCCGAGAGCATGTCGAGCACCGCGTGCAGCGCGTCGTCCGGCAGCGACGCGAACGGCGCCGCCCGCCGCACCAGCGAAGCCAGGTCCGGCACCGTCCACGGCTCCAGCGCCACCATCGCGACGATGTGCTGCGCCAGCACGTCCAGCGGGTTGCGCGGGTAGCGGACCGCCTCGATCGCGCCACTCGCCATCCGCTCGGCGACCACCGCGCAGGAGACGAGGTCGCCGCGGAACTTGGGGAACATCACGCCGGAGGAGACCGCGCCCACCTGGTGCCCGGCGCGGCCGACGCGCTGCAGGCCGGACGCCACCGTCGGCGGCGCCTCGATCTGCACCACCAGGTCGACCGCGCCCATGTCGATGCCCAGCTCCAGCGACGAGGTCGCCACGACGCACGGCAGCCGCCCGGACTTGAGGTCCTCCTCGACGCGCGTGCGCTGCTCCCGGGACATCGACCCGTGGTGCGCCCGGGCGATCACCGGCGGCGCGCCGGTGCTCACCCCGGACTGCCCGACCGCCTCGGCCGGGAACGAGTCCTCCGGCGTCAGTTCCGTCTGCTCGGCGGCCAGCTCGTTGAGCCGGGCCGTCATCCGCTCGGTGAGCCGGCGCGAGTTGGCGAACACGATAGTCGAGCGGTGGGCCTGGATCAAGCTCAGTACCCGCTCTTCGACCGCCGGCCAGATCGACGGCCGCTGCACGGGGGTGCCGGCGATCTCCTCCAGCGTGCCCAGGCCGCCCGGCGCGATGTCGCCGGGCGGGAACGCCTCGGTCAGCGACTCCAGCTCGTCGAGCGGGCTCGGCGCCGGGCCGCTGCGCGGTGCGTCGAGGTTGCTCATGTCGTCGACCGGAACCTCGACGCGCACCTCGATGGTCTTCGCCAGTTTCGGCTGGACCACGCGCACCGGGCGGCCGCCGGCCAGGAACGCGCTCACCTCGTCGACCGGGCGGACCGTCGCCGACAGGCCGATCCGCTGCGCCGGCTTCGGGAGCAGTGAGTCCAGCCGCTCCAGCGACAGCGCGAGGTGCGCGCCGCGCTTGCCGCCCGCGACGGCGTGCACCTCGTCGACGATCACGGTCTCGACGCCGCGCAGCGACTCCCGCGCCGACGACGTGAGGATCAGGAACAGCGACTCCGGCGTGGTCACCAGCACGTCCGGCGGGGTCTTGCCGAACGAGCGGCGCTCGGCGGCGGTGGTGTCGCCGGTGCGCATGCCCACTTCGATCTCCGGTACCGGGAGCCCGAGCCGCCGCGCGGCCTGCGAGATGCCGGCGAGCGGGGCGCGCAGGTTCCGCTGGACGTCGACCGCGAGGGCCTTCAGCGGGGAGACGTAGAGGATCCGGCAGCGCTTGGTGGCCTCCGCCGGCGGTGGTTCCACCGAAAGCCGGTCCAGCGCCCAGAGGAAGGCGGACAGGGTCTTGCCGGACCCGGTCGGTGCGACGACGAGGGCGTGCTCGCCCGCGTGCGCCGCTCGCCAGGCGCCGTCCTGGGCCGCGGTGGGCGCGGCGAAGGCCCCCGCGAACCAGTCCCGGGTCGCGGGGGAGAAGAGGTCGAGCACGTCAACTGCCACGTCGTCCATGATGCGCGGCACCACCGACAGTTTCGTGCTCGTCGCCCACGATCACGCTCTCGGCGAACGGCGGGTACACGGCGTCGATCGTCGGCTCGTCGGTGATCAGCCGGTACTCGCGGTCGAGCGGCGTCCAGTAGGAAAAAGGGGCCTGGTCCAGCTTGGAGTGGTCGGCCAGCACGTAGGCCTCGGCGCCCGCGTGCAGCATCGCGTGCTTGACCACGGACTGCTCCAGTGACGGGCAGCACAGCCCACGGCTGGGCACCAGGCCGTCCGCGCCCAGGAATACCCGATCGGGTGAGATGTGCCTCAGCTGGGCGAGCACGCTCTCGCCGAGGATGGCCTCGTTGGGGTGCCGCAGCCGGCCGCCGAGGACGATCAGGTCGATCCCGGCGAAGCCGGCCAGCTCGCGGATGGCGGTGACGCCGTTCGTGACCACGGTCAGCCCCTCGCGGTGGGCGAGGTGGCGGGCCAGCCTGCCGGTGGTCGTGCCGGCGTCGAGCAGCACGACCTCGCCGTCACGCACCAGCGCGGCGGCTTGCCGGGCGATGGCCTCCTTCGCCGTCGCGTTCTCGCGGTCCTTCTCGCGGGGACTGCGTTCGGTGTCGAGCGCGCCGCCGTAGGTGCGGACGACGTGCCCGGCTCCGGCGAGGGAGGCGAGGTCGCGGCGGATCGTCGACTCCGAGACGCCGAACTCCTCGGCCAGCTCCGCGATGCCGCCGGAACCGTCGCGGACGGCTTCGAGCAGCATCGCGCGCCGGTCACGGGTGCCTGGTCGCGGCTGGGACATGCGCCGACTCTTCCACATTCGCGGATTTCAGCCCGAAGAACGCCAGGCCGGCGGCCACGGCGAGGAACGCGGCCAGGACGACGAACCCGGTGGTCGCGGTGCCGGTGACGTCGGTGAGCCAGCCGACCAGGTAGGGCCCGGCGAACCCGCCGAGGTTGCCCAGCGCGTTGATCAGGCCCATCGCCACGGCGACGACCTCGATGCCGAGGATCCGGCTGGGGATGGCCCAGAACGGCCCGTACGGCATGTAGACACCGGTCGCGACCACGCAGAGCAGCACCAGCTGCACCGCCGCCGGCCAGTGCACGAGGTTGCCGAGCAGCAGCCCGGCGATGGCCACGACCAGCGGTACCGCGACGGCGAGCCGCCGGTTGCCGGTGCGGTCCGACCAGTGCGCGCACGCGACCATCCCAACCAGCGCGAGGACGTACGGCACGGCCGACAAGAACCCGACCGCGGTGGCCGAGCCGCCGGTCATCGTCTTCACGACCGACGGCAACCACAGGCTGAAGCCGTAGAAGCCGGTGATCCAGAAGAAGTAGACGCCGATCAGCAGCAGGACCTGCCGGTTCGCCAGTGCCTGCCGGTAGCCCTGCTTCACGAAGGCGGGCTTCGCCTCTTCCTCGGCCCGCAAGGTGGTTTCGAGGTACTCGCGTTCTTCCGCGGAGATCCAGCGGGCCTTCGCCGGGCGGTCGGCCACCGCGAACCACCAGACGACCGCCCACAGCAGCGGCGGCAGGCCCTGGATGACGAACACCCAGCGCCACGACATGTGGTCGAGCATCAGCCCGGACAGCGGGGACATGACGATCGCCGAGATCGGCAGGCACGTCATCCACAGCGCGTTCGCCCGGGCCCGTTCGGCCTGCGGGAACCAGGACGCCAGCAGGATCAGCACCGCGGGCCACACGCCGCCTTCGAACAGCCCGAGCAGCAGCCGCGCCAGGTGCAGCTGGGTTTCGTTCTGCACCAGCCCGCAGAGCACCGCCGCGAACGCCCACGCGACCATCAGGATCAGCACCGTCTTGCGGGCGCTCCACTTCACCGCCAGCACCGCGGCCGGGATCTGCAGCACGAGGTAGCCGACGAAGAAGATGCCGCTCGCCAGGCCCTTCGCACTGGCCGACAGCGGGAAGTCGTCGCCGATGTAGGGCAGGATCACCGCGACGTTCGTGCGGTCGAGGTAGGCCAGCATGTACATGACCACCGCGACCGGGATGACGTACGCCCAGCGCTTGCGGGGGATCACCGGACGCCCGGCGGGTAGATCGACGGCAGCTTCCGCGCGTACGGCGCCAGGGTCGCCGCGGCCTTGAACGCCGCGACCATCGTGCCGTGCGAGGCCCGGCCGGTGCCGGCGATGTCGAACGCCGTGCCGTGGTCGACCGAGGTGCGCAGGATCGGCAGGCCGACGGTCACCGACACCGTGCCGTCGAAGTCGTACGTCTTCGACGCGATGTGCCCCTGGTCGTGGTAGAGCGAGAGCACGCCGTCGAACCGGCCCTGGATCCCTTGGTGGAACACGGAATCCGCCGGGATGGGGCCGACGACGTCGAGTCCCGCGGCGCGCGCGGCGGCCACCGCGGGCGCGATCGCGACGATCTCCTCGTTGCCGAACTTGCCGTTCTCGCCGCCGTGCGGGTTCAGCGCCGCCACCGCCAGTCTCGGTTTCTCGGTGCCGAACACTTCGAGCGCGGTGTAGGCCTCGCGGATCGCGTGCTCGATGTTCTCCCGCGTGATCTGGTCGATCGCTTCGCGCAGCGAGAGGTGCCGGGTGGCGAAGAAGATCTTCAGCCCGGACACCCAGAACATCGTGTTGTACCGGGTCGAGCCGGTCAGCTCGCCGAGCATCTCGGTGTGCCCGAGGTGCTGGGAACCGGCGGCCCAGATCGCCTCCTTGTTGATCGGCGCGGTCACGACCGCGTCGACCTCGCCGGCCAGCGCGAGCCGGGTGGCCACTTCGATCGCGCCGACGGCGGCGGCGCCCGCGGTCGCGTTGACTTCGCCCCACGGCAGGTCTTCACGGACGACGCCGAGGTTGAGGATGTCGATCACGCCGGTGGTGAAGCGCGCGTCGGCGACCGTGGCGATCGGGTTGATCTCCAGGTGCAGGCCGAGGTGCCGGACCAGGCGTTCCAGCACGATCGCGTCGCCGACCGCCACCCCGCGGGCCATCTGCAGGGACTCGGGCTCGGCGAGGGTCTTGAGGGTGATCTCGGGGCCGATGCCCACGGGGTCGCCGAGGGTGACGGCGAGGATGGGGAGGTCGCTCACGGGTTGTTCCTTCCGGTGGCCAGCACGTGGTTCAGGTGTTCCAGGCAGGCGACGGCGGCATCGCGCCCGCCGATCAACCCGCCCTTGGTGGCGAAGGGCAGCCCGCTGTGCGGCCCGCCGGAGAGCCGCCCGGCGACCGCCAGGGGCAGCACTTCGGTGTCGATCTCGAAGCCGTCGGCTCCGAGCGCTTTCGTGACCTCGACGGCGATGTCGCCGCCGGTGGCGTAGAGCCCGCCGATCCGGTGCGCGCCGAGCACCAGCCGGGTCGCTTCGCCGAGCGCGGGCGGGATCCGCGCCGCGACATGCGGGTCGATCGGGACGCCCGGCGTGGGGGCCCGGGTCCGGATGCCGACCACGCGGTGCCCGGAGCCGAGCAGCTTCCCGGCCGCGGCGGCGATGGCGGGTGGATCGGGCCGCTCCGCGTCGACGTCGACGTACCGCGCGTCCAGCACCAGCTCGGTTTCCAGTACCTGGTCCCGGGTTTGCCCGGTGATGCTGCCGACCACGGCGAGGATCGGCGGGACGGTGCCGTGGCCGGGCGCGAGGCCCAGCGCGGCCGCCAGCCGGACCCCGAACGGCCCGGAGTCCACGGAGATCCAGCGCGTGCCTTCGGCCGCCAGCCGGGCGGCGGCCTTGGCGACGGTGGTGAGGTGCCGGTTCGTCGTGGCGTCGCAGACGACGATCCCGGCGGGGCCGCGCAAGGCGGCCTCGACCGCGTCCACGCCCTCCTCGACGACGTCCAGCGGCAGCTCGGCGATCTCCCGGTCGGTGGGCCGCAGGAGCGTGCGGATCCGCGAAGTCCTGACCGGGGCGAGGGGATCGCGGGCGGCCGGGCTTTCGGCCAGCGGCACGCCGTCGACCAGGTGCAGGCCGCCGAGGGTGACCCGGCCGGCGTCCGGGAACGCGGGCACCACCAGGGCGCGGGCCTCCGGCGCCGACGCCAGGACGGCCTCGGTCTCCACGCCGACGTTGCCGCGCAGTGTCGTGTCCACGCGCTTCACCGTGAGCTCGACGGGCCCGGCCAGCCCGACCGCGTCCCGCACCGCCCGCGCGGCGTGTGACGGCGGGGCGTGCCGGGTACCCAGGTTGACCACCAGCGCGTCGATCCCGCTTCCCGCGCGGAAGCAGGGCGCGTCCGGTTCGAGCGGCGCGTTGACGGAAACCGCGCGCAGCCCGAAGCGGGCGTACAGCGCTCCGGTCGCGTTGCTGCCGGTCAGGTCGTCCCCGAGGACGAGCAGCTTCGGCATCGCACGCTCCTTTGCGCGGTTCGTGCAACTCGGCTGACCGAACTGCGCAACTATCGTGCACCGTGATCCACCTCTCCGTCAAGCGCCGGCGACTTTCCCGGGTCCGCACGCACGGTGACCGCGCGCATGGCAGCATCACCGCGAACGCCGTGTACGGCGTGTTTCGCGAAGGGGAGTGCTGTGCGGATACTGTCGGTGGACCTCGGGACGTCCAACACCGTCGCTGTCCTTTCGGCGCACGGCATGCCGCCCCGGGTCGTCGAGGTCGACGGCTCGGCCAACATGCCGTCGGCGGTGTTCGCCACCGAAGAGGGCACGATCATGGTCGGCCGCGACGCCGAGCGCCGCGCCCGCCTCGACCCGACGCGCTTCGAGCCGAACCCCAAGCGCCGCATCGACGAGCAGACCCTGCTGCTGGGCACCGACGTCGTCCCGGTGACCGACGCGCTGGCCGCCATCCTGCGCCGCGTCCTCGAAGAAACCTCCCGCCAGCTCGGCGGCGAGCAGCCGGACGAGGTCCGGCTGACCCACCCGGCGCAGTGGGGCCAGACCCGCCGCAACGTCCTGATGTCCGCCGCCCGGCTCGCCGGGATGGGCCGGAACATCCTGCTGGTGCCCGAACCCGTCGCCGCGGCCGCGCACTTCGCGTCGTTCCCCGGCAAGTCGCTGGCGCCCGGCCAGGCGCTCGCCGTCTACGACCTCGGGGCGGGCACCTTCGACGTCGCCGTCGTCGGCGCCACGCAGAACGGCTTCACGGTGCTCGCCGAGGACGGCCTGCCCGACCTCGGCGGCCTCGACGTCGACCAGGCGCTGATGGTGCACGTCGGGCGCGAGGTCTCGCACTCGGATCCGCAACGCTGGCAGCGGCTCCTGCGTCCCGAGTCCACCGGCGACCGCCGCACCCGGCGCGCGCTGCAGGAAGACGTCAAGGCGGCCAAGGAGGCGCTGTCGCGGCACCCGCAGACCGAGGTGCCGATGCCCGAGCCGTTCAAGGACGTCCTCGTCACGCGCGGTGAGCTGGAAGGCCTGGTCCGCCCGGCGATGCTGCGCAGCGTCGAACTGTTGTCGCGGACGCTGCGCTCGTCCGGGCTGACCCCGGACCGGCTGGCCGGCATCTACCTCGTCGGCGGGTCGAGCCGGCTGCCGCTGGTCGGCACGATGATCGCGGAGAAGCTCGGCGTCGTGCCGGGCAGCCTCGACCAGCCGGAAACCGCCGTCGCGCTCGGCGCCCAGCACGTCGCCCGCGACGGCCTCGGCGCGCGGACGCAGAACGTCGAAGGCGCCGTGGCAGCCGGTGCCGTTCCGCACCGCCCGCAGTACGCGCCCCCGCCGCCGCAGTACCCCGGGTACGCGCCGTCGAACTTCCCGCCGAGCGGGCCGCAGCCGGTGCCGTCGAACTTCCCGCCGAGCGGGCCGCAGCCGGTGCCGTCGAACTTCCCCGCGTACTCACCCCCGGAGAAGGCAGAACCGAAGTCCGGCGGGAAGAAGAAGCTGCTCATCGGGATCGCGGCCGCGGTCGTCGTGGTGCTCGCGGCGGGGCTGACGTACTTCCTGACGGCGTCGTCCTCGGCGACGACCTACACCGCCGACCAGTGCAAGACGCCCGGACAGGCCGACGCCAAGGGGCTCACCGGCTGTCTGCGCCAGCTCGCCGGGAAGATCGCCGACACCGGCGACTGCAAGCCGGGCATGGGCAACGGCCCGGCGGCGCCGGCGGAGAGCCTCGGCGTGTCCTCGACCTGCTCCGCGCCGGGCCGGGCGGGCACGCAGGTGACCTACGTCCAGGGCGACAACGCCGACACGCTCAAGCAGTACACCGACGGCCTGCTCGCCTCCGCGGGCGGCGACCGCACCGAGGCCGACTGGGGCGGCAACGGGCTCAAGGGGCACTACTCGTCGGCCGCGGGCCGGACGTCGGCGGTGCTCGTGTTCACGGTGTCGGACCGGCCGCTCGCCGGGTTCATCTACCAGCTGAATTCGGCCGACCAGGCCGCGGCGACCACGCCGGGCACGCTGGCCGACTACTTCGAGGCGAGCGTCCAGCCGGGGGAGTAGACGGCGCGAACGGACCGTTCGCGCCCGCCGGTTAGAGTGGGTCCGATGCGGATCACGGTTTTCCGGCGGCTGATGGCCGAGGAGTTCGGCCCCGGACGGGCCCAGGTGCTGGCCCGGGACCACGTGCTCAGCGGGCTCGGCGGCCGCACCGTCGACCAGGCGCTGACCGCGGGAATCCCGGCCAAAGAGGTCTGGCGAGAGGTCTGCGACGCCTTCGACGTCCCCCGCGAACGGCGCTGACCTGGGCGGATCCCCGGGCACGCGACCCGGGTGGGCGAAAAATCCTAGCGCAAGGGTGTGTCGCTGCGGACCTCGAACAGGTGTTCGTCTATGGTGTTGTCCACATCGGGTCCAGCGATCCACAGATTGGGCGCCGCGCCTGGAATTGTCGGTCCCCGCCGCTAGCGTCGGACCGGACAGCTGAAGAACCGACACAGAGCCCCCGGAGAGCCGGGGCTTCGACCAGCGAGGTGGACTTCCATGCCTGCAGCACCCGACAAGGACAAGGCGCTTGAGCTCGCGCTCGCGCAGATCGACAAGCAGTACGGCAAGGGCTCGGTGATGCGCCTCGGCGAGGACACCCGGCCGCCCATCGCCGTGATCCCCACCGGCTCGATCGCCCTCGACGTCGCGCTCGGCATCGGCGGGCTGCCCCGCGGCCGGGTCGTCGAGATCTACGGCCCGGAGTCCTCCGGTAAGACGACGGTCGCCCTGCACGCGGTGGCGAACGCGCAGCGCGCCGGCGGCATCGCGGCGTTCATCGACGCGGAGCACGCCCTCGACCCGGAGTACGCCAAGGCCCTCGGCGTCGACACCGACGCGCTGCTCGTCTCCCAGCCGGACACCGGTGAGCAGGCGCTGGAGATCGCGGACATGCTGATCCGCTCCGGCGCGCTCGACATCCTGGTCATCGACTCCGTGGCCGCGCTCGTGCCGCGCGCCGAGATCGAAGGCGAGATGGGTGACTCGCACGTCGGTCTCCAGGCCCGCCTGATGAGCCAGGCGCTGCGGAAGATCACCGGTGCGCTGTCCAACTCGGGCACCACGGCGATCTTCATCAACCAGCTCCGCGAGAAGGTCGGCGTCATGTTCGGCTCCCCGGAGACGACCACCGGTGGTAAGGCGCTGAAGTTCTACGCGTCGGTCCGCCTGGACGTGCGCCGCATCGAGACGATGAAGGACGGCGGCGAGGCGGTCGGCAACCGGACCCGCGTCAAGGTCGTCAAGAACAAGGTGGCCCCGCCCTTCAAGCAGGCCGAGTTCGACATCCTGTACGGCCAGGGCATCTCCCGCGAGGGTTCGCTGATCGACATGGGTGTCGACCAGTCCATCGTGCGCAAGTCCGGCGCCTGGTACACCTACGAAGGCGACCAGCTCGGTCAGGGCAAGGAGAACGCGCGCCGGTTCCTGCGCGACAACCCGGACATCGCCAACGAGATCGAGAAGCGGATCAAGGAGAAGCTCGGCATCGGCCCGCAGCTCGACGCGGAAGCCGTCGAAGCTGTTCCGGCGCCGGTCGACTTCTGAGGTCCGATGGGGATGAGCCCCGCCGTGGCCGTGGTTCGCGGTGGGGCGTGACGAAGGAGTGACTCACGTGGCGAGGGCGCCCAAGGTGCCGCCCGCCGAGCTTCCTCCCGAGGAGCGGTACAAGAAGGCCAAGGAGATCTGCTTCGATCTCCTGGCCGCGCGGCCGCGGACTCAGGAAGAGCTCCGGCAGGCGTTGCACCGCAAGGGATTCGACGAAGAAACCAGCCAAACCCTGCTCGGCAAGCTCGATCAGGCGGGGCTGGTCAACGACGAGGAGTTCGCCCAGCTGTGGGTGAAGTCCCGCCACGCGAACCAGGGGCTGTCCCGCACCGCGCTGGTGGCCGAACTGCGGCGCAAGGGCGTCGACGGTGAGGTCGCCGCGCAGGCGGCGGGCGAGGTCGACCGCGAGTCCGAGGAGCAGATGGCCAGGGAACTGGTCCGCAAGCGCCTCGGGTCCCTGGGCAACGTCGACGAGCAGACGGCGCTACGCCGGCTGCTCGGCTTCCTCGCCCGCAAGGGCTACCCGCAGGGGCTGGCGTACACGGTGATCAGGGAGGAACTCCGCGAGTACGGCGCGGAGTCCACCCTCCTGGACGACGCCGTCATCGACTGACCGGTCCCGGCGCGGCTTGGGAGCGGCGTGCGGCGGCAGGGCGTCTTACTGGTCGTTGTCTACGGTCTCCCACCAGCGAAATGGGTGATACGACGTTGCATCAACGCCGAAGCGGCTGGAGAACGCGGCAGTGGATTCGCCAAAAATGACTTTGGTGAAGTTTTTCAGCCAGATGATCTTGAAGTCGAAGTCGTCATCAAAAAGGCCGTCCTCGGCCTTCTCCCAGTCGTCGTCGAGGTCGGGAACTTCCGGCAGGGCTTCAGCTACCTCCTCGTCGTCATCGATCATGTCAGCCGTGATGTCATCGCTCCTGTCATGCGCCCACAAGAGTGTGATCCACAGCGCAACCTGCTCGGCCATGCATCGGGGGTACGGACGCGGAGTCAGTGGATCACCAGAGAAAGAGCGACCAATCTTCCTGATCCACTCTCTATCCGGTGATCGAGTTTTTCCCGGCGGCGGCGGGACATCTTCGCCAGCACGAAGGGCCTGCAGGCCGCCAGGTGGGACGAGTGGTCCGTCGCCGGATTCGAGGCGACGCCATGTGGCTACTGACACCCCTGAACGACTTGCTGCTTGCTGCTGAGTAAGTCCTAAGGTTTCGCGGCGCTCACGCAAGTGGGTGTTGATCAGCTGAGCTTTGGCCTCTGCGGCGAGCTTTCGGGTCGACGCGAGGGATGGTCGGGTGGGTCAGTTGTGGAGCTCCTCCGGCCGGCGGAGCTCCGTGGGCCGGCGTTCTGCGCCAGTCGGCGGGAAGCGATGCGTCGCAGCTTCGCGGACGGGTGACTGGTCGCCTCGGCGAGCCACCGGTACCCGGCGGTCCGAGCGGTGCTTGCGGACCGCCAGCAGCAACACCGCCAGCAACCCCATCGCCACGCACGTCACCACCGCCGAGTGCACCAGGAACTCGTCGAGCTGTCCGGCCGCCAGGTACGCGCCCAGTGCCACCGCCACCAAGGCGCACACGGCTCGGTCCACAATGGACTCCATTGACAGGAGCGTCGCGCGGTAGCGGGAGTCCGGGATCGAGTCGTTCAGCAGCTGCTTCTGCACCGGGAACGAAATTCCCGTCGCCACCGCGAAGACGCACAACAGGACCACCGTCGCGAAGGAACCTACGAACACGACCACACCGAGGCACAACGCCATCACGATCGTCAGCGTGAACACCGAGCCCACCGGGCCGATCGCGCGGCGGAGGCGGTGCGGGCGGGCCGCGCCCAGGGCTTCGAAGACCGTCATGGCGGCCAGCACCGCGCCGTACCAGTTCACCGAGAGCGACTTCGACTCCAGGATCGGCTGGAACAGGTTCACCTGGCAGATCCGGACCAGCGTGAACATCGCGATGCCCTGCACCATCAACAGCATCAGCCACCGCGACGACCGCAGCGCCGACAGCGCGCCGCCGACACCGGCCAGCAGCGACGCCGTCTTGCCCGTTACCCGGCGGCCGCCGGGGATCGGCGGGAGCCTCAGCGCGAACGCCAGTGCCACGCCGGCGTTGATCGCCGTCAGCCAATACGGGGAAGGGAGGTTCCACGCCATCAGCAAGCCGATCACCGGCCAGTACACGATCTTGCCGACCAGGCTGTACGCGCGGCCGACGCCTTCCACGCGCAGGTAGTGCTCACCGGCGCCGGACGCGTGGAGGTACTCGTACAGGTACGCGCTCTGCGCGCCGGAGACCAGTGACCGCGCCAAGGCGATCAGGATGAAGTGCAGCAGGAAACCCGTGTACGAGCCGAGGAACACCGGCACCAGGTTCGCCGCCACGAGCACGCCGGCGCCGGCCGCCAGCGAGGTGCGGTAGTCGAACCGGTCGGCGATCATCCCGGTCGGGATCTCCAGCAGGCAGAACACGACGTAGTAGATGCTCTGGATGCCGAAGATCTCGCCGTCGGACAGGCCGACGAGCTTCTGGTACTGGTAGAAGATCGGCACCCACAGCAGCAGGCCGAAGAAGAACTGGAACCCGTAGGTCAGCCGGACGGTGCGCCGGACGGCGGGGTTCGCGGGCAGGCGAAGGCCCAGCATGGCGGTTTCTCCTGGAGCTCAAACGGAATACGGACGCAGCTGCACGAGGTGGAGGTGCTCGCCGTCGGCGAGCCACTCGACGTCCACCGGCGAGTCGAACGTGTAGTCGGGCGAGAAGTGCCCCTGCAGCAGGCGGCCGGCGATCGCGAGCCGCTGCAGCTGGTCGTGCGCGCGCGAGTCGAGGTCCGACGTGGCGTCGCCGAGCGACACGGTGCGGCCACCGCCCTCGACCGTCGAGTACAGGTACTGCATGGGCAGCGCCGAACCCTCGACGACGTCGGTCACGCGCGGCGACACGTTGACGTACACCGTGCGGAAGTCCGCGCGGTTCATCGGGTTCGTCGTCACGAGCACGCCGCCGAAGTCGGCCGCGACCTGCTCCTGGATCACCACGCCCATGTAGCACTCGTCGAGGGAGATGCCGGCCTGGCGCCGCAGCCGGACGCTGCGCACCGACACCAGCGACGCCCACACCTCCTTGACGCTGGCGAAGATCCGCTCGGCCGTGGTGACGTGGTTGAGCGACTCGTAGATCCCGGCCGCCGAGAACCCGGCCAGGTCTTCGGCGTTCGACGAGCTGCGCACGACGAACGACCGCACCCCGGCCAGCTGCGACACCAGCGCGGAGTCGATCTCCCCGGCGAGCGCGCCCGGCATCCGGGCCGAGCGGATCAGGCCCTGCAGCTCGACGCACAGCGGCTCGATCTCGCGGGCGCCCAGCTCCAGGGCCATCTTCAGCTTGCCGATGGCCTGCTGGATCCGCGGCGACGACTCGAGGAACCGCCGCTGCAGCGAGAACGGCAGCGCGATCCCGCGCGGCACGCGGACGCGCTCGTCGAGCAGCCGCCGGGCCGCGGCGCCCAGATCGGCGTCAAGCGGGACGTCCAGCAGCCGCGCCAGGTACGGCAGCAGGTTCTCGCGCGGCGGACGCGGCACCTGGTAGAAGCCGAGCAGCCGCTGCGAACCGTGCGCCAGCACGTGGTGCAGCTCGCCGAGGTTGGCCGCCTTCGTCCCGTACCGGTAGCGGTCGGCCGCGCGCAGCCGCGTCAAGTTCACGATCGGGCTGTGCTCGGACTCCGGTTCCTCCAGCTTGACGCGCTGGGCGTACCAGACCGGCGGGGCCGCCGAGGCCGGCTCGGGGACCTCCCGCAGCGTGAGCCCCTGAGCGTCCACTGTGTACTCGACCCACTTGCCGTCGAGGCCGCGCTGCTCGATGTCGGCCAGGGCGCCGACCTGGACGGCGTTCGGGATCTGCCAGCCGGTGGCGAGCACGTTGGTGTGCGACAACGGTGTCGTGTGGCGGGCGTTGACGATGCCCGACAGCCGCGGGATGTCGTCGGGGACGCGGTCCATCACGATGATGTCCGACCAGTCCAGCGTCGCGGCGCGGTACTCGGCGTCGGTGCGGAACGCGCGCAGCCGGCCCGTGGCCGTGCCGGGGTTCAGCGGGACGAACGGCGCCGTCGAGAACAGTTCGTGCGCGAACACCCGCGGCAGCTCGCTCGGCGGGATCTCCCGGACGATCCGCTCCTGCAGCTGGTTGGCCGGCTTGAACACCAGCGGCAGCGCCGGGTCGACGTACCGCGCGACGAACGCGTGGAACTCGCGGATCAGCGCGGCCGGCATCGTGTCGACCTCGACCGTCTCCAGGGAAAGCAGCTGCGGGTGGCGGGCGATAATGCCGAGCAGGAACCGGCGGTCCGGTGCGTGGTAGAAGTCTTGGTTGTAGGAGTCGATCTCCGCGCGCACCCGTTCTTCGGGGACTCCGAGGATCTCTTCCCCGATATAGATCGCGTGAAAGGAATGGCGGGCGTCGTTCAGGAAGTGGATCACCGCGTTTTCGCGGTCGACCACGACCTTGACGAAGGAATAGCCGCCGAGGGTGCCGCCCAGCTGGTGGAGGGCGGACAGCGAAAGGCGTTCGCCGATGAGTGCGGCGACGTTCTCGGGGGCAGGACTGGGGGCGACCACATCGGTCAGGGACACCGGATCTCCTCGCTCGAAACAGCGAGGGGAAACGATAACAGGCCGGTAAATCACCCACCGGGGCCGCGATTGCTCCATTCAGCGGGATTCATGACTGCCGCCACACCCGCTCGGAGCACCGTTCCAGGGAACTGGAACGGTGCTCCCGCGATGCGGACGCGTATTCCGCCGTTCGGGGCGCGGCTACGACACGGGGTGATCTCCGCTACAGCTGTGCGGCTTCCGCGGCCAGCTTCTCGATCGTGACGGGATCGAGCGAGGCCGTCAGCCACGAACCGCCGATGCAGCCGACGTTCGGCAGCGCCAGGTACGAAGGCGCCGACGCGACCGTGATCCCGCCGGTCGGGCAGAACTTCAACGACGGCAACGGGCCCGCGATCGACTTCAGGTACGCGACCCCGCCGGACGCCTCGGCCGGGAAGAACTTCAACGCCGTGAGCCCGCGCTCGGCCAGCCGCATCGCCTCGGACACGGTGCTCGCGCCGGGCAGGAACGGCAGCCCGGTCTCGAAGCACGCGTCGACGACCGCGTCGGTGCAGCCCGGCGTCACGAGGAACTTCGCGCCCGCGTCCGCCGCCTGCTTCGCGTGGTCCGCCGCCGTGACGGTGCCGGCGCCGATGACGATCTCCGGCACCTCGGTGGCGACGCGCTCGATCGCCGACAACGCCGCCGGGGTGCGCAGGGTCAGCTCGATGACCCCGATCCCGCCGGCGAGCAGGGCCCGGGCCGTGGGCACCGCGTCGTCGGCGTCGTCGATCACCACGACGGGCATCACGGGGGACAGCTCGAGCAGGTCCTGACCGGTGGTCACTGACCGACCTCCTGGATTGTGAAAGCGGGCGTTCCGAAGTGCTCCGGCGTCAAGCCGCCGAAGACGGAAGCGCCCTGGTCAGCGGGGCCGACGGCACGGCGCAACGCGGCGAACAGCTCTCGGCCGGTGCCGGTCCAGGATGCTTCGGACGGCGGCGAGTCCACAAGCTCACGGCGGGCGAGTTCTTCGTCACCGACGAGCACGTCGAGGCTGCCCGTGGCCGCGTCGAGCCGCACGACGTCGCCGTCGGCGATGCGCGCGATCGGGCCGCCCGCCGCGGCTTCCGGCGTCACCTGGATGGCGGCCGGGATCTTGCCCGACGCGCCCGACATGCGGCCGTCGGTGAGCAACGCCACGGCGTGCCCCCGGTCCATCAGCACGCCCAGCGCCGGGGTCAGGCCGTGCAGCTCCGGCATGCCGTTGGCCCGCGGCCCCTGCTGCCGGAGCACCACGACGACGTCGCGGTCCAGCTCGCCGGCCTCGAACGCGGTCTTGAACGCCTCCTGGGTGGTGAACACCCGCGCCGGCGCTTGGACGACCCGGTGCTCGGGCGCGACCGCCGACACCTTGACCACCCCGCGGCCGAGGTTGCCCTCGACCATCCGCAGCCCGCCGTCCGCGGCGAACGGGCGCCACGCCGGGCGCAGCACCTCTTCGTCGAGGCTGCGGGTCGGCACGTCGCGCCAGACCAGCTCGCCGTCGGACAGGATCGGCTCGGCGCGGTAGCGGTGCAGGCCGAACCCGGCGACGGTGTGGACGTCCTCGTGCAGTAGCCCGGCGTCAAGCAGCGTGCCGACCAGGAACTGGATGCCGCCGGCGGCGTGGAAGTGGTTGATGTCGGCGCTGCCGTTCGGGTAGACCCGCGCCAGCAGCGGCACGACGGCCGAGAGGTCGGAGAAGTCGTCCCAGGTCAGCTGGATGCCCGCGGCCGCGGCGATCGCGACCAGGTGCATCGTGTGGTTGGTCGACCCGCCGGTGGCGAGCAGCGCGATGACACCGTTGACGAACGCCTTCTCGTCGAGGATCCGCGAGACCGGCGTGTACTCCTCGCCGCGCGAGATGGCGACGATCCGGCGCCCGGCCTCTTCGGTGAGCGCCTGACGCAGCGCCGAGCCGGGCTGGACGAAGCTGGCGCCGGGCAGGTGCAGGCCCATCACCTCGACGACCATCTGGTTGGAGTTGGCCGTGCCGTAGAACGTGCAGGTGCCGGCCGAGTGGTACGACGCAGCTTCGGCGTCCAGGAGGTCTTCGCGCGTCGCGAGGCCTTCGGCGTACAGCTGCCGGACGCGCGCCTTCTCCTTGTTCGGCAGCCCGGAGCTCATCGGGCCGGCCGGGACCAGCAGGGCGGGCAGGTGCCCGAACGACAGCGCGCCGATCAGCAGGCCGGGCACGATCTTGTCGCAGACGCCCAGCAGCAGCGCCGCGTCGAACATGTCGTGGGAGAGCGCGATGGCCGTCGACATCGCGATGACCTCGCGGCTGAACAGGGACAGCTCCATGCCGGCGCGGCCCTGGGTGATGCCGTCGCACATCGCGGGCACGCCGCCGGCGAACTGGGCGACGCCGCCGGCGGAACGGACGGACTTCTTCAGCCAGGCCGGGTACTCCTGCATCGGCTGGTGCGCCGACAGCATGTCGTTGTAGGACGAGACGATCGCGACGCCCGGGGCGCGCGCGGCCCGCAGGGCTTCCTTGTCGACGCCGTCCATGGCGGCGAAGCCGTGGGCGAGGTTGCTGCACGCGAGACCGCGGCGGACCGGGCCTTCTTCGTACGCGGCGGCCATCCGGCCGAGGTAGGCGGTGCGGGTCGCGGCACTGCGCGCGGCGATGCGCTCGGTGACGTCGGCGACGACTCGGTGCAGCTTCGTGGTGGGGGTGGGGCTCATGTCCGGCTCCGGATCACTGGTGTGGGGTGGTCCGCGGGACGGCAGCGCTGGCGCCTCTGGGTCGTGACACTGGCCACAGTACCTCGCGAAAACGCCGAATCAAAATCGATTCAGAAGATCGACCCGCGTGACCCCGATCACCCCCAGAACCGTTAGTGTGCTAGTTGTCACACTGCACGACGCACGGTAAAGCCGTACGGGCGAGTGATCGCCCGGCTTCGCCGGCCCCACCACACCGGGAGGATTGATGTCCACCTCCGAGATCGCCGAGCTGCGGCGAACCATCGGCCAGCTCCGGCAGTGCGTCGGCGCACTGCGCTCTCGTTACGGCGACGCGTCGGCGGTCCGCCGGCTCGCGAACGACGTTGAGCGCCTTGACATCGACACCGCGGACCTCGACGGCACGCCGCTCGCGGTGCCCGCCCAGGCGAAGGCGGCCGAACGCGTCCCCGTACCCGACACGCCGTACGACCCGTCGCTGTGGCACGGCGCCGATGACGAAGGCGTCGGCGGCTACAAGCGCGACCAGCGGTGAGCGCTCCCGCTGACAACGGCGTCGGCACCGGCGTCCGGGCCCCCAAGCGGGCCCGGATCGCCGAGCGCACCCTCCGCACGGACCGGTGGTGGCTCCAGCCGCTGCTGACCGTGCTCGGACTGTCGGCGTTCATCATCTACGCGACGGTCCGGTCGTTCGTGCGCACCGCGTACTGGGTGCCCGACTACCACTACCTGACGCCGTTCTACTCGCCCTGCCTGTCCACTTCCTGCGTCGAGGGTTCGAGCCACTTCGGTCACTGGTTCGGCGACCTGCCCGGGTTCATCCCGCTCGGGTTCGTCGTGCTGCCGTTCCTGCTCGGGTTCCGCCTGACGTGCTACTACTACCGCAAGGCCTACTACCGGGCCGTGTGGTTCTCCCCGCCCGCCTGCGCCGTCGCGGAACCGCACGCGAAGTACACCGGCGAGACGCGGCTGCCGCTGATCATCCAGAACGTCCACCGCTACTTCTTCTACGTCGCGCTGATCGTCTCGCTGATCAACACCTACGACGCGATCACGGCGTTCCACGGGAAGACCGGCGGTTTCGGGTTCGGGCTGGGCAACATCGTCCTGCTCGGCAACGTGGTCCTGCTGTGGGCGTACACGCTCTCCTGCCACTCGTGCCGGCACGTGACCGGCGGCAGGCTGAAGCACTTCTCCAAGCATCCGGTGCGCTACTGGATCTGGACGAAGGTCTCGAAGCTCAACACCCGCCACATGGCGCTGGCCTGGACGACGCTCGGCACGCTGGTGCTGACCGACTTCTACGTCATGCTCGTGGCCAGCGGGGCGATCACGGACCTGAGATTCGTGAACTGACGCCCTGCCCCTCCCGACAACGACGTCCCCAGTTCCGAGGTGGAATTCTTCTATGACCGAGGTCGAACGGCACAGCTACGACGTGGTGGTGATCGGTGCCGGTGGCGCCGGTCTGCGAGCTGTGATCGAGGCGCGCGAACGCGGTTTCCGCGTCGCCGTCGTCTGCAAGTCCCTGTTCGGCAAGGCGCACACGGTGATGGCCGAGGGCGGCTGCGCGGCGTCGATGGGCAACGCGAACTCGAACGACAACTGGCAGGTCCACTTCCGCGACACCATGCGCGGCGGGAAGTTCCTCAACAACTGGCGGATGGCCGAGCTGCACGCCAAGGAGGCGCCGGACCGCGTCTGGGAGCTCGAGACCTACGGCGCCCTGTTCGACCGCACCGCCGACGGCCGGATCAGCCAGCGCAACTTCGGCGGGCACACCTACCCGCGGCTGGCGCACGTCGGTGACCGCACCGGCCTCGAGCTGATCCGCACGATGCAGCAGAAGATCGTTTCGCTGCAGCAGGAGGACTTCGCCGAGACCGGTGACTACGAAGCGAAGATCAAGGTCTTCGCCGAGTGCACGGTCACCGAGCTGCTCACCACCGACGGGAAGATCGCCGGCGCGTTCGGCTACTGGCGCGAGAGCGGCCGCTTCATCCTCTTCGAGGCGCCCGCGGTCGTGCTCGCCACCGGCGGCATCGGCAAGTCGTTCAAGGTGACGTCGAACTCGTGGGAGTACACCGGCGACGGCCACGCGCTGGCCCTGCGGGCGGGCGCGAAGCTGATCAACATGGAGTTCGTCCAGTTCCACCCGACCGGGATGGTCTGGCCACCGAGCGTCAAGGGCATCCTCGTCACCGAGGGCGTGCGCGGCGACGGCGGCGTGCTCAAGAACTCCGACGGCAAGCGGTTCATGTTCGAGTACGTGCCCGACGTCTTCAAGGGCCAGTACGCGGAAAGCGAAGAGGAAGCCGACCGCTGGTACGCCGACGCGGACAACAACCGGCGCACGCCGGACCTGCTGCCCCGCGACGAGGTCGCCCGCGCGATCAACTCCGAGGTCAAGGAGGGCCGCGGCTCCCCGCACGGCGGCGTCTTCCTCGACATCGCCAGCCGGCTGCCGGCCGAGGAGATCAAGAAGCGGCTGCCGTCGATGTACCACCAGTTCAAGGAGCTGGCGGACGTCGACATCACGGCGGAGCCGATGGAGGTCGGCCCGACCTGCCACTACGTCATGGGCGGCATCGAGGTCGACCCGGACACGGCCGCGGCGAGCGTGCCCGGCCTGTTCGCGGCCGGCGAGTGCTCGGGCGGCATGCACGGGTCCAACCGGCTCGGCGGCAACTCGCTGTCCGACCTGCTGGTGTTCGGCCGCCGCGCGGGACTCGGCGCGGCCGAGTACGTGCTCGGCCTGGCCGAGCGGCCCGCGGTCGGGCAGTCCGATGTGGACGCCGCGGCGCGGATGGCGCTCGCGCCGTTCGACCCGCCCGAGGGCGCCACGGCCGAGAACCCCTACACCCTGCACACCGAGCTGCAGCAGTCGATGAACGACCTGGTCGGCATCATCCGCAAGGCCGGGGAGATCGAGCAGGCGCTGACGAAGCTCGCCGAGCTGCGGCAGCGGATCCTGCGCGTCACGGTCGAAGGGCACCGGCAGTTCAACCCGGGCTGGCACCTCGCGATCGACCTGCGCAACATGCTGATGGTGAGCGAGTGCGTCGCGAAGGCCGCGTTGACGCGGACCGAGAGCCGTGGCGGGCACACCCGCGACGACTTCCCGGGCATGGACGCCGAGTGGCGGCACAAGCTGCTGGTGTGCGCGGCGTCGGAGGGCGACAACCCCGTCGTCCCGGACATCAGCGTCACGGTGGAGGAGCAGGTGCCGCTGCGGCAGGACCTGCTGGAGCTGTTCGAATTCGGCGAACTCGGGAAGTACTACACCGACGACGAGCTCGAAGCGCACCCCGGGAGCAAGGCATGAGCTACAAGGCGAGTTTCCGGGTCTGGCGCGGCGACGACACGGGCGGCGAGCTGCAGGACTTCACGGTGGAGGTGAACGAGGGCGAGGTCGTCCTCGACATCATCCACCGGCTGCAGGCCACCCAGGCGTCGGACCTCGCGGTGCGCTGGAACTGCAAGGCGGGCAAGTGCGGCTCGTGCTCGGCGGAGATCAACGGCAAGCCGCGGCTGCTGTGCATGACGCGGATGTCGACGTTCACCGAGGAAGAGGTGATCACGGTGACGCCGATGCGGACGTTCCCGGTGATCCGCGACCTCGTCACCGACGTGTCCTTCAACTACACGAAGGCGCGGGAGATCCCGTCGTTCACCCCGCCCGCGGACCTCAAGCCCGGTGAGTACCGGATGCAGCAGGTGGACGTCGAGCGGTCGCAGGAGTTCCGGAAGTGCATCGAGTGCTTCCTGTGCCAGAACACCTGCCACGTGGTCCGCGACCACGAGGAGAACAAGGAAGCCTTCGCCGGGCCGCGGTACCTGATGCGCATCGCCGAGCTGGAGATGCACCCGCTCGACGTCGCGGACCGGCGTGACGCGGCTCAGGAGGAGCACGGCCTCGGCTACTGCAACATCACCAAGTGCTGCAGCGAGGTCTGCCCGGAAGGCATCCACATCACCGACAACGCGCTCATCCCGATGAAGGAGCGCGTCGCCGACCGCAAGTACGACCCGATCGTGTGGCTGGGCAACAAGCTCTTCCGCCGCGACAAGTAACGCTTCCCTCCCGACGCTCGCGAACCGTGCGACCAAGCCGGTTCGCGAGCGTCTTCATTTCCGCGGCGCCAGCAGGAAGCCGAGCGTGCCGGCGGCGAGCTTGGCTTCGACCGCGGCCGGTTCCGCGGCGGTCCGGCGCCGGAACTTCTGTGACGCGACCAGCGAAAGCAGCCACCAGGCGGCGGCCTCGGCGTCGAGGTCCGCGCGCAGCTCGCCCTCGGCCCGGCCGCGCTCCAGCAACGCGGTGAGCGAGCCGGCGAAGCGCTGGGTGGACCTCTTCGCGGCCGCCTCGACCTCGGGTTCCCCGGTGACGGCGGCGGCGTCGGCGAAGATCGCGCCGATCATGCCCGCGCTGTGCACCTCGTCGAGGTGACCGGGGTCCAGCATCGTCTCGAGCAGTCCGGCGACCGGCGCCGCGCTGTCGGTCGTGCGGTCGATCAGCCGGCAGACGTGGTCCGCGGCGCGGTCGACCACGGCGGCGAACAAGGCGGCCTTGGTGCCGAAGTTCTGGAACACGACGGGCTCGCTGACGCCGACCCGGCGCGCCACGGTCGAGGTCTTGCCCCGCAGGTAGCCGACCTCGGCGAAGACCTCGATGGCGGCGGCGAGGATCGATTCGCGACGGTCCGGGGCGCTCATCCGGAGCTTGCGGGCTGACTCGGTCACGGCCTCAGCCTAGTGCCCCTTGCCCTCGAACTTAGTGACGACTAACCTCAATTACTTAGTCACGACTAAGTTAGGGAGCCGGTCATGAGACTGGGACAGCTGGTGCACGGACAGCCGGACGCGCAGGCGCCGGGGGCGATCCAGCACGCCTTGGCGTACGAAGTGCTGTCGATGGCGGTGTTCGCCGGCCGGCGGAAGCGCACGTTCGGCCGGCTGGTGGCGCTGGCGGGCGTCGCGCCGGGCGACCGGGTGCTGGACGTCGGCTGCGGGCCCGGGTACCTGACGGCGCTGGCGGCCGAAGCCGCGGCGCCCGGCGGGAGTGCGGTGGGGATCGATCCGTCCGAGCCGATGGTCGGGCAGGCGCGCCGCCTGCGCGGCACGGCGAACTGCTCGTTCGAAGTGGGCCGGGCCGAGGCGCTCGCCGCGCCCGACGGCTCGTTCGACGTCGTGGTGTCCAGCCTCGCCGTGCACCACATCCCGGAAGCGGTGCGAGGCAAGGCGTTCCGCGAGATGTTCCGGGTCCTTCGTCCCGGCGGCCGGATCCTGCTGGCGGACTTCCGCCCGCCTCGGGGACGTCTGGGCCGGCACCTCGTGGGCGCGATCGCCGGGCCGGAGATGCGGGACAACCCGGTCGAACGGATTGCGCCGATGCTCGCGGAGGCCGGCTTCGAAGTGGAGTCGGAAAGCTGGACCGGTGGATTCCTGCACTGCGTGCGAGCGCTCAAGCCGTGATCCCGGCAGGATGGTGGGGTGCTGGAGATCGAGCTGCTGCCGCCGTCCGCCGACCTCGCCTTGATCGCCCGGATCGCCGGCTTGGTGAACCAGGTCTACGCCGAGTCCGAGAAGGGGCTCTGGCAAGGGAACGCCGACCGGACGTCCGCCGACGAGGTGGCCGGGCTCGTGCGGGCCGGCGAGATCGCCGTCGCCTTCGTGGACGGTGACCTCGCCGGGTCGGTGCGCGTCCAGCGGCCTGGCGAGGCGACCGGCGAGTTCGGCATGCTCGCGGCCGACCCCGCGCGGCGCGGCCTCGGCATCGGGCGTGAGCTGGTGGCGTTCGCCGAGCGGGTGAGCCGGGACGCGGGCTGCCGCGAGATGCAGCTCGAACTGCTGGTGCCGCGCGAGTGGACGCACCCGGCCAAGCAGTTCCTCGCCGAGTGGTACGACCGGCTCGGCTACCGCGTCACGCACCGCGCCGACCTCGCCGTGGACTACCCGCACCTCGCGCCGTCGCTGGCCACGCCGTGCGATTTCCTCGTCTACCGCAAGGCTTTCGCGTGACGGTGCTCGCCGGGGCGCGCGTGTTCGACCCCGAGACCGGCGAGACGACCCGCGCGGACGTCCGGCTCGACGGCGGGCGGATCGCCGAAGTCGGGCCGGGTCTCGACGGGCCGCCCGTCGACTGTTCCGGCGGGCTGCTCATCCCGGGGCTCATCGACTGCCACGTGCACGTCGCGTTCCGGCGGCCCGAATCGTTGCCGCGCAGTGCCCGGATTCTCGAGGCCGTGCCGGTGTTGCGGGGGTTGCTGGCGCGGGGGATCACGACCGTGCGGGACGCGTGGGGCGCCGACGCCGGGTTCAAGCACGCGCTGGCCCAGAGGTGGATTTCCGGGCCGGACCTGCTGGTCAGCCTGCGCCAGCTGGGGCCGACCGGAGGGCTCGGCGACGTGTGGGACCCGGCCGCGGGCGCCGTCGACAACTACGGTGACCCGTCGTTGCCGGACCCGCTGTTCGACGGGCCGGACGCCGCCCGCGCGGCCGTCCGCCGGATGGTGCGCGCGGGCGCCGACTGGATCAAGGTCGGCGCGAGCGGCTCGATGCGGGCGGTCCGCGCGGGCGTGGACGTCCGCCCGACCGACGAGGAGCTCGCCGTGGTGGTCGACGAGGCCGCCCGCTGCGGCCGCGACGTCCTGGCGCACGCGCACACCGCGGCGGCGGTGGAGTCGGCGGCCCGCGCGGGGGCGCGCAGCATCGAGCACGGAACGTTCCTCGACGACTCCGCCGTCGCGGCGCTGGCGGACACTTGGTACGTGCCGACGTTGTCGCCGTTGAGCGAGACGGAGTTCGCCGAGACGCACCGGCGTTCGCTGCGCCTCGCGGTGGAGGCGGGGGTCCGGATCGCCGCGGGGTCGGACCTGGCGCCGCGTCCCCATGTCGACTTGACGACCGAGCTGAGGTTGCTGGCCGCAGTACTGGGCGACGCGGCGGCGTTGAAGGCGGCTACCTCCGAGGCGGCGCGGCTGCTCAGGCTGGACGACGACCGGGGCCGGATCGAGCCGGGGTTGCGGGCGGATCTGGTGTTGCTGGACGGCGTGGGGCTCGACGTGTCGGATCTGCCTGCTCGGGTGCGGGCGGTTTGGCGTGACGGGGAGCGGGTGGGCTGAGCGCGCCGGAACTTGGTGGGACCAAACGGATCGCTTACTTCTCCATGCGTTCGAACTCCTCCGTCAGGCGGACCAGGAACTCCCGCGACTCGCGTTCGGACAACGCCGCCTGCTCCAGGCGCGTGCGCAGGACGTAGAACGCCTCGACCGCCACGCGGTCGTCGACGAACAGCCCCGCGGCGAACGTCTCCTCGTACGCCACCGGTGGGTGCTCCGCGAACTCCAAGATGGTGAACCGGCTGCCGACCAAGTGGTACGGCGGTGCCGACGCCGGCACGACGCGGATCGTGCAGTGGGGGAGGTTCGTGGCCAGTACCAACGACTGCAGCTGTTCGTGCATCAATGCCGGGTCGCGCAGGATCGATCGCAGCGTGTGCTCGTACAGGAAGTAGACGCAGTGGGGCGGGTTTCGGCGCTGCAGCAGCCGTTGCCGGTCGATCCTCGCGCGGACCAGCGTCTTCAGGCGATCTGTCGTGTAGCGGCCGGACAGCTCGTAGATGCTGCGCACGTAGTCCTCGGTCTGGAGCATGCCCGGCAGGGCCGCCGGGCTGTTCGAGATCACCGCCGTCGCCAAGTTTTCCTGGATGATCAGGGACTTCATCGGGTCGACGAGCTCGTCGAAGTACGGCCGCACCCAGTACAGCTCACTCGGTGGCCGGGTCAGGTGCAGCAGCCGCTCGCGCTCGGGTGCCTCGGTGCCGCAGTGCGCGAGGTAGATCGCCAGGTCGATCGGGGAGATGCGCCTGCCGTTCTCCCAGCCGGACACCTTCGACGCCGACCAGTGGGCGCGCCGGGCCACCTCGCGCAGGGACATCTGTTTCGCCTCGCGCTGGGCCTTCAACTCGACGCCCATCTCCCGCGTGCGCACCGTGCTCTTTTCGGTCATGCCCGCACGCTAAAGGCAACCACCGACAAAACGGCCCCTGCCGCGCAGGGGTTCACCGGAACGGATGTTGCTGTTCTGCCTGTGCGACAACGGATTCCGCCCGCGAAGCGCCTGCGAAGCAGCTTCGCATAATGAAGCGCGCTTCGCGCGTTAGTAAGCCACACTGGCATTCATGACGTCGCTTTCCGGAATCGACCTGAGCCGCCGGTTCTACGCCGACGCCGTCGCGCCGGTCGTCGGCGGGCCGCACACCGCCGCGCTGGTCGGGCCCGGCTCGGAGGTCCTCGGCTTCGACACCGCGCGCTCCACCGATCACGACTGGACCGCCCGCGTCTTCCTCTTCCTCCCGGAGGTCCGGGACATCCCGATCCCGGACACTTTCCTGGGCCACCCGACGAAACTCGAAGTCGCGACGCTCGACGAATGGGTGCGCGGCTTCCTCGGCTTCGACCCGCGGCATGCCGGCCGCCACGACTGGCTCGCCACCCCGACCCAGGTCTTCGCCGAGTTCACCGGCGGGGCGGTGCACCACGACGACCTCGGGTTCGACGAACTCCGGCAGTGCGTCGCCTGGTACCCCGACGACGTCTGGCGGTACGTCCTCGCCGGTCAATGGCAGCGCATCGGCCAGGAGGACGCGTTCGTCGGCCGGTGCGGGGAGGTCGGGGACGAGCTGGGCTCCGCCGTCGTCGCGGCGCGGCTCGTGCGGGACCTCATGCGGCTGTGCCTGCTCATGGCGCGCCGGTACCCGCCGTACAGCAAGTGGCTCGGGAGCGCCTTCGCGCGGCTGCCGGCCGCGACGGCGTTGACCCCGCACCTCACCGGCGCCCTCGCGGCGACGGACTGGCGGGAGCGCGAACGGCACCTCGTCGCGGCCTGCGAAAACGTCGCCGAGCAGCACAACGCCCTCGGCCTCACCGACCCGGTCGAGCCGCGCGTGAGCTGCTTCTTCGACCGCCCGTTCCAGGTGATCCACGCCGAGCGGTTCGTCCGCTCCCTGGCCGGCGACACGCCGGTGATCGGGGCGATCGACCAGTTCGTCGACAGCACCGACGCGCTCGGACACCGCGAGCTGACCCGCGCGGTGGTTGACTGCGCGCATGGCTGAACCGAAACCGCGCGACCTGGCCGCGCTGCTGCTGACGCTGACCGTCGTGACCGGGGTCGTCGACGCGGTCAGTTTCCTCGGGCTGGGCCGGGTGTTTGTGGCCAACATGACCGGCAACGTCGTGTTCCTCGGCTTCGCGGCGGCGGGCGAGGCGACGCTGTCGGTGCTCGCGTCGCTGACCGCGGTGCTGGCGTTCCTGGCGGGCGCGCTCGCCGGCGGCCGGCTGGCCCGCCGTGACGACGACTACGACGCCCTCCGGCAGGCGACCGCGGTCCAGGCGGCGCTGGTGGCGGTGGCCGTGGTGCTGTCGGCGACGCTCGGCAGCGGGACGCGGGTGGGCAGCGAGCTGCTGATCGTCGTGCTGGGCGTGGCGATGGGCCTGCAGAACGCGGCGGTCCGCCGCATCGGCGCGCCCGACCTGACGACGACGGTGTTGACCATGACGTTGACGGGTTTCGCGGCGGATTCGAAGGCGGCCGGTGGACCGGGGTCGCACCCGCTGCGGAAGGTGGCGGCGGTGGGGGCGATGCTGGTGGGTGCGCTGGCCGGGGGGTTGTTGCAGCTGCACGTCGCCATGTGGACGGCGCTGGCGCTGGCCCTGGTGCTCATCCTCGTTGTGCTGGCGGTGTTGCAGGTCAGCCGAAGCCGGCCGCCGGCCGCGACTCCGCCTGACACCAGGTGATCTTCGGGCCCGAGGCCGCGCAGCGGGAGAACCTGTACCTGCGGAAGGAGCGGCCGACCTTGAGCGGAAGCTCGACGAGATCGAGGCCGCGCTGAACGGCATCGAAGAGCGGCAGGCCAACATCCGTGCGGGCTACGTCCGGTTCGAGCCGATGGACCGGGTGCGCGAGCTCGGGGACGCGTCGGTGCCCTTCCGGTTCGACGTGCACGCCTTCCACGACCTGGCCGGGAATCTACCGCGACGAACCCGAAGCCTTCGAGTACCGCCAAAGCCGGAGCGAGGCCGCGCCGGCGGCGTGAGGGCCGGTCAGCCGAGGGCTCGGCCGCCGTCCACCAGCAGGCGCTGGCCCGTGATGAACCCCGCCTCCTCCGAGGCGAAGAAGCTCACCGCCGCCGCCACGTCCTCCGGGGTTCCGAGGCGGCCCGACGGGACCGTCGCGCGGTATGCCTCGCGCTCCTCCTCGTCGACCTCTGCGTGGCGCTCCACCGGGATGAAACCCGGGGCCACCGTGTTCACCGTGATGCCGTCCGGGGCCAGCTCGCGCGCCCAGGCGCGGGTCAGGCCGATCTGGGCGCTCTTCGCCGTCGCGTACGCCGACCGGCCGGGTGGGGGGCGGTCCGCCACCTCCGAGTCGATGTGCACGATGCGGCCGAAGCCGCGGGCGCGCATGCCCGGCAGTGCCGCGTGGCCCAGCAGCACCGGGGAGCGCACGAAGAAGTCCAGCTGCGCCAGGTGGTCCGGCCAGTCCACTTGGGACACCGGCGCCTCCGGCTGGGGGCCGGTCGCGTTCAGCACCAGCACCGTGATCGGGCCCAGGAGCGCCGTGACGCCGTCGACGAGCTCGCCGACCTGACGCCGGTCCGTCACGTCCGCGGCGAACGCCGCCGCCTTGCCGCCCTCCGCGAGGATGCCCTCCGCCGCCGTCTTGAGGTCGGCGTCGTCGTGGTGGCCGTTCACCGCGACGGCGAGCCCGTCGCGCGCCAGTCTGCGCGCGATCACCCGGCCGAGTCCGCGGGAGCTGCCGGTCACCAGTGCGACACCCATGCGCCCGACGCTAGGGGAGACCCCCGGGTACGACAACCCAGGGCAACGAAAAAGCGGGTGGGTGCGACGCGCGCACCCACCCGCTTCCGGCTGACCGGCGATCAGGCCGAGCTGTTCCCGGTGGCGTAGTCGGTCGCCGCCGTCACGGCCGCCGGAGCGGCTTCCAGCGGCTTCGCGCCCCGCGGTGCCTTCTTGCGCCGCGAGAGCTTGCGCTCCAGCCACGAGGCGAACCACGACAGGAGCAGGTTGAGCGTGATGAAGATGATCGCGATGACGATCAGCGTCGGGATCGTGTTGTTGAAGTTGCCGGTGATCGGCCCGGACCCGCGGATCAGCTCGTCGTAGCCGATGGTCAGCTGACCGGCGAGCGCCGTGTCCTTCAAGATGACCACCAGCTGGCTCACCAGGGCCGGCAGCATCAGCGTGATGGCCTGGGGGAGCAGCACGTTGGTCATCAGCTGCGTCTTGCGCAGGCCCAGCGCCGAGGCGGCTTCGGTCTGTCCCTTCGGGAGCGACAGGATGCCCGCGCGGAACACCTCGGCCAGCACCGAGCCGTTGTAGAGCACCAGGCCCGTGACGGCGGCGAACAGCGGCCGGGTGTCCGCCTCGATCGGGGTGTAGTACGCGTAGAGCGCCGCGCCGAACACCATCAGCAGCAGCACCGGGATGGCCCGGAAGAACTCGACCACCGCGCCGACCGGGATCCGGACCCACTTGTGCTGGGACAGCCGGCCGATGCCGAGCAGGGCACCGATCGGCAGCGCGATCACGATGGACAGCGCGGCCGCTTCGAGCGTCTTCAGCAGGCCGGGCAGCAGGAACTGCGTCCAGGTCGAGCCCTCGATGAACGGCTTCCAGAGCGCGCCCGCCCATTGGCCCTTCTCGTCGAAGCCGGTGTAGACGAACCAGGCCACCAGGAGCAGCACCAGCACGAACAGGACCGTGTAGATCCAGTTGCGCGCGCGAGCCTTCGGGCCCGGGACGTCGTAGAGGACGGACTGCGTGCTCATCGCTTGACCTCGGCTTTCTTGGCGACCCAGCCGAGCAGCAGGCCGAGCGGCAGCACCAGCGCGACGAACACCAGGGCGAAGAGGATGAAGACCAGGAACAGCGAGTCGGACTCGTTCTCCACCATCGTCGACATCAGCAGCGACGCCTCCGCGACGCCGATCACCGAGGCGACCGTGGTGTTCTTGAGCAGCGCGATCAGGACGTTCGCCAGCGGCGCGATCACCGAGCGGAACGCCTGCGGCAGCACGATCAGGCCCAGCACCTGCACGAAGCTGAGCCCCAGGGCCCGCGCGGCCTCCGCCTGCCCGACCGGGACGGTGTTGATGCCCGACCGCAGCGACTCGCACACGAACGTCGCCGTGTAGACGACGAAGCCCAGCACGGCCAGCCGGAACGCGTTGTCGGCCAGCGACGTCGGCGAGTTCGCGGCGGCCAGGTTGATGCCCAGCGTGGACGAAAGACCCAGCGACGTGAAGATGATGATCACGGTCAGCGGGGTGTTCCGGAAGATGTTCACGTACGCCGTCGCGAAGCCGCGCATGATCGGCACCGGACTGACCCGCATCGCGACGAGGATCGTGCCCCAGACGAGCGCCCCGATCGCGGAGAAGAACGTCAGCTGGAGCGTCGTCCAGAACGCGCCGACGAGGTCGTAGTCAGGGTTTTTGAGGAAATCGAACACGGTTGTCCAACCTGGCCTCGGTATGGGAACGGTGCGCCGCTTTCACGGCGCACCGTTCGTCTTCACAAACCGGATATCAGGGAGCGATCGCCGGGGCGGCCGGGATCTTGTAGCCCGACGGGCCGACGTTGGTCTGCAGCGCCTTCTCCCAGGAGCCGTCCTGCTCCATGGCCTGGATCGCCTTGTTGATCGCGGCCTTGCCGTCCGCGTCGTCCTTCTTCAGGCCGACGCCGTAGTTCTCGTCGGAGAAGCCCTTGCCGACCAGCTTCAGCTTGCCGGGCTGCTGCGCGGCGTAGCCGGCCAGGATGACGTCGTCGGTGGTCATCGCGTCGACGGTGCCGTTCAGGAGCGCGGTGACGCAGTCGGTGTACTTGCCGACCTCCTGCAGCTGCACGTCCTTGGCGTACTTCGACTTCACGTTCTGCGCCGGGGTCGAGCCCTTGACCGAGCAGAGCTTCTTGTTGCCGGTCAGCGACTCGGGGCCGGTGATGTCGGTGGTGTCCGCGCGCACCAGCAGGTCCTGGTGCGCGACGAAGTACGGGCCGCCGAAGGAGACGTCGTTCTTGCGCTTGTCGGTGATCGAGTAGGTGGCGACGATGAAGTCGACCTCACCCTTCTTGATCAGGTCCTCGCGCTGCGCCGACTGCGCTTCCTTCCAGGTGATCCCCGACTCTTCGACACCGAGCTGCTTCGCGATGTACTTCGCGACGTCGACGTCGAAGCCGGCGTAGGTGCCGTCCGGCTTCTTCAGGCCGAGGCCCGGCTGGTCGAACTTGATGCCGATGGTCAGCTTCTTGTTGTCCTTGGCCCGCTGGACCAGGTTCTTGTCGCCGCTCGCGCCGCTGCCGGACCCGCCGCCGCAGGCCGTCAGGGCCAGCCCGGCGGCCATCACGACCGCGCCGACCTGCAGAACTCGGTTCAACCGCATCGTCTCTCAGGTTCCTTCCGAATCTCGACCGGCCACCCGGGGCCGGGGAAAAAAATGCTCAGTGGGTCAGGATCTTGCCGAGGAAGTCCTTCGCGCGCTCGCTCTTGGGCGCGGTGAAGAACGCTTCCGGCGTCGTGTCCTCGACGATCTCGCCGTCGGCCATGAAGATCACCCGATCGGCTGCCCGGCGGGCGAAGCCCATCTCGTGGGTGACGACCAGCATCGTCATGCCGTCCTTGGCCAGGCCGGTCATGACGTCGAGGACCTCCTGGACCATCTCCGGGTCCAGCGCCGAGGTCGGCTCGTCGAACAGCATGACCTTGGGCCGCATCGCCAGCGCCCGCGCGATCGCCACGCGCTGCTGCTGGCCGCCGGACAGCTGGGCCGGGTACTTGTCGGCCTGGTTGGCGATGCCGACGCGCTCCAGCAGCTCCATCGCCGTCTTGCGCGCTTCGTCCTTCGAGGCCTTGCGGACCTTCGTCGGCGCCAGCATCACGTTTTCGAGGATGGTCTTGTGCGCGAACAGGTTGAACGACTGGAACACCATGCCGACGTCGGCGCGCAGGGCCGCGAGGGCCTTGCCTTCGGCGGGCAGGGGGACACCGTCCACGGCGATCTCGCCCGAGTTGATCGGCTCGAGCCGGTTGATCGCCCGGCACAGGGTCGACTTGCCCGACCCCGACGGACCCAGCACCACGACGACCTGGCCGCGAGGCACCTCGAGCGTGATTTCCCTCAGTACGTGCAGGTCGCCGAAGTACTTGTTCACGGCGGACGCCTTGATCATCGGCGCCGCCACCTCCGCGGTCATCTGGCCTCCAGGGTCGTTCGAATGCGGCGTGGGTCACCACGCGATGGCGAGAACCTACCGTTGCTTCCCCGGCTGGCAAGCCGAGTTGAGCAATACTTAGGGTTTCAACTGCGTATCGATGTCCCTTTTGGGGGTATCGGCATCAGCGTAACCCACAGTCACCGTCCGGGTGGCCCGTGCGCGGTGAGCCGGGACGTCCTAGAGTTCGGCGCTACCGGCCGGTGGAGCGGGGTCACCATGGGAGGCGGACGGGTGCGGGTGCTGCTGGTGGAGGACGACGACCGGGTCGCGGGCGCGCTGATCCCGGCGCTGACCCGCCGCGGCCTGGCGATCGCCCGGCTGGCGACCGGCGCCGGCGTCCTCGAACGCGTCCACGAGGTCGACGTCATCCTGCTCGACCTGGGCCTGCCGGACATCGACGGCGTCACCCTGTGCACCCAGATCCGCGCGGTCAGCGACGTCGCGATCATCGTCGTCTCCGCCCGCGGCGAGGTCGACGACCGGATCCGGGGCCTGCGAGCGGGCGCCGACGACTACCTCGTCAAGCCCTACGACGTCGAGGAGCTGCTCGCCCGCGTCGAGGCGGTGCGGCGCCGCCGTCCGGAGCACACGGTCACCGAGCCGGTGGTCATCGAGGTGGGCGACGTCAGCGTCGACCTCGCCCGGCACGAGGTGCTGGTCGACGGACGCGCGATCGCGTTGTCCCGCAAGGAGTTCCAGGTGCTCGCGCTGGTCGCCGGCGCGCGTGGCGCGGTGTGCTCGCGCGAGCACGTCCTCACCGAGGTGTGGGGCCACCGGGGTGCCGCGGAGAGCCGGTCCCTGGACGTCCACGTCGCGACGCTGCGGACGAAGCTGGGCCGCCCCGCGCTGATCGAAACGGTCCGCGGGGTCGGCTACCGGCTCGGCGGCGCGGCCGCCCGGAGCTGAGGGGCGTGCGCGTCCGGCTGCAGGGCATCGTGCTGACGCTGGTGGCGCTGCTGGTGTTCGGCCTCGGCATCCCGCTGGCCATCTCGATCGCCGCCGGAGCGCAGCAGGACCTCTTCCTCGACCGGCTCACCGACACCGCCCGCTTCGCGTCGCTGGCGCAGCGGCCGCTGCTGGACAACAAGCCGTACTTGATCGAGCCCGACGTGCGCCGCTACACCGAGGTGTACGGCGTCCAGGTGGTGGTCGTCGACCAGGACGGCCGCCCGGTCGTCACGGCGCTCGGCCCGGCCGCCGCGCGGATCGACCTCAAGGACGAGCGGATCAGCGACCCGGTCCACGAGGCGCTGGCCGGCCGCCGGTCGCAGCCCGCCGGCGTGCTGATGCCGTGGGACTCGACGCCGCTGGTGCTCGCCGAGCCGGTGCTCGCCGACGGCGAGGTGCGCGGGGCGGTGCTCACCGTGTCCACCACCGACTCCGAACGCGCCGCCGTGCTGTGGTGGTGGCTGCTGCTCGCCGCGGGAGGCATCCTCGCCTTCGTGCTGGCGCTGGCCGTGGCGATCCCGGTCGTGCGGTGGATCCTGAAGCCGGTCAAGCGGCTCGACGACGCGACCGGCGCACTGGTGGCGTCCGTGGTCAGCGGACGCGAGGCCGAGCCCGTGGGCGAGGGCGGCGGACCGCCGGAGCTGCGGCAGCTCGGCCGCTCCTTCGACCGCATGGCCGAGAGCGTCTCGGGCGCGCTGGCGGCGCAGCGCGCGTTCGTCGCGGACGCCTCCCACCAGCTGCGCAACCCGCTGACCGCGCTGAAGATCCGGCTCGGCAACCTCGACGGCCACGTCGTCGACGACCAGTCCGCCGCCGACCTGGAGGCCGCGCGGGTCGACGCCGGACGGCTGCACCAGATCCTCGACGGCCTCCTCTCGATGGCCCGCGCCGAAGCTTCCGGCGGCGAGCTGGACCCGGTGGTGCTCGACGAAGCCGTCGCCGAGCGCGTCGCCGACTGGTCGGTGGTCGGCGAGGCCCGGGACGTGCGGCTGGTTGTCGACGCGGCCGGCGACGGCGCCCGCGTCCGGATGCCGCCGCGCGGCGCCGAGACGATCCTGGACGCGCTGCTCGACAACGCGCTGAAGTTCACCGCTTCCGGCACCGAGATCCGGGTCGCCGTCGAACGCGACGGCGACCGGGTGCGCCTGTCCGTCCGCGACCACGGCCCCGGGCTGCCGCCCGAGGAGCTCGACCGCGCGCTGGACCGGTTCTGGCGCAGCCCGGCGCACCAGAACGTGCCGGGGTCGGGGCTGGGGCTGGCGATCGTCAGCGAGCTGACCGCGCACTCCGACGGCGAGCTGGCGCTCGACCTGCCCGACGGCGGCGGCCTGCGGATCACGATGACGTTCCCGGCCGCCTAGGTCTTCTTGTCGCGGTAGTACCTCAGCGCGCCGGGGTGCAGCGGGATCGGCTGGGTCTCGATGCCCGGGTGGACGTCGATCGACAGCGCCGCCGGGTTCGCCAGCGCCAGCTGCTGGCGCGCGTCGAACAGCCCGCGGACCAGCGCCTCGGCGACGTCGTCGCTCATCGACTTCGGGACGATCAGGAAGTTCGGCACCAGCAGCGTCGTCACCGGGCCCGGCTGGTTGTAGGTGCTCGCCGGGATGGACGCGGTGCCGTAGACCTGGTTGATCTCCTGCATCTTCGGCATCACGTCGGCGATGTCGAGCAGGCGCAGCGACTGCTTGCCGTTGTAGCCGGCCAGCACCGGCGTCGGCAGGCCGCCGGACCAGAAGAAGGCGTCGATGTCGCCGTTGAGCAGGGCCTTGACGGAGTCGTCGAGCCCCCGGGCGCTCGTGGTGACTGCCCCGGTGAGGTCGGTCGCCTGCAGCAGCCGGCGGGCGATGTACTCGACGCCCGAGGACGGCGAGCCGGTCGCGATCCGGTGGCCGCGCAGCTGCCGGACGTTCTGGATGTCGGAGTCGGTGCGGACGACGATGTGCAGGTAGTCGTCGTGGATCCGGGCGAGGGTGGTCAGCCGCGGGTCGGTCTTGTACCGGTCGGCGGCGACGTCGGCGGCGACGAACGCGACGTCGGCCTTCCCGGCGAGGACCTTGTCGATGTTGTCGGGCGAGCCCTGGGTCTGCAGCACGGTGGGCCGGTCGATGTCCAGGCCCGCGGCCCACGCCGTGGCGAGGGTCTGGGCGAGCTTGTCGTAGACGCCGCCGGGGTTGCCCGCGGCGATCCGCAGCTTCAGGTCGCCGAACCCGGAGCTGCACGCCGAGAGCACCAGGACCAGGGCGGCCGCCATCGCGAGCACCTGCCTCCGCCGCGTCGTGGCCACGGCCCGATCGTGCCAGATCCGGCGCTCGAGTGGTTGGCCCCCGGCGATCAGGGCACCCTCGGTGCAGACGGAGGGAGCGCGGCATGGACGTCGTCGTCGTGGGTGGCGGGGCTGAGCGCGGCGCGGCGGCTGCGCCGGGCCGGCGCCGAGGTCACGGTGCTGGAGGCGGGGGACGACGTCGGCGGCCGGGTGCGCACCGACGTCGTCGGTGGGTTCCGGCTCGACCGCGGGTTCCAGGTGCTGCTGCCCGCGTACCCGGCGCTGCGGCGGCTGACCGACGTGCCGGCGTTGCGGCCGCGGCCGTTCACGCGCGGCACGATCGCGATGACCGGCTCCGGACGCCGGTGGCTCGCCGGGCCGTGGCACGGCCTGCCCGCGGTGCGCGGGGCCGCGGCGTTCGCGGTGAGCCGGCCCTTCGACGGCGCGCGGATGGCGGCGCTGGCGGCCAAGGACGTCCTGGCGGCCGATCGCACGGACACCGGGCGCAGCACCGCCGAGGAGCTGCGCCGCTGGGGGCTGACCCGGGCCACGGTCGAGGAGGTGCTGCGGCCGTTCCTGGCCGGGGTGTTCCTCGACCCCGCCCTGGCGACGTCGAGCCGCCTGTTCCACCTGCTCTGGCGGAGCTTCCTGCGCGGTGGGGGCGCGTTGCCCGCCGAGGGGATGCAGGCCCTGCCGCGGCAGCTGGCGACCGGGCTGACGGTCCGCACCGGCGTCGAGGTCGACGCGGTCACCGAGGACGGCGTCCGCACGCGGGACGGCGAAGACATCCGCGCGCGGGCCGTGGTGGTGGCGACCGACGGGGACACGGCCGCGCGGCTGCTGCCGGGGGTCGAAGCGCCGGGCTGGCACGCGGTCACGACGTTCTACTACCGCGCGGACACCTCCCCGCTGCGCTCGCCGACCCAGCTGGTCGACAGCCTCGACGACCTGCTGCTGAACACGGCGGTGCTCAGCGAGGTCTCCCCGGCCTACGCTCCGGCCGGCTCGGCGCTGATCGCGGCGTCGGTGCCCGACCGCGCCGACCCGGGCCTGGAACCGCGGGTGCGGCAGCGGCTGGCCCGGATCTACGACACGGACACGCGCGGGTGGGACCTGCTCGAGACGTACGCGATCCCGAACGCGCTGCCGGTGTTCGGTCCCGGTGCGCCGCTGCGCCGCCCGGTGCGGATCGGCCCGGGCCGGTACGTCTGCGGAGACCACCGGGACACGCCGTCGGTGCAGGGCGCGCTCGTGTCCGGCCAGCGGGCGGCCGCCGCGGTGCTGGCCGACCTCGTGGCCTGATTCACGCCGCTTCCGGGAGCTCCTCGGCCCGCAAGGCGATCCGGTCGACCTTCCCCGAGGCGGTCCGGGGCAGCCGGGGCACGAACCGCACTTCCCGCGGGTACTTGTGCGGCGACAACCGTCCCTTCACGTACTGCTGCAACGCTTCGCCGGACACGTCGTCGCGCGCGACGACGAAGGCCCGCGTGCGGGTCAGGCCGTCCCGTTGGAACCCGACGACCGCGCACTCCGCGACCGCGGGGTGCGTCGCCAGGCACTTCTCGATCTCGGTCGGGGAGACCCACAGGCCGCCCACCTTCAGCAGATCGTCGGCGCGGCCTTCGTAGCGGAAGAAGCCGTCCGCGTCCTGGGACACCAAGTCACTCGTGCGGACCGTGCCCGGGGCCGGGAACGCTTCGGCGGTTTTGTCCGGTGCCTGCCAGTAGCCGGCCGCCACGGTCTCGCCGGTCACCTCCAAGCGGCCCGTCGCCCCGCGCGGGACTTCGGTGCCTTCGTCGTCCACCACCCGGACGCGGTAACCGGGGATCACGCGGCCGAGGGTGCCGGGCCGGGAGCGGCCGGGGGAGTTGGAGATGTAGCCGTGGTAGGACTCGGACGCGCCGATCCCGTCGATCGTGTCCACGCCGAACGTGTCCGCGAACCGGCGGTGCAGGTCCGGCGGCAGCAGCTCGCCGCCGGAGACGCACAGGCGCAGCGAGCCGAAGTCCTGCTCGGCCGCGGCCGGGTGCTCCAGCATCGCGTTCATCATCGTCGGGACGTTGACCAGCACGGTCGGGCGGTGCCGGGCGATCAGCGCGAACATCCGGTCCACCGTGCTGCGTTCCGGGAACACGACCCCGGCCGCGCCGATGCCGAACGGGAACGTCACCGCCATGTTGTTGGCGTAGCCGAAGAACAGCTTCGGCACCGGCAGCACGACGTCGTCCGGCCGGATGTCCATGACGGCGCGGGCGTACCACTCGAAGCTCAGCAGCGGGCTGCGCGCGTGGATCAGGCACGCCTTGGGGGAGCCGGTGCTGCCGGTGGTGAACCGCCACAGCGCGATGTCGTCGCTGCGCGTCGGCGCGGCCTCCAGCGCCGTCGGCTGCTCCGCCGTGACCGCGGCGAAGTCGTGCTCGCCCGGGCGCAGCGACTCCGGGTCCGCGCCGACCACCAGCAGGTTCCGGGCGCCGGCCGCGCGCAGCGGACCCAGCGTCGTCGTGTCCGCGACGACCACCGCCGGCCGGCTGTAGTCCAGGTAGTAGCGGTAGTCGGCCGGCTTGAGGAACGTGTACACCTCGGCCGTCACGGCGCCGACCTTCTGCACCCCGAACCAGGTCGCGACGAACTCGGTGCCGTCGCCCAGCGCCAGCAGGACGCGGTCGCCCCGCCGGACGCCGAGCACCCGCAGCGCGTGGCCGGTCCGGTTGGCCAGCGCCTTGACTTCGCCGTAGGTGACCGGGCCGGCCGCGGTGTGCAGCGCGGTCCGCCCGTCTTCGTTGCGGTCGAGGAAGTGCGCGGCGAGGTTGAACTCGGCCGGCACGTCGGCGGCGCGCAGGTGTGCCATCTGGTCGTCCTTCCCCCAGCGGGCCGATCCCCATCGGCCCGGCTGATCACTTCCCGGCGCGCTCCAGCGCGGCCGCCTGGCGCAGCCAGTCGCCGAAGAGCTCTTCGTCGATCTCGTCCACCGAGCGGATCTTGACCTGGCCCATGCCGCCCGAGCCGGCTTCGAGGCGACCGGAGGAGTCCGAAATCGCCTGCCCGCGCCAGAACCCGAAGGTGACGTACGCCTTGTACGCCTTCAGGTAGGTGACGAGCTGCTTGCCCGGGGTCTCGCTGTGGCCCCACCACGGGTGGCCGTAGTAGAGCAGCCCGTGGGCGTCGGGCAGGTTCGCGTCGATCACCTTGGCCAGCCGGTTCGCGATCTCCCGCAACGGCTCGGCCAGGTTCGCCAGGTACTCGTCGGTGTTCTGGGGCTTGCCCATGATCTCCCTTTCCATCGGTGCGTCAGGCGGTGCGCCGGACGTCGTCGAGCAGCGTCGTGCCGAGCACGTCGTAGCTGGTGTCGGCGATGAACTTGTGCTGCAGCGCGACGAGCAGGTCGCGCAGGATCCGCTGCAGCGGGTGGTCCAGCCGGATCGCCGCGGTGCCGGCGTACCGGTAGGCCATCGTCGTGACGTCGGTGGCCACCTCGGTCACGTACGTTTCGGCGGCGACCAGCTGCTGGACGAACAGGCGGTCCGGGCGCGGGCCGTGGCGCAGCCGGTCGCCGAGCGCGCCGAGCAACCGCGCGGCGTGGTCGCGGGCGGCGCTCAGCCGGGTGTGGGCTTCGCCGAGGTCGCGGTGGAACGCGCCGCGCGCGGCCAGCGGCGAGCCCGCGGACCGGGCGGCCGACACGACGGCGTCGAGGGCCCGTTCGCCCGCGCCGAGCGCGACCCCGCAGTGCGCCGCGGCCACCTGGGCCGCGATCGGCGCAGCGAACCGCGGCCCACCCCGCAAGGGCCGCGGCCGGCCGAGGGGGAACCAGTAGCCGTCGGGGACGAAGAGGTCCCGGACGGCGTAGTCGACGCTGCCGGAGCCGGCGAGCCCGACGGCGTGCCAGTTGTCCAGGACGTCGACGCGTTCCTTCGGGACGACGAACGCCCGCCACTCGTCGTCCGGCGGCGGGGCGGTGAACCCGCCGAGCACCCAGGTCGCGTGGCTCATCCCGCTGCCGAAGCCGTAGCGGCCGGTCACCCGGACCCCGCCCTCGGCGGCGACGGCCGTCCCGCGGGGCGGTCCCTGGCCGGCGACCACGGCCGGTCCGCCGGAGCCGAAGATCTCGCGGACGGCGTCGTCGGAGAGGTACGCGGCGGCCCACGACGAGTAGAGGCAGCCGGCCGAGAGGTTCCAGCAGGCCGCCGTGCTCACCCGGCTGACCGCTTCGTAGACCTCCATCTCCACCAGCGGCGGCACTTCCAGGCCGCCGAGCTCGGTGGGCAGCGCCAGCCGGAACAGGCCCGCGTCGGCGAGCGTGCCGAACGCCTCCTCGGGCAGCATGCGCCGCTGTTCCGCGTCGGCCTCGGTCTCCGCGAGCACCGCCCGCACGCTCTCGACGCGTTCGGCGAGCTCGCCTTCCAGCCGGTACGGCGGCCACTGGTACCCGGTCATCCCCGTCTCCTCACGCCGCGTCGAACTCGACGGTGACGTCGTCGCCGGCCGGCTGCGCCCGGCAGGTCAGCACGAACCCCGCGGCTTCCTCGTCGGCGCCGAGCGCGAAGCCGCCGCTCATCCGGACCGTGCCGCTCAGCACCCGCGCCCGGCACGTGCCGCACACCCCGGTCCGGCACGAGTAGGGCAGCTCCGGCCGGACGGCGAGCGCGGCGTCCAGGATGGACCCGGCGGCCGTCATGTCCACAGTGGACGTACGGCTGTCGTGCACGATCCGGACGCGCCCGCCCTCCGCGGCCGGCGGCACCGGCCGGACCGCGAGCCCGAACAGCTCCGTGTGGACGGCGCGGGCGGGGACGTCCAGGTCGAGCAGGGTCCGCCGGGCCGCCGTCGCGAGACCGTCGGGGCCGCACACGAACCACTCGCGGCCGGGGGCCGGCGTGCCGAGGCCGGCCAGCAGCCGGGGCAGGGTGGCCGCGTCCAGCCGGCCGGGAGCCAGCCCGGCCGGCCGCTCCTCGCGGGAGAACACGTGCACCAGGTGCAGCCGCCGGGCGTGGGCGTTCTTGAGGTCGGCCAGCTCCTCGGTGAACATCGCCGAGTCGGTGGTGCGGTTGGCGTAGTAGACGGTGAACGTGCTGAACGGCTCGGTCCGCAGCACCGAGTCCACAATGGACAGAATCGGCGTGATCCCCGAGCCGGCCGCGACGGCGCCGTAGCGGCGACGGCGGTCCGGGTCGGGTGTCGTGCCGAACGCGCCCACCGGCGGGAGGACGTCCAGCGCGTCCGCGTCGGCCAGGCTGCCGGACACGGCGCCGCCGGGCACGATCCGGACCCCCAGCCGCAGGTGCCCGCGCCCGGCCAGGTCCGCGGGAGTGGAACAGACCGAGTAGGACCGGCGCAGCTCGCCGCCGTCGTCGCCGGTGGCGCGCACGGTGACGTGCTGCCCCGGCCGGAAGGCGAACGCCTCCCGCAGCGACGGCGGCACGGCGCAGGTGAGCGCGACCGCGCTGCCGTCGGCCGCGACGCGCTCGGCGCCGAGGACGGCCAGGCGGTGGAACCGGGTCCGGGTCATCGCGGTGGCTCCGGCACTTCGGCGAGGTCGAAGCCGAACCAGGTGCGGTAGGCGTCCCGGCGGGCGGCCTCGCTGCCGAGCACGGTCTTGGTGCGCTGCCCCTCGTGCAGCCGCACCAGCGTGTCGCCGCTGATCGTGATCTTCCCGGTTTCGGTGTGCAGCGAGCAGAACAGGCCGGTGAGGAACGGCGACTCGGGCGCGGTCTGGAACCAGTAGAGCGTCGGCTCGAAGTCCGCGATCGTGCGCGGGTGCGGCTCGAGCCGGTACTGCGGCACGTCGCCGCGCAGGACGTCGAGGTCGCCGTCGGCGGCTTCGGCGATCCGGTAGACGCCCTGCGGGTCCGGCTGCGGCTCGCGGTCGTCCAGCCGCAGCGGGAACCGGAAGCTGCGGCCGTACCCGACGTCGACCAGCCACGGCTCGGCGGAGTCCTCGGCGAGGACCCGCAGCACGAGGTGGCCGAGCAGGGGACCGGGGACGTCGTCGATGTAGACGCGGGCGCCGTAGATCGTCACGTCGTAGCCGAGCGCGCGCAGCACCTCGGCCAGGCAGCCGTTGAGCTCGTAGCAGCCGCCGCCACGGCGTTGCTCGACGAGCTTCGGCAGCGCCGCGGCGCCGAGGGCGATCGGCTTGCGCAGCACGAAGTCGAGGTTTTCGAACGGCACGGTGAGCACGTGCCGCTCGTGGATCCGGCGCAGGGCGGCCAGGGTGGGCCGGCCCGGGTGGTCGACGCCGAGCCGGCGCAGGAACGCTTCGACCGCGGTCCCGTCGGCTTCCGAGTGCGCGCGTGCGTCCGCGACGGCGGTCATGGCAGCTCCTTCAGGTGGTCGAACGGCTCGAGGCAGGCGGTGCACCGGCGGATCGCCGTGCAGGCCGTGGCGCCGGACCGGGCGATCTCCTCCGACCCCGGGGCGGCGCACCGCGGGCACGGCGGCGCCTCGACGTGCAGGGTGAGCAGCGGGCGCGGCGGGGCGATCCCGGCGGCGGCGAGCTTGACGCGGGCGGACTCGGTGATCCGGTCGGTGGTCCACGGCGGGTCCCACGCGGTCACGACGTCGACCCGCGGCCAGCCGGCGGCGCGGGCGGCGGCCCGGATGTCCGCGCGGATCGTGTCGAGGGCCGGGCAGCCGAGGTAGGTCGGGGTGACCGTGACGACCAGGCGGCCGTCCGCCTCGGCGGTGACGTCCCGCAGGATGCCCAGCTCCTCGATGGTGAGCACGGGCAGCTCGGGGTCGGCGACGGCGGCGATGGCGGCCCGCACCGCCGCGGTCACCACCGGGCCCCCGGGTGCGCGCGGTGCAGGCCCTGCATCTCCTGGACGAGGTAGGAAAACGCTTCGGTGTGCTCGCCGCGCCGGCCGCCGGTCGGCGTCCAGCCGTCGGCCGGGCGCTCCAGCGTCGCCTCGCGCAGCACGCTCTCGACGCGGCCGGTCCACGCCGCCCGCAGCGACTCCGGGTCGAAGCCCGGCGCGCCCGGTTCGAAGAGCCCGTGCGTGAAGGGCCAGACGTCGTCGACCGCGGCCTGCATCCGGCGCTTCGACTCAGGCGTGCCGTCGCCGAGCCGGACGGTCCAGGCGTGCGCGTGCTCGACGTGGTAGCGCGTCTCGACGGCGGCCTTGCCGGCGATCGCGGCCAGCACCGGATCGTCCGCGTCGCGCAGCGCGGTGTAGCGCAGCGACTGGAAGACCGCGAAGAAGAGGAGCTTCGCGATGGCCGTCGCGAAGTCGTCGTCGGGCAGCTCGACCAGCTGCGCGTTGCGGAACTCTTCGGGCTCGCGCAGGAAGGCCAGCTCGGTTTCGCCGCGGCCCGCGCCTTCGAGGTCCCCGGCGTGCGAAAGCAGCGCCCGGGCCTGGCCGAGCAGGTCCAGCGTGATGTTGGCGAGCGCGACGTCCTCCTCCAGCTGGGGCGCCCGCGCGCACCACTGCGAAAGCCGCTGGGCGGCGATCAGCGCGTCGTCGGCCAGCTCGAGCACGATCCCGGTCACAGGTTCTCCACCCCCGCCGGCAGGGTGAAGAACGACGGGTGGCGGTAGGCCTTGTCGGCGGCGGGGTCGAAGTAGGCGTCCTTCTCGTCCGGGCTGCTCGCGGTGATCGCTTCCGTCGGCACCACCCAGATCGAGACGCCTTCGCCGCGGCGGGTGTAGAGGTCGCGGGCGTGCTGCAGGGCCAGCGTCGCGTCGGCCGCGTGCAGGCTGCCGACGTGGGCGTGGGTGACGCCGCGCCGGGCCCGGACGAAGACCTCCCACAGCGGCCAGTCGCCCGTCGCGCCGGTCATGCCGCCACCGCCACGGCGTCCCGGCGCTTCGCGGCGTAGGCCGTCGCGGCCGCCCGGACCCACGCGCCGTCCTCGTGGGCGGCCCGCCGGTGGCGCAGCCGCTGCCGGTTGCACGGCCCGTGCCCGGCGACGACCCGCTTGAGCTCGGCGAAGTCGGGTGGGGTGAAGACGTGGTGGCCGGTTTCGGCGTCCCAGCGCAGGGCGGGGTCGGGCAGCTCGACGCCGAGCGCGGCCGCCTGCGGCACGCAGAGGTCGACGAACCGCTGCCGCAGCTCGTCGTTGCCGCAGCGCTTGATCCGCCAGGCCATCGACCGGGCCGAGTGCGTCGAGTGCTCGTCGGGCGGGCCGAACATCGCCAGCGCCGGGTACCACCAGCGGTTCACGGCCTCCTGGGCCATCTTCCGCTGGGCCGGGGTGCCGTGGGTGAGCGCGCGCAGCGAGTCGAAGCCCTGCCGGTGGTGGAACGACTCCTCGCGGCAGACGCGGACCATCGCCCGCGCGTACGGGCCGTAGGACGTCCGGCAGAGGGTGACCTGGTTGACGACTGCCGCGCCGTCGGTGAGCCAGGCGAGCGCGCCGGTGTCGGCCCAGGTGAGCGTCGGGTAGTTGATGAACGACAGGTACTTCTGCTGTCCGTTGTGGAGCGCGTCGAGCAGCTCCGCGCGGGACACGCCCAGCGTCTCCGCGGCGGAGTAGAGGTAGAGCCCGTGCCCGGCCTCGTCCTGGACCTTGGCGACCAGGATGGCCTTGCGCGCCAGGTCCGGCGCGCGGGTGATCCAGTTGGCCTCGGGCTGCATCCCGACGACCTCGGAGTGCGCGTGCTGCGCGAGCTGGCGGACCAGCGCCGCGCGGTAGCCCGCCGGCATCCAGTCCCGGGGCTCGATCTTCAGGTCGGCGGCGATCAGCGCGGCGAAGTCGGCCTCGTGCCGGGCCGGCGGCCGGGCCGCGCGACTCCGCGAAAGCTCTTCTTCCGCCGTGCGCACGGTCGCGGCGAGCGCGGCCATCCCGGGCGGGACCGGGACACCGGGAATGTCGGGCTGCACGAACGTCCTCCAGGAGCTCACCCGCGCACGCGGAAGCCGCGGTGATCGAATTCGAGTATGCGAGGGGCGCGGGGCGGCGGGCATCTTCGCGCGTGCGCTCCGGGCGTGGTCAGAAATTACCGCGGATAATCCACAGATCGGGAAAAACCGGCTTGAACAATGTTGTGTACAGGTAGGACGCTCCGCTCGAGCCGCCGGTGCCGGGCAGCGCGCCGATCATCCGCTCGACGAGCCGCACGTGCCGGTACCGCCATTCCTGCCAGGTGCGGTCGAAGTCGGTGAGGCGTTCGCAGAGCTGCGCCGGAATGCCGTCGTCGTCGTAGACGCGCAGCAGCACCCGCTGCACCGCGGCCGACGGCTCGGCGGGCGCCGCCGGGTCGCGGCGCACCGGCACGGGATAGCCCTGGGTGCCGAGGAACTCGACGAAGGAGTCGAAAAGGGACGGTCGGGCGAGGGCGGCTTCGATGCGCGACCGGTCCGCGCTCCCGGCGGGGTGACCGTCGGTGATCCGGCCGTCACGGCGGCCCAGCACGGCCTCCAGCTCGCGGAACTGGGCCGACTGCAGGCCGCTGCCGGTGCCGAGCTCGTCGCGGAAGCGGGCGAAGTCCCGGGCCGTCATGGTCTCCACGACGTCCACTTGCGACACCGCCAGCCGCAGCACGGTCAGGCAGCGGTGCAGGGTGTGCAGCGCCTGCGCGGCGCGGCCACCGGCCAGATCGGACTGCAGCTTCGCGAGCTCGTGCAGCAGCTGCTTGAACCACAGCTCGTAGACCTGGTGCACGACGATGAACAGCAGCTCGTCGTGCTCCCCGGAAACCGGGCGCTGGGTGGCGAGCATTTCGTCCAGGACGAGGTACGTCGAATAGTTCGGTGGCGCGGGTGCGAAATCATTTTCGAGCATGGCCGATCTTTCCCCAGTTCGTGCGAAAGCCGTTTCCGCCAGAGTAGGCGCGATCGCGGCATTCCCGGCCGCCGTTCCGGCGTCCCGCAATCGAGGAGAACCGCCCGCGCAGCACGTTCGGAGATGCGGCGGCCGCCGGTCCGCTGGCAGCGTGGTACGCCGTGGCAGAGCGTGGATTCCGGGCCTTCGTGTCCGGCGGCACAGGAGATCTCGGGGCCCAGGTCGTGCGCACCCTGGCCGGCTCGGGCCACGAGGTCTGGTTCCAGTACCGCTCGGGCGCCGAGGCCGCGACGGCGCTCGCGGACGAGACCGGCGCGAAGCCGTTCCACGCGGACTACACCCGCATCGACAAGCTGACCGACGCCGAAGTGCTGCCCCCGGGCGGGTTCGACGTCCTGGTCTGCTGCGCCGGGGTGAACCTCGGCCGCGAGAAGCTCGCGGACGTGCCGGCCGACACCCTGCGCCGCACGCTCGCCGTCAACGTGCTGAGCGCCGTCCGGCTGACGCAGGCCTGCCTGCCCGGGATGACGGCGGCGGGCTACGGCCGGATCGTCTACCTCAGCTCGATCTTCGGGCAGGTGGCCGCACCCGGGAACGCGCCCTACAACTTGACGAAGAGCGCGCTGCGCGGCTTGTGCCAGAGCGTCGTCGCCGACTACGCCGGGTCCGGCGTCACCGCCAACGAAATCCTCGCCGGACCGGTCGACTCCACGATGTACCGGACCGTCGCCGCGGACCGCGGCCGGGCGCTCGGGCGCGACCCGGCGGTGCTGGAAGCGGCCATGGTGAAGCGGATCCCCGCGCGGCGGCTCGGCACGCCGGCGGACATCGCGCACGCGGTCGGCTACCTGGTGTCGGCCGAAGCGTCCTATGTGAACGGTGTGGCACTGCGCGTCGACGGCGGGGTGCTCAGTGTCCTGTAGCAACGAGAGGAAGTTCCATGAGTGAGGTAACGTCCCGGGATGGGACCAAGATCGCCTACGACCGCTACGGCGACGGGCCCCCGGTGATCCTGGTCGGCGGCGCCTTCCAGTACCGCGCCTTCGACCCGAGCACCGCGCAGCTGGCCCAGCTGCTCGGCGAGCGGTTCGGCGCGGTCCACTACGACCGCCGCGGCCGCGGTGAGAGCGGCGACACCAAGCCGTACGCGATCGACCGCGAGATCGAGGACATCGCGGCGCTGATCGACGCCGTCGGCGGGACGGCGGCGGTGTTCGGCATGTCGTCGGGCGCGGTGCTCGCGCTCGACGCGGCGGCGAAGCTGCCGGTGTCCAAGGTCGCGGTCTACGAGGCGCCCTTCATCGTCGACAACCTGCGCCCGCCGCTGCCCGAGGGCTACCACGAGAAGCTGGTCGAACTGGTCGAGGCGGGCCGCCCGGGCGACGCCGTCGAGCACTTCCTCGTGCACGGCGCGGCCGTGCCGCCGGAGTTCGTCTCGCAGATGCGCGGCGCGCCGATGTGGCCGGGCTTCGAGTCGGTGGCGCACACGCTCGTGTACGACTCGGCGCTGATGGGCGACGGCTCGGTGTCCGCCGACCGCTGGGCCGCGGTGCGCGTCCCGGTGCTCGTCGCCGACGGCGGGGCCAGCGGCCCGGTCATGCACAACGCGGCCAAGGCGCTGGCCGGCGTGCTGGCCGACGCCCGCGAGCGGACCCTCGAAGGACAGGGCCACGACGTGGCGCCGGACGTGCTGGCGCCGGTGCTCGCCGAGTTCTTCGCCGGCTGACCACGCATTCCCCCGACGTCCCCGGTGCGCTCGCACCGGGGACGTCTTTTTTGTCCGGAAAGGACGGCGCCGGAAATTATCCACCGTCCTCTGTGGTCGGTGGATAAGGTTCTGAGCTGCGGTTTTCCCATGTGGACCGCACCAATGAAGATGAGCGGCCCGGCGCCGGAAGTAAACGATGGGCTTCTCTGGACTTCGAAGGGGTTCATCATGGGGAACGCAGTCAAGCCCGCCGGGGCACTACCGGCACCAGGAACGAAAGTCCGCGTCCCGACGCTCGACGGCGTCCGCGGGCTCGCCGCGGTCGGCGTGCTCGTCTACCACGTCGCCTTCATCAGCGGCGTCAGCGCGTGGATGGGCCAGCCCGGCGCCGGGATCTGGGGCCTGGTCAGCAACGGCCTCGCCGTCTGCCTGGGACCGTTGTTCGTCCTTTCCGGAATGTTGCTCTTCCGCGGCTTCGCGCGGTCGGTCATCACGGGCGCGCCCAAGCCGGCCGTCGGCTCGTTCCTGACCCGGCGGGCGCTGCGGATCCTGCCCGCCTACTTCCTGCTCGTGGTCGCCGACCTGCTGCTGCTGAACCTGCGCAGCATCGACGGCGTCTGGTACGTGCTGCGCCCGTTCCTGCTCTTCCACTTCTTCTGGCCCGACGGCATCTCCATGGCCGGCATGGAGCCGACGTGGACGGTGCCCGCCGAGATGACGTTCTACCTGCTGATCCCGGTGGTGGCCTGGATCGGCGCCCGGCACGCGCGCAAGGCGTCGACGCCCGGCGCCCGCGCCCGCCGGCTGGTGCTGCCGCTGGCGGTCTTCACCCTGATCGGCTTCGCCTGGACGGCGATGGCGTACCTGCCGGCGCTCGGCACGGACGTGTTCTACCTGTCGTTCTGGCCGTTCGGGTACTTCTCCCTGTTCGCCGCCGGGATGTTCCTCGGCACGCTGTCGGCGTACTCGCAGGCCGTCGACCGGCCGCCGGCGGTGTACCGGCTGATCGTCCGCCACCCCAACCTGTGCTGGCTGCTGGCGCTCGGGGTGTACGTGGTCAACCTGCCGGAGTTCTTCGGGCACCCGGGCATGGGCGACTACGGTGCCCTCGCCCAGGAGATGCTGGCGCTGGTCTTCATCACGGTGTTCGCGGTGCTGATCGTCGCGCCGCTCACCGTGCCGGGCGTGCGGTCCCGGCTGATCGACGGCGTGCTCACCAACCGGCCGGTCCGGTTCCTCGGCAGGATCTCGTACGGGATCTACCTCTGGCACCTGCTGATGATCTACCTCTGGTTCGGCAACGGCAGCGTGTTCGGCAAGGCCCCGGACCCGCTGCTCGGCCTGCGCGGCCAGGCGGGTTTCTGGCCCCTGCTGGCCTTCGTGCTGGGTGGCAGCATCGTGGCGGCGACGATCAGCTACGTGCTGGTCGAGCGGCCGGCCAACGCGCTGGCGCAGCGCCTCGGCCGCGACCGCGTCCCGGCGCCGCCGGTGGTCGTCCCGCCCGCGAAGCCGGCGGAACCGGACGAGCGCGCGGCCTGACCGCCGCCCCCGGTGCGGCGGCCCGGAAGCCGCCGCACCGGGGATCGGGTCACCAGCCGACGGCGACCACCAGCCACTGCGGGTCGCCGTGGGAGACGAACGACGACTGGGCCGCCACGTCGTCGTACGGGAAGCCGTACGCGAGGTGGTTGATCCCGTGGTCGTGCCAGAACTTCGCGTAGTAGTTCGCCGGGGCCGCCTGGTAGTACCGCGCCGGGTCCTGCCACTGCGACTGCGGCAGGTGCGCGGTGTGGCGGTTCAGCGCCGCGCACATGTCCGGGTTGCCCGCCAGCGAACCGGCGCACCCGGTGATGTTCGACGTCGGCTCGTTGACGCCCACCGACTGCGCGTAGGCGGTGAAGTAGTTCGCGTACTTGCCGCCGGCGCGGAAGTCCGGCGCGCTGCCCGGGGCCGGGATGCGGTACGGCGCGTTCACCGTCGCCAGGCCCTTGAACTCCGTCGGCACCTCGGACTGGAACTTGGCGAAGGTGGCCGACCGGTCCTCCTGGAACGTCGGGTAGTCGTCGCCGACCTGGACGTCGTAGCCGTCGTGCGCGTGCAGCCGCATGGCGAGCTTCAGCGCGAACGCGTCGACCCGGGTCGTGTTGCCGTTGAACACGTCCGGCCCGACGGTGAACTCGATGAAGTCGGCGTACTGGCCGTTCGGGGTGCCCAGGTAGAAGTACATCCGCCCGGCGGAGTTGGCCGGCATGTCGATGTAGGGCTGCTCGGCGATCGAGTGCGTCTGACCGCCGAAGTTCCAGTACACCTGGCTGTCCGGGTACTTGCCGTTGGTGCGGTTGAGCACCTTCACGGTGAGCACGTTGTGCGCGGCTGGGATGCTCGCGGTGTCACCCCAGAACGAGTCCGGCGGCGTGCCCGCGCCGGGCGGCGTGGTCCCGCCGCCGGTGCCGAACACCTGGAACTCCCACAGCGAGACGCCGTACGGGGTGGCACGCGCGGTCGTGGCGAGCCGGACGTAGCGGCCGGAGCCGGTCACGTTCAGCGTCTGCGTGCCGCCGGTGCCGGTGGTCGTCTGGTACACAGTGGACCACGTGGAACCGTTGTCGGACAGCTGGATCTGGTACGCCGTGGCGTAGGCCGCTTCCCAGCGGAGCACGACCTGGCTGACCGTCGCCGCGCCGCCGAGGTCGACCTGGATCCACTGTGGATCGCTGAACTGCGACGACCAGCGGGTGGCCGTGTTGCCGTCGACCGCGGCGCTCGCCGGGGTGCCGGCGTTCTCCACCGACGAGGCCGTGGCGGGTTTGCCTTGGGAGATCAAGGTGTCCGCGGCGGTCGCGGACGGTGCGGCGAGGCCGAGGACGGCGACGGCGAGGGCCGCTGCCAGTGTCGCCAAGCGGGTACCGGGGCCGCGGCGACGGCGCCGCGGCAGGACGTTCGAGGGCATGGTTCCTCCCTGGCCGGGGAAGTGGGGCGGACCCGCCGCCGGTCAGGGGACGGCGCGGCCCGGCTCGTCCCCTGAGTGCCGGGCGGATGCCCTCGAGGGCCGGCGGGGAACGATCGGTGAAAAGGTTCATACCACCGCACCCGGCCTGTCAACCCTTGACAGTTCCGCGCCGCGGAGCGATCCTCGGAACCGGTTCCACCTCGAACCTCTGCGTGGCGCCGCCACCCGCCCAGGGGCCCATCCCCGGGAGTCGGTCATGCCCTGCGGTGCCGCTGGCAGTACGTCGTCGCTCAGTGCAGGGCGGCGATCCCGGCCAGGAAGATGTCGACGCCCGCGAGGAACTGTTCGCGGTCGTCGTGCTCGCGCAGCTGCGCGGAAACCCGGTGTACGAACGGGTACTTCTCCGGGTCGAGCTCCGCCCACTGCGCGGCGACCTTGGCCAGGAAAGCCGTCCGGTCCGCTTCGCCGAAGGCCAGGACCCGGGCGTTCGCGGCGTTCTGCCCGGCGACGCCGAGGACGTAGTTCACGAGCGCGCCCGCGGCGTCGAACAGCGCGTGCTCCGGGACGCCGAGCGCGTCGAGCAGCCGGCCGGTGCTCTCGTAGATCTCCAGGAGCGCGGGGCGCCACGGCTCCCGCGAAAGCTGGGCGCCGACCCAGGGGTGGGCGTCGATCGCGTCGAACAGGCCCAGCGCGACCGTGCGCAAGGCTTCCCGCGGGTCGGCGTCGAGGACCACGCCGGTCAGGACGCCCGCGATGACGTCGTCGGTGGCCGCCGCCAGGAGGTCGCTCTTGTTCGCCACGTGGTGGTAGATCGCGCCGTAGCCGGTGCTCAGGCGCGTCGTGAGCGCGCGGAAGGTCAGCGCGGCCTCGCCGCCGTCGTCGAGGAGCTCGGTCGCCGCCCGGACGATCACCTCCTGGGACAGCCCGTCCGTGCGTCGTTTCGCCATGGGCCCATCATGCCATGTTTGGATCGCCGATCCAAAGTCGTGGTAGCGTCGTTGGAATGACGATCCAAAAACCTGTGACGATCATCGGCGCCGGCCTCGGCGGCCTGGTGCTGGCCCGCGTCCTGCACGTCCACGGCATCCCGGCGACGGTTTACGAAGCGGAGGCGTCGCCGGCCGCCCGCCGCCAAGGCGGAATGCTCGACATCCACCCGTGGAACGGCCAGCCGGCCCTCGAAGCGGCGGGCCTGACGGCGGAGTTCCGCGCACTGGTCCTGGCCGGCCGCGAGTCCTACCGCGTCCTCGACCGGCACGGGACGGTGCTGCTGGACCGCCCCGACGACGGAACGGGCGAGCGCCCGGAGGTCCAGCGCGGCGAACTGCGGCAGCTGCTGCTCGACTCCCTGCCACCCGGGACCGTCCACTGGGGACGGAAGGTCACCGCTGTGCGGCCCCTCGGGGAGGGCCGTCACGAGGTGAGCTTCGCCGATGGCGCCACCGTGGTCTCGAGCCTGCTCGTGGGCGCGGACGGCGCGTGGTCGCGGGTGCGTCCGCTGCTGTCGGACGCAGTTCCTTGGTACGTTGGCGTTTCGGTGGTCGAGACGTTCCTGCTCGACGCCGACACGCGTCACCCCGCCGCCGCGAAGGCGGTCGGCGCGGGCTCGATGTTCGCGCTGGCGCCGGGCAAGGGAATCCTGGCGCACCGCGAAAGCGGCGGGACGCTGCACGCATACGCGCAGCTGCGGAAACCGGAGGACTGGCCCCTCGGCGACGTCGTCGAGGAGTTCGACGGCTGGGCCCCGGAGCTGACGGCGTTGCTCACCGGCAGCGACGTGCCGCCGGTGCTGCGCCGCCTGTTCACCCTCCCGGCCGGGCACCGCTGGGACCGGGTCCCGGGGGTGACGTTGATCGGCGACGCGGCCCACCTGATGCCCCCGAACGGCGAGGGAGCCAACTTGGCCATGCAGGACGGCGCCGCCCTGGCGCAGGCGATCGCCTCGCACCCGGAGGACCCGGAGCGGGCGCTGGCGGAGTACGAGGAGCAGATGTTCCCCCGCGTGGCGGCCGAAGCGGGGGAGGAGGACATCTACGAGGTCATGCTCGGCGCCGAGGCGCCCCACAGCATGGTGGCGATGTTCACGGGAGCCGGGGCGTAGTAAGGAGTTCCCGGCCGCGCTCAGGGGTGATCGCCGCGGCGAGGACGGGGTCGGCGAGCAGGGCGACCGGGGCGATGTGCTCCGGCGTGCGCGGCCGCCAGTGCGGCATCGCGGCCCGGATGGCGGTCCAGAGGGCGTCGGGGTCGTCCGCGTGCGCGGCCCGGGCTTGGCGCACCGGCCGGTCGAACTCCGGGTTGCCGTAACCGAAGCCTTCGCCGGGCCGCGCGAACCGGGGTTCGTGCTCGGCGACCATGGCCATGATCGGCGGCCGCTCGCCGATCATCGCGCTTTGGAGCACGGACTGCCGTCCCTGCCGCGCGCGGCGGAGGTGGTCGTCGAAGAGGTACGGCAGCAGTTCCTCGGTGAACAGCGGGTCGGTGAGGAACCCGTCCGGCAGGAAGGACGGGTGCAGCAGCCGGCCGAGCAGCATTCCGGCCTCGTACCACTGGCCCGACAGCAGCAGGATCTGCACACGCAGCACGGTGGCCCGCTCACGGCCGAAGTCTTCGGCTCGCGCGAGCACCCCGGCGGCGGCATCGACGTCCCCGGCGAGCGCGGCCAGCCGAGCCCGTTCGACCTCGGCGTCCCACGCATCGCGCGTCTCACCGGCGGGTTTGCGCATCTGGTGGAACTCGGCGTAGAGGTCCTCCATCAGCGCGGCGAAGGAAGCGAACCGGGTGGGCGGCTCGGCGCGCCAGGAAAAGAGGCTGTACGCGGCCCACTCGCCGGACTCGTCGACGTCGGCGGGGTCGAGGAACAGGATGCCGGAGTCGGTCTCCTCGGACAGCAGGAGGCCACGCGTGAAGCGGTTGCCTTCGGTCTCCTGCTCGTCGAGGTCGTCCCACTCCTCCCAGAACGGCTCGAGGTCGCGCAGCCAGCCGACCGTCGTGGTGTCGCGCATCCGGTAGACGAACCCGCCGGCGTTCCGCCAGCCGTTGGTGCAGAGGAGGAACTGCCGGTACGACGGCGGCAGCCGCACCCCCAGCCGCCCCTCGGCGGCGGCGACTTCGTCCTCGGTCGCCGCGGCGAACCCGAGCCACCCGTCGCGCGCCACGGCGGGATCGAGTTCGCCGGGCTCCGAGGTGCTGATCCATTCCGCGCTCCACCGGCGCAGCCGAGGTCCCCAGTCCACCCGCTCACTCTGCCACGGACAGCCCCCGGGAGGGGACGCCGAGGCGCAGGTGGGGGCGGGTCTACCCTGGGAGACGATGACCGAGACACAGGCACCCAGGGCGTACCAGATCCGCACCTTCGGCTGCCAGATGAACGTGCACGACTCCGAGCGCCTCGCCGGGCAGCTCGAGGACGCCGGGTACGTCCCCGTCGACCACGGGGGCAAGCCCGACCTCATCGTGTTCAACACCTGCGCCGTGCGGGAGAACGCCGACAACAAGCTCTACGGCACCCTGGGCCACCTGCGCCCGGACAAGGTCGCCAACCCCGGCCTGCAGATCGCCGTCGGCGGGTGCCTCGCGCAGAAGGACCGCGGCGAGATCGTCAAGCGCGCTCCCTGGGTCGACGTCGTCTTCGGGACGCACAACATCGGGTCGCTGCCGACGCTGCTCGAACGCGCGCGGCACAACGCCGAGGCCGAGGTCGAGATCCTCGAGTCGCTCGAGACCTTCCCCTCGACGCTGCCCGCGAAGCGCGAGTCGTCCTACGCGAGCTGGGTGTCCGTTTCGGTCGGGTGCAACAACACCTGCACCTTCTGCATCGTCCCGGCCCTGCGCGGCAAGGAGCGCGACCGGCGGCCCGGCGAGATCCTCGCCGAGGTCGAGGCGCTCGTCGCCGAGGGCGTGCTCGAAGTCACGCTGCTCGGCCAGAACGTGAACTCCTACGGCGTCGAGTTCGGCGACCGGCTCGCCTTCGGCAAGCTGCTGCGCGCGACCGGCGCCATCGACGGCCTGGAGCGGGTCCGCTTCACCTCGCCGCACCCGGCGTCCTTCACCACCGACGTCATCGAGGCGATGGCGGAGACGCCGAACGTCTGCCACCAGCTGCACATGCCGCTGCAGTCCGGGTCCGATCGGGTGCTGCGCGAGATGAAGCGGTCCTACCGCTCCGCGCGCTTCCTGAAGATCCTCGACGAGGTGCGCGCGGCGATGCCGGACGCGGCCATCACCACCGACATCATCGTCGGCTTCCCCGGCGAGACCGAGGAGGACTTCCAGGCCACCCTGGACGTCGTCGAGCAGGCGCGGTTCTCCAGCGCCTTCACGTTCCAGTACTCGATCCGCCCCGGCACGCCGGCCGCGACGATGCCGGACCAGCTGCCCAAGGAGGTCGTCCAGGAGCGCTACGAGCGCCTGGTCGAGCTGCAGAACGCCATCTCCTGGGAAGAGAACAAGAAGATCGTCGGCCGGCGGGTCGAGCTGCTCGTCGCCGAGGGCGAGGGCCGCAAGGACGCCGAGACGAACCGGATGAGCGGCCGCGCGCGCGACGGCCGCCTCGTGCACTTCACGCCGACCGGCGCGGCGGTCGACGGCTCGGTGCGCCCGGGCGACGTCGTCGAGACGGTCGTCACCTACGGCGCGCCGCACCACCTGGTGGCCGACGGCGACCTGCTGTCCCACCGGCGGACGCGGGCCGGCGACAACGCGGAGGCCGGGCGGAAGCCGAAGACGAGCGGCGTCACGCTGGGACTGCCGGGCTTCGGTGCCCCGGCCGCCCAGCCGGAGCCGGTGAGCGGGTGTGCGCTGTGACGGAGTCCAAGGGCAACGGCGAGCTGGCCGAGCTGGCCGCCGAGATCGACGAGGTCGGCTACCACGCGTCGCGCACGGTGGAGCTGGGCCGGCGCGGGTTCACCATCGCGGTGTTCACGTTCGTGCTGCTGATCTGCCTGATCCTGCCGTGGGTCGGGGACAAGGCGGGCTGGCAGGTGCTGGCCGGCGAGGGTGGCGGCATCCCGCAGCTGTTCGCGGCGACGTCGACCGGCGTCGGCATCTTCGCGTCGGCGCTGGCGCTGGTGACGCGCCGGTGGTGGCTGGCCTGGGTGTGCGCCGCCGGCGGCTGGTTCGCCTCGGTGGACGGGCTGCTGGCGATCTGGTCGCAGCAGTCGTCGCACGCCAGCGGAGCCGCGGGCGGCGGACCCGGGTTCGGCCTGATCATCGCGTGGATCGCGATGATCTGCCTCGCGGTGTCGTGGATGCGGACCGCGTTCTCGCGCTCCTAGATCACCACGACGCCGAAGACACTGGAGACGGCGCTGACGTAGAGGTCGGTCTCCGGGTGGTAGACGCGCAGGGTCAGGGTGGCGCGCAGGCTGAAGCTGAGGCTGAACACGAAGTTCCCGTTCGGCCGGCAGGTGCCGGTGCTGAGGTTGACCCAGACGCCGGCCTGCAGCTGCTGCACGATGACGGGTTCCCCACCGGCGACGCTCTCCTGCCCCCCGAGGTCGGCGAAGGAGCCCTTGATCTTCGTTTCTTCGCCGACCTTGACGCGCGACTTGTCGGCCTTGGCTTCGAGCTTGGCTTGGTGCTTGTGCCCTTGAACGGCGGCCGGAGCCGGCCCGGAGGCCGCCAGCGCAATGGCCGGAGCGGCGAGCGCGACGGTGCAGGCGATGACCAGTGCGGACACGAGGTTCGATGTCTTGCTCATGATCGAAGTGGAGCACCGGCGGGGCGGGAAAGCGCCCGGAAACCCCCGGCCGGGGAGCGGGTGGGACCGGTTCGGGTGACGCGTTAACCGTCCGCTTGCCGAACGGCTTCGCGCGGCCCTTTGCGAAGTCTTCCGGTCGTTTGCCGGGCGGTTCTGGGGTTGATCAGCCGAACTTCTCGCGATAGTTCACGCGATCGGGAAGGCCGTGGTCCCCCGCCAGGGCCTTGTTCGGCGCCCGCCGCGGTCCGCAGGACGGGGTTGGTGCGGGAGCCGGACGCGGACCTCCAAGACCCCGCCCTCCCTGGGGGCTGCCCCGCTTCCAGCCTATCGGGGCCTACCGACGAAACTGCCGGAAATGCGGCCGAAGGGCCGACTTGTCCACAGCACCGCCGTGATGTGGACAAGTCGGCCTCGGCAAGCGGGAGCCTTTGGAAGGGAGGCCAGCGGAGGGGCTAAGCCGCTCCGGAACGCTCGGAGCCGGAGGGTTCAAGCCGCCCTGGGAAGGCTCGACAACCGGCGGGCGCAAGCCAGCCGGGAAGGCCCGGCCCCGGAGGGTTCAAGCCGGGAAGGCTCGGCACCGCGGGGCTCGGCAACCGGAGGGCCCAGGCCAGCCGGGAAGGCTCCGCGCCGCTGGGCACGGGCCAGCCGGGAAGGCTCGGTGCCGGAGGGCGGGAGCCAGCCCGGAAGGTTCGGCAACCGAAAGGCTCGAGCCGGTCCGAAGAGCGCAGCACCGAAGGGCAGGAGCCAGCCCGGAAGGCCCGGCAACCGAAATGCCCGAGCTGGTCCGGAGAGCGCAGCACCGGAGGGCGCGAGCCAGCCGGGAAGGCTCGGCACCGGAGGGCGCGAGCCAGCCCGGAAGGCTCAGCAACCGAAAGGCTCAAGCCGGTCCGGGAAGCTCAGCACCCCCAGGGCTCAAGCCCGGAAGACTGGGCGACCGAAAGACCCAAGCCAACCCAAAAGCCCAAGCCGTCCGAAACCTCAGCAAAGCCCCAAGCCGGCCCGAAACCTCAGCGGTCCGCCACCGCCGCCTCAGCGGCCTGCAGCCACTCACGCCACTGAGCAGCCTGCTCCTCGGCCTTCTTGGCCCGCCGCTCATCCCCGGCCGCCCGGGCCTTCGCGGCCTGCGACTCGAACTGCTCCACCCGCTCGCGGAACTGCGCCGCCCGCGCCTGGGCCTCCGGGTCCGTCTTCCGCCAGCGGGAGTCCTCCGCCGACTTGACCGCGTCCTGGACCGCCTTCAGCCGGCCGTCCAGCTCGCGGATGCGCTCGCGGGGGACCTTGCCGATCTCGTCCCACTGCTCCTGGATGCGCCGCAGCGCGCCCTTCGCCGCCTCCAGGTTGGCCGACGCGTCGATCTTCTCCGCCTCGATCAGCAGCTCTTCCTTGCGCGAGGCGTTCGTCGCGAACTCCGCGTCGCGCTCGGAGAACACCGCCGAGCGGCGGGCGAAGAACTTGTCCTGGGCCGCGCGGAACCGCTGCCACAGCGCCTCGTCGCTGTCCTTCGGCGCGCGGCCGGCGGCTTTCCACTCGGTCATCAGGTCCTTGTAGCGACCCGCCGTCTCGCCCCAGTCCTCGGACTCGCTGATGGCCTCGGCCTCGGCGATGAGCTCTTCCTTGCGCTGCTTGGCCGACGCGCGCTGCTTGTCCAGCTCGGCGAAGTGGGACCCGCGGCGGCGGTTGAACGCCTCGCGGGCCTTGGAGAACCGCTTCCACAGCTCGTCGTCGGTCTTGCGGTCGACGCCCTTGACCGTCTTCCACTCGTCGAGGATCGCGCGCAGCCGGTCGCCCGCCGCCTTCCACTGGGTGGACTCGGCGGCGATCTTCTCGGCCTCTTCGGCCAGCTCCTGCTTGCGGGCGACGGCGGCCGCGCGGGCCTCCTCGCGCTCGGCCTTCGCGCTGGCCAGCGCCTTCTCGGCGTGCCCGATGACGTACTCCAGCCGGGCGGCGAGCGCGGCCAGGTCACCGACCAGGGCGGCCTCGGCGAGGCTGTCCCGGATCTGGGTGGCGCTCGAGAGCGCGTGCTTCGGGTCGCCGGCGCCGGAGACCAGCCGGGTCTCCAGCAGCTCGACCTCGGTGCGCACGTCGTCGAAGCGGCGGGCGTAGTGCACCAGGCCCTCGTCGGGGCTGCCTGCCTGCCAGACGCCGACAGCGCGCTCACCCTCGGCGGTGATGACGTAGACGGTGCCCTCGTCGTCGATCCGGCCCCAGGTCGACGGGGTGGGTTCGGCGGGCGGCACGGGCGGGGCGGCGTGCCCGGCGTGCAGCGCGTGCGGCACCGGGTGCGGGGCCGGGGTACCGGTGGAAGTGTTCTCCTGGGCCATCGCAGGCTCCTTATCGCCTGTACGCCCGCTCGCGCGGGCGCCCCGCCGCGGAAGCGGGGCCGGGTAATGCGGTCGTCACGGGCCGTGCTCGGATGCTACGGCCCCTAGGCGGCATTCAAGCAGCTCAGCGCGCACCGTGGTACCGGATGAGCCACTAGAAGCACGTGATCCTACTTCCGGTGGACGCTCCGTGTCGGCCCGCCGGTATCGTCAGCCGCCGTGAACAGCCTCGTCGCCCCGATCGCCGTGGTCGGGCCGACGGCCACCGGCAAGACCGCGCTCGCCGTGGAGCTGGCCCTCGAACTCGGCGGCGAAGTCGTCAACGCCGACGCCCTGCAGCTCTACCGGGGCATGGACATCGGCACCGCGAAGGCCACCGAGGCCGAGCGCCGCGGCGTCCCGCACCACCTGCTCGACGTCCTGGACGTCACCGAGACGGCGTCCGTCGCGGCCTACCAGCGGCACGCGCGGGCCGAGATCGAGCGGCTCCTGGCCGGGGGCAAGGTGCCGGTGCTGGCCGGCGGGTCCGGCCTCTACGTCCAGGCGGTGCTCGACGACCTGCGGTTCCCCGGCACCGACCCGGCGATCCGGGCCCGGCTCGACGCGGAGGCCGAGCAGCTCGGCACCCCCGCGTTGTACACCCAGCTGGGTGAACGCGATCCCGCCGCCGCGGCGGCGATCCTGCCGACCAACACCCGCCGGATCGTGCGCGCCCTCGAGGTCATCGAGATCACCGGTGAGCCGTTCTCGGCGAACCTGCCCAAGCCGGGGCCGGCCCGCTACGGCACGGTCGTGATCGGCGTCGACCGGGCGCCCGAGGAGCTCGACGAGCGCGTGAACGAGCGCGTCCGGCGGATGTTCGAGGCCGGTCTGGTCGACGAGGTGCGCGAGCTCGAGAAGCGCGGCCTGCGGGACGGGAAGACGGCTTCGCGGGCGCTCGGCTACCAGCAGGTGCTCGCCGAGCTGGACGGCGACGGCGACTTCGAGGCGGCCGCCGCGGCGACGGCGCAGGCGACGCGGCGGTTCGTCCGGAAGCAACGCTCCTGGTTCCGGCGCGACCAGCGGATCCACTGGTTCGACGGCGCCGATCCGGGACTGGCCGCGCGCGTCCTGGATACCCTGGCCCGGTAATCTTGCCCCTATGGGCGGAATCGAGTTCCTCAAGGGGCACGGCACGCAGAACGACTTCGTGCTGCTCCCCGACCCGGCGGGCCGTCTCGAGCTGACCGAAGCCCGGGTCGCCGCGCTGTGCGACCGCCACCGCGGTCTCGGCGCCGACGGCGTGCTGCGCGTCGTCCGCGCCGCGGCGATCGACGAGCCGTCCGCGGGCGAGTGGTTCATGGACTACCGCAACGCCGACGGGTCGATCGCCGAGATGTGCGGCAACGGCACCCGCGTCTTCGCCCGCTACCTGGTCGAAGCGGGCCTGGAGCGCGAGGGCGAGTTCGTCATCGGCACCCGCGCGGGCGACCGCCCGCTGGTGGTGCACCCGGACCGCTCGGTGACCGTCCAGATGGGGCCGGCGACGATCACCGGCACGTCGGTGACCGTGGTGGCCGGCCGGCCGTTCTCGGGCGTCGCGGTGAACGTCGGCAACCCGCACCTGGTGTCGCTGATCGACGAGGACGTGGCGGACCTGGACCTGCGCGACCAGCCCGACTTCGACCACGACGTCTTCCCGCACGGGGTCAACCTCGAGTTCGTCAACCGCCTCGGCGAGGGCGCGCTGCGGATGCGCGTCCACGAGCGCGGCGTGGGGGAGACCCGGGCGTGCGGAACGGGCACGGTCGCCGCGGTCGCGGCGGCGTTCCACTTGGCGGGCACGGACACGGGAGCGTCCACAGTGGACATCCCGGGCGGCCGGGTGTCGGTGACGGTGTCCCGCGGGGCGTCGACGCTGTCGGGCCCCGCGGAGATCGTGGCGCGCGGCGAGATCGACGAAGCCTGGTGGGCCGCCGCCGGCTCCTGACGGCGTCAACCGGTTTCGAGGGCGTTCAGGATCTTCCAAGTGTGCCAGTGCGAGTCGTGCTCCTGGCAGAGCAAGGAAACGGCCGTCAGCACCGCCACGAGCGCGTTGGTGCGCGTGACCTGGCCCGGCGCGGTGATGTGGTGGATGGTCACCTGCCGGCTGAAACTCGCCGGGGCGGGCGCGCCGCCGCCCGGCGACCACGGTGTCATGGCGTTCAGCAAGGGCATCACGGTGGCCAGTTCGCGCAAGATGCCGAGCGAAGCGAAGAAGGACAACCCCGCGCTGCGGGCGCGTTCGGACAACGTCTGGACGCGGCTCAGCGTCGGGGCGTGGCTGTGCCGATCGCCGTAGACGATCGTGAACGCGGCGCGGGCGAGCTCGTCGATGAGGTTCGCGGCCGCCGACTGAGCCGGTGCCGGAAGATCGAGACGAAGTGCCTGGACCGCTTCCCGGGCGACCCGGACCGACGGTGCCGCCGCGGGGCCCCGGTCCACCTCGTCCAGGCGGCTGTCGCAGTGGTCGAGGATCGGCTCGCGGCGGTCGTCGAGAACGGCGTGGACCGAGACCGTTTCGTCGTCGTGGGCGGCCAGGAGCAGCTTGACGGTTTCCGGGTCGGGCACCCAGGCCAGGGGAACGCCGTGCGCCAACGAGAGCCGGACGGCCGCGAAGTAGTCGACGTCCGCCTTGCCGTCGGAGACCCAGTTCGGCGGAGCGGCCCGCCGGTGGAGCTCGTCGACCCTCTTGCCCGAGGCCCGGGCCGTTCGTTCGACCCAGGGCCAGAACCCGTCGATCGCGCGTCCGATGGAGTCCGCCAGCTGCTGCGTGGGCTCGGGGGACAGCTCGGCCGCAGCCGGCTGGATCAGGGGCCGGAACGGTCGCAGCAGGTCAGCGGCGGCGAACACGAACTCGTCTCCGGTCGCCGCGGGACGCTCCCCGCCCGGCGCATCCGTACTCATGGCGAGAGATTAACGGTCCGACCCGGCGGAATTCCCGTTTCCGCGGCAGGAATTCCGCCGGGCCCACCGGCGTCAGATCTTCGCTTGCACCGAGAAGTCGCCTTCGCGCGTCTCCACGTTCGCGATCGCGCCCGCGGTGCGGATGTCCGGCTCGATCGCCGCGAACCGGGCCAGCAGGTCGGGCGGTCCGGTCACCGTCAGCGTCTCGACGGCGGTCCGCATCGACACCTTCGCGTCCGTCTTCGCCCGGCGCACCGCCGCGATCACCTCACCCGCCAGCGAAAGCAGCTCCGGATCTCCGTCGACGGTCTCGCGAACCGGCCACGGAGCCCGGTGCACCGAGCCCTCCTGCCACCACGACCAGACCTCCTCGGTCGCGAACGGCAGGAACGGCGCGAACAGCCGCAGCACCGCCGACAACGCCGTCACCAGCGCCGCCTGGGCCGACGAAGCTCCCTCGGGACCGCTGTCGCCGTACGCGCGGCCCTTCACCAGCTCCACGTAGTCGTCGCAGAAAGTCCAGAAGAACGTCTCCGTCACCTGCAACGCCCGCGCGTAGTCCAACGCCTCCAACGCCGTCGTCGCCGACGAAACGACGGCCGAAAGCGACGCCAGCAGCGCCCGGTCCAGCGGTTCCACCGCCACCGCGGAAGGAGAAGGCACGCCGAGGCCGAGCACGAACCGGCTCGCGTTGAGCAGCTTCGTCGCCAAACGGCGACCGACCTTCATCTGGCCTTCGTCCACCGCCGTGTCGACGCCCGGGCGCGCGCTCGCCGCCCAGTACCGCACCGCGTCCGAGCCGAAGCGCTCCAGCAGGTCCACCGGGGTGATCACGTTGCCGATCGACTTCGACATCTTCTTGCGGTCCGGGTCGAGCACCCAGCCCGCGATCGACGCCTCCCGCCACGGCAGCACGCCGTGCTCCAGCTCCGCGCGCACCGCCGTCGAGAACAGCCAGGTGCGGATGATCTCGTGCGCCTGGGGCCGCAGGTCCATCGGGAACACGCGCGCGAACAGGTCGTCGTCGAGGCTCCACCGGCCGACGATCTGCGGCGTCAGCGACGACGTCGCCCAGGTGTCCATCACGTCGGGGTCGGCGGCGAACCCGCCCGGGACACCGCGCTGCTCCTCGGTGAAGCCCGGCGGGACGTCGCTGCTCGGGTCGACCGGCAGGGTTTCCGGCAGCAGGCGGGCGTCGTAGTCCGGCTCGCCGTGCGCGTCGAGCCGGTACCACAACGGGATCGGCACGCCGAAGAACCGCTGGCGGCTGACCAGCCAGTCGCCGGCCAGGTTCTCCACCCACGACGAGTAGCGCACCTTCATGTGCTTCGGCACCCAGTTCAGTTCCTCACCGCGGGCCAGCATGCGCGCGCGGAACTCCTCGTCGTTGCCGCCGTTGCGCAGGTACCACTGCCGGCTGGCGACGATCTCCAAGGGCTTGTCGCCCTTTTCGTAGAACTTCACCGAGTGCGTGATCGGCCGCGGTTCACCTTGCAGCGCACCGGCTTCGCGCAGCAGGCGCACCATGATCTCGCGTCCCGTGTGGACGGTCTTGCCCACCAGCGGCGCGTACGCCTCCGCGGGCACGTCGTGGGGCGCGTCGGGCAGGAAGCGGCCGTCACGGCCCAGCACCACCCGCGTCGCCAGGCGCAGCTCCCGCCACCACGTGACGTCGGTGGTGTCGCCGAAGGTGCACACCATCGCGATGCCGCGGCCCTTCTCCGGGTCCGCCAGGTGGTGGGCCACCACGGGCACCTCGACGCCGAACACCGGCGTCCGCACGGTTTTCCCGAAGAGCGGCTTGAACCGCTCGTCGTCCGGGTGCGCGACCAGCGCGACGCACGCGGGCAGCAGTTCCGGCCGGGTCGTCGCGATCACGACGTCGGCGCCGTCGGGGCCGGTGAACGCCAGGTCGTGGAAAGCGCCCGGGCGTTCGCGGTCCTCCAGTTCGGCCTGGGCGACGGCGGTCCGGAACGACACGTCCCACAGCGTCGGCGCTTCGGCCTGGTACGCCTCGCCGCGCTCGAGGTTGCGCAGGAACGCGCGCTGCGAGATCAGCCGCGAGTCGTGCCCGATCGTCTGGTAGGTCATCGTCCAGTCGACCGACAGCCCGAGCCGTCGCCACAGCTCTTCGAAGACCTTTTCGTCGGTCTCGGTCAGGGTTTCGCACAGCTCGACGAAGTTGCGCCGCGAGATCGAGACCACGTTCTTGCCCGGCTTCTCCGGGGCGCGGAAGTCCGGGTCGTAGGGCAGCGAAGGATCGCAGCGGACGCCGAAGTGGTTCTGCACGCGGCGTTCGGTCGGCAGGCCGTTGTCGTCCCACCCCATCGGGTAGAACACCTCGAGCCCGCGCATCCGCTTGAACCGCGCGAGGATGTCGGTCTGGGTGAAAGAGAAGACGTGCCCGATGTGCAGCGACCCGCTGACCGTCGGCGGCGGAGTGTCGATCGAGTAGATCTCTTCACGCGTCTTGGTGCGGTCGAAGCGGTAGGCGCCGGTGGATTCCCATACGGGTACCCACTTGGCCTCCAGACCGTCGACACCGACCTTGTCCGGGACTCTCGGGCGCTCGTATGGGGTACTCATGAAGCAACTCTAGGCGGCCGCGGAATCGCTTTTCGCCTCGGTCGGCAGGTCGCGCAGGTGCCGCAAGGGCGAGCACACGACCCACAGGACCGCGGCGGCCTCGCCGGTGACGGCGACCCACATCGCGCCGCGCAGCCCGAGTCCTTCGCCGAGCGCGCCACCGAGCAGGCCGCCGAGCGGGATGGTGCCCCAGACGACGAACCGCACGCTCGCGTTCATCCGGCCGAGCAGCCGGTCCGGGCAGATCGCCTGCCGGTAGGAAACCTGCGCGATGTTGTAGATGATGATCCCGAACCCGCTGACGACGAGCCCTAGCCCGGAGAGCCCGAGCCGCCAGTCCGGCGCGGCGAGCGGGACCAGCAGGTAGCCGGGCGCGGTGACCAGCGGGACCAGCCAGATCGCGCGGGACTGGCCGACCCGGCGGGTGACCGCGCCCGAGCAGACCGCGCCGAGGATGCCGCCGGCCCCGCCGACCGCCATGAGCGCGCCCACCGCGGCCGGCGGCAGCCCGACGGTCCGGGTCAGGAACAGCACGTACACGGCCATGAACGCGCCGTTGAAGAAGTTCGCCGTCGCTGTCGTGCCCACGATCGCCCGCAACGGCTTGTCGGAGAAGACGAACCGCAGGCCCTCGGCGATCTGCGGGAGCAGCCGGGCGTGGCCGTCGCGCCGCGGCGCGGGTTCCTCCGCGCGGATCCGCAGCAGGCACAGCGCCGAGGTGAAGAAGCCGAGGCCGGTGACCAGCACGGTGTTCGCCGCGGTCACCAGCTGGACCAGCACGCCGGCCGCGCTCGGCCCGGCGATCTGCGCGGTCGACTGGACGGCCTGCAGCTTGGCGTTGCCCTCGAGCAGGTGCTCCCGGCCGACGAGCGAGGGCAGGTACGACTGGTAGGCGATGTCGAAGAACACCGTCGCGATGCCGACGAACAACACGACGACGAGCAGCTGGGCGAGCGTCAGCACCCCCGCCCACCAGGCGACCGGCACGCTCAGCAGCAGCGCCGCCCGCGTGAAGTCGGCGGTGAGCATGACCCGGCGGCGGCGCATCCGGTCGACCCACACGCCCGCGGGCAGCCCGATGAGCAGGAAGGCGAGCGTCTCGGCCGCGGTGAGCAGACCCATCTCGAACGGCGTCGCGGCCAATGTCACGGCCGCGAGCAGTGGGACGGCGGTGTTCCCGACGAACACGCCGAGCTGACTGGCCGTGTCGCCGGCGAAGAGCCGCCTGAAGTCGGCGTGACGGAAGAGTGACCCCCGGTGCATGGTTCCCGAGTCTGGACCGAGTGATTGGAAAGTGTCAATCACTGTTCGCTCTAAGCTGTCCGGCGTGCTCCCCGCGAAACGACGTGCCGCGACCGAAGCCGAGGCTGCCGCGCTGGCCTCCGGAATACGGCTGCGCATCATCCGGTTGACCTTTTCGGAGGCGTTGACGAACAAGGAGCTCGCGCAGCGGCTGGGCCGGGATCCGGCGACGACGCTGCACCACGTCCGCCGGCTCGTCGAGACCGGCTTCCTCGCCGCGCAGCCACCGCGCCGCGGGACCCGGGGGGCCAAGGAAATCCCGTATCTTTCGACGGGGCTTTCGTGGACACTCGACTCATGCGGTGACAAGGGCGTGGAACAGGCGGTTCTCGAGGCTTATCTGGCCGAGATCGCCGAGACCGGATTCGACGGCGTGCACCAGTCGCGCCTGGTCGTCCAGGTGGCCCCCGAGGAGCGGGCCGAGCTGGAAACGCGGCTCAACGCCCTGCTCGAGGAGTTCCGCGCGCGCCCCCGCCGTCCCGGCGCCGAGCGCACCGCGATCTACCTCGCCACCTATCCCAGCACGTAAAAGTTCGGTTCCCGCGGCGAAACGTGGGAACATGGAGGCACGATGACAGAACTGACACACACCGAAGACCACGACGACGAGCAGTACGAGCTGTACGACGGCGACCCGTCGACGGGTGAGATGGAGCTCGAGGACCGGGCGTCGCTGCGCCGGGTCAGGGGACTGTCCACGGAGCTCGAGGACGTCACCGAGGTCGAGTACCGGCAACTGCGGCTGGAACGCGTCGTGCTGGTCGGCGTGTGGACCGAGGGCACGGCCCTGCAGTCCGAGGCGTCGCTGGCCGAGCTGGCGCGCCTGGCCGAGACGGCGGGCTCGGAGGTCCTCGAAGGCCTCATCCAGCGGCGGCCCAAGCCGGACCCGGCCACCTACATCGGTTCGGGCAAGGTGAAGGAGCTGCGGGACATCGTCTCCTCCACCGGCGCCGACACGGTGATCTGCGACGGCGAGCTCTCGCCCGGCCAGCTGCGGCAGCTCGAGGAGAAGGTGAAGGTCAAGGTCATCGACCGGACCGCGCTGATCCTCGACATCTTCGCCCAGCACGCCCGGTCCAAGGAGGGCAAGGCGCAGGTCGAGCTGGCCCAGCTGCAGTACCTGATCCCGCGGCTGCGCGGGTGGGGTGCGTCGCTGTCCCGGCAGGCCGGTGGGCGTGCCGGCGGCGCGAACGGCGGCGTGGGCCTGCGTGGTCCCGGTGAAACCAAGCTCGAGACCGACCGGCGGCGGATCAACAAGCGCGTGGCGAAGCTGCGTCGCGAGATCGCGGCCATGGACACCATCCGCGAGACCAAGCGCGGGCGGCGGCTGGCCAACGAGGTGCCCAGCGTGGCGATCGTCGGCTACACCAACGCCGGCAAGTCGAGCCTGCTCAACGCGCTGACCGGGGCCGGGGTGCTGGTGGAGGACGCGCTGTTCGCCACCCTCGACCCGACCACGCGGCGCGCGCAGACCGCGGACGGGCGCGGCTACACGCTGACCGACACCGTCGGGTTCGTGCGGCACCTGCCGCACCAGCTGGTCGACGCGTTCCGCTCGACGCTGGAGGAGGCCGCGGACGCGGACCTGCTCGTGCACGTGGTGGACGGGTCCGACCCGGCGCCCGAGGAGCAGGTCAGCGCCGTGCGCGAAGTGCTCGGCGAGATCACCCGCAAGCGCAAGGAGCCGCTCCCGCCGGAGCTGCTGGTGATCAACAAGATCGACGCGTCCGACGAGGTCAGCCTCGCCCGGCTGCGGCACGCGCTGGCCGGCTCGGTGCCGGTGTCGGCGCGGACCGGGGCGGGCATCGCGGAGCTCGTCGAGGTGATCGCCGACCGCCTGCCGCGGCCGGAGGTCACGGTCGACGTCCTGGTGCCGTACACGCGCGGCGAGCTGGTCGCGCGGGCGCACGCGGACGGCGAGGTGCTCGAAGAGGAGCACGTCGCGGACGGCACGCGCCTGCTGGTGCGGGTCCGCCCGGACCTCGCGGCGGCTTTGCGCGACTACGAGACCAACTCGACCCGGGCCTGACACGTCTCCGTAGTGTGCTTTCCGAGGGGAAAGCACACTACGGAGGTGGCTGGGTGCGCTGGGTGGTCGCTCTTGCGGCAGTTTCTTGGGGCGTGCTCGGCGGCCCTGTCCCGGCTTCGGCGGCTCCGGCCGCTCCGGAGCCGTTGTGCACGGTGAAGGACTCGCGGATCGGCGAGCTGTCCGGCCTGGTGTCCGACGGTTCGCGGATGTACGCGATCAACGACGGCGGCACCAAGGTCCAGGTGTTCGTGCTCGGGCGGGACTGCAAGGTCCAGAAGGTCCTGACGGATCGCACGGACCCGTTCGACGTCGAGGACCTGGCCCGGACCCCGGACGGAACGCTGTGGCTGTCGGACACGGGCGACAACCAGAAGGGGCGGCTGACGGTCGCCCTGCTGGAGATGAGCCCGGCGGGCAAGGTGACGCTGCACCGGCTCACGTACCCGGACGGGCAGCACGACACCGAAGCGCTGATCATGGACAAGGCGGGGACGCCGTACCTGATCACCAAGGACATCCTCGGCGAGGCCCGCGTGTACCGGCCGCAGGGGCCGTTGGGGAGCCCGGGGCCGACGAACCTGGAGAAGGTCGGCACGGTGAAGATCGCGACGACGGACACCCAGGGCGGCCCGGTGGGGGCGATCGGCTCGGTGCTGGTGACGGGCGGCGCGTCTTCGGCCGACGGCACGGTGGTGGCGTTGCGGACTTACACGGACGCGTATGTGTACCCGGCCCCGGACGGCGATGTGCTGGCCGCGTTGCAGCGGACGCCGGTGCGGATCCCGTTGCCGGGGGAGAAGCAGGGCGAAGCGATCGCGTTCGACCCCGACGGGACGTTGCTGTCGGGGAGCGAAGGGGTGGGGGAGCCGATCCGCGCGGTGCGCGGGGCGGCTGCTCTGGCGGCTTCGGCCGCGCGTTCGTCCGACGGGAAGCCGACGTCGAGCGCCAGTGGTGGGTCCGGTTCGGACGGTGGGGGAGTGCCGGTGCTGCCGGCGGCCGGGATCGCGGTGGCCGTGGTGGGGCTCGGGTGGTTCGGGTTCAGCAGGCTGCGCCGCCGGAGGGGCTGAGTGCGCGGCTCGCTTGGCATCGCGATCGGTCTGCTTGCGTGGCGCGACCGGCGCGCCGTGAGCGTTCCGCCTGCGTGGCGCCACCGTTCCGCCTGCGCGCCGTGAGTGTTCCGTCGGCGCCCTAGTGCCGTCCACAAAGGATCGCCCTTCGTGCGGTGCGGGGCGCGGCCGCTCGGGCCGCGCAGTCCTGCGCACCGCACGAAGGAAACCTCGACCGGTGCAGCGGCGGACAGGGCCGGGCTTCCCGTCCACCCGCCGCACCGCGGCCGGGCTTGCTCCCGGATCTCGGCTCCCCACGGCCGAAGATCATCCGATCCGGTGAACCTCCCGGGCCGTGCGAAAGCCCGGGATACCTCTTCTAGAGCCGCCGGAGGACCGCCACGACCTTGCCGAGCACGGTGGCGTCGTCGCCGGGGATCGGCTCGTACGCCTCGTTGTGCGGCATCAGCCAGATGTGGCCGCCCTTGCGCTTGAACGTCTTGACCGTGGCCTCGCCGTCGATCATCGCCGCGACGATCTCACCGTTGTCCGCGTCCGGCTGCTGGCGGACCACGACCCAGTCGCCGTCGGTGATGGCCGCGTCGATCATCGAGTCACCGGTGACCTTCAGCAGGAACAGCTCGCCCTCGCCGACGATCTCCCGCGGCAGCGGGAAGACGTCCTCGATGGCCTGCTCGGCCAGCACCGGGCCACCGGCGGCGATCCGGCCGACCAGCGGCACGTACGCCGCCTTCGGCATGACCGGCTGCTGGTCCATCTCGATGCCCATGGGGTTGTCGTCGGTCGCCGAAAGCACGCCGACCGCGCGGGGCCGGTTCGCGTCCCGGCGCAGGTACCCCTTGCGCTGCAGCGCACGCAGCTGGTGCGAGACCGACGAAGTCGACGTCAGCCCCACCGCCTCGCCGATCTCGCGGACGCTCGGCGGGTAGCCGAACCGGCTCACCCACGACCGGATCACGTCGAGGACCTGCTGCTGGCGGACGGTGAGGGTCTCGTCCACGTCGTACACCTCGGGCATGGAGTGCACGCTGCCCCCGGGGGACCCACTGGTCCTGCCCGCCTTGTTCTCCTTCGCCACTGCGTCGCCTCCCAGACGTTCGCTGCACGTATCGCGCGCCGGCCGCCGCCCGCCGGGTGCGGGCAGCCTCGCCGGCGGCATCTGCCCGGCAGATGCCCTGGTCACCGACGTTAGCCCCCGGGCACGACGATTTCAAACATCTGTTCGATCGACACGCCGTGTCCGCTCGATTTTGTCGGTGGTAGGTGGTAGACCTTCGCACGGGCGTTCGATAGAACGCCTGTTCGACCTTGATCCACGGGCCGGCACCGGCCCCGGAAACGGGCGGACACAGGGTTTCGAGGAGGTTCGGATGTCCATTCTGGCCGAACGCGGGCACGCCCGCCCGGCGACCCCGGTCCCGGCACAGCCCCGTCCCGTCCGCGTCCTGCGCGGCCGCCGCGGCGAGGTCCAGCGCCCGCCGACACGCGCGAGGGTCGTGGCGGGCCGCCGTCCGGCCGGCGCGCCGTGCGCGGCGCCCCGCCGGGTCCCGGTGCGCTGGCCGTGGCTGGCGGCGCTGGCGGTGGCGAGCTGCCTGGTGGTCACGGGACTGGGCTTGTTCGGCGGAGCGGCGGCGGAAGCCCCGGTCCCGGCGCAGACGGCCACGGTGTCGGTGGGTCAGGGCGACACGCTCTCGTCGATCGCGGCGAGGTTCGCGCCGGACAGTGACACTGGTGCGGTCGTGGCCCGGATCAAGCAGCTGAACCGATTGGACGGCGCTGTGTTGGTTCCGGGCTTGCCGCTGACGGTCCCGGTCGCCGACATTCCCGCGCCGTGATCGCTCCCCGGCCGCGGGGCCGGGACGAGCGGGTGCGGTCGAGGCTGGACTGAGGCAGGGCGCCGGTTCCCGTGGCGCTCGAGCCTTGCGCTGGGCCGCTGCCGGTGACGAGCGTGCCGAGGTTCGTGCGCAGGCCGCGCTTTCGCGCTGGCGGCACGGCCGCGGATCGCGCCGGCCCCCGTGTGCCGATCGAGCCTCGCGTCCGAGCTGCACTGAGCTGCGGTCGCGTCGGCCGTTGTGTGCCGGTCGAGCCTCCTGTCTGAGCCGCGCTTCGCTCGGGAGCTGCGGTCGCGTCGGCCCTTGTGTGCCGACCTGGCCTCGCGTCCGAGCCGCCGTCGGCGACGGGCGTTGTCTCCGAGCGCACGCCGCGCCTGCCCCGGCCGACCCGCGCCGAGCGCTGAGGCGCCCGTCACGAAATCACCCGGCCCGGTGAAACCGCCGACCCCGAAAACGCCCTCGCGCTCGATCCAAACCGCCCACCGAAGCGCCCCGTCGCGCCACCCGAACAGAGCAACCCCGCCTCCACCAGGGCGACTGCCCCGCAACCCTCTCCCGGCGGCCGCTCCACTCCCGTCGGGAGCGCCACCCCGCCCTCACCCGGGTGGGTCCGGCACCGGCCGCGTCGCTTGCGCACACCCCCGCCGGGTTCTACGCTCGCCCGCTATATGTAGTAGTTACACCGCTGTAGTTGGTCCACAGGTTGGGGTAGACTGGGCAGCAGTTGTCCACAGCTGGTCGGCGTTTACCCACCGGATGTCCACAAAACGATCACCAGGTGCAGGGGTGCATGGTGGCCGGAGGGCGTCGACCGGGGCGGCCGGCGAGGAGGGGAAGGTGATCGGCGGATGAGGTGCCCGTTCTGCCGGCATGCGGACTCCCGGGTCGTCGACTCCCGAGAGGTGGATGAAGGCCAGGCGATCCGCCGGCGGCGCTCTTGTGCGTCGTGCGGGCGGCGGTTCACGACTTCGGAGACGATGGTGCTCGCCGTCGTCAAGCGGTCCGGGGTCACCGAACAGTTCAGCCGGGACAAGGTGGTGAGCGGCGTCCGCCGCGCCTGCCAGGGCAGGCCGGTCGACGACGACGCGCTGCAGCAGCTCGCAGCGCGCGTGGAGGAGTCCATCCGCTCCGCCGGTCTGGCGGAGATCCCGAGTCACGAGGTCGGCCTGGCCATCCTGGGCCCGCTGCGTGAGCTCGACGGGGTCGCCTACCTCCGGTTCGCCAGCGTCTACCGCTCCTTCTCCTCGGTCGAGGACTTCGAGAAGGAGATAGCCGATCTTCGTGAGGCCATGGCGGGTTCTGCTGCGCCGGAGGAGAGCGATCAGCGCGAAGACGGTAATTGACCGTCCCGCTGCGGGAGTGAGGGTTCGACCGATGACCGAAACCGTGGGAACCGGGGCCGGCACGGCCGCCGGCAAGAAGAGCAAGCCGGCCGGCGGGCTGAGCGTGAAGCGCGTCTTCACCACCGAGGGGAAGCACCCCTACGACCAGGTGACCTGGGAACAGCGCGACGTCGTGATGACGAACTGGCGCGACGGCTCGGTCAACTTCGAGCAGCGCGGCGTGGAGTTCCCCGACTTCTGGTCGGTCAACGCCACCAACATCGTCACCAGCAAGTACTTCCGCGGCGCCGTCGGCAGCCCGCAGCGCGAGCGCAGCCTCAAGCAGCTCATCGACCGGGTCGTGAAGACCTACGTCAAGGCCGCGCGCGACCACGGCTACTTCGCTTCGCCGCAGGACCTCGAGATCTTCGAGCACGAGCTCACCTGGATGCTGCTGCACCAGGTCTTCAGCTTCAACTCCCCGGTCTGGTTCAACGTCGGCACGGCGTCGAAGCAGCAGGTCAGCGCCTGCTTCATCCTCGCGGTCGACGACACGATGGAGTCGATCCTCAACTGGTACCGCGAGGAAGGCCTGATCTTCAAGGGCGGCTCCGGCGCCGGCCTCAACCTCTCCCGCATCCGCTCCTCCAAGGAGCTGCTGACCTCCGGCGGCACCGCGTCCGGCCCGGTCTCGTTCATGCGCGGCGCCGACGCGTCCGCGGGCACCATCAAGTCCGGCGGCGCCACCCGGCGCGCGGCGAAGATGGTCGTGCTCGACATCGACCACCCGGACATCGAGGAGTTCGTCCAGACGAAGGCGCGCGAAGAGGAGAAGATCAAGGTCCTCCGCGACGCCGGGTTCGACATGGACCTCTCCGGCGCGGACATCTCTTCCGTGCAGTACCAGAACGCGAACAACTCGGTCCGCGTGTCGGACGAGTTCATGCAGGCGGTCGAGAACGGCACCGAGTTCGGCCTGCGCGCCCGGCTCACCGGCGAGGTCATCGACCGGACCGACGCGAAGAAGCTGTTCCGCAGCGTCGCCCAGGCCGCGTGGGAGTGCGCCGACCCGGGCATCCAGTACGACGGCACGATCAACGACTGGCACACCTGCCCCGAGTCGGGCCGGATCACCGCGTCGAACCCGTGCAGCGAGTACATGCACCTCGACAACTCGAGCTGCAACCTCGCGTCGCTGAACCTGCTCAAGTTCGTCACGCCCGAGGGCACTTTCGACGCGCCGCTGTTCGCGCGCGCCGTCGAATTCGTCATCACGGCGATGGACGTCTCGATCTGCTTCGCCGACTTCCCGACCGAGCCGATCGCCGACACCACGCGCAAGTTCCGCCAGCTCGGCATCGGGTACGCGAACCTCGGCGCGCTGCTGATGGCGCTGGGCCACGCGTACGACTCCGAAGGCGGCCGCGCGCTCGCGGCGGCGATCACGTCGCTGATGACCGGTGTCTCGTACCGCCGCTCGGCCGAGATGGCCCAGGTCGTCGGCGCGTACGAGGGCTACGCGCGCAACGCCGAGTCGCACCAGCGCGTGATGCGCAAGCACGCGGCGGCCAACGAGCTCGTCCGCACCTACCACTCGAACGACGCCGCGGTCCGCGCGCTGGCGACCGAGGAGTGGAAGAAGGGCATCGACATCGGCACGAAGCACGGCTGGCGCAACGCGCAGGCGTCGGTGCTCGCGCCCACCGGCACCATCGGCTTCATGATGGACTGCGACACGACCGGCATCGAGCCGGACTTCTCGCTGGTCAAGTTCAAGAAGCTCGTCGGCGGCGGTTCGATGCAGATCGTCAACCAGACGGTGCCGCGCGCGCTCGAGGCGCTGGGCTACCCGGCCGAGCAGGTCGAGGCGATCGTCGAGTACGTGGCGCAGCACGGCCACGTCGTCGACGCGCCGGGGCTCCGCCCGGAGCACTACGAGGTGTTCGACTGCGCGGTCGGCGAGCGCTCGATCGCGCCGATGGGCCACGTCCGGATGATGGCGGCGGTGCAGCCGTTCCTCTCCGGCGCGATCTCGAAGACGGTCAACATGCCGGAGTCGGCGACGGTCGAAGAGGTCGAGGAGATCTACTTCCAGGGCTGGAAGCTGGGCCTCAAGGCGCTCGCGATCTACCGCGACAACTGCAAGGTCGGCCAGCCGCTCTCGACGGCCAAGAAGGAAACGGCGGTCGCCGAACCGGAGAAGGTCGTCGAGTACCGGCCGGTGCGCAAGCGCCTGCCGAAGAAGCGCCCGAGCCAGACGGTGTCGTTCACCGTCGGCGGCGCGGAGGGCTACCTGACGGCGGGTTCGTACCCGGACGACGGCCTCGGCGAGATCTTCGTCAAGCTCGGCAAGCAGGGCTCGACGCTGGCCGGCGTGATGGACGCGTTCTCGATGTCCATCTCGGTCGGTCTGCAGCACGGCATCCCGCTCGAGTTCTACGTCTCGAAGTTCTCGAACCTGCGCTTCGAGCCGGCGGGCATGACCGACGACCCGGACATCCGGATCGCGACGAGCGTGATGGACTACCTGTTCCGCCGCTTGGCGCTGGACTACCTGCCGTACGAGAAGCGTTCGCAGCTGGGCATCCTGTCGGCGGACGAGCGGTCGGCGGAGGTCGAAGCGACCTACGGCGGCGGGTCGAACGTCGACCTCGAGGCGCTGAGCACCACAGTGGACTCCTCGCCGGAGCCGCACGCGGAGGAGCCGGAGCACCCGCACCGCGAGGCCCAGACGACGACGGAGCTGATGGAGCTGCGCCTCGGCAAGGCGGCGGACGCCCCGCTGTGCATGACGTGCGGAACGAAGATGCGCCCGGCAGGCTCGTGCTACGCGTGCGAAGGCTGCGGCGCGACGTCCGGTTGTAGCTGACGGTCTCCGCTGACCCGGGTGGGTGCCACCCGGGTCAGCGGAACGCCCGCTGCAGTTCCGAAATCGGCGGCAGGTCGGCCACGAACCCGAACCGGCCCGCCTTCATCTCCCGGGCACCGTCCATGAAGGACTTCAACGCCAGCCGGGACAACGCCGCGCCGATGCTGATCCGGCGCACTCCCGCCTCCGCCAGCTGCTCCAGCGTGATCGACGGGTCCGCGAAACCCATCACCACGTTGACCGGCTTGCCCACCGACGACACCACCGCGCGGATCTCGTCGAGCGTCCGCAGGCCCGGCGCGTACAGCACGTCCGCGCCCGCCTCCCCGAACGCCTGCAGACGCTTGATCGTGTCGGCGAAGTCGTTCGCGCCCCACAGCTGGTTTTCGGTGCGGGCCGTGAGCACCACCGAGCGAGCCCGCGCCGTCTCCACCGCGGCGCGGACCCGGTCGACCGCCAAGCCGAAGTCGTAGATCGGGCTGTCCGGGTCGCTCGACTGGTCCTCGATCGACGCGCCCACCGCGCCGGTGTCGGCGGCCGCGTCGATCATCTTCGCCGCTTCGGCCGGGTCGTCGGCGAACCCGTTCTCGAGGTCGGCGTTCACCGGCAACGGCGTCGCGTCGGCGATCTCCCGGACGTTGGCCAGGATCTCCGCGCGGGTCGCGCGGGTCCGGCCCACCACGTTGGCCACGCCGAGGCTCGTCGTGGCCAACGCGTCGAAACCGAGCCCGGCCAGCAGCCGAGCCGTCCCGGCGTCCCACGGGTTCGGCAGCAGGAAGGGCTCGGGCCGCTCGTGCAGGGCCCGGAAGTCGTCGGCAGTCGTCATGCGTTCAGCTTCCTCCCGCGACGGCCGCCGGACAACGGCTCGCTCACCGCGCCGCTGTCCGCGATGCCCGTGGCGCGCAGCCAGTCTTCGATGTGGACGTCGAAGTCACCCGTCCGTGGCCAGTCGCGGCCGGGCCCGCTGACCAGGATGAGCCGCCGGCCGACCAGGTCCAAAGTAGACAAGCCGACGGCGAGTCACGCGTGGGGGACCCGGGCGTCCCGTCGAGCACGACGTCCTCTGTGGACGGCAGTCCGGGTCGCGCGCCGAGCACCGCCGCGGAGTCGCAGCGGTAGCCGAGGTGGACGACCGGCGCGTTGACCACGCCCGCGGCGGCGCGGGCGGCGCCTGGTCGAGCGCGAGCGCCGCCACCGGACGGCGTTCGGCTTCGTAGGTGTCCAGCAGCGCCGGGCCCGCGGTGCCGTCGAGGACCGTGGCCAGTTTCCACGCCAGGTTGTGCGCGTCGGCGATGCCGGTGTTCGCGCCGAACGCCCCGAGCGGCGGCGCGGAACCGGTCGGCCAGCAGCCCGCGCACCCGCCACGGCAGCACGCTCAGCACCTCGACGGCCAGGTCCGGGACGCCGACCACGGCCCGGTTCAGCGCGGCGCAGCGTTCCGGCGGGAAGGCGTCCACCGGCTCGTCGCCGCGATCGGTGTGGAAGACCCAGTCCTTTTCGGCGTCGACGGTCACCAGCATCCCGGGTGCCTCGGGCGTCCGAGCGTGCAGTTCGCGAAGTGGTGGCCCTTCGTGTACGGCGTCAGATCGGCACGGAACAGGATGTTCAGCAGCGGCTGCCCGAGCGCGCCCGGGCCCCGTCGTGCCGATGCCGAGTGACGTCCGGACCTCGCTGCGGCCCTCGTCGGCCGCGACCAGGTAGCCGGGGTGCTCGGTCCGCCGCCCTCCCGGACCTTCGCGCCGCGCTCACGGGCCGCGGAGAGGAGCACCTTGTCGAGCCGGTCCCGCGGGCAGGTGCCGCGCAGCACGCTCGGGCTGTGCCGGGACGCGGCGACGTTCGGGCTGTTCGGCGCGGCGGGTGGCGCGGGTGATCGAGGGGGCGGACCGGACCGCCGAGGAGGTCTTCGCCTTCGGCATGGCCATCGTGCTCGACGGCATCGCGGTCCGCGCGCCGCGGCGCTGAACGCGAACGAGCCGGGCCCGCGGTTCGCGCGGCCCGGCTCGTCAGCGGGATCGGTCAGCCTTCGTCGTAGTCGTGGCTGTAGTGGTGGTAGCCGTCGACGGCGTCGGCCACGGACGACACCGAGTGCACGGCGGCACCGTCGGCGCCCGCGGCGGCGTACCAGTTGTGGTAACCGGCGTAGCCGGGCAGGGCCAGCGAGTGGACGCCCTCGGAGGACGCGCCGCCGGGGCCGGCCGTCAGCGAGCCGGCCTCGTAGCTGGCGTGGTGGTCACCGGCGTGGCTCGCGATGTGCGCCGACGTCGCGCCGTTCATGTCGGCCGAATGCGTGTGGGCGACGTAGCTGGCGTCATCGTTGTCGTCGGCGTCTTCGTGGTGGACCGGCCGCGTGTGCACGACGTGCTCGGCGGGTGCCACCGGGTCGGGGTGGGCCACGGCGTGGTGGTGCTGGTGATGGACGACGACGGCGTCGCCATCGTTGTCGTCCCAGTCGTTCCCGTGGCCGGTCCAGCCGTCGTCGTCGCAGTCCTCTTCGTCGGCGCCGGAGTGCTCGCCGTGGATCACGGCCGCACCGCCGATGCCGGCGTAGGCGGTGTCCTCCTCCGACCAGTGGTGGCCCCACCAGTCGGAACCGCCCTCGGTGTCGGTCGTGGCCGCGCCGCCGATCCCGGCGTAGCTGCCGGACGTTTCGAAGTGGCTCCAGGGACTCCAGGGCTCATAGGGGCCGTCGAGCGGTGTGGCCGACGAAGGGCCGGCGATGACGAGGGAAATCGGCACCGCGATTGCGCCCGCGAAGGCGAGTCGACGCAATGTGGACATGAGTGATCGGGGTTCCTTCCTGGCTGCGGCACCCGGGAATTCTCGGGGTTCCGGGTGCCGGGACAGAACATCTGCCCACTTCGGACGGTACCGGGCGATGCGGCCGTCTGACCTGCGTCGATACCCGATCGGTGCGGCGAACCCGCCCGCCGGAGGACAACGGCGAAAAGGCGGGGGAACAGCGTAGGCCGGACGCGGAAATGTTGGCGGTGTGAATCGCGCGAAATCACACGCTCAGGTAGTCCCGGGTTTATCCGGAAATCGGTTCGATCCGGCGGCCGCGGACCGCGGACAGCAACGCGGCGGCGGCCATGACCACCGTCAGGGTGGCGAACGCCGTGCTCAGCCCCTCGGTGAAGACCGTCGCGAGTGGACCGTCCAAACCGGCCGTACCGACGAAGATCGCGAACGCCGTGCCGCGCGGAACCGCCTGGGCCGCGACGAGGATCGCCGTGGTGAACGACAGCACCATGCCGACGCTCGCGAACGTCCGCAGCACGCCCGAGGCGATCCCCAGCCGCTCGGGCGGGCAGGCTTTCATCACCGCGGCGCTGTTGGCCGGGTAGAAGAAGCTGCCGCCGATCATGAGCACGACGTTGCCGAGCGCCGGCAGCCACAGGCCGCTGGTCGTCGTCATCCGCGCGAAGACCACGAGCGCGACGACCGACAGGGCGAGCCCGCCGGTCGCGGGGAGCACCGGCCCGAAGCGGTCCACCAGCCGTCCGGCGTACGGGCCGGCCGCGGCGCCGAGCACATAGCCCGGCAGCAGCAGGAGCGACGCGTCGATCGGGCTCAGCCCGCGCGACCCCTGCAGGTACATGATCACCAGGAACAGCACCGCGAAACTGCCGAGCCCCTGGAGCAGGGCCGCCAGCAGGGACGGCGCCACGGCGGGGATCCGGAACAGCGACAGGTCCACGGTGGGCGCCGGGTGCCGCAGTTCGATGACCACGAAGACCGCGAGCAGCACCAGGCCGCCGGCCAGGAAGGCGAAGTGCGTCCACCGCGGTGGTTGCGCGGCGAGCGACGTCATCGCCCACGCCACCCCGGACAGGCCGAGGCCGAGGGTGACCATGCCGGCGGGGTCGAGCCGCGGCCGGGTCCGCTCACCGCGGTCGTGCAGGACGCGCAGGGCCAGCACCAGTGCCGCCGCGCCGATCGGCAGGTTGACCCAGAAGATCCACCGCCACGACACCGACGTCACGATGACCCCGCCGAGCAGCACGCCGACGACCGAGCCGACCGAGTAGCCGAGAGCGTTGAACCCGTAGGCGCGTCCGCGCTCGGCCGGTGGGTACAGCTCGGAGATGATCGCGCCGCTGTTGGCGGCGATCAGCGCCGCGCCGAGCCCCTGCACGACGCGGAACCCGATGATCGACCCCGCGTCCCAGGCGAGGGCGCACAGCACCGAGCCGGCGACGAACACCGCGAACCCGGCCCGGTACATCCGCACCCGGCCGAAGAGGTCGCCGAGCCGGCCCAGCTGCGTCGCGAGCACCGTGACGACCAGCAGGTAGCCGACGACCACCCAGGTGAGCGCGTCCAGGCCGACCCCGAGGTCGGCTTGGATGGCGGGCAGGGCGAGCACCACGACGGTCCCGTCGACGGCGGCGACCAGCACGCCGGTCATGACGACGAGCATCCCCAGGGTGCGCCGCACGTCAGCTCCCGGCCTGCAGGATCCACTCCCGCCCGTCGGGGTCGCGGACGGTCATCTCGCGGGTCCCGAAGTGGGTGTCCTCGAAGGGGGAGACGACCTCGACGTCGGGCGTGACTTCTTCGCTCTTGACGACGATCTTCATCCCGGTGGGCCGGCTTTCGGGCACCTCGGCGACGAAGACGTAGGGCCCGTCGCCGTTGCGCAGGAGCCCCGAGTTGTGGTCGGTGGCGAAGTCGAGCTCGAACCCCAGGGCCTGGAAGAACTTGGCGGCTTTGCCCCAGTTGTGGGTCTCGAGGTACACGGCTTCGATGGTCATCGCGGGTCTCCTTCGGTGTTGGCCAGGTACTGGCGCAGGGCTTCGGTCACGAGGGCCGAGAGGGACTGTCCGTGGTCGACGGCGTGGTGCTTGACCTCCCGGATCAGGTCCACGGGGAGGTACACGTTGAACTGCTTGACGTCCTTGTCCGCCATGACAGGATGCTAGCATCCTATATAGCTAGCGCGTCAACCTCCACGGGATCTCCACCGGACGCGCCCGGGAAGTCCACGACGACCCGGCATCATCGGACCCGATGAACTGGTTGCGGGAATTCGAAGCGGAAGCCGAACGCCGTCGCGGCCGGGCGGACCCGCCCTGGGGGCGCGGGGCCCGGCTCCACCCCGACGTCGCGAAAAGCGTGCAGCGCTTCCAGGTCGGCGAGGCCGGGGACGGCGCCAACCTCATCGCGAAAGCCGGTGACGGCGACTACCTCGCCGCCGTCAAGCTCTTCGTCGCCGAGGAACAGAACCACGCGCGGATGCTCGCCGCGCTCCTGAATGCCGCCGGAGTGCCGACGATAGAACGGCATTGGTCCGACACCGTGTTCGTCCGGCTGCGGCGGGCCCTCGGGCTGCGGCTGGAGCTGATGGTGCTGCTCATCGCCGAGGTCGTCGCGCTGCGGTACTACCGCGCCCTGCGCGACGGCAGCCGCGACCCGCTCGTCACGCAGGTCGCGGCCCGGATCCTCGCCGACGAGGAGCGGCACGTGCCCTTCCACTGCCACCGCCTGCGGATCGGGTTCGCCGGCCTCTCGAAACCCGTGCGCGCCGCGGTGTTCGGGACCTGGCGGGTGCTGCTGGTCGGCGTCGCGGTCACCGTCGCCGCCGACCACGGCCCGGCGCTGCACCGGCTCGGCGTCGGACGGCTCGTCTTCGTCGCCGACGTGCTCACCGCCTTCGAAGCCGCCCTCTCGCGAATCCGTGGCGACGAGCCGAAGCCGAAACCGCGGTACGTCCCGAAGCGGGCGAGGCCGCGCGGTCTCGTCTAAAGCAACCGCGCCAGTTCCGTCAGCGACGCCGTGATCCGCTCCGGCGTCACCCCCCGCGCGCGCTGGTGCAGGTACAGCTCCGGGGCGAGCGGCGCCAGCAGGACGTCGGCCAGGACGTCGGGATCCGGGGCGCCCGCCGCCAGCCCCTTGACGTGCGTGCGCCAGAAGCCGTACGCCCCCGTCGTGAAGCGGGAGTGGCCGACCTCCGTCCCCAGCACCAGGGGCGCGTGTCGCTCCAGCAGCTCCACCATTGCCGCGTAGAACGCCGCCAGCCGCTCGGCCGGCGGCGCGCCCGGGCCCAGTGGCGGATCGCCGCGCAGCAGGGACTCCTGCAGCCGGCGCTCGTGCTCGTCCAGGAGCGCGACGGCGATCGACGCGCGGTCCGGGTAGCGGCGGTAGAGCGTCCCCCGGCCGACGCCGGCCGCACGTGCGATGTCCTCCATCGTCACGTCCGCCGCGCCGCGGGCGGTGAACAGCTCCTCCGCCGCCTCGAGGATCTTCGCGCGGTTGCGGGCCGCGTCGGCGCGTTCGGGCATGGCGGCAGCCTAGGGAATAAGCGGACGCGGCGTCCAGTTGACGTCAAGCGGACACCGCGTCCACTTGAGGAGGAACCGTGACCCACCTGCTGCACCTCGACTCCAGCGCCCGCCGCACGTCGTTCTCGCGCGAGCTGACCGCGCGCTACGCCGCCGCCTGGCCGGGCACCCGGACCTACCGCGACCTCGCCGCCGACCCCGTCCCGGTGATCGGCGAGGCGTGGACCGAGATCTGCGACGCCCTGCTCACCGCGGGGATCACCGACCCGGCGCACTACGCCGACGTCGTCGAAACGCCCTCGCAAAAGCAGGCCTGGGCGATCGTCGAACCCCTGCTGGCGGAACTGCTGGAGGCCGACGTCGTCCTGATCGGCGCGCCGATGTACAACTTCTCGATCCCCGCGGCGCTCAAAACCTGGATCGACCAGGTGACGTTCCCGCGGATGTCCCTGCGCGGCAAGGCGTTCGTCATCGCCGGCGCCCGCGGCGGGACGTACGCGCCGGGCACGCCGAGAGCCCCGTTCGACCACCACGAGCGCTACCTGCGCGACTTCATCGCCGGGCACTACGACGTCGACGACGTCCGGTTCGTGCACGCCGAGCTGACCAACGCCCTCGTCGACCCGCACCTGGCGGCGCGCGAAGGCGAGCGGGTCGCTTCGCGCGAAGCGGCGCTGAAGGCGCTCTGATGGGCTGGGTGACGCTCGTCTTCGCCGGGCTCGTCGAGATCGCCTGGTCGCAGAGCATCAAACCGACGGAGAACTTCACGCGGCCGTGGCCGACGCTCCTGTGCTTCGTGCTCGGCGCCGCGGCCGTCTACCTGCTGTCGCGCGCGATGGACACCGTCCCGGTGGGCACCGCCTACGCGGTGTTCACCGGGATCGGCGCCGTCGGCGCGATCGTGCTCGGCGTCGTCGTGAGCAAGGACCCGCTCAGCGTCGGCCGGGTGGCCGCGCTGGCCCTGATCGTCGGCGGCGTCGTGCTCGCCCGCGTCACTTCGTGAGCTGCTCCCACAGGAACTCGAAGACCAGCGCCCACTTGAACGCCAGCTGCTCGTTGTCCGCCGCGGCGCCGTGGCCGCCTTCGATGTTCTCGTGGTAGCGGACGTCGTGCCCCTGCTCACGCATGCGCGCCACCATCTTGCGGGCGTGGGCGGGGTGCACGCGGTCGTCGCGCGTCGACGTCACGAACAACGACGGCGGGTACGAACGTCCACTGTGGACGTTCTGGTACGGCGAGTACTTCGAGATGTACTCCCACTCCGCGCCTTCGTCGGGGTCGCCGTACTCGGCCATCCACGACGCGCCGGCCAGCAGCAGGTGGTAGCGGCGCATGTCCAGCAGCGGCACCTGGCTGACGATCGCGCCGAACCGGTCCGGGTAGCGCGTCAGCATGACGCCCATCAGCAGGCCGCCGTTGCTGCCGCCCTGGATGCCGAGCTTGTCCGGCGTCGTGATGCCGCGTTCGACGAGGTCCGTGGCCACCGAAGCGAAGTCCTCGTACACGCGGTGGCGCTCGGCCTTGATCGCCTGCGTGTGCCAGCTCGGCCCGTACTCGCCGCCGCCGCGGATGTTCGCGACGACGTACGTGCCGCCGCGCGCGAGCCAGCCGCGGCCGATCATCCCGCTGTAGGACGGCGTCAGCGAGACTTCGAAGCCGCCGTAGCCGGTCAGCAGCGTCGGCCCGCCTTCGGCGCCGGACGGCCGGACGACGAAGTACGGGATCTTCGTGCCGTCCTCCGACGTCGCGAAGTACTGCGCGACGCTCATGCCCGAAGCGTCGAAGAACGCCGGAGCCTGCTTCAGGACTTCGACCTCTTCGCCGACGTGGCCGTAGCTCAGCGTCGACGGCTGGAGGAAGCCGCTGGAGTTGAGCAGGTACTCGTCGCTGACGTCGGGATCGGTGTCGAAGATGTCCGCGCTGCCGAACTCGGGACCGCCGGACAGCGGTTCCTCGTGCCAGCCGTCCGGACCGGGGGTCAGGGTGCGCAGCTCGGTGCGGACGTCGCGCAGCGTACCGAGCAGCAGGTGGTGGCGCGTCCAGGCCCAGTAGTCGAGCGAGGTGTGGTCGTCGGGGGTGAAGAGCGTCGTGAAGGTGCGCTCGCCGCCCATGAAGTCGTCGAACCGGATGCCGATCAGCGACCCGGCGGGGTGCTCGGTGCCGTCGACGGTCCACGCCGTGCGCGGCCGGACCAGCAGCCACTCGCGGTGGACGGACGCGCTCGCGTCGTCCGGGATGTCGATCTTGACCAGCGCTTCGGGCGTGCGCAGGTACAGCTCGGAGCGGTAGAAGTCGATCGCGCGGCTGACGAAGTCGCGCTCGAAGCCCTCGGTCGGGTCGTGGGACGCGCCGATCGAGACGTCGTCGGGCTTGCCCTCGTAGACCGTGACGGCTTCTTCGAGCGGCGTGCCGCGGCGCCACTCCTTGGCCAGCCGCGGGTAGCCGGAGCTGGTCAGCGTGCCTTCGCCGAAGTCGGTGCCGATGTAGACGCGGTCCTCGTCGATCCAGCCGATCCGCGTCTTGGCCTCCGGCACGGTGAAGCCGCCCTCGACGAACTCGTGCGCGTCGAGGTCGAACTCGCGCACGACCGTCGCGTCCGCGCCGCCGCGGGACAGCTCGACCAGGCCGCGCCGGTAGTCCGGCCGCAGCACGGTCGCGCCCTGCCAGACCCAGTTTTCGCCCTCGGCCTCGGCCAGCGCGTCGACGTCGATCAGCAGCTCCCACTCGGGCTCGGCCTGCCGGTAGGACTCCAGCGTCGTGCGCCGCCACAGGCCGCGCGGGTGGCTCGCGTCCTGCCAGAAGTTGTAGAGGAACTCGCCGCGGCGGCGGACGTACGGGATCCGGTCGTCGGCGTCGAGCACCTCGCGCAGCTCGTCACGCAGCTCGGCGAAGCGCGCGCCGCGGGTCAGCTCGGCCAGCGTCTCGTCGTTGCGGGCGCGCACCCAGCCGAGCGCGTCGTCGCCGGTCACGTCTTCCAGCCACAGGTAGGGATCCTCGACACTCATTCCGACAGTTTCGCCCGCTCGAGGCCCTGGTGGCCACCGGGACGCGTTTTCGTTTCGTGATCCTTCCCTCTCCGGGGGTCCGTATGCTGGTGCCACCGAGCAGGGGGAGAACGTGAACGACGACGGAATGTTCGGTTTTCCCGCGCCGCCGGCCGGGGACCGGTCACCGGAACCCGCGTGGGCCCCGGAGCCCAACCCCTGGGCGCCGAACTGGGCCGCCGCGCCGCCCGTCCCGATCGCCCCGCCGCGCAGCCGGCTCTGGGGTGCCGTGGCCGGGGTCCTCGTCGTCGTGCTGGCGATCTCGCTGATCGCGGCCACCATCCCGCACCGCGTCGACGGCCACGCGTACATCGCCCAAGGCGTCGACACCGGCCGCGCGTACAGCGGCGGCTCGGACGGCAAGCCCGCGAAGCCCGTGCCCGAGCTGGCGCGCAACCCGCTGCTCTCGACCGGCATCACTCCGGGGCCCGCGACGTGCGCGCTGCCCGACCTCGGCCGGGCGCCCGCCCAGCTCAAGGCCTACTACGGCGCGCTCGTCGACTGCCTGGAGCAGTCGTGGCGCCCGGCGCTGGAGAAGGCGAACGAGCCGACCCTGACCGCGACGGTCTCGGTGACGCTGCCCGAGCACAGCGCGTGCGGCGCGGCGCCGACGGAGAACGAAGCCGTCGCCTACTACTGCGGCGGCGACACCACGATCTACGCCCCGACCGACTGGATGCTGTCGGACGCCGGGCTCAACAAGGCCCGCCACATCGCGACGCTCGCCCACGAATACGGCCACCACGTGCAGCGCGAGAGCGGCATCCTGGCCGCGGCGGCGGACAAGATGACCTCGCCGAACGAGGACACCGCGGCCGACAAGGAGGTCGTCCGGCGCATCGAGCTGCAGGCGAACTGCTTCGGCGCGCTGTTCTTGGCCGCGGTCGCCGGCACGGGCTCGGTCAGCCGCTCGCTGGCGAACGCCGCCGTCGCCGACTACGGCCGCGCCAACGACAGCGACACGCACGGCTCGCGCGAGCACCAGTTGACGTGGGCGAAGGCCGGCTACGACGGCAAGAACACCAAGGCGTGCGACACGTGGAGCGCCGCGCCCGCCGACATCAGCTGACGGTCCAGGCCGGGTCGCGGCCGAGCAGCGCGAGGAACCGGTCCAGTTCGCTCGCGTCCGGTGCCGTCGCGACGCTGTGGGCGAAGGAGCCGTTCTTCTCGCGGCCCTCGTCCGGGATCCGTTCGGCCAGCTGCAGGGCGGCGTGCACGGCGTCGGCGTCGGGCTCGTAGGGCAGGCCGAGCGTGCGGGCCAGGTCCCAGCCGTGCGCGACGGTGTCGACGAGGTGCATGTGCGCGGCGATCGTGCCGGGGAACGTGCCGAAGTGGTTGATCGTGAGCTGCCGCTCCAGCACGGCGTCGTCGGCGAAGGCTTCGAGGAAGTCGTCGACGGACGCCTGGTAGGCGGCGCGGGCGTCGTCGCCGAGGTCGCCGGTGTCCCAGTCCGGGGCCGAGCCTTCGCGGGCCGCGGTCGCGAAGGCGTGGTTCTCGCTCACCTGGTGGCGGAGCAGGTCTTCCAGGGTCCAGCCGGCGCACGGGGTCGGGCGCCGGAGGTCGTCCGGCTGGGCGGTGGCGACGATCTTGTCGAGGACGAGCAGGGTGCGGCGGTCGAGTTCGCGGAGATCCATGCTTCGCACGCTAGGCGGGGGAGCGGATCACGAGAAGTGCCAAATCCGTGCGTCTTCCGGTGTGCCAATCTGGGGTGATGGACGTCCACATCGACCTGACCGGCACGCGCGGGCACCGCGACGCGATCTACCGGCAGCTGCGCGCGGCGATCCTGGACGGCCGGATCCGGCCCGGCGAGGCGCTGCCGCCGACGCGGGAGCTGGCGCAGCGGCTGGCCGTCTCGCGGACGACCGTCAGCGCGGCCTACGACCGGCTCACCGCCGAGGGGTTCCTCGCCGGGCGCGTCGGCGCGGGCACGTTCGTCACGGCTACTGCCTTGAGCCGGCCCGCGCCGTCCTCGGTGTCGGGTGTCCGCCCGCTGCCGGAGTGGGACGTGGTGCCGGCGCCGCCCGCGCCGTTCGCGCCGGCCCCGGAGTTCGACTTCCGGCCCGGCGTCCCGGACCTCACGCGGTTCCCGTTCGACACGTGGCGCCGGCTCGTCACGCAGCGGCTGCGTGCAGGCCAGGCCGACTTGATGACGTACGGCGACCCGCAGGGACTCGGTTCCTTGCGCACGGAGATCGCGCGGCACATCGGGGTGTCGCGGGACGTCCGGGCGAGCGCGGCGCAGGTCGTCGTCACCGCCGGCGCCCAGCAGACGACGGACCTGGTCGGGCGGGTGCTGCTGCGTCCGGGTGACGTGGCGGCCGTCGAGGACCCCGGCTACCCGCCGCCGCGGCTGGTGCTGGCCGCGCGGGGCGTGCGCGTGGCGCCGGTGCCGGTGGACGGCCACGGGATCGTCGTCAGCGCGATCCCGGACGAGGCGCGGCTGGTCTACGTGACGCCGTCGCACCAGTACCCGCTGGGGCTGTCGATGTCGCTGGAGCGCCGGCTCGAGCTGCTGGACTGGGCCGAGCGGCACGACGCCGTGCTCGTCGAGGACGACTACGACACGGAGTTCCGCTACACCGGACGGCCGCTGGAACCGTTGCACAGCTTGGATTCCCGTGGCCGGGTCGTGTACGTCGGGTCGTTCTCGAAGGTGCTGTCGCCGGCGTTGCGGCTCGGGTTCCTCGTCGCGCCGCCGTCGCTCGTGCCGGCGCTGGTGAAGGCCCGGTACCTCACGGACTGGCACGCGCCGAACGTCGAGCAGGCGGCGCTGGCGGCGTTCATGGCCGAGGGCGGCTTCGCCCGGCACGTCCGGCGGATGCGGAAGGTCTACCGCGAGCGGCACGAACTGCTGTCGTCGCTGGTCGGGGAGTTCCCCTTCTTGAGTTTGCTGCCGTCTTCAGCGGGGCTGCACGTGAGCGCGGTTTCCTCGTCGGATCTGTCGCCTTTGGTGCGTCGCGCCCGCCGGCACGGCGTCCGGCTGTACTCGCTGGGGGACTTCGCGGTGGGCGAGCGGCGGCACGGGCTGGTGTTCGGTTACGGTGCGGTCGCGACGGAGCGGATCGGGCCGGGACTGGCCCGGCTGCGCGAGCTGGCGGACGGGGGAGCGGCGTGACCGACGACGTGATGGTGGCGATCGACGCCGGTCTCCGGCAGCACATCGGCGGCGACCGAGAGGGCGCGTACGCGACGTTCACGGCGTTGTGGGCGTCGATCGGCCCGGACGGCGACCCGCTGCACCGCGTCGCGCTGGCGCACCACATGGCCGACGTCTGCGACGACCCGGCGGAGGAGCTGGAGTGGGACCTGCGCGCGCTGGCGGCGGCCGACTCGCTGACCGACTCGCGGGCCCAGGAGTACCACTCGTCGCTGGCCGTGCGCGGGTTCTACCCGTCGTTGCACCTCAACCTGGGTGAGGACTACCGCAAACTGGGTGACCTGACGGCGGCGCGCGAGCAGCTGGAACTGGCCCGAGCCCGCCTCGACGCCCTCTGCGACGACGACTACGCGGCCGGAATCCGCTCGGCACTGGACGGCCTGGCCGAACGCCTCGGCTGAATCGTTTTCAATACCACGAAAACGCCCCGTTTGCCGGACTTTCGCCCAGGTCCCGGCACCCTTACCCTGTGGTGATCCAGCTCACCGACGGGAAGGATCGCCATGCGGATTGCGGATCTGCTGCGCAAGAAGGGGTCGGCGGTCGCAACGGTCACCCCGGAGACCACGGTGACCGAGCTGCTGACCGGCCTGGCCGAACACAACGTGGGCGCGATGGTGGTCGTGGCCCCGGACGGATCGATAGCGGGGATCGTCTCGGAACGCGACGTGGTCCGGCGTTTGAACGACCACGGCCCGGGCCTGTTGGACGGCCCGGTGTCGGAGATCATGACGAAGCTGGTGGCGAGCTGCTCCCCGGACGACTCGGTGGACCAGCTGTCAGTGCTGATGACGGAGCGCCGAATCCGGCACGTCCCGGTGCTGGCCGACGGGCGGCTGGCCGGGATCGTGTCCATCGGGGACGTGGTGAAGAACCGGATGGAGGAGCTGGAGAAGAGCCAGGAACAGCTGGAGGCCTACATCTCCCAGGGTTGATCGGAACAGCCTTTCCGAAGACGGCGAGGAGAAGCCGGGTAGACCAGTCATGGCAGCTCTGCCCGGCCCGCTCTTCCCCTGACTTTCGCCGCGATGCGAGATGTGCGAGCCGCAAGAGCTCGAACGCCACTCGCGCAGCCGTCACGCCGCGAGTGGAGCGCGGGGCTGCGGATCGCGTTCACGTGGCGCGCTTGCCTTCGCAGATGGCCGAGGTTGTACTCGCGGCCGGTTTTTGTCGGTCCCCGGTGCGACTCTGACGAGGTGTACCAGCACCTGGATCCCGGACCGGCCCCTCCAGCCTCCTCGTGGGCGACCGCACGCGTGATGACCCGAACTCGAAGAACCGGTACCCGGCCGGAACTCGCTTTGCGCAGCGCACTGCACAAACAGGGCCTGCGCTTCCTCGTGGACAGTTCGGTGCCGGGCGGGAACCGTCGACGTCGCATCGATGTTCTGCTCCGTGGCGCACGGATAGCGATCTTCTTGGACGGCTGCTTCTGGCACTCATGTCCCCAACACGGGCACTTGCCGACGGCGAACAGGAAGTGGTGGCGCTTGAAACTGCGCGGGATTGCGCGCCGTGATCGCGACACCGATGCTGAACTGACCGAGTTGGGCTGGCTCGTCGTGAGGGTGTGGGAACACGAAGATCCGCTGGAAGCGGCGGAACGGATCGGGTTGCTCGAGCGAAACCGGAAAGCGTCGACGGCCGTTCAATCGGACGTCCGTGGTCGAGCGGCCCGAAGCGCTGATGGTGATCACTCCCGCCAGCCGGACAGCTCGACACCCTTGGCCACATCCACCCGGTACGACAGCTTGACCTCACCCGTCTGCCCCGGCGCAAGCGTCAGCTTCCACGTCAACTCGCCCAACTCCGAAGTCTCCACCGGCTCCGGCGACGTCTTCACGTCTTTCACGGTTATCCCGTCGTCCCGAGAAACCGGCGCCTGATCCAGCACCGTCACCACAGCCTCCCGAGGCCCATGGTTACCCACCGAAATCTTGTACTCAGCCTCACGCCGCTTCTGCCCCGACAAAGTCGCTTTCGAAGCCGTCCGCCGGACCAGCTCGCGCTCGACGCGGATCCGGTCGTCCACCCCCAACGCCAGCTCCAGTTCCTCCCCAGGAGCCCAAGCCTCCAAAGACGTGGTCCCGACGAACTCAGCGTCATGGAACACCGAAGCCCGCCCCGGCCGCAAAGCGAACGAAGACGTATTGACGACCGTAGCCCGCAGGTACGCCTCTTCCGCCAACACCGGCGCGGTCACGTAGCCCAACTCAGCCGTCAGCGAAAGCTGCGCCAACGTGGTCCGATGGCCGGAAGCGCCCGACGGCACCGCCACCGGACGCGAAGGCCGGTACGTCACCGCCGTCGTCCCCTGCTCGACCGAAGCCAGCTTCGGTGCCATAGCCGGAGCGGCAGCGGCGAAGCGCATCCGCGCTCCATCAGGAACACCGCCGCCCGACCCGCCATACGCCGCCGCCGGAGCGGCCGGGACGGGATGGACGCGGTCCAGGAACCACGGCGACAACTCCGGTACCACCACGGAAACCGCCGGCCGCGCGGTCGACAAAGCGAGTTCGCACTCCGGCCAATCCTCGCCCGTGTACTGGCTGACCAGCCCGTACGACATCACCGTGACGTCCGTACCGCGAACCCGGACGTCGTATCCCGGTTCCCAGCTCGCTCCCGGGACCACATAGGACAGTTCCAGCTCGGCCGATCCGGAAGTGTCCGAGATCTCCAGCTCCACCACCACGGACGTACTGTCCTCTTCGGACTGCGCGCTGTGGGACTCGATCCGCCGATCCAACGCCGCGAGGTCCTCGCGCAGCCGGGTGATCCGATCGGACAACACCCGCCGCGCCTTCAAAGCCGACGCCAGCCTCGAACTCAAAGCGTCGGTCACCTCGGTTACGCGCGACGGCTCCGCTGTCCCGGCAGCCAGCGCCTTTGCGAAGCTGCCGCCGCTGCGCTTCGCGAGCGAAGTCAGCAGATCCACCTTCATCGCTTCGGCCGCTTCGTCGTCCACGACGCCGTCGAGCGTCGCCTGGTCCGCGCGCCGCTGCTCCACCAAAGCTCGCAACGCGGCGTCGGCCGGCGAAGCGTGCCGCTCGGTGCGGACGTCGACGCCCGTGATCAGCGCGGGACCGGTCCCGGTGACGCGCACCGAAGCCGGGTCGAGGGACAGGGGGAGCCCGGCGAACGTCAGGCGCGACCCGGCGTCGAGTGGGGCCTTGCCCCGGCGGGTGATCCGGGCCTGCTGCGGGTAGACGGTCACGGCGGCGATCGGCGCTTCCACGGTCGGCATGCCCCCGACGTTAGTCTCTTGACACCCCCGAGGCCGGAGCGGAAGTCTCGACACTCGTCCGCTTCGCCCGGCTTGGGGGTTTGAGTGAAAGCCGCACGAACCGCTGTCCTGCTCCTCGCACTGGCGACCCTGCCGCTGACCGCGGTGCCCGCCGAAGCCGCGCCGCCCGGCCCGGTCTTCACCGGCGGCCAGGCCCAGCCGGTGTTCGACCCCGCCGACGTCGTCCGCGAAGACGTCTGGGTCACCGCGCCGGTCGACAGCGACCACGACGGCCAGGACGACCTCGTGCACGCCCAGGTCGTCCGCCCGCGCGCGACGCAGCAAGGGCTGAAGGTTCCCGTCGTCTACCAGGCCAGCCCGTACTACGCCGGCGGCAACGACGTCGCGAACCACGACGTCGACGTCGAGCTCTACGCGCCCGGGTACGCCCGCGGCCCGGAAGGCCCGCGCGTCGCCGCGCACGGCGTCGGCCCGGCCACCCCGATCACCTGGCGCTACCAGGACTACTTCACCGCCCGCGGGTTCGCCGTCGTCTACGGCGAGTCGCTCGGCACCGGCCTCTCGACCGGCTGCCCGACCACCGGCGACGTCAACGAGACGATCGGCGCGCGCTCGGTCGTCGACTGGCTCAACGGCCGCACGGCCGCGAAAGACGCGAACGGCGCCGCGGCGAAGGCCGACTGGAGCACCGGCAAGACCGGCATGATGGGCGTCTCCTACAACGGGACGCTGCCGAACGCCGTCGCGAGCACCGGCGTCGAGGGCCTCGAGACGATCGTGCCGATCGCCGCGATCTCCAGCTGGTACCAGTACTACCGCAACGACGGCGCCGTCGTCGCGGCCGGCGGCTACCAGGGCGAGGACGCCGACGTGCTCGCCGAGTACGTCTACACCCGGGCCGACCGCCAGGTCTGCCGCCCGGTGATCGACGGCCTGACCCGCGACCAGGACCGCGTGACCGGCGACTACACGCCGTTCTGGGACGTCCGCAACTACCGCAACGACGTCGCCAAGGTGCACGCGTCGGTGCTCGCGGTGCACGGCCTCAACGACTGGAACGTCAAGACCGACCAGGTCGCCGAGTGGTACGAAGCGCTGAAGGCGCACGGCGTCGAGCACAAGATCTGGCTGCACCAGTCCGGCCACGCCGACCCGTACTCGCTGCGGCGCGACGTCTGGCTCGCGACGCTGAACAAGTGGATGTCGCACTACCTCTACGGCATCGACAACGGCATCCAGAACGAGCCGAAGGCGACGATCCAGCGCGAGGACCTGTCCTGGACCGACGAGGCCGACTGGCCGGCGCCGGGCACCGCCGACGTCCGCGTCTACCCGTGGCCGGGCGGCCGGTCGAAGGGCGCCATCGACACCCGCAACCCGGTCCCGGGCACGGCGGCCGTCGAGACCCTCGCGGACGACTCCTCAAAGACGATCGAGCAGCTCGCCGGCCTCGCTTCGTCCGGTAACCGGCTGCTGTACGCGACTTCGGCGGCGAAGCAGTCCGTACGCCTCTCCGGCACCGCGCGCGCCGACCTGGCGCTGGCGTTCGACCGGCCCGCGGCGAACGTCTCGGCGATCCTGCTCGACCGCGCCCCCGACGGCACGTCCCACATCATCAGCCGCGGCTGGACCGACCCGCAGAACCGCACGTCGCCGGCTCGCACCGAGCCGATCACGCCGGGGCAGACCTACCGGATCGGCGTCGAGCTGATGCCGAAGGACTACATCCTCGCGGCGGGTCACCGGCTCGAGTTCCTGCTGGCTTCGAGCGACCACGACTACACGCTGCGGCCGAAGCCGGGCGCGGGGCTGGCGCTCGACCTGACCAGGACGTCGGTGACGCTGCCGGTGACGGGCGGCAAGCCGGCGCTGCGAGCCGCGTTCGGCTGATGCTGCCGGCACACCTGGACGCCGATGTCCGCACGTTGTGGGAGTACCACGACCTGCGGCACGAACCGCGGCGTTCCGACGTCGGGATCGGGCTGGGCAGCCGCGATCCCGGCGTCGCCGTGCACACGGCCGAACTGTTCCACGCCGGGCGCTTCCCGCTCGTCGTCTTCACCGGCGCCAACGCGCCGACGACGGTGGAGCGCTTCCCGCGTGGCGAAGCGGTCCACTACCGCGAAATCGCGCTGGAGCTGGGCGTGCCCGACGATGTGATCCTGGTCGAACCGGCGGCCCGCAACACGGGCGACAACATCGCGTTCACCCGCCGCCTGCTCGCCGGCCGCGAGATCGCGTCGGTGACCCTCGTGACGCGGCCGTACCAGCAGCGTCGCGCGTATGCGACGGCGAAGCGGCTCTGGCCCCGCATCGACGTCGTGTGCGCGTCGAAGGCGGTGTCGTTCGAGGACCACGTCACCGGGGAAGAGGACGTCGAGCGGGTGGTCAGCATGCTAGTCGGCGAGACGCAGCGGATCACCCAGTACGCCGAACGCGGCTTCGCGATCCCGCAGCCCGTCCCGGCCGGCGTCCAGCGGGCGTTCGGCCGGCTGGCCGCGGCCGGCTTCACCCAGCGGCTGCTCTAGTCCGCGATGCCCGCCCGGTAGGCGAAGGCGACCGCCTGCGCGCGGTCGCGCAACCCGGCCTTGGTGAACAGGTGGTTCACGTGGGTCTTCACGGTCGCCTCGCTCACCACGAGCGTGCGCGCGATCTCCGTGTTCGACAGGCCCGCCGCGATCAGCCGCAGCACCTCGATCTCGCGGGCGGTCAGGCCTTCGACCTCCTTGACCCGCCGAGGCGAGCTGCGGGTGGCGGCCTCGACCAGCCGCCGTTGCAGTTCGCCGTCCACTGTGGACTGACCGGCGGCGGCCGAGCGCAGCGCCCGCGCGATGGCTTCGGCGTCGGCGTCCTTGGTGAGGAACCCGCGGGCGCCGGCGCGCAACGCGGCCAGCAGCGACTCGTCGTCGGCGTACGTGGTCAGGACGACGACCTCGGTGCCCGGGTGCTCCGCGCGGATCCGTTCGGTGGTCTCGACTCCGTCGCAGCGCGGCATCCGCAGGTCGACCAGGACGACGTCGGGGTGGTGGGCGGCGACGAGGTCGAGCGCGGCCAGGCCGTCGGCGGCGGCGCCGACCACCTCGACGCCGGGCAGCAGCCCGAGCAGGGTAACCAGGCCTTCCCGGACCACCGCCTGGTCGTCGGCCAGCACGACGCGCAGCGTCACGCCGGCACCGTCAGGTGAATCCGCCATCCGTCCTCCCCCGGCCCGCTGTCCAGGCGCCCGTCGAGCAGGGCGACCCGCTCGTTCATCCCGCGCAAACCGTAGCCTGCGGCCGGCGCGTCGGGCGGCCGCCTGCCCTGCCGGTCGGCCACGGTCAGCTCGACCGACCCATCGGTGTACCCCAACGTGACGTCGACGTCGGCCTTCCCCGCGTGCTTGCGCGTGTTGGCCAGCGCTTCCTGCACCGCGCGGACCAATGCGGTGCCGACCGCGGCGTCGAGTTCGCGCGGTTCGCCTTCGACCTTGAGGTCCGCGCGCGCCCCGCTGTCGAGCCGGTAGGCGGCCAGCAGGTCGGCGATCGCGCGTTCGACGGGAACGGCGTCCTCGCGCAGCGCGGCCACGGCCTTGCGGGCCTCGGCGAGGCCCTCCGACGCGAGCTTCTGCGCCCGTTCGATCTGCGCGACGGCGTCCGGGCTGGCTCCGTCGCGCACCAGCATGAGCCGGGCGCCCTGCAGGTTCAGGGACAGCCCGGCCAGCGAGTGAGCGAGCACGTCGTGCAGCTCGCGGGCGATGCGGGCGCGTTCGGCGAGGGCGGCCGCGCGGGCGTGCTCCTCGGTGGCCGTCTGCGCGCGGGCCAGCGCCAGTTCGGTCTGCTCGACCCGGGCGTTGCGCGTCCGCCGGTTCAGCCCCATCAGCACGATCACGGCGAGGACCGCATACGTCGACAGGGCGCTTTCCCAGAGGTCCTGGTGAGCCGCCCAGGCCGCGGTGATCAGCGCGGCGTTCAGCACGACCGCCAGCACGACCGGCACCCGGGACTGCCGCAGCACCACGAAGAACGTCGTGCTGAACATCGCCACCGTCGCCCAGCTGCCGGGCAGGACCACCCACAGCGCGCCCGCGGACGCGATCACGGCGAGCGACAGGACCGCCGATGTCCTCCGGGCGCCGAGGTCGGCGATCCACGGCATCGGGATCGACAGGACGAGGGTGACACCGATCAGTACCCAGGCGAGCGCGTCCGCGCGGTGCATCGCGGTGACCATCGGCACCGCGATGAGCCCCCAGCGCAGCCAGCCCTGCGCCGTGGGGAACCGGGGTCGTGGGGGCGTCATTCCGGGTGTCCTCCGCGGGTGCTTGTACGGAAAATGTACCGACGGAGGCTTCCCTTCGTGGGGTCAAGGTGTCTCGTTTGTCAGGAGGTAAGCCCCATGTCCAGGTTGCGACGGCTCGCCGTGTTCGCCGCCGCCGCGGCGTTGCCCGCGCTCGGCCTCACCCTCGCCGGCCAGGCGCCCGCGTCGGCCGCACCGAACTTCCAGGTGCCGTTCAAGTGCGGGGTCACCGTCACCGCGGCGACGTTCAGCGGCCACAGCCCCGAGTACTCGGTCGACTTCCAGAAGTCGGGCATCACGGGCATGCCGGTGCTCGCCGCGGCCTCCGGCACGGTGACCCGGGTCGCCGACGAAGGCAGCACGAGCTACGGCAAGTGGGTCGAGGTGGACCACGGCAGCGGCTGGCGGACCCGGTACGCGCACCTCTCGGCCCAGGAGGTCTCGGTCGGGCAGACGGTCGGCCTCGGCAAGGAGCTCGGCAAAGCGGGCGCGACCGGCGGCGTCACCGGCCCGCACCTGCACTTCGAAGAGCGGCTCAACGGCGTGGTGCAGAAGGCGAAGCTGAACGGCGTCGCCGTGCCGTACTACGGCCACACGGACTTCACGAGCAAGAACAGCTGCGGGGGCAACCCGTACTCCGCCGAAGAGGTCTGCGGCGACGGCTTCTCCGTGGTCGACCAGCAGGCGCTGGCGAACTCGTCGGGCACGGCGTACCTGCTGTACAACTCCTCGACCAAGGCGAACTGCGTGACGACGCTGAAGGCGACGTCGCTCGGCACGGCGAGCCCGGTCTCGGCGTTCCTGGAGGTCCAGGGCGCGGCGCGGGTGACCGATTCCGGCAGCTTCACCTACTACGCCGGGCCGGTGAAGAAGACCGCCGCGGCCACCTGCGTGAAGTGGGGCGGCTCGGTGGGCGGCAACACCTACGAAAGCGGTTTCGAGCACTGCGGCTGAGGCCGGACCGGTCGGTGGGGCCGGGCAGCATAGCCCGCCCCACCGACAAAAACCCGCCGCCCGGACGCCGCCCACCCGGTTCCGTCCACATCGGCCCCGGCCATCCACAGATTCGCCGCCACCGCCCCATCCCACCCCGTCCTGCCCCACGCTGGAGGCATGACCACTTCCACCCCGGCCGGCACCCCGCCGGTCGACCTCCGAAGCCCCGCGCAGCTGCTGGCCGCGCTCCCGTACCTGATCGGGTTCCGGCCCGCGAACTCCGTCGTCCTCATCGGCCGCCGGGCCGACGGCGTGGGCCTGGTCCTGCGCGGCGACCTCCCGCGCCCGGGAGAACGGACCCAGCAAGCCCGCGCGTTGGCGGCGAGGTACGTCCTGGCACCACCCACGGCCGTGACGCTGGCGCTGATCGGCGGCGAGCGAAGACCCGGCGGTCCGCCACCGTACGCGGACTTCGCCGCCGAACTGGCGGCCGCGCTGGATGAGCTCGGCATCCCGGTGCTGCACACGTTGTGGGCCGCGGACATCGCCCAGGGAGCGCCCTGGAGCTGTTACGCGGATCCGGCCTGCGCCGGCGAGCTCCCGGACCCGAAGGCAACGGTGACGGCAGCATGGGCGACGGAAGCCTGCTGGGTGGCGTTCGACAGCCGCGACGAGCTGGCGGCGCTGCTGGCGCCCCGGTCCCCGGAGGCATTGGCCCACCGGACCGCGGCCCTGTCCAGGATGTCGTCGTTGCCCTGGCCGGAGTCGACGTGCGTTTCGGAGGCGGCCTCGGTGATCCGAGCGGCCTTCGAGCGCCAACGCCGCGGCTCAGGGCCGCCGACGGACGAGCAGGCGGTCTTGCTGGCGAGCGCGTTGACGCTCCCGGAGATCCGTGACGCGTGCTTGAGCATGGCGGCCCCACCCCACACCACGACGGCTCGCGAGGCAGAGCTGCTGTGGTTGATGCTGGTCCAGGAACTCCCAGCGCCAGAGCGCGCCGAAGCGGCAACGCTGCTGGGCTACGCGGCTTTCATGCGCGGCGACGGGACGTTCGCGGGCATGGCACTGGAGAACGCGCTGGAGGCGAACCCGAACCACGTGCTGGCGGGGCTGTTGAGAACGGTCATGCAGCGAGGGATGCCCCCGAAGCAGTTGCTGGGGTTGGCGTTGTCGGCGGACCCGTCAGGCCTGGCCGGGTTCGGCTTGGAGCCACCGGACTTCGAGGGGGCGGGTGCGGGCTTGCCGGCGAGTGTCGCTTGTGGACATCCCGCGGTGGACAAGGCATGAGCGGCTCCGGAGGTGGGGGGGGGGGGGGGGGCGGGGCCCCCCCCCCCCCCCCCCCCCCCCCCCCCCCCCCCCCCCCCAACCCCCCCCCCCCCCCCCCCCCCCCCCCCCCCCCCCCCCCCCCCCCCCACCACCCCCCCCCCCCCC
>NZ_JBIWPI010000001.1:273205-490905 GCF_044768185.1 Amycolatopsis sp. NPDC101161
AGCGTGTGTTCTAGCCGCGGGGGGGGGGGGGGGGGGGGGGGGCCGCCCCCCCCCCCCCCCACGACCCGGCGACCTCAGCTCCGAGCACCCTGCCGAGCCTGGGTGAATTCCCAAGCGTCCCGCACGATCCCGGCCAGCTCGGTCCGCTCCGGCTTCCACCCCAAGTCCTCACGAGCCCGGTCGCTGGCCGCCACGAGCACCGACGGATCACCGGCCCGTCGCGGCGCCACCGCCGCCGGGATCGGGTGGCCCGTGACCTCACGGCAAGCCTCGATCACCTGCAGAACGGAGAACCCCGTGCCATTGCCCAAGTTGTAGATGCGGTGCGTGCCCGCCGTCGCGCTCTTCAGGGCCAGCAGGTGCGCGTCCGCGAGGTCCACCACGTGGATGTAGTCGCGGACCGCCGTGTGGTCCGGCGTCGGGTAGTCGTCGCCGAAGATCTGGATCTTTTCGCGGTCGCCCGTTGCGACCTGGAGCACGAGGGGGATGAGATGGGTTTCCGTGGTGTGGCGCTCCCCGAACGCGCCGTACGCGCCCGCGACGTTGAAGTACCGCAGGCTCACCGCGGCCAGGCCGTGCGCGCCGGCGAAGCTGGTGATCGCGTGGTCGATCGCGAGCTTCGTGGCGCCGTAGGTGTTGGTCGGCCGGGCCGGCGCGGACTCCGGGATCGGCGACTGCTCCGGCTCGCCGTAGGTCGCCGCCGTGGAGGAGAACACCAGGCGCGGCGTGCCGTGCTCGCGCATGGCCTCGAGCAGCCGCAGCGACGTGACGACGTTGCCTTCCCAGTACTTCGCCGGCTCCGTCATCGACTCGCCGACCAGCGACTTGGCCGCGAAGTGCAGCACGCCGTCGAAGCCCTCGCGCAGCAGGCTGCCCGCCACCTCGGCGGCGTCGCCCTCGACGAACCGCGCGTCCGGGTGGACGGCGTCGGCGTGGCCGGTGGACAGGTCGTCGACGACCGTGACCTGGTGCCCGGCCTCGATCAGCCGGGCCGCGCAGACACTGCCGACGTACCCGGCTCCGCCCGTCACGACCAGCTTCAGGGCGTTGCTCTGCTCCGACACATCCAGGCCTTCCTGCCGAGGGTGATGACTGTCCTCGCCAGTCTTCCCCCTCGGCAGCGTGCGGGTCCGCCCGGGGCCTCAGACCTCGTCGCGACCGGCGCCGCGCGACGGCACCGCGGTGAACATCCGCGGCCGCCGGTAGCCGGCCTTTTCGTACGCCGCTTCGACGGCCGCCTTGACGCCGTCCAGGTCGGCGTCACGCACCAGCGCGATCGCCGAACCGCCGAAGCCGCCACCGGTCATCCGGGAGCCGAGGGCGCCGGCCTCGCGCGCCGAGTCGACCGCGAGGTCCAGCTCGGCCGTGGAGATCCGGTAGTCGTCACGCATGCTGACGTGCGAAGCGTCCAGGTACGGGCCGATGTCGGCCAGCCGGCCGGCCCGCAGCAGCTCCACGGTGTCGAGCACCCGCTGGTTCTCGGTGACGACGTGCCGGACGAGCGGCACCAGGTCTTCGGGCAGCCGGTCGAGAGCCGCGGAAAGCCCCTCGACGGTGATGTCGCGCAGCGCCTTCACCTCGAGCAGCTCCGCAGCGCGCTCGGTGCCGCGGCGACGCTCGCCGTAGCCGCCCTCGGCGTGCGAGTGCTTCGTGCGGGTGTCCATGATCAGCACCTGCAGCCCGGCGTCGGCCAGGCCGAAGGGCACCTGCTCCTGCTCGCCGGAGCGCACGTCGAGGAACAGGACGTGGGACTCGGTGCAGCAGAGGGACGCCGTCTGGTCGAGCAGGCCGGTGGGCGCGCCGACGAAGTCGTTTTCGGAGCGCTGGACCCACCGCGCCACCTGGGGCCGCGTCGGGACGCGCTCGCCGGGCGCGCCGAGCTCCAGCCCGGCCAGGCCGAGCAACGCCAGCGACACCGCGCACTCGAGCGCGTGAGAGGAGGACAGCCCCGCTCCCGATGGCACGTCCCCGGCGACGACCAGGTCGGCGCCGGCCGTGAAGCCCTGGTCGCGCATGACCCAGGCGACCCCCGCCGGGTACGCGGCCCACCCCTCGACCGTGCCCGGCGCCAGGTCGGCGATCTTGAGCTCGCCGGAGCGCTGGAGCTGGCCGTCGTCGCCCAGGGTGGCCACGGACAGCACGCCGTCCTCGCGGGGCGACGCCGCCGCGGCCAGGCGGTGCGGCAGGGCGAACGGCAGCACGAAGCCGTCGTTGTAGTCGGTGTGCTCGCCGATCAGGTTGACGCGCCCGGGCGCGGACCACACGCCGGCGGGCGCGACTCCGTGGACCGTGCGGAACGCCGCCACGGCCTCCGAAGCGGGGCTCACCTGGCCTGCGCCAGGACTGCGTGCAGCGCGGAGCTGGCGACCTGGGCGGTGTTCTCGCCGCCGGTGACCTCGACGGTGCCGCCGTTGGCCTTGCCGATGGTGACCGTGCCGCCCGGCACGATGCCGACGGACTTGAGCTCGGTCATCAGCGACTCGTCCAGCTGGACGTGCTCGGCGATGCGCCGGATCTCGACGCGGCCACCGCCGGTGCGGGCGAACTCGTCGAGCCGGACGAGGTCGGCCTCCGCGGGCGGGGCCGGGTCGCCGTCGCCCAGCTTGTCCAGGCCGGGGATCGGGTTGCCGTAGGGGGAGGTGGTCGGGTGGTCGAGCAGCTTGACCAGCTTGCGCTCGACGGCCTCGCTCATCACGTGCTCCCACCGGCACGCCTCGTTGTGCACGTGCTCCCACTCGAGCCCGATGACGTCGACGAGGAGGCGCTCGGCCAGGCGGTGCTTGCGCATGACGGCGATGGCCAGCTCGCGGCCGTGGTCGGTCAGCTGGAGGTGCCGGTCGTCGGCGACCACGACGAGGCCGTCGCGCTCCATCCGGGCGACGGTCTGGCTCACGGTCGGGCCGCTCTGCTGCAGGCGCTCGGCGATGCGGGCGCGCAGCGGAACGACACCTTCTTCTTCGAGCTCGTAGATAGTACGCAAGTACATCTCGGTGGTGTCGATGAGATCGTTCACGCTGTCCCCTTCGTCCGCGTTGCTCATCGTAGTCGTTGACCCCGACAGCGGCGGCGGGCCTTGGGGATAACAACTCGCCGGTGACGGATATGTCCGCACCCCGGCGCGGCCGGGCGGGCGGCCGCTGGAAGATGGGAGGCATGCGTCCGCTGATCAGCACCACCGACCTCGCCGCCGCGCTGGCCGGCCCGGCCGGGGACCGGCCCGTCGTCCTCGACGTCCGCTGGCGGCTCGCCGGGCCGCCCGGCGCCGATTCCCACCGCGAGGGCCACGTGCCCGGCGCGGTCTTCACCGACCTCGACCACGTGCTCGCGGGCGAGCCGGGCGAGGGTGGCCGGCACCCGCTGCCCGACCCGGCCGACCTGCAGCGCGACCTGCGCGCGGCCGGCGTCCGGACAGGCGCGCCGGTGGTGGTCTACGACGACGCCGACGGTTCGGTGGCCGCGCGGGCGTGGTGGCTGCTGCGCTGGGCCGGCCATGACGAGGTGGCGGTGCTCGACGGCGGTTACGCTGCGTGGACGGCCGACGGCCACCCGGTGAGCAAGGAGCAGCCGCGGCCCGAGCCGGGGGACATCACGGTCCGGCCGGGCGGCCTGCCGGTGCTCGACGCGGACGAGGCGGCGGCCCTGGCCCGCGACGGCCTGCTCCTGGACGCGCGCGCGAACCCCCGCTACACGGGCGAGACCGAGCCGGTCGACCCGCGGGCGGGCCACATCCCGGGCGCGGTGAACGCCCCGTTCGCGGGCCACACGACCGACGACGGCCACTGGCGCGCGCCGGAGGAGCTGGCCGCCCGGTTCGCGGACCTGGGCCTGCGCCCGGGCGAGCCGGTCGGCGCGTACTGCGGTTCGGGGGTGACGGCGAGTTCGGTGGTCCTCGCCTTGGAGCTGGCGGGCCACCCGGGCGCGGGGTTGTACGCGGGCTCGTGGTCCCACTGGTCCCGCGACCCGCAGCGCCCAGCGGCGACGGGCGACCTGCCGGGCTGAGCAGCCGCGAACCGGCCGGGCGGCCATCACCGGCCGGCGGTCGGCACGCCGGGGAGCGAGTGGCGCCGGCGAGCAGCCGCCGAGCGGCGGGCAGCCGGGTCGCGGGTGACTCGCCGGAGAGCCGTCGCGGAGCGGTGGGCAGCTGAGCCTGCGACGAGGGCAGCGGGCTACCTGACTGGCTGAGCCGCCCGCGGCAGCCGCCGCGGGCGGCGGGGCTGCGCTCCGGCGAGCGGAGTGCAGCCGGAGCCCGTGGCGAGCTGCCTGGCCGTCGCGGACCAGCAGAGCGGCAGCCCAGCGCATCGGGCCACCGCCGCCGCCGCCGGTGAGCCACCGCCGCCGCGAGTCAGCCACCGCCGCCGGAGAGCCGTCGCGGAGCGGCGGGCAGCTGACTGGCTGAGCCGCCCGCGGCGGCCGGCGCCGCCCGCCGGTGAGCTACCGGCGCGGCGGGCGGGCTACCCCGCGCCCGGCACTTCCGGTCCACGCGTTCCCCCGATCGGCACTAGAGTCGAGCGCATGTCGCCGGCCGTCGTTTGGGACTCCGCCCTTCTCGGTTATGACCTGGGTGGGGACCACCCGTTCAACCCCGTCCGGCTGGAGCTCACCGTCCGGCTGGCCACCGAACTCGGCGTGCTCGACGACGTCCCGCTCCTCATCCCCACCGGGGCCGGCGACGAGGAGCTCCTCCGGGTCCACGCTCCCGAATACATCGCCGCCGTGCGGGAGGCGCCGCTCGTCGGGTGGGATGTCGGGCACGGGCTCGGGACCGCCGACAACCCCGTCTTCACCGACATGCACGACGCCTCCGCCCTCGTCGTCGGCTCGACGCTGCTCGCCGCGCGGAAGATCGCCGAAGGCGAGGCCACCCGGGCCGTCAACATCGCCGGCGGGCTGCACCACGCCATGCGTGACCAGGCTTCCGGCTTCTGCGTCTACAACGACTGCGCCGTCGCCATCTCGTGGCTGCTCGACCACGGCTTCGAGCGCATCGCCTACATCGACACCGACGTCCACCACGGCGACGGCGTCCAGGCCGCCTTCTACGACGACCCCCGCGTCCTCACCATCTCGATGCACCAGCACCCCTTCACGCTCTGGCCGGGCACCGGCTACTCCGCCGAGACCGGCCGCGGGAAGGCCGACGGCACGGCCGTCAACGTCCCGCTACCGCCACGCACACGCGATCCGGGGTGGCTGCGCGCCTTCAACGCCGTCGTTCCCTCACTCCTCGCCGACTTCGAGCCGCAGCTGCTGTTCACCCAGTGCGGCGTCGACTCGCACGAGGAAGACCCCCTGGCCGACCTGTCCCTGTCCGTCGACGGCCACCGCACCATCTACGCCACTCTCCGCGATCTCGCCGAGACGTACGCGGGCGGCAAGTGGATCGCCGTCGGCGGGGGCGGCTACCAGCTGATCCGCGTCGTCCCGCGGTCGTGGACGCACCTGATCGCCACCGTCCTCGACCGGGACGTCGCCCCGGCGACGCCGCTGCCGCCCGGCTGGGTCTCCACCGTCACCAAGGCCGCGCCGAACGCCGAGCTGCCGCAGGCGATGACCGACGCCCGCGAGACCGAGTTCAAGCCGTGGGGCGACGGCGAGGACGACCCGGTGGACGTCGCCGTCCGGGACACCCGCCGCGCCGTCTTCCCCCTGCACGGCCTCGACCCGGACGACCCCAGGGACTGACGATGGCCGGCCGGGATCCTTTCGACTACCCCCGCGACTGGGAGGCCGACGTCGTGCTTTCCGACGGCGGCACCGTCCACCTGCGACCGATCGTCCCCACCGATGCCGACGGCTTGGTCGCCTTCCACGGCAAGCTTTCCGAGCGCACGCGGTACTTCCGCTACTTCGGCGCCTACCCACGCATTCCCGAGAAGGACCTGAAGCGCTTCTCGACGGTCGACCACCACGACCGCGTCGCGTTCGCCGCCTTCCTGGGCGACGACATCGTCGCGGTCGGCCGGTACGAACGGCTCGACCACGGCCCGTCGGCGGAGGTCGCCTTCGTCGTCAGCGACGCGCACCAGGGCCGCGGGCTCGGCTCGATCCTGCTGGAGCACCTCGCCGCGGCCGCCTCCGAATGCGGGCTGCGCCGGTTCGTCGCCGAGGTGCTCGCCGAGAACGCCGCCATGGTGCGGGTCTTCCGCGACGCGGGCTACCAGGTCAGCCGCGAGATCGAGGAAGGCGTGCTGCACCTGGAGTTCGACATCGACCCGACCGAGGAGTCCCTCGCGGTCGCGCGCTCCCGGGAGCAGGCCGCCGAGGCGCGCAGCGTGCACAACCTGCTGCACCCGACGTCGGTCGCGGTGATCGGCGCGTCCGCCGAGCCGGGCAAGGTCGGGCACGTCGCCTTCGCAAACCTCTTGGCCGCCGCGTTCACCGGCACCGTCTACCCGGTCAACCCGGAGCACCGCTCGGTCCGGGGCGTCCGCGCGTACCCGTCGGTGCTGGACATCCCGGACCCGGTCGACCTGGCCGTCGTGGCGGTGCCCGCCGAGTCCGTCGAGTCCGTTTTGGACGCTTGTCTCGCGAAGGGCGTCAAGACGCTGCTGATCCTCTCCAGCGGCTTCGCCGAAGCCGGCCCGCACGGCCTGCACGCCGAGCTGCGGCTGGTCGGCGAGGCGCGGGCGCACGGCATGCGCGTCGTCGGCCCGAACGCCCTCGGCGTGCTCAACACCGCGCCCGGCGTCCGCCTCAACGCCACCCTCGCGCCGCGGCTGCCCGTGCGCGGGCGCACCGGGTTCTTCTGCCAGTCCGGCGCGCTGGGCACCGCGATCCTCGCCGACGCCGAGTCGCGCGGGCTCGGCCTGTCGACGTTCGTCTCGGCCGGCAACCGCGCCGACGTCTCGGGCAACGACCTGCTGCAGTACTGGGAAACCGACCCGGACACCGACCTCGTCCTGCTGTACCTCGAGTCGTTCGGCAACCCGCGCAAGTTCGCGCGGCTGGCCCGCCGCCTGGCCCGGACGAAGCCGATCGTCGCGGTGAAGTCCGGTCGGCACGCAGTCCGCCCGCAGCTGGCCGCGACGTCCACCGAGATCGACGAGGCCAGCGTGCAGGCCCTGTTCGAGCAGGCCGGCGTCGTGCGGGTGGAGTCGCTGGCGCAGCTGTTCGACACCGCGCTCGTGTTCGCCCACCAGCCGCTGCCCGCCGGGCCGCGGATCGGCATCGTCGGCAACTCCAGCGCGATCGGGCTGCTGGCCGCCGACACCGCGCGGATGCAGGGGCTGCGGCTGGCGTTCGACCCGGTCGACGTCGGCCCGCAGGCCGGCCCGGACGACTTCGCGAAGGCGGTCGGCGAGGCGCTCACGTCGCCGGACACCGACGCACTGGTCGTCGTGTTCGCGCCACCGGTGGCGATTCCCGGCACGGCGTACGCGCGCGCCCTGCGCGAAACCGTGGTCGAACTGGGGCAGCGCAAGCCGATCGTCTCGACATTCCTCGCCGCCGAAGGCGTGCCCGACGAACTGGCCGTCTCGACCGGCGACGGCGTCCCGACGCGCGGTTCGATCCCGTCGTACCCGAGCCCGGAACGCGCCGTCAACTCGCTCGCCCGGGTCGTCCGGTACGCGGCCTGGCGGCAGCGCCCGCAGGGCACGCTGGTGCGGCCGGCCGGGATCCACACCGAACAGGCGCAAGGGCTCGTGCGGGAACTGCTCGACGCCGAGAGCGGCAAGACGACGCTGCTGTCCGACACCGACGTAGTGCGGCTGTTGGGCTGCTACGGCATCGACGTCGTCCCGTTCCGCGTGGCGTCCACAGTGGACGAAGCCGTCGCGGCGGCGGCCGAGCTGGGTTACCCGGTGACGCTCAAGGCCGTCGACGAGCGGCTGCGCGGCCGGCCCGACCTGGCGGGGGTCCGGCTCGACCTGGCGTCGGCCGACTCGGTGCGCACCGCCTACGAAACGCTGCGCGAGATCTCCGGCGACGACGACGTGTACGTCCAGCGGATGGCCCCGAAGGGCCTGTCGTGCGTGATCGGGCTGCAGGACGACCCGTCGTTCGGCACGCTCGTGTCGTTCGGGCTGTCGGGGCTGGTCAGCACGCTGCTGGGCGACCGCGCGTACCGGGCGGTGCCGCTCACCGACGTCGACGCGGCCACGCTGCTGCGCGAGCCGCGGACGGCGCCGCTGCTCACCGGCTACCGCGGCGACGAGCCCGCCGACCTCGCCGCCCTGCAGGACATGGTGCTGCGCGTCGCCGCGCTGGCCGAGGACAACCCGGAGGTGCGTTCGCTGGTGCTCGACCCGATCCTGGCGTCGCCGGACGGCGCCTTCGTCGCCAACGCCCGACTCGTGCTGGGGCCGCCTCCGTCGCGGCCCGACACCGGCCCGCGGCGCCTGCGCGCCATCAACCCCTTGGACTGACCATGCCGACCTTGACCGAGGTGCTCAGCAAGCACATCGAGGACGTCCCGGGCGCGGTGGCGCTCGTCGCGCACGGCGGACAGCTCGAAGTGGCGGCCGTGGGTTCGGCCGACACCGAGGGCACCGTGCCGATGGCGCGCGACTCGCTGTTCCGGATCGCGTCGCTGACCAAGCCGATCGTCGCCGCGGCGGTCCTGCTGCTCGTCGACGACGGCGAGCTCGCGCTGGACGACCCGATCGCGCGCTGGCTGCCGGAGCTGGCGTCGCCGGTGGTCGTGCGGACGCCGGCCGGGCCGGTCGACGACGTCGTGCCCGCCGTCCGCCCGATCACGGTGGCCGACCTGCTGACGTTCCGCTGCGGGTACGGCCTCGCGGCGGACATGACGCTGCCCGCGGTCGACCTGCTGCTGCAGGTGCTGGGCCACCCGGCGGCGGCCCCGCGGGCGCTGGCGCCGGACGAGTGGCTGGCCGCGCTGGCGCAGGTGCCGCTGCTGCACCAGCCGGGGGAGGCGTGGCTGTACGACACCGGGTCCGACATCCAGGGCGCGCTGATCGCGCGGGTGGCGGGCCGGTCGCTGCCGGAGTTCCTGGCGGAGCGGGTGTTCGAGCCGCTGGGCATGGCCGACACGGGGTTCGCGGTGCCGACGGCCGCGCTGGGCCGGTTCACCAGCGCGTACCGGCCCGGGGAGAGCGGGCTGCGGCTGATCGACTCGCCGGAGGGGCGCTGGAGCAGCGCGCCGGCGTTCCCGTCGGGCGCGGCGGGCCTGGTGTCGACGGCCGACGACCTGCTCAAGTTCGCCCGGTTCCTGCTGGACGAAGGCACGGTCGACGGCCACCGGCTGCTGACGGCGCAGTCGGTGCACGGGATGACGACCGACCACCTGACCCCGGCCCAGCGCGAGGCCGGGCGGCTGTTCCTGCACGGCCAGGGATGGGGCTACGGCGGATCGGTCGACGTCCGGGCGACGCGGCCGTGGGAGGTCCCGGGCCGCTACGGCTGGGTCGGCGGCGCGGGCACGGCCTGGCACCTCCACCCGGCGACGGGCACGGTGACGGTGTTGCTGACGCAGGTGGAGATGACGAGCCCGGAGCCGACACCGCTGATGCAGGAGTTCTGGCAGTACGCGGCCGAGCGCTGACGGCCGGGGCGGCAAGCTCGCCTGCGCGGTGGGAAAGCCGGGCCGCGCCGGCCGCCGGCCACGGTCGAGGCGAAGCCCGGCCCGCTGAGTCGCGTCAGTCGCCCACTCCGGCCAGCTCCAAAGCCTCCGCCGCGCACCGCAGTGCCGCCCGGTTCGCCTCCGCGTCCGGATGCGTCGGCGATACCGCCAACGTCGTCACCCCGGCCTCCGCGAGCGCGCGCATCCCGTCGGCGATGCGTTCCTTCGGGCCGAGCAGCGATGTCGCGTCCAGGAACTCCAGCGGGATCGCCGCCATCGCGCCGGCGTAGTCCATCGTCAGGTACCGCTCGCGCACCTCGTCGGCCGCGGCTTCGTAGCCCGTCCGGGCCACCAGGTCGCGGTAGAAGTTCCGCTCCCGGCTGCCCGCGCCGCCGACGAACCCCGCCACGTACGGCCGGGCGTGGTCCGCCGCCCTTCGCCAGTCGGGGCCGACCGCCAGGGGGACCGTCGCCACGACGTCGAACCCGGCCAGGGTTTCGCCGATCTTCGCGCGGCCCGCGCGGATCCGGGCGAGCGCCTCGCCGCCGTGCTCCGCCGAGAAGAACAAGCCGAGCCAGCCGTCCGCGATCTCGCCCGTGAGCTCCAGGTTCTTCGGGCCCAGCGACGCCAGGTAGAGCGGGATGTGTTCGCGCACCGGCGGCACCGCGAGCGGCAGCGCCTTGCCGGGGCCGCCCGGCAGCGGCAGCCGGAAGTGCGCGCCGTCGTGGCGGACCCGCTCGTACCGCAGGGCCTTGCGGACGATCTCGACGTACTCCCGGGTGCGTTCGAGGGGCTTCGCGAACGGGACGCCGTACCAGCCTTCGGCGACCTGCGGGCCGGACACGCCGAGCCCGAGCCGGAACCGGCCGCCGGACAGGTTGTCCAGGGTTGCCGCCGTCATCGCGGTCATCGTCGGCCGGCGCGCCGGGATCTGCAGGATCCCGCTGCCGAGGTCGATCCGCTCGGTCCGCGCGGCCAGCCACGCCAGCACGGTCGCGGCGTCCGAACCGTAGGCCTCGGCCACCCACGCCACGGAGAACCCGAGCCGGTCGGCCTCTCTGGCCAGTTCGAGATTCGCCCAGTCGTTCCCGGCACCCCAGTACCCGATGTTCAGTCCGATTTTCACTCACCCGAAGTTACCGTTGGTGATCAACGAACTACCGGTCTTCAGGGGTGGGACAGGGGTGCCGATCACCCGGCCAGCAGGTTCCCGAGCACCAGCAGCTGCGGCGTCGCCGGGCCCAGCTCGAACTCGAGGCGTTTCGCGGCCGTGAAGTAGCGGTGCACCTCGTGGTCGACGTCGATGCCGACGCCGCCGTGGACGTGCACCGTCGTGTGGGCCACGCGGTGTCCGGCTTCCGCGGCCCAGAACTTGGCCGTCGCCACCGCTTCCGCCGCGGGCAGGTCCGACGCCAGCTGCCAGGCGGCCTGCAGCGACGTCAGCCGGACCGCCTCGACGTCGACGTAGGCGTCCGCGAGGCGCTGGCGGACCGCCTGGAAACCGCCGATGACGTGGTCGAACTGCTTGCGCTCGGCCGCGTACGCCGCCGTCAGCTCCAGGGCTCGCTCGACAACGCCGAGCTGCTGCGCGCACACGCCGGCCGTCCCGCGCAGGCGCAGCCACTCGCCGATGTCGCCCAGCGACGTCCCGGGCACGTCGGAAAGCTCCAGCAGGCACGCGTCCGCGTGGTCGGTCGTCCGCTGCGGCCGCACCGAGACCCCGGGCGCGGCCGCGTCGACCAGGAAGACCTCGTCCCCGGCGGCGACCAGGAACCCGTGGGCGAACGCGCCGAACGCGACCGCGGACCGCGAACCGGACAACCGGCCGCCGGACGCGGTGAACCCGGACAGCGCCACCGCTAGAACACGTTCTCCTCGCAGTACCGGCAGCACCCAGCGGTCCACCAGCTCCGGCGTGCCGAACTCGGCCAGCGCCGACGCCGCCATCGTGATCGACGGCAGGTAGGGGACGCCCGCCACCGCGCGGCCGATCTCGGTGAGCACCGCGCACTGCTCCAGCAGGCCGAACCCGCCGCCGCCCAGCGACGACGGCAGGGCCGCGTCGAGCACGCCCGCGTGGCCCAGCGCCGTCCACAGTGGAGCGTCGAAGCCGCCGGTGCCGTGCGGGTCGTGGGTGGCCTTGCCGGCGATGATCCGCCGGGTCAGCGCGGCCAGGTCGGCCGACGCCTCCGAAGGGGTGAAGTCCATGGAACGCTCCTAGCGCGTGACGGGCAGGCCGAGGGCGGTCGCGGCGATCATGTCCCGCTGGATCTCGTTGGTGCCGCCGCCGAAGGTGAGGATCAGCGCCGACCGGTGCAGCCGCTCGATCCGCCCGGCCAGCACCGCGCCCGGCGAGCCGTCGCGGACGACGGCGGCCGCGCCCAGCACCTCCATCAGCAGCCGGTAGGCCTCGATCGCGAACTCCGTGCCGTACACCTTCGTCGCCGACGCCTCGGCCGGCCCGAGGTCGCTCGCCGCGGCCGCCCACGCGATCCGCCAGTTCCGCAGCTTCAGGTACTCCGCGCCGGCGTGCACCCGCGCGAGGTGCACCCGCACCCATTCCTGCTCGATGGCGCCGGTTTCCTTCGCCCACTCGAGGACGTCGGCGAGCGCCTTGCGGACGGGCGCCGACGACGTCAGCGCGACGCGCTCGTGGTTGAGCTGGTTGGTGATCAGCGGCCAGCCCGCGTTCTCCTCGGCGACGCGCGCCGACACCGGCACGCGCACTTCGTCGTAGTACGTCGCGCTCGTGCCCGCCCCCGCGACCGTGTGCACCTTCGTCCACGAAAACCCCGAAGACGACGTCGGCACGATCAGGATCGACAGCCCGCGGTGCTTCTTCGCGTCCGGATCGGTCCGGACGGCGAGCCACACGTAGTCGGCGTACTCGATCAGGCTCGTCCACATCTTCTGCCCGGTGACGACGTACTCGTCGCCGTCGCGCACCGCGCGGGTCCGCAGCGACGCGAGGTCCGTGCCGGCCTCCGGCTCGGAGTAGCCGATCGAGAAGTGCAGTTCGCCCGCGGCGATCTTCGGCAGGTAGAACGCCTTCTGCTCGTCGGTGCCGTAGCGCATGATGGTCGGCCCGACGGTGTTGACCGTGAGGAAGGGGACCGGCACCCCGGCGATCGCCGCTTCGTCGGTGAAGATGAGCTGGTCGAGCATCGGCCGGCCCTGCCCGCCGTACTCCTTCGGCCAGCCGAGCGCGAGCCAGCCGTCCTTGCCCAGCTGCCGGACGATCTCCTTGTACGCCAAGCCGTCGCCGTACTCGCCGCCGCCCGCGCGCAGGCTCTCCCGCCGCTCCGGCGTCATCAGCTCGGCGAAGTACTCCCGAAGCTCCGCGGCCAGCGCGCGCTGCTCCGGTGTGTAGTCGATCCGCACCCGTCACCTCGATCCGGCGTTATAGTAGAACCTGTTCTAGTTGTACCAGGACTCACGCGGCGGAGGAAGCATGGAGATCGGCGTCGATCGTTCGCTCTGCGAGGCGAACGCGGTGTGTGTCGGGTTCGCGCCGGACGTCTTCGACCTGGACGACGACGAAGAACTCGTCATCCAGCCGGGCCCGGTGCCGGCCGATCAGATAGAACAAGTTACAGATGCCGTCAAAGGTTGCCCAAAGAACGCCCTGTTCATCGCCGGTTAGCACTGTTCACTGAACCCCTTGCGGAGAGCAAGAACAGATTCTAGTGTAGGCGCGGTCACAGGACTCGATGAGGAGGCCTCGCGTGAGCCTGACCGGCAAGACTGCGATCGTAACCGGCGCCGCCGCGGGATTGGGACGGGCCGAAGCCCTCGCCCTCGCCGCGCGCGGGGCCACCGTCGTCGTCAACGACATCACCGAGGCCAAGGACGTCGTCGAAGAGATCGAAGGCGCCGGCGGCAAGGCCGTCGCGGTGGCCGGCGACGTCGGCGACCGGGCCACCGCGGACGCGCTCGTGGCCGCCGCGCTCGACCTCGGCGGGCTCGACATCGTGGTCAACAACGCGGGCGTGCTGCGCGACAAGATGCTCTTCTCGATGTCCGACGACGAGTGGGACACCGTCCTGCGCGTCCACCTGCGCGGGCACTTCCTGTTGTCCCGCAACGCCACGAAGTACTGGCGCGACAAGTCCAAAGCGGACGGACAGCCGGTGTACGGGCGCCTGGTCAACACCGCGTCCGAAGCGTTCCTCATCGGCTCGCCCGGCCAGCCCAACTACGCCGCGGCGAAGGCGGGCATCACCGCGCTCACCATGTCGGCCGCCCGCGGCCTGGCCAAGTACGGCGTCCGCGCCAACGCGATCTGCCCGCGGGCGCGGACGGCTATGACCGAGGGCGTGTTCGGCGCGGCTCCCGCCGAGGGCGCCGACCCGCTCTCGGTCGAGCACGTCGCCCCCTTCGTCGCCTACCTCGCCTCGCCCGCGGCCGAGCACGTCAACGGCCAGGTGTTCGTCGTCCACGGCGGCACGGTCGCCCTGGTCGAGCCGCCGCGGATCGAGCACCGCTGGTCCCTCGGCGAACTCGAGACGTCGGTCAGCGCCTTCTTCGCCGACCGCGACCCCGGCCGGATGTTCGCCGCCACCGAGATCCTGGGAGAGTCATGAGGCTGGACGGGAAGATCGCCCTGATCACCGGCGCCGCGCGCGGCCAGGGCGCCGCGGCCGCACGCGCGTTCGTCGCCGAGGGCGCGAAGGTGGTGATCGCCGACATCCTCGACGACGAGGGCAAGCAGCTCGCCGCCGAGCTCGGCGAGCAGGCCGTCTACCAGCACCTCGACGTCGGCAGCGAGGACGACTGGACGGCCGCGGTCGAGCGGGCCGCGACCGAGTTCGGCGCGCCGAACGTGCTGGTCAACAACGCGGGGATCCTCCACTTCTCGGAACTCGGCAAGACGAAGCTGGCCGACTACGAACGCGTCATCCGGGTGAACCAGATCGGGGCGTTTCTCGGGATGCGCTCGGTCGTTGAACCGATGACCGCCGCCGGCGGTGGCTCCATCGTCAACGTGTCCTCTGTGGAGGGACTGGCCGGGATGCCCTTCCTGATCGCCTACACGGCGAGCAAGTTCGCGATCCGCGGGATGACCAAGGTCGCCGCGATGGAGCTCGGCAAGAAGCACATCCGCGTCAACTCGGTCCACCCCGGCGCGATCGACACGCAGATGGTCGAGACCGCGGCGGGCGGGCAGAAAGTCGACATGTCGTACGTGGGGAAGAAGGTCGCGCTCGGCCGCGTCGGGCAGCCGGAGGACATCGCGAAGCTCGTCCTCTTCCTGGCCAGCGACGAAAGCGCGTACTGCACGGGGGCGGAGTTCGTCGCGGACGGCGGGGCCACGGCGTCGCACGCGCTCAACCTGAGTTTCTGACGTGATCAGTTAACACCGCTAACGAAAATCGGGCACCGGGTATGGAGAACACTCGGAGGTCAGCGACGACCTACTGGGAGGTGTGGTGAGCGAGAGCACGGGCACGCTCCCGGGAACCGCGGCCCTGACCCAGGTCGGCCGCCTCGCGACGCTCTCCTGGGAGGTCCTGCGGGCGATCTTCAAACGCCCCTTCCAGTTCCGCGAGTGGATCCAGCAGTGCTGGTTCTTCGCCAGCGTCACGATCCTGCCGACCGCGCTGGTCGCCATCCCGTTCGGCGCGGTGATCGCGTTGCAGCTCGGTTCGCTGACCGCGCAGATCGGCGCGCAGTCGTTCACCGGCGCGGCCAGCGCGCTGGCGATCGTGCAGCAGGCCAGCCCGCTGATCACCGCGCTGCTCGTCGCGGGCGCCGGCGGCAGCGCGGTCTGCGCGGACATCGGCGCGCGCAAGATCCGCGAAGAGATCGACGCCATGGAGGTCCTCGGCGTCAACCCGATCCAGCGCCTGATCGTGCCGCGGGTGCTCGCCGCGATGGTCGTTTCGGTATTGCTCAACGGCTTGGTCAGCGTGGTCGGCGTCCTCGGCGGCTACTTCTTCAACGTCGTCCTGCAGGGCGGCACGCCCGGCGCGTACTTGGCCAGCTTCAACGCGCTGGCCCAGGTGCCCGACCTCTGGGTCAGCGAGATCAAGGCGCTGCTGTACGGCTTCGTCGCCGGGGTCGTCGCGGCGTTCCGCGGGCTGAACCCGCCGCCCGGGCCGAAGGGCGTCGGCGACGCCGTCAACCAGGCCGTCGTCATCACGTTCCTGCTGCTGTTCCTCATCAACGTCGTGCTCACCGCGATCTACCTGCGGATCGTCCCGCCGAAGGCCATGTGATGACGGCCGAACCCCTCGACACCACCGACCGGACGCTCGAGTACATCGCGCGTCCGGGCCAGAGCCTGGAAGGACTCGGCAAGCAGCTCGCGTTCGCCGCGAAAGCGCTCGCCTGGTCGCCGCGCACGATCCGCCGCTACGGCCGGGAAACCCTGCGGCTGCTCACCGAAGTCTGCTTCGGCACCGGCGGCCTCGCCGTCATCGGCGGCACGCTCGGCGTGATGATCGGGATGACGCTGTTCACCGGTCTCATCGTCGGCCTCCAGGGCTATTCCGCGCTCAACCAGCTCGGCACGGCCGCGCTCACCGGGTTCATCTCCGCCTACTTCAACACCCGCGAGGTCGCGCCGCTCTCGGCCGGGCTCGCGTTGAGCGCGACCGTCGGCTGCGGCTTCACCGCCCAGCTCGGGGCGATGCGGATCTCCGAGGAGATCGACGCGCTCGAAGTCATGGGCGTGCCGAGCATGCCGTACCTGGTGACGACGCGGGTGCTCGCCGGCGTCGCCGCGGTGATCCCGCTGTACGCGGTCGGCCTGCTTTCGAGCTACCTCGCGTCGCGGCAGATCACCATCTGGCTCTACGGCCAGTCCGCCGGCACCTACGACCACTACTTCACGCTGTTCCTGCCACCCGGCGACGTCCTCTGGTCGTTCGGGAAGGTGATCGTGTTCAGCGCACTGGTGATCCTGTCCCATTGCTACTACGGCTTCAACGCCAGCGGCGGCCCGGCCGGCGTCGGCGTCGCGGTGGGCCGCGCGGTGCGGACGTCGATCGTGCTGATCTCGGTGCTGGACTTCTTCTTGTCCCTCGCGATCTGGGGCGCGAACACGACGGTGAGGATCTCCGGATGAGGCGCGAGCTCCGGCAGCGGCTCCGGTACCAGGTGCTGGGGCTCGCCTTCCTGCTCGTGGCCGCGTTGTTCATCGCGTTCACCCTCGCCGTCTACAACAAGGCGTTCACGCCGGTGACGCTCGTGAAGCTGGAGACCGACCGCGTCGGCAGCCAGCTGCGCACCGGCGGGGACGTCAAGGTCCGCGGCATGCTCGTCGGCGAGGTCCGCTCGGTGCTGGCGAAGGGCGACCACGCCGAGCTGGAGCTGGCCCTGGACCCGGACAAGACGCACGTCATCCCGAAGAACGTCTCCGCGCGGCTGCTGCCGAAGACGCTCTTCGGCGAGCGGTACGTGGCCCTGCAGCTCCCCGACACTTCGCAAGGCCCGATCAAGGCCGGCGACGTCATCCCGCAGGACCGCAGCAGCGCGGCGATCGAACTGCAGAAGGTCCTCGACGACGTCATGCCGCTGCTGCAGGCCGTCCAGCCGGAGAAGCTGGCGAGCACGCTGACGGCGGTGTCGACCGCGCTCGAGGGCCGCGGCAAGCAGCTCGGCCAGACGCTCGTGCAGCTCAGCGACTACCTCGGCAAGCTCAACCCGTCGCTGCCGGACGTCAAGGCCGACATCACCGGCCTCGCGAACGTCGCGAACACCTACGACAAGGCCGCGCCGGACCTCCTGCAGGCGCTGTCGGACCTGACGACGACGAGCCGGACGATCGTCGACCAGCGCGCGCAGCTGACCGACCTCTACGCCACCGTCACCGCGGCTTCGGTGGACCTCACGAGCTTCCTGCAGGTCAACAAGGACAACCTGATCCGGCTCACCACGGCGATCCAGCCGACGCTGGACGTCCTCGCGAAGTACGCGCCCGAGTACCCGTGCCTGATGCGGCAGCTCGCCGAGTCCGTGCCGCGCGCGGAGCTGGCGTTCGGCAAGGGCACCGCGCACCCCGAGGTCAGCCGGGTCACCATCGAGTTCGCCGCCAGCCGCGGCAAGTACCTCCCCGGCGTCGACGAGCCGAAGTACGAGGACAAGCGCGGGCCGCGGTGCTACCCGAGCGTCCCGCACCCCGGGGTGTGGCCGCAGTACCCGCCGGACGGTGCCATCAAGGACGGTTCCACCAAGCCCCCGCCGCCGAAGTACCCGCCCGAGACGCTGCCGGCCGGCGGCGGCGCGATCGGCGGGAGCGGCACGATCGTCGGCTCGGCCTACGAAAACGACCTGATCGACCTGCTCGCCTCGCCCGCGCTCGGCACCTCGCCGGGTGACGTGCCGGGCTGGGCCGGCCTGATCGTCGGGCCGCTCTACCGCGGGGCGGAGGTGGAGCTGAAGTGAGGAGCTTCGTCCCGTCCCTCGTCAAGCTCACGGTGTTCGCCGTCGTCACCGTGCTGCTCACCGGGATCCTGGCGGCCACCATCGCGAACACGAACTTCGGCGAGACGTCCGGTTACCTGGCGAAGTTCACCGACGCGTCCGGGCTCAAGGAAGGTGACGACGTCCGCATCGCCGGGGTCAAGGTCGGCCAGGTCGACGCGATCGAGGTCGTGGAGGGCGAGCGGAACCTGGCGCAGGTGCGCTTCGACGTCGAGCACGCCTACCGGTTGCCGGAGACGGTGACCGCGACCATCAAGTACCGCAACCTCGTCGGCCAGCGCTACCTCGCGCTCGGCACCGACGTCCCGGGCGATCGCGCGTTGCCGGACGGCGGCACGATCCCGCCGGAGCGCACCAAACCCGCGTTGAACCTGACCGTGCTGTTCAACGGCTTCAAGCCGCTGTTCAAGGCGTTGAGCCCCAAGGACGTCAACCAGCTCTCGGCCGAGATCATCAGCGTCTTCCAGGGCGAGGGCGGCACGATCACCAGCCTGCTGCAGCACACCGCGTCCCTGACGACGGCGATCGCGAGCAAGGACCAGGTGATCGGGCAGGTCATCGCGAACCTCAACACCGTGCTCGGCACGGTCAACGCCCATGGCCCGCAGCTCGGCGACCTCATCGAGCAGACGCAGAAGCTGGTCAGCGGCCTGGCCGAGCAGCGCAAGCCGATCGGCGACGCGGTCAGCGCGCTCGGCGACCTCGCCGTGTCCACGACCGGCCTGCTCGCCGACGCGCGCCCGGCGCTCAAGGACGACGTCGCTCAGCTCGGGGTCCTGTCGCAGAACCTCGGCGACTCCGGCGAGCTGCTCAACCACCTCCTCGAGGTGCTGCCGGGCAACCTGCAGAAGTTCACCCGGACGCTGAGCTACGGCAGCTGGTTCAACTACTACCTGTGCGGGATCACCGGCACCATCGGCATTTCCTCGCTCGACATCACCCTGCCGATCGTCCCCATCCCCGGCACCCAGCGCGCGGAGAGGTGTGGTCCGTGAAACCGCTGAAGGATCGCAACCAGGCAGGCGTCGGCGCGGTCGCGCTCGTGCTGATCGTGCTCGTCACCGCCACGACGTACTTCTCCGACCAGCTCCCGTTCTTCGGCAACGGCACGACGTACTCGGCGTACTTCGGCGAGTCCGCCGGGCTGGCGCCGGACAACGAGGTCGAGGTCGCCGGGGTCAAGGTCGGCACGGTGTCGTCGGTGAAGCTGGCCGGCAAGCAGGTGCTGGTCCGCTTCCGCGTCAAGGACGTCCGGGTCGGCGACGCCACGACGGCGTCCATCGAGATCAAGACGCTGCTGGGGGAGAAGTACCTCGCGCTCGACCCGAAGGGTGACGGCACGCAGCAGCCGGACTCGACGATCCCGCAGGCCCGCACGCGCACGCCGTTCCAGCTGCAGGACGCGTTCGAGCAGCTGTCGACGACGGTCGGCGACATCGACACGAAGCAGCTCGCGGACAGCTTCAACGCGTTGTCCGACAGCCTCAAGGACAGCCCGCAGTACCTGAAGGACACGCTGACCGGCCTGTCGTCGCTGGCTCGCACCGTCTCTTCCCGCGACGCCGACTTGCACACCTTGCTGGCCAACACGAGCCAGGTGTCGAAGACGCTGTCCGACCGCAACGCCCAGCTCCAGCGCGTGATCAGCGACGGCAACCTGCTGCTCACCGAGCTGCAGAACCGCAAGAAGGCGATCAACGCGCTGCTCACCGGCACCCAGCAGCTCTCGCAGCAGCTCACCGGGCTCGTCCAGGACAACCGCGCGCAGCTGAAACCCACGCTGGACAAGCTCGGGAAGGTGACCGACATCCTGCAGCGCAACCAGGGCAACCTCGACAAGAGCCTGCAGCTGATGGCGCCGTTCGCCCGCGTCGGCGCGAACGCGACCGGCAACGGCCGCTGGTTCGAGGGTTACCTGTGCGGCCTGCTGCCGCCGACGATCAACGCCGGCGTCGTCACCATCAACCCCGAAGGCTGCACGCCGCCGATCGCGGCGCCGAACCAGGGGGTGGGCCGCCGATGACCATCCGCACCTACCGCGGCCGCAGCCTGGTGACGTGGCTGGCGTTCGCCTGCGTCCTGGCGCTGGTGGTCACCGCCGGGCTGTGGCTGGTGTTCCGTGCTTCGACGGGCACCACGCTGTCGGCGTACTTCGGCAAGACCGTCGGGCTCTACGCGGGTTCGTCGGTGCGGGTGCTCGGCGTGCCGGTCGGGCAGGTCACCGACGTCACGCCGGAGGGCGACGCGGTGCGCGTGGACATGCGCGTCGACGACGTGTCCCTGCCCGCCGACGTCGGGGCGGTCGTCGTCGCGCCGAGCCTGGTCAGCGACCGGTACGTCCAGCTGACCCCGGCGTACGACAGCGGGCCGACCCTGGCGACGGGAACGGTCCTGCCGCGCGACCGCACGGCGACGCCGGTGGAACTGGACGACCTGTACTCGAGCCTCGACAAGCTGTCGACGGCGCTGGGACCCAACGGCGCCAACAAGGACGGCGCGCTGTCCGGCGTCCTGGACACCGCGGCGAACACGTTGAAGGGCAACGGTGCTTCGCTGAACTCGACGGTCGGGCAGCTCGCCGGGCTGGCCAAGACCCTCGACGGCTCGAAGGACGACCTGTTCTCGACCGTCCAGAACCTCAACTCGTTCACCGGCGCCTTGGCCCAGAGCGACCAGCAGCTCAACGAGTTCTACGGACGCGTCGCCGACGTCAGCCAGTTCCTGGCGGCGGACTCCAACGACGTCGGGGCGGCGTTGCAGTCCCTCGGCGGGGCGCTCGGCGACGTGCAGCAGTTCGTCAACGACAACAAGGGCGCGCTGGAGTCCAATGTGGACAAGCTTGCGTCGTTGTCGAAGGTCTTGGTCGACCAGCGGGCCTCGCTCGCCGAGGTGCTCGACATCGCACCGACCGGCGCGACCAACTTCATCAACTCCTACGACGCGGCGTCCGGCACCATCGCCGTCCGCGACAACCTGAACGAGCTGACCAACCCGCCGATCCTGACCGTCTGCCGGCTGATCAGCTCGTTCACGCCGAAGCAGGTCCCGGACACGCTGGGGAACATCTGCAAGCAGCTGGCGCCGGTCCTCGACGGGGCGTTGAAGCTGCCGACCATCCCGCAGGTGCTCAACTCCTTGCAGAACGGGACGCTTCCGCCGCTGCCACTTCCGCTGGTCGACGTCATGGAACAGCTTTCGGGCGGTGCGAAGTGAAGCGGTTCGCAGGTGTGCTCGCCGGGCTGCTCGTGCTGGCCGGCTGCAGCGACGGCGGGTTCAACGGCCTCTACGGCACGCCGCTGCCGGGCGGCGCCGACGTCGGCGACCACCCGTACCACGTGACCGCGCTGTTCACCGACGTGCTCGACCTGGTGCCGCAGTCCAGCGTCAAGGTCAACGACGTCGCCGTCGGGCGGGTCGACAAGGTCACGCTGACGCCGGACACGCGGTCCGCGCTGGTCGCGATGACCGTCAACGGCGACATCGCGCTGCCCGCGAACGCGCGGGCCGAGCTGAAGCAGTCTTCCCTGCTGGGCGAGAAGTTCGTCGAGCTGAGCGTGCCGACGGCCGAGCCGGCCACCGGTCACCTCGGCGACGGCGCGCAGATCCCGCTCGGGCGCACCAACCGCAACCCCGAGGTCGAGGAGGTGCTCGGCGCGCTTTCCCTGCTGCTCAACGGCGGCGGCGTCGAGCAGATCCAGAAGATCAGCCACGAGCTGAACGACGCGCTGTCCGGCAACGAGCCGGAGATCCGCGCGCTGCTGTCGCGAGTGGACGAACTGGCGACCCAGCTCGACGGGCACCGCACCGAGATCCTCCGCGCGATAGACGGGCTCGGGAAGCTGTCCCACACCTTGGCCGGTCAGACGCAGAACCTGTCGAACGCGCTCGACAACCTCGCGCCGGGCCTGAAGATCGTCACCGACCAGCGCGACCAGCTGGTCGGGATGCTGAACGCGCTCAACACGCTGTCCGGCGTCGCCGTCGACACCGTGACGAAGAGCCGCGACGAGCTGGTCGCGAACCTCAAGGCGTTGCAGCCGACGCTGACGAAGCTCGGCGAGGCGGGTTCCAACCTGCCGAACGCGTTGCAGATCCTGCTGACCTACCCGTTCCCGGACTACGCGGGCAACGTGATCAAGGGCGACTACGCGAACGTCGAGGCCAACGTGAACCTCGACCTGGACACGCTGATCTCGAACTTCACGAACTCGTCGCAGCCGCCGATCGCGCTGCCGTCCGGCCAGCCGTCCGCCGTCGCACCACCGCTGCCGCTGCCCGACCTCGGTTCGGTTCCGCAGTCCGCGGGGCCGAACCTGCTGGGCGGCCTGCTCGGCCTGATCGGGGGCGGCAAGTGACCACCCGCAAGATCCGGATCCAGCTGTTCGCGTTCGTCGTGATCGCGGTGGTGTCGGTCGTCTACGCCGGTGGCCACTACGCCGGGCTGGACCGGCTCTTCGGCAACCGCGGCTACGTCGTCACCGCGCAGCTGAGCGACTCCGGCGGCATCTTCGTCAACTCCGAGGTCGCCTACCGCGGCGTGACGGTCGGGCGGGTGACCGGGATGACGCTGACCGAGCACGGCGTCGACGTCGCGCTCGACATCGACGCGGGCGCCCCGGACATCCCGGCCGACGCGCACGCGCAGGTGGCGAACCGGTCGGCGGTGGGGGAGCAGTTCGTCGACCTCCTTCCCCTGCACAACGGCGGGCCGTTCCTGAAGGACGGCTCGGTGATCACGGCGGACAAGACGTCGCTGCCGCCGTCGCCGGACACGGTGCTCACGCATCTGGACGATCTCGTCGCGAGCGTGCACCCGGAGTCGCTGCGGACGGTCGTCGACGAGACGTACAACGCGTTCGCCGGCGCGGGGCCGGAACTGCAGCAGCTGCTGGACAGCACGGGTTCGCTGACCGCCGTCGCCGCGCAGTACGTCCCGCAGACGCAGGGGTTGCTGTCGAACTCGCGGGTGGTGCTGGACACGCAGCAACGGCAAGCGGCGAACATCACCGACTTCGCGTCCGGGTTGCGCACGATCGCCGGCCAGCTCAAGAAGTCCGACCCGGACCTGCGGCGGGTGATCGCGGAAGCCCCGCGGCTGAGCCGGCAGATCAGCGACGTGCTCGCCGCGTCCGGCACCGACCTGGGCGTGCTGTTCGCGAACTTGCTGACCACCGCGCAAATCACGTCGTCCCGTCGCGACTCCCTCGAGGAACTGCTGGTGGCGTACCCGATCATCGGGGCGTTCTCGCCGTCGACGTCCCCGGACGGCACAGGGCACTTGGGCGTGGTGTTCAACTTCTTCGACCCGGCCTCGTGCACGAAGGGGTACGAGGGGACGAAGCAGCGTCCGGCGAACGACGAGACCGAGGCGCCGGTGAACATGAACGCGTACTGCGCCGAGCCGCCGGGCAGCCCGACCGGGGTGCGCGGGGCCCAGAACGCGCCTTACGCCGGGAAACCGCCCGCGATTCCGGCTGCTCCTTCGCAGACTGCGTCGGCGCCTTCGCAGGCTCAGCTACCGGGGATGCTAAGCCTGCTTACCGGTCCTTCTTCCGGTGGCCTTGGCCGGCTGTTGGGCGCACCGTGAAGGTTCTGATCGTGGCCGCGGTGCTTTCGGTTTTGGCCGCCGCGTTTTCGGGCTGGTCCTGGTGGCGGGCGGCCGCGGACGATTCCTTCGCCCGCGGCCGGGAGCGTGACGCGGTCCTGGCGGCGGCGGGCCCGGAGCTGGTGACGCTGAACACGATCGACTACCGCTCGGCCGGCGCGGACGTGGACCGCTGGATCGCGGCTACCACAGGCCAATACGGAAAGGACCTTTCAGGCGACCGGCAGTTGCAGATCGACCGGGCTTCCACTGCGCGTACGGTGTCTTCGGCGTCGCTGGTTCAGGCGGCGGTGACGGAAATCGACGTCTCTCGTGGGACCGCGCGGCTTTTGGCGGTGCTGGATGTCCGGGTTTCTTCCGGCGGTGGTGCTGCGTCGCCGCGCTTGAACCGGTTGACTGTCGACGTTTCTCGTTCCGTTGACGGCTGGAAGATCGCGGGCGTTCAGGCGGCTGGGTCATGAGGCGGCTTCTGCTGGCGATCGTGGTGGTGGCTCTGGGCTGCACCGTGTGGTTCGGCGTCGAGACGGCTTCGCTTTCTCCTGGGGACAATCAGGCTTTGGTTGATTCCGCTGGAACTGCTTCCGTTTCGGCTGAGGTCAGTGATGCCGTGAAGTCGGTTTTTTCTTATGACTACGCGAATCTTGCTCGGACCGAGCGAGCGGCTTCCCAGGTTTTGACGGGCGATGCCGTTCGTCAGTATCAGGACCAGTTCGCTTCCGCTCGGACTCGTGCTGCTGCGGAGAAGCTGGTTCGGACCACTACGGTTCGGGCTGTGGGGGTTCGGTCGTTGGTGGGCGATGATGCTTCGCTCTTGTTGTTCTTGGATCAGCAGACTGTTGCTCAGGGCGGGGGAGCGCCTTCGTCTACCGTTGCTCAGTTGGCTGTCACTGCCCGGCGGGTTGATGGGCATTGGAAACTTGCTTCTTTGACTGCGCTGTAGGCGTTGTTACTCGGCTCTAATGCGCCCAGGCCCTGGCTGTCCAGGCGGATGCGCCCGACCTCGATTTTCGCGATGTCCGCTTGGCGCGCGCCCGGCGCAATCACCTGCGCTCGCGTGCTAGCCGTCGATGCACCCGGCCTCAGCGCCCTGCCCGCCTCGACCAGCCCCGCCCGGCCGCGTCCAACCGCGCACCCCTAACCGTCCCAGACCGCTGCGCCCTGCCTGAGCACCTCGACCCCCGACTCGGACGACGCCGGCCACATCTCCACCACGTACCGGTAATGCTCCCCGTACTCGTGGTCGTTCCAGTCCACCGGCGGCGGTCCGGCCGGCACATACGACACCCGCGCCCGGTACAACCCCGGCAACACCGAAAAGAACTTCTCCTGCGACGGATAGTCCGCAGGCCCGGAAATCACCAACCGGCCGCTCGGAACCGGAAGATCTGCTTCCACGACGTGCTCGGCCGAAGGCGACAACCCAGGCGGCGAGGGCAGCAGCGTCACCGACGACTCCACCAGGTCCGACCGCGCCGTCGCGATCGCGATGCCGCCCGGCTCTGCCCCGATCCGGTGAGATTCGACCGCGACCGCCGTCCAGCCGCTGCCGTCCAGGTGGGAACCCGAGTCGCGCACCGAGAACTGGCGCTGGTCGGCGTGGACTACCAAATGCACACCGATCACCCTAGCCAGGACCCGCCCCGAAATGGTATCGACGCCGGGTTTAGCGTTGACGGCATGACCACTGCTTCCGTCGACGTCGACACGGCCCGCCGCGACTACGCGGCCCTGGTCGACCGCGGCCTCTCCCTCGACATCACCCGCGGCAAGCCCTCCCCGGAGCAGCTCGATCTCGCGAACGGCCTGCTGACTCTCCCCGGTGAGGGCTCCTTCAAGGCCGAGGACGGCACCGACGTGCGCAACTACGGCGGCCTCAAGGGCCTGCCCGAGCTGCGCCGCATCTTCGCCGGCGCGCTGCAGGTCCCGGCCGACCAGCTGCTCGCCGCGGGCAACTCCAGCCTCGAGCTGATGCACGACGCCGTCGTCCAGGCGCTGCTGTCGAAGCTGCCCGGGGCCGAGCGCCGCTGGGCCGACGAGCCCACCCTGAAGTTCCTCGCGCCCGTCCCGGGCTACGACCGCCACTTCGCGCTCACCGAGCGCTTCGGCATCGAGCTGGTCCCCGTCGCCATGACCGCCCAGGGGCCGGACATGGACGCCGTCGAGACGCTGGTCGCCGAGGACCCCGCCGTGAAGGGCATCTGGTGCGTCCCCAAGTACAGCAACCCCACCGGGGTCACGTTCAGTGACGACGTCGTCCGGCGACTCGCCACCATGACCACCGCGGCGCCCGACTTCCGGATCTTCTGGGACAACGCCTACGCCGTGCACCACCTGACCGACGACGAGCCGGAGCTGGCGGACATCCTCGCCCTGGCCACCGAGGCCGGGAACGCCGACCGCGTCTTCGTCTTCGGCTCCACCTCGAAGATCACCCACGCCGGTGCCGGCGTCGGCTTCTTCGGCGCTTCCGAGGCCAACCTCGCCTGGTGGGTCGGCAACATCGGCAAGCGCACCATCGGCCCGGACAAGGTCAACCAGCTGCGCCACGCCCTCTTCCTCGAGGACGAGGCCGGCGTCCGCGCCCACATGCGCAAGCACGCCGAGATCATCGGCCCGAAGTTCGAGGCCGTCGACCGCATCCTCACCGAGGAGCTGTCGGACCTCGCGTCCTGGACCAAGCCGACCGGTGGCTACTTCGTGTCGCTGACCGTGCCGGAGGGCACCGCGAAGGAGGTCGTGCGGCTGGCGAAGGAGGCCGGTGTCGCGCTGACCCCCGCCGGGGCGACCCACCCGCACGGGAACGACCCGGCCGACGCCGTGATCCGGATCGCGCCGACGTTCCCGAAGCTCGCCGACGTCGAGGAGGCCGTCCGCGCGCTCGCCGTGTGCGTCCGGCTCGCCGCCGCGGAACGCGCCTGACCTGCGAGGACGGAATCGGGAAGAACTTTTTCCCGATTTGACCGAGCCGGGGGCCGTCCAGGTACGTATCACCGTTGGGTGAGGTGGACGAACTCGTCACGAGAGGACGTCCCCCGGTGTTCGGAAAACGCTACACAGAGCAGCTGATCGAGCGCAGCGCGGAGAACGCGACCGACCGCCGCCGCTTCCTCAAGGCTGCGGGAGCGGCGGGACTCGGCGTCGCGGGCGCCGGTGCGCTCGGTACCGCGCTGTCGCTGGGCCTCGGCTCGGCGGGCGCGACTTCGCAGTACCCGCAGCAGAACGCGAAGGACGCCGCCGCCAGCGACGCCGCGGTGCTGAACTTCGCGCTCAACCTGGAGTACCTCGAGGCGAACCTGTACTCGTTCGCCGTCTACGGCTACGGGCTGAACGAGAAGTACGTCAACGGCGTCGGCAACCTGGGCAAGGTCTCCGGCGGGCACGCCGTGAAGTTCAAGAGCGAGCACACCAAGCAGATCGTCCAGGAGATCGCCGGCGACGAGGTCGCCCACGTCACCTTCCTGCGCAAGGCGCTCGACAAAGCCGCCGTCGCGCAGCCCGAGATCGACTTCCAGAACAGCTTCACCGCCGCCATGCAGGCCGCGGGCGTGATCAAGGAAGGCCAGACCTTCGACCCGTTCGCGAGCGAGAACAACTTCCTGCTCGCCGCGTTCCTCTTCGAAGACGTCGGCGTGTCCGCCTACAAGGGCGCGGCGCCGCTGGTCAACAACAAGACGTTCCTCGACGCGGCGGCGGGCATCCTCGCGGTCGAGGCCTACCACGCGGGCATCGTGCGCGGACAGCTCTTCGAACGCGGCCTCGGCGACATCACGAACAAGATCTCCGACGCCCGCGACAGCCTCGACGGCAAGGCCGACGACGACGAAGGCGTGCTCAAGGACGGCAAGGCGAACCTCGTCCCCGCGGACGCGAACGGCATCGCGTTCGGCCGCTCCGCCGACCGCGTGCTCAACATCGCCTACCTCAACCCGGACAAGGTCTCCTCGGGCGGCTTCTACCCGCGCGGCCTCAACGGCGACATCGCGGCCAGTGGCGCCAAGGAGAAGTGAGCGCCGCGTGCCGCCGTCGCGGTAGGGTCGCGAACGGCGGCACGCGGAGTTCACAGGGGGGCGCGGAGTGCGGGTACTGGTCGCGGGTGGCGGGATTTCCGGCACGGCCACGGCGATGGCGCTGAAACTGGCCGGGCACGACCCGGTCGTCTTCGAGGCCTACCCGACCGGCGGGGACGACGTCGGCGCGTTCCTCACGATCATGCACAACGGCATGGACGCCCTGCGCGCGATCGGTGCCGACCAGCCGGTGATCGACAGTTCGTTCGCCGCGCACGGCGTCGAGCTGGTCGCCCCGAACGGGGAGACGGTCGGCCGCCGCGAGTTCGGCACCGAAGGCCTCGACGAGCCGCGCACGCTCACCCGCGCGACGCTCTACCGCGTCCTGCAAGAGGAAGCCGCGCGCCGGGGCGTGCCGCTCGAGCGCGGCAAGCGCCTGGTGAGCGCGAAACCGGGCCCGGACGGCGTCACGGCGGAGTTCGCCGACGGCACCACCGAAACGGGTGACGTGGTGGTCGGCGCGGACGGGTTGCGCTCGGTCGTCCGGCGGCTGATCGACCCGGCCGCGGACGAGCCGCGCTACACCGGGCAGACCATCGTCTACGGCTACACGCGTGCGCCCGGCTTGCCGGAAGCACCCGGGATCTACCGGATGGTCCGCGGCAGCAAGGCGGCCTTCGGCTTCACGACCGACCCGGACGGCGCCACGTTCTGGTTCGCCCGCATCCCCGACGCCGAGCGCTCCCGCGACGAGATCGCGGCCGTCACCCCGGCGGGCTGGCGCGAGTTCGCGCACGCGGCGTTCGCCGGGGAACCGTTGCCCTGCGCGGACATCATCGCCGCGACGGGCGACGAGGTGTTCGGTGACCACTCCTACGACGTTCCGCGGACGCGGATCTGGTCGACGCCCGAGATGGTGCTCGTCGGCGACGCCGCCCACGCCGCGGCCCCGGCCGACGCGCAGGGCGCGTCGATGGCGATCGAGGACAGCGTGGTCCTCGCGCAGTGCCTGCGCGACCTGCCGGACCCGGCCTCGGCGTTCGCGGCGTACGAAGGACTTCGCCGCGAGCGCGTCGAGAAGCTGGTCGCGTCGAGCTCGGGCCAGGACGTCGGCGAAAAGCCGGGCTGGGTCTACGAGCACCACATCGACTGGAGCGGGAAGATCCAGTGAGCCTCGGGCCACCGCCTCAGCGGATCTCCGTTGACGCGGACCAGGTGCGCCGGCTCGTCGCCGGGCAGTTCCCGCGGTGGGCGGACCTCCCGGTGCGGCCGGTCGCGAACGGGGGCTGGGACAACCGGACCTTCCACCTCGGCGACGCGATGACCGTGCGGCTGCCCAGCGCGGCCGAATACGCCTTGGCGGTCGAAAAGGAGCAGCGCTGGCTGCCCGTGCTCGCGCCCCGGCTGCCGTTGCCGATCCCCGTCCCGCTGGCGGAAGGCCGCCCCGGCGCGGAGTACCCCTTCGCGTGGTCGATCTACCCGTGGCTCGATGGCGAACCCGCGCGGCGTGAACGCATCGCCGACCCCGTCGGGTTCGCGGCCGACCTGGCCGGGTTCCTGGCGGCACTGCAAAGCATCGACTGCACCGGCGCACCTCGGCCGGGCAAGCACAACTGGTTCCGCGGCGGCACGCTGCGCACTTTCGACGACCTGGTCCAGCGCTCACTCGACGGCCACGACGTGGACGCCGAGATCTGGCGAACCGCGCTCGAGACTCCCTGGGACGGCGTCGAGCGCTGGTTCCACGGCGACGTCGCCGAGAGCAACCTCCTGCTCGCCGACGGGGAACTGACGGCGGTCATCGACTTCGGGACGTGCGGAGTGGGCGATCCGGCCTGCGACCTGGCGATCGCGTGGACGCTGCTGACCGGCGACGGCCGACGGGCGTTCCGCGAACGACTGTCGGTCGACGACGCGACCTGGGCCCGCGGCCGCGGCTGGGCGTTCTGGAAGACCCTGGTCACGTGCGCGCGGACCCGGGGCCGCGACGACCGCGAGGCCACTGAAGCCCGGCGCGTCCTCGACGAAATCCGCGCGGAGTACCTCGAGAGCTGACTCACGCCCCGCAGGAGTCGCGGACCACCAGTTTCGTCGGCAGCCGCACCGGGTCCGGGGCGACGCCCGTGTCGATCATCGCCAGCAGCGCGCCCGCCGCCGCCGTGCCGAAGCCCGGTTTGTCCTGGGCCACCGTCGTCAGCGCGGGGTCCACCAGGGACGCCACCTCGATGTCGTCGAACCCCACCACGGCCAGGTCGTCCGGCACCCGCAATCCCGCCGCGCGGGCCGCCAGCAGGGCGCCCACCGCCATCTCGTCGCTCGCCGCGAACACCGCCGTCGGCGGGTCCTTGCGCGCCAGCAGCCGGCGCATCCCGACGAACCCGCTCTCGCGGTAGAAGTCCCCGGTGACCACGTAGTCCTCGCGCGCGGGCAGCCCGGCCTCGGTCAGTCCGCGCAGGTAGCCGTCGGTGCGGGCCGCGGCCGGCGCGTTGCCGCGCGGGCCGGTGATCGTCGCGATCCGCTGGTGCCCGAGCGCGGCCAGGTGCCGGACGGCCTCGGCCGCGCCCGCGGCGTTGTCGGACGTCACGTAGGTCGCCCGCGGCCCGGACAGCGCCACGTCCACCGCGACGCACGGCAGCCCGGACTGGGCGAACGTGCCGAACGCGTCGGCGTCCGTCCCGCTGTCGATCAGCACCAGCCCGGCCAGGTGGTGCCGGCGGGTCATGCTCACGTACGCGATCGGGTCGGCGAGCGACACGCCGGGGTTGCGGTCGCGGGCGTCGTCGCTCGTGGCGAGCAGCAGCAGGTGGTAGCCGTGCGAGCTGAGCGCGGATTTGAGGCCCAGCAACAGGTCCTGCAGGAACGGGTGCCGCCAGCCGGGCCGCCGGTGGTCGGTGTCCCAGACCAGCCCGACCATCGCCGAGCGCTGCCGCGACAGCGCCCGCGCCGACTCGTTCGGCGAGAAGTCGAGCTCCCGGGCGACGCGTTCGACGTGCTCGCGCGTCGTCGCGCTCACCGTGGCGGGGCGGTTGAACACCCGCGACACGGTCGCGACCGAAACCCCGCAGAGCTGGGCGATCTCGCGGGCGGTGACCATCCTGACCTCCTGTGCTGTAACCGGTTACATTCGTAGCACATGATCTCTGGCTGGGTAAATGCCGAGTCGAGTTATCATTTCGTTACTTGACGGATGACCGCTGGGAGCGCTCTCATGGGTCCCGCGTTTTCCGACCGGCCCGCAGAACAACGGAGATCTCATGCGCCCGAAAACGACACCCCGACGACCCCGCCTGATCGCCGTGGCGGGTGCTGTCCTGGCCGCGGTCACCGCGTTGAGCGCCTGCGGGAGCAGCGACGCCGGCGGCGGCGGGAAGGTCAAGCTCAGCCTCGGCCTCTTCGGCAACTTCGGCTACACCGACCTGATCAAGGAGTACCAGGCCGCGCACCCGGACATCGAGATCACCGAGCGGACCGCGTCCTACTCCGACCACCACAAGAACCTCGCCGCGCACCTGGCGACCGGCGGCGGCGCCGCGGACATCGAGGCGATCGACACCGGGTACGTCGCCCAGTTCAAGGCGACGCCGGACAAGTTCGTCGACCTCAACACCGTCGGCGGCGACAAGCTCAAGGACCGCTGGCTGGGCTGGAAGTGGTCGGCCTCGCTCGCCAAGGGCGGCCAGCAGATCGGCTACGGCACCGACGTCGGCGGCCTGGCGATCTGCTACCGCCGCGACCTGTTCGAGAAGGCCCAGCTGCCCGCCGACCGCGACGCCGTCTCCGCGCTCTGGCCGACCTGGCAGGCGTTCTTCGAAACCGGCAAGCGCTTCCAGGCCAAGGCGCCGAACGGCGTCAAGTTCATGGACGGCGGCCCGACCGTGCTCAACGCGATCTTCGGCCAGGCGCCGGTCGGCTACTACGACCGGAACGACCAGCTCGTCGTCGACAGCAACCCGGCCCTGCGGACCGGCTGGGACCAGGTCGTCGACGCCGTCAAGGCGAACCTCTCCGCCGGCCTGCTCTACAGCACGCCGACCTGGAACACCGGGTTCACGCAGGGCCAGTTCGCCACCGTCACCTGCCCGGCCTGGATGATGACCAAGATCAAGGACCAGGCGCCGGACACCTCCGGCAAGTGGGACGTCGCGACCGTGCCCGGCGGGGGCGGCAACTGGGGCGGTTCGTACCTGACCGTGCCGAAGCAGGGCAAGCACACCAAGGAAGCCGCCGAGCTCGCCGCCTGGCTGACCGCGCCCGAGCAGCAGGCGAAGGTGTTCACCAGCCAGGGCCTGCTGCCCTCGACGCCGTCGCTGTACGACGACCCGAAGATCACCGGCTACACCAACCCGTTCTTCAACAACGCCCCCGTGGGCAAGCTCTTCACCGACGCGGCGAAGAAGCTCAACCCGCAGTACCAGGGCCCCAAGGCCGGCGACGTGCAGACGGAGTTCGGCAACGCGATGCAGCGCGTCGAGCAGGGCAAGCAGGACGGCGCGGCGGCGTGGCAGCAGCTGGTCGGTGACGTGAAGAAGATCAAGTAATGGCGCTGACCTGGGCCGACCGACGGCACAAGTGGGACGTCAAGCTGTCGCCGTTCGGCTTCATCAGCCCGTACTTCCTCATCTTCGGCGTCTTCGGGCTGTTCCCGCTGCTGTACACGGCTTTCGTGTCGCTGCAGGACCGGAACCTGCTCGACGCCGAGGGCGCGAAGTTCATCGGGCTCGGCAACTACGAGCAGCTGCTGTTCCACGACCCGTACTTCTGGAACGCGATGGGGAACACGGTCAGCCTGTGGCTGCTGACCACGATCCCGCAGATCCTGTTCGCGCTCGGCATCGCGCACCTGCTCAACCGCAGGCTGCGTGGGCGGACGCTGTTCCGGATGGGCATGATCCTGCCGAACATCACCTCGGTGGCGGCGGTGACGATCATCTTCGCGCAGCTGTTCGGCCGGGACTTCGGCCTGGTCAACTGGGTGCTGAGCTGGTTCGGTGGCGGGCACGTCGACTGGCAGGCCGGCACCGCGAGCTCGCACACCGCCATCGCGTCGATGGTGGTGTGGCGCTGGACCGGCTACCACGCGCTGATCTTCCTCGCGTCGATGCAGGCGATCCCGTCGAGCATGTACGAAGCCGCGACGCTCGACGGCGCCCGCGGGTGGCAGCAGTTCTGGCGGATCACCGTCCCGCTGCTGCGGCCGCAGATCATCTTCTCCACGGTGATCGCGACGACCGGGAACATGCGGCTGCTGGCCGAGCCGCTGCTGTTCAACCCCGGCACGGCGGCCGCCACCGGCGGGTCGGACCGGCAGTTCCAGACCGCCGCGCTCTACCTCTACGAGCAGGGCTTCACCAAGTACGACTTCGGCTACAGCTCGGCGATCGCGCTGATCCTGGCCGTCGCCACGATGCTCGTCGCGGGCCTGTCGTACCTGGTGACCCGGCGCATCCAAACGGACTGAGGAGCGGACATGACCACCGTGCTGACCCCGGCGGCCCCCGCGCCGCCGGCGGCCCCCGGGCGGACCCGGCGGCTCGTGCGCCGGGTCGCGAGCCCGTGGACCTACGCCGCGCTGATCGCGATCCTGGCCGGCTCGGCGTTCCCCGTGTACTGGTCGTTCGTCGTGTCTTCGCAGACGACGGAGGCCGTCGGCAGCGTGCCGCCGGTGCTCGTCCCCGGCGGACACCTGTTCGAGAACATCGCCCGCGTCTTCGACGAGACGGACTTCGCGCTGGCGCTGGGGAACTCGCTGATCGTCGCGGGCACGATCACCGTGTCGGTGGTGCTGTTCTCGACACTCGCCGGGTTCGCCTTCGCCAAGCTGAAGTTCCGCGGCCGGACCGTGCTGCTGCTCATCGTGGTCGCCACCCAGGCGATCCCGACCGAGCTGGGTGTCGTGCCGCTGTACATGATGATGGCCGACTTCGGCTGGGCCGGGCAGCTGCAGGCGGTCATAGTGCCCGGCCTGGTCACCGCGTTCGGCGTGTTCTTCATGCGCCAGTACTTCGAACGCGCGTTGCCGCTGGAGCTGCTCGAAGCCGGGCGGATGGACGGCTGCGGCTCGCTGCGGCTGTTCTGGCACGTGGCGCTGCCGGCCGCCCGCCCGGCCGCGGCCGTGCTCGGGCTGTTCACGTTCATGCAGGCGTGGAACGACTTCTTCTGGCCGCTGGTGGTGCTGGTGCCGGAGAACCCGACCGTCCAAACGGCACTGTCCACTCTGGCCAGTGGCTACACCACCGACTACACGCTCGTGCTCACCGCCGCGACCATCGGCACCGTCCCCGTCCTGCTCGTGTTCCTGCTGTTCGGCCGCCAGATCGTCGGCGGCATCATGCAGGGCGCGCTCAAGGGCTGACCTCCCGGAGCTCACTGTGACTTCCAGCTTCCCGCCCGGCTTCCGCTGGGGCGTCGCGACCTCGGCGTTCCAGATCGAAGGCGCCACCACCGCGGACGGCCGCGGACCGTCCATCTGGGACACCTTCGCCGCGGTGCCCGGCGCGGTGGCCGGCGGCGACACCGGCGAGCCGGCGGCGGACCACTACCACCGCTGGCGCGACGACCTCGCCCTGCTCCGCGAACTGGGCGTCGACTCCTACCGGTTTTCGGTGTCCTGGCCGCGGGTGCAACCGGACGGGCGCCGCTTCGAGCGCCGCGGCCTCGGCTTCTACCGGCGGCTCGCGGAGGCGTTGCGGGAGCAGGGGGTCGAGCCGTTCCTGACGCTGTACCACTGGGACCTGCCGCAGGCGCTGGAGGATGAAGGGGGCTGGCGGTCCCGCGACACGGCGCACCGGTTCGCCGAGTACGCGTCGCTGGTGCACGAGGAGCTGGGCGACGTCGTCGACCACTGGACGACGCTGAACGAGCCGTACCCGTGCGCGGTCGCGGGCTACGGCGAGGGGCGTCACGCGCCGGGCGCGCGCGAGGGGCACGGCGCGCTCGCCGCCGCGCACCACCTGCTGCTCGGGCACGGCCTGGCCGTGCAGGCGATGCGGGGGCAGGCGACGCCGCAGCACCAGTTCGGGATCGTGCTCAACCAGTCGCCGGTCGTCCCGGTGACGGACTCGGCCGCCGACGCCGCGGCGGCCGCGCGTCAGGACACGCTGCTGCGCCGCCAGTTCACCGACCCGCTGTTCGGCGGCCGGTACGCCCCGGGCCTGGCGGCGATGTTCAGCGGCGTGTCGGACTTCTCGTTCCGCCTCGATGGCGACCTGGAGACGATCGGCGCGCCGCTGGACTACCTGGGCGTCAACTACTACTACCGGCTGCACGTGGCGGACGCGCCGCACCGCGAGCCCGACCCGGCGCTGCGCACGGTGGCCGACATCGGCGTGGACACGACGCAGGTGCCGGACGTCCCGCGCACGGGCATGGGCTGGCCGGTGGAGCCGGAGGGGCTGACGGAAGCGTTGGTGGGCTTGCACAACCGCTACCCGGAGCTGCCACCGATGTACGTGACGGAGAACGGCTGTGTGTACGCGGACCGAAGTGATTTCGCCGACTACGAGCGGATAACGTTCCTGAACGAGCACATCGAGGCGGCCCGCACCGCCGCGTCGGCGGGGGTCGACCTGCGGGGGTACTTCTGCTGGTCCTTGCTGGACAACTTCGAGTGGGCCCACGGGTACAAGCACCGGTTCGGCTTGGTGCACGTGGACTACGCGACGCAGGCCCGCACGCCGCGAGCGAGTTTCCGCTGGTACCGCGACTTCGTCGCAGCCCAACGCACCCCGTGAATCAAGATTTTGGGGAGCGTTTCGCCTTGAGGGGACGACCACGTGCATCCCGCTCCCGGCGTGACACGTCTTGAGTGAATCCAACGCCTCCCAGAATCAGCACGGGGGCCGCCAAGAACCACCACCAAGGACTTCAGTTCGCTCAGACGAGCCGACCTTGCCCGGTAAATCTCCCATATTTTGAGGCCGGCAGCGATAGTGCCGAGTGCTGCGACCAAGATCTTGGACCGAGTATCCCAATCCATCGTGACACTATGTCAGAGGCCTTGCGATCTTGAGACCTTTCGCCCTACGCAGACGCACGCCGCGTTTCCGCTGGTACCGCGACTTCGTCGCGGCCCAGCGGCGCGAGTGACGCTTACTTCTTGTACAGGCCTTCGATGTCGTTCGCGTAGTTCTTCGTGACCACGTTGCGCTTCAGCTTCAAGCTCGGCGTGATCTCGCCACCCGCCTCGGTGAAGTCGTTGGCCAGCACCGTGAACTTCTTGATCGCCTCGGCCTTGGACACCGACTTGTTCGCCTCGTCGACCGCGGCCTGGATCTCCGCGAGGAGGTCCGGGTCGGCGGCGAGGTCTGCCACCGTCGCCGAAGCGGGCTTGCCGTGCTGGGACTTCCACGACGGGAAGTACTCCTCGTCCACCGTCACCAGCGCCGCGATGAACGGGCGCTGGTCGCCGACCACCATCGCCTGGCTGACCAGCGGGGCCGCCTTGATCGTGTCCTCGAGGCCGGACGGGGCGACGTTCTTGCCGCCCGCCGTGACGATGATCTCCTTCTTGCGGCCGGTGATCTTCAGGAACCCCTCGGAGTCCAGCTCGCCCAGGTCGCCCGTGTGGAACCAGCCGTCGGTCAACGCCTCGGAAGTCGCCTGCGGGTTGTTGTAGTACGCCCGGAACACGACGTCGCCCTTGAGCAGCACTTCACCGTCGTCGGCGATGCGGACCGACGTGCCGTTGACCGGCTTGCCGACCGTACCGACGCGGAACGCCGTCTGGGTGTTGACGTTCGCCGCCGCGGACGTCTCGGTGAGGCCGTAGCCCTCGAACACCGGGACGCCGATGCCGCGGAAGAAGTGCGCCAGCCGCGCACCCAAAGGCGCGCCGCCCGAGACCGCTGCGACGCAGCGGCCGCCGAGGGCCGCGCGCAGCTTGCCGTAGACGAGCTTGTCGAACGCCAGGTGCTTGAGCTTCAGCGCGAAGCCGGCGCCGCCGTTGTCCTGCGCCCGGCTGTACTCGACCGCGACCGCCTCGGCGGCGTCGAAGATCTTGCCCTTGCCGTCGCCGTGGGCCTTCTGCTTCGCCGAGTTGTAGACCTTCTCGAACACGCGCGGCACCGCGACGACGAACGTCGGGCGGAACGTGCCCAGGTCGGCGACCAGGTTCTTGACGTCCGGGGTGTGCCCGAGGGTGACGCGGGCGGTGAGCGCGGTCACGGCGATCGCGCGGGCCAGCACGTGCGCCAGCGGCAGGAAGCACAGCAGCGAGTTGCCCTGCTCCATCAGCTGCGGGAACGCCTCGATGTCGGCGCGGATCTCCGCCAGCAGGTTGCGGTGGGTCAGCTCGACGCCCTTGGGGCGGCCGGTGGTGCCCGAGGTGTAGACGATGGTGGCGAGCTCGTCGGCGCCGACCTCGCGGCGGCGCTCGTGCAGCTCGTCGTCGGAGAGCGACGCTCCCAGCGCGGCCAGCTCTTCGACGGCGGGGGAGTCGCCCTCGATCTGCCACGTGTTGTCCAGCTCGGTGAGCCGGTCGCGGATCTCCTCGACAGCGCCGCGGTGAGCGTTCGTCTCGACGAAGATCCCTTTGGCGGCCGAGTCGGAGAGGATCCAGTACACCTGCTCGGGGGACGACGTGTCGTAGATCGGCACCGTCACCGCGCCCGCCGCCCAGATCGCGAAGTCGATCAGCGTCCACTCGTACCGGGTCTTCGACATGATCGCGACGCGGTCGCCGCGGCCGATCCCGGCCTGCGCCATGCCCTTGGCCACGGCCAGCACCTGGCCGGCGAACTCCTTGGCCGTGACGTCCAGCCAGGTCCCGTCGACCTGGCGGCGGAAGCTCACCACGTCCGAGAACCGCTCGGCGTTCGCCCAGACGACATCGGACATGTTCTCGTCGTCGGCCACCGGCTTCCCGGCGGGAGCGCTGTATTCGCGCACGTGGACCTCCGTGTTCAACGCGTGCGGTGGGCGACACCGCTGTTACCCGCCAGTCAACTTAGCGTGGTGAGCACCTTAAGACCATGCTGATCGACCCCGCACAGCGAGGGCGTGACATTCTTCGCACGTGAACGCACCGCCCGCCATCGACGTCGTCGACGAGACGTTCCTCGCGGTCCCGCCGTCCACCGTCGCCGCCGTTTTCGCCGATCCCAAGTCGTGGACGCGCTACTGGCCCGACCTGGTCCTGGAGGTCTACACCGACCGGGGGGACAAGGGCCTGCGCTGGACCGTGCGCGGCGCGCTCGTCGGTACGATGGAGGTCTGGCTCGAGCCGGTGCTCGACGGCACCCTGCTGCACTACTTCCTGCGGGCGACCCCCGCCGACGCGGCCGGGACGCCCCGGGCACTGGCGCCGCGCGACCTGCGCCGGGAGTTCGACCGGCGGGCCCGCGCGGCGAAGGGGATCGCACTCGGGCTCAAGGAGATCCTGGAGGACGGGCGCGAGCCCGGCGTTCCTCCGCGAACGGACAGCTAGGGGGCCAGGGGTGCGGGTACACGTCGTCTCGGACGTGCACGGCAACGCGGACGCGTTGAAGCGGGCCGGGGACGGGGCCGACGCCCTGGTCGTGCTCGGCGACCTGATCGACTTCGTCGACTACCGCGACCACGAGAAGGGCATCATGGGTGCCCTGTTCGGCGCGGAGAAGGTCGGCGAGTTCGCCCGCCTGCGCCGCGAGGGCACCCGTGACGAAACCGTTGCCTTCTCCCGGACGCTCTGGGCGAGCCTCGACGACCCGGCGAGCGCCGTCGACGAGGCCATCCGCACCCAGTACGCGGCTCTCTTCGCGGCGATGACCGCGCCCACCTACGCCACCCCCGGCAACGTCGACACCCCGGCGCTGTGGCCCGAGTTCGCCGGTGAGGGCATCCGCGTCCTCGACGGCGAGGTGGCCGAGCTCGGCGGCCTGCGGTTCGGGTTCGTCGGCGGCGCGCTGCTGCCCGACGGCGTCGTCCCGCGCCGCCGCAAGGGCGCCGCCTGGCGTCCCTACCTGCGGGATCGCGAGGACTACGACGCGAGTGTGGCGGCGCTCACCGACGTCGACGTGCTCTGCACCCACGGCCCGCCGGCCCTGCCCGAGCTGACCTACGACGTCGTCGCGCGCCGCAGCGAGATCGGCTCGACGGCGCTGCTGGAGCTGATCCGCACCCAGCGGCCGCGCTGGTCGGTGTTCGGCCACGTCCACCAGCCCCTGGCGCCGCGCGCCCGGGTCGGCCTGACCGAGTGCCGCAACGTGGGTCACTTCAAGGAGACCGGGCAGCCCTACGTGCTGCGTTGGTGACGGGCCGCGGCGGCTACGCTTCGTCCCATGGCCGAGCAGTCCACACAGTCCATCGAGGTCGACGCCGAGCCCAGCCGGGTGATGGCCGTGATCGCCGACTTCCCCGCGTACCCGGAATGGGCCAAGGCCGTCCGGCAGACCGAGGTCCTCGACACCGACGGTGAGGGGCGCGCCAAGCAGGTCAAGCTCACGCTCGACGCGGGCCCGATCAAGGACGTCTACACCCTCGAGTACGACTGGGACGGTGACGGCCTCGGCGTCAGCTGGCACCTGGTCAAGGGCCAGATGCAGAAGGCGCAGAACGGCCGGTACGCGCTGGAGGACCTCGGCGGCCGCACGCGCGTGACGTACACGCTGTCGGTCGAGCTGGCGCTGCCGATGATCGGGCTGCTGCGCCGCAAGGCCGAGAAGATGGTCATGGACACCGCGCTCAAGGAGCTGAAGAAGCGGGCCGAGGGGTAGCCGCGTGCGGATCCTGCTGTTCACCGGCAAGGGGGGTGTCGGGAAGACCACGCTGGCCGCGGCCACCGGCGCCGCGCTCGCCGCCCGCGGCAGGAAGACCCTCGTCGTGTCCACCGACCCGGCGCACTCGCTCGGCGACGCGTTCGGCCACACCCTCGGTGCCGAACCGTCCGAAGTGGACGCCCTCCTCTCGGCCGTGCAGATCGACTCGCGGACGCTGGTGGACACGACCTGGCACCGGCTGCGCGCCGAGCTGCAGTCGGCGTTGTCCGGCGCGGGCCTGGACACCCTGGACGCCGAAGAGCTCACCGTGCTGCCCGGCGTCGACGAGCTGCTCGCCCTCACCGAGGTCCGCCGGCTCGCCGAAGAAGGGCCGTGGGAGACCATCGTCGTCGACTGCGGGCCGACGGCGGAGACGCTGCGGCTGCTCTCCCTGCCCGAAGCCGTCTCGGGTTACCTGACCCGCGTGTTCGGCCGCCGCGTCACGGACTCCGTGCGCCGGCTCGGCGCCCACCTCGACGGCTTGCGCGCGCTGCTGACCGAGCCGTCGGTGACGACGGTCCGGCTGGTGCTGACGCCGGAGCGGGTGGTCGTCGCCGAGGCACGCCGGACGCTCAGCTCCCTGGCCCTGCGCGGCATCGCCGTCGACGGGCTGATCGCCAACCGGCTCATGCCCGCGCCCGGGTTCTGGCGCGGTGGCGCCGCGTCGTGGCTGCGCACGCGCCGGACGCAGCAGGACGCCGTGCTGGCCGAGCTTTCCGAAGCCGGGTTCGAGACGGTGTCGCGCGTCGAGCACCGGGCCGTCGAACCGGTCGGGCTGCCCGCGCTGCTGGAGATCGCCGCCGAGCTCTACCGCGGCGGCGACCCCCTGGCCGGCGACGGCACCCCCGTCACTCCGCTGCTGCGCGTGCGGCCGGCGCCGGACGGGTACTCGCTGCGCATCGCGATCCCGCTCCGGCGGGACGCCGAGGTCGACCTCGCCCGCGTCGACGACGACCTGGCGATCACCGTGGACGGCTTCCGCAGGCTCATCGCCCTGCCGGAGTCGCTGCGGCCGTGCCGGATCACCGGCGCGGAATCCGACGCCGACGGCCTGGTCGTGCACCTGGCCGGGAACCGGGGACGCGGGTGAGCGAAGAGACGGCGGCCGACGGGCCGAAGCTGGCCGAGGAGATCCGCCTGCTCGTCGAGATGGTCGTGGAGAAGGCGGCGCCGTGGCTGGAGGGCGTCGTCGCCGCCGGGCACGGGGACCCTGACCAGGCGAAACCGGACGGCTCGGCGTGCGGCTGGTGCCCGCTGTGTGCGATCGTCGCCGTGGTGCGGGGTGAGCGTCCGGAGTTCGCGGCTCGCTTGCTGGAACAGCTGGCCCAGCTGGTGGCGTTGCTCCGGGCGGTGCTCGCGGACCGCTGGGAGCCGGACGAGGGCGTGCACATGCCCGGGTTCCGGCCGGCGCCGCGGCCCCCGGCGGACGCCGCGGCCTCGGTGCGGGTGCAGCACATCACCGTCCGCAGGCGCGACGAGTGGGAGAGCTGAGTGCGGACGATAGGGGTGGACGTCGGCGGGACGAGCGTCCGGGCCGGGGTGGTGGACGAGCGCGGCTCCCTGCTGGACACGGCGCGCGTCGCGACGCCGAGTGAGGAAGGCGCGCTCGAGGACGCCATCGCGGGCGTGGTCGAAGACCTGCGCAACCGGCACGAGGTGGCTGGCGTCGGCCTGGCCGTGGCCGGGTTCGTGGCGCGCGACCGCCGCTCGGTGATGTTCGCGCCGCACCTGGCCTGGCGCGGCGCGCCGGTCGCGGACCGGATCGAGAAGCGCGTCGGCCTGCCGGTGCTGCTGGAGCACGACGTCAACGCGGCGATGGTGGGCGAGCACCGCTTCGGCGCGGCCCGCGGCGCCCACGTGGCGGCGCTGGTGGCCCTGGGCACGGGCATCGGCGCGGGCCTGCTCCTGGACGGCAAGCTGTTCCGCGGCGCGTACGGCGTGGCGCCCGAGCTGGGCCACCTGACGGTGGTCCGCGGCGGCCGGCCGTGCCCGTGCGGCAAGTACGGCTGCTGGGAGCGCTACTGCAGCGGAACGGCCCTGGCGGCGACGGCGGTGGAGCTCCTGGCCCGCCACCCGGGCCGCTCGACGGTGCTGGCCCCGCAGGTGGCGGGCGACCCGGGCTCGGTGACGGGCCGGCGAGTGGCCGGCGCGGCCCGCGACGGCGACCCGATCGCCCAGCTGGCGATGGCGGAGCTGGCCAAGTGGCTGGGCGAGGGCCTGGCCCTGGTGGCGGACGTGTTCGACCCGGAGATCATCGTGATCGGCGGGGGAGTGTCGGAGTCGGCCCCGCTGTTCCTGGACGAGGCCCGCGAGCACTACGCAGGCGCGATCACGGGGGCGAGGCACCGGCCGTTGGCCCGGATCCGCACGGCCCACCTGGGCGACGACACGGCGATCGTGGGCGCGGCGGCCCTGGCGCTGGAAGCGGCCAAGACCCCGGTCTGACGCGGTAGAGACCTTCGCCCTCCGGGTACCCCACGGTCATTGAGGGGGAGGAGCGGACATGCTGCTGGACCTGGGGATCGGAGTGGCCGGCGTGGTTCTGCTGGTGCTCAGTGGCTTGCTGGCGTGGAAGCCGCGCAATGGCTGGCACCAGGCTGCCGCGATCCTGATGGTCGGGCTGGGCTCGATGCTGACGGTGCAGTTCCTGATCGCGCCCTTCATCCACGGTGAGTGGCTCGGCTACGTGCTGATCGGCGTCCTGGTGGCGGGCATCTCGGGCGCCGCGATCATCGGCGGCCGGCGGCGTCACTCCTCCGGGAAGCTCGCCGACGGCACCAGGCCTTCGAGGAACGCCCGGAACGTCGGCGCCAGGGCCAGCTCGGCCTCCAGCTCCACGTCGAACCACGTCACCGACGGCTCCGAAGATCGGCGGTAGTCCAGCGCGACCCACGTGTGCCCGTCGCCGGACAGCGCCACGACCTGGCGAGGCAGGTCCCATTCGGTGCTGAGGTACGGCGAATCCAAGATCGACAACCGGCCCCCGACGCCGAGCAGCCGGTCGAAGGGGACGTGCGTCTCGCTCCACGACGTCGGCGCGGTCGTCGGGAAGGCGTCGAAAGCAGCAGCGACCGTGCCGCCGTTGCGCAGACCCAGCAGTTCGCCCAGCTCGATGGGCAGCCGGACGCCCAGCTCGCGGCCGGCGTGGGCGAATTCGCGGGCGCTCAGCGGCTCGCCGGGGCCCCCGTCCCAGAAGGTGGGCTTGAGCTGATCGAACCGGGTCACGCCGGAGAGTGTGACAGGCTGGACCGGTGAGTGCCCCGTCCGCGAGCGTCTTCGTCAAGTGTTCCTGCGGGCACCTGCACTGGGGCCGCTACGGGGCCGCCGGCCTGCTGCTCGCCGACCCCGCGCGGGGCGTCCTCCTGCAGCGCCGGGCCTGGTGGGTGCACCACGGCCGCACCTGGGCGCTGCCCGGCGGCGCCATCGAAGCCGGCGAGACCGCCGTGACCGCCGCCGCCCGCGAAGCCTTCGAAGAAGCCTCCGTTCCCGCCGACGCCTTCCGAGCGGTGTCGGCCTCCGTGGTGGACCATGGGGACTGGAGCTACACCACCGTGCTCGCGCTCGCCGACGGCGCCGAGGCGCGGGTCGCCAACACCGAAAGTGCGGAGGTGCGCTGGGTGGACCCCGACGACGTGGCCGGCTACCGGCTGCACCGCGACTTCGCCGCCGCCTGGCCGGCCCTGCGCGATCGCGTCGGGCAGGAGCTCGTCCTCGTCGTCGACGGCGCCAACGTCGTCGGCTCGCGGCCGGACGGCTGGTGGCGCGACCGCCACGGCGCCGCCGAGCGCCTGCGCGACCAGCTCGCGAAACTCGCCGAAGCCGGCGTGCCCGACCCCGCCGACGCCACCGTGTCCTGGTGGCCGCGGATCATCCTGGTCGTCGAGGGCAAGGCCAAGCACGTCACCAGCACACCGGGTGTCGAAGTCGTCGCCGCGGACACCGACGGCGACTCGAAGATCGTGGAGGTCGTCGCGCAGCAGAAGGGCAAGACCCTCGTCGCGACGGCCGACCGGGAGCTGAAGGGACGCGTCGAAGCCCTCGGCGCGTCGATCCTCGGCCCCGGCACGCTCCGCAGTCAGCTCGACAAGCTCTAGTCCTTCGGGATGCCGTCGCGCATCTCGGCGACCAGTGACGCCATCACGGCCTTGAGGCTGCCCTTGTGCGCCTCGGCGACCGCCCGCTGCCGCCGGTAGCTCGGCCCGTACTTCAAGATCGTCTCGACGTCCCGCAGCTCGGCCACGCAGTCGAGCCGCCGCGCCACCGGCTCCAGCCGGTCCAGCAGGTCGGCGACGTCGTCGGTGACCAGCCGCTCGCGCCCGGCCGCGTCGAGGATGATGATCGCGTCGGTGCCGTAGCGGGCCGCGCGCCACTTGTTCTCCTGGACGTGCCACGGCGGCAGCGCGGGCAGGATTTCGCCGTCGTCAAGGCGCTCGCTGAAGTCGTCGACCAGGCACTGCGTCAGCGCCGCGATCGCGCCGACCTCCTCCAGCGTCGGCAGCCCGTCGCAGACGCGCATCTCGATCGTGCCCAGGTGCGGCGCCGGCCGGATGTCCCAGCGAATCTCCGAGAAGTGGTCGATCACGCCGGTGGTGAACATGTCCTCGACGTAGCTCTCCAGCTCCGCCCACTTCCGGAACTGGAACGGCAGCCCGGCCGTCGGCAGCTGCTGGAACATCAGCGCCCGGTTCGACGCGTACCCGGTGTCCTCGGCGCCCCAGTACGGCGACGACGCCGAGAGCGCCTGCAGGTGCGGCGCGTAGTTCAGCAGCGCGTCCAGGATCGGCAGCACCTTGTCGCGGTGGTCGACCCCGACGTGGATGTGGACGCCGTAGATCAGCATCTGCCGGCCCCACCACTGGGTCCGGTCGATCAGCTTCGCGTACCGCTCCTTGTCGGTGACCTTCTGCTGGTACCAGTTCGAGAACGGGTGCGTCCCGGCCGAGAACATCTCGACGCCGAGCGGGTCGGCGACGCCGTGCAGCACGTCCAGCGACCCGGCGAGGTCGGCCTTGGCCTCGGCGATCGTGTCGCAGACGCCGGTGATGACCTCGATGGTGTTGAGCAGCAGCTCCTGCTTGATCTTCGGGTGCTCGGCCCGCCCGTCGGGCCGGACGGCCTCGAGGATCTGCTCGGCGACCGAGGACAGCTCACCGCTGCGCCGGTCCACCAGGCCGAGCTCCCATTCCGCGCCGACCGTCGATCGCCGCGAAGGGCTGAACTCGATGTGCATCGTTTCGGCGGGTCAGACCTGGGCGCCGTTGCTGGGGTCGGCACCGGGCGGCGGGCCCTGCCGGACGCGCAGCAGCAGCAACGCGATCGACGTCGCGAGCGCGAGGATGCCCAGCGGCGTCGCCACCGTCGGGCCCACCCCGATCGCGCCGGGCAGGATCAGCAGGAACAACCCGGCCAGGAAGAGCAGCAGGATGAGGAACGCGCCCATCTTCGGCCGCGGCAGGGGCGGCGGCTCCGGCGGGACGTAGTGCTCGTCGTCGCCGGCCGGGTCGTCGGAGAACATCGTGGTGTCCCACGTCGTGCCCCCGGACCGCCAGCCGGGCTCCGGCGGGGTGTCCGCGGCGGGCGGCTCCACCGGCCGCTCCGGCGTCTTGCGCTGCTCGGGCTCCGTGCTCACCGCGGTGTCGGCGGTGTCGTCCTCTTCGGGAAGCCCGAACCCATCGGCCCGCAGGTCGGCGACGATCTCGGCGAACGTCGCGTCGACGTCCTCCGGCCCGTCCTTCCCCCGGCTCATGCGGTCTCCTCGGGTTGTGCGGCGTGCGCCTTCGCGAACTCGACGCTACGCGTGAAGATGACCTCGGCGTCGTTGTCCTGCGTCGCGACGTGGTAGCTGTTCTCCAGCACCACCTCGGTGACGTCGGTGCTCGACACCCCCTGCAGCACCAGCTGCGAGTTCACCGGCTCGACGACGTGGTCCACCGACGAGTGCAGCAGCAGCACCGGCTGCGTGACCTTGCCCAGGTCGGCGCGCACGACCGCCCACAGCTTCGCCAGGCTCGCCGCGGCCCGCACCGGCGTGCGCGGGTAGGCCAGCTCCGTCTCGCCCGGCTTCTTGATGTCGTTCGCGATCGCCGGCACCGACGGCACGATCCGGCCCAGCACCGGCAGCAGCTTCGTGTCCCACTTCAGCCGCGTCACCGACGGGTTGACCAGGACGATCCCGGCGATCCGGTCGCCGAACTCCTCGGCCAGGCGCAGGGTCAGCGTGCCGCCCATCGACAGGCCGCCGACGAACACCGTCTTGCACGTCGACAGCAGCGCGAGCAGCGCCTCGCGGACGGCGCCGTACCAGTCTTCCCACGTCGTGCGGTTGAGGTCCGGCCAGCGGGTGCCGTGCCCCGGCAGCAGCGGGCAGCGCACCGTGAACCCGGCCCCGGCCAGGTGGTCACCCCAGGCCCGCATGCTCGCCGGAGTACCGGTGAACCCGTGGCAGAGCAGGAACCCGGTCTCGGCCGAACCGGTGTGGCCGAACGGTTCCGCGCCGGCGAGCACGCCCATGCGATCGCCTTCCGTGTGAGCGGTGGATTCGTCCATGCTCTCACGGCTCGCGGGCGTTGTGGGGCTCCGCCCGGGCCCGGAATTCCCTGTGAGATCGATCGCTGCCCGGTGGTAACCGGGTGGTCTCCGTTGTGCGGCGGCCACCGGGCTTCGTAGGCTGTTCGGCGCGGGTGACAGGGGTCGGGCTGTGATGGAGGACTGAGGTACCGGTGCTGTACTGGCTCATGAAGTGGGTATTCATCGGACCGCTGCTCAAGACGCTGTGGCCGACCAAGGTCGTCGGCGCGGAGAACATCCCCGAGACCGGGGGTGCGATCCTGGCGGGCAACCACCTGGCGGTCGCGGACTCGTTCTTCATGCCGCTGCGCGTCAAGCGCAAGGTGACCTTCCCGGCCAAGTCCGAGTACTTCACCGAGCCCGGCTTCAAGGGCCTGCTCAAGAAGTGGTTCTTCACCGGCGTCGGCCAGTTCCCGATCGACCGCTCCGGCGGCAACGCGGCGCAGGCCGCGCTCGACACCGCGACCCGGCTGGTCAAGGACGGGCACCTGCTCGGCATCTACCCCGAGGGCACCCGCTCCCCGGACGGCCGCCTGTACAAGGGCAAGACCGGCGTCGCCCGGATCGCCCTGGAGTCCGGCGGCGTCGTCGTCCCGGTGGCGATGATCGGCACGGACAAGGTCAACCCCATCGGCTCCAAGATGTGGTGGCCGCGCCGTCTCGAGGTCCGCTTCGGCAAGCCCCTGGACTTCTCGCGGTACGAGGGCCTCGCGGGCGACCGCTTCATCGAGCGGTCGATCACCGACGAGATCATGTACGCGCTGATGGAGCTGTCCGGCCAGGAGTACGTCGACATCTACGCGGCGAAGGCCAAGGAACTGCTGGCCGCCGAGGCGGCCGGGGTGAAGCCTTCGGTGCCCGCCCAGCCGTCCTCGCGGGACGCGGCCCGGGTGCCCGAGTCCAAGGTCGGCTGACCCACTACTGTTCACCAGTGCGTTTTTTCTACGACACCGAGTTCATCGAAGACGGCGTGACGATCGACCTGGTCTCCATCGGTGTCGTCGACGAGCGGGGCCGCGAGTTCTACGCGGTGTCGACGGAGTTCGACCCGGCGAAGGCCGGCCAGTGGGTCCGCGACAACGTCCTGGACAAGCTGCCGTCCCCGGCGGACCGGGCGTGGCGCAGCCGCGAGAAGATCCGCACCGACCTGCTGGAGTTCTTCGGCAAGCCCCCGGGCGGCATCGAGCTGTGGGCGTGGTTCGCCGCTTACGACCACGTGGCGCTGGCCCAGCTGTGGGGCCCGATGCCGGCGCTGCCCCGCCAGCTGCCGAGGTTCACGAGGGACCTGCGCCAGCGGTGGGAGGACGCGGGGAAGCCGAAGCTCCCGGCGGCCCCCACCGACCAGCACGACGCCCTGGCGGACGCGAAGCACAACTTGGCGCGGTGGGAAGTCATCGAGGAGTACTTCCACCGCCGCTGACGGTGGTCCATTGCCGCAGGGCCCGGAACTGTCGGGGGTCCCCGGTAACGTGAAAACCGGGGGACCCCCCAGGCCGGGGACCGCTCAGCGGCGCGCCCGGACCGCCGTGGCCAGCTCGTCCAGCAGCGGGGCCGTGTCGTCCCACGCCAGGCACGCGTCCGTGATCGACTGCCCGTACGTCAGCTCGTCCGCGTGCCCCAGCGAAAGGTCCTGCCGACCCGCCGCCAGGAAGCTCTCCATCATCAGCCCCGAGATCCCGCGCTCACCCGACGAGATCCGCTCGGCCAGCTCGCGCACCACGGCGGCCTGCCGCACGTGGTCCTTGCCGCTGTTTCCGTGCGAAGCGTCGATGATCACCCGCTCCGGCAGGCCCGACTTCGCCAGCCGGGCCAGCGTGTCCGCCACCGTCGCGGCGTCGTAGTTCGGGCCGCCGTTGTGGCCGCGCAGGATCACGTGGCAGTCCGGGTTGCCCGCCGTCGTCAGCAGCGCCGCGAGGCCGTCGGTGTTGATGCCCGGGAACACGTGGCTCGCCGCCGCCGCGCGGGTCGCGTCGACCGCCACCTGGACGTCGCCCTCGGTCGAGTTCTTGATGCCCACCGGCATCGACAGCGCGCTGCACAGCTGGCGGTGCACCTGGCTCGCCGCCGTCCGCGCGCCGATCGAGCCCCACGTCACGATGTCGGCGATGAACTGCGGCGTGATCGGGTCGAGGAACTCGCACCCGACCGGCAGGCCCAGCTCGGAGACGTCGAGCAGCAGCTTGCGCGCCAGCCGCAGGCCCTTGTTGACGGCGAACGTGCCGTCGAGGTCCGGGTCGTTGATCAGGCCCTTCCAGCCCAGCGTGGTGCGCGGCTTCTCGAAGTACACGCGCATCACGATGTGCAGGTCGTCGCGGAGTTCGTCGGCCTTGGCGGCCAGCCGGCGGGCGTAGTCGAGCGCGGCTTCCGGGTCGTGCACCGAGCACGGGCCGACGACCACGAGGAGCCGGTCGTCCCGGCCGTCGAGGATGTCGACCGTCTCGGCGCGGCCCTGCCGCACGACTTTGGCGACGGCGGCGCCGACGGGATGGTCCTCACGCAGCAGCGCGGGCGAAATGAGCGGACTGATCGACGTGGTGCGCGCGGCGTCGAGGTCGCCGATGGCGGCGGGTCCGGCGGAGAGCGTCATCGCGGGGGTGTTCCTTCCTGGTGGACACCGACCCGCGGAGGATTCGCCGAGCCGGTTCGGAGATCCGGCTCGGGGTGGGGAGTCAGCGCAGGTTCACGCCGCCGTGCCCACCCGGGGCCGGCTTCGTAAACCAGAAATAGCGCTGCACGTGGCCAACGTAGCACACAGCGGAGCCGGACCGATTCTCCAGGTGGTCCGGGCTGCACCGATCAAGACGTTTGCCGCTACGCTGGCTCTCGACGAAATGTGACTGTCATCTCCAGAGAACAGACGGAGGCTTCTCATGCGTGTCGGTGTGCTGACCGGCGGCGGCGACTGCCCGGGGCTCAACGCGGTGATCCGCGCGGTGGTGCGTAAGGGCATCGAGGTGCACGGCTGGGACTTCGTGGGCTTCCGCAACGGCTGGAACGGCCCGCTCACCGGGGACAGCCGTCCGCTCGGCCTCAACGACGTCGAGGACATCCTGACCCGCGGCGGGACCATCCTGCGCTCGTCGCGCACCAACCCGTACAAGGTCGACGGCGGTGTCGACAAGATCAAGCAGGTCCTGGCCGACCAGGGCGTCGACGCGCTGATCGCGATCGGCGGCGAGGACACCCTCGGCGTCGCGAAGCGGCTCACCGACGACGGCATCGGCGTCGTGGGCGTCCCCAAGACGATCGACAACGACCTCGGCGCCACCGACTACACCTTCGGCTTCGACACCGCGGTCTCCATCGCGACCGAGGCGATCGACCGGCTGCACACCACGGCCGAGTCGCACCACCGCGCGCTGGTCGTCGAGGTCATGGGCCGGCACGCCGGCTGGATCGCGCTGCACTCCGGCCTCGCCGGCGGCGCCAGCGTGATCCTGGTGCCGGAGCGGCACTTCAACGTCGACCAGGTCGTCTCGTGGGTCGAGCGCCGGTTCGAGAAGGAGTTCGCGCCGATCATCGTCGTCGCCGAGGGCGCGCTGCCCGAGGGCGGCGAGGAGAAGCTGCTGACCGGCGAGAAGGACGCCTTCGGGCACGTCCGCCTCGGCGGCATCGGCACCTGGCTGGCCGACGAGATCGCCCACCGCACCGGCAAGGAGTCCCGCGCGGTGGTCCTGGGCCACGTCCAGCGCGGCGGCACCCCGACGGCGTACGACCGCGTCCTGGCGACCCGCTTCGGCCTGAACGCGGTCGACGCGGTGGCCGACGGCGACTTCGGCGTGATGGTGGCGCTGAAGGGCACGGACATCGTCCGCGTGAAGCTGTCCGAGGCGACGGCCGAGCTGAAGACGGTCCCGGCCGAGCGCTACCAGGAAGCCGAAGTCTTCTTCGGCTGAGGTTCTGCCGCGAAGGGCCGCTCCGGGGTTCCGGGGCGGCCCTTCGCTAGATCCGGGCGAGGGTCTCCAGGACGCCGACCGCGGCGGCGATGTCGTCGGTCAGCGGCCGGTCGTCGACGCTCTCGTCCAACACCGCCGACGCCGCTTCGAACGCGTCCCGCACCGGCAAGTCCACCAGGTCGGCGTCGCGCATCCGCAGCGCGCGGACCGCCGCCACCAGCTCGCACGCAAGCACCTGCTGGTAGGCCCCGCAAGCCGCCGTCGCCGCGCGGGCCGCCTGCGTCGAGAAGCTCGCGTGGTCCTCGATCCCGCGCGAAACCACCGCCGTGCCGAGCGTCGCCGGGAGCGCCGCCTGCCGCAGCTCCGTGAGCGCGTCGTGCGCCACGTACTCCAGGATCATCACGCCGGAGCTGCCCGGCGGCCCGGCCGCGAGGAACGGCCGCAGCCCGGTGAACTCCGGCTCGACGAGGTCGCCGAGCCGCGCCACCGACAGCTCCGCCACCTGGTGCACGGTCGCGCGCGCCTGGTCCAGGGCCGTCGACACGTACGCCGTGTGGAAGTGCGCGTGGTGGTAGGCGTCGCCGTGGACGGTCGAGATCATCGGGTTTTCGGTGCTGGCGTTGATTTCCACGGCGAGGACGTCCCGCAGGTAGTGGATCGCGTCCAGTGCCGGGCCCTGCACCTGCGGGAACGCCCGCAGCCCGAACGGGTCCTGGATCCGCCGTCCCGGTTTCGGCGTCTGGTGCATGCCCAGCAGCCGCCGCATCTCCGCGGCGCACGCGACCTGCCCGGCGTGCGGCCGCGCTTCGTGCACCGGTGTCGCGTACGCCTCGGGGTTGCCGTCGAGCGCGACGTACGTCAGCGCCGCGATGGCGTGGCTCGCGCGCGTCAGCGTGTCCAGCCGCATCGCGGCGAGGGTCGCTTCGGCGAGGGTCGAGGCGTTGCTGCTCATGAACGCCAGCGCGTCGCCCGCGTGCACCGGCACCGGCGGGACGTGCCCGTCGACCCAGCCGCGTTCCCCGGTGAGCGCCAGCGCGGTCTCGGCCAGCGGCGCGAGGTCGCCGGTGCCGATCGCGCCCAGCCGGTGCACCAGCGGCAGGGCGCCGGTGCGGACGGCGTCGGCCAGCGCGCCGATCAGCTCGGGACTGATCCCCGAGCGCCCGGTGAGGAGCTGGTTGAGGCGGATCAGCATCATCGCGCGCACCTGGCCGGGCGGCATCTCGTCGCCGCTGCCGCCCGCGTGGCTGCGCAGCAGGCGCAGGCCGTGCTCGCGCGAGCTTTCGACGGTGTCGTCCTTGTTGGCCCCGACACCGGTCGTGCGGCCGTAGACCACCCGCCGCGTGCTCAGGTCCTCGGCGAGCTTCCACGCGTGCTCGGCGGCGCGCAGCGCGGCGATCGAGACGTCGATACCCAGCGGCCCGTCGGTGCGCGCCGCGGTCACGACGTCGGCGCACCTGAGGGTCCGGCCGTCCACCCGGATCAAGGGCAGCCTCCTTTCCGGCTGCCCTCACTATGCGGCTAGGACGCGGGTGGCTGCCAGGGAGGCATCGGCCACTCCCAGTGCGGGACGGGTTCGTGCGGGTTCGGTTCGGCACCCGGCGCCGAGAAGATGACCGCCAGGCGGCTGCCCCACTCCAGGTAGCCGGCGAAGGCGGCGCGGAACTCGGGGTCGGCGGGCAGGCCGGCCTCGTCGGCGGCGTCGAGCAGCAGGTTCACCCACCGGCGGCGCTGCTCTTCGGTGATGCCGCGCCCGAGGTGGCGCCCGACCATGTGGGCGTGGCCGCCGCGGCTCGCGGAGTACTCGGCCGGTCCGCCGAAGACCTCGCCGAGCCACACCGCGACGTGCTTGGGGTGGTCCGGGTCCATGCCGCGGAAGACGGGCTCGAGCAGCGGGTCTTCCAGGACGTGGCCGTAGAAGATCGTCAGCAGCTTGACGAGGGCCTCGTGGCCGCCCGCCCAGTCGTAGAGAGTGGGGGTCGGCGGGGTTTCTGGCACGATCACCCGGTCAGGCAACCAGGGGCGGCCCGGCCGGGCAACCACGTACTTTCCGGTGCGTAGGGGAGAGCGGATGAAGCGGTACCACTGCGCGGTGGAGCTGGCGGTCGACCTGATCGGCGGCAAGTGGAAGCCGGTGATCCTCGCGCACCTGAAGGAGGGCGCGCACCGGTACGGCGAACTGCGCCGGCTGATGCCGGGGGTGAGCGAGAAGATGCTGACCCAGCAGCTGCGCGAGCTGGCGGCGGACGGGATCGTCCGCCGGGTGGAGTTCGACGGCCGAGTGCCGCGCGTGGAGTACCACCTGACGGAGGTGGGGGAGGAGCTCCGCCCGGCGCTGACGGCGCTGTACGAGTGGGGCGAGCGCCGGGCGGCGGACCGCGGGATCGCCTTCGACCCGGCTCCGGAGGCCTAGCCCGTCCCGGTCAGCGGGGATCGGTCTCGTCCAGCCGGCGTTCCAGGGCGTCGAGCCGGTCCGACCAGAACGCGCGGTAGGGCGCCAGCCACGCGTCGACCTCGGCCAGGGGCTCCGGGCGCAGCGCGTAGCACCTTCGCTGGGCCGCCACTCGCACCGTCACGAGCCCGGCTTCGCGCAGCACCCGCAGGTGCTTGGACACCGCCGGCTGGCTGAGGGAAAGCTCGTCGACCAGCTCGCCGACCGACCGCTCGCCGTCGCGGAGCAGGTCCAGGATCGTGCGGCGGCGGGGCTCGGCCAGCACCTCGAACGTCTGCATCACCCCCGAAATGTGCTCCGCCGGGCATATTCCTGTCAAGGAATGCACGGGCCGACCACCGGGCTGCTTGGTCTGAACCATTGACCTAGTGGTCTAGTCCACTTACGGTGGTGTGGTCCCCACCACTCCGGCACCGTCGCCGTGAGTAATTCTCCGGAGGGAGAACGCATGTCCCGTTTCCGCAGGAAGAGCTATTCGGCGCTGCTGACCGTGGCGGCCGCCGCGGGCCTGGTCGCGGGCGCCGCGACCGTCCCGGAGGCCACGGCCGCCACCGCGGCGACCGAGGCGTCCGTCGGCAAGGTGGTCGGCTACTTCACCGAGTGGGGTGTCTACGACCGCAACTACCACGTCAAGAACATCGAGACGTCGGGTTCGGCGAGCAAGCTGACCCACATCAACTACGCGTTCGGCAACGTGACGAACGGCGGCTGCGCGATCGGCGACGCCTACGCCGACTACCAGAAGACCTACGACGCCGCGGGCAGCGTCGACGGCGTCGCCGACACCTGGGACCAGCCCCTCGCCGGCAGCTTCAACCAGCTCAAGAAGCTCAAGGCCAAGCACCCCGGCCTTAAGGTCCTGTGGTCGTTCGGCGGCTGGACCTGGTCCGGTGGCTTCGGACAGGCCGCGCAGAACCCGACGGCGTTCGCGAACTCCTGCTACAACCTCGTCAACGACCCGCGCTGGGCCGGCGTCTTCGACGGCATCGACATCGACTGGGAGTACCCCAACTCCTGCGGCCTGTCGTGCGACACCAGCGGCGCGGCGGCGTACAAGAACCTGATGGCCGCGCTGCGCGCCAAGTTCGGTTCGAAGCTCGTCACCTCGGCGATCACCGCGGACGGCACGAGCGGCGGCAAGATCGACGCGGCCGACTACGGCGGCGCGGCCCAGTACGTCGACTGGTACAACGTGATGACGTACGACTACTTCGGCGCCTGGGCGGCGCAGGGCCCGACGGCCCCGCACTCGCCGCTGACGTCGTACTCCGGCATCCCGACCGCCGGCTTCTACTCCGACGCGGCGATCCAGAAGCTGAAGGGCAAGGGCGTCCCGGCCGGCAAGCTGTTGCTGGGCATCGGGTTCTACGGCCGCGGCTGGACGGGCGTCACGCAGAGCGCCCCGGGCGGCACGGCGACCGGCCCGGCGCCGGGCAAGTACGAGCAGGGCATCGAGGACTACAAGGTGCTCAAGACCTCGTGCCCGTCGACCGGCACGGTCGCCGGCACGGCGTACGCCAAGTGCGGCAGCAACTGGTGGAGCTACGACACCCCGTCGACGATCGCGGGCAAGATCTCCTACGCGAAGACGCAGGGCCTCGGCGGCGCGATGTTCTGGGAGCTGTCCGGCGACACCACGAACGGCGAGCTGATCACGGCGGTCGCCAAGTAGGACCCCGGGGGCACCGGCGCGGGAACCGTCGGTGCCCCCGATTATCGTTCCTCCCCGTGAAGTTCAGCGGATTCGGCGAGTACGCCGTCGACTTCTACGACGGCCTCGTGGAGGACAACTCGAAGCCCTACTGGGACGACCACGTCGAGACCTACAAGTCCGACGTCCGGGCCCCGATGGAGGCGCTGCTCGCCGAGCTGGCCCCGGAGTTCTCCGACGGCTTCGGCGAGCCCAAGGTGTTCCGCCCCTACCGGGACGTCCGGTTCGCCAAGGACAAGACGCCCTACAAGACCCACTGCGGCGCGGTGATCGAACAGGGCCGTGGCGGCGGCGCCTACTACGTCGAGGTCGGGCCCGAGGGCCTGCGCGTCGGCGGTGGCTGCTTCCACCTCGCGTCCGACCAGATCGCACGGTTCCGTAAGGCCGTCGACACCGAGCTGCACGGCGAGGCGCTCGAGAAGATCCTGAAGAAGCTCGAGAAGGCCGGCTGGGAGATCCGCGGCGACCGGCTGAAGTCGAAGCCTCGCGGGTTCGACGCCGACCACCCCCGCCTCGACCTGCTGCGCTACCGCTCGGTCTACGCCGTCCGCGTCTGGGAGCCGGACGACGTCCTGCACGAGCGGGGCGCCCTCGAGCGGGTGAAGAAGGCGTGGCGGCAGGTCCGCGAATTCAACGAATGGGCCCGCGACCGGGTCGGCCCCAGCGAGCTGCCGCGCCGCTAGCCGTGATGTCCAGGGAAGTGGAGCTGTCTGGGAACCGCTTCACCCGCCGGAGGCCTCCATGTCCCCACCCTGACCTGCGTCGACCCCACAGCTCCACCGGCGGCAAGCCGCCGGTCACCCGGCTGACCAATACAGCCAGCTGTCGACCCCGAATGCGCAATGCAGGAGATGCCCCCTGGACGGGACCGGTTTCTGAACAGTTTCTCTGAACTTTTCGGGATCGGTACAGACGAACGCGCGAAGAGGGACTACGCTGTGCGAACGTGAGCCGACGCGCGAAGATCGTTTGTACCATGGGCCCCGCCACCGCTACGCCGGAGAAGATGCGGGCCCTCGTCGACGCTGGCATGGACGTGGCCAGGATGAACTTCAGCCACGGCAGCCACGGCGACCACAAGGAGGTCTACGACCTCATCCGGGCCGCCGCCGCCGAGAGCGGCCGGGCGGTCGGCATCCTCGCCGACCTGCAGGGCCCGAAGATCCGCCTGGGCACGTTCGCCGGCGGGCCGGTCGAGTGGCACAACGGCGATGTCGTCCGGATCACCGTCGAGGACGTCGCCGGCACCCACGACCGCGTCTCGACCACCTACAAGGGCCTGGCGAAGGACGCCAAGCCCGGTGACCGCCTGCTCGTCGACGACGGCAAGGTCGGCCTGGTGGTCAAGGGCGTCGAGGGCCCCGACGTGGTCTGCGAGGTCACCGAAGGCGGCCCGGTCAGCAACAACAAGGGCGTTTCGCTGCCCGGCATGGACGTCTCCGTGCCGGCACTGTCCGAGAAGGACATCGAGGACCTCGAGTTCGCGCTCGAGCTGGGCGTCGACTTCATCGCCCTCTCGTTCGTCCGCTCGCCCGCCGACATCGACCTCGTCCACCAGGTGATGGACCGGGTCGGCAAGGGCCGGCTGCCGGTCGTCGCCAAGATCGAGAAGCCCGAGGCCGTCTACAACCTCGAGGCCATCGTGCTGGCCTTCGACGCGGTGATGGTCGCCCGCGGCGACCTCGGCGTCGAGCTGCCGCTGGAGCAGGTCCCGCTGGTGCAGAAGCGCGCCATCCAGATCTGCCGCGAGAACGCGAAGCCGGTCATCGTCGCGACGCAGATGCTCGAGTCGATGATCAACAACTCCCGGCCGACCCGCGCCGAGGCCTCCGACGTCGCGAACGCGGTGCTCGACGGCACCGACGCGGTGATGCTGTCCGGCGAGACCAGCGTCGGCCGGTACCCGATCGAGACCGTGCAGACCATGGCCCGGATCGTCGAAGCGGTCGAGACCGACTCGCCGATCGTGCCGCCGCTGACGCACGTCCCGCGCACGAAGCGCGGCGTGATCTCCTACGCCGCCCGCGACATCGGCGAGCGCCTCAACGCCAAGGCGCTGGTCGCCTTCACGCAGTCCGGCGACACCGTGCGCCGCCTCGCGCGGCTGCACACGCGGCTGCCGCTGCTGGCTTTCACGCCGGAGGACTGCGTGCGCAGCCAGCTGTCGATGACCTGGGGCACCAACACCCACATCGTGCCGCGCGTGGAGTCCACCGACCAGATGATCCAGCAGGTCGACCACGCCATGCTCGACATGGGCAAGTACCAGAAGGGCGACCTGGTCGTCATCGTCGCCGGCTCCCCGCCGGGCACCGTGGGCTCGACCAACCTGATCCACGTGCACCGCCTCGGTGAAGACGACCACGCATAAGGGACGTCCCGCCCCCGCAGCACATAGGGTCTGGCCATGACTGAAATGGCCAGGACGGCCGCCACCGAACTGGAGATCCCGGGTGGCGGCCAGCCGGTGCTGGACCGCCTGATCGCGCTGCTCGACCTCGAGAAGATCGAGGAGAACATCTTCCGCGGCGTCTCGCCCGCCCACTCGCCGGTGCGGGTGTTCGGCGGGCAGGTCGCCGGCCAGGCGCTGGTCGCGGCCGGGCGGACGGTCCCCGAGGAGCGCCGGGTCCACTCGCTGCACGCGTACTTCATCCGCGGCGGCGACCCCAGCGTCCCGATCATCTACGAGGTCGACCGCATCCGGGACGGCCGGTCGTTCACCACCCGCCGGGTCGTCGCGATCCAGCACGGCAAGGCGATCTTCTCGCTCTCGGCGTCGTTCCAGAAGGACGAACCGGGCATCGAGCACGCCGAGACGATGCCGGAGGGCGTGCCCGCGCCCGAGACGCTGCCGACGCTGATGGAACGCGCCGAGGGCTACGCGATCGGCGCGCACAGCCGGCCGCGCCCGATCGACCTGCGCTACGTCAACGAGCCGCCGTGGGTCACCCGGGAGACCGGGGAGCTGCCCGCGCGCAACCAGGTCTGGATGCGCGCCGACGGCAAGCTGCCCGACCAGCAGCTGCTGCACGTCTGCGTGCTGACCTACGCCTCGGACATGACGCTGCTGGACTCCGTGCTCGCGCGCCACGGCGTCTACTGGGACACCGACAAGGTGCTCGGCGCGAGCCTCGACCACGCGCTCTGGTTCCACCGGCCCTTCCGCGCCGACGAGTGGTTCCTCTACGACAGCGTCTCGCCGACGGCGTCCGGCGCCCGGGGCCTGGCCACGGGACGGTTCTTCGCCGAGGACGGCACGCTCATCGCGACGGTCGTCCAAGAAGGACTCCTGCGCGTCCTCTGACGCCCGTCGGGAAATCACCCTTACGGGCGACAAATGGGCGGAATAATCATTCTGTCAATAGGGCATCAAGGCCGAGAAGAGGTCCGGGACCGATCGGGGGACGGCCCCGGGCCTCTTCCGCCGTTGACCGCGCGGCGTACCGCCCGGTCATCGTCTACGCTGATCACAGGCTCAGCGAGGGGCTGGGGGAGAAGCCCGCCGGGCCCTTGTCGCGTCCTGTCATCGCGCAGGGTGCGAGCATACAGAAGCATTTTGCAAATTGCAGAGACGACGCGGGACCGGGTCCGGTAATCGGTGCCGTGCGATTACTCGACCGTTCATGTTGGATACTGGCAGCGAGCGTTCGGCTACGACGCCGACGACATCCCGGAGGTGCGCCATGGCAAGGGGACAGAGCCCCACGGTTCGCCGCCGGAGGCTCGCGGGCGAGCTGCGCCGCCTGCGCGAAGCCGCCGACCTCACGATCGACGAGGTGGGCGAAAAGCTCGAGTGTTCGGCGTCGAAGATCAGCCGCATCGAGACCGGCCACGTCGGGGTCACCCCGCGCGACGCCCGCGACATGCTGGCGCTCTACGGCATCACCGGCGACGAGCAGGAAGCGCTCGTCCAGCTGGCCAGGGAAGCCCGCAAGCGCGGCTGGTGGCACGCCTACAACGAGGTCTTCACCGGGACGTTCGTCGGGCTCGAGGCCGACGCCAGCTCGCTGCGCGCGTTCCAGGCGCTGCTGGTGCCCGGGCTGCTGCAGACCGAGCGCTACGCCCGGGCGGTGATCCGGGCGCTGCGGCCGGACGCCGAGGACGCCGAGATCCGCCGCCGCGTCGCCGCCCGGATGGCCCGCCAGGAGCTGCTCTCCGACACACCGCCGCCGGAGTACTGGGCCGTGATGGACGAAGCCGTGCTGCGCCGGGTCGTCGACGGTCCCGAGGTGATGGCCGAGCAGCTCTACCGCATGGTCGCCGTCGCCGAGAAGCCGAACGTGACCATCCAGGTGGTGCCGTTCGGGGCGGGCGCGCACCCGGGTATGGAAGGCCCCTTCCTGATCATGGGTTTCCCGGAGCAGGCCGACCCGGACGTCGTCTACGTCGACGACAGCACGTCGAGCGGCCTCTACCTGGAGGAACCCACAGACGTCCGGCGCTACGGGCTGATGTTCGACCATCTGCGCGCGGCCGCACTGAAGCCGGACGACTCGGTGGACCTGATCGCCGAGGCCGCCGGACGGTTCGCCGAACAGGCGGCCGTACCGGCTCCGGTGCAGCAACTGGAACCGAGGACACAGTAAGGAGTGGGGACGATGGAAGACGGATTCTCCGGGGCGCGGTGGCGCAAGAGCAGCCACAGCGGTGGCGGGAACGACTGCGTCGAGGTCGCGTTCGTCGACGGCGGAGCCGCGCTGCGCGACTCGAAGGACCCCGAAGGTGGTGCGTTCCGCCTGCCCGCGTCGGGCTGGCGGGGGCTGCTGGCCGCGGTGCGGACCGGCGGCCCGGCGCACGACTGAGGCGTTTCGAAGACCCCTTACCCCCGTCGAGCTGGGCTCGGCCGGGAGTAAGGGGTCTTTTCGCGACCAGGGCCACGTGATCACCCGATGCCTGAGGTGCCCCCTCAGGACGAACCTGAGTACTACCAAACCGGAGAACTCAGGGACAGGGGAACACGATGCACAGCGATCTGCTTCTGGACGCGGTCCGAGCCGAAGCCGCCTACCGGGCCGAGGAACTGCGGAAGGCCGGGCGCAGCGCCTGGGCCGCCCGCGCCCGTCGCGCCGCCCGGCACTTCAGGGCCACGAGGACGGACGTCGAGGTACCGGCGCAGCAGCGCCGCGAGGCCGCGCGGGAGACCGCCGGCGTCGAAACCGCCCGGTAAGGGGCGGCGAGATGGTGTCGAAGGCGATAAGCGGTCGGAAACTGTCGGTGGGGTAGGCAAGAATGCTCCTCGTGCCCCGACTCGGCTCCGGAATCCCGCTCGTCGCCCGTACCCACGAGATGCGGCGGCTCCGCGCCGCCTTCGCCCGTGCTGAACGAGGCGAGGCCGGCGCGGTGCTGCTCTCGGGGGACGCCGGGGTCGGCAAGACCCGGCTGCTGACCGCGCTCGCCGAGCACGTCGAGGCGTGCGGTGGGCTGGTGCTCACCGGCCGCTGCATCGACGTCCGCGAAGGCGGTCTTCCTTATCTTCCGTTCGCCGAAGCGCTCGCCCCGCTGGGCAGCTCGGCGGACCCGGCGGTGGCCGCCGCGGTGCGCCTGCGCCCCGCGCTCGGGCGGCTCCTGCCGCAGGGCCAGGGCGTGGAGGAACCGCGCCCGGCCGAACACTCGCCGATGACCTCGACCGACCGGGAGACGATGGTGCGTCCCCGGCCCGAGCAGGATCTCGGTCAGCTGCAGTTGTTCGACGCGGTACTGGGGGTGCTGACCGAGATCTCGGAGTCGCGCCCGGTGGTGATCCTGCTCGAGGATCTCCACTGGGCCGACGCCTCGACCCGCAACCTGCTGTCCTTCCTGCTCAGCCGGCTGCGGGCGCAGCGGCTGCTGGTCGTGGGCAGCTACCGCGAGGAGGACGTGCACCGGCGCCACCCGCTGCGCGGCCTGCTGTCCGAGCTGTTCCGGCTCGCCACCGTCGAACGCGTCGACCTGCACCCGTTCGGGGCCGCCGACGCGCGCAAGTTCGTCGAGGCGCTGGCCGACGAGCCGCTTTCCACCGACATCGTGGCCGACATCGTCGCCCGCTCCGAGGGCAACCCGTTCTTCGCCGAGGAGCTCCTCGCCACCCAGACCGAGTGCAGCGACCTGCCCGCCGGGCTGGCCGAGGTGCTGCTGTCCCGGCTCGAGCGGCTGTCGCCGGACACCCGCCGGGTCGCCCGGGTGATCTCGGTGGCCAACGAGCCGGTGATGCACGCGGCGCTCGCCGAGGTCTCCGGGCTGGGGGAGCTGGAGCTCGACGAGGCCCTGCGCGAAGCCGTCCAGCACCACGTCCTGGTGGTCCTCGCCGACGGCTCCTACACGTTCCGGCACGCGTTGCTGCAGGAAGCGGTGTACGGCGACCTGCTGCCGGGGGAGCGGTCGCGCACGCACGCCGGGTACGCCGCCCGGATCGCGGCGCGGCCGCAGGGCCGCGGGCACGACGCGAAGCTGGCCTACCACTCGATGCAGAGCAGCGACCTGGTCACCGCGCTGCCGGCGTTGCTGCGCGCGATGGACGAGGCCGAGAAGCTCGGCGCGCCCGGGTCGGCGCTGCGGCACGTCGAGCAGGCACTGTCCATCTGGGACGCCGTGCCGGCCGCCGACCGGCCCGAGGGTTTCGACGAGCTGCGGCTGCTGCACGAGGCGTCCTACTTCGCGGGCACGTCCGGCGAGCCCGAGCGGGCGGCCGCGTTCGCGCGCTCGGCCACCCAGGCGCTGACCCCGGACACCTCGGCCGACCGCGCCGCGAAGACGTGGCGGCGGCTGGCGGAAGCACTGCTGGCGCTGGAAGGCACCCTGGACGAGGCGGTCGAGGCGATCGACCGGGCGTGGGACCTGGTGAAGGACACCGAGCCGAGCGGGACGCGCGCCTGGGTGCTGGCCAGCCGGGCCGGGTTCCTCCGGATCCTCGAACAGCCGGAGGCGGCGCTGGACAGCGCGCGCGCCGCGGTCGCCGACGCGCAGGCGGTCGGGGCGGCGGGTGCGGAGGCGTCGGCCCTGGTCACGCTGGGCACGCTGGCCGATTCACGCGGCGACGCCGCCGAGGCCCGCGAGTGGCTGCGCAAGGCCGAGCGGAAGGCCCGCGACGCCGGGGCCCCGAACACCGAGATCCGCGCGACCTACTTCCACGCGTTGAGCTACCTCGACCAGGCCGAGTTCGCCGAAGCGCTGGAGCATTCTTCACGCGGTGTCGCGCGCGCGGAAGAAGCCGGGCTGAGCTGGAGCACCTTCGGGCTCGAACTGCGGGCGGGGCAGCTGGTCCTGCGGTACGTCATGGGCGACTGGCCGGACGAGAGCGCCGGCCGGACCGGCCGCGGGGTGTCCAGCGCGGTCGCCGCGCGGATCCAGGCCATCTGGGCCCAGTTCGTCGTGGCCCGCGGCCGGTTCGACGTCGCCGCGAAGCTGATCACCGGGCTGCGGCAGCACTGGACCGCGGACATCCAGATCCCGCTGTCGGCCGGGGCCGCCGGGATCGAGCTGGCGTACTGGCGCGGCGACCACGCCGAGGCGATGCGCCAGGCCGAAGACACCATCGGCTGGCTGGAGCGGATCGAACCCGGCTTGCTCGCGGGCATCCGGATGGCCGCCCTCGGCGTGTCCGCCGCGGCCGCGCAGGCCGCCGCCGCCCGGGTCCACGGCGACCAGGCCGCGGCCGGCGCCGCGGTGGCGGCGGGCGAGCGGCTGCTGGCGCACGGCCGGATGTGCTCGGTCGTCGGGCAGCCGCGGTCGGGGACGCTCGGGCCGGAGGGCCGGGCCTGGCTGGCCCGGCTGGAGGCCGCGGCGACCTGCCTGACCGGCCGGGGCGACGCCCGGAAGTGGGCGGCCGCGGCGGAGGCGTTCGGCTACGGCGCCGTCTACGAGCAGGCGGTCTGCCGCTGGCACGAAGCGGAAGCGCTGCTGGCGGCGGACGGCGACGCCGGCCCTTCGCTCGAAGCGGCCCACGCGGTGGCGGTCCGGCTCGGCGCGATCCCGCTGCGCGACGCCGTCCGCGACCTGGCCCACCGCGCCCGCGTCGAGCTGGCCGGCGCCGAACCCCTGGCGCCGGCGCGCACGGTGGCGGACCCGCTGACCGACCGCGAGCGCGACGTCCTCGAGCGCGTGGCCCTGGGCCGCACGAACCGGCAAGTCGGCGAAGAGCTGTACATCAGCGAGAAGACGGTCAGCGTGCACCTGTCCCGCGTGATGGCGAAGCTCGGCGCGAGCCGCCGCGCGGAGGCGGTGGCGATCGCGTACGACCGTGGGCTCCTCACGGCGCCCACGGCCGAACACGCGTGAGGGGCGTCAGCGCGGCAGGCGGCGCAGGGCCTTGAGGCCGACCGTCATGCCGCGCGACCACAGCGAACCCGGGACCCGCTTCGGCGGCCGCAGCGCCAGTCCGCGCTGCAGCGCGATCGACTGGGACTCGGTGTACTTCAGCAGGCCTTCGGCACCGTTGCGGCGGCCGACGCCCGAGTCCTTCATGCCGCCCATCGGCACGCCGACGCTGCCGAACGTCGCCGCGTAGCCCTCGTTGACGTTGACCGTCCCCGCCTTCAGCCGCGCCGCGACCTCCCAGCCCGCACGGCCGTTGCGCGACCAGACGCTGGCGTTGAGCCCGAACGGCGTGTCGTTGGCGCGGTCGATGGCCTCGGTGACGTCGGTGTAGCCGTAGATCGAGACGACCGGCCCGAACGTCTCCTCCGCGAACGGCAGCATGTCCGGGGTGACGCCGGAAAGCACGGTCGGCTCGTAGAACAGCGGGCCGAGGTCGGGCCGCGCGCGGCCGCCGGTGAGCACCGACGCGCCCTTCGCGCGGGCGTCCTCGACGTGCGCCGACACCGCGGCGAGCTGCTCTTCCGACGTCAGCGACCCCATCTGGGCGTGGTAGTCCAGCGCGCCGCCGAGCTTGAGGGCGGCGGTCCGCGCGACGAACGCGCGGGTGAACTCGTCGCGGATGTCCTCGTGGACGTAGATCCGCTCGACCGACACGCACAGCTGGCCCGCCGAGGAGAAGCACGCGGTCACCGCGCCCGTCGCGGCTTTCGCGACGTCGGCGTCGGGCAGCACGATCATCGGGTTCTTGCCGCCGAGCTCCAGCGAGTACGACGTCAGCCGCTTCGCCACCTGCCCGGCCAGCTCCTTGCCGGTCGGCGTGGAGCCGGTGAAGCACAGGTAGTCCGACTCCTCGACCAGCGCGGTGCCGATCTTCGAGCCGCGGCCGAGCACGATCTGCCACGTCCCGGCCGGCAGCCCGGCCTCCTCGGCGAGCTCGTGCAGCCACAGCGCCGAGAGCGCGGTCTGGTTGTCCGGCTTCTGCACCACGGCGTTGCCCGCGGCCAGCGCCGGCAGGACGTCCATCGCGGTGAGCGCCAAGGGGTAGTTCCACGGCGAGATGACGCCGACGACGCCCTTGGGGTGGCGGATCTCGCCCGCGCGGGTCAGGCCGGGGATGACGCCCGCGACCCGGCGCGGGGCGAGGATCTTCGCCGCGTGCTTGCCGTAGTAGGCCGCGACCAGCGCCGTCGCGCTGACCTCGTCGAATGCGTCGAGCCGGGCCTTGCCCGCCTCGACCTGGACCAGGTCGAGGACCTCGTCCTGCCGGGCGAGCACGAGGTCGTGCAGCCGGGTGAGGACGCGGGCGCGCTCGGCGGGGGAGCGGTCCGCCCAGGCGCGCTGGGCGGTGCGAGCGCTGTCGAACACCGCGCGGACGTCGGCGTCGGTGGCCTGGGGCAGCGTCGCGATCGGCTGCCCGGTGAAGGGCGCGTTCATGCGGATCGGCGCCGAGTCGGCGCCCCCGGCCACGCGGGCGACGAGCTGCGCGGCCCGCGCCGAGCCGGGCGCCCCGGCGACCCCGCCGACGGTCGCCGGCAGGGTGGTGTCTTCGAGCGCGTTCGCGGGGGTCGTGCTGGTCATGACGTCTCCGTTCCGCGGCGTCCGGAGGTCCGGGCGCGACGCCGCGCAGGGGTTACCGACGAGTACACCATACCGTCGGTACGTCAGATGTCCAGCCTGATATGAATATCTTTCACGTATTGGGCGGGTTGAGCGGCGGGAGCTGGTAGTTCGGCTCGGTCGGTTCCTGCTTCGGCGGCGGGTGGGCCTGCGTCGCGCCACCGTAGGGGTCTTCGAGCCGCGCCGACAGCCCGCCGGACTGCGCGGGGAACGGCGGCGACGGCTCCCCGGACTGCGCGGGGAAGGGCTGTGAAGGCGGTCCGCTCTGCGCGGGGAAGGGCTGCGAAGCCGGCCCGCTCTGCGCCGGGAACGGTTGCGACGACGGCGTGCCGGGGTAAGGCTGCTGCGGTGGGGGCGGCTGCGCGCCGGGGTAGGGCTGCCCGAACTGCTGCGGCGGCCCCGGGTACGGCCTCGACTGCTGCTGGTACGGCCCGCCGTACGGCCCCGGCGGCGGTCCACCCGGTCCACCCGGCCCACCCGGCCCGGCGGGTCCGGTCGGCGCGGTGGCCGGCGCCTGCCGGCCGGCCAGCACCGCGAGGACCAGCGTCACCGCGGCCAGCGCGCCGCCGCCGAGCAGGACCCAGAACCCGAGGCCGGTCGAGTAGACCGACTTGATCGTCTGGTCGTCGGACCCGTAGCTCAACGTCGCCGAGACGTCCATGCCGAGCATCCACACCGCCGCGGCCACGCCCGCGCCGCCCGCGACCAGCGCCGTCCGGGCGCCCGAGCGCACGCCGTTGCCCGCCGAGCGCCGCGCGCCCGCGAACGCCAGGCCGGCTCCGGCCAGCAGCACCAGCGCGCCGGCCGAGAGCGGGATCCCGTAGCGCGCGACGTGGGTGCTCTCGTAGAACTTCTTCGCCTCGTCGCTGGGCTCGACGTCGAACGAGCGCGTCCAGGCGCTGACCGTCTGGCTGCTCTCGGTCTTGCCGCTGACGATCTGCTCGAACTTGGTCTGGGGCAAGAACGACCCGGCCAGCACGACCACCGCGGCGACGGCACCGACGATCGCGGCGATCAGCCGCAGGCGCGCGCCGGGGTCGGCGGCCGGCCGCGGCGGCTGCGGCGGCGGCGGGCCTGGGGGAGGGCCGTAGGGGTTCTGGTACGGCGTGGCGGTCATGGAAGCTCCCCTCTTTCGGGGGGATTGGACCACGAATCCGCCGGGCGGATAAGGGGTATTCCAGCCCTTGCGGTGCCCCGCTGGTCAGCTTGGCCCAGTGGCTGCGTCCTCGTAGAGCAGGACCGCGATCCGCTTCCACTCCGCCAGCAGCTGCCGCCGCCGGTTCGGGTCGCCGCCGAGCTCGGCGTCCAGTGCCAGCCCGCGGGTCAGGTTCACGGTGAGCCAGAACAGCATTTCCGCGCGTTCGGGCGGCAGCTCCCCGGCGACCTGGGTGACGTGTTCGAGCGTCGCGCGTCCGAGCGCGCGGTCGACCGGGTGGATGGCCGCGCGCAGCTCGGGGTCGGTGCGGGCGGCGACCCACAGCTCGGTGACGGCGGTCGAGAGCGTGCCCGAGTAGCCGGTCCAGAGCAGGTCGATCGCCGCGGCGACTCCGGTGCCGCCGCCGGGCAGCTCGTCCAAGGAGGCCGCGAGCCGGCGTCGCAGCTTCGTCGTCAGGTGCTCGACGGCGGCCGCCATCAGCTCGGCCTTCGCGGTGAAGTGGTGCTGCACGGCACCCTTCGACACGCCCGCCCGGGCGCAGATCTCCTGCACCGACGTGCGCGCGTAGCCGAGGTCGACCAGGCAGTCGATGGTCGCGTCGAGCAGCGCGGTGCGGGTCTGCTCGCGCCGCTGCGCCTGGGTCCGGTGCGCCGTCTCGGTCACCGCGGCCTCCCTGCTTTACCTACAGGCCGGTACGGATGTACATTCCGCAGAGAACTTACATGCTGATCGTCATGTTTTCCAGCAGGAGGGTCCCGTGCCGCTTCAACTCCCGAAGAGCTCCTGGAGCACCACCGAGCTCGAAGACCTCCGCGAGCTGTCGCGGTCGTTCCTGCAGAAGGAGGCCGTGCCGCACCAGGAGCGCTGGGCGGCCGAGAAGAAGGTCGACCGCGAGTTCTGGACCAAGGCCGGCGAGGTCGGGCTGCTCTGCCTGTCCATCCCCGAGGAGTACGGCGGGGGCGGCGGCACGTTCGCCCACGAGACCGTGCTCTACGAAGAGCAGGCCCGGGCCGGCGACAGCGCCTGGGGCGTGACCGTCCACAACGGAATCGTCGCGCACTACCTGCTCGCCTACGCCTCGGAAGAGAAGAAGCGCGAGTGGCTGCCGAAGCTGGCCACCGGCGAGTTCGTCGGCGCGATCGCGATGACCGAACCGGGCACCGGCTCCGACCTGCAGGGCATCAAGACCCGGGCGGTGCGCGACGGCGACCACTACGTCATCAACGGCGCGAAGACCTTCATCACCAACGGCTTCCACGCCGACCTGGTCGTCGTCGCGGTGAAGACCGACCCGGACGCGGGCGCGCAGGGCGTCTCGCTGATCGTGGTCGAGACCGACACGCCCGGCTTCCGCCGCGGCCGCGTCCTCGACAAGGTCGGCCTCAAGGGCCAGGACACCGCCGAGCTGTTCTTCGACGACGTCCGCGTGCCCGCCGCCAACCTCCTCGGCGACGCCGAGGGCCAGGGCTTCTTCCAGCTGATGCTGCAGCTGCCGCAGGAGCGGCTGATCATCGCCGTCACCGCGGTGGCCGGGCTGGAGGCCGCCGTCGACCTCACGCTCGAGTACACCAAGGAGCGCACGGCGTTCGGCCGTCCCCTGTTCTCCTTCCAGAACACCAAGTTCAAGCTCGCCGAGGCGGCCACCGAGGCCGCGGTGGCGCGGGCGTTCCTCGACCAGTGCATCGAACGCCACCTCAAGGGCGAGCTCGACGTGCAGGGCGCGGCGATGGCGAAGCTGTGGACGACCGAGCGCGTCAACAAGGTGATCGACGACTGCGTCCAGCTCTTCGGCGGCTACGGCTACATGACCGAGTACCCGATCGCGCGCGCGTGGGCCGACGTCCGCATCTCCCGGATCTTCGGCGGCACCAGCGAGATCATGAAGGAAATCATCTCCCGCTCGCTCTGAAAGGACCCGACATGAAGGCAGGTCCGCTCAGCGGCCTGAAGGTGGTGGAGCTCGCCGGCCTCGCGCCCGGGCCGTTCGCCACGATGATCCTCTCCGACCTCGGCGCCGACGTCGTCCGCGTCGACCGCGCCCGGCCGGGGGAGGACGTGCTCGGCATCCCGACCGACCCGCTCGCCCGCGGCCGCCGGACGGTCGGCATCAACACCAAGACGCCCGAAGGCGTCGAACTGGTGCTGAAGCTGTGCGACACCGCCGACGTCCTCATCGAGCCCTTCCGCCCCGGCGTCGCCGAGCGGATCGGCCTCGGCCCGGACGTCGTGCACGCCCGCAACCCGCGGCTGGTCTACGGCCGGATGACCGGCTGGGGCCAGGACGGCCCGCTGGCCACGGCGGCCGGCCACGACATCAACTACATCGGCATCGCCGGCGCGCTCGAGCCGATCGGGCGCGCGGGCGAGCGGCCGGTGCCGCCGCTCAACCTCGTCGGCGACTTCGGCGGCGGCGGGCTGCTGCTGGCGATGGGCATCCTGGCCGCGCTGTACGAACGGAACACCTCCGGTCGCGGGCAGGTCGTCGACGCGTCGATGGTCGACGGCGCGGCACTGCTCACCACGAGCCTGCACGGCATGGCCGCCGCCGGGCTCTGGGGTGGCGAACGCGGCGACAACATGCTCGACGGCGGGGCCCCGTTCTACGACACCTACGAGACCGCGGACGGCAAGTACGTCGCCGTCGGCGCGATCGAGATGCGGTTCTGGGGCGACCTGGTGAAGGTCCTCGAACTGGACCCGGATTCGCTGCCCCTGCACGTGGACAAGACGCAGTGGCCCCGCCTCCGCGAAATCCTCGCGGCGGCGATCGGCAAGTACACGCGTGACGACCTCGTGGCCCGCGCGTCCGGGACGGACGCGTGCCTGACACCGGTGCTGGCCCCGGGCGAAGCCGCGTCGCACCCGCACAACGCGGCGCGCGGGACGTTCGTCGAGATCGGCGGGATGGTCCAGCCGGCCCCGGCGCCGCGGTTCGACCGCACCCCGCCGTCGACGCCGGAAGCACCGCGTGCCAAGGGATCCGACACCGAAGCCGTGCTCGCCGAACTGGGCGTCACGGACCTCGGCGCCCTGCGTTCGGCGGGCGCGATCGCCTAGGTCTGCGCTCGATTCTTGGCCAGGTCGGAGCGCACGACCGAGTAGATGACGTGGTCGCGCCACTCGCCGTCCCGGAAGTCGAAGCCGCGAAGGACTCCTTCGCGGGTGAAGCCGGCTTTCTCGAGCGAGCGCTGTTCGGCGCGGTTGCCGATCTCGGTCGTCGCTTCGACCCGGTTGAGCTGGGTGTGGGCGAAGAGGTACTCGACGAGCAGGCGCTGGGCTTGCGTGCCGTAGCCGTGGCCGCGTGCTTCCGGCGCCAGGACGAGACCGGCGTTCCAGCAGTAGGCCGCGGGCCCGGTCCGGCTGCGGTGCCAGGAGACGAGCCCGAGGACGCGGCCGCCGAGCGTCGGCACGAGCATGCCGGTCTCGGCGGTGAGCATGCCGGTCTCCAGCCACCGGCGGCGCAGGTAGCCGGGATCGTGCCAGCCGAACCACTGGTGCTCCCCGGCGCCGACGGGATCGTTGGTCAGACGTTCCAGCAGGTCGAGATCGCCTTCGGCCACGGGCCGGAGCACGACTCTGTCGACATCGTCGTCCATCGGACGACCTTATCGGCCACTTGACCGGAACAGAGGGGACGGCGCGCGATCCAGCCGGTCCGGTGAACCGGGGTTGCGGAGGGTGGTCGGCGCGCGTCCGCCTCGGTTGCCGGCGTGCGTGGCCGGCCGGTGTGAGCCGAGCGCGCCTTTCGGCTCGGCCGAAGCTGCTGTGGCGGGCGTAGCCGAGCGGGCGTGAGCCGGGCGCGCCCTTCGGCTCAGCCGAAGCTGCCGTGCCGCCCCTCGCCGCCCGCGAAACGGGCCGCGCCGTCTACCGCCTCGGCCGCCAGTACTCCCGCGCCCATCGCCGCGCCGAACTCCGCCGTCAACGCGTCCTCTTCGGACTTCCCCCACTGCTCCAGCGCCGACGACCGGTCACCCCTCAGACACGCCTGCGGGAACGCCGCGAGCTGCCGCGCCAGCTCCTGCGCCGCCGAGACCGCTTCGCCCGCCGGCACCAGGCGGTTCGCCAACCCGATCGAAAACGCCTCCTCCGCCGAGACCGCCCGGCCCGTCAGGATCAGGTCCATCGCCCGGGACTGGCCGATCAGCCGCGGCAGCCGCACCGTCCCGCCGTCGATCAGCGGCACGCCCCAGCGACGGCAGAACACCCCGAACACCGCCGTCGCGTCCGCGACCCGCAGGTCGCACCACAACGCCAGCTCCAGCCCGCCCGCCACGGCGTGCCCGTGCACCGCCGCGATCACCGGCTTGCCGAGCCGCAGCCGGGTCGGGCCCATCGGGCCGTCCCCGTCCGGGTGAGTGCGGTTCATCCGGTCGGTGCCGATCGCCTTGAGGTCCGCGCCCGCGCAGAACGCGCCACCCGATCCGGTGAGCACCGCGACCGCTGCGCCGGGGTCCGCGTCGAACTCGCGGAACGCTTCGGCCAGCTCGGCCGCGGTCGGCCCGTCGACGGCGTTGCGGGCGGCCGGGCGGTCGATGGTGACCGTCGTCACTTCGCCGTCGCGCTCGACCAGCACGTTCCGGGTCATCGCCGCTCCTCGGGGTTCGTCGGGGTGTCTTCGGGGCACGCCTTGCCTAGAGTATTGGCGTGGCCACTCCCAGGACGGGCGCGGCGAGCCGGGGAGGAAGCCCATGTCGAGCGGCATGAAGAAGGTTCTCATCGTGGGCGTCGTCGCGCTCGTGCTCTTCTTCCTGATCACCCAGCCCAACCAGTCCGCCGACTTCGTGCACCGCGTCCTCGGCTGGCTGAAGGACGGCGCCGAAGCCATCGTCACGTTCTTCCGGTCGCTCTTCTCCTGATCTCCGCGCACCGCTCACCGGCCCCGCGAACCGCGGCGCCGGTCGTCACCCTGTGTGTTAGCGGACGGTAAATCACTGAGTGTCACCAATCTCGGATTTCGGACCCCAGCACTCGACCATCCGGGTGGATTGCGGCCGAAAACGCGCAGGTCGGCGAATTCGTGCCTGCCGGGGTCTGGCGAAGGAGACCACCCCGGCCCTACGGTGCTCACATTGCGTGATCGGGTGGTTCGCCCTCCCCCCGGAGACCCCCGGTACGCAGGCAGTTTCCACTCAGCAAGGTGCAGGTTGGTGCGTGCGGCACCACCGCGTGGGACAGGCGTCAGGGCCTGTCCGTCGGGGACCTACAAGGAGGCAGGGATGACCGGAGATCCCGGAGTGGACGCGCTGATCCGGCAGTGGGCCGCCGAGCGCGAGCAGACCCCCGAAGAGCAGGAGGTCGACCGCATCGCGTCCGCGTGGCTGGCCGACGCGCCGGCGCCGGCTCCGGGCATCCCCGGTCAGCGCGCCCGGACCGGGCAGTCCCGGTTCGTCCCCGTCGAGTCGGCCGACCCCGGCTACCTCGCGGCGATGCGCAGCCGCCTGCCGGACGTGCCCGAAGAGCTCCTCACCGCCGCCGCGGGCTGGTGGCAGATGGTCGGCGGCGTCGCCGAGGCCGAGGAGTGGTGGGACGCCGGTCTCAGCCCGCTCGACCAGCGGGCCCTCGACTACCGGGCGGCCGGGCTCGCGCCGTCCGACCTGAGCCGCCGGCTCGGGCCGATGACCGTCCTGCAGCACCTGCGCCGCGGCAGCGCCCCGGCCTGGTGCGTCGCGCGGCTCGCGCGGCAGCAGAAGTCCGCCTGACGAGACGCTTCCACTCGGCCGGGTGAACCGGTGCGGTGAGACGATGGCGACGACCCGCGTAACGCTAACCTGCGCGGGCTCGTTGACACTTCGTCGACACCACGCTGGAGGACCGGAGTTTCGTGCGCACCAGGACCGGAAAGAACGAGGACGACCCGATCGACGCGAGCGTCGAGGAAGCCGCCCCCGCCGCACCGGCACCGGCGCCGCGCTCCTCCGGGGTGGCCGTGCTCACCCGGCTGGTCGTGGTCCTCGCCGTGCTGGCCGTGGCCGGCGGCGGGGTCTGGCTGGTCACCCGCGCGTCGACGCCGGAAGCGAGCCCCCTCACCACCGAAATCCCCGCCCTGCAGGTCAAGGCGGCCGACGTCCGCCCGGGGTCGGTCGCACCGGCCGGCGGCGCGGTCGCGGGCGGGGCCGAGCAGCAGACGTCACCCCAGCAGGCCCGCAGCACCGGCCCGGCGACGCTGGCCCAGTGGGCGAGCCAGGTCGCGGCGGCGTCCGGCGTCCCGGCGCGGGCGTTGCAGGCGTACGGCAACGCCGAGCTGGCGATGCGCGCGGACCAGCCGAAGTGCCGGATCTCCTGGGCGACCCTGGCCGGCATCGGCCGCATCGAGTCCAACCACGGCCAGTACGCGGGCGCGGTCCTGGGCGCGGACGGCCGCCCGTCCAAGCCGATCATCGGCGTCCCGCTCGACGGCTCGTCGGGCGTCCAGGCGATCGGCGACACCGACGGCGGCCGCTACGACGGCGACCCGACCGTCGACCGCGCGGTCGGCCCGATGCAGTTCATCCCGAGCACGTGGCGCAAGTGGGCCTCCGACGGCAACGGCGACGGCCTCGGCGACCCCCAGCAGATCGACGACGCGGCCTTGGCGGCGGCGCGGTACCTGTGCGCGGGCGGCCGGGACATGGCGAGCCCGAGCGGGTGGTGGGCCGGGATCCTGTCGTACAACAACTCGACGGAGTACGCGCAGAAGGTGTTCGGCCTGGCGGACGGGTACGCGAAGGCGGCCCAGTCGGTGCGCAAGCAGGGCTGAGAGCCGGGCCACCCCGGTCGCGGTCGGCCGTCACCCCTCAGCCGCCCAGTGCTACTTTCGAACCGTGCCAGCTTCCCCGCCACCGGCCGCATCCCCCTGGGGACGGCGGATCGCGATCGTCGCGACCTGCCTGGTGAGCCTGCTCGTCTGCTGCGGGCTCGCCTGGTGGCAGTGGGACCGCTTCACCTCCGCGAACGGCACCTTCCAGAACCTCGGCTACGTCCTGCAGTGGCCGTTGTTCGGGCTGTTCCCCGCCTTCATGTTCTGGCGGATCCGCAAGCTCCGGCAGCGGGCCGAAGCCGACGGCACGGCGGACGAGCAGCCGAAGCCGGCCCCCGTCGCCGAGGTGCCCGCTCCCCGTCCCCGTCCCGACGTGCGCCCGACGGACGAGGACGAAGAGCTGGCCGCGTACAACCGGTACCTACGCGAGCTGAACGCCCGCGACCAGCAGGCCGCCGAGTGAGGCCCGCACAGTGAGGACGACCCGATGACCACCAGCACCGAAGGTGCCGCGCAGACCGCGGTGCCGCTCTCCGGCCCCCTGGTCCGGTTCCGCACCGCCGCCTACGTCACCGGCGTCGGCCTGCTCGGCCTGTGCTTCGTGATGGTGCTGCGGTACGGCTTCGACAACCCGACGCCGTCCGCGGTGTACTCGCCGATCCACGGCGTCCTCTACATGATCTACCTGGTGCTGACCATCGACCTGGCGATCAAGGCCCGCTGGTCGATCAAGGGCACCGTGCTGGTGCTGCTCGCCGGGTGCGTCCCGTTCGTCTCGTTCCTCGTCGAGCGCCGGGTGACGCACAAGGTCAAGGCCGGGCAGAAGCTGTAGCCCGCCGGAACGTCAGCGCCACCGCGAAGGTGCACGCCGCGAACACCGCGGCCGTCGCGAACGCCGACGTCATGCCGTCGACCACCAGCTGAGGTCCCGTCGCGGTCGACGTGCGGGTCACCGACCCGAACACCGTGATCAGGACGCCCAGCCCGAGCGTGCTGCCGACCTGCTGCATCGTCTGCAGCACGCCGCCCGCCGCGCCCGCGTCCTCGGTGGGCACGGTCGCCATCACGATCACGTTGAGCGGCGCGAACGCGAGCCCGCCGCCGAGGCCCATCAGCAGCAGCGGTCCCAGCAACGCCGGGAAGTACGTGCTGTCCGTGGTGAGCTGGGCGAGCCAGAGGACGCCGGAGACCATGAGCAGCGATCCCGCGATCGCCAGCGGCTTCGGGCCGTAGCGGGGGAGCAGCCGCGGCACGAGCCGGCTCATCGTGAAGATCAGCGCCGCCATCGGCAGGAACGCGAACCCGGTGGCCAGCGCGGCGAAGTGCCGGATGTCCTGCATGAACTGGGTCAGGAAGAAGAACATCGACATCATCGCCATCGGCCCGAGGAAGAAGTTGACGTAGGCCGCGCTGCGGTTGCGGTCGGCGAACAGCCGCAGCGGGACCAGCGGCATCGCCGTGCGGGCCTCGATCGCGACGAAGCCGGCCAGCAGCGCGAGGCCGCCGGCGAGCGAGCCGAGCGTCACCGGGTTGCCCCAGCCGTCGGACGCGGCGTGGGTGAAGGCGAACACGAGCGAGCCGACGCCGAGGGTGCCGGTGATCGCGCCGGGCAGGTCGAGGTGGGCCCGCCGGCGTTCGGGCTCCGGCACGAACCGCGGGGCGAGCAGCACGATCGCCAGGCCGAACGGGACGTTGATGAACAGCGCCGCGCGCCACGAGATCCACTCGGTGAGCAGGCCGCCGACGATCAGGCCGATGGCGAAGCCGCCGCTGGACATGGCGGAGAACAGGGAGAGCGCCCGGACGCGGGCCTTGGCTTCGGTGAACGTCGTCGTGACCAGCGCCAAGGTGCTCGGGCCCGCCATCGCGGCGCCGACGCCCTGCAGGACGCGGGCGGCGATGAGCAGCGCGGCCGAGCCGGCGAGGCCGCCGGCCAGCGAGGCGACGGTGAACAAGGCGGTGCCCGCGACGAACATCCGCCGCCGGCCGAACAGGTCGCCCGCCCGGCCGCCGAGCAGCAGCAGGCCGCCGAAGACGAGGCTGTAGGCCGTCATCACCCAGGACAGGCCGGTGGGGGTGAACCCGAGGTCGGCCTGGATGCGCGGGAGCGCGACGTTCATGACGGTCGCGTCGAGGATGAGCATGAGCTGGCAGGTCAGGATGATGGCCAGGACCAGCCCGCTGCGGCGGGCCGGGGCAGGCTCGACCGCACGGTGGATCGTCTGCTGGGACAAGGGATACTCCCCCGAGGAGTAAGAGAAGAAGCGGAGATGTTCTCCACTTGCGTGCGATCCGATAATATGGAGAGCGTCTCCGGATGCGCAAGTGAATTCGGAGAATCTCTCCGGTTGAGTGGCGAGGAGGCCGGGATGCCGGGTGCGGACTCGGAGCGTCCGATGCGGGCGGACGCGCGGCGCAACTACGAGCGCATCGTCGCGACGGCGAAGGACCTCTTCACCGCGCAGGGCGCCGACGTGCCGCTCGACGACATCGCGAAGAAGGCGGGCGTCGGCGCGGGCACCCTGTACCGGCACTTCCCGACGCGGGAGAAGCTGTTCGAAGCGGTCTACCGCGACGAGATCGAGGTGCTCGCGGACCGAGCGTACGTCCTGCACGACGAGCTGCCGCCGTGGGAGGCCCTCGAGGCCTGGCTGGGGGAGCAGGTCGCCTGGGTCGTGGAGCGGCACAAGCTCGCCACGATCCTCAAGGAGTCGATCGACGCGGGGTCGGAGACGTTCCGGTACTGCCAGGTCCGGCTGCGCGAGGCGGTCGGGGTGCTGGTCGACGCGGCCGAGGGGCTGATCCGACCCGACGTCGGGGGGCCCGACGTGCTCCGGCTGGCGCACGGGGCCGGGATGGCGGTGCGCAACTGCAGCCCGGAGGAGGGCAAGCGCGTGCTGACCGTGATCCTGGACGGCCTGCGCGCGTGACGCAGGCCGTCCAGGGGGACTAGCTGCCGATCCCGGTCAGGGACCGGACCTCCATCTCGGCGTGCTTGTCCGCGTCCGCCTTCGGCTTGCCGACGAGGGTGCCGACGAAGCCGCAGAGGAACGAGAACGGGATCGACACCAGGCCCGGGTTCTTCAGCGGGAACCAGGCGAAGTCGATGCCCTTGAAGATCGAGTCCGGCGAGCCGGAGACGACCGGCGAGAACAGCACCAGCACCAGGCACGCGATCAGGCCGCCGTAGATGCCCCACAGCGTGCCGGTGGTGTTGAACCGCTTCCAGAACAGCGAGTACAGCAGCGTCGAGAGGTTCGCCGACGCCGCCACCGCGAAGGCCAGCGCCACCAGGAACGCGATGTTCTGCCCGTTGGCCAGCACGCCGCCGACGATGGCCAGCGCCCCGACCACGATCGCGGTCAGCCGCGCCACGCGGACCTCGTCGGCCGGTTCCGCCTTGCCCTGCTTGAAGATGTTCGCGTAGACGTCGTGGGCGAACGACGCCGACGCGGTGATCGTCAGCCCGGCCACGACCGCGAGGATCGTCGCGAAGGCCACCGCGGCGATGATGCCGAGCAGCAGCGTCCCGCCGACGTGCAGGGCCAGCAGCGGCGCCGCCGAGTTCTCCCCGCCGGGCGCGGCCTTGATCTCGTCCGCGCCGACGAGCGCGGCCGCGCCGAAGCCGATCACCAGCGTGCACAGGTAGAAGAGGAACATGCACGCCGTCGCCCAGACGACGCTTCGCCGCGCCTCGCGGGAGTTCGGCACCGTGTAGAAGCGCATCAGCACGTGCGGCAGGGCCGCCGCGCCGAGCACCAGCGCCAGGGCCAGAGACACGAAGTCGAGCTTGGTGGTGCCGTTCTTGCCGTACGAGCCGCCCGGCTCGAGGAGCTTGTCGCCCAGCGGGCTGTTCTCGGCCGCCGCGGAGAGCAGGTTCGAGAACGAGAAGCCGAACTTGCCGAAGAGGAACACCGTCAGCAGCGCGCCGCACAGCAGCAGGATGGTCGCCTTGATGATCTGCACCCAGGTGGTGCCCTTCATCCCGCCGACCAGCACGTACAGCACCATGACCAGCCCGACGACGCCGATCACCAGCGCCTGGCCGAGCTTGGAGTGGACGTTCAGCAGCAGCGCGACCAGGCCGCCGGCGCCGGCCATCTGCGCCAGCATGTAGAAGAAGGAGATGACCAGCGTCGACGTCGCCGCCGCCGCGCGGACCGGGCGCTGCTTCATCCGGAAGCTCAGGACGTCGCCCATCGTGAACCGGCCGGTGTTGCGCAGCAGCTCGGCGATCAGCAGCAGGTCGACCAGCCAGGCGACGAGGAAGCCGATCGAGTAGAGGAAGCCGTCGTAGCCGTGCATCGCGATGGCGCCGGCGATGCCGAGGAACGACGCGGCCGACAGGAAGTCGCCGGAGAGCGCGATGCCGTTCTGGCGGCCGGTGAACGCGCTGCCCGCGGCGTAGTAGTCGGCCGTCGAGGAGTTCCGGGAGCTGGCCCGGTAGACGACGTAGAGCGTGATCGCCACGAACAGGGCGAACACGACCGTGTTGACGAGGGGGTTGCTGGCCGGCGTGCCTTCGGCGGCGAGCGCGGTCATCGGCGGGTCCCTTCCGGCAGGCCCGCGCGGGCCCGCAGCTCGGCGACGCGCGGGTCGACGTGGCGGCGCGCGTAGCGGAGGTAGAGCCACGTGACCAGCGCCGTGCTGGCGAACTGGCCGATGCCGAGCACGATGCCGACGTTGACCTGGCCGAACACCTTGCGGCTCATGAAGTCGTGGGCGTACGCGGCCAGCAGCACGTACGTCATGTACCAGGCGAAGAAGGCGACGCTCATCGGGAAGACGAAGGCCCGGAACCGCCGCCGCAGCGTGACGAACTCGGGGCTGGCCTGGATCCCGGGGTAGTCGGGACCGGTCGGGGGAGCGGGCCGTCGGTGCTGGGCGCCGGGCGGGCGGTCTCCGGTGAACAGGGCCGGCATCTGGCCGGTCTCCTCCATCGGGTTGCCCGCCGCGGGACGCGCGACGTCGTACATGGGTGCCTCCGGCAGAGTGCCTCCGTGGCGGCGGGCCCGGCGGGCGCCCTGCGGGCGGGGTGCCGGGCCGCCCTTGCGGACTGCGAGGCGAACATCGTAACTAGGCCGTCCGGCGGACACGGGAGGCGGCCGGTCGATCTCCGGGTTCGGAAGGCGGGGTATTCGTTTTCCCGTCGAAAGCGTCGAATACCCGTTCGCTGCAAGATCACGGGCAGATCACCCGTCATGATGAAAAGAATTGTGACTCGACGTTGTCGCGTCCGGCCCAGGCTGCGGCGAACGGGTTAATCGTCCTGGACGATCGTCCAAATTGACCACGCAGAGTGGCGGAAGGGGTCGCCGTCGTGCCGGAGAGTGTCGCCCGCGGGTGGGCGTGGCGGCGAAGATCCACAGGTCAGCCCGCAGTCTCGAAAGAAATCACCAGGTCGGGGTACGGGAGCGCGGAACGCCACAACATCGGGCACATCTTGAGACTTGACCCACCCGATGGGGGTACTGAGTGTAGATCGTCCGAGGTACTATGCTGCTCTGCATGGGCTAATCGGGTGACGGCCGGATGCCTGGGTGAGACGCGTCCGGTAACCGGAATTCCCTCTTCGGGGGCAGTGAGGTCGAATGTCGAGGGCAGTTCCCGGCCCGGAAAGCACTTTTCGCAGGTCAGCGCCCGAACGGGGAACAAAATTGACCGGCCGGGCATCGGGGGTACGATTCTTTGGCCCAGCTGACCACAGCGATCGATTGGCACCGATAAAGTTGATCTCGACGACCGTGCAGAACGCAACTTGCGGCGTGCACGTGCACAGTCCCTTGCACGGGACATCGGGGCGGTGCCTGCCCGGCGACGGGCGCGCGGGTGGCCGGGCGGCCGGGGACGAGCGAGGGTACCGGGGACGCGGCAGGGCGCGGGCGGCACGGCCGTCCGGACGCACGCCGCGAGCCGGGACGCCGCGCCGTCGACGCGGATCCATGACGCCGGACAGGGAGTCACTCACGTGACCGTTGCAGGAGAAGGTCAGGTGCCCGTGGGGGAGCTGCTCGGCCGAGCACCCCGGCGGTCCAAGGGGAAGGACGCGTGGCGCGCCCTCGTGCGCTGGCGCGATTGGAGCCTGCCCGTCAAGCTGTCGGCCGTCACCGTGGTCCCCATCGTCCTCGCGCTGGTCCTCGGCGTCACGACGATCGCGGCCCAGGTCGGCCGCTCGGACGAGTACCAGCGGCTCGACCGGCTCGTCGCGCTCGGCGGCCAGACGCGGGCGCTCACCGGCGCGCTGCAGCAGGAGCGCACGGTCACCGCGGCGATGCTGACCGAGGGCACCGTCGGCGGCACGCCCGAGCTGGCCGCGGCCCGCAAGGCCACCGACGCCGCGACCGGGCCGTTCACCGCGGCGCAGGCCCGCGCGTCCGAGATCGAGCCCGGCGTGGCCGGCGCCGCCGGCGCGGCCACCGCGCAGGTCAACAACCTCGGCTTCCTCCGCCGCCAGGTCGACGGCGGCCAGCTCGACCCGGCCCAGGCCGTCACCGCGTACTCCGGCATCACCGGATCGCTGATCAGCCTCGACACCGCGGCGACCGCGGGCGAGGGCGACGGCACCCTGGGCGGTACGCCCGCCGGGCTGCACGAGCTGCTCGTCGCGGGCGAGCAGGTTTCGCTCAGCCAGGCACTGGTCTCCTACGGCATCGCCCGCGCTTCGCTGTCGCCGAGCGAGCTGGCCACGCTGCGCGCCGCCGAGCTGCGGCTCGCCGACCGGCTCGTCGACTTCCGGTCCGCCGCGGGCGACACGCTGCAGCGCGACTTCGCGGCGATCGCCGAGGGCAAGCAGGCGCAGAGCCGGGCCCGGATGGTCGAGACCGTGCTGAACGCACAGCCCAACGCGGTCGACGACGCCTTCCGCGCCCTGTCGGCGGCCGACTGGAACGCCGCGTCCACCGCGATGCGGACGGAGATCAGCCAGGTCGCCGACCGCCTCGGCGCGTCGGCGTCGGCGACGTCGGCGCAGCTGGTCGACGACGCCAGCAGCGGCGCGGGCCTGCTCGCGGTGCTGCTGTTCGCCGCCATGGTGCTCGCCGTCGCGGTCGTCTTCCTCATCACCCGCCAGCTGCTGCGGTCGCTGAAAGCGTTGCGGCGCAGCGCCCTCGACGTCGCCGAGACCGCGCTGCCCGAAGCGGTCCGCAACATCCAGGAGGGCCGCGCGCAGGGCACGGACATCGTGCCGGTGCCGGTGCGGACCGACGACGAGGTCGGCGAGGTGGCGCGGGCCTTCGACAAGGTGCACCACCAGGCGCTGCGGCTGGCGACCGAGCAGGCCGCGATGCGCACCGGCTTCGGCAGCGTCTTCGTCAACCTGTCGCGGCGCAGCCAGAGCCTGGTGCAGCGGCAGCTGCAGCTGATCGAGCAGCTCGAGCGCGACGAGGAGGACGCCGACCAGCTCGCCACGCTGTTCCAGCTCGACCACCTCGCCACCCGGATGCGGCGCAACAACGAGAACCTGATGGTGCTCTCCGGCGCCGAGCCCGGCCGCCGGTCCGGCAAGCCGGTCGGCACCACCGACATGCTCCGCGCCGCGGTCTCGGAAATCGAGCAGTACCAGCGGGTCCAGGTGCAGCCGCCGCCCCCGGCCCGGATCGTCGGGTACGCCGCGAGCGACCTGATGCGCCTGGTCGCCGAGCTGCTGGACAACGCCACGGCGTTCTCCGCGCCGGAGACGTCGGTGACCGTCGCTTCGCGGCTGGGCGAGGACGGCTCGCTCAACGTCGACATCCTCGACAAGGGCATCGGCATGAACGAGGCCGAGGTCGCCGAGGCCAACACCCGGCTGACCGAGGCCGGGTCGGTCGACCTGGCCACCTCGCGCCGGATGGGCCTGTTCGTCGTCGGCCGGCTGGCCAGCCGGCACCGGATCGGGGTGTCGCTGCACGGCGGCAAGGACATCGTCGGCGTCCGCGCGACGGTCGTCGTCCCGCCGGACCTGGTGATGCCGGTGACCGACGGCCCGCTGACCGGCCCGATCGGCTCCCTGCAGCAGCACCCGGCGAGCCCCGCGGCAGGCAACCAGCTGCCGCGCCGCCAGGTCAACGGCCACTCCCGGCCGCGGCCGGTGGTCCCGCAGCAGCCGGCGATGGGGGAGGAGCGCTGGCCGTCGGCGAGCGATCTCGCCGGGCTGACGAACGGCCACGGGCCCACGGCCCCGCGCCCGCCGTCGGACCTGGAGATCTCCGGGACCGACCTGTTCGCCCCGCTGCCGAAGGACGACGACGTCCCGCCGCCGCGTCCGACGCTGCCGCAGGTTCCGGCCGTGCTGCCGGTGCCGGACCCGCCGCGGGCCGGTGACCTGCCGTCGGGCAAGGACCTGTTCTCCGCCAACGAAACGACGCTCAGCGACTGGTGGCGCCAGGCGACCGCGAAGCCGGAGCCCGCCCCGGCGCCGAAGCCCGCACCGGCGCCGGACCTCTCGGAGACGACGCCGATCTTCGACGAGATGCTGTCGGCGTGGTTCCGCGAGGACAAGCCGGCCGCCGCTGCCGAAGAGCCGGCCGCGGAGGAAGCGGCGCCGGAGAAGCCCGCCGCCGCGGAAGAGGTGCGCAGCTGGGACTTCGCGAGCGACGAGAACTTCCGCACGGTCCAGGCGGTCACGAAGTCGGAACCGACGGCGTTCACCGAGAAGGGGCTGCCCCGCCGCAGGCGCGGCGAGCAGCTGCTGCCGGGCAGCGCGACGCCGGCCCGGGCGGTGCCCGCCCCGGCCCCGGCGCGGCCGGACCTCCCGGTCCGCGACCCGGCGGACGTCCGCGGGCGGCTGAGCAGCTTCCAGCAGGGCGTGACGCGCGGCCGCCAGCAGGCCCGCCAGGCGGCGCAAGCGGCCGGGCAACCGGAAGCCGGAACCGCGTCGCGGCAGGAGCCGTTCGCGCAGGGCTCCCACTCGGGCGCCTTGCCGCAGCCGAGTCGGCCGCCGGCCGCCCCGAACGAGCTCCCGCAGCGGGGACGCCAGGGCGCCTCGGCCCAGCCGAACGCCCTCCACCAGCCGGGACAGCCGGCTTCGGCCTCGCCTGAGGCAGGCGAGGCGGTTGCTCAGGAAGCCGGTCGGCTGCCGAGCCGCCAGCCGCGATCGACGCTCGGCGAGCAGGCGCCCTTCCAGGAGGCGGCTCCGCAGCAGCCGGTGGTGCCCCCTGGGCAGGCCGACCAGCGCACCGCTTTCCAGGAGGCGGCTCCGCGGCAATCGGCGGCGCCCGGAGAGCAGACTGAGCAGCGCTCGGCGTTCCAAGAGGCGCCGCAGCAGTCGGTGGCGTCTCGTGAGCAGGCGGACCAGCAGGAGTCGTCTTCGCAGCAGCCGATCGCGTCGCGGTTGGCGCCCGGCGAGCAGGTGGACCAGCGCACGGCTTTCCAAGAGCCGGCGTCCCCTGAGCAGGCCACCGCCTTCCAGGCGCCTGCGCAGCCGGCGGACCAGCAGCCACCCGCCGTCGGGACCGCCGGGCGGCCCGCCGCCGCTCCGTCGGCCCTGCCCTCCCGCCGGGGCGCCGCGCCCACCCCCGAAACCCCGGCGCCGCGCCGGGAAGAGAGCGCCGTCGAGGCCACCGCCGAGTGGAACTTCGGGACCGATGACGGCTGGCGGGCGGTGCAAGCGGTGTCCCAGTCGACACCCGCCACGTTCACTTCGGCAGGATTGCCCCGGCGCCGTCGCGGGGAGCAGCTGCTCCCGGGCAGCGCCGGACCGCCCACCGGGGCCACGGCCCCCCGACCACAACGGGACGCACACGACGTGCGCGGCCGCCTGCGCAGCTTCCAGCAGGGCATCGAGCGCGGGCGCCACCGCACCGCTCGGGCGACCGAGACCAACCACGAGACACTGGAGGGTGAATGACCTCGCCGAGTAGCGCGCAGCCGACGCAGAATCAGTTCGGCTGGCTGGTGAACGACTTCGCGGAGCGGGTGCCCGGCGTGGCGCACGCCGTGGTCGTCTCGGCGGACGGCCTGCTGCTGACCGCGTCGAACCGGCTCCCGCTCGACCGGGCCGACCAGCTCGCCGCGGTCGCGTCCGGCCTGGTCAGCCTCACCCAGGGCGCCGCCCGGTGCTTCGAGGCCGGGGCGGTCAACGAGACCGTCGTCGAGATGGAGCTGGGGATCATGGTGCTGATGTCGATCAGCGACGGGTCCTGCCTCGCCGTCCTCGCCGCCCCCAACTGCGACATCGGGCAGGTCGCGTACGAAATGACCATGCTCGTCGACCGCGTCGGTCAGATCCTCACCCCGGAACTGCGCGCCCAGCTCCAGGGCTCCGGGGGGTCGCTGATCGGCGAACCGGTGGGATGATGGCGCGATGAGCACGGGGTCCGGATTCGACGGCGAACCTCCCGACGGGCGCTACCCCGCCGGGCGACAGGACGACGGCACCTTCGCCGACGTCCTGAACGGGTTCACCCTGGATTCCGGCCGTGCCCGCCGGAAGCGCAAGAAGAGCAAGGAGTCCCCACCACCCCCGGCCGCCGGTGCGCACGCGGCCGCGGATCCGCCGGCGCCCGCGCCGTCGGCCGACCAAGGAGATCGTGTGACCTCTTTAGTCTCGCCCCCCGGCAGTACCGACGGGGACAGTCCCAGGCCGGGTGGGCTGTTCGACCCGGGCCCGCCCAGCGGCGAGTTCATCATGCCCGCGGTGTTCGAGCAGCCTTCCGCGCCCGAGGACATGACGGCGATCGTCCGGCCCTACGCTTTGACCGGCGGCCGCACCCGGGCGAACTACGCCCTGGAGCTGGAGACACTGATCTCCGCGAAGGACTACGCTGCCACCGGTGGCTTCCCCGAGGTGGCCGCGGAGCAGATCGAGTGCATCTCGATCATGGAAGAGTGCCGGACCCCCCGTTCGGTCGCCGAGATCGTGTCGGCCTTGCGGGTGCCTCTGGGCGTGGCCCGGGTGCTGATCAGCGACGCGGCGGACGCTGGGCTGGTCACGGTGCACAAGACGATAACGGGCAATGACGGCGCCGAGGCACATCTGGTGTTGATGGAAAGGGTTTTGAGTGGACTCCGTCGGCTTTAAGGCACCGCGGGACACCGCGCCCCCGACCATGACATCCGCCAAGATCGTGGTGGCGGGCGGCTTCGGTGCGGGGAAGACGACCTTCGTCGGGTCGGTGTCGGAGATCGTGCCGCTCACCACCGAGGCGATGATGACCGACGCCAGCGTCGGCGTCGACAACCTCGACCACACCCCGAGCAAGTCGACGACCACGGTGGCGATGGACTTCGGCCGGGTGTCGCTGGACGCGGACCTGATCCTCTACCTGTTCGGCACGCCCGGGCAGCAGCGGTTCTGGTTCATGTGGGACGACCTGGTCCGCGGCGCGATCGGCGCGGTGGTGCTGGCCGACACGCGCCGGCTGGCCGACTCGTTCGCCCCGATCGACTTCTTCGAGGACCGCGGCCTGCCGTACATCGTCGGCGTCAACACGTTCGACGGCGTGCTGGAGCACGACATCAACGACGTGCGCGAGGCCCTGTCGATCGACCCGAACATCCCGATCGTCCGCTGCGACGCCCGGGACCGCGAGTCGACGAAGCAGACGCTGATCACGCTGGTCGAGTACGCCATGCGCCAGTGGATCGCGCTGCGGGCGGCCAAGTCCCGCTAACCGGCCGCCTCGGGCGAGCACCGGGGCGATCGCGCGTGGGGAAGCGCGGGATCGCCCGGTGCCGGTCGAGCACGCCGGAACGCCGTCGCGAGGCGGTCAGTACTCGTCGTGGCGGCGCCACCAGGAGCTCGGCGCGTCGTCGCCGCGGCTCTCCTCCTCCCACGCCTCCTGACGCCCCAGCGGCGTGATGTCGAGGTAGCGGTGCGAGGCGAGGAACGCCTCGCCGCCGCGGCCGGAGGTGAAGTACGTCCGGTAGACGTCCTCGCCGTCGCGCAGGAACACGCTGACGCCGAAGCCCATGCCGACGCCGCAGTCCTCGGTGAAGCCGGTGCCGTGCGCGGACACCCACGGCACGTCCCAGCCCATCCGCGTCCGGTACCGCTCGATCTCCGGCAGCGTCGCCGGCGCGACGACCTTCAGGGTGACGTCGCGGGCGTGCAGGTGGGCCAGGTGCGGCAGGTTGTCGACGATCAGGGAGCAGCCGGGGCAGCCCGCCTCGTCGCCGGGGTGCAGCATGAAGTGGTAGACGATCAGCTGGCGGCGGCCGTCGAACAGGTCGAGCAGGCTGACCGGCCCGCCGGCGCTTTCGAACTGGTACTTCGCGTCGAAGCGGACCATCGGCAGCCGGCGGCGCTCGGCGGCGAGGTGGTCGCCCGCCTTCATGTGGGCCTTCTCCCGGGCCAGCAGCGCGTCGCGCGCGGCCTGCCATTCCTCCGGCGAGACGATCTCGGGCAGGGTGGCGGTCATCGGGCGTCCTTTCCTCGGAGGTGGCCGGTCAGGTCTTCGAACGCGGAGAGCCAGCCTTCCTCGTGGCCGTCGCGTTCGGCGGCGGTCGGGAAGCCGGTCTGGGTGAACGTCATCTCGGTCTTGCCCCCGAGGTCGGCGAAACCGATCGTCACGAGCGTCTCCTGCCCCTGGGCTTCCCAGGCGAAGGTGAACACGAGCCGTTCCGGGGCGCCGACCTCGCGGTAGACGCCGTGCATCCAGTGGTCTTCGCCTTCGGGGGAGTGGATGCAGGCCCGCCAGCGGCCGCCGGGGCGTGGGTCGACGGTGACGGCGGAGCAGGTGAAGCCCTGCGGACCGAACCAGCTCGCCAGGTGGTCCGGTTCGGTCCAGGCGGCGTAGACGAGTTCGCGCGGGGCGTCGAAGACGCGGGTGATGGTGAGGTCAGGCATCTCCGGTCAGCCTCCGCAGGTGGTCCTCGAGGCGGTCGAAGCCGCCCTCCCAGAACTGCCGGTAGGTCGCGACCCAGTCGGCGACGTCTTCCAGGGGTTTCGCCTCCAGCCGGCAGGGCCGCCACTGGCGCGTGCGGCCGCGGGTGATCAGCCCGGCCTGTTCGAGCACCTTCAGGTGCCGCGAAACGGCGGGCAGGCTCATCGTGAACGGTTCGGCGAGCTCGTTGACCGTCGCTTCGCCCGCCGAAAGCCGGGCGAGGATGGCGCGCCGGGTCGGGTCGGCGAGGGCGGAGAACGTGCGGCTCAGCTGGTCAGTCGTCATTTCAGCACCTTGTTAATTAACGGACTCGTTAAACATAGCGCCGAACAGGGGACTGTCAAGTTCTCCCGGTGAGCCGTGAGATCCGCGTCACGGGTCCTCGGGTTTCCAATAGTAGGAAGCCAAAGTATTTTGGAGGGATGAGCAGCGAGCTGTACCGCCCCGTGCACCCCGTCCGGTTCGTCACGGCGTCGAGCCTCTTCGACGGTCACGACGCGTCGATCAACATCATGCGGCGGATCCTGCAGTCGCAGGGCGCGGAGGTCGTCCACCTCGGCCACAACCGGTCGGTCGACGAGGTCGCCACCGCGGCCATCGCCGAGGACGTCCAGGGTGTCGCCATCTCTGCTTACCAGGGCGGCCACGTCGAGTACTTCTCCTACCTGGTGGAGCTGCTGCGCGAGCGCGGCGCCGGGCACATCAAGGTCTTCGGCGGCGGGGGCGGGGTGATCGTGCGCGAGGAGATCGAACTGCTGCACTCGCGTGGCGTCGCCCGCATCTTCTCGCCCGAGGACGGCTACGAGATGGGCCTGCCGGGCATGATCAACATGATGATCAAGGCCTGCGACGTCGACCTCGCGGCCGAGGCGCCTTCGCTGGACAAGGTGCTCTCCGGCGACGTCGCTTCGCTGTCGCGGGTCATCACCCAGCTGCAGGCCGAGAAGCTGCCCGGGGACCTGCTGAGCGGTCTCGCGGAGGCCGCGGGCAAGCGGGAGGTGCCGGTGCTCGGCATCACCGGCACCGGCGGCTCGGGCAAGTCGTCGCTCACCGACGAGCTGATCCGCCGCTTCCGCCTCGACCAGGAGGACAAGCTGCGGATCGCGGTGCTCGCCGTCGACCCGTCGCGGCGCAAGGGCGGCGGTGCGCTGCTCGGCGACCGCATCCGGATGAACTGCCTCGACGGCTCGCCGGTGTACTTCCGCTCCCTGGCGACGCGCACGACGTCCGGCGAGATCCCGGCCGGGCTGAGCGAGTCGATCCTCGCGTGCAAGGCCGCCGGGTACGACCTGGTGATCGTCGAGACGCCGGGCATCGGCCAGGGCGACGCCGGCATCGTCGACTTCGTGGACGAGTCGCTGTACGTGATGACGCCGGAGTTCGGCGCCGCGTCGCAGCTGGAGAAGATCGACATGCTCGACTTCGCCGACGTCGTCGCGATCAACAAGTTCGAGCGCCGCGGCGCCGAGGACGCCCGCCGCGACGTCGCGCGCCAGCTGGTGCGCAACCGCGAGGCCTTCTCGTCGGGCCCGGAGGACATGCCGGTGTACGGCACGAGCGCGGCGAAGTTCAACGACGACGGCGTCACCGCGCTGTACCAGCACCTGCGCGGCATGCTCGCCGAGCGCGGCCTGACCGTCTCGGCCGGCACGCTGCCGAAGGTCGAGGGCAAGGTGTCGACGGACGCGTCGACGATCATCCCGGGCAACCGGACCCGCTACCTGGCGGAGATCTCCGAGACCGTCCGCGGCTACCACGCGAAGACGCAAGCGCAGGTCGCCGCGATCCGCAAGCACGAGGCACTGGCGCTGGCGCGTGCCGAACTGTCCAAGGTGGACGCTTCCACCGACGCGCTCGACGGGCTGCTCGCCGCCGCCGAGTCCGATGTGGACGGCGAGTCGACAAAGCTCCTCGAGCGGTTCCGCGAGCTGGCCGCGGAGTACCGCCAGGACGAGCTGGTCGTCAAGATCCGCGACAAGGAGCTGCGCACGCAGCTGTGGCGCGACACGCTGTCCGGCAACCGGATCCCGCGCGTCGCCCTGCCGCGCTACGCCGAGTCCGGTGAGCTGCTGTCGTTCCTGCGCCGCGAGAACCTGCCGGGCTACTTCCCCTACACCGCAGGCGTTTTCCCCTTCAAGCGCGAGGGCGAGGACCCGGCGCGCATGTTCGCCGGCGAGGGTGACGCGTTCCGCACCAACCGCCGGTTCAAGCTGCTCTCGGCCGACTCCGAGGCCAAGCGGCTCTCGACGGCGTTCGACTCCGTGACGCTCTACGGCCACGACCCCGACACGCGCCCGGACATCTACGGCAAGGTCGGCACGTCAGGCGTCTCGATCGCGTCGCTCGAGGACATGAAGGTCCTCTACGACGGCTTCGACCTGACCGCGCCGAACACCTCGGTGTCGATGACGATCAACGGCCCGGCGCCGACGATCCTGGCCTTCTTCCTCAACACCGCGATCGACCAGAAGCTGACGGCGTTCCGCGACGAGCACGGCCGCGAGCCGTCCGACGCCGAGGCCGCCGAGCTGCGCGAGTGGGCGTTGAAGAACGTCCGCGGCACGGTGCAGGCCGACATCCTCAAGGAGGACCAGGGCCAGAACACCTGCATCTTCTCCACCGAGTTCAGCCTCCGGATGATGGCCGACATCCAGGAGTGGTTCATCGAGCACGGCGTCCGCAACTTCTACTCGGTGTCCATTTCGGGCTACCACATCGCCGAAGCCGGGGCGAACCCGATCTCGCAGCTGGCTTTCACGCTGTCGAACGGCTTCACCTACGTCGAGTCGTACCTCGCGCGCGGCATGGACATCGACGACTTCGCGCCGAACCTGTCGTTCTTCTTCTCCAACGGCATGGACGCCGAGTACTCGGTGCTCGGCCGGGTCGCGCGGCGGATCTGGGCCGTGGCCATGCGCGAGCGCTACGGCGCGAACGAGCGGTCGCAGAAGCTCAAGTACCACGTGCAGACGTCCGGGCGGTCGCTGCACGCGCAGGAGATGAGCTTCAACGACATCCGCACGACGCTGCAGGCGCTGTGCGCGCTGTACGACAACGCGAACTCCTTGCACACCAACGCGTTCGACGAGGCGATCACGACGCCGTCGGAGTCGTCGGTGCGCCGCGCGATGGCCATCCAGATGATCATCAACAAGGAGTGGGGCCTGTCGAAGAACGAGAACCCGCTGCAGGGCTCGTTCGTCATCGACGAGCTGACCGACCTGGTCGAGGAGGCCGTGCTGGCCGAGTTCGACCGGATCAGCGAGCGCGGCGGCGTGCTGGGCGCGATGGAGACGGGCTACCAGCGCGGCAAGATCCAGGACGAGTCCATCCTGTACGAGCGCAAGAAGCACGACGGCTCGCTGCCGATCATCGGCGTCAACACCTTCCGCAACCCGCGCGCGGGGGAGGACGAGGTCGAGGTCGAGCTGGCCCGGGCGACGGAGGACGAGAAGAAGTCCCAGCTGGACCGGCTCGCGGACTTCCAGCACCGCCACCACGAGGAGGCCCAGCAGGCCCTGAAGGCGCTGCGCGAGGCGGCCACCCGCGGCGGCAACCTGTTCGGGGTGCTGATGGACGCGGCGCGGGTGTGCACGCTGGGCCAGATCACGGAGGCGTTCTTCGAGGTCGGCGGCCAGTACCGGCGCAACGTCTAGCGGCGGCGCCAGAAGGTCGGCCGCCACCAGTAGAGCGCCGTCGGATCGGCCGGCCCCGGGGCCTCGGCGACGCCCCGGGGCTCGAAGTGGTCGACGGCGAGGTCGATGAGCCGCCAGCCGTCGTCGAGTGGTTCATCCGGGGCGGCCAAGCGGACGTTGCGCCGGGCATGTCGGGCCACCGCAGCTGGAGGTCGTCGTCTTCCCGGAAGCTCGGCCGGGGTGTCCACGAGGGATCACTCCGGACAGCCCGGCCGGCTTCGGTCAACTCGATTGCCGCACGGCCTTCAGCTGCCAGACCGGCACCAGTACCCGCCCGTCGGCGTCGGTGTCCAGGCGGTCCAGCTGGGCCGGGTCGTGGTCCAGGATCGCGCGGACGCTCTGGCGCAGCTCCTCCGCCGTCATCGACGTCGTGTAGACCGTCGGCTCGAGGCGCTCGATCGTCCAGTCCTTGCCGACCGTCTCGCGCAGGTTCGCCTCGCTGATCAGGTACGGCGCCGGGAACGCGTCCGGCACCTCCGGTGAGAACGCGAACAGGTGCAGCGTCGCGCCCGGGCGTGCCGCGCGGGTCAGCGCCGCGAGGTACTCACGCCGCTCGTCCTCGCTCAGGCAGTGGTACAGCGCGCTGTCGAGGACCGTGTCGAAACGTCCTTCGTAGCCTTCGAGCTTGGTCGCGTCCGCCACCGCGAAGGTGACGCCCGGCGCGCGCGTCCGGGCCTGCTCGATCGCCGACGGCGCGCCGTCCAGCCCCGTGACCCGCAGGCCGCGCGAGGCGAGGAACGCGCTGTTGTCGCCGAGGCCGCACCCGATGTCGAGCACGTCGCCGGTGAACTCGCCGGCGTCGGCCAGCGCGACGACCGCGGGCTGCGGCGCGCCGAGGTCCCACGGCATCTTGCGGCCCATCGGGGTGGTGCCCTGGTAGAGCTCTTCGAAGTCGATGTCCCGGACGTCCATGACTACCCCCTTATTCAACGTGTGATGAGATCACTTCATCCTGCACCCGCTGTCAACCCGGTGGTAGTCGTTGAGTATGAAATTCGGGATTTCGACGTTCGTGACCGACGAAGGCATCCGGCCGGACGTGCTGGGCGCGGCCCTCGAGGAGCGCGGCTTCGACTCGCTGTTCCTGGCCGAGCATTCGCACATCCCCGTCAGCCGGGAAAGCCCCTACCCCGGCGGGGGCGACCTGCCGCGCGTGTACTACCGCACGCTCGACCCGTTCGTGGCGCTCAGCGCGGCGGCCGTGGCGACGTCGGAGCTGCTGCTCGGCACCGGGATCGCGCTGCTGCCCCAGCGCGACCTGATCCACACCGCCAAGGAGGTCGCGTCGCTGGACGTCATCTCCGACGGCCGCGCGCTGTTCGGCGTCGGCGTCGGCTGGAACCGCGAGGAGATGCGCAACCACGGCACCGACCCGAAGACCCGCGGCGCGCTGATCGACGAGCAGCTGGCCGCGCTCAAGGAGATCTGGACGAAGGACGAGGCCGAGTTCCACGGCGAGCACATCGACCTCGACCCGATCTTCAGCTGGCCGAAGCCGGTGCAGAAGCCGCACGTGCCGATCTACATCGGCGGCGAGAGCGAAGCGGCGCTCAAGCGGCTCGCCAAGTACGGCGACGGCTGGCTGCTCCGGGGTTACACGAAGTACCAGGAGGCGCAGCGCGTCCGCGGCTGGCTGGCCGATCAGGGCCGCGACGACGTCCGGTTCGCGGTGTTCGGCGGCCCGACGACGCCGAAGGTGATCGACGGCTTCCGCGAGGCCGGCGTCGAGCGGTACACGTTCCTGCTGGACACGCTGCCGGAGGCGGAGACGCTCAAGGCGCTCGACGAGCTGGCGGGGGTGGCCGCCGCGCACCGCTGACCGGCGGCTACTTGTCGAGCAGCAGGTGGACCGACAGCTCGAGGCGGTTGGCGACGTCGGCGGCCGATGCGCGGCGCGTCACCCAGGCCACCAGGTTCGCCATCCAGACGTCCGCGACGACGTGGAAGATGTCGCGGTCGGCCTCGGTCGGCTCGGAGATGCCCATGGCCTGGGCGAACATGTTCTCCATCAGCCGTCCGACCTGCTCCACCTCGGCCGCGGCGGAGGTGTCGGCGAACATGAACGCCCGCACCATCGCCTCGGTCAGGTGCGGGTCGCGCTGCATCAGCCGGGTGTTGCGGCCGAGCACGAACATCAGCCGCTCGGCCGGCGTCTCGCCGGGGATCGCCTGCCGCTCCAGCTTCTCCTGCGCGCGCTCGAACTCGCGGGCGAGGCCGGAGACGAGCAGGTGGATCTTCGACGGGAAGTACCGGTACAGCGTGCCGAGCGCGACGTCGGCCTTCTCGGCGACGGCCCGCATCTGGACGGCGTCGTAGCCGCCCTTGGAGGCCAGGGCGAGGGTGGCGTCGATGATCCGGCGACGGCGGTCGCGCTGGGCGGCCGAGCCGAGCTCGTCGGCCCCGATCGCGCTCAGGCCGTTGCCGCGCGCCTTGGTCTTGCCGGGCATCGGAGTTCCCCCGTCCTTCGGAACTTGTTCCAGTTCACGACGTAGCGTACCTCGCCTGGCGAAACGTTCAACAATTGACCCACTGGCCGAAAAACTGTAACACGTTCTACACTCGCGAGTAGTGTCTAGTCCCGCGAGGAGGCCCCATGCCGGTCGCGCTCACCGAGGAACAGGCCGCGCTGGCCGAGGCGATCCACGCCTGGTCCGCCGCGCACCACCCGCGAGAGGCGGTGCGGGCGGCGGAAACTCCGCCGGCGGCCGGGGTTCCGGCGGGCTTCGCCGGGCTCGGCCTGTTCGGCGTCGCCCTGCCGGCGGCGGTCGGCGGCGCCGAGGGGAGTATCGCCGATCTGGCCGCCGGGCTGGCCGCGGCGGCGGAAGAACTCGTTCCCGGTCCGGTGCTCGGTACCGCGTTGGGTGGTCTCCTGCTCGCGGAGATCCCGGCGGCGAAAGAGCTCCTCGAAGCGGTCGCCGAGGGCGACGCCACGATCGCCGTGGTGCTGGACCCGCTCGAGGACGGCGTCAGCGGGCCCGTCCCCGGCGCCGGTCCGGAGTCCTGGCTGCTCGTGCCGGTCGACGGCGGCCACGTGCTGCTCGCGCCCGGGACGCCCGGGGTGACCGTCGAGCCGCTGCCGCCGTTCGACTTCTCGCGTCCGCTCGCGCGGATCCGGCTCTCCGGGATCCACGGCGACGTCCTGACGCTGCCGCCGGTGCTTCCGTTGGCGGCCACGGTGGCTGCGGCCGAGGCGGCGGGAGTGGCGCGGCGGTGCCTGACCATCGCCGTCGAGTACGCCAAGGTCCGCGAGCAGTTCGGCCGGCCGATCGGCGGGTTCCAGGCGGTCAAGCACCTGTGCGCGGAGATGCTGTGCCGCGCCGAAGCGGCCGAAGCGCTGGCCTGGGACGCGGCTTCCGGGCAGCACCCGCTTTCGGTCGCCAGTGCGGCCGCCGTCGCCCTCGACGCGGCCGTCGCCAACGCCAAGGACTGCGTCCAGGTGCTCGGCGGGATCGGGTTCACCTGGGAGCACGACGCGCACCTCTACCTGCGCCGGGCCGTGGCGCTGCGGCAGTGGCTCGGCGGCTCGGGTCCGTGGCGCCGTCAGGCGGCTTCGCTGGCTTTGGCCGGGACCGAACGGACTTTGGGCGTCAACGTCGGAGAAGACCCCGCGCTGGCGGAGGAAGTGGCGCGGATCGCGGCGCTGCCCGCGTCGTCGCAACGGGTTGCCTTGGCCGACGCCGGGCTGCTGACGCCGCACTGGCCCGCCCCCTACGGCCGGGGCGCCGACGCCGCGGAGCAGCTGCGGATCGACGGCGCGCTCGCCGCGGCCGGGGTGCACCGCCCGGACCTGGTGATCGGGGCGTGGGCGGTGCCGACGATCCTCGAGCACGGCAGCGACGAGCAGCGCGCCCGGTTCGCCCGGCCGACCCTGCGGGGCGAGCTCACGTGGTGCCAGCTGTTCAGCGAGCCCGGCGCGGGGTCGGACCTGGCGTCGCTGCGGACGGCGGCGCGGCGCGTCGACGGCGGCTGGCGACTGACCGGGCAGAAGGTGTGGACGTCGTTGGCGCGCGAAGCCGACTGGGGGATCTGCCTCGCGCGGACCGATCCGGACGCGCCCAAGCACCAGGGGATCACGTACTTCCTGGTCGACATGCGTGCCGAGGGCATCACGACGCGGCCGCTGCGGGAGATCACCGGGGAGGCCGTGTTCAACGAGGTGTTCCTCGACGACGTGTTCGTCCCGGACGCCGACGTGGTCGGCACGCCGGGTGGCGGCTGGCGGCTGGCGCGCACGACGCTGGCCAACGAGCGGGTGGCCATCGGGAGCGGCTCGGCGGTGGGGGAGAGCGTCCAGTCGCTGGTGTCCACAGTGGACGCTTCGGCGTTGGACGACGTCGCCCTGGACCGGCTCGGCTCCTTGGTGGCCGATGGCGTCGCCGGATCCGTGCTCGACCTGCGGGCGGCCCTGCGCCGGCTGGAGGGGCAGGACCCGGGCGCGGAGTCGAGCGTGCGGAAGCTGCTCGGGGTGTCGCACCGGCAGGACGTCGCGGAATTCGCGCTGGAGCTGGCGGGGGCGGGGGCACTGGTCGCGGACGGCCCGGCGCAGCACGAGTTCCTGCTGACGCGGTGTCTGTCCATCGCGGGCGGCACGACGCAGGTGCTGCGGTCGTTGACGGCGGAACGGCTCCTGGGGCTGCCGCGGTGATCTCGGGGTGATCTCCGCGTGAGCTTCGGAGGGCGCGAAAGGACCGTTCGCGCCGTCGGTCCCGAAACTGTCGGGGGCGTGTTCTAGCGTTGCCGTCGTGGAGTTCAGCGCAGACACCCGGGCCACCTACCTTCCCGCGGATCCCCCGCGGGACGGCGTGCTGGCCTTGTGGGGCGACGACGTGGCCGGCGGGACCACGATCGAGCTCGTGCTGCCCCGGGGCGCCAAGTTCGCGCGGACGAAGGTCGAGGCGGAGCTGGTGCCGCTCGAACGCGCCCTGCCCCGGCTCCTGTCCGTGGGGGAGGAGGCGAGCCCGGCCGTCGCGGCGTGGTCGGCGGCGGTCAACGCGGGGGTGAACCTCGTCGCGCGCGGGCGGCTGCGGCCCGCCGTCTCCCCGGCCGGGGCGGCGGCGTGGCGGATCGGGCCGCTGGACGCGGCCGACGAAGAGCTGCTGCGCGGTCTCGCCGGTGCCTTGCCGCCGGAGGCGTACGCGCTGCCGTTGACCGGGCTGAAACGCATCCGCCTGCACTCGCCGGACTCCCTGGTCCGCGCGCTCTGGGACGCGACGGCCGACCTGCTGGCGCGCAGCCCGGCGGCCCCGGTCGGCGCGGGCGACCCGGCGTTCGCGGCGCGCGAACCGGCGCTGCTCGGCCCGGACGGCGCGGCTTGGCTGGCGGAGCTGGAGGCCCGCGAACCCCGCGGCGTCCAGGTGCTGCTGCGCGTCGAGGGGCTGGACGACGACTCGTTCGCCGGGGTGCTGGCGGTGCGCAGCATGGCGGAGCCGAGCCTGGTGGTGGAGGCGTCGACGCTGTGGGACGCGCCGGACGCGGTGCTGAGCCGTCTCGGCGACCAGGTGGAGACCCAGCTGCTGCTCGGCCTCCGCCGCGGCGCGCGGGCGTGGGCGCCGTTGGAGCGGGTGCTGGCCCAGCCGGCGCCGGCGTCGCTGGCGCTGTCCGACGACGAGGTCGTCGACCTCCTCACCGACGGCGCGCGCGAGCTGGGCGGCGCCGGCATCGAGGTGCTGTGGTCGAAGGGGCTGTTCGCGGGCGAGGTGAAGGCGAAGGCGAGCGCGACCCAGGCGCCGGCGAGCGTGACGGAGGCGGAGTTCGCGCTGCGGAGCCTGCTGGAGTTCCGCTGGCAGCTCAGCCTGGGTGGCGAGCAGCTGACGCCGGCCGAGGTCGCGGCGCTGGCCGAAGCGAAGCGGCCGTTGGTGCGGCTGCGTGGCCAATGGGTGCGGGTGGACCCGCAGCTGCTGGCTCGCGTGCGCGGCCGGACCCGGAAGCTGGAGGCGGGCGAGGCCCTGGCGGCGGCGCTGACGGGCGAGCTGGAACTCGACGGCGAGCGGGTGGAGTTCACCGCCCCGCCGGTGCTGGGCGACTTGGTCGCGCGGATCCGTGACCGGGCGTCGGAGGAGGTGGCGCCACCGGCCGGGCTGAGGGCGACGTTGCGGCCGTACCAGCAGGCGGGGGTCGCGTGGCTGGCCACGATGACGGGGCTGGGCTTGGGAGCGTGCCTGGCCGACGACATGGGGCTGGGCAAGACGATCCAGCTGATCGCGCTGCACCTGCACCGCCGACAGCTGGCGGCCGCCGATCGCGGAGTGCTCGATGAAGCTTCGGTCGTGCTGGCGGATGGTCTCGAAGTCGAATCGTCGGCTGACCCCGCTGCCACCACGACCACCGCCGGCCCCACCCTCGTCCTCTGCCCGACCTCCCTCCTCGGCAACTGGGAACGCGAGTTCGCCCGCTTCGCCCCCGGCATCCCCGTCCGGCGGTTCCACGGCGGCAGCCGCCACCTCGACGATCTCGCCCCCGACGAGGTCGTCCTCGCCACCTACGGCGTCCTCCGGCGCGACCGTGAAACACTGTCCGAAGTGGACTGGGGACTCGTCGCCGCCGATGAGGCGCAGCACGTCAAGAACCCGCTCTCCGCCACCGCCAAGGAACTGCGCAAGATTCCCGCCCGCGCCAAGGTCGCCCTCACCGGCACTCCCGTCGAGAACCGGCTCACCGAACTGTGGTCCATTGTGGACTGGACCACCCCCGGCCTGCTCGGCCCGCTCGACCGCTTCCGCCGCACGGTCGCGCGCCCCATCGAACGCGACCGCGACAAGGCCGTCACCGAACGGCTGGCCGCCACCGTGCGGCCGTTCCTGCTGCGGCGGCGCAAGTCCGATCCGGACATCGCCCCGGAGCTGCCGCCCAAGACCGAGACCGACCGGTTCGTCCCGCTCACCGCCGAGCAGACCACGCTCTACGAAGCCGTCGTGCGCGAGAACCTGGCCGAGATCCGCGAGAAGCAGGGCGTCGAACGGCGCGGGCAGGTCCTGCGGCTGCTCACCGAGCTCAAGCAGATCTGCAACCACCCGGCCCAGTTCCTCAAGGAACCGCACGGCGCGCTCACCGGCCGGTCCGGCAAGCTCGCCGCGTTCGAAGAACTGGTGGACGTCATCCTCGACGAGGGCGAGAGCGTGCTCGTCTTCAGCCAGTACGTCCAGCTCTGCCGCCTGCTCGAACGACGCCTCACCGAGCGCGGCCTGCCCACCGAGCTGCTCTCCGGCGAAAGCTCGCCCGCGAAACGCCAGGACATGGTCGACCGGTTCCAGGCCGGCGAGATCCCCGTCTTCCTGCTCTCGCTCAAGGCGGGCGGCGTCGGGCTCAACCTGACCCGCGCCACCCACGTCATCCACTACGACCGCTGGTGGAACCCGGCCGTCGAGGACCAGGCGACCGACCGCGCCTACCGCATCGGGCAAGACCGGCCGGTCCAGGTCCACCGGCTCATCGCCGAAGGCACCCTCGAAGAGCGGATCGCGCAGGTCCTGGAAAAGAAGCGCGGGCTGGCGGAGTCGATCGTCGGCGCGGGGGAGGACTGGATCACCGAGCTCTCCGACGACGAGCTCGCCGACCTCGTCCGCCTCGGGAGCGGGTGATGCCGCCGAGGCGCACCTTCGGCACGACGTGGTGGGGCCGCGCCTGGGTCGACGCCCTGGAGCAGCGCGCCAAGCTCGACCCGAACCGGCTGCCGCGCGGACGGACGTACGCGCGCAAGGGCACGGTCAGCGAGCTGCACTTCGGCGCCGGGGAGATGACGGCGCGGGTGCGCGGCAGCCGGCCGGAGCCGTACAAGGTGACCATCACCATGCGCACCTTCACCGACGGCGAGTGGGACACCCTGCTCGGCGTGGTCGGCACGCAGCTCGGTCACGCGGCCGCCCTGCTCGACGGCGAACTGCCCGCCGCCCTGGCCGAGCAGGCCCGCGAGGCGGGCGCCGACCTGCTGCCCGGCCCGGGCGACCTGCGGCCGCGGTGCTCGTGCCCGGACTCGGCGAACCCGTGCAAGCACGTCGCCGCGGTGTACTACCTGGTCGCCGACGAGGTGGACCGCGACCCGTTCACGCTGTTCCTGCTGCGCGGACGCCCCCGGGCCGACGTCCTGGCCGAGCTGCGGGCCCGCCGCTCCCCGGCGCGCGGCGAGAAACCGAAGCTGCCGAAGCGCGTAGACGAGGGGCTCACACCTCGCGCGGCCTACGCACGCCGTCCGGCCGCAATCCCGGCGCTGCCCCCGCCGCCGCGGGTGGCCGGGCCCCCGGCGGTCCTGGACCTGGATCCCCCACCGAGCACGGGCTGGACGGCGGCAGCGCTGGCCGGCCTGGCGGCCGACGCGGCGTCGCTGGCCCGAGACCTCCTGGTCGCCGGCGCGACGGCGGCCGAGCTGACGTTCGAGGAAGACTTGGCCCGCCGAGCCTCGACGCGCTCGGCCGCGGAGGCGGCCGCCTTGGCAACGGCGGCGGGAGTGCCACCGCGCGACTTGACGAGGTGGGCGGAGGCCTGGCGCGAAGCAGGCCGCGACGGCTTGGCGGCGTTGCGGGAGACGTGGCAGCCGGGCCCAGGACCCTTGGCGGAGGCCGAAGCCATCTTGGCCGAGGCCGGACTGCCGGGAACACCCAAGGTCTGGCGAAATCGCCTGACTCAAGGGGACTTACAGCTGCGCTACGGCCGCGACGCCCGCTGGTATCGCTTCACCCGCGCAGGCACGGAGTGGCGCCTCGACGGCCCACCGTCGGCCAGCCCGGTGGATTTGGCCTACTGATCGGCCGCCGCTGGACGCCGTGGCCGCCGCCAGCGGCCGAAAGCGCGCAACCGCTCGGCCAACGGTCGCGCGAGTCCGGCCCCGGCTAGCGGTTCTCGGTTTTCCAAGCGTTGTAAGTGAAGTCCAAGAACCGCGCCACCCCGCGCACCACGTGCGCACTCCGCACCGAAGTGAACACATCGAACGCGTGCTGCGCCCCGGCCAGCTCGGCGTAAGCCACCGGCTGGCGCGACTTCTCCCGCAACCGCCGCACGAACTCCCTCGCCTCGCGCACCGGCACCAGCGAGTCGTCCCGTCCGTGGATCACGAAGAACGGCGGTGCGTCCGAAGAAATCCGGTCCAACGGCGAAGCCGCGATGTAGTCGTCGAGATGCTGCACCGGGTCGCGGTCCGCCGCGAACACCCGTCGCGCGATCAAGCTCTCCAGCCGGTACTGGCTGGCTCGCGACCCCGTCGTCGCCGCGAAGTCGTACACCCCGTAGTGCGGCACGCACGCCTGCACGCTCGTGTCCACGTCCTCGAACTCGGGCTGCAACGCCGGGTCGTTCTGGGACAACGCCAGCAGTGCCGACAAGTGGCCGCCCGCCGAACCGCCCGTCACCGCCACGAAATCCGGGTCGCCGCCGTACGAAGCGATCGAAGAACGGATCCACGCCAGCGCCTGCTTGGCCGCCACGATGTGCGCCGGCCAGCGGTGGGTCGGGGACAGCGGGTAGTTGATCGCCACGCACACCCAGCCGCGGCGCGCCAGGTAGCGCATCAGCGGCCGGCCCTGCTCCTCCTTGTTGCCGATCACCCACGCGCCGCCGTGGACCTGCAGCAGTACCGGCGCGCCCGTGACCGGCGAAGACGGGCGGTACACGTCCAGCAGGAACCGCTTGCCGCCCGGGGCGTAGGCGATGTTGCGGTCGACCCGCACGTCCGGCGCGCCCATCCGGAACGGCAGCGCCAGCTCACCCCACGGCAGCCCGAGGTCGGAGCGGCCCAGCTCGGCCGCGTAGTCCTCGCCCAGCGCCTCGGTCAGCGCGTTCTCGATCTCTTCGCGAGCGCCGTGTCCCGTCCGGACCAGCGCCGCCAGCCCGGCCGCGGACGCCGCGGCCATCGCCAGCCCCGCCTGCGTCGACCGGTCGCGGACGCCGTGGCGGGCCACGTGGACCAGGGAGTCCGCCGCCGTCAGCGCCAGGAACTGGGGCGCCAGCTCGCTGGTCAGCCAGCCCGCGAAGAACGCCGGGATCGTCGTCCGGCGGGCTCGCAGGGGCCGGAGCGCGTTCGCCGTGAGACCGAGCTGGACCGCGCGACGGATCAGGAAGTTCGGCTGCACCAGCGTGATGATACCGGCGAGTAGGGTGACGCGCCGCTCGCCGGAAGTGGCTTACCCTGATCGCCATGCAGAGACTGAGCGGCCTCGACGCGAGCTTCCTCTACCTCGAGACGTCGTCCCAGGTCCTGCACGTCTGCGGGCTGCTCGTCCTCGACGGCTCGACCGTCCCCGGCGGCTACAGCTTCGCCAAGCTCAAGGACGAGCTCGACCGGCGGGTGAGGGTGATCCCGGCGTTCCGTCGCAAACTGCACAATCCGGTCTGGAACATCGGGCATCCCGTGTGGGTCGAAGACGAGGACTTCGACCTCGACCACCACGTGCACCGCATCGGCGTCCCGGCCCCCGGCGACCGCGCCGAGCTGGCCGAGCTCTGCGCGCACATCGCCGGCCAGCAGCTCGACCGCGCGTTCCCGCTCTGGCAGCTGTACGTCATCGAAGGCCTGGCCGACGGGCAGCTCGCGGTGCTGCTGAAGATGCACCACGCGAGCGTCGACGGCGTGAGCGGCGCGAGCCTGATCACCTACCTGGCCGGGCTCGAGCCCGACGCGCCGATGCCGGAGGTCGAGGCGCCGCGCAACCCCGCGCTGCCGTCACCGGTGCAGCTGCTGCGCACCGGCGTCGAGAGCATCGCCCGACGCCCCGCCGAGGTCGCCCGGCTGCTGCCGGACCTGCTCGGGCTCGTTCCGCGGTGGCTCGGCAAAGCCTTGCGCGGCAAGGGGATGCCGGTCCCGTTCACCGCGCCGCGGACGTCGCTCAACGGCACGATCACCGGCCACCGCAGCGTCGCCTTCGCCCAGCTCGACCTCGACGACGTCAAGGCGGTCAAGAACGCCTTCGGCGTCACGGTGAACGACGTCGTGCTCGCGCTCGTCGCCGGCGCCCTGCGGAACTTCCTCGAAGCACGCGGCGAACTGCCGGAAGACCCGCTGGTGGCGACCGTCCCGGTCTCGGTGCACGACCGGACCGAACGCGACCACGGCAGCAACAAGGTGTCCGCGTTCTTCGCCTCGCTCCCGACGCACCTCGACGACCCGGCCGCGCGCGTGTTCTTCCTCGCCGAGGCCAACCGGCTGTCCAAGGACCACCACTACGACATCGACGCCGACATGCTGCAGGACTGGGCGCAGTTCTCCGCGGCCACGATGTTCGGCCTGGCCGTGCGCGCGTACTCGGCGCTGCGCCTGGCCGAGAAGCACCCGGTGGTGCACAACCTGGTCGTCTCCAACGTGCCCGGCCCGCCGATGCCGCTCTACCTGCTCGGCGCGCGGATCACCGGCTTCTACCCGCTCGGCCCGGTCTTCCACGGCGCCGGGCTGAACATCACGGTGCTGTCCAACGCCGGCAAGGTGCACGTCGGCCTGCTCGGCGCGCGGGAGCTCGTCAAGGACCTCTGGCCGCTGGCCGACGCGCTCCCGGAGGCGCTGGCCGAGCTGCTCAAGGCCGCGGGCTGAGCACCACGACCGGGATCTCCCGCTCGGTCCACGCCTGGTACTTCGCGAAGTCGGCGTAGAGCTCGACCAGCCGAGGCCACAGCTCCGCGCGTTCGTCCGGACCGGCCACGTGCGCCGTGACGTCGACGTTCCGCCGTCCCTTGAGGTGGATGCGGGTCTCGGGGTGCGCCAGCAGGTTGCGGTACCACTGCGGGTGCTTCGGCAGCCCACCCTGCGAGCCGACGATGACGACGTCCTCGCCCGAGCGCAGGTACAGCAACGGCGTGGTGAACAGCCGGCCGGACTTGCGCCCGCGGTGCTCCAGCAGCAGCGTCGGCACCGGCTTGCGGAACCCCGCCCCGATCCGCCACGTGCTGCCGACGCGCCCGCCGGTCAGCCGGAAGACCGCGACCTGGGCTTTCGCGCCGTACTTCATGACCTTCGCCGTCACGGGCGAGTCGAGACCGCCGGGTTTCTCGTCGGGCAGGCTGAAGCGTCCCATCGATGTTCCTTCCTCACAGGGAGTGGACGGCGGCGAGCAGCGCGGGCACCCAGCGGTCGGCGGCCAGGACGCAGGCGGCGTGCCCGGCCGCGACCTCGTACGTCGCGGCGCCCGGGATCCGGCGGGCCAGCGACCGCTGGTGGTCGGGGGAGATGAACCGGTCCTTCGTGGTCACGACGACGGCCGCGGGCAGCCGCAGCGTCGGGAGCCACGGCGTCGAGTCGAACCGGCCGATCTCGTCGACGGCGACCGCGATCTCCCACGGCGTGGTCGACCGGAACTCCCGCAGCCCCCATCGGTAGTCCTCGACGCGCCGCGGCGGTGCCCCGGGCGCCACCGGGAGCTTCACGCGCTCGCGCAGCTGCCGCAGCGTCCGGCCGAACACGTCGAGCGCGACGCGCTGGCGCAGCCCGCGGCGGAAGTTGCTCGCGGTCGAGCAGAGGACCAGTCCGGTAACACGTTCTGGTTCTGCGCGGGCGACGAGCTGGGCCACCATCCCGCCCATCGAGTACCCGGCGAGCGCGAAGCGGGCGATGCCGAGCGCGTCCGCGACGGCGGTGACGTCCTCGGCGCAGTCGCCGAGCCGGAACTCCGGCGACCGGATGCCGCGGCCGTGCCAGCGCTGGTCGAACACGACGACGCGGTGGTCGCGCGCCAGCCGGTCGAGGGCGGGGTACCAGGTCAGCAGGCCCGTGCAGGCCACCGAATGCAGCAGGACGAGCGCGGGCGCGTCCCGCGGCCCGACGTCGGTGACGACGGTCCGGCCGCGCCCGGGCAGGTCGAGGGGGACCGGGTCGGGCACGCCGGCGGTCGGCGGCACGGTGATCAGTCGGCGGCGCGCGCCGCCGCGTTCGGTCACCGCCATCCAGGTCCTCCGCCGGGGGTTGCCGTACCGACCTTTTCCGGTTAAGACTAGAACAGGTTTCAGTATTGCGCCGAACCCGGAGGGACGGGCGTGGACTTCACCCTTGACGATACGCAGACGGAGATCGCCGCCCTCGCCGCCAAAGTCCTGGGCACCGAGGACGATCCGTGGCGTGCCCTGGCGTCTTCGGGCCTGCTGGCCCTCGCGCTCCCGCCCGACCTCGAAGGTGACGGCCTGGGCGTCGCCGAGGTCGCGCAGGTCCTCACCGAGGTCGGCCGCGCCGCCGCGCCGGTGCCCGCCTACGCCACGCTCGCCCTGGGCGTCCTGCCGATCGAGACGCTCGGCACCCCGGCGCAGCGCGCGGAGCTCCTCCCGCCGGTCGCCGCGGGGGAGGCGCTGCTCACCGCGGCCCTGAACGAGCCGTCCGCCCCGCTCGCCGGCGAGCCCGCCACGACCGCGCGGGCGGCCAACGGGAAGTGGCTGCTCAACGGCGTCAAGACCGCCGTCCCGTACGCCGCCGAAGCCGGCCGGATCCTCACGCCCGTGTCGACCCCGCACGGCACCGCCGTCTACCTCGTCGACCCACGCGCCGACGGCGTCACGCTCGTCCCGACAGCCACGTCGGCGGGGACGCCGGAGTGCACCGTGCGCCTGGACGACGTCGCCGTCGAGGAGACCGACCTGCTGTTCGACCGCGGTGCCGTCGCGGCCCTGCACCGCTTCGCGCTCGCCGGCGCGCTCGCGGTCGGGGACGGGCTCCTGGCCGGCGCGCTGGCCCTGACCGTCAAGCACGTGGGCGAACGCACCCAGTTCGGCCGGCCGCTGGCGACCTTCCAGGCGGTGGCGGGCCAGATCGCCGACGTCTACGTGGCCGCCCGGACCGTCCACCTGGCCGTGACGTCCGCGGTGTGGCGGCTGGCGTCCGGCCTCGACGCGGACGCCGAACTCGACGTCGCCGCGTACTGGTTCGCGACCCAGGCGCCGGTGGCGCTGGCGACTTGCCACCACCTGCACGGCGGCGTCGGCGTCGACGAAACCTATCCACTGCACCGGTATTCGTCGCAGGTCAAGGATCTCGGCCGGGCGCTCGGCGGCGCCGCGCACCGGCTCGGCAGGCTCGGCGAACGAGTGGCGGGGTGAGCGGATGCACGTCGAACTGACCGCGGCGCAGAAAGAACTGCGCGCCGAACTGCGCGCGTACTTCGCCGGGCTGATCAGTCCCGAAGAACGGCAGGCGATGCGGCGCGAGCGGCACGGGCCGGTGTTCCGCGAGATCGTCCGCCGGATGGGCCGCGACGGCCGGCTCGGCGTCGGCTGGCCGGTCGAGTACGGCGGGCAGGGCTTCGGCGAGATCGAACAGCACCTGTTCGTCGACGAAGCCGTGCGCGCCGACGTCCAGCTGCCGTCGGTGACGCTGCAGACCGTCGGGCCGACGCTGCAGCAGTTCGGCACCGACGAGCAGAAGGCGTTCTTCCTCCCGAAGATCCTCGCGGGCGAGATCCACTTCGCGATCGGCTACACCGAGCCGGAAGCGGGCACCGACCTCGCGGCGCTGAGGACGACCGCGGTGCGCGACGGCGACGAATACGTCGTCAACGGCCAGAAGATCTTCACCACCGGCGGCCACGACGCCGACTACATCTGGCTCGCCGTCCGGACCGCGCCCGACGCGCCGCGGCACAAGGGCATCTCCATCCTCATCATGGACACGAGCGACCCCGGCTATTCGTGGACGCCGATCATCACGTGCGACGGCGCCCACCACGTCAACGCGACGTACTATTCGGACGTCCGCGTGCCGGTGAACCGGTTGGTGGGCAAGGAGAACGAGGGCTGGCGGCTGATCACCACGCAGCTGAACCACGAGCGCGTCATGCTCGGCCCGGCCGGGCGGATCGGCGGCCTGTACGACCGCGTGCGCGCCTGGGCCACCGCCCACGGCCTGCTCGACCTCGCCGACGTCCGGGCCGTGCTGGCCGACGCCCTGGCGGTGACGCGGGTGAACGAGCTGCTGAACTGGCAGGTCGCGGTGTCCTCGGCGAGCGCGCCGGTGGCCGTCGCGGACGCGTCGGCGACCAAGGTGTTCAGCTCCGAGGTCATCCAGCGGATCGGCCGGAACCTCGAAGAACTGGTCGCCCGCCACGGCGATCTGTCCGATCCGGACACCGCCGAGCTGGCGGAGTGGCTGGACGTCTCCGCCAAGCGCAACATCGTGCTGACGTTCGGTGGCGGGGTCAGCGAAATCCAACGGGAGCTGATCGCCTCGATCGGCCTGGGCCTGCCGAGGGTGCCGCGATGACCGACATCTTGACGACCGCCGAGGAGATCGCCGCCCGCGGGGAGTGCGCGCCACGGCTCGCGCGCGACCCCGTCAACCAGGCCATGGTGAACAACTGGGTCGAGGCGATCGGGGACACCAACCCCGTCTACACCGACCCGGAGTTCGCCGCGAACAGTGTCCACAAGGGACTGGTCGCGCCGCCGGCGATGGCGCAGGTGTGGACGATGGGCGGGCTCAACGTCCCGCGGGGGAGCGACGACCCGCTCGGCCTGATGATGGAACTCCTCGACGACGCCGGGTTCACCTCCGTCGTCGCGACGAACTCGGAGCAGACGTACCACCGCTACCTGCGGCCGGGCGAGCAGGTCGAGGCGCGGACCCGGCTGGAGGACGTCGTCGGTCCGAAGAGGACCGCGCTCGGCGAGGGCTGGTTCGTCACCACGCGGATGACCTGGTACGTCGGCGAGGAAGCCGTCGCGGAGATGATGTTCCGCGTGCTGAAGTTCCGCCCGCCGGCGCCGAAGCCGCCGCCCGCGCCGGTGCTGCGGCCGGTGATCAGCAAGGACACCGAGTTCTTCTGGGAAGGCCTCCGCCAGGGGGAGCTGCGCATCCAGCGCTGGGGCGAGACGCTGCGGCACCCGCCGGGGCCGATGCCGCCGGACGGCGCGCTCGACGCGAAGCCGGACTACGTCGTCGCGAGTGGCCGGGGGACCGTGTTCTCGTACGTCGTGCACCACCACCCGCCCGTGCCGGGTAAGGAGCTGCCGTTCGTCGTGGCCCTGGTGGAGCTGGAAGAAGGGGTCCGGGTGATGGCCGAGCTGCTGGACGCGGCGCCGGAGGAAGTCCACATCGGACTGCCGGTGGTGGCGGCGTTCGTCCGCGTCGACGACGACCTGACGCTGCCCGCGTGGAAGGTGGCCCGATGACCGTCGCCGAAGGGACCGAGCTGCCGCCGCTGACGATCGAGGCGACGCCGACGTTCGTCGTCAGCACGGCGCTGGCGACCCGCGACTTCCAGGACGTGCACCACGACCGCGACGCCGCGGTGGCGCGCGGCTCGAAGGACATCTTCCTCAACATCCTCACCGACACCGGCCTGGTGCAGCGGTTCGTGTCGGACTGGGCCGGGCCGGAGGCGCTGATCCGGTCGATCAAGATCCGGCTCGGCGTGCCCTGCTACGCCTACGACACGCTGACGTTCACCGGCCGGGTGGTGTCGGCTTCGGGGCGTGACGTCGTCGTCTCGGTGTCCGGAGTGGACAGTCTCGGCGAGCACGTCGCCGGGACGGTGGAGGTGACGCTGCCGTGACGCTCTCGGGTCGGGCGGCCATCGTGGGGATCGGCGCGACGGAGTTCTCGAAGGACTCCGGGCGCAGCGAACTGCGGCTGGCGGCCGAATGCATTTCGCACGCACTGGCGGACGCGGGGCTGACGCCGTCCGATGTGGACGGCCTGGTGTCGTTCACCATGGACGGCAACGCGGAGATCGCGGTCGCGCGGGAACTGGGGATTCCCGAACTCAAGTTCTTCAGCCGCATCCACTACGGCGGCGGCGCGGCGGCGGCCACGGTGCAGCAGGCCGCGATGGCGGTGGCGACCGGCGTCGCGGACGTCGTCGTCGCCTACCGGGCGTTCAACGAACGCTCGGGGATGCGGTTCGGGCAGGTGTCCTCGGCCGCGGCCGGCCAGGTGAACTCGTCCGGGGTGGACAACGCGTTCCACTACCCGATGGGCATCGCGACCCCGGCGGCCACCGTCGCCATGGTCGCCCAGCGGTACCTGCACGACTACGGCGCGACGAGCGAGGACTTCGGCCGGATCGCGGTGATCGACCGCAAGCACGCGGCGACCAACCCGAACGCGTGGTTCCACGAACGGCCGATCACCCTCGAGGAGCACCAGGCGTCGCGCTGGGTGGCCGAGCCGCTGCACCTGCTCGACTGCTGCCAGGAAAGCGACGGCGGGGTCGCGCTGGTCGTGACGAGTGCTGCCCGGGCGCGGGACCTCGCTCAGCCGCCGGCGGTGATCGCCGCGGCGGCGCAGGGGAGCGGGCCGGACCAGTACGTGATGACCAGCTACTACCGCGACGACCTGGCCGCGCTGCCGGAGATGGGCGTCGTCGGGCGGCAGCTGTGGGGGCAGTCGGGCCTCGGACCGTCCGATGTGGACGTGGCGGTGCTGTACGACCACTTCACGCCGTACGTGTTGATGCAGCTGGAGGAGCTGGGCTTCTGCGGGCGCGGCGAGGCGAAGGACTTCATCGCCGGCGGCACGCTGGAGCTCGACGGCGCGCTGCCGCTCAACCCGCACGGCGGGCAGCTCGGCGAGGCCTACATCCACGGCATGAACGGCATCGCCGAGGGCGTCCGGCAGCTGCGCGGCACGGCGGCCAACCAGGTCGCCGGCGCGGCGCGGGTGCTGGTCACGGCCGGTACCGGGGTGCCGACGAGCGGGCTGGTCTTGACGAGCGGGGTGTAGCGGGCCGTCGCTCTTGTGGGTCAACGGGCTTCACCTCATTGACGGCTGGTGCGTGCCGGGTCGGGGTGTCACGGTGGAATGACCAGCCCGCGACGCAGAGTGAGGCCCGAGATGTGTGACTTGCGGATCCCCGGCGCACGGTTCGCCGGTTGACGATGGGCTGGGCGCTGACGGCGGCGTTCGCGGCGCTGGCGTTGCCGTGCGTGCTGCGGCTGGTCCGCCTCGACTACACGAGGCTGGGCGTGGCGGTCCGCCACGGCGACCTGGCGGAGCTGCTGCTGGTGGTCGCGATGGTGGCGATGCTGTCCCCGGTGGGCGGCCCGATCCCGGCGGCCGGCTGGCAGGCGGTGCTGGCGTTGACGGCGGGCTGGTTCGCGGCGGCGTGGTGGCGAGGGGGCCGGGGCTGCGCCCACCACGCGCTGTCCGCGGCGGCGATGTTCTACATGGTCACGGCGATGCCCCACGGCGGGATGGACCACGGCCCGTGGCTGACGATGTCCACAATGGACTCCCGGCTGGCGTTGCCGGTGGTCGCGGTGGTGGCGGCCGGGTATTTCGTGGTGGACGCGGCGTGGTCGGGGGTGGGGGTGCTCCGCGGCGCGGCGGGGACCGCGCCGGGTGAGATGGCTGGTGTGGGAGTTGTGACCGGTGCCGCGCCGGTGCGGGCCGGGCAGGCTTCGCGCGCGGTCTGCCGGGCGGCGATGGGGGCGGGGATGGGCTACCTGCTGCTGGCCGCGGCTTTGTGAGGCGAGCGTGGTTCGCCGGAGTCGGCTACCGCAGCGGCTGCGCCGGAGCCGCTCGCTCAGGGGCCGCCCCGAGGCCGAATGGGCTCGGGCCTCGATCCGGCGGATCTCGCCGAGCGGCCCTGGGGCCGGACCGGCCGCTAGCTCAGCCTTCAACCCGCCGGACCTCGCCCAGCGGCCCTGGGGCTGGACCGGCCGCCCGCTCAGCCTTCGACCCGCCGGACCTCGCCCAGCGGGCTCTCATCCGCGGCCGGGAGGGAAGCCGCCGGGTGGTCGGCCGTCCACTGGGTTGCCGCCGCGATGTCGGCCTTCAAAGCCGTGATCAAGTCCTCCGCCGACGAGTACCTCTGCTGCTCCCGCAGGTGCGACCCCAGCCACACCACGAGCGTCTCGTCGTACAAGTCGCCCTTGAAGTCCAGTATGTGGGCCTCCAGCAGCCGGTAGCCGTTCGCTCCGTAGTACGTCGGGCGGCGGCCGACCGAGATCGCCGCCGGGAGGTGCGTCCCGTCGTCGCGGCGGACCCAGCCCGCCCACACGCCGTCGCCGATCGAGCCGGCCTGGTCGCGCAGGGCGATGTTCGCCGTGGGAAAGCCCAGCTCACGGCCTCGCTCGTCGCCGTGCTCGACCGTTCCCCGCACCACGAAGTATTCGGAAGTCACCCCTCCACGGTAGCGGGCGACGGCCGGGACGGTCTCACGAAGTGGGCACCAGCACCGTGTCCGCCAGCACCGGCGCGTCGTCGCGCGCAGGAGCGGTCGTCGTCACGAGCAGCCGATCGGCCGAGCGCCACACCCGCGTCCGGAGCGTCTCGCCCGGGAACACCACCCCGGCGAACTTCGCCGAGAACGACGCCACCCGCGCCGGGTCGCCGTCCAGGAGCTCGTTGACCAGCACCCGCGCCACGACCCCGTACGTGCACAGCCCGTGCAGGATCGGCCGGTCGAACCCGGCCGCCCGGGCGAACGCCGGGTCCGCGTGCAACGGGTTCCGGTCGCCGCACAGCCGGTACAGCAGCGCCTGCTGCGGCAGCGTCGGCGTCTCGAACACGAAGTCCGGCTCGGCCGTGGGCCACTCGACGCGGTCCGACGGACCCCGCGAGCCGCCGAACCCGCCCTCGCCGCGGGCGAAGATGCTCGACCGGGCCGTCCACAGTGGATCGCCCGACGACGACGTGACCGCCACCTCCTGGATCACCACGGCGGCCTTGCCCTTGTCGTACACGTCCGCGATCCGAGACTTGGCCACCGCCTTGCCCGACGTGGGGATCGGCCGGTGCAGGGTGATCTCCTGCTTGCCGTGCAGGACCTTCGCCAGGTCGATCTCGACGCCGGGGAACGACACCGCCGGCGGGTCGAAGACGCGCAGGTTCGCCGCGACCGTCGCGAACGTCGGCAGCACCACCAGGTCCTGCTCGTAGGTGTAGCGCAGCTCGTCCGGGCCGGCTCCCAGCGCGAGGTGGTAGAGCAGCACGTCCGACGACGTCCAGGCGAAGTTCACCTCGCCGATCTCGGCACCGATGGCGACCGCGGGGTCGATGGGCACGCGGGTGCTCCTATTCGTAGCTGATCGAGACGTCGTCGGTGACCGGCAGCGACTGGCAGGCCAGCACGATGCCGTCCGCGATGTCCTCGGCGTCCAGGACCTCGTTGTGCAGCATCTTCACCTCACCCGACACGATCCGGCACGCGCACGCACTGCATTGTCCCTCGCGGCACGAGTACGGCGCGTCGAGACCCGCGTCCAGCAGGTGGTCCAGCAGCTTCCGCTGCCGCGGCCACGCCATCGACCGCGTCTCCCCGTCGAGAGTCACGGTCAATGCCGCCGGAGCCGAATCCGACTCCGGAACGGGCTCCTCGGCGACGGCTTCGAACGGGTTCCCGGTCAGCGACGTGAACTTCTCGACGTGCACCCGGTCGCGCGGCACGCCGAGCTGCCCGAGCGCCTCGCGCACGGCGGCCATGAACGGCGCCGGACCGCACAGGAACGCCTCATGAGACGTATACGCCGAAGCCAGCCCGCGCAGCTGCGCGACGTCCGGCAGCCCCTGGACGCTCTCCAGCCAGTGCACGACGACCAGGCGGTCGCCGTACCGCTTGGCCAGCGACGCCAGCTCGCCCGCGAAGATCACCGAGTTCTCGTCGCGGTTCGCGTAGACCAGGACGACCCGGCCGGACCCGGTTTCCAGCGCCGTCTTGAGGATCGCCATCACCGGCGTGATGCCGCTGCCGCCGGCGAACAGCAGGAAGTCCTCGTCCACCGACGCCGGGCAGAACACGCCCGCCGGCGCGAGCACGTCGACCTGCATCCCCGGGCGAAGCGACGAGCACACCCAGCTCGACCCGTACCCGCCGTCGGTGCGCTTGACCGTCACCTGCACGCGGTTCTCGTGCGGCGCGCTCGACAGCGAGTAGCACCGCGCCACCGAACCGGTCCGGTCGCTGGGGATCTTCAACGTCAAGAACTGGCCGGCCGTGTAAGTGAACGCCGAAGCGTGCTCGGGCGGGATCTCGAAGACCACCGACCGCGCGTCCGGCGTCTCGACGACGACGTCGGCGACCGTCAGCGTGTAGACCCGCTCACCCATCGGCCACCGCCAGCGAGCCGTCGCGCACCGCGTCGCCGATGCTGTCGGCCAGCTTCGGGCACGTGTCGAGCAGCGCCGACGGGCCGTCCGCGTCCGCGAACACCGGGCACGTCTCGGCGGGCCGGGACGTCCACTGGATGCTCGTGTGCTGGATGCTGTTCTTCTTCACCAGCACGCACGTCCCGCAGCTGCGGCACTCGTGCGGCCGCAGCCCGCCCGACAGGAACTCGGTCTGCTCGGCGGTGGTCACACTTCCGCCTCGGTCTTCTGGCGGGCCAGGTTCTCCGCCACCTCGGCCGCCCACGCCTCGTTGGCCTTCGAAGTGTCCACTTCGAACTCGAAACGCCGGGTCATGTCCTCGGTGACGTCGGCCGCGTCGACGTAGAACTGCTGGTACCACCGGCGAAGCTGGTAGACGGGACCGTCCTCTTCGCACAGCAGCGGGTTGTCGATCTGCGTCTTGTGCTTCCAGATCTCGACGTCCTGCAGGAACCCCGCGCCGATCCCGCGGGCCAGCTTCGCCGCGATCTTGTCCGCGTGCTCGTCGGTGAGGCCGTGCTGCTTCTTGACCTTCATGCCGTACTGCAGCACGAACGACGTCGGCGTCACGGGGTAGTGGCAGTTGATGAGCACGCTCTCGATCTCGTAGCCCTGGAACGAGTTCACCAGCTTGTTGATCATGTAGGACGGCCCGAAGTACGACGCCTCCGAACGCAGCAGGTTGTCCTCGCCGCCGTAGTTCGACGCCATGCCCATGTCCGGGCGGCCCTTGGTGTTGAGGTACTGCGTCGCGATGTGGCCTTCGAAAACGTTCTTGAAGTACGTCGGGTAGGCGTAGTGGATGTAGAAGAAGTGGGCCATGTCGACGACGTTGTCGATGATCTCCCGGCAGTTCGAGCCGTCGATGAAGATCTCGTCCCAGGTCCAGTTGCTCCACTCGGCGCTGTCGGCGGCCTCGATCCGCGGGATGGCCAGCTCTTCCGGCGGCGGGTTGCCTTCCGGGTCGTGCCAGACCATCAGCTGGCCGTTCTGCTCCGACACCGTCCACGACCGCGTCCGCGCGCGCAGCGGAACCCGCTTGGCGTAGGGGATCGAGACGCACTTGCCCTTGCCGTTCCAGCGCCAGTCGTGGAACGGGCACGCGACCTCGTCACCCTTGACGCTGCCCTGGGTGAGGTCCCCGCCCATGTGCCGGCAGTAGCCGTCGAGGACGTTCAGCGCGCCCTTCGAGTCGGCGAACACGACGAGCTTCGTGCCGAACGCCGTGATGGCGTGGGGTTTCCCGTCGCGGAAGCGCTCGGCCAGGCCGAGGCAGTGCCAGCCGCGCGCGAACCGGGTCGGCGGCTCACCGGCGTAGATCGTGCGTACTGACTCCTGCGTCATCGCTCGCCTCCCGTGGTCCCTTGATCTTCGTGCGCCAGCCGCGTCGCCGCAAGGTAGCCGAACACCATGGCCGGGCCGATGGTCGCGCCCGGCCCGGCGTACGTCCGGCCCATCACGGCCGCGCTGACGTTGCCCGCGGCGTAGAGGCCCGGTACGACCGAGCCGTCCTCGCGCAGGACTCGTGCTTGTTCGTCGGTCCGCAGCCCGCCCTTGGTGCCGAGGTCGCCCGGCACGATCTTCACCGCGTAGTACGGCGCTTTGTCGAGCGGGCCGAGGCTGGGGTTGGGCTTGTTGCGCGGGTCGCCGTAGTAGTGGTCGTACTTGCTGACGCCGCGCTGGAAGTCTTCGTCGACGCCGTTGCGCGCGAAGCCGTTGAAGCGCTCGACCGTCGCGGCGAGGCCTTCCGGTGGAACGTCCATCTTCGCGGCCAGGCCTTCCAGGGAGCCCGACTTCACCGCGATCCCGGCCTTGAACCAGCGGCCGGGCAGCGGCTGGCGCGGCCCGACGCCGGTGAACATGTACCGGTCCTTGTAGCGCTGGTCGAACACCAGCCAGGTCGGGATGTGCTCGCCCGGGCCGTCTCCGGAGCCGTACATCGCGTGCACCGCCTCGACGTAGGGCGCCGACTCGTTGACGAACCGCTGCCCGCGCGCGTCGACCATGATGCAGCGCGGCCGCGACCGCTCGGCCAGGGCGAACCACGGCCCGCCGGTGAGCGGCAGCGACGGCCCCCACCAGGCGTCGTCCATCAGGTCGAGGGCGGCGCCGAGCTTGAGGCCGGCGGTGATGCCGTCGCCGGTGTTGGCGGCCGCGCCGACGGTCCAGTCGATGCCGATGGGCGCGCGCTGGTACTTCTCGCGCATCTCGAGGTTCTGCTCGAAGCCGCCGCTGGCGAGGATGACCCCGCGCCGGGCCCCGACGACCCCGTCCGCGGTGACGACGCCGGTGACGCGGTCGCCTTCGACCCGCAGGTCGACCAGCGGCGTGTTCAGCCGGACGTCGACTCCGGCCCTGGTCAGGCCCACCCGCAGCCCGGCCGCAAGCGCTTGCCCCATGCTCAGCAGCCGCTGCCCGCGCAGGCGTCCGACCAGCCACTGGACGCCCAGCGACAGCAGCCGGACGGCGCCGCGCGGGTGCCGCGCGAGGAGGCTCAGCCAGCGGTAGTCGGCCTGGGTGATCGGCACACCGAGCGGGGGAGCGCTGTACGGCGGTTCGAGGTGGGCCAGCTCGTCGCCGAGCAGCTTGCCGTCGAAGGCCATCGGCTCGACCGACCGGCCGCCGGGCCGCCCGCCGGGCGCTTCGGGGTGGTAGTCGCTGTAGTCGCGGACCCACCGGAACTTCAGCGGCGTGTGGTCGCAGACGAACTTCAGCACCTCGGGGCCGTGGGCGAGGAACGTGTCGCGCCGGACGGCCGGGACGACGTCGCCGACGATCGAGGCCAGGTACTCGCGCGCCCGCTCGGGTGGTTCGTCGATGCCGGCGGCGCGCAGCGCGTGGTTGCCCGGCAGCCAGACCCCGCCGCCGGAGCGCGCGGTCGAGCCGCCGAAGCAGGCCGCCTTCTCCAGGACGACGACGCTCAGGCCGGCTTTCGCCGCGGCCAGCGCGGCGGTCATCCCGGCGGCGCCGCTGCCGACCACGACGACGTCGAACTGCTCCGTCATGCCACCTCACTTGTAACGTGTTCCACGAAATGAGTATCCAGTTGGGAGCCGCTTCGGCAACCATAGACGAGAACGTGTTTCAGTTCTAGGGTACCGACCATGGACGAGCTCTTCGCGGACGTGGTCATCGTGGGGTTCGGGGCGGCCGGCGCCTGCGCCGCCCTCGAAGCGGCCGACGCGGGCGCCGAGGTCATCATCGTCGAACGGTTCGCCGGCGGCGGCGCGAGCGCGGTCAGCGGCGGCGTGGTCTACGCGGGCGGCGGCACCGCCCAGCAGCGCGACGCGGGCGTCGACGACTCCGTCGACGCGATGTACGCCTACCTGCGGCTCGAGGCCGGGGACGTCGTCTCGGAACGGACGCTCCGCCGGTTCTGCGAGGGCAGCCGCGAAATGATCACCTGGCTGGAGGCCAACGGCGTGCCGTTCGAAGGCAGCCTCTGCCCGTACAAGACGTCGTACCCCAGCGACGCCCACTACCTGTACTACTCCGGCAGCGAGGCCGCGGGCGGGTTCCGCGACGCGGCGAAGCCCGCCCCGCGCGGACACCGGGTCAAGGGGCCCGGGACCTCGGGGAAGACGCTGATGATCCGCCTCAAGGAGGCCGTGCGCGAACGCGGGATCCGGGTGCTGACGCAGACGCACGTCCGGAGCCTGGTGCAAGAGGACGGCCGCGTCACCGGGCTCGTCGCCGACTCGCTCAACGACGCGCCCGCGCGGGTGCGCGCCCGGCACCAGCGGCTCGCCCAATATGCCGCGAAGCCCGGGATCTACGTGCCCTCGCTGCGCAAGTCGCTGCACCGGCGCGTCGAACGCCTCGAGCGCGCGCACGGCCGTGAGCTGCGGATCACCGCCCGGCGCGGGGTCGTGCTCGCCGCGGGCGGCTTCATCGCGAACCGCGAGATGGTGCGCGAGCACGCGCCGAAGTACCGCGGCGGCCTCGCGCTCGGCACGTCCGCCGACAACGGGTCGGGCATCCGGCTCGGCGTCGAGGCCGGGGGCGCGACCGGCGAGCTGGGCCGGATCTCGGCCTGGCGGTTCGTCACGCCGCCGAGCGCGTTCCTCGGCGGGATCATCGTCGACGCCGGGGGACGGCGGGTCATCGACGAGTCCCGGTACGGCGCCGCCGTCGGCGAAAAGCTGATCGAAGAGCACGAGAGCAAAGGCTGGCTGCTCGTCGACGCGCCGATCGTCGCCGAGGCGCGGCGGGACGGCCGGAAGCAAAGCCAGTGGTTCCAATGGCTCCAGCTGCGCTACCTGCTGCGTCGCGGCCGGGTCATCGGTGCGACGGTCGAGGAGGCGGCGCGCAAGGCCGGCGTCGACCCGCAGGGGCTGCGCGCGAGCGTCGAGGCGTACCACGGGGCCGAGGACCCGATGGGCAAGCCGGCCGAGTTCGCGCGGCGGCTCGAGAACCCGCCGTTCTCGCTCATCGACATCTCGGTCCGGCCCAACCTGGGGTATCCCACGCCGATGCTGACCCTCGGCGGCCTGGTCGTCGACGAGGACACCGGCGCGGTGCGGAACGCGGCGGGGGAGCCGATCGCCGGGCTGTACGCGGCCGGGCGCACCGCGGTGGGAATCTGTTCCAGGTCGTACGTGAGCGGCCTCTCGCTGGCCGACTGCGTGTTTTCCGGCCGCAGGGCGGGGATCAACAGTGCCCTGGCGCAGGGTGTTCTCGACAAAAACGAGAACGTGTTCTAGTCTTGGCGCAGCATCTTCTGGGGTCGAACCCCAGACCCCGCCGGGGGCGAGCCCCCTGGACCCCCCCAAAGCGGGTGAGAGAGAGGAACTGCGCATGAGCGAGCAGGTGATCGCCGGGGTCCGGGACCTCCTGCCGGTCCTGCGGGAACGGGCCCAGGACACCGAGGACGCGCGGAACGTGCCCGAGGAGTCCGTCAAGGCCCTGCAGGAGACCGGGTTCTTCAAGATGCTGCAGCCGAAGCCGTTCGGCGGGCTCGAAACCGACCCGGTGAGCTTCTACACCGCGGTCAAGCTGATCGCGAGCGCGTGCGGGTCCACCGGCTGGGTCGCCTCCATCCTCGGCGTCCACCCGTGGCACGTGGCGCTGTTCGACCAGCAGGCGCAGCAGGAGGTCTGGGGCGAGGACGAGGACGTCCGGATCTCCTCGTCGTACGCGCCGATGGGCAAGGCGGAGGTCGTCGACGGCGGCTACCGGCTGTCCGGCCGCTGGAGCTTCTCCTCCGGTTCCGGCCACTGCACGTGGGTGCTGCTCGGGGGACCCGCGTTCAAGGACGGGAAACCCGTCGACTTCTGCACGTACCTGCTGCCCATCGCGGACTACACCATCGTCGACGTCTGGGACACCGTGGGCCTGCGCGGCACCGGCTCGAACGACATCGTCGTCGAAGACGTCTTCATTCCCCAGCACCGGGCGCTGAGCTTCATCGCGACGTCGAAGTGCAAGGTGCCGGGCCAGGCGGTCAACCCCGGTCCGCTGTACCGGCTGCCGTACGGCTCGGTGCACCCGTCCACGATCACCGCGCCGATCATCGGCATGGCCCAGGGCGCCTACGACGCGCACGTCGAGCACCAGCGCAAGCGCGTGCGGGCCGCGTACGCCGGTGAACAGTCCAAAGAGGACCCGTTCGCCAAGGTGCGGATCGCCGAGGCGGCCAGCGAGATCGACGCCGCCTGGCTGCAGCTGACCCGCAACATCGAGGAGCTGTACGAGCTCGCCAAGCGCGAGGAACGGCTGCCCGCGGACCTGCGGCTGCGCGTCCGGCGCGACCAGGTGCGCGGCACCGAACGCGCGATCTCCGCGATCGACCGGCTCTTCGAGAACTCCGGCGGCCGCGCGATCCAGCGCGGCACGCCGATCCAGCGCTTCTGGCGCGACGCGCACGCGGGACGCGTCCACGCGGCCAACGACGCCGAGCGCGCGTACGTCATGTTCGGCACCGGTGCCTTCGGGCTCCCCGTCGAGAACGCGATGTACTGATGGCCGCACCGGAAGGCAAGTACGTCCAGGCCGGGTCGCTGAACCTGCACTACCACGAAGCCGGCGCGGAACACGCCGAGACGGTCATCCTGCTGCACGGCGGCGGGCCCGGCGCGTCGGCGTGGAGCAACTTCGGGCGCAACCTGCCCGAGTTCGCCAAGCACTACCGGACGATCGCCGTCGACCAGCCCGGCTTCGGCCGGTCGGACAAGCCGGCCGAACACCCGCAGTACTTCCGCCACAGCGCGGACGCCGTCGCCGGCCTGATGGACGCCCTCGGCATCGAACGCGCGCACTTCGTCGGCAACTCCCTGGGTGGGGGAGCCGCGGTGCGGTTCGCGCTCGACCACGGCAAACGCGCCGGGCGGCTGGTGCTGATGGGCCCGGGCGGGCTGAGCGTCAACCTCTTCGCGCCCGACCCCACCGAGGGCGTCAAGAACCTCGGCAAGTTCGGCGCCAAGCCGAGTCGCGAGCGCATGGAAGCGTTCCTGCGCATCATGGTCCACGACCAGGCGCTGATCACCGACGAGCTGATCGACGAACGCTTCGCCGCGGCGAACACCCCGGAGTCCCTGGCCGCGATGCGCGCGATGGGCATGTCGTTCGCCCACCCCGAAACCTACGAAGAAGGCATGCTCTGGCGCGAAGCCCACCGGCTGCGCCAGCGCGTGCTCCTGATCTGGGGCCGCGAGGACCGCGTCAACCCGTTGGACGGCGCCTTGGTGGCCTTGAAGACGATTCCGCGCGCGCAGCTGCACGTGTTCGGCGGCTGCGGGCACTGGGCCCAGCTGGAGAAGTTCGACGAGTTCAACCGGCTGGCCCTCGACTTCCTCGGGAGTTCCTGATGGGCATCCGGTCACTGGGCTACCTCCGCGTCGAAGCCACCGACATGGCCGCGTGGCGCGAGTACGGGCTCAAGGTGCTCGGCATGGTCGAAGGCAGCGGTACCAACCCGGACGCGCTCTACCTGCGCATGGACGACTTCCCGGCGCGCCTGGTCATCTCACCCGGGTCCGCGGACCGGCTGGCCGTCACCGGCTGGGAGGCGGCCAACGCCGCCGAGCTGGCCGAGATCCGGTCGCGTTTGGACAGTGCCTCGGTGCCGTACAAGGAAGGCACGCCGGAGGAGCTGGCCGACCGGCGCGTCGACGAGCTGATCAGCTTCGACGACCCGTCCGGGAACACCCAGGAGGTGTTCCACGGCGTCGCGCTGCAGCACCGGCGGGTGGTGAGCCCGTACGGCCACAAGTTCGTCACCGGCGAGCAGGGCCTCGGCCACGTCGTTTTGTCCACAAAGGACGACGAGGCGTCGCTGCGGTTCTACCGGGACGTCCTCGGCTTCCGGCTGCGCGACTCGATGCGCCTGCCGCCGCAGATGCTCGGCCGGCCCGCCGACGGGCCGCCCGCGTGGCTGCGGTTCTTCGGCTGCAATCCCCGCCACCACAGCCTGGCGTTCCTGCCGATGCCGACGCCGTCCGGGATCGTGCACCTGATGGTCGAGGTCGAGAACACCGACGACGTCGGCCTGTGCCTCGACCGCGCGATCCGGCGGAAGGTGCCGATGTCGGCCACGCTCGGCCGGCACGTCAACGACCTGATGCTGTCGTTCTACATGAAGACCCCCGGCGGCTTCGACGTCGAGTTCGGCTGCGAGGGCCGGCAGGTCGACGACGACAACTGGATCGCCCGCGAGAGCACCGCGGTCTCCTTGTGGGGCCACGACTTCTCGGTCGGCGCGCGGCCGCCCGGCTCATGACGTCGGTGGCGGTCGACCAGACCGAGTTCCGCAGTGTGCTCGGGCACTTCTGCACGGGCGTCACGGTGGTCACCGGCCGCGACGGCGACACCCTCGCCGGGTTCGCCTGCCAGTCGTTCGCGGCGCTGTCGCTGGACCCGCCGCTGGTGCTGTTCTGCCCGGCCCGGACCTCGCGAACCTGGCCGGTGCTCGCGGCGGCGGGCCGGTTCGCGGTCAACGTGCTGGCCGAGGACCAGCAGGAGGTCAGCGCGGTGTTCGGCGCCCGCGGCGAGGACAAGTTCGCCCGCGTCGGCTGGACGCCCGCGCCGTCCGGGGCGCCGCTGCTCGACGGCGCGCTGACGTGGATCGACTGCGCGCTGGAAGCGGTCCACGAGGCCGGCGACCACTACGTCGTGATCGGCCGCGTGACCGCGCTGGGCGCGCCTTCGGACGCCCGGCCGCTGCTGTTCCACCGCGGCCGGTACTCGGTCACCGAACCGGTGCGGGACCCGCTGACGGCGCTGATGCCCTGGCCACGGCCGGACGACTGGCTCTGACGTAACGGGTGCGGGGCCGCGGGCGACTTCCCGGGAAGTCGTCGCCCGAGGAGGATTTCCGTGCAGCTGTCCGGTTTCCCGGCCGCCGAGGTGGAGTTCGACCGGACCGGCGAGCTCGTCGGCGACCGGGGTGAAGCCGTCCGGGCGCTCGCGGCCGACCCGGCGGTCACGGACCTCGTCGTCCTGACCCACGGCTGGAACGACGACCACCTCGTCGCGCGGCTGCTGTATTCGGCGCTGGCGGGGTCGCTGCGCGCGGTTTCGGGCGATCCGCCGGGCCGCCGGCTCGCGTTCGCGTGCGTGCTGTGGCCGTCGCGCAAGCTCGCCGAGGGCGGTTTGGCGGAGCGGCTGGACCTGCTGCGGGACCTGGTGCCCGGGCAGCGGCTCACCATCGACGCCGCGGCCGACCTCGTGCCGGCGCTGGCCGCCCGCGCGACCGCGCGCACGGCGTTCGCCGCGGCCCTGCTTTCGGCCGCGGCCCGCGGCGCGGACGACCACGAAGACGCGTCGACGCAGCTGTTCACCCTCCCCGGCGGCACGGTGATGGACCGCCTCGGTGCCGACGCGGCCGCGCACCTGCTGGACTTCCTCGCCTACTACGAGATGAAGGCCCGCGCGGGTTCGGTGGGCGTCCGCGGCCTGGCGCCGCTGCTGGCGGCCTTCGCCGGGCCGAGGGTTCACCTCGTCGGCCACAGCTTCGGCGGCCGGCTCGTCACGGCGGCCGCGAACGCGTGCCCGGCGGGGTCCCTGGCCACGCTGACCCTGCTGCAGGCGGCGTTCCCGCACGACGGCTTCGCCGGGTCGTTCCGCCGCGTCGTGGCCGAGGGCGTCGTGACCGGGCCGATCCTCGTCACGCACTCGGCGCGCGACGCCGCCGTCGACCTCGCGTTCGCGATCGCGTCCCGGATCGCCGACGCCGGGTCCGGCAGCTACGGCGCGATCGGCCGCCACGGCGCGCAGCGGACCGCCGAGGCCGTCGCGGCGGAGCTGTTGCCGGTGAGCGGGACGTACCGGTGGCGGCCGGGCGTCCCGCACAACCTGCTGGCGGATCGGTTCGTCCGCGGCCACACGGACGTATGCGGGCCGCAGATCGCTCACGCGCTGTCGTCGGCGATCGCGGCGAGTTGATCGATCGGGTGGTTGTGCAGGGGTTCACAGGTGGGCCGCGTCCCATTCACGAGAGTAAGCCGAGCCTTCGCGGGCACACTGGTACCCAGTTGATGCTTTTCCTGGGAGGAGTGTGTCGCGCATGCGTGGGCCCAGCGGACGGATTGCCCGGTTCCGGCGCCGGTTGCACCCCGGCCGCAACCCGCTGACCAGGTTCGGCGACCGCTTCGAGGCCGCCCTGCTGGTGCTGGTCTTCGCGGGCGCGCTGCTGGCGCTGCCGTTCGCGGCGGCGTTCGGCTCCGAGACCTACGCCGCGCAGACGGCCCGCGCCGAGCAGGAGCGCACGACCCGCCACCCGGCGACGGCGGTGTCCCTGGCGGCGGCGCCCAACCAGACGTACAGCACCGACGGCGCGGGCGCCCCGGCCGACCAGACAACGGTCCAGGCGGCCTGGTTCGACGCGCGCGGAGCCCGCCACACGGGCGACGTCCTGGCGGACGCGGGCAGCCCGGCGGGAACGCACGTGTCAGTGTGGCTGGACCAGCGTGGCGAGCTGACGAACGAGCCGCTGTCGCCGTCGACGTCGGCGGCCGACGGGGTCTTCGCGGCAATCCTCCTGTGGGTGGCGATCACGGGCACGCTGGCCGGTTTGTACGGAATCGGCAGGTTCGCCGTAGGCCGCCTCCACGCATCGGCGTGGGACCGAGCTTGGGCCGAAGCCCGCCACGACAGCCGGTTCTGACGAATCCGTCCTGATGCGCTGAGCGTCCGACTTCCGTAACGAACGCCCGCTGATCCTCACGGCCCTCTTGTTCGTGCTGACCATTCTCGCCCGGATCGAGCGGCGCTTGCCCGAGCGATCCGCCGCTCGGGTGTACGAGGCCACCCGCAAGGCCACTGAAAGCGCCCGGCGGCGGATCTACGTCACCTACTTCCGGTCGACGAGCCCGACCGCCCTGGACGCCGCGGCGCAGCGGCACTTCAAAGCGTGCCGAAAGTGGGCTGCCAGCTCGCCGGAGCACGTTTTTCGGCGAGTGCTGCTCAATTCGGACAACCCGTCGATGATCGACCACCTTCGGCAAGGGCTCTCGATGTGGGTGCGCCAGCGGACCGGCCGGATCGTCGGCATCGAAATCCGCAGCCGTGAGGTCGTCCGCGACTGCGAGTGCCTCGCGTCGCAGCCCGAGGGCGGCTGACCTCACTTCCAGCGGAAGTGCACGAACACCCGGCCGAAGTTGTCCTTGTCCTTCTCGACCCGGTGGTAGAGCGCCTTCACGTCCTTGCGCTCCAGGAACCGCAGCACGTGCTTCTTCAGCTGACCTGACCCCTTGCCGGGGATGATCTCGACCAGCGGTGCCTTCTTGGCGACCGCCTCGTCGATGATCGCGCGCAGCGCTCGGTCGATCTCGCCGCCTCGGTTGTAGATGTCGTGGAGGTCCAGCTTCAGCTTCACAGCGCCTGCCACCAGCCGTCGACCGCTGGGGGCTCGCTCACGTCGATGCGCTCGCCCGGGCGGGGGATCGCCAGCGGCAGGTCCGCCGCCTTCGCCTCGCGCCACACCCGGTCCGCCGGCTCGCCCCACGGGTGCATCGCCAGCTGGAACGTCGCCCAGTGGACCGGGACCAGCAGCTTCGCCCGGACGTCGATGCCCGCCGCGACGCCTTCCTCCGGGGTCATGTGGATGTCCGGCCACTGCGGGGCGTACGCGCCGATCTGGATCAGGGCCGCGTCGAACGGGCCGTGCGCCTCGCCGATCGCGGCGAACCCGTCGAAGTAGCCCGTGTCGCCGCTGTAGAACACCCGGTGCGCCGGCCCGAGGAGCGCCCACGACGTCCACAGCGTGTCGTCGTTGGTGATGCCGCGGCCGGAGAAGTGCTGGGCCGGGGTCGCCACGAACCGGACGCCCGCGACCGTCGCCTCGTCGTGCCAGTCCAGCTCGATGATCCGGGACGCCGGGACGTGCCAGCGTTCCAGGTGCGCGCCCACCCCGAGCGGGACCAGGAACGGCGCTTCCGACGCCGCCACCAGCTCGCGGACGGTGGCCAGGTCCAGGTGGTCGTAGTGGTCGTGCGAGATCACCACCGCGTCGACCCGGCCGAGGCCGGACAGCGGGACCGGCGGCTCGTGCAGCCGCCGGGGGCCGGCGAACGCCGCGGGCGACACGCGGTCGCTCCACACCGGGTCGAGCAGGATGCGCGCGCCGTCCAGCTCGACCAGTGCCGACGCGTGGCCGTACCAGGTCAGGTGCAGGCCCTCGGCCGCGTCGACCGGCGCCGACGCGACCAGCGGCACCGCCCCGGCGGGTTTGCGCAGCTCGCGGTGCTCGCCGAAGAACATCTCGCGGAAGATGGTCCGCATCGACGCCGCGGTCATCGGGTGCCGCGGCGCGGCGTTGCGGAACACCTTGCCGTCGAACTGCGGCGACGCGCGGACCCGCTCGGCCCGCGCGCCGGTGGCTTTCGCGCCGAACGCCGCCGGCAGGTCCCGCAAAGCCGCGATCGTCTTCCTCATGCCCCGAGTCTACGAACGGTTCCTGAGAGGCGCCCCAGCTTCATGCAGGTGGGTGAGGGCCTGCCGGTAGGACTCGACCAGGCTCGTCTGCAGGTAGGGGATGCCCAGCTCGGCGCAGTAGCCCTGGACGATCGGCTGCGCCAGCCGCAGGTGCCGCGACGGCATGCTCGGGAACAGGTGGTGCTCGATCTGGTAGTTGAGGCCGCCGAGGGCGACATCGGTGACGACGCCGCCGCGGACGTTGCGCGACGTGAGGACCTGCTTGCGGAGGAAGTCCAGCTCGGGGCGCCCGGTCAGCGTCGGCATGCCCTTGTGGTTGGGGGCGAAGATCGATCCCATGTAGACACCCCAGAGTCCTTGGTGGACGGCGAAGAACAGCAGCGCCATGCCGGGGGAGAGCACCGTGAACAACGCGGTGAGGTAGACGACGAAGTGCGTGGCGAGCAACGCGGCTTCGACCCCGCGGCGGCGCAGGCCCGGCTTGCGCACCGCGCGGATCCCCGAAACGTGCAGGTTCAGGCCTTCGAGCGTCAGCAGCGGGAAGAACAGGAAAGCCTGGTACCGCCCGATGAACTTCGCGACGCCGCTCGCGTTGCGCGCCTGGTCCTTCGACCACACGAGGATGTCGGGATCGACGTCCGGGTCGAGCTCCTCGTGGTTGGGGTTGGCGTGGTGGCGGGTGTGCTTGTCCATCCACCAGCCGTAGCTCATCCCGATGCCGAGGTTGCCGGCGAGCATCCCGGCGATCTCGGTGGGCCGCCGGCGCCGGAACACCTGCTTGTGCGCGAGGTCGTGCGAGAGCAGGGCGATCTGCGCGAACATGACCGCCTGGAAAGCGGCGACGGCCAGCTGCCACCACGAGTTCCCGAGCAGCGCGAAGGCGACCCACCCGGCCGCGAACAGCCCGCCGACGACGGTGAACCGGGCGGTGTAGTAGCCGGGCCGCCGCACCATCAGGCCGGCGGCGGAGATGCGGTGGCTCAGCCGGGCGAAGTCGCTGCCGGTGCTGATCTCTGTCGTGGTCACACCCCGAGTGTTCGCGGTAGGGGGCCCGCACCGGAACCCGGACGGCACCAGGCAATTTCGGGGGGCCCGCCCTACCGCGGACTCTGGTATACGCCCGGCCGGTCGTGAGTGGGAAACAGGGTTCCAACCCTGTTTCCCACTCACGAGGCGTCAGCCGACGTACTCCGCGAGGTGCTCGCCGGTCAGCGTCTTCTTCCTCGCCTTCACCAGCTCCGCCGGGGTTCCCTCGAACACCACCCGGCCGCCGTCGTGGCCTGCTCCCGGGCCCAGGTCGATGATCCAGTCCGCGTGGGCCATCACCGCCTGGTGGTGCTCGATGACGATCACCGACTTGCCCGCCTCCACCAGCCGGTCCAGCAGGCCCAGCAGCTGCTCCACGTCGGCGAGGTGCAGGCCCGCCGTCGGCTCGTCGAGGACGTACACCCCGCCCTTCTCCGCCATGTGCGTCGCCAGCTTGATCCGCTGCCGCTCGCCGCCGGACAGCGTCGTCAGCGGCTGGCCGAGCGTCAGGTACCCCAGGCCGACGTCGGACAGGTGCGTCAGGATCTTGTGCGCCGCCGGCAATGCGGCGTCACCGGACGCGAAGAACTCCTTCGCCGCGGCCACCGACATCCCGAGCACCTCGCTGATGTCCCGGCTGCCGAAGGTGTACTCCAGGACTTCCGCGTTGAACCGCTTGCCCTCGCACACCTCGCACGGCGTCGCGGTGCCGGCCATGATCCCCAGGTCGGTGTAGACGACGCCGGCGCCGTTGCAGTTCGGGCACGCGCCTTCGGAGTTCGCGCTGAACAGCGCCGGCTTGACGCCGTTGACCTTGGCGAACGCCTTGCGGATCGGCTCCAGCAACCCCGTGTACGTCGCCGGGTTGCTCCGCCGCGAACCGCGGATCCCGGTCTGGTCGACCGTCACGACCCCCTCGCCGCCCGACACCGAACCGTGGATCAGCGAGCTCTTGCCCGAGCCCGCCACCCCGGTCACGACCACCAGCACACCCAGCGGGATGTCCACGTCGACGTCCTGCAGGTTGTGCGTCGAAGCGCCGCGCACCTCCAGCACCCCCGACGGCGAGCGCACCGACGGCTTCAGCGACGCCCGGTCGTCCAGGTGCCGCCCGGTCAGCGTCTTGCTCTTGCGCAGCCCGGCGACCGTGCCCTCGAAGACGACCTCGCCGCCGGCGGAACCGGCGTGCGGGCCGAGGTCGACGACGTGGTCGGCGATCGCGATCACCTCCGGCTTGTGCTCGACGACCAGCACCGTGTTGCCCTTGTCCCGCAGCTGCAGCAGCAGGTCGTTCATGCGCTGGATGTCGTGCGGGTGCAGGCCGATCGTCGGCTCGTCGAAGACGTAGGTGACGTCGGTGAGCGACGACCCCAGGTGCCGGATCATCTTGGTGCGCTGGGCTTCCCCGCCCGAGAGCGTCCCGGATGGACGGTCGAGCGAGAGGTAGCCGAGCCCGATCTCGACGAACGAGTCCAGCGTGTGCTTCAGCGCGTCCAGCAGCGGCGCGACCGTCGGCTCCGCGAGTTTCCCGACCCACGCGGCGAGGTCGCTGATCTGCATCGCGCACGCGTCGGCGATGCTGATCCCGTCGATCTTCGACGACCGGGCCTCCGCCGACAGCCGCGTGCCGTCGCAGTCCGGGCACGTCGTGAACGTGACGGCCCGCTCGACGAACGCGCGGATGTGCGGCTGCATCGCGTCGACGTCCTTGGACAGGAACGACTTCTGGATCGCCGGCACCAGCCCCGAGTACGTCAGGTTGATGCCCTCGACCTTGATCTTGGTCGGTTCCTTGTAGACCAGGTCGTTGAACTGCTTCTTGGTGAACTTCTTGATCGGCTTGTCCGGGTCGAAGAAGCCGGAGCCGCGGAAGATGCGGCCGAACCAGCCCTCCATGCTGTAGCCCGGGATCGTGATCGCGCCTTCGTTGAGCGACTTGTTCTCGTCGAACAGCGCGGTCAGGTCGATGTCGTTGACCTTGCCGCGGCCCTCGCAGCGCGGGCACATGCCGCCGGTGATGCTGAAGCTGCGGCGCTCCTTGACCTGGCGCCCGGCCTTTTCGATGGTGACCGCGCCGGCGCCGCTGATCGAGGCGACGTTGAAGGAAAACGCCTGCGGCGAACCGATGTGCGGCTGCCCGAGCCGGCTGAACAGGATGCGCAGCATCGCGTTCGCGTCGGTCGCGGTGCCGACCGTGGAGTGCGGGTTGGCGCCCATCCGCTCCTGGTCGACGATGATCGCCGTGGTGATCCCGTCCAGCACGTCGACGTCGGGGCGGGCCAGCGTCGGCATGAACCCCTGCACGAAGGTGCTGTAGGTCTCGTTGATCAGCCGCTGCGACTCCGCGGCGATCGTGCTGAACACCAGCGAGCTCTTGCCGGAGCCGGAAACCCCGGTGAAGACCGTCAGCCGCCGCTTCGGCAGCTCGACGCTGACATCCTTGAGGTTGTTCACGCGGGCGCCGTGGACGCGGATCAGGTCGTGGCTGTCGGCGACGTGCGACGCGGACTTCCTCGCGGGCTTGGTCATCGGGTCTCCAGCACTCGTTCGAAGGTGGGGGTTCGGCCGGCGTGCGCCGCACGCTGGTAGCCGTGCGGGGTTTCGCCGTAGGCCTGGCGGAACCGGTGGGTCAGGTGTTCGGTCGTCATGCCGGCCTCGCGAGCGAGCGCTTCGAGGTCGAGGGTCGCTTCGCGGCCGATGCGGTCGCGGACTCGGCGCAGCAGCGCCAGTTCGCGGAAGTGCTCGTGCGCGGCGGCGGTCAGGCCGAGACACATATCGGTTCCCTTTCTCGGGTGAGCACGGCCCGGGCCGCGATCGGGAGCAGCAGCAAGGTCAGCACGCCGGACAGCACGAGCCCGCCGGTGCTGCCGGCCAGTTCGATCAGCGGGCCGCCGAGGGCCAGGCCCAGCGGCGCGGCCACGGTGGCGCCGGTCGTCCACAGCGTGACGACCTGCTGTTGTTCACCCGGCGCCAGCCCCGACTGCAGGAAGCTGTAGGCGACCGGCGTGAACGGCGCGTACACCAGGCCGCCGAGGCCGAAGACGACCAGCGCGAGCGGGAGGTTCCCGGCGAACGCGAGCGCGATGGGGCACAGCGCCCACAGGCCGATGATCGCGACCAGCAGCGGCCGCTGCGGCAGGTTCCGCAGCTGGTTGACCAGCGCGGAGCCGAGGAACGCGCCGACCCCCAGCGCGCCCCACAGCAGCCCCAGGCCGGACGCGCCCGCGTGCAGCGTCCCGCTCACGTAGAGCGGGAGCGCCACTTCGATGGGCATGTAGAGGAAGTTGAAGAAGAACTCGACGACCAGCAGCCGCGCGGCCACCGGGCGGCGCCGCAGGATCCGCCAGCCGGACGTCTTCGGCTCGCGCAGGGCGTCCCGGCCCGCGGCCGCGCGGGGCACGAACACCGCCGTGGCCGCGAGCAGGATCAGCGCGCCGCCCGCGTCGAAGAAGAGCGCGTAGCCCGCGCCCGCCGTCGCCACGACCAGCCCGCCCAGCACCGGTCCGGCGATGTAGAGCGCGAACGTCGTGTTGAGCCCGAGCAGGCCGTTGACCGAGAACCGCCCGGCCTCGCCCGCGGCTTCGGTCGCCAGCAGGCGGCGGCTGCTCGACCCGGCCAGCTTGCCCGTCGCGCCGAAGAGGAGCCCGGCGATCAGCACGGGCAGCGTGAGCCGCCCGGTGACGGCCAGGACGCCGAGCGCGGTGAAGGTGAGCGACCGCAGCACGCAGTCGGCGACCAGGAGCGTGCGCGGCGGGACGCGCACCCGGCCCAGCCCGATGGCCAGCGCGAGGACGGTCGACAGCACGAACGGCGCCGCCTCGACCAGCCCGATCGCGATCGCCTTCGGGACGTTCCCGTGCAGGGACAGCGTCTGCACGGGCATCGCGACGATGATCATGCCGGTGCCGACGTTGGCCAGCAGGTCCCCCAGCAGCAGCCCGGCCACGCGCCGGTCGCGCAGGACCTGGCGGTAGGACCGGGCCGCGACCTCGGTCAGCGGAGCTCCTGGATGCGCAGGAGGTTCCCGGCGGGGTCGCGGAAGGAGCAGTCGCGGACGCCGTAGGGCTGCTCGACCGGCTCCTGGACGACCTCGGCGTTGCCCGCTTCGAGCTTGGCGAAGAGGGCGTCGAGGTCCCGGGTGGCGAGGTTGATGCCGGCGTAGGTGCCCTTGGCCATCATCTCGTTGATGGTGCGGCGCTCGTCGTCGGTGAGGCCGGGCGTCGCGGTCGCCGGCGCCAGCACGATCGCGGTGTCGGGCTGGTTCGGCGGCCCCACGGTGATCCAGGCCATGTCGCCGTACTTGACGTTCATCCGGACCTCGAAGCCGAGCAGGTCGCGGTAGAAGGCGAGCGAGGCTTCCGGGTCGGTGTGCGGGAGGAAGCTCGAGTGAATGGTGACGTCCATGGTCGTCACCCTAGGTGGCCGTCGAGGGCCGCGCTTCTCGATTCCTGATCGGTCTGGTGACCTGTTTGGCCACGCACGGCGGCATGCCGACGGTCGCCTGGGCCTGCTCTTCGCGGTAGACGCTCGGCGGCGCGCCGACCAGCTCGGCGAACCGGGTGCTGAAGGTGCCCAGCGACGAGAAGCCGACGGTGAAGCAGACCTCGGTGACGCTCAGCTCGCCCTTGCGCAGCAGTGCCATCGCGCGTTCGATCCGCCGGGTCATGAGGTACGAATACGGTGACTCTCCGTAGGCCTTGCGGAACTGGCGGCTGAGGTGCCCGGCGGACATGCCGGCACCCTTGGCGAGCGCCTCGACGTCCAGCGGCTGCGCGTACTCCCGGTCGATCCGGTCCTTGACGCGACGCAGCAGCGCGAGGTCGCGCAGGTACTGCTCGGAGGCGGACGTGCTGCTCACGCCGACGATCGTGCCACACCGGACGGCTTCCGCGGCACGCATCGGGTCAGCGCAGCGCTGTGCGGAGCGTGTCGCGCAGCCAGCGCTGGGCCGGGTCCGCGTCGAGGCGCGCGTGCCAGAACAAGCCCACCTCGACCTCCGGCAGCTCCGCCGGGATCGGGAACCAGCGCAGGCCCAGCGCCGGGCCGTGCTGCTCGGCCAGCCGCTCCGGCACCAGCCCGACGTGCGCGCTCGAGGCCACCAGCAGCAGTGCCAGCGCGGACGTCGGCACCACCGCCGCCACGTGGCGCTGCAGGCCCGCCGCCGCCAAGACGTCGTCCAGCGGACCGCGCGCCCGGCCGCGGCGGGACGCCGACACGTGCGGGTGGCGGCACAGCTGCGCCAGCGTCGGGCGGCGGGCGCGGCCCAGCGGGCTGTCCGCGCGGACGATGCCGACCAGCCGTTCGCGGTACAGCACCGCCGTGCGGATGTCCGGCGCCGGGACGTCGCCCGCGCCGATGTCGAGGTCGACCGAGCCGTCGCGCAGCGCCTCCGTGCTCTCGGTACCCTCCGCGACGAAGCGCAGCGTGACGCCCGGGGCGGCCGCCGTCGTCGCCTCGACCGCCGCCGTCGCCAAGGTCGCCGCCACGCCGTCGTTGATGCGGATCGTGAACGTGCGCTCCAGACCCGCGACCGAGAAGTCCGCGTTGACCAGCGACGCCGCCTCCTCCAGCAGCGACCGCACCCGCGGTGCCGTGCGGAGCGCGAACGGCGTCGGCGCCATCCCGCGCCCGGCCCGCACCAGGATCGGGTCGCCCATCGCCCGCCGCAGCCGGCCCAGCGCGCGGCTCGCCGCCGGGATGGACAGGTGGAGGCGCTCGGCCGCCGCCGTCACGCTGCCTTCCCGCAGCAGCGCGTCGAACACGCGCAACAGGTTCAGATCCAGCTGGTCCGCCATGGTTGCAGCGTACGCAACTCACCTTTGCCGAAGTTGCGTGGCGCGCCACAGCCGCGGCTTCCTACCGTCGGTCCCATGCACCTCAAGCAACGGACCGGCGGCCTGCTGACGCTGATGTGCGCCTGCGTCGCGCTCGTCGTCGGCATGGTCGCGGCGGTCAACCTCGCCGTCCCGATGCTCGCCGCGGGCGAGCTGCACCCGTCGGCGGCCACGCTGGTCTGGATCGTCGACACCTACGTCATCGTGTTCGCCTGCCTGGTGATCCCCGGCGGCGCCGCGGGCGACCGGTACGGCCGCAAGGGCGTCCTGCTGGCCGGGCTCGGGCTCTTCGCCGCCGGCGCGCTGCTGTCGGCGCTGGCCCCGGACGTCGTCCTCCTGCTCGCCGGCCGCGCGCTCACCGGCGTCGGGGCGGCCGCGGTGCTGCCGAACTCGCTCGCCGTCCTGCTGCACGCCGTCCCGCCGGAGAAGAAGGGCGCGACGATCGCCACCTGGGCGTCGATGACCGGCATCGGTGGCGTCCTCGGCAACGTCGGCGGTGGGCTCGTCCTGACGACCGGGTCGTGGCGCTGGCTGTTCGCCGCCGCGGTGCCGATCGCGCTCGCCGAAGCCGCGCTGGTCGCGCGGACCGCCCCGGTGTCGTCGCGGCACGACCGCCGGCTCGACCCCGTCGCCGCGCTGCTGCTCGTCGGCGCGTCGGTCGCCCTGCTCGTCGGGATCGTGCAGGGCCCGGAGGCGGGCTGGGGGAGCGTGGTCGTCGTGACCGGGTTCGCCGGCGCCGCCGTGCTGTTCACGGCCTGGGTCCTCCGGGAGCTGAAGGCCGAACACCCGCTGCTGGACCCGCGGCTGTTCCGGATCCCGGGCCTGCGCAGTGCCTGCCTCGGCCTGACGACGGTCTTCTTCGGCATGTTCGCGCTGTTCTACGTCAACGCGTCTTTCCTCCAGTACGCCAAGGGGTTCGGCGTGCTGGGCACCGGGCTCGGCATCGTCCCGCTGACCGTCCCGATCATCCTCGGCGGCCGTCACGTCGGCCGGCTGACCCGGCGCATCGGCCTCGACGCCACGGTCGCGCTCGCCTTCGCGTCCGTCGGCGGCGGCCTGCTCGGACTGTCCACAAGCGACGCCCGGACGCCGTACGCGGCTTACGCGGCCTGGCTCGTGGTCACCGGGATCGGCGTGACCCTCGCGCTGCCGGCGCTGTCGGGGGTCATCACCGGTTCCCTGCCGCCCGAGCAGGCGGGTGTCGGCACCGGGCTGCAGGCCACCACCCGCGAGTTCGGCAGCGCGCTCGGCGTCGCCGTCATCGGCACGGTCATGACCGCGACGAGCCGCGGGTCCGACGCCGTGACGGCGTTCGTCGAAGGCGCGGACACCGGGCTGCGCGTGGTCGGCGTGGTGGTGCTGGTGCTCGGCGCGCTGGTCGTGGGGGAGTCCTGGCGGCGGACGAGGTGAAGGCCGCCTCGAGGGTTCCCGTTTCCCTCGAGACGGCCTTCGCCGGTGCAACCCCGAACCCGACTGTTCGCCCGTACCGGCCTTCCCGGCGGCATACCCTTCCCCCGGGAAAGGCCGGTACGGACGTGCACGCCGTGGCGGCGGAGACCGCCGCGGCGCTCGACCCCGGGCCCCCGCCCGGTGCGCCGGAAGAAGGCCACCCCGGGGGCGTCGGGTTCCCTCGGGATGGCCCTCTCCTGGCCCGCCGGGCGCTCGGTCCGTTCCGGACGCGAGGCGGGCAGGGGGACGTTCTTCGTTCGGGGGCTCCGGGTGGCGGAGCCCCGGTTGTCGCAGGGGGCCGGTCACCACACCGCCCAGCCGCGGAGGGGGCGTGGTGACCGGCGAAGGGACGATGGCCGCCGCGCGCAGCCACGTCCCGGCTTCACTACCTCCCCATCGGGATGGCCATGGTCGGCGGCGCCGCGGCCCCGGGCTGTGCGGCGAACGCCGTGGTCGGCGGGGCCGCCAGCGCGGGGAACGCCGTCGTGGGGATGTCGTTGGCGAACTCGCTCTCGAACTCGCGCTCGAAAGCCTGGTGGTCGAAGCCGCTGTCGAACTCCGTCGGCACGTCGGCCGCCAGCGCGGCGATCGCCGGGTCGACGGTCGGGACCTCCGCGACCTCCGGGGCGGGAGCGGGCTCCGGCTCCGGCACGTAGTCGGGCGCGGGCAGCCGGCGGTCGAGCTCGGCCATCCAGTCCAGCATCGCCCGCGGCTTGTCCCACGAGGAGATGCCGACGAGCCGCCCGTCGCGGATGAAGCCGGTGATGCCGTCGGCCAGGGTCACCGTGTCCTCGGCCAGCGACGGCATGCCGCACATCTGCAGCCGCGTGTCGTACAGCGTCGACCACGCGCGGGGGAGCGGGGTGAACGGCTTCGCGCTGGACTGGCCCATCAGCAGGTTGTCCGCCGCGTGCCGGGCCGACTCGACGGCGTTGATCCAGTGCTCGACCCGCCGCGGGGTCTCGTCGAACCGCAGGTTCGGCCAGCGCGCGATGTCGCCGGCGATGACGACGTCGGAAGCGCCCTCGGCGAACAGCTTCGAGTCGCAGAGCACGCCGTCGCTGATGTCGAGGCCGGAGCCGCGCATCCAGTCGACCGACGGGACGCTGCCGATGGCGAGCACGACGACGCTGGCGACCAGCAGCTGGTTGTTCGTCAGGTGCAGGCCGACGGTGTCCTTCGTGCTGATCCAGTGCCGCACTTCGCTCTTCATCGCGAGCTTCGCGCGGTGCTCGTGGTGCGCCTCGACGATGCCGCTCGAGACGCGGTCGCCGAAGCGGTGCAGCGGCGCCTTGGCGTGCCCGACCAGCGTGACGTCCCGGCCGATGTGCCGCATGCTCGCCGCGAACTCGTTGCCGATCAGGCCGGCGCCGATCACGACGGCCGGCTTCTTGCTGGCGTGCAGGCAGCGCCGCACGGCCATCGAATCCTCGACCGTGCGCAGGATCCGCACCCGCGGGTCGTGCCGCGGGGCCCCGGGCAGGTGCCGCGGGTAGACGCCGGTCGCGGCGATCAGGCCGTCGTACCAGAGGGACTCGCCGCCGGGCAGGTGCACGACCCGCTCGGTGGTGTCGAGGTGCGTGACCCGGGCGCCGAGGCGCCAGTGCACGTCGAGGTCCGGCAGGTAGTGCGAAAGGCCCACGTCGCTGGGCCGTTCGGTGCCCATCACCAGCGCCTTGGAGACCATCGGCCGGTGGTAGGGGCGCCGCGCCTCGTCGCCGATGAGGACGATCTCGCCGTCGAACTTCTGCTCGCGCAGGCGCTCCGCCGCGCGCAGCCCGGCGACGCCCGCGCCGACGATGACGATCCGGTCGCCGTCAGCCATCGAGCTCTCCTCTCATCACGACCGCCTGCATCGGGCAGCAGCGGGCCGCCATCTTCGCCTGTTCAATCGTGGTTTCGTCCAGCAGCCGCGTGTGGAAGCGCAGGCGGCCGTCCTGGCCGAGGTCGAACACGTCCGGGGCCTCCATCGCGCAGATGCCGTAGAGCTCGCACCGGTCGTTGTCGACGCTGATCCGGGGCCCGCCACCGGGCAAACGGAAGGGCATGTCAGGCCACCTGCTCTTCCACGAGTCCGATGCGTTCGAGGGTCCGCGCGGGCATGAACCGCAGCAGCGACGTCGTGACCGCCGGGACGAGCAGCGTGATGCCGCCCAGCCAGACGACCGCGAGGTGGCCGTTGGCGATCGAGCCGAACCACGCGTGCAGCGCGGTCAGCGCGACCGCCGGGTACGCGCAGCGGTGCAGCCACAGCCAGCGGCGGTAGGAGGTGAACCGCTGCAGGCCCGCGGTGAGCGCGATGGCCAGCATGACCTCGAAGCCGACGATGCCGATGCTGTGCCGGGTCTCCTGGCCCGACAGGAAGGGGAGGAACAGGTACTGCAGGCTGTAGGGCTGGATCGTCAGGTAGAAGAAGCCCAGTGCGTGGATGCCGCCGAAGATCAGCGTGGCGGTGGCCAGCACCATGTGGGAGCTGCGGAGTGCCTTGCGGCCGGTGACCGACCGCACCCAGCCGGTGGCGGTGAGCACGCCCCAGGTGAGCGTCAGCATCATCGCCGCGTAGGACGCCCGGGCGGCGAAGGCCGCGAGACCGCGGGCTGCCGGGTCGGTCTTGGGCTGGAACTGCTGCGTGAGGAAGATCGTCGCGTCGTGCCAGGTCTCAACCATGGCTGCCCCCGGTTCTGACGGTGGCCGGCCGGCGCGAGCCCCGGCCGCGGTTGCCCTTGATCTGGCGCAGCACGTAGAACAGGCCGCCGCCGACCAGCAGGAACAGCGCTCCCACCACGGCGATCTGGGACGAGTCGAGGCCCAGCGGCTGCCCGACGGGCGCGGCGGTCGTGGAGACGGCCGGCGTCGGCAGCGCGGTGTAGTCGACCATGCCCGTGCTCTCGAGCATCGTCATGTGCCGCATGACGGCCTGGTTGCCGACGGTCGCGAACGCCCGCACGTCGTCGTTGCGGGTGCCGGCGCGCAGCTGCGCGAGGATCGCGAAGACCTGGCCGTGCGCCGCGCGCAACCGGTTGGCGAAGACGCTGTCGAACGACGCCCCGGGGGGCGCCGCCATCTCTTCGGCCAGCCAGCCCATCTGTTCGGCCGAGGGCTGGTCCGGGACCGGCGAGTTCAGCTTCTGCGACAGCGCGCGCGTCGCGACGTCGAGCCGGCCGTGGTCCATCATGATCGCGAAGCCGACGGCCTGGACCTTCGGGCTGCCCTTCTGCATCGCCATCATGCCCGAGGGCATCTCCCACAGGCCCGCCTGGCGGACCTTGGTCAGCAGCACGGCGTCTTCGGGCGAGACCGCGGTGGTCTGGGCGATCGAGGCCGGGGACACCGACGCGAGCAGCGTCAGCACCGCGACCAGCACGAACAGGATCCGGACCAGCGGGCGTGACCGCTCGAGCGGGGACGGCGGAGCGAGCTCCAGCCCCGCGAGCTCAGAGGCCGAAAGCATTTTCCCTCCACTGGTCCTGGGTCATCGTGATCTTCTTGCCGTCCGGCGCGATCGGGTACCACGCCTGGTCAGCGCCCTGGCCGGACGTGTCGGCCGGTTCGCTGTCGCCGGTGAAGTGGTACAGCGGCCAGCCGGCGAGGGTGGCCTGCTGGGTGCCGTCGTCGCGGGTGATCTGGCCGATCAGCGACCGGTCGACGTCGATCGGGGCCAGGTTGCCGCCGGCCTTGACCGGGATCCACTTGGTCGCGCACGCGTCGTTGCAGTTCGAGCGGGACGGGTCGGTCGAGTCGCGGTCGTAGCGGTAGAGCGTGTAACCGGTCCCGTCGACGAGCATCAGGCCGAGGTCGAACGTCTTCGCGGCCCTGAGCTGGCTCTTCAGCGGGTCGTTCGGGTTGGCCGTGATGGGTTGCGGCATCGCGATCGTCATCGGGGCCTGCTGCTGCATACCGGGCATCTGCATCCCGGCACCGCCACCCGCGGCGTAGCCGCCCGAGGTGGTGGCCGCGCCGGCGGTACAGGCGGTGAGCAGGGCGAGTGCGGTGAGGCACACGGCGGCGGGGACCACCGTACGGGGAATGCGTATCACTGCTCCTCCGAGGGCATGACTACGCGCAGTAGCCTGGGGTGAGGCGAAAATGCGCGCGAATGATCCACAGTGGACAATCGGTCCGGAGTGGATGCGGAGCGTTGCGGGGGACAACGCTTTGTCGGGGTCTTCGGTAGGGGATACGGACACGGTCCGGAAACGGTTCAAAAAAGTTTCGGGACCGTTTGGTACTGGACGTAGCCCCTTCGGAGCACCAGGATGTCCCGCGTGGGACGGCACACCCGAGCGCTGAGACCCGTTCAAGATCAGGAAGTCGTTGTCGAGCCGAACGACGCCTCCGATGACTTGGCGAAGGCGCTTTACCAGGAGTTCGGCGGGTCCCTCATGGCGTTCGCGCTGCGGCTGACCGGCCACGACCGGCAGTGGGCCGAAGACGTCGTGCAGGAGACCCTGATCAAGGCGTGGCGGAACGCGGACAAGCTCGACCGCCAGCCGGAGATGCTGCGCGCGTGGCTGTTCACCGTCGCCCGGCGGACCGTCATCGACGGCTGGCGCAGCCGCAGTGTCCGGCCCCAGGAGCTCGAAGAGATCGAATCCGACGCGATCGCGGTGTCCGACGAATCGGACCGGACGCTCGCCGCGATGATCGTTTACGAGGCGCTGCAGGGCCTTTCGCCCGAGCAGCGGGAAGCCATCCAGCAGACCTACCTGCGCGATCGCACCGTGAACGAGGTCGCGGCGACCCTCGGCGTGCCCCCGGGCACCATCAAGTCCCGCATCCACCACGCCGTCCGCGCCCTGCGCCGGGCTCTCCGGGAGCGGGGGTGAGGTGAGGGTGGCCGGGTCCGCACACACCGACGTCGCCGCGTACGTGCTCGGCGTCCTCAGCGAGGCCGAGAGCACGCAGTTCGAAGCCCACCTGATGAACTGCCCGCACTGCCAGCTCGACCTGATCGAGCTCTACCAGCTGCCGGACGTCCTCGACCTGGTCAAGCGCAGCTGGCCGGAGCCGCCGATGCCGGCGCCCGGCCCGCGCACCCTCGCGCCCGGGCCCCGCGTGCTGCGCGGCCTGATGGAAGAGGCCGCCGTCAAGCGCCGCCGCCGCAAGCGGATCGGCCTCCTCGCCGGTGCCGCGGCCGCCGCCGCGGTGATCGCGGGCCCGCTGGTGACCCTCGCGGTCCAGCCGGCCGATGCCGTCCCGCCCGCTTCCCTCGCCGCGCCGTCCGGCAAGCAGCCCCCGCCCGCGACGAGCGTCCTGGCGACGTCCGTGCCCCCGCCGTCCACCGGCGCGCCGAACCAGCCCGGCGGCGGCCAGACCTACGGCCGCGGCAGCGGCGGGTCGGCCGTGAGCGCCGTCGTCACGGTGTCCCCGGTGGAGTGGGGCAGCCGCGTCGACCTCGAGCTGCGCGGGATCGTCGGACCGCTCAAGTGCCAGCTGGTCGCCATCTCGACCACGGGCGACGACCGCGTCGTGTCCGGCTGGTCGGTGCCGCCCAAGGGGTTCGGCATCCCCGGCTCGCCGGACCCGTTGCGGCTGCAGGGTTCCACCTCGCTGGCGGTGGAGCAGATCAGCCGCTTCGAGGTCCGCGGCGACGACGGCACGGTGCTCGTCGTCGTGCAGCGCTGACTCCTTTTCTCCTGCTGGTCTGAACCACGGCTGTGTCTTCGCCGCGGTTCATCGCCTTCTTTTTTCTCGCGCACCGCTTTGACCTGGGTCAATGGCGCGCGGTTGCGTTCCACTTGATAACGAACAGATAACGGGCTGGTCGCTTTTGAACCTCGCCGCGTCGGCGTCCGTATCCCCCAATGCATCCCCCGATGCATCCCGACAGCCGGAACCGCAAGCATCCCCCGGGTTCCGTGCGATCTCGACCTCAAACCAACGGAGTTCTTGCCCGGGCCACCGCGGTAATCGGCGTGCCCGGAATAACGAACGAGGTGAACTAGTCTATGGCCCGGAATTCTCGGTCCCCCGTGACGGGCAAGCATCGCGTCGCCCGCCGTACCAAGATCGCCATGGGCGCGATCGGCCTGGCGATCGCCGTCGGCGCGCTCGCCGTCGCGGTCACCGCGGGCCGCACGGGCGAGGCCAGCGCGGACCCCGCGGACCCGTCGTTCTTCATCGACATCAACAAGGTTCCCGCCGGCAACAACGTCAACGCGGCCTTGCAGAAGAAGGGTGCGCAGGGTTCCTTCACCGTCAACTGCGGAACGAACGCGGACGGCGCGCACCACAACCCGGACAACTTCATCGCTCAGCCGGGGATCAAGAACGGTGCTCAGCACCTGCACGACTACGTCGGCAACGTGACCACCGACGCCGACTCGAGCCTCAAGAGCCTCCTCGCCGGCGGCACCACCTGCAAGAACGGTGACAAGTCGGCGTACTTCTGGCCGGTGATCCGCATCGACCGCGAAGACAACGCGGCCGCGGCGAGCAAGAACCAGCAGGCCCAGCAGGCCCAGCAGGGCAAGACCGGTGACGTCCAGCAGGACCAGAGCGCCAAGGACGCGCAGGCCGCCAAGGACGCCGGTCAGGGCCAGCAGGACGCCCAGAACGCGCAGGACCCGAACGCGGCGCAGGACCCGAACGCGCAGGATCCGAATGCGCAGCAGCAGAACGGCCAGCAGCAGAAGCAGCGTGGCACCGGTGGCGGCGCGGCCCGCGGCGGTAACCAGAGTGCCCAGCAGCAGGACGGCCAGAACCAGCAGAACCAGCAGCAGGCCCAGGACCGCCGTCGTGGCGGGAAGAACGGCGGCCAGAACAACCAGAACGGCGGCCAGAACAACCAGAGCAGCTCCGCCGCCGCACCGCCGGCCACCGAGCTCGGCGGCCCGCAGGGCGCGAACGAAGAGGTCGGCGACAACGACGGCCAGATCATCGAGCCGGAGTCCGCGACGCTGAAGTTCATCGGCGGCGGCGCGCAGAACGTCGTCGCGATGCCGCTCGGCCTGAAGATCCTCTACGGCGACGCCAAGCAGAGCACCAACGGCCCGGCCAACGCCCGGCCGAGCTGGACCTGCACCGGGTTCGAGGACCGGCTGACCGACCTCTACCCGATCTGCCCGGCCGGCAGCAAGGTCGAGCGCATCCACGCCTTCCCGAACTGCTGGGACGGCAAGAACACCGACAGCGCCAACCACCGCACGCACATCGTGTTCGCGAACCAGCAGGGCAAGTGCCCGCAGGGCTTCAAGAACGTGCCGCAGCTGCAGGTGACGCTGGTCTACGACGTCCCGCAGGACGTCCAGCAGAAGGGCCAGTACAAAGTGGACGCCTTCGCCCAGGAGAAGCACAACCCGCGGTCCGACCACGACGACTTCGCGAACGTGATGAGCCGCAGGATCATGGGCCGCCTGGTCAACTGCATCAACTCCGGAAAGGCTTGCGCGGAGTAGCTCCACCCGTCCGGTCACTCCACACCAGGAGGGAGAACGTCCGATGAACCGTGCTCGTCCGAGTGCCGCTGCCGTGGCCGCCGTCGCCGGTCTCGCGCTGGTCGCGGCCTGCGGGACCAACCCGTACGCCACGTCCGGTGCGGTCCAGCCGGCCGCGCAGCAGCTCTCGGCGAGCACGGTTCAGGCGGCTCCCGCCACCGGCTCGGCGCAGCTGAGCACGTCCACAGTGGAGGGTCTCGGCGCGGTCCTCACCGACGCGGCGGGCCACACGCTTTACCGCTACGCCAAGGATTCCGCGAAGCCGTCGCGGACCGCCTGCGTCGGCGCCTGCGAGCAGGCGTGGCCGCCGGTGGTCTCCGACACCCCGGTGACGGCGTCCGGTGTGGACGTTCAGCTCATCGGCGAGGTCACCCGGCCCGACGGGCGGCGGCAGGTGACGGTCGCCGGCTGGCCCGTGTACACCTACGCCAAGGACACCGGCACCGGCGTCGCGCTCGGCCAGAACGTCAGCGACGACTGGGCGGCGATCACGCCGACGGGGGAGAAGGTCAAGGCGGCTGCCGCGACCACCCTCGGCACCACCGAAATCGGCGGCCTCGGCCCGGTCCTGACCGACCAGGCCGGCCGCACGCTCTACCTGTTCACCAAGGACGGCAAGGGCTCCGGACAGTCCACTTGCGACGGTAGCTGCGCGAAGACGTGGCCACCGCTGCTCGTCGACGGCCGGATCACCGTCGCCCAGGACATCGACACCGGCCTGGTCGGCCGGATCACGAGAGCCGACGGCCGCGAGCAGGTGACGGTCGGCGGCTGGCCGGTCTACACCTACGCCAAGGACGGCGCGCCCGGCGAGGCGACCGGCCACGGCGCCGGGAACACCTGGTACGCCATGGAACCCAACGGCTGCAAGGTGGACCCGTCGCGCCGGCCGGCAGCGGCGACCGGCGGGTACTGACCCGCCCCACGAACCCCGGCCCGGCGGACACTTCCCTCCACCTCACCCCCCGAGTCCGCCGGGCCGGTCGCACCACCCGAAAGAACCGCGGGACCCCCGTCCCGCGCCCCGAGCCCCGGCCCGGGTGGACACTTCCCTCCACCTCACCCCCCATGTCCCCCGGGCCGGGATTCCTCACCCCACACCGATCCGGTTCGCCGGATCAGCGAAGGAGGAAGACGGCGGGAGCAGTTCCCGCCCCGCGAGTTCCGGCCGGTGGACGTTCTTCCCTCCACCTCACCCCCCGAGTCCACCGAGCCGGAACTCCTCCCCGCACCGCCGACGAGTCCAGCCTCGGGTCTCCCGAGCCGATCGAGTCAGAGCCGTTCCAGCCCGGGCGAGACTCGCCTCCGACCACGCGAGCTACGGCTCCGATCAGATGAGATCCGCTCCCTAACTTCCCGGCCCGGCGCCCACCCTCGGGAGGCGGCCGAAAACTGCCACCCGAGCCAGACGGTCCGAAGTCTCAGCCTCGGAGCCTGCCCTGAGGCCTCAGCCTTGGAGCCAGCGTCCCGAAGCCCGTGCCCCGAAGGCACCGCACTCGAGCACAGCGCGCCGAAGCCGGCCCCGAAGACCCGGTCCGGTGGATGCTTCCCTCCACCTCACCCCCCTCATCCCCCGGACCGGCCTACGCCGCGGTCCCCGTGCTCCGGCACGGGGACCGCGGCCCAGAAGTCCAGCGGCACCCGGCCCACCCCGCGCCCCGCCGCGTCGAGCAGGCGGCCCATCAGCTTCACGCTCCGCAGCGTCACCGCTCGGGCAGCCACCTCCAGCCACGGCAGCTTCGCCGCCAGCACCGCCTCCAGACCCAGCGTCTCGTGCTGCGAAGGCAGCCACACCACCAGCATCAGGTTCGCCGCCCCCGTCAGCGCCGCGCACATCCGCACCTCCGGCAGCATCGCCAGCGACCGCGCGGTCGTCTCCAGCTTGTCCGGCGGCACCCGCAGCCACAGCGTCACCGTGACCGGCGCCGGCGACACCGACCGCGCGATCTCGCACCGGACGCGGATCGCGCCCCGGGCCAGCAACGCGTCCAGCCGGCGCCGGACCGTCGTCGCCCCGACGCCCAGCTCGGTCGCCAGCGCCGCCGCCGACGCCCGCGCGTCCACGCCGAGGGCCAGGACCAGCGCGCGGTCGGCGTCGTCGAACCGCAGCGGCGCGCGGTTCTTCGCCGGCTTGGCCGACAACGCCTCCCGCTGCCCCGGCGAGATCGCCCGCACCCGCCACCGGCTGCCCTCGGTGAACATCCGCGGCGACAGCACCGTCCGCACCCGCGCCACCCCGGGCACCGCCGCCACCCGGTCCTGCACGTGCGCCCCCAGCTCGCGCAGCGTCGGCGCGACGACGTGGACGAGCAGGTCGCACGGCCCGGCCACGTACTCGACGGTGACCACGTGCGGGTCCGCGGCCAGCGCGCCCGCGACGGCCAGCGCGGTCCCGGGCACGCAGTCGATCTCGACGAACGCCAGGGTCAGCCGCGCGCTCAGCTCGCCGCCGACGTACGCGGTGAGCCACGCGTCCCCGCGCTCGACCAGCGTGTCCCAGTGCCGGGCGACGGTCACCGCGCCGAGCCCGAGCGCGCGGCCGAGCGTCGACCACGACGCCCGCGGCGCCGCCTGCAGCGCGTCGACCAGTTTGAGGTCCTGCTCGGTCAACATGGCGGATTCTTCGCTCATCGGCACTCGCAGCGGTGGTTTCGGGGAATTCCTGCGGCCATTGTGCTCGACACTTGCATGATCTGCGGATGACCCTGCGTTCGGACGCCGCCGCCCTCCTCGCCGACCTGGTCGCCCTCCGCCGCGACCTGCACCGCATCCCCGAGATCGGCCTGCACCTCCCGCGCACCCAGGAGCGGGTGCTCGCCGCGCTGGACGGCCTGCCCCTCGAAATCAGCCTCGGCAAGAACCTCTCGTCGATCACGGGAGTCCTCCGCGGCGGCAAACCCGGCGGCACCGTGCTCCTGCGCGGCGACATGGACGCCCTCCCGGTGACCGAAGCCAGCGGCGAGGAGTTCAGCTCGACCCTCGACGGCGCCATGCACGCCTGCGGCCACGACCTGCACACCGCGGGCCTGGTCGGTACGGCCCGCCTGCTCGCCGCCCGCCGCGAAGAACTCCCCGGAGACGTCGTCTTCATGTTCCAGCCCGGCGAAGAAGGCTGGGACGGCGCCGGTCACATGATCGAGGAAGGCGTGCTGACCGCGTCCGGCAAGCACGTCGACGCCGCCTACGGCCTGCACGTTTCGGCCGCCACCTACGCGAAGGGCCACTTCGCCGCCCGGCCCGGCACGCTGATGGCGGCCTCGGGCGCCCTCGAAGTCCGCGTCCTCGGCGACGGCGGCCACGGCTCCTCGCCCCACGACGCGCGTGACCCGATCCCCGCGGCCTGCGAGATGGTGACCGCCCTGCAGACGATGGTGACGCGCACCTTCGACGTCTTCGACCCGGTCGTGATCACCGTCGGCCAGTTCCACGCCGGCACCCGGCGCAACATCATCCCGGACGACGCGAAGTTCGAGGCGACGCTGCGGTCGTTCTCCCCGGAGGTCGCGGCGCGGGTGGGGGAGCGCGCCGTCCAGGTCTGCCGCGGCATCGCCCAGGCGCACGGTCTCGACATCGAGGTCACCTACGAGCCGGAGTACCCGGCGACGGTCAACGACGCCGCGGCGTACGACTTCGTCGCCGACACGATCCGTGACGTCTTCGGCGAAGAGCGGTTCACCGAGATGGCCGATCCGATCACCGGCTCGGAGGACTTTTCCCGCGTGCTCGACCGCGTTCCCGGCGCGTACCTGTTCCTCGGCGCCTGCCCGACGGACCCGGAGTCCGCACCGGACAACCATTCGCCGCGCGCCCGCTTCGACGACAGCGTCCTCGGCGACGGCGCCGCGTTGCTGGCCGAGCTCGCCGTCCGCCGCCTCGGGCTCCTGGCCGGGTGACGGGCGTGCGCAGCTACCACTGGCCCCCGGTGCTCCCGGTCGTCGCGCTGGTCCTGATGCCGTTCCTGCCGTTCGTCAACACCACCGGGCTGTGGCTCGGGCTGCCGCGGATGGTCGTGTGGGGTGCGTTCTGGTGCCTCATGTTCACCCCGGCGCTGCTGCTGTCGGAGCGTCTGATGCGCGGGCGGGAGGACGAGTCGTGATCCTCACCTTCACCCTCGTGGGCATCGTCCTGATCGGTGTCCTCGGCTTCCTCGGCCGGCGCAAGCCCGTCGCCGACCTGGCCGAGTGGACCGTCGGCGGCCGCCGCTTCGGCGCGCTCACCATGTGGTTCCTGCAGGCGGGCGAGGTGTTCACCACCTTCACCTTCCTCGGCATGGCCGGCCTCGCGTTCTCCGGCGGCGTCGCGGCGATGTACGCGCTGCCGTACGTGCCGATCGCCTACGTCGTGCTGTTCTTCCTCGCGAAACGCCTTTGGACGATGGGCAAGGAGCGCGGCTACCTCACCCAGGGCGACTTCCTGGAGGACCGCTACTCCAGCCGGGCGCTCGGGACGCTGTCGGCGGTGCTCGGCGTGATCTTCGTGCTGCCGTACCTGCAGCTGCAGATCACCGGGCTCGGCCTGATCGTCCGGCTGGTCACCGGCGACAGCGCGTCCGGCACGCTGAGCATGGTCACCGGCAGCGTGCTGGTGGTCGCGTTCGTGCTGTGGGCCGGGCTGCGCGGCGTCGCGGCGACGTCCTACTTCAAGGACGGGATCATGCTGGTCGCGCTGGTGGTGCTGATCATCGCCGTGCCGACGCACTTCGCCGGCGGGATCGGCGGGGTGTTCCACAAGATCGAGCAGCTGCACCCGGAGAAGCTGATCGTCCACAGTGGACCAAACGACCACGTGTGGTTCGTGACGAGCATGCTGGTCAGCGCGATCGGCGTCGGGCTGATGACGCTGCCGCACTCGTGGCCGGCGCTGATGTCCGCGCGCGACCCGAAGGTGCTGCGGCGCAACTACACCTGGATGCCGATCTACGAGCTGTGCCTGCTGCTGCCGATGATCGTGGGGTTCGCCGCGATCATCGTGGTGCCCAAGAAGAGTGACCCGAACGGCGTATTGCTGACGCTGTCGAAAGACGCGTTGCCGCCCTGGGTGACCGGCATCATCGTGGTCGCCGCGACGGCCACCGCGATGGTCCCCGCGGCCGGGATCCTGATCGGCATCTCGTCACTGGTGGCGCGCAACATCGTCCGCGTCCGCAGTGGCCGCAAGCAGTTCTGGATCAACCACGGCACGGTTGTGCTCGCGAGTACTCTTGCCCTCGTGCTCGGCATCTTCCGGCCGGACCTGCTGGCCAACCTGCTGTTGCTCACCTATTCGGGGTCGGTCCAGCTGGCCCCGGCCAACCTGCTGGGCTTCCTGCGGCGCGTGCCGGTCGGCAAGGGACCGGTGTTCGCCGGCCTGATCGCGGGCGAGCTGGTGGTCGTCTGGCTGACCTTTGTGGACACCCATCTCGTCGGCACGGTCAACGTGGGACTGGTCGGGCTCGGCGTCAACGTCGTCGTCCTCGCCCTGGCCGCGGTGGTGGCGCCGCGACGGACTTCTCTCGTGGAGGCGGCGTGACGCGCACGGTTTTCACCGGCGGCTCGGTGTTCGACGGCACGGGCGCGGACCCGGCGCCGGCCGACGTCGTCGTCGAGCACGGCCGGATCGTCGACGTCGGCACGGACCTCGACGGCGACGAGGGCGTCGACTGTTCGGGCGCGGTGCTGCTGCCGGGGCTCTTCGACTGCCACGTGCACGTCACGGTGTCGGACATCGGGCTGCTGGCCCGCGTGCAGAAGCCGTTTTCCTACCAGTTCTACGAAGCGGCGCGGAACCTGTGGGCGACGCTCGGCCTGGGCATCACCACGGTCCGTGACGCGTCGGGCGCGGACCTGGGCATCAAGCAGGCGGTGGACGACGGCCTGATCCCGGGGCCGCGGCTGCAGATTTCGATCGGGCTGATCAGCCAGACGGGCGGCCACGGCGACAGCTGGAACCCGTCGGGTCTGTGCGTGCCCCTGCTGGTCCCGCACCCGGGCCGCCCGGACGCGACGGCCGACGGCCCCGACGAGATGCGCCGGGTGGCCAGGACGCTGCTGCGAGCGGGCGCGGACGTGCTGAAGGTGTGCACGACGGGCGGCGTGCTGTCCCCGCGCGACGACCCGCGGCATTCGCAGTACACGCCGGAGGAGCTGGAGGTCCTGGTGGCCGAGGCGGCGGCCCAGGGCCGCCCGGTGATGGCCCACGCCCAGGGCGCGGCGGGCATCAAGAACGCGGTCCGCGCGGGGGTGCGCTCGATCGAGCACGGCATCTACCTGGACGACGAGGCGATCGAGCTGATGCTGGGCCACGGGACGTGGCTGGTCCCGACGTTGATCGCCCCGGTGAACGTCGTGCGCGCGGCGGACGCGGGGGTGGATCTGCCCGCCGCGGTGGTGGCCAAGGCGCGTGAAGTGGTGGAGGTGCACCGGGATTCGGTCCGCCGCGCGTATGCGGCGGGGGTCCGGATCGCGATGGGGACGGACAGCGGGGTCGGGCCGCACGGGACGAACCTCGAGGAGCTGGCTTTGATGGCGGCTTGCGGGATGACGCCGGGGGACGTCCTGGAGGCGGCCACGTCGTCCGCTGCGCGGTTGATGGGCTTGGACGGGGAGCTGGGGCGGGTGGAGGCCGGGCTGCGGGCGGATTTGGTCGTGGTGGCCGGTGATCCTTATGACTTCCCGGGGTTGGCGGGGAACATCCGGGAGGTTTGGAAGGACGGGGTCCGGGTGGTGTGAGCCGGGTCATCGCCCCTGCGCCGCCTTCGGCCGCGGCTGCCGGCCGCCCCCCGCCGCGCAGGCTTCCTGCCTGAGCTACCGCGGGTCGAGCCGCAGGGTGGTTGCCGCGGCCTCGGGCGTCACCATGGCGTCCGTGCCGCCGCCGCTCTACTTGGTTCGGTAAGCGGCGTCGACTTCCGCCGTGACCTCAGCGCCGATGTCCTCGATGGTGACTTCGGCTTGCAAGCCCGGCACGCGGATCCGCACCCGGCGTGATCTCAGCGCGTCCCCGAACCAGCCCGTCTCCCGCCGGTACCGGGTCCGCACGTACGCCTGCCGACCGGCGCACGACCAGTTGTGCACATCCCCAGCCGGATGTGGACAAGTGCGGCTGCGGAGGCTCGGCTCGGGTGGTTTGTCGTGGTCCGCCGGTAAACTGGGCATGGGCACGCCCCCAGGGAAGGGCGGGGTGCTGCGTGGGCCGATCAAAGCTCCGGGCTCAGCAGTTCCTTCAACGCCACCGCGAACTTCGCCGGGTTCCGCTGCGGAGCCAGGTGGGCCCCCGGCATCTCCGTGAACGGCAACCCCAGCTCCAAAGCCAAGATCTTCGCCGGCTGGTAGTGGTACCGCCCGCGGCTGCCCTCGCCCGCCACCGGGATGATCTCCGTGCTCGCCTTCCGCAACGCCCGCAAGTCCGGCAAGTAATCGAAGAACTCCGTCAGCTCCCGGTCGAACAGCCGGATCCAGTCGACCTCGTGCGGAAGCCGCAGGTTCGGCAAATCCGGCAGCGCCGCACCGGCGATCGCGTCCGCGAAACGGGTCACCGCCGTCATCAGCTCGCCCGATCGGGCCAGCCGGACCTGCTCCGCCGCCGCCTCGAGCCACGCGCCCGCGTCCGGCATCAAGTGGACCGCCGGGGGTTCGTGCGCCACCAGCGTCGTCACGTGGGCCGGATGCCGGGCCACCAGGTCCAGCCCGATCAGCGCGCCCGCGCTCGAGCCGAACACCATCGCCGGGCCGAGGCCCGTGTGGTCCAGGACCGCCCGCGCGTCGTCCGCTTGCAGCGACACCGGGACCGGGCCCGTCGTCGAGTCCGTGCTGCCGAAGTGGCCGCGGCGGTCGTACGTGATCACCGTGTAGTCCGCGTACAGCTGCTTCGCCAGCGCTCGGTAGGAGTCACCCGACCCGGTGCCGCCCGCGATCAGCAGCAGCGCCGGACCCTCGCCGCCGCGGCGGACCAGGAGCTCACCGTTCTCCACCGGGCAACGGCTTTCCGAGATCATGCACCGAAGTCAAGCACAGCCGCTTCACCCGACGGCGTGGTGGTCGATCCCTGACATGCGCGGCATGGCCGCTCGGCTTCGAGTGCACGACGTTGACGACCGCGGACGACGTTGCCGAGAACGCGGCCACTTGCCGAGCTGACTTCGCAGCGGGTTTCAGTCTCGCGCGGGTCTCGGCCCGATTGCGGTCGGCACTCGTCCGTAGCGATCCCGGCTTCCGGTGCGACTCGGTGTCCGACGGAAGGGGACGCATGTCGATGTACCTTCGCACCAGCATCCGGCTGGGGCCGGTCCGGGTGGGCGTTTCGAAGTCGGGCATCGGAGTTTCGGCGGGGATCCCGGGGCTGCGCGTGGGTGCCGGACCGCGCGGGAGCTACGTGCGGGTCGGTGTCGCCGGGGTGTCGTACCGAGCGACCGGGGGCGTGCGCCGTGCCGAGCGTCCCGCCGCCGGCGGACCGGTGCCGACCCCGGCTTCGGCTCTGCCGGATCCCGGCGACGTCGTGCTGTCCGACGTAACCGGGAAACGCGCGGAGGAGCTCCTGCCGGCATCCCCCAGCACGCTCGTCGCGCAACTCAACGCCGCGGCCGGAGCGCACCGGATCTGGCCCTGGGTGCTCGTGGTGAGCCTCCTCCTCGTCGCCGTGACTCCGTGGATCCTCTTGGCCGGTCTTCCGCTCACTCTCTGGATCGGCTGGCGAGACCGGATCCGCCGGACTGTGGTGGCCTTCTACGAGGTGGACGGCCCGGCTCAGGCGCAGTTCGAACGCCTCCTCGGATCTTTTGACGATGTTTGCCGGTCGCACAGCGCGTGGAGCACACTCGCGCGCGGAGACCTGCAGACGACCTACCAGCGCAAGGTGAACGCGGGTGCGGGTTCACTGGTGCGGCGTGAGGCGCTGCGCCGAGGTCTGGAAGGTTCGGCTCACCTGAAGTCGAACATCGCCGTTCCGTCCTTGCAGTCTGCTTCGAGGTCGGTCTACTTCCTCCCGGATCGCATCCTGGTCCGCGATCGGAACACCTACGCGGAGCTGGCTTACCCATCCGTTTCCGTCGTTCCGGGAACCACCCGGTTCATCGAGGACGGGGCGGTGCCACCCGATGCGGTCCAGGTGGACACGACCTGGCAGTACGTGAACAAGCGGGGTGGCCCGGACCGGCGGTTCAAGAACAACCGCCGGTTGCCGGTCATGCGCTACGGCGAAGTGAGCCTCTCGACCGGGCAGGGGTTCGCCGTGCATTGGTCGTTCTCCGCCGAAGCGGCGGCCCAGGCGCTGGCCGCCGGTTTCGTCGAGATGACGCGCAGGCCCGGCGCGCTGGCCGGCTAGAGCCGTTCGATGACCGTCGCCGTCGCCAGTGCGCCGCCGGCGCACATCGTCACCAAGGCCGTCGACGCGTCGCGGCGCTCCAGCTCGTGCAACGCCGTCGTCAGCAGCCTCGCGCCCGTGCTGCCCACCGGGTGCCCCAGCGCGATCGCGCCGCCGTTGACGTTCACCCGCGCCGGATCCGGCGACAGAACCTGCTGCCACGACAGCGCCACCGACGCGAACGCCTCGTTCACCTCGAACAGGTCCACGTCACCCACCGTCATCCCGGTCCGGGACAGCACCCGTTCCGTCGCGCGGATCGGGCCGTCCAGGTGGTAGTACGGCTCCGCGCCGACCAGCGCCTGCGCCACGATCCGCGCCCGGGGCCGCAGTCCCAGCTCCGACGCCCGGGCGGAGTCCATCAGCAGCAACGCCGCCGCGCCGTCGGAGATCTGCGACGACGTCCCCGCCGTGTGGATCCCGTCCTCGACCACCGGCTTCAGCCGCGCCAAGCCTTCGACGGTCGTCTCGCGCAAGCCCTGGTCACGGCTGACCAGGCGCGTTTCGCCGGTCGCGGAGCCGTCCTCGGCCAGCACCGGTGCCTTCACCGGCACGACTTCGCGGTCGAAGTGCCCCGCGTCCCACGCCGCCGCGGCCTTCTGCTGCGACGAAGCGCCGAACGCGTCGACGTCGGCGCGCGTCAGCCCGCGCCGGACCGCGATCCGCTCCGCCGCGCCGTACTGGTTGGGCAGGTCGATCGACCACGACGCCGGCCGCGGCGACGCGCCGGCCCGGTTGGCACCCAGCGGCACCCGGCTCATCGCCTCGACGCCGCACGCGACGCCGACCTCGATGGCCCCCGCCGCGATCAGCCCCGCGACCAGGTGGGTCGCCTGCTGCGCCGAGCCGCACTGGGCGTCGATCGTCGTCGCGCCCGCCGTCTCCGGGAGGCCCGCGTGCAGCCACGCCGTGCGCGTCACGTTGTTGGACTGCTCGCCCGCCTGCGTGACGCAGCCGCCGATCAGCTGCTCGACCAGCGCGGGGTCGATCCCGGCGCGGTCGAGCAGGGCCTGCTGCGCGGCGCCCAGCAGCTCGGCGGCGTGCAGGCCAGCCAGCAGCCCGCCCCGCTTGCCGATCGGGGTCCGCACGGCTTCGACGATGACCGGCCCGCCCATGTCGTCCCTTTCGTCGGGAAACGCTGTCCTGTACCTCAAAAACTAGAACAAGTTATCGTTTGAGGCAAGCGTCCGCAGGGTCGGGCCGAACTTGATCTACGTCGAGTGAGCGCTCGCTCACCTGGCCTCATCGGTCAAGTTAACGGGTTTCACTGAACGGTCTTCCGCAAGTTAACACCGTATGCTTCAATCGCCGTTAGAACGTGTTTCAAAGGCGAAACGTGGGAGGCACCGTGGCCGCTCCGCTCATCCCCGCCGGTTTCGACTTCACGGACCCGGACCTCTACGCCCAACGGCTGCCCGTGGACGAGTTCGCCGAGCTCCGGCGAACCGCCCCCGTGTGGTGGAACCCCCAGAAGCACAACACCGCGGGCTTCCGCGACGACGGCTACTGGGTCGTCTCGCGTCACGCGGACGTCAAGGAGGTGTCCCGCGACAGCACGCTGTACTCGTCGAGCGAGAAGACGGCGATCATCCGCTTCGACGAGAGCATGACCGAGGACAACCTCAACGCGAACCGCCTGGTGCTGCTCAACATGGACGCGCCGCAGCACACCAAGCTGCGGCGGATCGTGTCGAAGGGCTTCACCCCGCGGTCCATCGCGAAGCTGGAGGACACCCTGCGCGACCGCGCCGAGCGGATCGCCGCGGAGGCGCGCAAGAAGGGGTCGGGCGACTTCGTCACCGACGTCGCGTGCGAGCTGCCGCTGCAGGCGATCGCCGAGCTGATCGGCATCCCGCAGGAGGACCGGCTCAAGATCTTCGACTGGTCGAACCAGATGGTCGCCTACGACGACCCCGAGTACGAGGTGGAGCCGCTCGAAGCGTCCGCGCAGCTCATCGGCTACGCGTGGAACATGGCCGAGGACCGGCGCAAGTGCCCGATGGACGACATCGTCACGAAGCTGATCCACGCCGACGTCGACGGCGAGTCGCTCGGCTCCGACGAGTTCGGCTTCTTCGTCATCCTGCTCGCGGTCGCCGGCAACGAGACGACGCGCAACGCGATCAGCCACGGCATGAAGGCGTTCCTCGACCACCGCGACCAGTGGGAGCTGTTCAAGGAACAGCGGCCGAAGACCGCGCCCGACGAGATCGTCCGCTGGGCGACCCCGGTGGTGGCGTTCCAGCGCACGGCCACCCGCGACACCGAACTGGGCGGCGCGCACATCCGCAAGGGCGACCGCGTCGGGATGTTCTACAGCTCGGCCAACTTCGACCACGAGGTGTTCGAGGACCCGGAGAAGTTCGACGTCCTCCGCGAGGACAACCCGCACGTGGGCTTCGGCGGCACGGGGTCGCACTACTGCATCGGCGCGAACCTGGCCCGGCTGGAGATCGACCTGATCTTCAACGCGATCGCGGACGTGATGCCGGCCATCACCGAGGCGGCGCCCCCGGTGCGGCTGCGGTCCAGCTGGCTGAACGGGATCAAGCACTACCCGGTCCGGTACGCCTGAGGAACTCCGCGACGCGGTCCCAGGTGAGCGCGGCCGCGCGCTCGTCGAAGTCGTGGCCGTCGGCGTCGGTGTAGAAGTGGCCGATGCCCGGGTAGGTGTGCACCCGGGCATCGGCGGCCGGCGAAGCCGAGTTCGACGGGCCGGAGCCCCAGCGCCGGGTGGAACACCACGATTTCGGCCGCGCGGCGATTCTGCCAAAGGGTGACATCATGAGGCGATGGCCCCGCGAGCGACCGTCGACGTCGAGTTCTCGATCCACGTCACCGAACCCGGGCTCGCGGCGATCTCCGTCGCCGCGGCGCACGCCGATACCGAAGAGCTCACCGTTTCCTGGCACGGCGACAGCGAGCTCGCCGAGTTCGACCACGGCACCCGCGCCGAGGTCTTCACGCTGCCCAAGGGCGAACACCGCGTCACCTACCACGCCGAACGCGCGCTGGCCGACCCCGAACCCGAGCCCGTCACGCTCGCCGACGTCGCGGTCTTCACCCGGCCGAGCCGGTACTGCCCGTCCGACCGCGTCGCCGGGCTCGTCCCGCCCGCGGCGATCAAAGCCAAGGACACCAAGGCGAAAGTTGACGCCATCGTCCGCAACGTCCACGAGCGACTGTCCTATGTGGTCGGTTCGAGCCGGCCCACCGACGACGCGATCGACACGCTCCTGGCCGGCGAAGGCGTCTGCCGCGACTTCGCGCACGTCTGCGTCACGCTCTGCCGGTCCCTCGACATCCCCGCCCGCTACGTCGGCGTCTACGCGCCCGGCCTCTCCCCGATGGACTTCCACGCCGTCTTCGAGGCCGCGATCGACGGCCACTGGTACGTCTTCGACGCCACCCGCCTCGCGCCGCGGCAGACCATGCTGCGGATCTCCACCGGCCGCGACGCCGCGGACACGTCCTTCCTCGCCACCCTCGGCTGCGAGCTCGACTTCCTCGGCAGCACGGTCTTCGCGACGACGGACGCGGCGCTCCCCGTGGACGACGGCACCGGGCTCGTCGTCCTGAGCTGATGGTCCGACCGCGTGTTGCCTGCGCGAAGTGGCCTCCGGCTGGGTAGACAGAGTGCGTGAAGAGTTCCCCCAAGGCCCCGAGCCCCTGGGCCCGGGCCCGCGCCCGGTACCGGTGGCTGGACCACATCGCCCGCGCCGCCGACCGCTACATCGACGCCGGCGGCTACCACTACATCGCCTCCATCACCTACTTCAGCCTGCTCTCGCTGGTGCCGCTGCTGATGGTGGCGTCGTCGGTCGCGGGGTTCGTGCTGGCCAGCCAGCCGCACCTGCTCGACACGATGGTCCACGCGATCGTGTCCACGCTGCCGGGCGGGCTCGGCGACAAGGCCACCAAGCTGCTCACCGGCTTCGTCGAGCAGCGCACGAGCGTCGGGGTGTTCGGCCTGGCCATCGGCCTCTACTCGGGCTGGAACTGGATGAACGCGCTGCGGGACTCGCTGACGGCGCTGTGGGGGCAGAACCGGTCCGACCAGTCGCTCCCGCGGCTCATCGCCGTCGACCTGCTCGCGCTGCTCGGCCTCAGCGCCGCGCTGCTCGTGTCGTTCACGCTCACCATCTCCGGCACCGCGCTCGGCGGCTACCTGCTGCGGCTGGCCGGGCTCGACGACACGAGCTGGGGCCACCAGCTCGTCTCCGCGTCCTCGGTGCCGCTGTCGCTGGCCGCCGACTGGCTGGTGTTCCTGTGGGTGCTCACGCGGCTGCCGCGGCAGAAGGTCGGCGTGCGCAGCGCGGTGCGCGGCGCCATCGCGCTGGCCGTCGGGTTCGAGGCGCTCAAGCTGGCCGGCGGCTTCTACCTGCGCCTGATCGGCGACTCGCCGACCGGCATCGCGTTCGGCTCGGTCATCGGCCTGATCTTCTTCATCTCGCTCGTCGCGCGGCTGCTCGTCTACGTCACGGCGTGGACGGCGACCGGCTCCGACGCGCCGCCGAAGCCGGTCCAGCCGCCGGCGCCGGTGGTGCTGAACCCGGTGGTCGTGGTGGACCCGCCGGTCGCGGTGCCGGCCACCGTCGGCGTCGTGACCGGGGTGATCGGGACGCTGCTGGCGCTCAAGTGGCGACGTTCGCGAGGCTGACGGTGCTGTTCGTTCCCGATCCGGCAGCAGTCACGGCGGAAACGGGCGGCTTGCGCTGATCGCCTGCGGGCCGTATCCGCCTGCTTTCGGCCGGATGGGGAACAGCCGGTCCAGCTGGTGGTCGATCAGCGCGATCGCCGCTTCCGGCGTTCGCTGGCCCAGGATGATGCTTGTCTGCAAGCCGTCGACGCTCGACAGCAGCAGCTCGGCCTCCGGCATCAGCTCCAGATCCGGCGCGACCTCCCCGCGGTCGCGGCCCCACGCCAGCAGGTCCGCGGTCAGCCGTTCCAGCTCGGGCGGCGCGCCGCTGAACGCCGACGCCAGCCCGGGGTCCGAAAGGGAGCGGACGAAGTAGGCGAGGTGCACGAGGTAGCGCGTGCGCCGTTCGTCACCGACCGGCAGCATCCCGACGAGCATGGCGCGCAGCACCTCGCGCGGCGTCGCGTCCTCCTCCGGGCCGAGCTCCGCGCGGATGCTCTCCCCGGCGTCGGCGTTGAGGATCTCCAGCGCGCCGAGCAGCAGGTCGTCCCGCGTCCCGAAGTAGTACTGGACCAGCCGCAGCGAGACGCCGGCCTCGGCCGCGACCTTGCGCAGCGACACGTCTTCGAGGCCGCGCGCGCTCGCGATCCGCCAGACGGCTTCGGCGATCTGGCGGCGGCGTTGCTCGTGGTCGGCGAGTCTCGGCATGGTGGGTCGAGCGTATCAACGCGGCTTGTCCGCGCCGACGACCCACATCGAGAAGTACTGCGACCCGCCGCCGTAGGCGTGCCCGAGCCCGATCCGCGCGCCGTCGACCTGGTAGTCCCCGGCCCGGCCCATCACCTGCTTCGCGGCTTCGGAGAAGCGGAGCATGCCGGACGCGCCGATCGGGTTGGACGAGAGCACCCCGCCGGACGGGTTGCACGGCAGCCGGCCGCCGATCGCGGTCTCGCCGGCCTCGGTGACCTTCCAGCCTTCGCCTTCGGGCGCGAACCCGAGGTTCTCCAGCCACATCGGCTCGAACCACGAGAACGGCACGTAGATCTCGGCGACGTCCACTTCGGACATCGGGTCCTTGATCCCGGCTTCGGCCCACAACGCGGCCGCGGCGTCCCGCCCGGCCTGGGGGTTGACCTGGTCGCGGCCGGCGAACGTCGTCGGCTCGGTGCGCATCGCCGTCGCGTGGATCCAGGCGGCGCCGCCCTCGACGGCGTCCCCGGCGGCCTCGTCGCCGAGCACCATCGCGCACGCGCCGTCGGACGACGGGCACGTCTCGTCGTAGCGGATCGGGTCCCACAGCATCTGCGACTTCTGCACCGATTCGACGGTGATGTCGGCCTGCTGCAGGTGCGCGTAGGGGTTCAGGGCGCCATTGCGGCGGTCCTTGGCCGCGACGATCGCGCCGACGTGCTCGGGCGCGCCCGACCGGCGGATGTAAGAGCGCACGTGCGGCGCGAAGTAGCCGCCCGCGCCGGCGCCGACCGGCATCTGGAACGGCGGCAGGATCGACAGGCCCCACATCGCGTTCGACTCGGACTGCTTCTCGTACGCCACGGTCAGCACCCGGCGGTGCACGCCGGACTGGACCAGCGACGCGGCGACCAGCGCCGTCGACCCGCCGACCGAGCCGGCGGTGTGCACGCGCAGCAGCGGTTTCCCGGTCGCGCCCAGCGCGTCGGCGAGGAACAGCTCGGGCATCATGACGCCCTCGAACAGGTCCGGTGCCTTGCCGAGGACGACGGCGTCGATGTCGTTCCACCCGACCTGGGCGTCGGCCATCGCGCGGTCGATCGCCTCGCGCAGCAGGCCCGGCATCGAGACGTCCTGGCGCTTGGCGCGGTGGTGCGTCTGGCCGGTGCCGAGCACGGCGGTGAGCTGCTTGGTCATCGGGCCTCCAGCACGGTCACCAGGTTCTGTTGCAGGACCGGGCCACTCGTCGCGTGCGCCACGGCCTTGCGGGATTCGCCGCTGTGGATCCGGGCCGCCGCCTCGCCGATGCGGGCGAGGCCGGCGGAGAACATCGGGTTCGCGGCGAGCGCGCCCCCCGACGGGTTGATCTTGACGCCGTCGTCGAGCTTCAGCGCCGTCCGCAGGATGAGCTCCTGGTGGGTGAAGGGCGCGTGCAGCTCGGCGAGGTCGGCGCCGTCGAGGTCCAAGGCGCTCGCCGCGGCCTCGGTGGACGGCGACCGCGTCAGGTCGCGGGCGCCGAGGACGGGGGAGTCGACGCAGTGCTCGATGCCGGTGATCACGGCGGGCCGGTCGACGATGTCGCGCGCGCGGTCCACAGTGGACAGGATGACGACCGCGGCCCCGTCGGTGATCGGCGCGATGTCGTGGCGCCGCAGCGGGTCCGCGTAGTAGGGCGTGTCGAGGAGCTCGGCGACGTCCTTGCCGGTGCCGCGCGCGGCGACCTCGGCGAGGTCCTTTTCGGACCAGAGCCCGGCTTCGAGGCCCAGGCGCGCCTGGATCCCGGCGATCGAGACCGAGTCCGGCCACAGCGGGGCGACGACGTACGGGTCGAGCTGCAGGGCGAGCACCCGGCTCAGCTGCCCGGCGCTGGACTTGCCGAAGCCGTAGACGAGCGCGGTCTCGACCTCGCCCATCTTGATCTTCAGCCAGGCCTCGTAGAGCGCCCAGGCCGCGTCCATCTCGACGTGCGACTCGTGGATCGGCGGGAACGCGCCGATCGCGTCGACGGCGGCGATGAAGCTGAAGGCGCGTCCGGCCAGGTAGTCCGACGAGCCGGAGCACCAGAAACCGATGTCCTGTTTGGACAAGCCGGTCTTCTCGAAGACTTCGGCGAAGATCGGGACGAGCATCTCCACGCCGTTGGTGGTGCCCGGGGTCTCGCGGACGTTGGGGGCCTTCGCGAAGCCCGCGATCGCGACGTCTGGCATCAGGACCTCACAGGTGGTGGGCGAAGGTTTCGTAGGCCGCGTCCGGCTCGCCGGTCGGCTCGAAGTGGCTGATGTTCTCCAGCGACGTCCACCACTCGTCGCGCGGTTTCCACGCGGCGCGCACGCGCATGCCCATCTTGACGTCCTGGGCGTCGCAGCCGAGGACGAGGTGCAGGAAGGCGATGTCGGCGCCGTCGAGCAGGATGTACGCGGCGACGTACGGCGGCTTGAGGCGCTGGCCGAGGAACGGGACGTTGACGATGCAGAACGTCGTCACGATGCCGGTGTCGGGCAGTTCGACCTCGTCGGTGGTGGGGACGCCGTCGGTCGGGCACGCGCCGCGCGGCGGGATGTAGACCTTCTCGCACTTCGGGCACCGCTGGCCGATGAGCTTGCCTTCGGCGAGGCCGCGCAGGTACCGGCTCTCCTCGGGCGACGCCGAGTGCATGTACTTCAGGTGCACGGGGGTGATGACGACGCTGACCGGGGCGCCTTCTTCGCGCTCGGCGACCGGGGGAGCGGCTTCGGTCGGCGCGGTGTCCTCGGCGTCGACGGGCAGGAAGTAGGCGATGTCCCGGATGTGCCCGACGGTGTCATCGGCCCACTTGACGCGCACGCGCTGTCCACTGTGGATGTTCCCGGGCGAGCCGGCGTCGACGGCGTGGAGCATGGCGGTGTCGGCGCCGTCCAGCTTGACGAGCGCCCAGGCGAACGGCCGGCTGAGTGGCTGCCCGTCGAAGGGTTCGGGACACCACGACCACGAGACGACGGTGCCCTCTTCGGCCACCGGGACGAACTCGCCGAGCTGGTCGGCGGTACCGGGGTCGTACTCGACGGGCGGGACGTGCACGCGGCCGTCACTGCCCCGGACGCCTTCGATCCGGCGGTCGCGCAGGGAGGTGACGAACCGGCCGAGCACGGGCCCGGTGGACCGCGTGTAGTCGAAGCCGACGTTGAGGGGCGCCGCCAGTGGTGTCTCGGTCACATCCATGAGTGAAACATGTTCTTGTTCTGTCGACAAGGTTCCTCCGCAGAGCGGTCCGATATCAGTGGAACGCGTTCTATGTCAGCGGCCCTTGAACTCCGGCTTCCGCTTCTCCGAGAACGCCCGCGGCCCCTCCTTGGCGTCCGCGGAAGCGAAGACCTCGATGCCGTACTGCGAGTCGAGCTTGAAGGCCTCTTCCTCGTGCAGGCCCTCGGTGTCGCGGATCGTCCGCAGGATGGCCCGCACGGCGACCGGCCCGTTCGCGTTCACCAGCGAAGCCAGCTCCAGGGCCTTCTCGAGCGCGGTCCCGTCCGGGACCACGTGCCCGATCAAGCCGATCGCCAACGCCTCCGAAGCGCTCAAGTGGCGCCCGGTCAGCAGGATGTCCGCGGCCACCGTGTACGGGATCTGACGCGGTAGCCGCACCGCCGAGCCGCCCATCGGGAACAGTCCCCACCGGGCCTCCGAGACCCCGAACCGGGCGGAAGAACCGGCCACCCGGATGTCCGTTCCCTGGAGGATCTCCGTCCCGCCTGCGATCGCCGGCCCTTCGACCGCCGCGATCAGCGGCTTCGTCAGGCGGCGGCCCTTCAGCAGGCCCGGGATGCGCGAAGGGTCGAACTTGCCCGAGGCGAACGACTCCGACGGGGAGTTGCGGGACATCGACTTCAGGTCCGCGCCCGCGCAGAACGCGCCGCCGGCCCCGGTCAGGACGCAGCTGCGGATCGAGTCGTCGGAGTCCACGCGGTCCCAGGCCTCGACCATGATCGACATCATCTCGCCGGTGATCGCGTTGCGCGCCTCGGGCCGGTTCATCGTGACGACGAGGGTCTGCCCCTCTTGCGAAACCAGCGCGTGCGGTTCACCCACGGGAGACCTCCTGAAGGAGCAGTGCCATTGCCCAGAACGATAACATGTTCTACTTTGAGGGCGTGGCACTCAACATCGCGGATCTTCTGGAGCACGCCGTCGACGCCGTGCCGGAGCGCGTCGCGGTCGTGTGCGGCGACCGGCGGGTCACCTTCGCCGAACTGGAGGCGCGGGCCAACCGGCTCGCCCACCACCTCGCCGCGCACGGCGTGGGACGCGGGTCCCACATCGGGGTCTATTCCCGCAACTCGATCGAGGCCTTGGAGGCGATGATCGCGGCGTACAAGCTGCGCGCGATCGCCGTCAACGTCAACTACCGCTACGTGCACGGCGAGCTCGTCTACCTCTTCACCGACGCCGAGCTCGTCGCCCTCGTGCACGAGAGAAGTTACGCCGACAAGGTCGCCGCCGTCCTGCCCGAGACGCCGAAACTGAAACACGTTGTCGTCATCGACGACGGCAGCGACGGTGACTACGCGAGCTACGGCGGCGTCGACTACGAAGCCGCGCTCGAGGCGCAAAGCCCGGAGCGCGATTTCGAGGAGCGCTCGGGCGACGACCTGTACATCCTCTACACCGGCGGCACCACGGGCTACCCGAAGGGCGTGCTCTGGCGGCAGGAGGACGTCTGGCGCGCGCTCGGCGGCGGCATCAACTTCGTCACCGGCGAGTACATCCCGGACGAGTGGACGCTCGCCGAGCAGGGCAAGGCCGGGAGCCTGACCCGGCTGCCCGCCGCGCCGCTCATCCACGGCGCCGCGCAGTGGGCCGCGTTCGGCGCGCTGTTCACCGGCAGCCCGGTGGTCTTCGTGCCGCGCTTCGACGCCCACGAGATCTGGAAGGCCGTCCAGGAGCACAAGGTCCAGGTCCTCACGATCGTCGGCGACGCGATGGCGCGGCCGCTGATCGAGGCCTTCCGGGAGGGCGACTACGACGCTTCGTCGGTCGTCGCCGTCTCCAGCCACGCCGCGCTGTTCTCGCAGTCGGTGAAGCAGGAGTTCGTCGAGCTCGTGCCGAACGCCGTGATCACCGACGCGATCGGCTCGTCGGAAAGCGGCTTCACCGGGATCGGCATGGTCGGCAAGGACTCCGACCACAGCGCCGGCCCGCGGGTCAGCTTCGGCAAGGACGCGATCCTGGTCGACGACGACGGCAACCTCGTCGAGAAGAAGCCCGGCGCGGTCGGCCTGATCGCCCGCCGCGGGCACGTCCCGCTCGGCTACTACGGCGATCCCGAGAAGAGCAAGAAGATCTTCGTCGAGGTCGACGGCGTCCGGTACGTCGTCCCGGGCGACTACGCCCGCTACGAGGAGGACGGCACCGTCACGCTGCTCGGCCGCGGCTCGCAGTGCGTCAACACCGGCGGCGAGAAGGTCTACCCGGAAGAGGTCGAAGGCGCGCTGAAGTCGCACCCCGACGTCTTCGACGCGCTCGTCATCGGAGTCCCGGACGACCGGCTCGGCCAGCGCGTCGCGGCTGTCGTCCAGCTGCGCGAAGGCGCTTCACCGGACTTCTCCTCGCTCGAGGAGCACGTCCGCGGCGAGATCGCCGGGTACAAGGTGCCGCGCACGATCTGGCTGGCCGGCGAGATCGGCCGGTCGCCCAGCGGCAAGCCGGACTACCCGTGGGCCCAGCGCTACGCGGCCGAGCACGAACCGGCCACGGCCCAGCCCGTCTGAGAGGACATCGCAAGTGCGGACACCCCTGTGCGACCGGCTCGGCATCGACCTGCCGATCATCGGGTTCACGCCCTCGGAGCACGTCGCCGCGGCGCTCAGCCGCGCCGGCGGGCTCGGCGTGCTCGGCTGCGTCCGGTTCAACGACGCCGCCGAGCTCGACCGGGTGCTGACCTGGATGGACGAGAACACCGGCGGCAAGCCCTACGGCGTCGACATCGTGATGCCGGCGAAGATCCCCGCCGAGGGCACCCAGGTCGACCTCTCGAAGCACATCCCGGACGGCCACCGCGCGTTCGTCGACAAGGTGCTGCGCGACCTGTCGGTGCCGCCGCTGCCGGACGACACCGACGAACGCGCGGGGGTGCTCGGCTGGCTGCACTCGGTCGCGCGCTCGCACGTCGAGGTCGCGCTCAACCACCCGATCAAGCTGATCGCCAACGCGCTCGGCTCGCCGCCGGCCGACGTCATCGCCCAGTGCCACGATCGCGGGGTGCCCGTGGCGGCGCTCGCCGGGAAGGCCGAGCACGCCGTGCGGCACGTCGAGAACGGTGTCGACTTCGTGGTGGCCCAGGGCTACGAAGCCGGCGGCCACACCGGCGAGATCGCGTCCATGGTGCTGGTGCCGGAGATCGTCGACGCGGTCGACGTCCCGGTGCTCGCCGCCGGCGGGATCGGTTCCGGCCGGCAGGTGGCCGCGGCGCTGGCGCTCGGCGCGTCCGGCGTCTGGATGGGCTCGATGTGGCTGGCCACCGAGGAGTACCTGCAGACGATGGGCGAGTCGGTGGCGATGCAGCAGGCGCTCGTCGGCGCGACGTCGTCGGACACCGTGCGGACGCGGATCTACACCGGCAAGCCCGCGCGGCTGCTCAAGACCCGCTGGACCGAGGCGTGGGCCGCGGCGGACGCGCCCGAGCCGTTGCCGATGCCGCTGCAGAACCTGCTGGTTTCCCACGCCCACAACCGGATCCACGCGGCGAACGACCCGAGCGTCGTGTCGATGCCGGTCGGGCAGATCGTCGGCCGGATGAACGCGGTGCGGCCGGTCGCCGACGTCGTCGCGGACCTGGTGAACGGCTACGAAGAAGCACTGTCGCGATTGGACAAGACGCGCTGAAGGGGGCCCGCCGCGGCGGGCCCCCTCTTCGCGGAAGCGGTTACAGCGAAGCGGCGGCCGCGGCGATCTTCGACGCGAACGTGCTCACCTCGGTGTAGACGCCGGGGGCGTGCGGCCGCGCGCAGCCGTCACCCCAGCTGACGATGCCGACCTGGATCCACGCGTTCGCGTTGTCCCGGCGGAACATCGGGCCACCCGAGTCGCCCTGGCAGGTGTCGACCCCGCCGGCGGTCAGGTTGCCGGCGCAGATCTCGGCGCTCGGGATGAGGTCGGGGTAGCTGCCGCCCTGGGCCTGGCAGGTGCTGTCCGAGACGAACGGGACGGTCGCCTTCAGCAGGTAGCGCTGCTGGGAGCCGCCCTCGGTCGCCGCACCCCAGCCGGCGACGGTGAACGTGCCGGTGTTGTACGTGGTCGTCGTCGCGATCGGCAGCGTCGAGAGGCCGGTGACCGGGCTCGCGAGCTTGATCAGCGCCCAGTCGCCGCCGGTCGAGGTGCCGTAGGTGGGGGACTGGTAGACGTAGGTCGACTTGATCTTCTTGGCGCTCGTGCTCTGCAGGTCGACCACGCCGACGGTCGCCGTGATCGAGGTGTTCGACCCCGTCCGGCTGACGCAGTGCGCGGCGGTCAGCACGATCTGGCTGGTGTAGAGCGCGCCACCGCAGCCCATGGACAGCCGCACCATGAACGGGAACTCGCCCTGGGCGGCCCGGGTCCCGCCGACGACGTCGGTGGACGGCGGCTGCGCGGCGACCGCCGGGGTGGCGAACGCCGCGGCCGCGGCGACCGCGGCCAGTGCGGTGGTGGCGTTTCTGAGCAGGGTGAACCAGCGCTTGGGAGCCAAGGGGATCAGTCCTTCCAGTGTCCACAGTGGAAGCCGTTGCCGAGGGCGGCCCCACGACTACACCAGGTGGTCGCATACCCGGACAACCGACTTTCTTCGGATCTTTCGGGCGGTTGGGTGATTTCTCACCGCCGGACCGGCGAACGCCGTAGGCCGATGCGCCCAGTGCCGACGAGCGGAGTTCACCAGGCCTTTTCCCGGTCGTAAATCCGGCCCGGCGGCGTCGGGTGCATCCGGGTGATCCTCGCTGTTACGGCCGTGTTGCGCGCCACAGCGAACCACCGCGCACCGGGAACCGAATAGGGTCGATTCCGTGCCCGCCCCTTCGCGCCATTCCCGCCTGTCCGCCGACGGTCCCGTCCTGGACGGGATTCCCGAGCACGGCCGCGTCCCGCGCTACTACGCGGTGAAGGTCGAGCTGCTGGCGGTGATCGCGGAACTCGGCGAAGGATCGGTGCTGCCCACGGAACGGGAACTGTGCGAGCGGTTCGAGGTGTCGAGGGCGACGGTGCGGCAGGCGGTCGGCGAGCTGGTGCTCGAGGGCAGGCTGAGCCGGCGGCAGGGGAGCGGCACGTTCGTCGCGGGGCCGAAGCTGGTGCAGCCGCTGGCCCTGGTGAGCTACACCGAAGGGTTGCGCCGCCAGGGGATCCGGCCCGGCCGCACGGTGATCACCCTGGAGCGGCGCGTGGCGGGCAGCGCGCTGGCGGCGGACCTGCAGGTCACGTCGGACGCCGAGGTGATCCACATCGAGCGCGTGCTGCTGGCCGACGAGGAGCGCGTCGGGCTGGAGTCGACATATCTCCTGGCGGAGCGGTTCCCGACGCTGCTGGAGGTGTTCAACCCCGAGCAGTCGCTGTACGCGTGCTTGAGCGAGAAGCTCGGGGTGGTGTTCGACGGCGCCGAAGAGCGCGTCGAGACGGTGCTGGCGACGCCGCGCGAGGCGTTGCTGATCGGGACGAACCCGGCGTTGCCGATGCTGCTGATGCACCGGATCTCGTGGGGTCCGGACGGGGCGCCGTTCGAACGGGTGCGGTCGCTGTACCGGGGTGACCGGTTGAGCTTCATGACCCGGCTGGGCCGCGCCTGACGAGCTTGCCGCGGTCGCGGTCCTGAGTTTCACCGGCTGAAGAGTCCCTTCCGGCGCGAGCCACGGCCGGGACTGCCAGTCCCCCACCTGCATGTTCGTCGCCGCCGGCCGACCATGAATATAACGAGACGGTAACTCATCCGGTCCAATATTCGAAGGCGCTTCACTCCGCGTTCGCCGAGGGGCCAGCGCCCGTTGGCGCGCGGCCGACAGCGTGGGCCGCGTGCGAATCCTCATCGTGGGCGGTGGCGTGCTCGGCACGCTGCACGCCTGGCAGGCCGTCGAGCGCGGCCACGACGTCGTCCAGCTCGAACGCGAACCCGAGGCCCGCGGCGCGTCCGTCCGCAACTTCGGCCTGGTCTGGGTCGGCGGCCGGGCCGCCGGGGCCGAGCTGGCGACCGCGCTGCGGGCCCGGCACCTCTGGGAGCGGATCGGCGCGCGCGTCCCCGGGCTCGGCTTCCGGCCCAACGGCTCGCTGACCGTCGCCCGGACCGGCGCCGAACTCGCCGTCGCCGAGGAAGCCGTCAAAGCCGGAGCCGACCGCGGCTACAAGCTCCTCGACGCCACCGAGACCCGCGAACTCAACCCGGCTCTCCGCGGCGAGTTCCGAGGCGCCCTCTGGTGCGAACGCGACGCCGCCGTCGAACCGCGCACCGCGCAACCGGCCCTGCGTGCGGAACTCGCCGGGACCGGCCGCTACACCTGGCGTCCCGGCCGCGAAGTCCGCCACCTCACCGGCACGGGCGTCGTCGACGACCGCGGTGAGCGCCACGACGGCGACCTCGTCCTCTTCTGCACCGGCGCCTGGACCGGCGGGCTCGTGCGGGAGCTCGCTGGGGAACCGCCGGTGAGAAGGGTCCGGCTCCAGATGGCCCAGACCGAGCCCCTCGGCGAAACGCTCACCACCAGCGTCGCCGACGGGGACAGCTTCCGCTACTACCCCGCCTACCGCGGCGAAGCCCTCGACACCCTCGAAAAGACGCAGCCGCAAACCGAAACCGCCCGGGCGCACCGGATGCAGCTCCTGCTCGTCCAGCGGCTCGACGGCTCCCTCACCATCGGCGACACCCACGAGTACGACGAGCCCTTCGCCTTCGACGTCACCGAAGACCCCTACGACCACCTGGAAACCGTCGCCGGCGCCCTGCTCGGGCGCCCGCTGCCGCGGATCCGGCGCCGCTGGGCCGGGGTCTACGCGCAGACCGCCGACCCCGGCCGGATCGTGCACCGCGCCCGCGTCGCCGGCAACGCCTGGCTCGTCACCGGGCCGGGCGGCCGCGGCATGACCTGCGCACCCGCCATCGCCGAAGACACCGCCGAGGAGCTGGGCCTGTGACCCCCGAACTCGTCGTCCTGGACATGGCGGGCACGACCGTCGCCGACGACGGACTCGTCGTGAAGGCCTTCACCGCCGCCATCGAAACCATCGGCGTGCCCGAAGAGAAGTACCCGGAAATGCTCCAGTACGTCGTCGACACCATGGGCCAGTCGAAGATCACGGTCTTCCGGGCTCTCCTGCGGGAAGACACCCGGGCGCAGCAAGCCAATTCCGCCTTCGAAGCCGCGTACGGCGACCTGGTGCGAGCGGGGGAGTGCCAGCCGATCCCGGGCGCCGAAGACGTCATCCGCGGCCTGCGCGGAGACGGCGTCAAAGTCGCCTTCACCACCGGCTTCGCGCCCGCCACCCAGCAGGCCATCCTCGACGCGCTCGGCTGGCGCGACCTGGCCGACCTCGCGCTCGCGCCCGGCGACGGCGTCCGCGGCCGACCCTTCCCCGATCTCGTCCTCGCCGCCGCGCTGCGGCTCGAAGTCACCGACGTGCGGCGCACCGCCGTCGTCGGCGACACCGCGTCCGACGTCCGTTGCGGACTCCGCGCCGGCGCGTCCGTCGTCGCCGGCGTCCTCACCGGCGCCGGCCGCCGCGAAGACCTCCTCGAAGCCACCCACGTCCTCGACTCCGTCCGTGACCTCCCCACCCTGCTCGAAGGAACGAAATGAAGAAGACCCTGGCCACCGTCCTCGCGGTCGCGCTGACCGCCGTCCTGTCCGCCTGCGGCGGCACCGGCGCCGCGAGCGCCGGCGGCAAGACCGTCACCGTGTACACAGTGGACGGCCTCGAAGACTGGTACACCGCTCGCTTCGCCGAGTTCAAGCAGCAGACCGGCATCACCGTCCAGGCCGTGACGGCCGGGTCCGGCGAGGTCGCCTCCCGCGTCGAGAAGGAGAAGGCGAACACCCAGGCCGACGTCCTCGTCACGCTCCCGCCGTTCATCCAGCGCGTCGCCGGCCTGCTGCAGCCGTACTCACCGCAGGGCGCCGGCCAGGTGTCCGAAAAGGACCCGCAAGGCCGCTACTTCGCCATGATGGACAACTACCTCAGCTTCATCCGCAACCCGCAGTCCAGCGCGAAGACCTGGGACGACCTGCTCGACCCGAAGCTCAAGGGCAAGGTCCAGTACTCGACGCCCGGCGAGGCCGGCGACGGCACCGCCGTCCTGCTGCAGCTGCAGCACGTCCTCGGCGAGCAGGGCGCGCTCGGCTACCTCGGCAAGCTGGAGGCGAACAACGCCGGGCCGTCGTCGTCCACCGGCAAGCTGCAGCCGAAGGTGGCCAAGGGCGAGCTGCTGGTGGCCAACGGCGACGTCCAGATGAACCTCGCCGAGATCGCCAAGAGCGGCGGCTTCGACGTCTTCTTCCCGGCCGACGCCCAGGGCAAGCGCTCGACGTTCGCGCTGCCGTACTACGCCGGGCTCGTGGCGAACGCGCCGCACGCCGAGGACGCGAAGAAGCTCCTCGACTTCCTGTTCTCGCCCGAGGTCCAGGCGAAGGCCGCCGACGCGTACGGCATCCCGGCCCGTGCCGACGTCACGGCCACCGGCGCGAACGCCGCGAAGATCAAGGCCGCGCTCGACGGCGTCGAGATCTGGCACCCGGACTGGGCCGCCGTGCTCGGCAAGCTCGACGCCGACCTGGCCGCGTACAAGAAGGCCGTCGGCCGATGACCCCGGCCGTCGAGTGGCGTGGCGTGTCCGTCCACTTCGGACGCACCACCGCGCTCGACTCCCTCGACCTGACGGTCGGCCGCGGCGAAACCCTGGCGCTGCTCGGGCCGTCCGGCTCGGGCAAGTCGACGGCGCTCAAGGCCCTCGCCGGGTTCGTCCGGCCCGGCGCGGGCCGGGTGTTCCTCGGCGGCGAGGACGTCACCGACCGGCCGCCGCACCGGCGCGGCCTCGGCGTGGTCGTGCAGAGCTACGCGCTGTTCCCGCACCTGCGCGTCGACGCCAACGTCGCCTTCGGGCTCAAGGCGCGACGGGCGCCGCGCGGCGAAGTCACCCGGCGCGTCGCCGAAGTCCTCGACCTCGTCGGCATGGGGACGTACGCCCGGCGGTTCCCGCGGGAGCTGTCCGGCGGGCAGCAGCAGCGCGTCGCGCTCGCGCGGGCGCTGGCCATCCGGCCGGACGTGCTGCTGCTGGACGAACCGCTGTCCGCGCTGGACGCCACCCTGCGCGAGGACATGCTCGCCGAACTGCTGCGGCTGCGCGCCGAGCTCCCGGACACCACGCTCGTCTACGTCACCCACGACCAGGGCGAGGCCCTCGCGCTGGCCGACCGCATCGCCGTCATGCGCGACTCGCGGCTGGTCGAGACGGGTCCGTGCGAACAGCTCTACCGACGGCCCGCCTCGGAGTTCACCGCGAGCTTCCTCGGCGCGGCCAACCTCATCCCGGTCGACCTCGTCAGCGACGGCACGCCGGCGACGGTCCGGCTCGGCGAGCGCGTGCTGACCGCCGAGCCGACCGGCGCCCTCGGGCCCGGCCCGGTGGCCCTCGGCGTCCGCCCGCACCGCGTCGGCGTCGGCGAACCCGGTGCCGGCACGCTCCCGGCGCTGGTCCGGGCCGTGCAGTGGCGCGGCACCGGCTACCGCTTGGACCTGGTCCTGGCGACCGGCGAGACGATCCGGGCCGAGGTGCCCGAGGCGTTCCCCGTCGGGTCGGCGGTCGGTGTCTCGATCCCCGACGGCTGCCCGCTGGTCGGGGTCGGTACATGACCGCGGTGGCCCTCGTGAGCGGGAAACAGCGTTCCCACCCTGTTTCCCGCTCACGACGGGGTTGGGTGTGGCTGCTGCCGCCGCTGGTGGTCGTCGCGGTGTTCTTCGGCTACCCGCTGGTCCTGGTGGCCGGGCAGTCGCTGACCACGAACACGGGCTTCGGCCTGGGCGTCTGGGCCGACGTGCTGGGCTCGGCCGAGTTCCGGGACGCGGCCGGGCAGACCGTGGTGCTCGCGCTGGGCGCGACGACCGGTTGCGTGCTGCTCGGGACGTTCCTCGCGCTGGTCGTCGCGTTCGTCCCGTTCCCGGGCGCGCGGACGCTGTCGCGGCTGGTCGACACCGTGCTCGCGTTCCCGTCGTTCCTCATCGCGCTGGCGTTCACGTTCCTCTACGGCAGCGCGGGTGTCTTCGGCGCCGGCGGTTTCCTCTACTCGCCGTGGGGCGTGCTGCTCGCCGAGATCACGTTCTACACGCCGTTCGTGATGCGGCCGGCGCTGGCGGCGTTCGGCCAGGTCCCGGGCGTGCACCTGGACGTCGCGGCGTCGCTGGGCGCGCGGCCGGGGCGGGTGCTGTGGCGGGTCGTGCTGCCGGCGGCGCTGCCGTCGCTGGCGTCCGGGGCGTGCTTGACGCTGTTGCTGGCGCTGAACGAGTTCGGCATCGTGCTGTTCCTCGGCGCGAAGGGCGTCACGACGCTGCCGATGCTGGTGTACGGCAAGGGGATCGTCACGTTCGACTTCCCGGCGGCGAGCGTCGTCGCGCTGGTCGACGTCGCGATTTCGCTGCTGCTGTACGGGAGTTACCGGGTTCTCGCGGGAAGGGGTCGCGGTGCTGCTGTGGACGCGGCGTAGCAAGGTGCTGCTGTGGCTGGTGTTCGGCGTGGTGTTCGCCGTCGTGGTGGCGGCGCCGCTGGTGATGATCGTGCTCGCGTCGTTCGCCGGGCACTGGACGGGTGTGCTGCCGGGCGGGCTGACCTTCGCCCACTACGCCGACGCGGTGTCGGGGGAGACGTTCGCGAGTCTCTCGGTGAGTGTCCAGACGGGTGTCATCGCGGGCGCGGCGGCCGTCCTGCTCGGCACGGGGGCGGCGCTGGCGGCCGAAACCGCGCCGCGGCGGCTGCGGCAGTTCGCCGACACGCTGTTCCACCTGCCGATCGCGGTGCCGTCGGTGGTGCTGGGGCTGGCGCTGCTGGTGGCGTTCAGCCGGCCGCCGCTGGCGTTCAACGGCACCCGCTGGATCGTGCTGCTCGGGCACCTGCTGATCCTGCTGCCGTTCGCCTACAGCACGGTCTCGGCGGCGCTCGCCCGCGTCGACCCGCTGCTCGCGCGGGCGGCGGCGTCGCTCGGGGCGTCCCCGGTGCGGGTGCTGCTGCGGGTGCGCGTCCCGGTGCTGCTCCCGGCGATGACGGCGTCGGCGAGCCTGGCGCTGGCGATGTCGATGGGCGAGCTGGGCGCGACGATGATGCTGTACCCGCCGGACTGGCGCACGCTGCCGGCGAGCATCTTCGCGCTGACCGACCGCGGCCAGGTGTTCCTCGCCTCGGCGGCGACGGTCGTGCTGCTCGGGGTCACCCTCGCGGGGGTGGTGCTGCTGGGCCTGGTCCGCGGCCGGGCGGCGCACCGGTAGGTGCAACCGAATCGGCGTCCGCTCCGTCTGGCAGATATGCGCACACTGCTGGGTACGGGCCTGCTGCTCCTCACGCTGACGGCGTGCGGGGCGGCGGGTACCGCGGGCGCTCCGGGCAGCACCGGACCGGAGACCCCCACGACGTCGGCTTCGTCCTCGGTGCCGGGTTCGCCGACGGTCGCGCCACCGCCGTCGCAGACGGTCGGCCGCCCGACGCAGGGCATCGCCCCGGGCGACGACGTGATCGCGGAGTCCCAGATCGACGCGCGCGGGCTGCCCGAGGGCTACCCCCGGAGCCTCACCCGCAGCCTCGACGGCAAGACGCTGATCCTCCAGGCGGAGGAGGGCGGCTGCCGGCACGTTTCGGCGCACGTCGGTGACCAGACGCCGCAGCAGGTCGTCGTGCTGGTCGCCGTCAGCGCGGCGAAGAAGGGCCAGATGTGCCCGGACTACATCAAGGAGATCACCCTCCCGCTGACCCTCGCCGAGCCGCTGGGCACGCGCACGGTGGTGCTCCGCCAGGGCTGAGGAGCTCCCGCGGACGCTGGGAGGGCCGCCCCGGGATGCCCGGGGTCGCCCTCCCAGACCACGTCCGGGGGCTTCGTGGGAAAAGCACGAACCAGTCGATCTTCCGTGCAACCCGAGCGCCGTCCGTTCCGTCTTCGGGGTATGAGGTACTCAGCGAAGGTGGTCGGGACAGGCGCGTTCCTGCTGATGGCGACGGCTTGCGCCGGCCAGGACATGCCCACCAGCCAGCCCGCGGCCGGAGGTGACTCCGCCGCCCCCACCGGGAGCGTTTCGACGTCGCCGACCGAGTCGGTGCTGCCGACGTCGCCGTCGGCCAACCCGCCCGGCAAACCGCGGCTCACCGTGCCCGAAGGCAGCGCGCCGGTGCCGCCCGACAAGATCGACGCCACGGCCCTGCCCCAGAACTACCCGCACGAGGTGTGGACGGCCAACGGCGGCACGATCCTCAACATCCGCGCCCAGGAGGGCGGCTGCGGCCACGCCCTCGGCGAGGCGACCGAGCAGGCGGGCGACCGCGTCGTCGTCAACCTGAGCGAGACCAAGGCCCAGACCGGCCAGATGTGCACCATGGACATCCGCTACCCGGTGATCTCGGTCGCCGTGGCCGCGCCGCTGGACCAGCGCACGGTCGTGCTGAAGACCACGCCGCCGAAGTGATCACCCTGCCCTAGGCTCGGGTGATGGGAAGCCGCCAGGTCTCACGCACCGCGATCGTCGCCGCGCCGCCCGAGAAGATCTTCGGGCTCCTCGCCGATCCGGCCCAGCACCCGCTCATCGACGGATCCGGCACGGTCCGGGCCGCCCAGTCCGGCGGCCCGGACCGGCTCACGCTCGGCGCGCGGTTCGGCATGGACATGAAGATCGGCGCGCCGTACAAGATCCTCAACACCGTCGTCGAGTTCGAAGAGGGCCGGCTCATCGCCTGGCGGCACTTCAACGGCCACCGCTGGCGCTGGCGCCTCGAGCCGCTCGAGGACGGCCGCACCGAGGTCACCGAGACGTTCGACTGGTCGACGGCGAAGTTCCCGCTCGCGATCAGCCTCAGCCCGTTCCCGCGCAAGAACGCCGAGGGCATCGAGAAGACCCTCGCGCGGCTCACCGAGCTGTTCCCGGCCTGACGACGGCCGTGCGACAGCCGGTACGACGGCGGGCGGTCCTCGCGATCTGCTGCCTGAGCCTGTTCATCGTCGGGCTCGACAACACGATCGTGAACCTCGCGCTGCCGTCGATCCGCCACGAGTTCGGCGCGTCGGTGTCCAGTCTGCAGTGGACGATCGACGCGTACACGCTGGTGCTGGCGAGCCTGCTCATGCTGTCCGGCTCGACCGCGGACCGGATCGGGCGGCGCCGGACGTTCCAGACCGGGCTCGCCCTGTTCAGCCTCGGTTCGCTGCTGTGCGGGATCGCGCCGTCGATCGGGCTGCTGGTCGCGTTCCGCGCGCTGCAGGCGATCGGCGGGTCGATGCTCAACCCGGTCGCGCTGTCCATCGTCGCGAACGTCTTCACCGACCCGCGTGACCGCGCCCGCGCGATCGGCGTGTGGGCCGGGGTGAACGGGCTGAGCCTGGCGGTCGGCCCGGTGCTCGGCGGCGTGCTCGTCGCCTGGGCGGGCTGGCGCTCGATCTTCTGGATCAACGTCCCGGTCGGCGTCGCCGCGATCGTGCTGACGGCGCTGTTCGTCCCGGAGTCGCGCGCCCCGCGCCCGCGCCGCCTCGACCCGGTCGGGCAGCTGCTGGTGATCGTGCTGCTGGCGTCGCTGACGTACGGGATCATCGAAGGCCGCGGCTCGGGCGCACCGGTGATGGTCGGCTGCTTCGTGCTCGCCGCGGCGGCGCTGGCGGTGCTGCTGCCGTACGAGCGACGGCGCCGGGACCCGTTGCTGGAGCTGAGGTTCTTCAGGAGCGTCCCGTTCTCGGGCGCGACGCTCACCGCGATCGCGGGATTCGCGGCGCTGTCGGGGTTCTTGTTCCTGACCACGTTGTACCTGCAGGAGACGCGCGGGTTTTCGGTGCTGCACGCGGGGTTGCTGACGCTGCCGATGGCGGTGCTGACGGCCGTGGGCGCGCCGTTGTCGGGCCGGCTGACCGGCGTCCGCGGCCCGCGGCTGCCGCTGCTGGTGGCCGGCGCGGGGATCGCGGCGTCCGGCGTGGTACTGGCGGGCACCGGCCCGGCGACGCCGATCGCGTGGGTGGTGACGGGGTACGTGTGCTTCGGCATCGGCTACGGGTTGCTCAACGCGCCGATCACGAACGCGGCGGTGTCCGGGATGCCGCGCGAGCAGGCGGGCCTGGCGGCGGCGGTGGCGTCGACGAGCCGCCAGGTGGGGACGTCGCTGGGGGTGGCGGTGATCGGCGCGGTGGTGGCGGCGGACGTGGGAACGCCGCCGGGGACGGGCCACGCGGTGTGGGCGATCGTGGCGGGCTGCGGAGTGGTGGTGTTCGCGCTGGGTTTGGTGACGACGGGTCGCTGGGCCCTGGCGACGGCGGCCCGGGTAGGCAACTCGGACCACGACGGCGCGCCAGTGGCCTGAGCCAGGGCGGCGGGGCAGTGGCGGCGGCTGGCGGTGCAAGTGGCCTGGAGCCGGAGCGGGGCGGTGGCTGGCGGTGCGCTAGGGGTGTGAGCGGTGCCCGCACCGCGGCTGGCGGTGTGCCGGTGGTATGAGCGGGGCCCACACCGCGGCTGGCGGTGTGTTGGTGGCGTGGGCCGGGGTGGGGGAGCGGTCGGCGGTGCGCTGGTGGCGTGACCAGGCCCGGACCGTGGCCGGCGTGCGCGCTGAAGCATGGTCCGAACCACTCGCGCCCCGCGGCGTGATCCTCGCATCGGGCCGCAGGTGGCCGCCACTCTTCACCCCAGTGGTCCGGACCACCTCTTTCCCTCGCGCGTCGAAGTCGTCGAAAAACTTCCGGCGGTTCCGGTGAACCGCCCGTATTACCGGGCCGTATCCAAGGGTGAGGTGGTGATCAGAGAGGAGGGGCACATGCCCCGGTTGAGCAGTGGTCGGCACCGCAAGCAGGCGACCGTCGGGCTGGCCGCGTTGCTGGGCGTTTCCGGCATCACCGCGGCCGCCATCGCGCTGAGCAGTCCCGCGGGCAACGCGGCCGAGGCACCGAAGGAGAACTGCGGGGGACTCGACACCGCCCTGCAGAACAACCTGAACTTCATCGCGGGCCAGCGGGCGAACCCGGACGCGCAGTCGGCCGCGCGGATCGCCAACCGGCAGGCGGTCGTCGACCTGATCCAGCAACGGCGGCAGGTCGCGGGCTGCACGGCGAACGTCGCCGCGAACAACGGCCAGGCCGCGCAAGCCCCGGCCGCACAAGCCCCGGCGCAGCAGGCGCCGGCCCAGCAGAACCAGAACCAGCCGCAGAAGCAGAACCCGTCCGGTGTGGACACCGGCGCCGTCGGTGCCGTCGTCTGCCCGGGCTCGACGGTGACGCTCTCGGGCGAAGGCGGCGCGCCCGCCGCGTCCAGCAACCAGTTCCCGGCGGGGACGAAGCTGAAGGTGACCAACCTGGACAACTCGAAGTCCACCACGGTGGCGGTCACGTCGGTGTCGGGCAGCTGCACGCTGCTCAACAACGCGGCCTTCGAGCAGGTGCGGGAACCCGGAAAGTTCCTCATCCGGCACGCGCGGATCGAGCGCGTCGGCTGAGGGAGCAGGGAAGAAAGGGGGCACCGGCGGCGGGCCGGTGTCCCCTTCCCCTGCGTTCTAACGGAAGCTGATCTGCAGCACCGGGTCACCGGTGCTGGCGAAGAAGTCGTTGCCCTTGTCGTCGATGACGATGAACGCCGGGAAGTCCTCGACCTCGATCTTCCAGACGGCTTCCATGCCGAGCTCGGCGTACTCGAGGACGTCCACCTTCTTGATGCAGTCCTGAGCGAGCCGCGCGGCCGGGCCGCCGATCGAACCGAGGTAGAACCCGCCGTGCGACTGGCACGCGTTCGTCACCTGCTTCGAGCGGTTTCCCTTCGCCAGCATGACGAGTGAGCCGCCGGCGGCCTGGAACTGCTCGACGTAGGAGTCCATCCGGCCGGCGGTCGTCGGGCCGAACGAGCCCGACGCGTAGCCTTCCGGCGTCTTCGCGGGCCCGGCGTAGTAGACCGGGTGGTTCTTCAGGTAGTCCGGCATCTCCTCGCCGGCGTCGAGGCGCTCGGCGATCTTCGCGTGCGCGATGTCGCGGGCGACGACCAGCGGACCGGTGAGCGAAAGCCGCGTCTTGACCGGTAGCTGCGAGAGCTGCGCGCGGATCTCGGCCATCGGCCGGTTGAGGTCGACGCTCACGACGTCGTCGGAGAGGTCTTCCTCGGTGACGTCGGGGAGGAACCGCGCCGGGTCGCGCTCGAGCTGCTCGATGAACACGCCGTCGGCGGTGATCTTCGCCTTGGCCTGCCGGTCGGCGGAGCAGCTCACGGCGATGCCGACGGGGCAGCTGGCGCCGTGGCGGGGGAGCCGGATGACGCGGACGTCGTGGCAGAAGTACTTGCCGCCGAACTGCGCGCCGATGCCGAACTGGCGGGTCATCTCGAGCACCTGCTGCTCGAGGTCCTGGTCGCGGAAGGCGTGGCCGAGCTCGGAGCCCTCGGCCGGGAGGTTGTCGAGGTAGCGCGCGGAGGCGAGCTTCGCGACCTTCAGGTTGAACTCGGCCGACATGCCGCCGACGACGATCGCCAGGTGGTACGGCGGGCAGGCCGCGGTGCCGAGGCTGCGCAGCTTCTCGTCGAGGAAGCGCGCGAGCCGCTTCGGGTTCAGGACGGCCTTGGTCTCCTGGTAGAGGAAGGTCTTGTTGGCGCTGCCGCCGCCCTTGGCCATGAAGAGGAACTCGTAGAAAGGATCTTCGGGCTGGCCGGCTGTGTTGTCCCTGTGGTAAAGCTCGACCTGGGCGGGGAGGTTGGTGCCGGTGTTGCGCTCGTCCCAGAAGTTCACCGGCGCCATCTGCGAGTAGCGCAGGTTCAGCTGCTGGTAGGCGTCGAAGATGCCCTGCGAGAGCGCGCGCTCGTCGTCACCGCCGGTGAGGACGCCTTCGCCGCGCTTGCCGATGACGATGGCGGTCCCGGTGTCCTGGCACATGGGGAGGACACCGCCGGCCGAGATGGCGGCGTTGCGCAGCAGGTCCATGGCGACGAAGCGGTCGTTGCCGGACGCCTCGGGGTCGTCGACGATGGCCCGCAGCTGCCGCAGGTGTGACGTGCGCAACAGGTGCTGGATGTCGGTGATCGCGGTGCGGGCGAGCGTGGTCAGTGCGGCGGGGTCGATCTTCAGGAACTTCCGCCCGGCCGCCTCGACGGTTTCGACGCCCTCGTCGGTGACCAGCCGGTACTCGGTGGTGGTGTCCTTGCCCAGCGGGAGGACTTCGGTGTGCTGAAACGTGGTGGTGGACGGCACTGCCAGGCTCCTTTGCCAGCTCCGGGATCGGTCCACCCTACGCAGCGGGGAGGGCCACGCCGAAGAGGCATGCGATCACTGTGGGCCACCCCACGCCGTTCGGCCGCGGGCTCGATGTCCCCACAACCCCGAAGCCCGATTGTGACTACGGCCGGCAGTACCGCGTCAAGGCGGGAAAGCGTGCCTTGACCCGGCACCGCCGGCCGTGTTCTGGCTTCGGATCGGGGTTGCGGGGAGGTCTGGCTGCGTGGGGTGCGGGTTGCGGGGAGGTCTGGCTGCGTGGGTGCGGGTTGTGCCGCCGGCGTGCGTTCGCTTCGCCTCGGACGTTTGGTCGGGAGGCCGGGTCCACCCCGACGGACCCGACCTCCCGGGGAAAGCGCCGGGTGCGTGCACACCCGGGCGCCTGGTCAGTGCCGTACCGCAAGCCGCTCCACGAATGTGGCGTGACGGAGGTCATAAGTCAACGCGGCCGAACGGGTACCAGCGGAGGGTTGCTACCCACCGCTGTCGGAGGCCAAACCCAGTTTTCGTGAAGAATTTTCGACGACCGCCACGGGAAACGCGGAACCGCTGGTCGTGGACGTGCGAAAGGGGCGGGTGCAGAGAGCACCCGCCCCTTCACGAAAAGCGATCAGCTGGCGTACGCGCGGAGCCGGTCGGCTCGCTCGCCCTGGCGGAGCTTCGACATGACCTCGCGCTCGATCTGGCGGACGCGCTCGCGGGAAAGCCCGAAGTGCTTGCCGATCTGGTCGAGCGTGCGCGGCTGGCCGTCGTCGAGGCCGTAGCGCAGGCGGATCACGTGCTGCTCGCGGTCGTCCAGCGTCGCCAGTACGCGGCGCAGGTCGTCCTGCAGCAGGCCCGAGATCACGGCGCTCTCGGCGTCCGTCGCCTCCGAGTCCTCGATGAAGTCGCCCAGCGGGGCGTCCTCCTCGGTGCCGACCGGCATGTCCAGGCTTACCGGGTCACGCGAGTGGTCGAGCAGGTCGGAGATCTTGTGCGCCGGGATGCCCGACTCGGCCGCCAGTTCCTCGTTCGTCGCGTCGCGCCCGAGCTGCTGGTGCAGGTCGCGCTTGATGCGGGCGAGCTTGTTGACCTGTTCCACCAGGTGGACCGGGAGCCGGATGGTGCGGCCCTGGTCGGCCATCCCCCTGGTGATGGCCTGGCGGATCCACCAGGTCGCGTAGGTCGAGAACTTGAACCCCTTGGAGTAGTCGAACTTCTCCACCGCGCGGATCAGACCCAGGTTCCCCTCCTGGATCAGGTCGAGCAGCGGCATCCCCCGGCCGGTGTAGCGCTTGGCCAGCGAGACCACCAGGCGGAGGTTGGCCTCCAGCAGGTGGTTCTTGGCCACGTGGCCGTCGCGGACCAGGGCGGACAGCTCCTTGCGGCGCTTCGGGGTGAGGTTCTCCCCGGTGTCCAGCATGTGCTGGGCGAAGACGCCGGCTTCGATGCGCTTGGCGAGCTCGACCTCGTCGGCCGCGGACAGCAGCGCCGTCTTGCCGATACCGTTGAGGTAGACGCGCACGAGGTCGGCGGCGGGGCTCGGGGCGTCGAGGTCGCCGTCGGCGAGCGCCCCCACGCTCACCGGCTCCTCGGACACCTGAGCCGGGATGCGCTCGCGAATCCCGCGCGACTCGCGTTCGAGAGTCTGGACTGACATTCTGCCTCCCCGGTCACGGGCTGAACGTGCTGCTGCGGTCGTCCCACCGGGTGCGTACCCGCGGACCGGGGCCTGTGGAACCCGGTACGCCGGTCCGGCCGGCTTGGCTGGACATCTGGCACAACGCTCCGGGTTCCCAAAACGTTCCCGGCTCGTCATAGGAGAAGACGGCTGCCGGAGCGATCCGGTTGCTCAACCAATGCTGAGCTTTTGCTGAGAACGGTCCGTGACCGGAGAACCTGAGAATTCCCTATGAATCCGGTCATAAACCGAACCGGATCGTAGTGGTCTAGACCTCTACGAGAACGGTGAACGGACCGTCGTTGACGCTCGAGACCGCCATCATCGCCCCGAAACGCCCCGTCGCGACGGTGGCGCCGCGCCCGCGCAGCTCGGCCACGACGGCGTCCACCAACGGCTCCGCGACCTCCGGCCGGGCAGCCCGCGTCCACGACGGCCGCCGCCCTTTCTTCGTGTCGCCGTAGAGCGTGAACTGGCTCACCACGAGCAGCGGCGCATTCGCCGTGGCGCATGATTCCTCGTCGCGAAGCACGCGCAGCTCGTGCAATTTGCGCGCCATCACGGCGGCCTTCGCCGCGTCGTCGTCGACGTGGATTCCCAGCAGCACAAGCAAACCCGGTCCGTCGATCGCGCCGACGACCTCGCCGTCGACCGTCACGTCCGCCCGCGCGACGCGGGCCGCGACGGCCCTCACCGGCCCGCCGGGACGAGCATCCCGTGCCGGACCAGCTCGCGGACGACGGGCAACGCGGTGGCGGCGAGCTCCGAAGCGTCGAGTCCCTGCGAGAACGCGAGGAGCTCGATCAGGTCCTCCAGCGGCAGCGCGCCCCGGCAGCCGGCGAGCAGCCGCGCGGCCAGTTCGTCGACCTCGTGCTGCCAGCCCGGCCCGTCGGTGCGGTGCAGCCGCCGGACGGTCGTCGCCCAGCCCTCGTCGCCGGGTTCTTCGATGCTTTCCAGCAGAACCGTGTCGGGCACCACAAAACGGACATCGAGCAATGAATCGCCCGATTCGCGCAGCCAGTCGACGCGGTCCAGCCAGCCCGCCGCTTCCGGGCCCAGCGGGTCGTCGTAGGCCTGCCGCAGGTCCTCGCAGACGACGGTCGGTGTCCGCCCGGACGCGCGCCGCAAGGTGACGAAGCCGAACCCGATGCCCTGGACGTCGTTCGCCGCGAACCAGTCGAGCCACGCCGCCGCCTTCGCGCGGCCTTCCGGCGAGCGCGGGTCGAGGCCCGCGTCCCGCAGCCAGGTGCCGACGTAGAGCGCCGGGTCGGCCACATCGCGCTGGACGAACCACGCATCGGTCTCGGCGGGCAGCCAGCGGCTCACCCGGTCGGCCCAGTCCTCTTTCCCCGTGTGCAGCCACGAGGCGAGCAGCTGCCCCACGCCACCCTCGTTCAGGAACCCGGGCAGCTGCCGGACGACCAGCGCGCTCGCGTCGTCGCCGGCCAGGCCGGAGTCGCGGTAGGTGTAGTCGACGCGCGCCGGGCCGACCACGAACGGCGGATTGCAGACGACCTGGTCGAACTTCCGCCGCGCGACCGGCGCGAACCACTCGCCGCGCACGAGCTCGACGTCCAGCTCGTTCAGCCGGAACGTCGCCGCGGCCAGGACGAGGGCCCGCTCCGAGACGTCGGTCGCGGTGACGCGCTGGGCGTGCCGGGTCGCGTGCAGGGCCTGGACGCCGTTGCCGGTGCCCAGGTCGAGCAGCGTGCCGACCGGGCGGCGGCTGGTCGCGCGGATCAGCGACAGCGACGCGTGGCCGACGCCGAGCACGTGGTCCTCGGGCACGGTGGTGCCGAGCACGTCGGCGTCGAGGTCGGACACGACCCACCAGGAGCCTTCGTCGTCACCGTGCGGCCGGATGTCGAGGGCGGCGCGGTATCCCTCGGACACCGAGGCCAGCACACCCGCGGCCACCGCGTCCGACGGCGTGAGCGGGGCGAAGGCGGCCTTGACCGCGGTCTCCGGCTCGGTGCCGCCCAGCAGGAACAGCCGGATCAGCGTGCCCAGGTCACCGGCGTCCCGGCTCGCGCGTTCGGCGGGCAGCGGCTCGCCGCGGCCCAGCGCCGCGTGGGCGGCCCCGCCGAGGGCGGCCACCACGCCGTCGGCGTCGTAGGAAGTGCGCCGGAAGGCCTCGCGCAACCGCGCGCAGACGTCGTCGGACAGGTCGGGCAGTACGCTTCGCGTGCTCACGGTGGGTAATGCTGCCACGATGGCCCCCGTGACCCCTGAACGCGTCCTCGCCCCGCTCGACGCGGCGCTGCCCGAGCTCGAAGCGCTGTACATCGACCTCCACCGGCACCCGGAGCTGTCCTTCGCCGAGACCCGGACGGCGGCCGAGCTGGCCCGCCGGCTGGAGCGCGACGGCTACGAGGTGCACACCGGCATCGCCGGCACCGGGGTGCTGGGCGTCCTGCGCAACGGCGAGGGCCCGACGGTCCTGCTGCGCGCCGACATCGACGCGCTGCCGGTCGAGGAGAAGACGGGGCTGTCGTACGCGAGCACCGCGCGCGGCACCGACGAGCACGGCAAGGACGTCCCGGTCATGCACGCGTGCGGCCACGACATGCACGCCACCTGGCTCTCCGGCGCCGCCGCGCTGCTCGCGAAGGGGCGGGACGCCTGGTCCGGCACGCTGCAGGTGGTCTTCCAGCCCGGCGAGGAGGGCGCGGGTGGCGCCGCCCGGATGATCCGGGACGGCCTCTTCGACCGGGCGGGCACCCCCGACGTCGTGTTCGGCCAGCACCTGGTGCCCGGCCCGGCCGGCTGGGTGCTCACCCGGCCCGGCGTGATCATGGCCGCGACCGACACCCTGCGGATCACCCTGCACGGCCGCGGCGGGCACGGTTCGCGCCCGGAGACGACCGTCGACCCGGCCGTGCTGGCCGCGTCGGTGGTCCTCAAGCTGCAGACGATCGTCTCGCGCGAGATCGCCGCCACCGACTCGGCCGTGGTCACCGTCGGCTCGCTGCACGTGGGCACGGCGAGCAACGTGATCGCCGACGACGCCGTCCTCGAGGTCAACGTCCGGTCGTTCGACCAGGCCGTCCGCGAGCGGGTGCTGGCCGCGGTCGAGCGGATCGTCCACGGCGAGGCGGCCACGGCCGGCGCGCCGAAGCCGCCCGAGGTCGTCCGGTCCGGCTCCTACCCGATCACCGAGAACGACGAGGCCGCCAACGACGCGCTCACCGAGGTCTTCCGCGCGCGGTTCGGCGCCGACGTCGTGCTGCCGGCGCCGCTGGTCACCGGCAGCGAGGACTTCAGCGAGTTCGGCCGCGCGGCCGGGGTGCCGTCGGTGTTCTGGCTGGTCGGCGGCTTCGACCCGGAGACGGTCATCACGGCGATGACCGAGGGCCGGTTCGAGCGCGACGTCCCGTCCAACCACTCGCCGCGCTTCGCCCCGGTGCTGCACCCGACGCTGCGCACGGGCATCGAGACGCTCGTCGCAGCCGCGTTGAGCCGGTTGTCCCACCCCGCTGTCGGATGAGCGCCACAGGTGGGACGATGGATCGTGGAGGTGGTGCAGTGACCACGCCCGCCAAGGACTCGGACCCGGTGCTGATCACCGGGGCGGCCCCGTCGTACGAAGAGCAGTTCGCCGCCCGCAAGCGCAAGTACGTGATCATGATGGCCTGCCGGATCCCGTGCCTGATCCTCGCCGGGCTGACCTACCACACGTGGTGGCTGGCGCTGGGGTTCCTCGCGATCTCGGTCCCGCTGCCGTGGATCGCGGTCCTGATCGCCAACGACCGCCCGCCCCGCAAGTCCGAGAACGTCTCGACCTACCAGCGCGAGGCGACGGCGATCGAAGGCACCAGCCACCGGGTGATCGACGGCTAGCGTCAGACCGGCTGCGGGCCCACCTTCCCGACGGCCAGGGCGCCCAGCCGCGTCCCGTGCCGCAGGACGTCCACAGTGGACTCCCCGGCCAGCCAGCCGGTGAGCACGCCCGCGTCGAACGCGTCGCCCGCGCCGGTGGAGTCGACGCACTCCGCTTCCACGGCCGGGACGCTCGTGACGCCGCCGTCGTCGACCCAGCTCGCGCCGTCCAGCCCGGCGGTCACCACCACCGCGCCGACCGTGCCGAGCAGCTCCTTCGCCGACGCCGGGTCCGCCGAGCCGGTCAGCGCCACCAGTTCCTCGGTGTTCGGCATCAGCAGGTCGACGCCGCGGACGTCGTCGAGGAACGCCGCCGGGTCGGTGATGTGCGCGGCCGCCTGCGGGTCGACCGATGTCGTCAAACCGGCCTCGCGCGCGGCGGCCAGGGAGGCCAGCCCGGCCGCGCGGGACGGCGGGTCGAGCAGGACGTACCCCGACAAGTGGAGATGCCGAGCGCCGGACAGGGCTTCGGGCGTGACGTCCTCGGGGGCGAAGCGCTGGTTGGCGCCGCGGTCGGCGAGCATGCTGCGCTGCCCGGAGCCGTCGACCATCACCACGACGCAGCACGTCGGCGCCTCGGGGTCGACGGCGAACGCGCACCGCACGCCCGCCGCCTCCAGCTCCGCGCGGATCAGCCGGCCGCCGGGGTCGTCGCCGATGCGCGCGACCAGCGTCGTCTTCGCACCGAGGTGCCGCAGCCACAGCGCCGTGTTGGCGCCCGAGCCGCCGCCGGTGAACCGGATCTTCGCGCGGGCGTCGCCGCCGTGCGGCAGCGGCTTGTCGTGCCGGGCGATCACGTCGAGGGCCGCGTCGCCGACCACCACGATGCCGCTCATGCCAGCGCCACCGCGACTTCGGTCGCCAGCTTCGCGTTGTTGAGCACCAGGGCTTCGTTGGCGTCGATGCTCACGCCGCCGCTGGCCGTGTGGAAGTGCTCCAGCAGCACCGGGGTGACGTCGGCGCCGTGCACGCCCCGCTCGGCGACCAGCGCGAGGCCTTCGGCGAGCAGCCGGTCGTGCAGCTCTTTGTCCATTTCGGACACTTCCGGGATCGGGTTCGCCAGCAGGACACCGGAACCCGCGTACGCGCGGTGCGCGGCGACCACCGCGGCGGCCTGCTTCGGGTCGTCGACCCGCCAGCCGACCCGGTGCCCGGACGAGCGGAGGTAGAACGCCGGGAAGTCGTCGGTGCGGTAGCCCAGCACCGGCACCGAGTTCGTCTCCAGCACTTCGAGCGTGGCCGGGATGTCGAGGACCGACTTCACGCCGGAGCAGACCACGACGGTCGGCACCTTGGCCAGCACGCCGAGGTCCGCCGAGACGTCCCAGGACTGCGCCGCGCCGACGTGCACGCCGCCGAGCCCGCCGGTCGCGAACATCCCGATGCCGGCCGCGGCGGCCAGCGCCGACGTGCTCGCGACGGTCGTCGCGCCCGAGCGGCCGAGGCCGACGGCCGGGCCGAGGTCGCGCAGCGAGAGCTTGTCGAGGCCGGCGTCCGGCGCGCAGACGCGCTCGAGCTCGGCGGGGGAGAGGCCGACGACGACGCGGCCGTCGAGCACGGCGATGGTGGCCGGGACGGCACCGCCGTCGCGCACCACGCGCTCGAGGCGGCGGGCGACGTCGAGGTTGCGGCCCGGCGGCAGCCCGTGGGACAGGATGGTGCTCTCCAGCGCGACGACGGGGTGCCCGTCACGCAGCGCCGAGGCGACCTCTTCGTGCAGGTTGAGTGGGGTGGTCACGAGGAACCATCATCGGTGATCGTCCCGCTCGCCGCGCCAGTGGGTCAGCTCGGCGGCGAGGTTCGCCGCCGCGGCGGTCGCCCAGCGTGCCCGCGCGGCTTCGCTGCGGTAGAGCGGCCGCGCGAGCATGCGTTCGAGGACGGCGATGCGCCCTTCGCGCCAGACGTCGTCGGGGTACTTCGCGTACTCCTGCCGCACGCCTTCCGCGTAGACCGCGTAGTCCTCGGCGGGTGCGCCGAGGACGGCGAGGTCGGCGTCGAGGAGCGCGGTGGCGAGGCGGTCGTCCGGTGGGGCGTCGTGCTCGATCGTCGCGAGGATCAGGCCTTCGACGCGGTTCTTGGCCGTTTCGCCGACTCCGTCCAGCGCCTCGCGAGCCCATCGCGCGCTGGCGCGTTCGTCTTCGCCGGGCTTCGCGTCGTAGACGACGTCGTGAGTCCACGCGGCGACGGCGACGATCGCGCGGTCGGTTTCGCCGAGGTCTTCGGCCAGCCAGGCGGAGTCCCGCGCGACAGCGGCCGCGTGGGTGAGCGTGTGGTAGCGGCGGTGGGGTTCGCCGTAGCGGGCCCGGAGTTCCGGCCAGGCGCCGGGAGTGCCGCCGAGGACGGCGATCGCATCGGCCCACTTCACGGGAACGTCCAGCGGGTCGGGGTGCGCGTGAAGTCCTTCTCCCGCAGGCCGATGACCTTCTCCGGCCGCAGCCGCATCGACGCGTTGGCGGCGGGGTCGAGGAAGTCTTCTTCGTACGCCGTCGCGTACTTCGCGTTCATCGCGGCCAGGAACTCCCGCAGCGCCGCCGGGTCGGTGACGATTTCGGCCGTGCCCTCGACGACGACGGGCTCGTAGGGATCGTCCGTGGCGATCGACACCGCCGAACCCGCGGCGATGTTCCGGGCCTTCACCGACCGCCGGGACGAGGAGAACCACAGGACCTCGCCGGTCCACACCGCCCAGACCGGCATCAGGTGCGGGCGCCCGCCGGGGGTGACGGTCGCCAGCCAGAAGTCGTGCGAGTCCCGCAGCCGCTCGTCGGCCCAGGACCAGGGCAGCAGCCCGTCGGGACCGGCCGTGATGCCGTAGCCCGGCATGTGCGGCCGGGCGGCGCGGGGCTCGCCCATCAGTCGAAGATCCCCCGCGGCCGCGCGACCTGGTCCAGCCAGTCGTCGAGCTGCTTCTCCCAGTTCACGTCCGGCTTCATCGTGAACATCCCGAGGAAGTCCTGCCCGCGCCCGCCGAAGCCGCCCGTCTTCGAAACCCGGACCCGCTTGGTGACCTCCAGGACGACGTCCGTGCGGTCCGACGACGCCAGGAACGTCACCGCGAGCTGCGAGAACACGCTCGCGAAGCGCGGCGAAGGCGTGAAGCGGACCTCCTGGAAGAACGGCAGCTGCTGCTGGGCGCCGTTGATCCGGCCCTGCTCGAGAATCGCCTCGCGGAAGGTGAAGCCGATCCGGCTCAGCGCGTCGAGGACCCGCTTCTGCGCGGGGAGCGGCTCGATCGCGACGGCGTCGGCGTCGAACGGGTCGGACACCGCCGCCGCGAGGTCCAGCTCGGCCCGGACGCCGACCGCCGTGCCGGTGAGCGGCTTGCCGTAGACGCTGGTCACCGGCGTCTCCCAGGGCAGCGGCACCTCGAACGGCACCCGCACCTGCTGGCCGGCGCGGATGACCTCCCGCCCGACGAGCTGCTGGGTGCCGAAGGGGAGGTCTTCGGTCTTGTCCGCGCCGGGGACCTGGACGCGGGCCAGCAGCGTCACCGCGAGGCCCTTGATCTCCTGGTCGACGTCGCCGCCGGCCAGCAGGACCTCGCCGTGCAGGGGCCGGCCGGGGGTTGCGGTCCGGTCGAGCAGGCGGGCGTCGATCTTCGCCCCGCCCGAGCCGAACGTCGCGAGCACCTTCTGGAACATGCCGTGGATCCTGCCAGGCCGAAGACCTTTCGCGCGGGGACTCAGGCACAATGGGCGGGTGAGCACCGAGACGCTGACGAAGCCGGAGACCACGCCCGAGGGCACGGACACCACCGACGACGACACCCCGAAGATGTTCCACTACGTGAAGAAGAACAAGATCGCCGAGAGCGCGGTCATGGGTAATCACGTGGTGGCGCTCTGCGGCGAGGTCTTCCCGGTGACGAAGTCGCCGAAGCCCGGGTCGCCGGTCTGCCCGGCCTGCAAGGAGATCTTCGACGGGTTGCGCCCGGGGGAGTGATCCCGGCCTGATCCCCGGCGGGTGAGCCCGCCGGGGCTTCTTGCTGTCCGGAAGCGGACAAGTCGTCGAACAAACGTGAAAAACCTTCATTCGGCGGGTGTGCCGGGTGCCGGTGAGCTGGTAAATCCTCCGTGCCAGGTTCCCTCACCCACCGGAGTCGCACATGCGCAGAACCGGGACCGCCCTCGCCGTCGCCGCCCTGCTGACCGCGTTCTCGCCCGCACTGGCCCAGGCCGCCACGGGCTGGACGGAGGTCGGGTCCGACCACGCCCGCGCCCTCGACGAGAGCCAGGGCCTCGCCACCATCGTCCGGCCGTCGGGCACCACCATCCGCTACACCGGGGTCGGCACCATCCCCGCGGACCTCAACTCGCAGGGCTGGAACCACGTCGGCGACCCGGGCTCGGCCCAGGGCTGGTACGTCGAGCCCTACCAGCGCGACGACCGCGGCGCGAAGCTCTTCCGCGTCCAGGCCCCGGACGGCTCGTGGGCGAACTACAAGCACAACCTCGAGTCGTGGGAAGCCAACAACAACTCCTTCGCCGCGGTGTCGCCCGACGCGCGCTGGCTGGTCGCGGGGGAGTGGGGCACGATGGACCGGCTCCTGGTCCACCCCATGCCCGGCGTGGTGGCGACGGACCCGGCGCAGAACCTGCCGTACGCGGCGGCGATCCGCCTCGACCACCCGGTCCGCGACGTCCAGGGCTGTGACTTCCAGACGGCGACCCGCCTGCTCTGCGCGTCCGACGACCCGGACGGCAGCCTCTTCGGCACGACGAAGCCGCTGCTGCAGGTGGACCTGGCCGGCGCGCTCAACGGCTCCGACGTCACCGGGCACGTGACGTCGCTGGGGCAGCTCCCGCTGCGCAGCGGCTGCAGCGGGTCCTTCGAGGTGGAGGGCATCGACTTCGACGAGCGCGACGGCACCCTGCGGGTGATCGTCATGTCGCCGAGCATCTGCATCCTCTTCGACTCGATGACCTACCGCTTCAAGCAGTGAACGCCGAAGGCCCGGCACTTCCCCAGGGGAAGCGCCGGGCCTTCGTCACGCGGTCAGGCGGTCGGGGCGGGGTCCAGGGACTCCGACTCCGGCGCCTTCGCCGGGGTCCGCTTGGCTTCGCGACGCGCGCGCCGCCGTTCCTTGCGGGTCTCGACCATCGTGTAGAGCGTCGGGACCAGCACCAGCGTCAGCAGCGTCGAGCTGACCAGGCCGCCGATCACCACGATCGCGAGGGGCTGGCCGATGAAGCCACCCTGGCCGGTGATGCCCAGCGCCATCGGGACGAGCGCGAAGATCGTCGCCGCCGCGGTCATCAGGATCGGGCGCAGCCGGCGCCGGCCGCCCTCGGTCACCGCCTCCGTGACGCTCATGCCCTCCGTGCGGTACTGGTTGATCAGGTCGATCAGCACGATCGCGTTCGTCACCACGATCCCGACCAGCATCAGCATGCCGATCAGCGCCGGCAGGCCGAGCGCGGTGCCGGTGGCCAGCAGCAGCCCGATCGCGCCGGTCGCCGCGAACGGGATCGACACCAGCAGGATCAGCGGCTGGATCAGGCTCCGGAACGTCGCGACCATGATCAGGAACACGATCGCGATCGCCGCCAGCAGCGCCAGGAACAGGTTCGAGAACGCCTCCTGCTGGTCCTGGCTCACGCCGCCGAGCGAGTACGACGCGCCCCCGGTGAACGTCAGTCCGTCCAGTTTGGACTTGATGTCCGCGGTCGTCTTGGTGAGGTCGGCGCCGGTGTTCTTGGCGGTCACCGTGGTGCTGAGGTCGCCGCCGGTGCGGTGCACCGACGCCGGTCCGTCCACAGTGGACACCTTCGCCACCTCGTCGAGCCGGACGACCCCGGTCGGACCGGGGATCGGCAGGCCCTTCACCTGGTCGACCGTCACCGGCGCCGTGCCGGCGCGCAGCACGACGTCGGTGCGCTGGCCGTCGACCGGCAGCTGCGTCACCGTCCGGCCGGCGATCGCCTGGTTGGCGACCTGGCCGATGGTGCTCGCCGACAGCCCGTGCGCGGCGGCCGCGGCGTCGTCCACCTCGACCTGCACCCGCGGCGAACCGACGGCCAGGTCACTGGACACCTCGGTCAGCCCGGACACCCCGCCCAGCGCCCGCACGACCTGGTCGGACGCGGGCTTGAGCGCAGCCTCCGACGGCGCGGTGACCGTCACCGAGATCTGGTCGGAGTTGAACCCGGACGCGTCCGCGCCGATCTTGACCTCGCCCAGTTCCGGCCGCGAGGTCAGCTTCGAGCGCAGCCGGTCCGACAGCGCGTCGAGGTCGGTGTCCTTCGCGACGGTGACCGAGATGCTCGTGTTGGTCCCGCCGCCGAAGCCGAACGTGCCGCCCCCGCCGATGCTGACCTGGTAGGTCCGCACCGCCGGCTCGGCCGCGAGGGCCTGCTCGACCGCCGTCGCCGCCTTCTCCTTCGCCTCGACGCTCGTGCCCGCGGGCAGCTTCTGCGTCATGTTCAGCGTGGTACCGCCGGACTGGTCGAGGAAGTTGGTTTTGAGCCGCGTCGCGAGCCCGACCGTGCCGGCGAAGATGAGCAGCGCCAGCAGGACGACAGTCAGCCGCCGCTTGGTCGCGAACCGGATCACCGGCAGGTAGGCGCGCTGCAGGAAGCTGCGGCGCTCCTTCTCGACGGCCGCTTCGCGGGCCCGCTCGGCCTCGATGGCGTCCGCCGGGACCTCGGGCCGCTTCAGGAACCAGTACGCCAGCACGGGAACCACGGTCAGCGACACGAGCAGCGAAGCCAGCAGTGCCACCGTGACGGTGATCGCGAACGGTGAGAACAGCTCGCCGACGAACCCGCCGACGAACGCGATCGGCAGGAACACCGCGACGGTCGTCAGCGTGGACGACGTCACCGCGCCGGCCACCTCGCGGACGCCGTCGAGCACCGCCCGCTGCTTCTCCTCGCCGTAACCCAAGTGCCGCTTGATGTTCTCCAGCACGACGATCGAGTCGTCGACCACCCGGCCGATCGCGATGGTCAGCGCGCCGAGGGTGAGCAGGTTGAGCGACAGGTCGCCGGTCCACAGCGCGATCAGCGCGACCACCACGGACAGCGGGATGGACACCGCGGTCACCAGCGTCGAGCGCACCGACAGCAGGAACAGCAGGATGACGACGACGGCGAACGCCAGGCCCAGCAGGCCTTCGGTGGTCAGGCCGCTGATCGCGTCCTTCACCGGCGTGCCCTGGTCGAACACGACGCTCATCTCGGAGCCGGTCTTCTTCGCCAGGTCCGGCAGCTTGCCGCGGACGGCGTCGGAGATCGCGACGGCGTTCCCGTTGTCCACCATGGTGATCGAGAGGCCGAGGCTCGGCTTCCCGTTGGTGCGCGTGATCGACGTCGGCGGCGCGAAGCCGGTCTGGACGTCGGCGACGTCACCCAGCTTCACCGGGCCGCGGGCCGGTGCGCGAGCGCCGCCGGCGGACGCCGCGCTCGGCGTCAGGTAGAGGTTGCGGATCGTGTCCACAGTGGTCTGCCCGCCGCCGACCTGGACGCTCAGCGTCTTGTCGCCTTCGGTCAGCGTGCCGGCCGGCACGGTGGCGCCGGCGGTCTGCAACGTCGTCGCGATCGACGCCGGGTCGACGCCGGCCGCGGCCAGCTTCGCGTAGTCGAGCGCGATCGTGACGCGCGGCTGCTGCACGCCGGTGACGGTCACCGTGCGGACGCCGTCGATCTTCCGCAGCTCCGGCGCGACCTGGTCGGTCAGCGCGGGCGCGAGCTGCTGCGGGTCACCGGAGGTGCCCGCGGCGACCAGCACGACCGGCAGGTCGTCGGTGCTGCCGGCGGACACGGACGGCTCGGAGTTCTGCGGCAGCCGCGGCCGGACCTGGTTCACCGCCTGCTGGATCTGGGAGACCGCGGCGTCGAGGTCGGTGCCGAACGCGAACTGCGTGACGACGCGCGAAACGCCGTCCGACGACGTGGAGTTGATCGACTCCAGGCCCTTCAGCCCCTGCAGCGCCCCTTCGAGGGGCTCGGAGACCTGCCGGTCGACCGCGTCCGGCGACGCGCCGGCGTAGGAGGTGACGATCTGGGCCTGCGGGAACTGCAGCGACGGGAACAGCTGCTGCTTGATCTGCGGCAGCGCGAAAGCGCCGAAGCCGATGACCACCAGCGCGAGCAGGCCGATCAGGCTTCGGTTGCGCAGGCTCAATCTGGCCAGCACGGACATGGCTGTGGAAACCCCCTCGGGAATGGCGCGGCGGCCGACGCCGGCGCGCGCGATGGGGGAAGCGTGCCACGCCCGACCTGAGGAGCGACTCAGTCTGGGGGTGGATTCCGGGTCGTCCCCTGGGAGGAGACGCGACCCTGAGAAGCGCTGGGTGCCGGTTCGGCCGCGCTCGGTGACGGCTCGTCCTCTTCGTCCTCTTCGGACGGTGCTTCGCCGGTCGGCGCGTCACCGTTGGAGGAGGCGTCTTCGGCGCGCGGGCGCCGCAGCGGCGTGGTCGTGCGCTCCCACAGCTTGCGGCCCTCTTCCGAGCGCAGGCGTTCGGAGGCGCGTTCCATCTCCAGCCGCCGCCACTTGCGGCGCTGCCGCCGCGTCGCCTTGGCCGGCCACAGCTCCTGGATCGCGCTGTTGAAGTAGGCCCCGCCGACCACGGCCAGGCCGATGAAGAACATCAGCAGCAGGAACGCGATCGGCGCGGCGAGCGCGCCGTAGGTGTAGCCGGTCTTGGTGATCCAGTTGAGGTAGATGCGCAGGCCGACCGAAGAGAGCAGGAACACGACCATCGCGAGCACCGCGCCCGGCAGGCCGCGGTGCCACGGCAGCTTCCGCGGCAGGGCGAGCTTGTACAGCGTGGTCAGCGCGAGGGTGATCATCACCCCGAGCGTCGGGAAGTACAGCGCGCTCACCCACGCCGTCACGGTGGGGCGCCAGGCGCCCGGGAAGAACTCCGGCAGCAGGTCGGGCCCGATCGCCAGCAGCGGCAGCCCGACGACCAGGATGACCAGGCCGCACAGGTAGAGCAGCAGCGCGAAGATCCGCTGCCAGACGTCGTTGCGGACGCCGTACTGGTCGTGCGCGACGGTGATCGCGTCCACGAAGGACGACATCGCCGACGAACCCGCCCACAGCGAGATCAGGAAGCCGACCGAGACGATCTCGCCCTTGCCGACGGTGAGGATGCTGTTCACCGTCGGTTCGATGATGTCGTGGACGGCGTTGGCGCTGAAGACGGTCCGGCAGAAGCCGATGATCCGGTCGTGCACCGCGGCGACGACGTCCTGGCCGAACCACTCGCCGACGAAGCCGAGGCTGCCGAGCAGCCCGAGCAGCAGCGGGGGCAGCGACAGCGTCTGCCAGAAGGCCGCTTCGGCGGCCTCGGAGAAGATGTTGCCCTCCCAGGCCTTGCCGAGCGTGCGCGTGAGGAGGCGCCACGGCCCCTTGCGGGCCACCTTCGTCGCTGCGGACGGCTGCACCTCACCCATGACGTGTCCAGCATGGTCCATCGCTGCTGATTTGGCTCGTCACACCCCCTGCGGCCGGGCGTGTCGGGGGACATCACCCGTGCCGGTGCCCGGAACTGTCGGACCCGGCCGGTAGACTCGCTTCAGTGCCCTCACCGCAAGCCGCCGGCAGCTCGACGCAGCAGCAGTCGGTTCCACAGTGAGGGTTTTCGCACGTCAAAGGCATGAGCGAGGGGGAGGACCGGCATGACGGAGACGCAGCTCGGGGCGCCTCCCGCGGAGAAGGACTCGACCGCGCGCCCGCTGCGGGCGTGGCAGCGGCGGGCGCTCACGAAGTACCTGACGCAGAAGCCCAAGGACTTCCTCGCGGTGGCGACGCCCGGCGCCGGCAAGACGGTGTTCGGCCTGCGGATCGCCGCGGAACTGCTGAGCGACCGCACGGTCGAGGCGATCACCATCGTCACCCCGACCGAGCACCTCAAGCACCAGTGGGCGGCATCGGCCGCGGCGGCCGGCATCGCCATCGACTCGAACTTCCGCAACACCACCGGCGTCACGTCGTCGGACTACAACGGCGTCGCGCTGACGTACGCGCAGGTCGCGGCGCACCCGACGTTGCACCGGGTGCGCACCGAGAACCGAAAGACGCTGGTGATCCTCGACGAGATCCACCACGGCGGCGACGCGAAGTCCTGGGGCGACGCGATCCGCGAGGCGTTCACCCCGGCCGTGCGGCGCCTTTCGCTGACCGGGACCCCGTTCCGGTCCGACGACTCGGCCATCCCGTTCGTCACCTACGAGCCGGACGCGGGCGGCTTCCAGCGCAGCAAGGCCGACCATTCGTACGGCTACGCGGACGCGCTGGCCGACGGCGTGGTCCGGCCGGTCGTCTTCCTCGCGTACTCCGGCGAGGCCTCCTGGCGCACGAGCGCGGGGGAGGAGTTCACCGCGCGGCTCGGCGAGCCGCTGACGGCGGAGCAGAACGCCCGGGCGTGGCGCACGGCGCTCGACCCGGCGGGCGAGTGGATCCCGGCGGTGCTGCAGGCGGCCGACACGCGGTTGTCGCAGGTCCGCCAGCACGTGCCGGACGCCGGCGGCCTGGTGATCGCGACGGACCAGGAGTCGGCGCGGGCGTACGCGAAGATCCTGGAGCGCATCTCGGGCGAGATGCCGACGCTGGTGCTGTCGGACGACCCGAAGGCGTCGGGCCGGATCAAGGAGTTCTCCGAGACGAACGAGCGCTGGATCGTGGCGGTCCGCATGGTCTCGGAGGGCGTCGACGTCCCGCGGCTGGGGGTCGGCGTGTACGCGACGAGCGCGTCGACGCCGCTGTTCTTCGCCCAGGCGATCGGCCGTTACGTGCGCGCCCGCAAGAAGGGCGAGACGGCGAGCGTGTTCCTGCCGTCGGTGCCGGTGCTGCTGGAGCTGGCGAGCGAGCTGGAGGCGCAGCGCGACCACGTGCTGGGCAAGCCGCACCGCGAGAAGGAGGGCTGGGAGGACGAGCTCCTGGCCCAGGCCAACCGCACGGAGGACGAGCCGGGCGAGGAGGAGAAGGCGTTCACCTCGCTGGGCGCCTCGGCCGAGCTCGACCAGGTCATCTACGACGGCAACTCCTTCGGCACGGCGGTGTTCTCGGGTTCCGACGAGGAGCAGGAGTACCTGGGGCTCCCGGGGCTGCTCGAGCCGGACCAGGTCCGGGCGTTGCTGCGCAAGCGCCAGGAGGAGCAGGTCGCGGACGAGAAGCGCCGCAAGCCGGCGAAGGAGGAGGCCCCGCCCCCGGCGGCCCGCCCGCAGTCGGTGAGCGAGCGCCTCGGCGCACTGCGGAAAGAGCTGAACGCACTGGTGGGGATGTACCACCACCGGACGAAGAAGCCGCACGGAGCGATCCACAACGAGCTGCGGCGGGTTTGCGGTGGGCCGGTGATCGCTATGGCGACTGTTGAGCAGCTCGAGGAAAGGATCGTGACCCTGCGGTCCTGGTAGGCGGTTCGGCTGGGCGCCGCGGCAGGGGTGCGGTTGGCCGCCGGCGGGGAGGTTGCCGCCGGGCGTGAACCGGGTGCGGGCTGAGCGGGATCGCCGCCGCGCGGTCCTTTGCCTGCTTGGCGAGCAGCCCCGAGCCCACCATCTGTTGCGCCACCCGCAACCCGCGCGGCCTCCGGCCGCTCCAGACCACCCCTCACCCGCGCCGCCGAGCCCCAACCCGCCCGACCCGACCCGCCCTCCCGGCCAGCCCCACCAGGTCCCCCTCCAGCCCACCAGGTGTCGCCCAGCCGGCTGAACTCCACCGTCACCGTCCGTTCCTGGTAAGTACCAGCCCGAACGTGCCCCTCCGTACCTCCTCCGTCACCCCTCGCCTGCCCGCGCGTCCCCCACTCGATGCCCCTCCGGGCATCTTCCACTCCGAAGTTCGCAAGTCGGCGACCAATCAGCGGACCGGCACGTGGGTTCACCACCACTTCGCGGCGGATTGCGCTGCGTACACCCCTGCGGAGTACCTTCAAGCCGTCAAGAAACCTGGATGTAACAGAGGGTGAGTGCTGGCGATCACATCGTCAGCGGATCTACTCTTTCCGGGCGAGGTTCAGCCCGTGTTGCCGAACCGTGTCCAATTGGTGTCATTTAATCGATCCAGCTATCTTCCCCGCAGCCGCTCAGCGGCATATGTTGTCGCCCACAACATATGCGCGACGGTGCGCCGGGACCCTCCGGATCACCGCCCCGCAGGGCCCGAGGCGACGTCGAGGGCCCGCTCGTCACCAATGCTTGGATCCGGAAGGAACGAGGATGCGCAGCAGAACCCTTACCCTCCTCGCCGCCACGGTGAGCACCGGCCTGGTGCTGACCGCTTGCGGTGCCAACAGTTCGAACAGCGGGGGCACGGGGAGCAGCTCCGCTTCCTCGTCCGCGCAGGCCGGTGGCGGTGCCAGCGGCAAGGTCGGCGTCATCCTCCCGGAGACCGCCACCTCGGCGCGCTGGGAGGCCTTCGACAAGCCGATGCTGCAGGCCGCGCTCTCGGCGCAGGGCTTCGAGGCCGACATCCAGAACGCCCAGGGTGACAGCCAGAAGTTCTCCACCCTGGCCGACGGCTTCATCAGCTCCGGCGTCAAGGCCCTGATCATCGCCCCGTCCGACCCGGCCGTCGGTGCCGCCGTCGAGGCGAAGGCGAAGGGCGCCGGCATCCCGGTCATCGACTACGACCGGCCGAGCCTCGGCGGGTCCGCCGACTACTACGTCTCGTTCGACAACGAGAAGGTCGGCCAGCTGCAGGGCCAGGGCCTCGCGGACAAGCTGAAGGACAAGCCGGGCGCGCAGGTCATCCAGATCGAGGGTGCCCCGACCGACAACAACGCGACCCTGTTCACCAACGGCCAGGAGTCGGTCCTCAAGCCGCTCTACGCCTCGGGCGCGCTGAAGCTGGTCCAGAAGCAGCCGATCAACGACTGGGACAACCAGCTCGGCGGCACGACCTTCGAGCAGATCCTGCAGGGCAACGGCGGCAAGGTCGACGGCGTCGTCGCGGCGAACGACGGTCTGGCCGGCGCGGTCATCACCATCCTCAAGAAGAACGGCCTCAACGGGAAGGTCCCGGTCACCGGCCAGGACGCGACCGCGGACGGCCTGATGGCGATCATGCGCGGCGACCAGTACCTGACGATCTTCAAGCCGATCAAGGAAGAGGCCGAGGCCACCGCCAAGCTGGCGGCCGCCCTGGCCAAGGGTGACACCGCGGCTGCGGACGCGATCGCGACGGGCAAGCTCCACGACCCGAAGAACAACCGCGACATCAAGTCCGTGCTGCTCACGCCGACCCTGATCCTCGAGAAGGACATCAAGACCGTCGTGACCCAGGGCTACGTGAAGGCCAGCGAGATCTGCGGTGGCGACCTCGCCGCCAAGTGCAGCTCGCTCGGCATCTCCTGAGCCGCCCGCACCTCCCATGAACAGCCGGGCCGGGACGCGCACCCCGACGGCGCGTCCCGGCCCGGTCCCCACCCGTCTGACCCGAGCGGCGGCACAGGGCAGCAGAAATTCGGAGTAGAGCCAGCCATGAGTGAGCCCATTCTCGAGATCAAGGGCCTGAACAAGAGCTTCGGCCCCGTCCACGTCCTCCACGACGTGGACTTCGACGTGCGTGCGGGGGAAGTGACCGCGCTGGTCGGCGACAACGGCGCCGGCAAGTCGACCCTCGTCAAGTGCATCGCCGGCATCCACCCGTACGACTCGGGGGCCGTGCGGTTCAACGGGCAGGACACCCACATCCGCGGCCCGCGCGACGCCGCCGACCTCGGCATCGAGGTCGTCTACCAGGACCTCGCGCTCGCCGACAACCTCGACATCGTCCAGAACATGTTCCTCGGCCGCGAGCGCGGCAGCTCGTGGAAGCTGGACGAGGCCGCCATGGAGAAGGCGGCCCGCGAAACGCTGGCCTCCCTGTCGGTCCGGACCGTGAAGTCGGTCCGCACGCCGGTCTCCTCGCTGTCCGGTGGTCAGCGCCAGACCGTCGCCATCGCGAAGTCGGTGCTGTGGAACAGCAAGGTCGTCGTGCTCGACGAGCCGACCGCCGCGCTCGGCGTCGCGCAGACCCGGCAGGTGCTCGACCTGGTCCGCCGGCTCGCCGAGCAGGGCCTCGGCGTCGTGCTGATCAGCCACAACATGGCCGACGTGTTCGAGGTCGCCGACCGCATCGCGGTGCTCTACCTCGGCCGCCTCGTCGCCGAGGTGCACACGAAGGACGTCACCCACGGCCAGGTCGTGGAGCTGATCACGGCGGGTCGCTCCGGCGACCTCGGCCTGGCCCGGCCCGAAGCCGTGGTCCTGTGAGCGGGAAGAAAGAACCGGAAATGACTGAAACCCCTGCCAAGCACGAGGTCGGCACCCCCGCCGACGCGCTCGCGCAGACCCAGAACCCGACCGCGGCGATCACCGACTTCGGCATCGACACGACATCGATGTCAACCGGCGAAGCCGTCCGCGACTACTTCGCCCGCCTGCGGGCCGGCGAGCTCGGCGCGCTGCCGTCGCTGTTCGGCCTGCTCGTGCTGGTCATCCTGTTCAGCGCGCTGTCGGACAACTTCTTCACGCTGGCCAACATCGCCAACGTCTTCCCGCAGGGTGCGGGCGTGATCATCATCGCGATGGGCATCGTCTTCGTGCTGCTGCTCGGCGAGATCGACCTCGCCGCCGGTGTCGCGTCCGGTACCGCCGCGTCGGTGATGGCGCTGCACTACGTCCACGCGGGCAACTTGCTGGGCTCCATGGGCTCCGGCGTGTTCATCACGTTCATCGCGGTGCTCGCGGTCGCCATGCTGCTGTCGGCCTACCAGCGGATCTGGGCCGGCGCGGCGCTGTCGCTGATCGGCCTGCTGATCGTCGCGATCGGCGTGCCCGCCAACGCCTGGCTGGAGATCCTGCTGGCCATCTGCGTCGGCACCGCGATCGGCTGCATCACCGGCTTCCTCGTGTCGAAGATCGGCATGCCGTCCTTCGTCGTGACGCTGGCGCTGTTCATCGTGTGGCAGGGCGTCCTGCTGCAGTTCATCGGTGAGGGCGGCACGATCGGCATCACCAACTCCGACATCCTGTACAAGATCGCCAACGGCAACCTGAACACCCTCGGCAGCTGGATCTTCTTCCTCGTCGCCGCGGGCGGGTTCGCGGTGATCACGCTGCTCAGCCACTTCAAGCGGCTTCAGCGCGGCCTGGTCGTCCAGCCGACGGCGCTGGTGATGGTCAAGGTCGGCGCGCTCGTCGTGCTGTCGGCGCTCGGCACCTGGCTGCTGACGATCAACCGCTCGCCGAACAAGGCGGTCGTCACGATCGAGGGCGTCCCGTACGTCATCCCGATCATGCTGGCGCTGCTGGTGGCCGGGACCTACGTGCTCAACCGGACCAAGTACGGCCGGTACGTCTACGCGGTCGGCGGCAACAAGGAAGCCGCCCGTCGCGCCGGTATCGACGTGCCGAAGATCCGCGCGAGCGTGTTCGTCATCGGCTCGGCGATCGCGGCCATCGGCGGCATCGTCGCCGCGTCGAAGGTCGGTTCGGTCAGCCCGCAGTCCGGTGGCCTCAACACGCTGCTGTTCGCGGTCGGCTCGGCCGTCATCGGCGGCACGTCGCTGTTCGGCGGCAAGGGCCGGGTGTCCGACGCGGTCGTCGGCGGCCTGGTGATCGCCGTGGTCATCAACGGTCTGGGCCTGCTCAAGCAGCCCGCCGCGGTGGTCAACATCATCACCGGTCTCGTCCTGTTGCTCGCCGCCACGGTCGACGCGCTGTCCCGGCGCCGCGCGGCTGCGTCGACGCGCTGAACCAGCATGGAATGATCAAGCCCGTGTCCAGCTCACCCGTTGCTCGACCGGACGAGGTGCGCCGGCACAACCGCACGACCCTGCTCCGCCTGCTGCACGTCGGCGGGCCGAGCACCCGGGCGACCCTGGCCGCGGAGCTGGGGCTCAACCGGAGCACGATCAAGACCCTCGTCGACGGGCTCGCCGAAGCCGGTGTCGTCGAGGAGAAGGTGCCGAGGCCGGGACGAGGGGCGGGCCGCCCCTCGCTCCTGGTCCTGCCCCAGCCGCACGCGGCGGTCGTGCTCGCGGTCGACCTGCAGGTCGAGCACGTCGCGATCGCGCTGGTCGGGCTGGGCGGCCAGATCCTGGGCCGCAACAGCTGGAACCTGCGCGGCCGGATGGGCCAGCCCGACGAGGTCATCACGCACATCATCGAGTCGACGACCATCCTGGCCGGCGACCTCGACGTGACCCCGGTGGCGGCCGGGGTGTCGGTGCCCGGTGTCGTGCGGCGGGCGGACGGGCACGTGCACGAGGCCCCGAACCTGCGCTGGACCGACGTCGCCCTCGGCGAGCGGCTCGGCGGGGTGCTGCAGATCCCGATCCTGGTCGGCAACGACGCCGAGTTCGGCGCGGTCGCCGAGCACCTGCGCGGGGCGGCCCGCGGGGCGTCCGACGTGGTGTACATCTCGGCGGACGTCGGGGTCGGCGGCGGCGTCATCGCCGAAGGCTCGGCGCTGCGCGGCGGCTCGGGCTACGTCGGCGAGATCGGGCACATGGTGATCCGCCCGGACGGGCGCGCCTGCTACTGCGGCAGCAGCGGCTGCTGGGAGACCGAGGTCGGCGAGGCGGCGCTGTGCCGGGCGCTCGGGTTGCCGGAGGACACGCCGCGCGGCGCGATCCTGTTCGAGCTGCGCGAGCTGGGCCGCGACCCGGAGGCGGCACTGACGCGGCTCGCGGAGTTCGCCGAGTGGCTGACGCTGGGGCTGATCAACGTCGTCAACCTGCTCGGGCCGCAGCTGGTGATCCTCGGCGACCTGCTGACGGTGCTGCCGGAGGCGGTGCTGCGGCACGTCGGCACCGAGGTGCGGCGGCGCAGCCTGGTGAGCCGGGCGGTGGGTGGCACCCGGATCGTCAGTTCCGCGCTGGGGGCCGACGGGAAGCTGCTCGGCGCCGCGGAAGTGGCGTTCGAAGTGGTGCTGGATTCTGTCTGATTTCTTGTCCGCTTTCGTGTCCGCAATCACTTCGGTTCGCGGCCGTACCGTGATTTCAGACACGCAGTTTGCAAGATGCAGAAAGGCGGCCGGCGCCTGTGCGCACCGGCCGCCTTTCGCGTCTGGGTCGTTACCGCTGGATGTCGGCGGACAGTTCCTTGAGCTTGGCCTCGTGCTCGCGGGCGTGGTGCCCGCAGAAGAGCAGTTCGCCGCCTCCGGAGAGGACAGCGCGTACCTGAGCTGCTGCTCCGCACCGGTCACAGCGGTCGGCGGCGGTCAGTTCGGGGCGGGTGAGCGTCGGCGTTGTCATGGGGGTCTCCCTCCGTCCCGGCACCGGTTGCCCGGTGCCATCGATCCAGCTACGCCCACTTCGGGAGTGATGCCGCCGGCGGCGATCGCCTTCGGCTCCGCGGTGTTCGTGCTTCCACTCTTCCAGACGTTTCGCGGCTCGCAAGTGTTCCCGCGCCGGTGGGACCTGAGTCACGCCGATTTACCCCGGATGTCGTAGCCGCGTCCCGCAATGCAGGAGACGAATACCCGGAGAGTTACGTTTTCCGTGGTCAGGCACCATGAGGTGGTGAGTACGGTGACTTCGCCCCGAAGGGTTTCCCGGGTACCCGCTCCGCTCTTGTTCGTTCTCAGCGGAATTTCGATGTACGCGGGAGCGGCCATCGCGGTCGATCTTTTCGGCCACGCGACACCGGCGGGGGTGGCGTGGCTGAGGTGCCTCGGCGCGGCGGTGGTCCTGCTGGCGTGGCGCCGTCCCGGGCGGGCGGCGTGGCGCGGCCGCGGGCTGTGGCTGGCGATCGTGTTCGGCGTGGTGACGGCGGGCATGAACGTGCTGTTCTACGAGGCGATCGCCCGCCTCCCGCTGGGCACGGTGGTGGCGCTGGAGTTCGCCGGCCCGGTCCTGGTGGCGGCGTTCGGGTCGCGGTCGTTGCGGGACGTGCTGGCGGTGGTCCTGGTGGCGTGCGGCGTGGTCGCGATCGCGGACGTCCAGCTGTCGGGGTCCGTGTCCGGGGTGCTGTTCGCCTTCGGCGCGGCGGCGGCCTGGGCGGGGTACATCGTGCTGGGCAAGAGGGTGGCTTCGAGGTCTTCATCGGGCCTGGACAGCCTGGCGATCGGCTTCGCGGCGGCGACGGTGGTCTTGTCGCCGCTGGCGTTCGGCACGGGGGCGGTGTGGTCTTCGCCACGGATGCTGCTGTCGGGCATCGGGGTGGGGGTGTTGTCGACCGTGGTGCCGTACGCGCTGGACCAGGTGGTTTTGCGGCGGCTGGGGCAGGCTCGGTTCGCGGTGTTGCTGGCTTTGCTGCCGGTGACGGCCGGGGTGATGGGGTTCGTGCTGTTGGGGCAGGTGCCTTCGGTGCCCGAGGCGGTGGGGACGTTGGCCGTGGTGGCGGGGGTGGCGTTGCGGAGCCGGGATGGGGCGGTGCCGGAGCCGCCGGGGTGACGCGGGCTTGAGTTCGCGCCCCGGCCCGGATCGTGATGGCCGTCGCCGTCGGTGACCGGGATACTTGGCTCCGGGCCGAGCGGAAGCAGGTGGTCATGACCAAAGCGGCGTCGGCGGCGGCGAAGGACTTCGCGGCCGCCGGGGTGGGTGGGGTCCACCTCGCCTGGGCGGACAACAACGGCATCCCGCGCTCGCGCATCGTGCCCGTCGCCGGGCTCGCCGAGGCCGCCACCCGGGGCGTCGGGGCCACCTCGCTCTTCGCCGTCTTCGACAGCCACGACGCCATCACCTACGGCCACGCCGGCCTCGCCACGCCCTCCGGCGACATCCGGCTCGTGCCCGTCGTCGAGCGGCTGCGGCGGCTCGCCGGGCAGCCCGCGCTCGCCTGGGCGCCCGTGCGGCAGGTCACCCAGGACGGCGAGCCCTGGCCGTACTGCCAGCGCGCCGTCCTCGAAGCGCAGGTCGCCGAGGGCGCGCGGCGGGGGCTGGAGTTCCGGGCCGGCTACGAGCTCGAGTTCGCCGTCGCGCCCGCGGGCAGTGCCGGCATCACCGAGAACCCCGGGCACCCCGGGCCCGCCTACAGCCCGCACGCCCTCATCGGCCTCGACGGCTTCGTCGCCGCCCTGCTGCACGACTTCGCCGCCAACGGCCTGCGGATCGGCCAGCTGCACGCCGAGTACGGCGTAGCGCAGCTCGAGCTCTCGCTGGCCGCCACCGACCCCGTCTCCGCCGCCGACGACCAGCTCCTGGCCCGCCAGACCATCCACGCCGCCGCCCGCACGCACGGCCTCGTCGCCAGCTTCGCGCCGCTGATCGGGCTCGGCGCCGCCGGCAACGGCTGGCACCTGCACACCTCCGTCCGCCGCAAGGGCCGCAACCTCCTCGAACCCGTCGGCGACGGCAGACCGGCCGACGAGGGCTACCTCGCCGGGCTCCTGCGCGACCTCCCGGCGCTGACCGCGATCACCGCGCCGAGCGTTCCGTCGACCCTGCGGCTGCGCCCCGGCTACTTCGCGGGCGCGTACGCCTTCTGGGGCGTCGAGAACCGCGAAGCGCCGCTGAGGTACGTCCCGGGCTCGCCGCTGCTGGGTGCCGACCACGCGAACGTCGAGCTCAAGACGTCCGACGCCTCGGCCAACCCCTACCTCGCGCTGGCCGTCGTGCTCGCCGCCGGGATGGCCGGCATCGAGGACGCGGCCGCGCTGCCCGACCCGATCGCCGAGGACCCCGGCGGCTGGACCGAAGGCGAACGCGAGACACGCGGTGTGCGCCGGCTGCCGGCCGACACCGCCGAACAGGACGCCGCGCTGCTCGCCTCGCCGCGGATCGCCGGCGTGCTCGGCGACGAGCTCCTGGGCGCGTTCCGCGCGGTCCGGGCGTCGGACGCGGCGTGGGCGGCCGAGCGGAGCGTCGAGGAGATCGTCGCCGCACACCTGTGGCGCTATTGAGGACCTGAGGGGACCGATGTCTTCGGGGATCGACGGCGGGCAGCTCGACCTGTCCGGGGTGCGGTGGCTGCCGGGCGGCGCCCGGCTGGCCGCGGTGGCCCAGGCTGAGCTGCCCCAGAAGGACGGCCTGGCCGCGGCGTTCTGCGGCCTGGCGGCGCTGCGCGCGGCCGGGCTCGACGTGCTCGACCAGGACGCCGTCGCGGTGGCCGCGGGCACGGTCCGCGGGCCGGTCGTGCGCCCGCGGGGCGAGGCGGGGCGGCCGGACTTCCGGCTGCCGGTGCCGCTGGTCGACGACCCGGCCGCGGCGGGAACGCGGGTTTCCGGGCTGGCCACGGCGATCGGCGCGCTGTCGGGCGGCGCCCTGTCGGCGGTCCCGGTGACGGGGGAGTGGACCACCGTGACGCTCTTCGACCTGCTGGCCGGCCTGTGGGACGTCCCGCGCGTCGCGGTGATCGCCCGGATCGACGCCGCCGAGCTCGGCGCGCACGACACCCCGGAGCGCGCGCTGCTCGACTACCTCGACACGGGCGTCCCTCCACTGTGGACGTCCCGTTGGCGCCCACCCGGCGGCCACTTCGTGCTGGTGGCGGGCATCCGCATCGGCGCGGAAGGCACCCTGCTGTCCGTTGTGGACACTTACCCGTCGTTCGGGGACAACGGGATCCACGACCAGCCGGTCGAGTGGATGACGGCGGCCCTGGCCGGGCTGGGGGTCCTGGTGGTCGTCGACGCGGACCAAGCAGCGGCAACGCGCGAGGCGGCCCGCGTCGCCGGCCTCACTCCGTCCTACTGGGACTGACCTCCGAGCCGGTCGCGAAGCGGGAGTGCTTGCGGCCGTAGGCGAAGTAGATCACCAAGCCGATCACCAGCCACGCCGCGAAGCGGATCCACGTCAGCACGTTCAGGTTGAGCGTCAGGTAGAAGCACGCCAGCGCCGCCAAGATCGGGACCACCGGTGAGAACGGCACCTTGAACGGCCGCTCGAGGTCGGGACGGCGGCGGCGCAGCACCGGGACCGCCACCGCCACGATGATCATCGCCGACAGCGCGCCGATGCTGACCATGTCGGCCAGCTCGGAGATCGGGATGAACGCCGCCAGCACGGCGATCAGCGCGGCGCCGCCGATGGTCATCCGGTGCGGGGTGCCCCACTTCGGGTGCGCCGTGCCGAGGGCCTTCGGCAGCAGGCCGTCGCGGCCCATCGCGAAGCCGATGCGGCCGATCGTCACCAGCTCGACCATCATCACCGACGTCAGGCCGGTCACCGCGCCGAGTGAGATGAGCGCGCCGACCCAGTGCTGGCCGACCCGGTCGAACGCGTCGGCCAGCGGCGCGCCCGTGTCGATGTCGGTGAACGGGATCATGCCGGTCAGCACGATCGACACGCCGATGTAGAGCAGCGCGCACACGCCCAGCGCGCCGAGGATGCCGACGCGCAGGTCCTTGCGCGGGTTGAGCGTCTCCTCGCCGAGGTTGGCGAGCGCCTCGAAGCCGGTGTAGGCGAAGAACACGATCGCGGCAGCGGTGACCATGCCGGCGATGCCGTAGACCGACTGCTCCAGGCCGAGCGCGGCCTGCACGAGCGGCTGCTCCAGCACCGTCGACCCGCTGGCGGGCGGCTGGGCCGGCGGGATGAACGGCGTCAGGTTCGCGCCCTTGACGAAGAACAGGCCGACCGCCAGGACCAGCACGCACACGGCGACCTTCACGCAGACGAGCAGGTTCGTCAGCCAGGCCGACTCCTTGATCCCCAGCACGGCGACCACGGTCAGCACGGCGATGATCAGCACCGCGCCGATGTTGACCTTCGCGTCCTCGCCGAACCACTCCGGCGACAGCCCGAGCAGGTTGGCCAGGTAACCGGACCAGCCGCGCGACACCACGGCGGCGCCGAGCGCGAACTCCAGCAGCAGGTCCCAGCCGATGATCCACGCGAAGATCTCGCCGAGGGTGGCGAAGGCGTAGGTGTAGGCGCTCCCGGCCGTCGGGACGCTCGAGGCGAGCTCGGCGTAGCAGAGCGCCGCGAGGCCGGCGACGACCGCGCCGAGCACGAACGACAGCGTCACCGACGGCCCGGCGTGGGTCTTCGCCTCGACGCCCGCGAGGGTGAAGATGCCGGTGCCGATGATGATCCCGATGCCGAACCCGACCAGGTCGCGCCCGCGCAGCCGCCGCTTGAGCTCCCCCGAGTCCTGGCGCTTCAGGACTTCGTCCACGTTCAAGGTTCTCCGCACACCCATGAGGAGAAGTTAGAAGGTCACGGGGATTCGCGCAGATCGGCTCCGGGGTGACGTGAGCCCGTGCGGATGGCGGGAACGGCCAACCACCGGAATGCTGGTCCCGTGCCCGACGAGATCCCCGCCCGCAGCGCCCTGCACCAGCTCGCCGACCGCCACGGCGTCGCCACCCGGTACGAGAACGCCGACCAGGAGTGGGTCGAAGTCGAAGACGACGTCGTCGTCGCCGTGCTGGGCCAGTTCGGGGTCGACGCCACCAGTGACGACGCCGTCGCCGCCGCCCTGGCCGAGCGGGCTCCCGACCGGCTGCCGCCGACCATCGTGCTGAAGGAGGGCACCGGCCGGCCGCTGCCCGGGGACGCCGAGGTGATCCTCGAAGACGGCACCCGGCGCCAGGTGACCGGCGCGCTGCCGGACGACCTGCCGCTCGGCTGGCACCGGGTGGTCACCGCCGGGCAGGACGTCGTGCTCGCCGTCGTGCCCGCGAAGCTGCCGGACGTCCCGCCCGCGTGGGGCTGGATGCTGCAGCTCTACGCCCTGCACTCGGCCGGCTCCTGGGGCATCGGCGACTACGCCGACCTCGCCACCTTCGCCGCCCGCTCGGCCTCGGAACTGGACGCCGGCGTCCTGCTGGTCAACCCCGTCCAGGCCTTCAGCCCGGCCCACCCGGTCGAGCGGTCGCCGTACTCGCCCGCGAGCCGGCGCTTCGCCAACCCGATCTACCTGCGCGTCACCGCGACCGAGACGTTCGAGCGGGCCGACGCCGCCACGCAGGAGGCGGTCGTCTCGCTCGCCCCGGACCGCGACGGCGAGCTGATCGACTACGACGCCGTCTGGACGGCGAAGCGCGCCGCCCTCGAGCTGCTCTGGCCGCACCGCGTCGAAGAGCTGCCCACGGACGCCGACCTCGAAGACTTCGCCCTCTTCTGCGCCCTCGCCGAGCAGCACGGCGCCGACTGGCGGGACTGGCCGGAGCCGCTGCGCGACCCGGCCGGCCCCGAAGTCGAGAAGGCCCGCGAAGAGCTGAAGGAGCGCGTCGGCTTCCACACGTGGCTGCAGCACCTCTGCCGGATCCAGCTGGAAGAGGCGCGCAAGAAGGCCCGCGAAGCCGGGATGACCGTCGGGATCGTGCACGACCTGCCGGTCGGGGTGCACCCCGGCGGGGCCGACACCTGGGCGGTGCGGGACGTCTTCGCCGCCGACGTACGCGTCGGCGCGCCGCCGGACGCCTTCAACCAGCAGGGCCAGGACTGGAACCTGCCGCCGTGGCGGCCGGACAAGCTCGCCGAGGCCGGCTACGCGCCGTTCCGGGACGTCATCCGCGGCGTCCTGCGGTACGCCGACGGCATCCGCGTCGACCACATCGCCGGGCTCTGGCGGCTGTGGTGGATCCCGCCGGGCGAGCCCGCGCACCGCGGCACGTACGTCCACTACGACGCCGAGGCCATGGTCGGGGTGCTGGCGCTCGAGGCGCACCGGGCCGGCGCGGTCGTCGTGGGGGAGGACCTCGGCACGGTCGAGGAGACCGTCACCGAGACCATGCACGAGCGCGGCATGCTCAGCTCGGCCGTGCTGTGGTTCGAACGCGACTGGGACGCGCCGGGCAAGCCGTTCACGCGTCCGGACACCTGGGACCCGGAGGCGATGGCCAGCATCTCCACGCACGACCTGCCGACCGTCTCCGGCTGGCTTCAGGGCGAGCACGTCCGCGTCCGGGCCGAGCTGGGCCTGCTGGACCGGGGCGTCGAAGCGGAGGAAGAAGCGGCCGCCGCCGAACGGCAGGCACTCCGGGAACTCCTTGCCCGGGAAGGGATTCCGGCCGACGACATGGTCGTCGCGCTGCACACCCTGCTCGCCCGGGCGGCATCCCGGCTGGTGCTGACGTCTCCGGCCGACGTCGCGGGCCAGGTGCGGCAGCCGAATCTGCCCGGAACGGTCGACCAGTACCCTAACTGGCGGATTCCCCTTCCCGTCAGCGTCGACGGCTTCTTCACCGCGAAGGGGGTGCGCGCCGCGGTGGCGCCGCTGGCAGCGGCGCGTCCGTTGCCCGGGTAACGGGTACTCCCCGGCGTACGACCCCCGCAGTGATGCGCGTTCGCGAGCGCGGACGCGCCCGGAACAACCCTGTGAAAGCTCGAGGAGACCCCAGTGCGGCCCTGGCCCGGAACGCCCTACCCGCTCGGCGCGACCTACGACGGAGTCGGGACGAACTTCGCCCTGTTCTCCGAGGTCGCCGAGCGAGTCGAACTGTGCCTGTTCGACGCCGAGGGCAACGAGACGCGGTACGCGCTCGAAGAGGTGGACGGCTTCGTCCACCACGGCTACCTGCTCAACGTCGGCCCCGGCCAGCGCTACGGGTTCCGGGTGCACGGCCCGTACGACCCGGCCCGCGGCCTGCGCTGCAACCCGAACAAGCTGCTGATCGACCCGTACGCGAAGGCCGTCTCGCACGGCGTGAAGTGGGACGAATCGCTCTTCGGCTACCAGTTCGGCAACCCGGAGGAGCGCAACGACGCCGACTCCGCCGGCCGGGTGCCGTACTCGCTGGTCGCGAGCCCGTTCTTCGACTGGGGCAACGACCGCCAGCCGAAGCGGCCGTACAACGAGACGGTCATCTACGAAGCCCACGTCAAGGGCATGACGGTGAACCACCCGTTCGTGCCGGAGGCGCTGCGGGGCACGTACGCCGGGATGGCGCACCCCGCCGTCGTCGAGCACCTGCAGAAGCTCGGCGTGACGGCGGTCGAGCTGCTGCCGGTGCACCAGTTCGTCTCCGACCACGGGCTGGAGGAGAAGGGCCTCACGAACTACTGGGGCTACAACACGATCGGCTACTTCGCGCCGCACGACGCCTACGCCGCGATGCCCGGCGAGGGCGGCCAGGTCCAGGAGTTCAAGGGGATGGTGAAGGCCTTCCACGAGGCCGGCATCGAAGTGATCCTCGACGTGGTTTACAACCACACCGCCGAGGGCAACCACCTCGGGCCGACGCTGTCGATGCGGGGCATCGACAACGAGGCCTACTACCGGCTGGTGGAGGGGGAGCCCGAGTACTACATGGACTACACCGGCACCGGGAACTCCCTCAACGTGCGCAACCCGCACACCCTGCAGCTGATCATGGACTCGCTGCGGTACTGGGTGACGGAGATGCACGTCGACGGCTTCCGCTTCGACCTCGCCTCGGCCCTGGCGCGCGAGTTCTACGACGTCGACCGGCTGTCCACGTTCTTCGACCTCGTGCAGCAGGACCCGATCGTCAGCCAGGTGAAGCTGATCGCCGAGCCGTGGGACGTCGGCCCCGGTGGCTACCAGGTCGGCAACTTCCCGCCGCTGTGGACGGAGTGGAACGGGCAGTACCGCGACACCGTCCGCGACTTCTGGCGCGGCGAGCCGTCGACGCTGGGCGAGTTCGCGTCGCGGATCACCGGCTCGTCCGACCTCTACCAGGACGACGGCCGCCGCCCGTTCGCGTCGATCAACTTCGTCACCGCCCACGACGGCTTCACGCTGCGGGACCTGGTGTCCTACAACGAAAAGCACAACGAGGCCAACGGCGAGGACGGTCGCGACGGCGCCGACGACAACCGGTCGTGGAACTGCGGGGTCGAGGGCGAGACCGACGACCCGGAGGTCAACGAGCTGCGCGCCCGCCAGCAGCGCAACATGCTGGCGACGGTGATGCTGTCGCAGGGCGTGCCGATGATCCTGCACGGCGACGAGTTCGGCCGGACCCAGCAGGGCAACAACAACGTCTACTGCCAGGACTCCGAGCTGTCCTGGATGGACTGGGAACTGGCCACCGAGCACGCCGACCTGGTCCGGTTCACCGGCGGGCTGGGCGCGTTCCGGCACCGCCACCCGGTGTTCCGCCGCCGCCGGTTCTTCCAGGGCGGCCCGGTCGGCAAGGGCGACAAGCTCGGCGACATCGCCTGGTTCACCCCGGCCGGCGAGGAGATGACCGAGCAGAACTGGGACGACGGCTTCGGCAAGGCGGTCGTCGTCTTCCTCAACGGCCAGGCCATCCCGGACCTCGACCCGCGCGGGATGCACGTCGAGGACGACTCGTTCCTCCTCGCGTTCAACGCGCACTACGAGGACATCGACGCCAAGCTGCCGGGCAACGGCTACGGCCAGGCCTGGACGGTCGTCGTCGACACCGCGACCGGCGAGGTCGAGCCCCTCGACGCGAAACCCATCGAAGGGGGCGGCCAGCTCACCCTGCCCGCCCGGTCCCTGATCGTGCTGCAGCGGACGGAGCCCGCATGACGGTGCCGGAGTCGACCTACCGGGTGCAGCTGCGCCCGGAGTTCCCGTTCGGTGACGCCGCCGGCATCGCCGGCTACCTGCGCGACCTGGGCATCGGCGCGCTCTACGCCTCGCCGGTGCTGGACGCGGCACCCGGCTCGACCCACGGCTACGACGTCGTCGACCCGACGCGCGCGCGGCCGGAGCTGGGCGGCGAGGCGGCGCGCCAGGAGCTCGGCGCGTTGCTGAAGGAGCTCGGGCTCGGGCTGGTGGTCGACATCGTGCCGAACCACATGTCGGTCGAGGTGCCGAAGCTCAACCGCTGGTGGTGGGACGTGCTCGAGCACGGCCGCGACTCCGAGTACGCGTCCTTCTTCGACATCGACTGGGAGCGCGGCCCGCTGCTGCTGCCGGTGCTCGGTGACGACGACGCCGTCGCCGAGCTGTCGGTCGAGGACGGCGAGCTGGCCTACTACGACCACCGCTTCCCGATCGCGCCCGGCACCGAAGCCGGGACGCCGCAGGAGGTCCACGAGCGCCAGCACTACCGCCTGATCGGCTGGCGCCGCGGCAACGCGGAGCTGGGCTACCGCCGGTTCTTCGACATCACGAACCTGGCCGCGGTCCGCGTCGAGGACCCGAAGGTGTTCGCCGAGACGCACGGGGAGGTCCTGCGCTGGGTCGCCGACGGCGACGTCACCGGCCTGCGCGTCGACCACCCGGACGGCCTCGCCGACCCGGGCGGCTACTTCCGGCGGCTGCGGGAGAACGCGCCGAACGCGTGGATCGTCGCGGAGAAGATCCTGCACCCGGGCGAGCCGCTGCCGCAGAGCTGGCCGGTCGACGGCACCACCGGCTACGACGCCCTGCGCGAGATCGCCGGCGTCTTCGTCGACCCGGCGGGCGAGCCCGGCTTCACCGAGCTGGCCACCGAACTGGGCGTGAAGACCGGCTACCACCGCGTCGAGGCCGAGGCCCGGCGGCTGGTCACCGACCGCATCCTCGTCGCCGAGGTCCGGCGGATCGCGGCGCTGCTGCGCGGGCTGGACCAGGACGCGGCGCGCGCGGCCGTCGCCGAGACCATGATCGCGTTCCCCGTCTACCGCTCGTACCTGCCCGAAGGCGCGGCGCACTGGGCGGCCGCGATCGCCGGGGCGCGGCAAGCCCGGCCCGACCTCGGCGCCGCGCTGGACGCCCTCGACGCGCAGGTCCGCGCCGAGCCGGACGGCGAGCTGGCCACCCGGCTGCAGCAGACGTCCGGCATGGTCGTGGCCAAGGGCACCGAGGACACGACGTTCTACCGCTACACCCGCTTCGCCGCGCTCAACGAGGTCGGCGGCAACCCGGACCGGTTCGGCCTGGACGTCGAGGAGTTCCACCGCCTGGCGGCCGAGCGCGAGGCCGGTTACCCGGCCGCGATGACGACGCTGACCACGCACGACACCAAGCGCTCGGAAGACACCCGCGCGCGGATGGCCGTGCTGGCGGAGCTGCCCGGCGAGTTCGCCGACGCCGTCCGCCGGTGGACGGTGCGCCGCGGGATCGCCGAGCCGGCGCTGAACCTCCTCGCCTGGCAGACGCTGGTGTCGACCTGGCCGATCGAGCCGGACCGGCTGCGCGGCTACCTCGACAAGGCGGCCAAGGAGGCCAAGCTGCGGACCAGCTGGACCGACCACGACGAGACGTTCGAGGCCGACGTCGCCGCGTGGCCGGCGGACGTGATGGGCGACGCCGAGCTGGCGGCGGACATCGAAGCGTTCGTCGCGCGGATCGAGCGGCCCGGCTACGCGAACTCGCTCGGCCAGAAGCTCGTTCAGCTGACCGCGCCCGGCGTCCCCGACGTCTACCAGGGCACCGAGCTGTGGGACTTCTCGCTGGTCGACCCCGACAACCGCCGCCCGGTCGACTACGCGGTCCGCCGCGAGATCCTGGCCCGGGTCGCCGACGGCGAGCAGCCGGAGATCGACGCGTCCGGCGCGGCGAAGCTCCTGGTCGTGCACAAGGCGCTGCGGCTGCGCCGCGAACACCCGGCGCTGTTCCGCGGCTACCGGCCGCTGCGGGCCGAAGGCGCGGCCGCGAAGCACGTCCTGGCCTTCACGCGGTCCGCGGACCTGGCCGTCGCGGTGACCCGGCTGCCGGTCGGGCTCGAGGCCGGCGGCGGCTGGGGCGACACCGTGCTGCCGCTGCCCGACGGCGTCTGGACCGACGTCCTGACCGGCCGCGACGCGACTCCGGACGTGGCCACCCTGTTCGACCGGTACCCCGTCGCGTTGCTGGTGCGAGGAGACGCATGAGGTTCAGCGTGTGGGCCCCGGCCGCCGGGCGGGTCCGGGTGAGCGTCGACGCCGGCGTGCACGAGATGACCGCCGGCGAGGGCGGCTGGTGGCACGCCGAGGCCGAGGGCATCAACTACGCCTTCCTGCTGGACGACGACGAGAAGCGGCTGCCCGACCCGCGGTCGCGGTGGCAGCCCCACGGCGTCCACCAGGAGTCGCGCGTCTACGACCACGCCGAGTTCGACTGGACGGACGACGCGTGGCACGGCCGCCAGCTGCCCGGCGGGGTCGTCTACGAGCTGCACATCGGCACCTTCACCGAGGGCGGCACCTTCGACGCGGCGATCGACCGGCTCGAGCACCTCGTCGAGCTCGGCATCACCCACGTCGAGCTGCTGCCGGTCAACTCCTTCGACGGCACCGCCGGCTGGGGCTACGACGGCGTCCTGTGGGGCGCGGTCCACGAGCCCTACGGCGGGCCGGACGGCTTCAAGCGGTTCGTCGACGCGGCACACGCGCGCGGGCTGGCCGTCGTGCTCGACGTCGTCTACAACCACCTCGGGCCGTCGGGGGCCTACCTCGACCGGTTCGGGCCGTACTTCGCCGGGCAGAACGACTGGGGTCCGGGTCTCAACCTCGACGGCGCCGGCTCGGACGAGGTCCGCCGGTACGTCGTCGACAACGCCCTGAGCTGGTTCCGCGACTTCCACGTCGACGCGCTGCGCCTGGACGCGGTGCACGCGCTGCTCGACCGGCGCGCGGTCCACCTGCTCGAACAGCTCGCCACCGAGACCGAGGCGCTGTCGGCGGCGCTGAACCGGCCGCTGACGCTGATCGCCGAGTCCGACCTGAACGACCCGCGGCTGGTGACGCCCCGCGAGCGCGGCGGGTACGGCCTGCACGCCCAGTGGTCGGACGACTTCCACCACGCCCTGCACGTCAAGCTCACCGGCGAGACGTCCGGCTACTACACGGACTTCGCCGCGCAGGACGCCGTCGAGCGGGTCCTGCGCGAGGTGTTCTTCCACGCCGGGACCTGGTCGTCGTTCCGGGAGCGGACCCACGGCCGGCCGGTCGACACCCGGACCGTGCCGGGCCACCGCTTCCTCGCCTACCTGCAGAACCACGACCAGATCGGCAACCGCGCGACCGGCGACCGGCTGTCCGCGACCGTGTCCCGGGACCGGCTGGCCTGCGGCGCGGCGATCCTGTTCTGCTCGCCGTTCACGCCGATGGTGTTCATGGGGGAGGAGTGGGCGGCGAGCACGCCGTGGCAGTTCTTCGCCTCCTTCCCGGACCCGGAGCTGGCCGAAGCGGTCCGCACGGGCCGCCGCCGCGAGTTCGCCCGGCACGGCTGGGGCGAGTCCGAGGTGCCCGACCCGATGGACCCGGCCACGGTCGACCGCTCCCGGCTCGACTGGGCCGAGGCCGACCAGCCCGGTCACCGCGAGGTGCTGGACCTGTACCGCGCGTTGATCCGGCTGCGCCGTGACCACCCCGAGCTGGCGGACCCCCGGGTCGGCGACCTGCGCGTCGACGCCGCGCCGGACGGGTCCTGGCTCGTGCTGCACCGCGGTGCGCTGCGGCTGGCCGTCAACTTCGGCGAAGGCCCGGTCACGCTCCCGCTCGGGGCCACGACGACCCTGCTGACCTGGGCGGAAGCCACTGTGGACGGGGGTGCCGCGCAGCTGCCGCCGGACACCTTCGTCCTCGTCGAAACGGCGGCGGCCCGGTAACCGTCCCGGTATAGGGGCGCGGGGGACGGGCCGGATCTGGGACGATTCAGGAATGGCCACACGACCCTCGACCCAGCACGTCCGCGCCGGACGCCCGTTCCCGCTCGGGGCCCACCCCGAGGCAGGCGGCGTCCGGTTCGCGATCACCTCCGCCGTCGCGGACGCGGTCGACCTGTGCCTGATCGACGCCGACGGGTCGGAACGCCGGATCGCGCTCACCGAGCGCACGTTCGGCGTCTGGCACGGCCTGGTGCCCGGGGTGACACCGGGGCAGCGCTACGGCTACCGCGTCCACGGCCCGTACGACCCGGGCCGGGGCCTGCGCTGCAACCCGCACAAGCTGCTCGTCGACCCCTACGCCCGGCAGATCACCGGCGGCCTCACCGACCTGAGCGCGGCCCAGGGCTTCACCGGCGACCCCGAACGCGGTCCGATGTCCACTGTGGACTCCCTGGGCAGCGTGCCGCTGTCGGTGGTGTCCTCGCCCGGCGGGCCGGACACCGGCGTCAAGCCGGAGGTCCCGTTCGAAGAGGCGGTGATCTACGAGCTGCACGTCAAGGGGTTCACGCAGCGGCACCCGTTCATCCCGGAGGCGCTGCGGGGCACCTACCTCGGCCTGGCCCATCCGGTCGCCATCGAGTACCTGACCCGGCTCGGCGTCACCTCGGTGGAGCTGCTGCCGGTGCACACGTTCCTCGACGAGCCGTCGCTGGTGCGGGCCGGGCGGCACAACTACTGGGGGTACTCGCCGCTCGGCTTCTTCGCGCCGCACGCCGCCTACGCCAGCGAGCCCGGCCACGAGGTCGAGGAGTTCCGGCTGATGGTGGCCGCCCTGCACGCGGCCGGCATCGAGGTGATCGTCGACGTCGTGTTCAACCACACCTGCGAAGGCGGGCCGGACGGGCCGACGCTGAGCTTCCGCGGCCTGAACGCGCCGGTGTACTACCTGCACACCGACCGCGGGCACATGGCCGACATCACCGGTTGCGGAAACACCCTGGAGGCCGGCTCGCCGACCGTGGTCCGGCTGGTCACCGACTCGCTGCGGTACTGGACGCAGGAGCTGGGCGTCGACGGCTTCCGGTTCGACCTGGCCAGCACGCTCGGCCGGGCCCGCGGCGGCCCGTTCGACCCGGCGTCGACGCTGCTCACCGCGATCACCACCGACCCGGTGCTCTCGCGCTGCAAGCTCATCGCCGAGCCGTGGGACGCCACCGGCGAGGGCTACCGCGTCGGCGGCTTCGGCGCCCAGTGGGCGGAGTGGAACGGCCGCTACCGCGACACCGTGCGCGACTTCTGGCGCGGCGCGACCGGCGTCCGCGACCTCGCCTACCGGCTGTCCGGTTCGTCGGACCTGTACGACCACAACCTGCGCCGGCCGTGGCAGTCGATCAACTTCGTCACCGCCCACGACGGCTTCACGCTGCGGGACCTGGTGTCCTACAACGAAAAGCACAACGAGGCCAACGGCGAGGACAACCGCGACGGCGGCAACGACAACCGCTCGTGGAACCACGGCACCGAGGGCGACACCACCGACCCCGAGATCCGCCAGCTGCGCGCCCGGCAGGTGCGGAACCTGTTCGCGACGCTGCTGCTGTCCACCGGCACCCCGATGATCACCGCGGGCGACGAGTTCTGGCGGACCCAGGGCGGCAACAACAACGCGTACTGCGTCGACGACGAGACGTCCTGGCTGGACTGGACGCCGGAAGACCCCGAGGCCGAGGCCATGTTGACCTTCGCCCGCCGCGTCGTGCGGCTGCGGGCGAACAGCCCGGCGCTGCGGCAGCCGGAGTTCTTCGAAGGCCGGACGACGCCGACCGGCCAGCCCGACCTGGTCTGGTTCCGCCCGGACGGCGAGGAGTTCGGCGAGACCGACTGGTTCGAGGACCGGCACACGCTCGGCATGTGGATCGACGGCTCGAACAGCCAGGCCCGCAACCGCGACGGCGAACTGGTGCCCGACCACTCGTGGCTGCTGTGGCTGCACGCGGGCGACGAGCCGGCCGAGGTCGTGCTGCCCGGCCGCGAGTACGGCGAGACGTTCAAGCCGACGCTCGACACGAGCACCGCCGACGGGAGCCCGGCCAACCCGGGTGCGCTGGAGGCCAAGAGCCGGGTGACGCTGCAGTCGCGGTCGCTGCTCCTGCTGCGGGCCCCGCGCCTGGCGGCGGAGACGCCGGTCGAAGGCCCCTGACGGGGGCCGGTCCGGCGCTGTCCGGTTCGTCCATTCGGGTACGGGTGTTCGCCGTTCGGGTCCGCGTGTCGGTCCCGCGCATTCGCACACGATCTTCACGTCCCGGACATCATCCGGAAATTCGTTGCGGGGAAAGCGTTTCGTCCGCGGCGACGTGGGTACACCGTAGAGAACCCTGCCTCCCAGGCGCTTGATCGAGTCAGGCAGACTGGCGTCGCCTGCGTCCAACCGAACACACCGAGGGGCGTTGCCCATGACCGGCCGGCTCGGCATCGACGACGTCTCCCCCAGCGTGAGCTGCGGCCGGTATCCGGCCAAAGCCGTTGTGGGGGAACACATCCCGGTCACCGCGACCGTCTGGCGGGAAGGCCACGACGCCGTCGCGGCCACCGTCGCGTGGCGTGGTCCGGCCGACCGGCTGACCCGCCAGACGCGGATGGTGCCGCGCGGTCCCGACCACCCCGACGAGTTCGCCGCGGTGATCGTCCCGGACACCACCGGTCTGTGGACCTACCGCATCGACGCGTGGGGCGACCCCTGGGCGACCTGGGAGCACAACGTCGAGGTGAAGGTCGCCGCCGGGCAGGGACCCGAGGACCTCGCGAACGACCTCGAGAACGGCGCCCGGCTGCTGGAGCGCGTCTCCCGCCGCCCGGACCGCCGGGCCGAGAAAGCGCTCTTGACCGGCGCGGTGGCGGCGTTGCGCGACGAAGCGCGCGGCCTCGCCGAGCGGGTCGGGCCCGCGCTGTCGCCCGAGATCCGCCAGCTCATGCGCGAGTTCCCGGTGCGCGAGCTGATCACCAAGGGCAAGCCGCACAAGGTCTGGGTGGACCGCCGCCGGGCCGCGTTCGGCTCCTGGTACGAGCTGTTCCCCCGCTCCACCGGCGGGCTCGACGCCGAGGGCAAGCCGGTGCACGGCACCTTCACCACCGCCGCGGCTGCGCTCGACCGCGTCGCGAAGATGGGCTTCGACGTCGTCTACCTGCCGCCGATCCACCCCATCGGCCGCGTGAACCGCAAGGGCCCCAACAACACCCTCGACGCCAAGCCGGACGACGTCGGCTCGCCGTGGGCCATCGGCTCCGACGAGGGCGGGCACGACGCCATCCACCCGGACCTCGGCACCTTCGAGGACTTCGACGCCTTCGTCGCCCGCTCCGAGGAGCTGGGCATGGAGGTGGCGCTGGACTTCGCGCTGCAGGCCGCGCCGGACCACCCGTGGGTGCTCAAGAACCAGGAGTTCTTCACCACCCGCCCGGACGGCTCGATCGCCTACGCGGAGAACCCGCCGAAGAAGTACCAGGACATCTACCCGATCAACTTCGACAACGACCCCAAGGGCGTCTACGAGGAGATGCTGCGGGTCATCACGGTCTGGATCGACCACGGGGTCAAGATCTTCCGGGTCGACAACCCGCACACCAAGCCGCCGGACTTCTGGGCCTGGCTGATCCAGTCGGTCAAGGACGCCCACCCGGACGTCCTCTTCCTCGCCGAGGCGTTCACCCGCCCGGCGCGGCTGTGGGGCCTGGCCCGGCTCGGCTTCACCCAGAGCTACACGTACTTCACGTGGCGGACCGGCAAGCAGGAGCTGATCGACTTCGCCGTCGACCTGCGCGACCACTGGAACGAGGGCCGGCCGAACCTGTTCGTCAACACGCCGGACATCCTCCACGAGTCGCTGCAGCGCGGCGGCCCGGGCATGTTCGCGCTGCGGGCCGCGCTCGCCGCGACGATCTCGCCGACGTGGGGCGTCTACTCCGGGTACGAGCTGTTCGAGCACGTCCCGGTCCGCGAGGGCAGTGAGGAGTACCTCGACTCCGAGAAGTACCAGCTGCGGCCGCGCGACTTCGAGCGCGCGCTCGCCGAAGGCCGCTCGCTGGAGCCGTGGATCGCGAAGCTCAACGCCGTCCGCCGCGCGCACCCGGCGCTGCAGCAGATGCGCACCCTGCACTTCCACCACATCGACAACGACGCGCTGCTGGCCTACTCCAAACAGGACCCGGCCACCGGCGACACCGTGGTCACCGTCGTCACCCTCGACCCGTACGGGCCCCAGGAGGGCACGCTCTGGCTCGACACGGAGGCGCTCGGGTTCGAGGCCCACGAACGGCTGATCGCCCACGACGAGGTCACCGGCGACACCTGGGACTGGGGCCCGGCGAACTACGTCCGGCTCGAACCCTGGCGCGCGGTGGCGCACGTCGTGTCGGTGAGACGCCGGCTGGCCGGCTGAGCGGGGAAGGACAGGGACTCGAGGGACGAGGTGGAACACATGGCGGAAGAAACCCGGCCCGACGCGGCTCTGGGACTGGAGGGCGTGCCGCACACCGGTGAGGCGATGACCGCGGACGGCATGCTCGTCGAGCCGCAGGCCGGGGACTTCCGGTCGGCGCAGCAGGCGCCGAGCAACCCGGAGTGGTTCAAGGGCGCGGTGTTCTACGAGGTGCTGGTGCGCGCGTTCGCCGACTCCAACGGCGACGGCACCGGCGACCTGAGAGGCCTGGCCGGCCGGCTGGACTACCTGGCCTGGCTGGGCATCGACTGCCTGTGGCTGCCGCCGTTCTACGCCTCGCCGCTGCGCGACGGCGGGTACGACATCAGCGACTTCCGCGCGGTGCTGCCGGAGTTCGGCAGCGTCGAGGACTTCGTCTTCCTCCTCAACGAGGCCCACCGGCGCGGCATCCGGGTGATCACCGACCTGGTGCTCAACCACACCTCGGACGCCCACCCGTGGTTCCAGCAGTCCCGCCAGGACCCCGACGGCCCGTACGGCGACTACTACGTGTGGAGCGACGACGACTCCCGCTACGCCGACGCGCGGATCATCTTCGTCGACACCGAGACGTCGAACTGGACCTACGACCCGGTGCGCGGCCAGTTCTACTGGCACCGGTTCTTCTCCCACCAGCCCGACCTGAACTTCGAGAACGTCGACGTCCAGAACGCGATGATCGACACCCTGCGGTTCTGGCTCGACCTGGGCATCGACGGGTTCCGCCTGGACGCCGTGCCGTACCTGTTCGAGCAGGAGGGCACCAACTGCGAGAACCTGCCGCGCACGCACGAGTTCCTCAAGCGCTGCCGCAAGGTCGTCGACGACGAGTACCCGGGCCGCATCCTGCTGGCCGAGGCGAACCAGTGGCCGTCGGACGTCGTCGAGTACTTCGGCGACCCGGCCGTCGGCGGCGACGAGTGCCACATGGCGTTCCACTTCCCGCTGATGCCGCGGATCTTCATGGCGGTGCGCCGCGAGTCCCGGTTCCCGATCTCGGAGATCCTCACCCAGACCCCGACCATCCCCAGCGGGGCCCAGTGGGGCATCTTCCTGCGCAACCACGACGAGCTGACCCTCGAGATGGTCACCGACGAAGAGCGCGACTACATGTACGCGGAGTACGCCAAGGACCCGCGCATGAAGGCCAACATCGGCATCCGCCGGAGGCTGGCCCCGCTGCTGGACAACGACCGCAACCAGCAGGAGCTGTTCACCGCGATGCTGCTGTCCCTGCCGGGCTCGCCCGTTCTGTACTACGGTGACGAGATCGGCATGGGAGACAACATCTGGCTCGGCGACCGCGACGCGGTCCGCACCCCCATGCAGTGGACCCCGGACCGCAACGCCGGGTTCTCCTCCTGCGACCCGGGCCGGATCTACCTGCCGGTGATCATGGACCCGGTGTACGGCTACCAGGGCCTGAACGTCGAGGCGCAGTCGAACAACGACGCCTCGCTGCTCAACTGGACCCGGCGGATGATCGAGGTGCGCAAGCAGCACCACGCGTTCGCCGAAGGCGAGTTCGTCGACCTCGGCGGGTCCAACCCGAGCGTGCTGGCGTACAAGCGCCAGTGGCGGCGCCCGGACGGCGGCGAAGACGTCGTGCTCTGCGTGAACAACCTCTCCCGGTTCCCGCAGCCGGTGGAGCTGGATCTGTCCGCGCACCGCGGGTGCACGCCGGTGGAGCTCACCGGCGGCGTGCGGTTCCCCAGCATCGGGGAGCTGTCCTACCTGCTGACGCTGCCGGGGCACGGCTTCTACTGGTTCCAGCTGACGAGCTCGGGAGACGAAGGCGAAGCGAGGTGAGTCCCTTGTCCGACCCGCGTGAGCTGGTCGACGACCTGACCGAGGACCTGAAGCGCTGGCTGCCGGAGCAGCGCTGGTTCGCCGGCAAGGACCGGCCGGTCACCGGCGTCCGGCCGCTCGGCGTGACCGAGCTGGTCGAAGGCGATCCGCAGCTGCTGCACGTGGTCGTCGAGGTCGTCCAGGACGACCGGCGCGAGCCGTACCAGCTGCTCGTGGGCCGGCGGACGCACCCGCCGGAGATCGCGTCCACCAGCTGGATCGGCGCGGTCGGCGACCTCAACGCCTACGAGGCGTCCGGCGACCTCGACGTCACCGGCGTGCTGCTGGACCTGATGGCGCGGGAGGGCAGCGTCGGCTCGCTCGTCTTCGAGCACGAGCCGGGCGTCGAGCTGGAGACCGGTTTGCGTGCGCGTCCGATCACGTCGGAGCAGAGCAACACCTCCCTGGTCTACGGCGGGCAGTACATCCTCAAGCTGTTCCGGAAGCTGACCCCGGGCAAGAACAAGGACCTGCTGCTGCACCGCGCGCTGCAGGGCGTCGGCAGCAAGCACATCGCGGCCCCGCTCGGCTCGATCACCGGCGACCTCGACGGCGAGCCGACCACGGTCGGCATGCTCCAGCAGTTCGTCTCCGACGCGGTCGACGGCTGGGCGATGGCCACCACCAGCGTCCGCGACCTGATGGCGGCGCCGGAGCTGCACGCCGGGGAGGTCGGCGGCGACTTCGCCGGCGAGGCCGAGCGGCTCGGGCGCGCGGTCGCCGAGGTGCACGCGGACCTGGCCGAGGCGCTCGGCACCGAGCCGGTCGACGCCGAGGAGCTGGAACGCTCGGCCAAGGCGATGCTCGACCGCCTGGACACGATCGCCGGCCGGGTGCCCGAGCTGGCCGCGCACGCCCCGGCGCTGCGGGCGGCGTTCGAGGAGCTGCGCACGCTGCCGCTGGACTCGGTCACCATGCAGTACATCCACGGCGACCTGCACCTCGGCCAGGTGCTGCGGACGGTCGGCGGCTGGCTGCTGATCGACTTCGAGGGCGAGCCCGCGGCCCCGGTCGAGGAGCGGCACGCGCTGCGGTCGCCGTTGCGCGACGTGGCGGGCATGCTGAGGTCGTTCGACTACGCGGCCCAGCAGATGCTGGTCGGCCAGCCGGACGACCCGGCGCTGGCCGAGCGCGCCCACGAGTGGTCGGAACGCAACCGCGCGGCGTTCTGCGAGGGCTACGCGGCGGTGGCGGCGGACCCGCGCGAGGCGGGCGAGCTGCTGCGCGCCTTCGAACTGGACAAGGCGGTCTACGAGGTGGGCTACGAGCACGCGAACCGGCCGGACTGGCTGGGCGTGCCGCTCGCCTCGATCGCCCGGATCACCGACGGAGAGGGATGACACCGTGAACGCGGTACCGGAAGGCCTCCCGGCCGCGGCCCCGCCGGCCGCGGACATCGACCGGCTGCTCGCCGGCTCGCACCACGACCCGCACTCGGTGCTGGGGGTGCACGCGGTGGGCAAGGGCTTCGCGGCCCGGGCGCTGCTGCCCGGCGCCAAGGGGGTCACGCTGCTCGCGGGCGAGCACCGGTACCCGCTGGAGCCGGTGATCGACGCGCTGTTCGCCGCCGCGGTGCCGGAGCACCCGGGCGACTACCGGCTGGAGGTCGAGTACGACGGGCACACCGTCACCGCCGACGACCCCTACCGCTGGCTGCCCACGGTCGGCGAGCTCGACCTGCACCTGATCGGCGAAGGGCGCCACGAGCGGCTCTGGGAGGTGCTCGGCGCGCACGTCCGCTCGTACGAGACGCCGAACGGGGTCGTCGAGGGGACGTCGTTCGCGGTGTGGGCGCCGAACGCCCGCGGCATCCGCGTGATCGGCGACTTCAACGGCTGGGACGGGCGCGGTCACGCGATGCGCTCGCTCGGCTCGTCGGGGATCTGGGAGCTGTTCGTCCCCGGCGTCGGGGCCGGCACCTGCTACAAGTTCCGCATCCTCGGCGCCGACGGGAACTGGCACGAGAAGGCCGACCCGATGGCGTTCGGCACCGAGCAGCCGCCCGCGACGGCCTCGGTCGTCACCACGTCGTCCTACGTGTGGGAAGACGACGAGTGGGTGGACACCCGCGAAGCGACCCAGTGGGCCTCGGCGCCGATGAGCGTCTACGAGGTCCACCTCGGCTCGTGGCGGCCCGGGCTCGACTACCGGGAGCTGGCCGACCAGCTCGGCGACTACCTGGTCGAGACCGGCTTCACGCACGTGGAGCTGCTGCCGGTGTCGGAGCACCCGTTCGGCGGCTCGTGGGGCTACCAGGTGACGTCGTACTACGCGCCGACGTCCCGCTTCGGTTCCCCGGACGACTTCCGCTACTTCGTCGACCGCCTGCACCAGCGGGGGATCGGCGTGCTCGTCGACTGGGTGCCCGCGCACTTCCCGAAGGACAGCTGGGCGCTGGCGAAGTTCGACGGCACCGCGCTGTACGAGCACGCGGACCCGCGGAGAGGGGAGCAGCCCGACTGGGGCACGCTCGTGTTCGACTTCGGCCGCAACGAGGTCCGCAACTTCCTGGTCGCCAACGCGCTGTACTGGATCGAGGAGTTCCACCTCGACGGCCTGCGCGTCGACGCCGTCGCCTCGATGCTCTACCTCGACTACTCCCGCAACGAAGGGGAGTGGCTGCCGAACCAGTACGGCGGCCGCGAGAACCTGGACGCGGTGAAGTTCCTGCAGGAGCTGAACGCGACCGTCTACAAGCGACACCCGGGCATCGTGATGGTCGCCGAGGAATCGACGGCGTGGCCGGGCGTCACGCGCCCGACCCACCTGGGCGGCCTCGGGTTCGGCTTCAAGTGGAACATGGGCTGGATGCACGACACGCTCCGGTACCTGTCCCACGAGCCGATCCACCGCGCGTACCACCACAACGAGATGACGTTCTCGCTGGTGTACGCGTGGAGCGAGAACTTCGTCCTGCCGCTGTCGCACGACGAAGTGGTGCACGGCAAGGGATCCCTGTGGGGCCGCATGCCGGGCGACGCGTGGAACAAGGCGGCCGGGCTGCGGTCGCTGCTGGCGTTCATGTGGGCGCACCCGGGCAAGCAGCTGCTGTTCATGGGCGGCGAGTTCGGTCAGCCGTCCGAGTGGTCGGAGCAGCGGTCGCTGGACTGGCACCTGCTGGACGAGCCGCTGCACCGCGGCGTCCAGGACCTGCTGCGGTCGCTGAACTCGGTGTACAAGTCGACTCCGGCGCTGTTCAGCCAGGACACGTCCCCGGACGGCTTCCGCTGGATCGACGCGAACGACTCCAGCGGCAACGTGCTGAGCTTCCTGCGCATCGGGACCGACGGTTCGCGGCTGGCGTGCGTGGCGAACTTCGCCGGCGTGCCGCACCACGACTACCGCGTCGGCCTGCCTGCCGCGGGACGCTGGCGCGAGGTGGTCAACACCGACGCGGAGGCGTACGGCGGCTCGGGCGTCGGCAACCTGGGCGCGGTCGAGGCGACCGAGGACGCGTGGCACGGCCAGCCGGCCTCGGCGGTGCTCCAGCTACCGCCGGCGGGTGTGCTGTGGCTGGTCGAGGAGAACCCGCAGACGCCCGAGACCCTGGTCGTCCCGGAGACCCCCGAGCTCCCGTGACCTCACCGCCGGGGGGGGGGGGGGTGCGGGGGGCCAACACCCCCCGGCCCGGGTGCCCGGGGCCGCGGGGGCCGCGGGGGGGGGGGGGGGGGCCGGGGGGGCCCCCCCCCCCCCCCCCCCCCCCGC
>NZ_JBIWPI010000001.1:490915-1394789 GCF_044768185.1 Amycolatopsis sp. NPDC101161
GACCGTGGACGTCCCGGAGCCCCCCGACCGCCCGTCCCCCCCCCGCGGGGGGGGGTGCGTCCCGGGCAACCCACCACCCCCGGCGCTTGAGCCGCGCGGCCCGGTCCGCGGTGGGGGGCATGCCGGCTACCGGCCGCGCTCGCCCACCCTGCCCGCCGACCGGCCGCGCTCGCCCACCCTGCCCGCGGACTGGCCGCGCTCGCTCACCCTGCCCGCCGACCGGCCGCGCTCGGCCGCCCCGCCCGCGCGGAAATTCCCTCCGCCCGCGGCCCCGCGCGGGCTTACCATCGGTGCATGACCGGCGCCGGCGGCGTCCTCGTGAACCTGATCCTCTTCGCCGTGGTCTGCATCGCTCCCACGGTGCTGTTCTGGTGCGCCCTCCGTGTCCCCAGGCTGGTCCACCGGATCCGTGAGAAGCGCGCGAAGCCGCAACCCGAGGGGCCGCCGATCGAGCGCGTCGCCGCGGACCTGCGGCGGGTGCACCGGCTGCTGGCCGGCTACCCGTCCGGCACCCCGGCCGCGCGGCGGCTCGGCACCCGCCAGGCCTACGACGAGCTGCTCACCCAGGCGTGCCGCCAGGTGGACGTCCCGCACCGGCTCGCCGAGCTGCCCGAGGGCATGGACCGCGAGATCGAACGCCTGCGCGTCGAGGAGTCGCTGCGGGAGCGCGGCCTGGCCGTGCCCTGACTTGTACGGCCCGTGTACGCGTCCCCGGCACGCTCCCGGCATGCGATTCGTATTCGGCCTCGTGGCGCTGCTGCTGCTCGGCCTGACGACGACGGCCCAGGCCGCCGCGAACTTCCCCCGCCTCACCGGCGTCGACGCCTACCAGCTGACCCCCGGCGGCTCCTTCGCCACCTACAGCAGCCGGATCACCGCGCTCGACCGGAAACTCCCGCCGCGCGGGCTGGCGTCCGTGCTCGGCGACGCCAACCGCAAGGCCCGTCCGCTCTGCCACGGCACGTACCTCGCGGCCGCGCTGAAGCCCGCCGGGTTCTGCTGGGAGGACGCGAACGACGACCAGACCAACGACTGGATCCCGCAGGGCCTCACCGGCTCGGGCGACGCGGACCCGGCGACCGGGACGGCGGGCGGCAAGCGCGTCGTGGCGACGTCGTGGCACACGCCGGGCGACACGCTGGTCCGGCTGTCCTTTGTGGACGCGAGCGGCCTGGGCTACCGGCACGTGCTGCTCGTGGAACCGACGTCCGATACCGACTTCGCGGCCGTCGCCGGCCACGGGCACGGCATGACCTGGTCCGGCAACCTGCTGTTCGTCGCGACCACGGGCGGCCTGATCCGCGTGTTCGACACGACGCACTTCTGGAAGGTCGACGACAGCGCGGCCACGGTCGGCTTGGGCACCGACGGCAAGTACCACGCGGCGTACTACGACTACGCGATGCCGCAGATCGGCGCGTACTGGTACCCGGGCGGCGGAGCGTGCACGACGGCGACGGGTGCGCGCCCGTGCCTGTCGACGCTTTCCTTCGACCACAGCGATTCCACGTTCGTGACGGCCGAGCACGCGCCCGAAGCGGGCGGCCGCGTCCTGCGCTGGCCGTTCGACCCGGCGGCCGGCCGCCTCAAGACGTCGGCGGACGGCCTGGTGCACGCGGTCGAGGGGTTCTCGTCCCCGGTGTGGGGGATGCAGGGAGCGGTGTCACGGGACGGCTACTTCGTGCTGACGGGAGTCTGCCCGGAGTACGCGGGGGCGTCGGGTGACCACCCGTCGTGCCTGCACGGCGGAGTCGGCGGCGTATCGACGTCGAGACTGGCCGGCCAGGCCCCGGTGAACAGCCAGAACCTGTCGTACTGGCCGGCGACGGGCGAGCTGTGGCTGCTGAACGAGCAGCTCCGGGAGCGCGTGGTGGTCCACGTCCCGTGGACCACGCTCACCGGACGCCCCTGAAACGCGGAAGAACCCCGCCACCGGAGTGGCGGGGTTCTTCCGTTGTCCCGTACGGGAACTCAGTCCAGGTAGTCGCGCAGAACCTGCGACCGCGACGGGTGGCGCAGCTTCGACATCGTCTTCGACTCGATCTGCCGGATGCGCTCCCGGGTCACCCCGTACACCTGGCCGATCTCGTCGAGCGTGCGCGGCTGGCCGTCCGTGAGGCCGAAGCGCAGCCGGACCACGCCCGCCTCGCGCTCGGACAGCGTCTGCAGCACCGACTGGAGCTGGTCCTGCAGCAGCGTGAACGACACCGCGTCCACCGCGACGACCGCTTCGGAGTCTTCGATGAAGTCACCGAGCTGCGAGTCGCCCTCGTCGCCGATCGTCTGGTCGAGCGAGATCGGCTCACGCGCGTACTGCTGGATCTCGAGGACCTTCTCCGGGGAGATGTCCATCTCCTTGGCCAGCTCTTCCGGGGTCGGCTCGCGGCCGAGGTCCTGGAGCAGCTCACGCTGTATGCGGCCGAGCTTGTTGATGACCTCGACCATGTGCACCGGGATGCGGATGGTGCGGGCCTGGTCGGCCATCGCGCGGGTGATCGCCTGGCGGATCCACCACGTGGCGTACGTCGAGAACTTGTAGCCCTTGGTGTAGTCGAACTTCTCCACCGCGCGGATCAGGCCGAGGTTGCCCTCCTGGATCAGGTCCAGGAACGCCATGCCGCGGCCGGTGTAGCGCTTGGCCAGCGACACCACGAGCCGGAGGTTCGCCTCCAGCAGGTGGTTCTTGGCGCGCTCGCCGTCACGCACGATCCACTTGAGATCGCGGCGCATCTGGGTGACGAGCTTCTCGCCCTCCTCCTCGGCGGTGCGCACGCGCTCGGCGGCGTAGAGCCCGGCCTCGATCCGCTTGGCCAGCTCCACCTCCTCCTCCGCGTTCAGCAGCGCGACCTTGCCGATCTGCTTGAGGTAGGCGCGGACGGAGTCGGCGGACGCGGTGAGCTCGGCGTCCTTGCGCGCCTGACGCAGCGCCTCGGACTCCTCCTCGTCCCAGACGAAGTCCGGGTTGTCGGAGCTCTTGGCGGCCGCCGCCTTGTCGGCGGCAGCGCCGCGGCGACGCTGCGCCGGGGTCTCCTCGTCCGACTCGTCGTCGTCATCGTCGTCGTCGGCCGAGTCGGCGTCCGGCTCGTCGTTGACCGTCTCGTCGACGACGTCGACCTCGACCTCTTCCAGGTCCGACAGGTCGGGCGAGTCGAGTTCGGCCTCGTCGAGCTCGCCGGGACCGTCCGGCTCGCCGTCTTCGGTCTTCGCGCCCTTGGCCGCGGGCTTCTTGGCCGGGGCCTTCTTGGCCGGCGCCTTCTTGGCGGTGGTGGTCTTGCGCGCCGCTGGCTTCGCCGTCCCGGTGGCTGCCTCTTCGGCCGGCTCGCCGGCTGCGGTCGCGGTCTTCGTCCCGCCTCGGGTTGCGGTTCTTGCGGCTGCCACTTACGCCCTTTCGCAGCGGTCGATCATGACGAGCAACGGCACGGGTGCCACTGCTGCCTCACATTCGGGGATCACGCCTCGGCCTGCGGTTTTCGCCTCCGCAGCCGTGGGCCGTGTTCCATTGTAACGACGGTACGCGCATGCGTCGCGAAGCGATCACCCTCCGGCCCGGTTTCGGGCCGGATTCAGTGCTGGATGCCCTCCGCGGCGGCCGCCGCGGCACCCACGATCCCGGCGTTGTTCTGCAGCGTCGCGACCAGCACCGGAGTGCGGATGTCCAGCAGCGGCACCCATTTCTCGGCCTTCTTGCTGACCCCGCCGCCGACGATGAACAGGTCGGGCCAGATCAGGTTTTCGAGCACGGTCAGATAACGGTGCACGCGCTTGGCCCATTCGGGGTAGGAGAGCCCCTCGTTGTCCTTCACGGAGGCGGCCGCGCGCTTCTCCGCGTCGTGCCCGTCGATCTCCAGGTGGCCGAACTCGGTGTTCGGGACGAGCTTGCCGTCCTGGAACACCGCGCTGCCGATGCCGGTGCCGAAGGTGAGCAGCGCGGTGACGCCCCGGCGCGCGACCGGGTCGCCGAAGCGGATCTCGGCCATGCCCGCCGCGTCGGCGTCGTTGAGCATCGCGACCTGGTCGACGCTGCGGCCGAGCCGCTTGGCGAAGAGGGCGTCGGCGTCGGTGCCGATCCACTGCTTGTCGATGTTGGCGGCGGTGTGCGCGACGCCCTTCTTGACGACCGCCGGGAGCGTCACGCCGACCGGGCCGTCCCAGCCCGCCTGCGTGACGACGTCGTGGACGACGTCCGCCACCGCCGACGGGGTGGACGGCTTCGGCGTCTCGATCCGGATCCGGTCGCCGATGAGCTGTCCCTTGTCCAGGTCGACCAAGGCGCCCTTGATGCCGCTGCCGCCGATGTCGATGCCGAAACCTCGGCGGGTCGCCTCCACCACGGACGTGGTCCCTTCTCGCACGATTCAGAAGCCTGCCTCGGAGACTTTAACCGGATGTGGTGACATGTCGGACGTGGGAGTTGACGAGTCGTTGCTGAAAAGCGTCGCGGTGCAGGTCGCGACGGACGCCGCCGAGCTGGTCCGCGAGGCCTGGGAGGGGATGGCCCGGGGCCGGGCGGTGGACGTGGGCACCAAGTCCGCGGACACCGACGTCGTCACCGCGGTGGACCACGAGTCGGAGCGGCTCGTGCGCGATCGGCTGGCTTCGCTGCGGCCGGGCGAGCCGGTGCTGGGCGAAGAGGGCGGCGGCGCGGCCGGCGACGGCGTGACGTGGGTCGTCGACCCGATCGACGGGACGGTCAACTTCCTCTACGGCCTGCCCTGGTTCGCGGTGTCGGTGGCGGCGCAGGTCGGCGGCGAGTCGGTGGCCGGCGCGGTGGTGGAGCCGGCGAGCGGCCGAGTCTGGTCGGCGGCGCGTGGCCAGGGAGCGTTCCTCGGCGACCGCCGGCTGTCGGTGTCGGCCCCGGCGCGGCTGGAGCTGACGCTCGTCGGGACCGGTTTCGCGTACTCGGCCGAGCGCCGGACGCGCCAGTCGCGCTTCGCGGCGGAGCTGCTGGGCCGGGTCCGGGACATCCGCCGCAACGGGGCGGCATCGCTGGACCTGTGCGCGGTGGCGGCGGGCTGGCTGGACGCGTACGTGGAGCACGGCCTGCACCGCTGGGACTGGGCGGCGGGGGCCCTGATCGCCGCGGAGGCGGGCGCCCAGGTGCGGTTGCCGGGATCGGCCCCGGAGCTGGGCCCGGACGCGACGTACGCGGCGGCGCCGTCGATCGCGGACCCGCTGCGCAAGGTACTGGCCGACTGCGGCGCGGCGGAGGTCTGAGCGGACCCCGGTGCGGCCGAATTGTCGGTGCCCACCGGTAACGTGAAAACCGGGGGCGCCTCTACGCGCGCGGGTTGTGCCTCCTCGCGCCCCTCGCGGCGCCGCTGGTGAGGTGCCCTCCGCTCGCCGGAAGCTCTTGCGGTAGCCGTGTCTCGGCGCTCCTGGCCGTTCCGCCGTATCGGGGCCGGAACTTTCCAGCACCGCCCCGCGCGGGACCGGCTCAGCAGGCCACGTGGCGCCGCTCAACCGCCCCGCGGCGCCCGCTCAGCAGGCGACGTCGCGGGCGGACGCCAGCAGTGTCTGGTCAATGGCCGGAGCCTGCTCGTGGCGGCGCCTGTGGCATCGGCGCTCCGCTCGCCGAAAGCTGGTGGCGGCCGGTCTCTGCGCTGCCGGTCCGCCGCATCGGGAGCAGAACTTCCAGATCTGCCGCGCGCGGCAGATCTGCTCAGCAGGCGACGTCGCGGGCCGAGGCCAGCAGTGTCGGGTCGATGACCGGGGCCTTCGCGCCCGCGGACTGCTCGTTCGTGCCGCCGCCCTGGTGGGCCTTGGACCAGTCGGCTAGCTGCGTGAGGATCTGGCGGGCCTCCGCGCGCGGGCGGATGTCGCCGAACAGCGTGCCCGTCACCAGGTCGACGCTCGCGTCCTTGCGGTTGTCCTGGACCAGCTCGGCGCACGGGACCACCAGGCTGAGCGTGCGGGCCGCCGTGACGCCGTTCTCGCCGAAGCGGATCTGGCCGCGGCACTTGGCCGCGCGGCCCTCGTAGGCCGGGTCGTTGGCCGGGTCACCCGCTCCGGTGAACCCCAGCTCCTTGAGCGCGGTGGTCGTGATGCCGCCCTGGCCGCGGGTGCCCGAAGCGTTGAGCACCTTCACCGCGACCTTGTCCGGCGGCACCGGCGCGCGGTCGTCGAGTGCGTTGTGGGGGAGGGTGCTGAACGTGACGCCCGGCGGCGGGCTCGCGGCCGGGTCGCACTTCACGGCCTCGTCGACGTCGCCCTTGCCGACGGCCGCGTTGATCCAGACGACGATCGCGCCGAGCGCGAGCACACCGATGACGATCAGCGCCGGCAGCGGCTTGTGCTTGCGATACGGCCGCGCCCCACGGTCCCCGATGCCGTTCCCCGACGCCACCTGCCCGTCCCTTCCCGAACACCGAACCCGGCCGGTGCGAACCCGGCACCGTCGTGGCCGCTCAGCCTAGGCGCTGCGGCCGGCGCGCACCGTCCCGGGTCACCCGCCGGAACATCCGTGCCCGCTCGTCGCCGCGTGCCCCGCCCGCGGCCGATCCCCGTGCGGCGATCGCACCACGCCGGGGCCGGCCGGGGCAAGCGGACACGGGCCGCCGGTGAAGTTCTCCACCCGCGGGCAACCCGAATGGACGACACCGCGTCTTACCTGCGGGTTCCCCCTGTCGGGTGACGATTCCCCGGCAATGTCTGACTCGTTGCAGAACCGTCGCGGGCGTGAGCTACCCTTCCCGGGCTCCGGCCGCAGGAAGAGGCCCATAAAGAAGAGACCTCGGTCACTTCGGCCGTCGGGCACAAACAGAGGCCCTGGAACGTTGACCAGCGGCACGGCGGACTCACGGGCGCACCCGGGGGTCCGGGAAAACGACTACACAAGCTGATCGCAGGGGTGAGGGACACATGGCTACCGACTACGACGCTCCGCGCCGCAGCGAAGCCGACGAGCTGGCCGAAGACTCGTTGGAGGAGCTCAAGGCCCGGCGGAACGAGAACCAGTCCGGCGTCGTCGACGTCGACGAGGACGCGACCGCCGAGAACTTCGAGCTGCCGGGTGCCGACCTCTCCGGGCTTTCCGGTGAGGACATGACCGTGAAGGTGGTGCCGAAGCAGGCGGACGAGTTCACCTGCTCCGTGTGCTTCCTGGTGCACCACCGCAGCCGACTGGCCGAGGACAACGGCGGACGCCTGATCTGCCGCGACTGCGCCTGACCGCGCGGGATCTCGGACAGGGGTTCAGGGGACGAACAGACGCGACGGAGAGCCTCGAGGGCACCAAGGGGGAGGCTCGAAGCGCGCTGGGGACAAGGGGGCCGGCCGGCAGGCCGGCCCCCTTCCCATGTCTCGAGGGGGCGGAGCTCCGGGTCAGGCGCCCTTGACCAGCTCGGCGATGCGCTCGGGGTGCCGGGTGCTGAACAGCCAGTACGGCGTCGGGTCGGCCGGGTCGGTCAGCCGGATCCGCACGACCGGGCCCACCCAGCCGCGGTGCAGGACGTAGGCGGCGGGGTCGCCGTCGCGGCCCAGCGCCTTGCGCTTGGTCTCCTTGTCGAAGATCTCGACCTCGCCGGCGTAGCGCAGCGGCAGGTGCGCGTCGCCGACCCACAGCTCCGGCTCGTCACCGCCGGTGACGCGGACCTTGGACCGGCCGAGCGACAGCATCAGCCCGACGACGACCGGCAGCGCGATCACGTACGGCAGCCACGCCCGGACGCCCGGGTAGCCCATGTCGACCTCGGCCGCGAGCAGGATCGCGCCCAGCACCGGCAGCGGCCAGCCCCACCACGGGACGTACAGCCGTTCGGAGTGCCGGACCGCGGCACTCGGTGCCGTCTTCGCAGATTCACCCACGGGTAGAGAGTAATCTCGCCGCCCGTGTCCAGCGTTCAGGTACTCCTCTCCCGGCTCGACCCGGAAGTCCCGCTGCCCGCCTACGCCCGGCCGGGCGACGCGGGCGCCGATCTCGTCACGACCTCGGATATCGTGCTGAAACCCGGGGAACGCGGTGTCGTCGGCACCGGCGTCGCCATCGCCCTCCCGCCCGGGTACGCGGGGTTCGTCCACCCGCGGTCGGGCCTGGCCGCCCGGGTCGGCCTCTCGGTGGTGAACACGCCGGGCACGATCGACGCGGGCTACCGCGGGGAGATCAAGGTCTGCCTGATCAACCACGACCCGGTCCACCCGGTGGAGCTCGCGCGCGGAGACCGGATCGCGCAGCTCGTCGTGCAGCGGGTCGAGCACGCGGTGTTCGTCGAGGTCGCCGAGCTCGACACGACCGAGCGGGGCGACGGAGGCTACGGCTCCACGGGTGGACACGCCACACTGGGAGCACCGGCGCTCGCCGCGAGCGCCGGCACGGGGGAAGGAACGGAGAAGTAGTGGGGATTTTCGGACGCAAGCGGCGGACCGAGGGCGGGTCCGCCGGACGGCACGCCGCGCCCGAGGCCGACGACACGATCGAGGACGACGAGTACGACGAGGACGGGGAGCTCTCGGACGTCTCCGACGGCCCGTTCGACGTCGCGGACTTCGAGGACGACGGCGTCCCGCGGATCGACCTCGGCTCGGTGAAGGTGCCGGTGCCGGACGGTTCCCAGGTGCAGGTCGAGATGGACCCCGAGACGCAGGGCGTGCGCGCCGTGCACGTCGTCACCGAGCAGGGCCAGATCACGGTCAGCGCCTACGCCGCGCCGCGCTCGGGCGGGCTGTGGCGCGAGGTCAGCACCGAGCTGGCCGAGCAGCTGCGGGCCGACGGCGCGAAGGTCAACATCGGCCGCGGCGTGTGGGGCCTGGAGATCTCGGCCATCGTCGGTGACGTCTCGCTGCGCTTCGTCGGCGTCGACCGGCCGCGCTGGATGCTGCGCGGCGTCATCGCCGGGCCGCAGTCGGAGGCCGCGGCGGCGGTCGAGGTGCTGCGCGGGATCGTGCGGCGCACGATCGTCGACCGCGGTGACGCGCCGATGCCGGTCCGCACCCCGCTGACCATCACGCTGCCCGAGGCGGTCGCCGAGCACATCGCGGCCCAGCAGCAACAGGGCTGAGCACGTCCCATCTCAGGGGCACCTTCACGGCCGTGAAGGTGCCCCTGATGGCGTTTCGAGGGCCCGCAGGAAGGCGAGGACGGTCGCCCGGCCGAGGGACTCGCGGTCCGCGCCCAGCGCCGTGAGCGTCGTCTCGCCGAGGACGGCGCGGGGGAGTGCGTTGGCCCACTCCGATGCGACTTTCGTCGGGTGGATCGGGTCGTCGGTGCACGTGCCGATCCCGGCCGGGACGTCGAGGGCCGCCAGCTCGCCGAGCGTGGGGGACGGCCGGCCCGCGGCGACGCGCAGGCCGTCGGCCAGCCCGGCGCCGTGCCGGCGCCACGCCCGGTCCAGTTCGGCCCGCAGCCAGTCCGGGCTGCCCGCCGTCTGCGCCAGCGCCGCGTCGACCCCGGAGCCGGCCACCAGATCGGCGGACAGCGTCGCGGCCAGCGACGCGGGTGCTGAGCCCGGGACGCCGTTCCAGGCCGGGAGCGCGGCCAGCAGGCCCCCGCAACGCCCCGGGTTGGCGACCGCCCACTCCGCGGCGAGGTGGGCGCCGAACGAAATGCCGCCTACGAGCAGTTCGCCGTGTTCGTCCGCGAGCGCGTCGAGGGTGGCCAGGTACCCGTCCGCCAGCGCCGCACCGGGCGGCGGCGGTGGCGCGATGAGCGGGACACCGAGGGCGCGCAGCGGGCCGGCGAAGACCGCGCGGACGAACACCTCGTCCGAGCCGGTGCCGGGCAGGAGCACCGCGGCGGGAACTTCGATTGCGGACGTCACGTTGCGATCTTTGCGCAAAGGCGTTTCCCTGGCGGGGACCGCAGTACGCTGGAATCGCACGGGCCGCAAGCACTTATGTCGGGGGCCCCGGAGCACAGGAGCACCTATGTCCGCCAAAGACGGCGGCTACTTCAGCCGGTTGGTACGCAAGCTGACCAGCGACGTCGACGAGCTCGACGCCGACGAGATGTCCATGAGGTCCGGCGCCGAGGGCGCGCAGCGGGCCTGCGACTGCCGTTCCGGCGAAGAGGTCACCGTGATGGGGAGACTCCGCAGCGTGGAGCTCTGCCCGACGAACGAGGCCGCCACGCTGGAGGCGGAGCTGTTCGACGGGACACAGGGCGTGACGCTAATCTGGCTCGGCCGCCGCCGGATCCCGGGCATCGAGCCTGGCCGGACGATCAAGGTGCGCGGCCGGATGGCCGAGCGTGACGGCCAGAAGGTGCTGTACAACCCCTATTACGAGCTCCAGAGCCCAGTGAGTTGATCACCCATCGTGACTGAACCCGCCCCGAGCGAGAAGAAGACCGACGCGGAAGAAGAACCGCAGCCGACCCTGCTCGAGCAGATGGGCGGCGTGTCCGGCCTGATCTACTCGTCGGTGCCGGTGATCGTCTTCGTGCTGGCGAACGCGTTCTTCGGCCTGACCGCGGCCATCTGGACGTCGGTGGGCAGCGCGGTGGCGATCACCGTGCTGAGGGTGGTCCGCAAGGAGCCCCTCCAGCCGGCGATCTCCGGTTTCTTCGGCGTCGCGATCGCGGCGTTCATCGCCTACCGCACCGGGTCGGCGAAGGGGTTCTTCCTCTTCGGGATCTACGCGAGCCTGGTGTACTGCGGCGTGTTCGTGCTGTCGGTGCTGGTGCGCTGGCCGATCGCGGGCGTGGTGTGGAACGTGCTGAACGGCACGGGCCAGGCGTGGCGCAAGGACAAGCCGTCCCGCTACGGCTACGACATCGCGACGCTGGCGCTGGCACTGGTGTTCGCCGCCCGGTTCGTCGTCCAGCGGTGGCTGTACCAGGAGGACTACACCGGCTGGCTGGCCTTCGCGAAGATCGCGATGGGGTACCCGCTGTACGCGCTGGGGCTGCTGGTGGTGGTGTGGGCGGTGCGGCGGTCGGACAAGCGGCTGAAGGCGCTGGAGGAGACGACGCCGAAGCCGGAGTCGGACGCCGAGGTCGAAGCCCGGCTGCGCGAGAAGTACGCGGCCCCCGAAGCCTGAGTTTTCCCTTCGCCCTGATGTCTTGAATGACTCATTCAAGACCGCTGGCTGATGGGCTGAGGCCGGGTGCGCGGGGTGCTCGGACGACATGAACGAGTCATTCATGCGGTCGAAGGCCCGTCGGCGCCGGCGCGGGTATCACCCGGACCTCCGGCCGAAGTCCCCGAGGCCGACAACCCGCGCGCGTAGGGGCGCCCCCGATTTTCACGTTACCGGCGGGCACCGACAGTTTCGGCGGCCGTGGCTCGCCCGGCAGCGCGAGACCGAGCCCTGAGCCCGGTCGGCACCGACAGTTTCCGAGCCACGAGAAAGGCCCCCGGCGCACAAGCCGGGGGCCTTCTTCGTCGACTCAGTACCCCAACGCCGTCCGGATCTCCGGCTCGACATCCGCAGTGGCGACGAACAACAGCTCGTCCCCCGGCTCGAGCGGGTCCTCCGGCTGCGGCACGATCACCCGGTCGCCCCGCAGGATCGTCACCAAAGCCGCGTCGCGCGGCAGCGTCAGCTCGCTCACCGGCTTGCCCGCCAGCGGCGTCTCCGCCGGCAGCGTCAGCTCGACCAGGTTCGCGTTGCTCTGCCGGAACGTCATCAAGCGGACCAGGTCGCCGACGCTGACCGCCTCCTCGACCATCGCCGCGAGCATGCGGGGGGTCGAGACCGCCACGTCGACGCCCCACGCGTCGGTGAACAGCCACTCGTTCGCCGGGTTGTTCACCCGGGCCACCACGCGCCGGACCGCGAACTCCGTCTTCGCCAGCAGCGAGACGACCAGGTTCGCCTTGTCGTCGCCCGTCGCGGCGATCACGACGTCGCACTGCTCGATCCCGGACTCCTCCAGGATCGACACCTCGCACGCGTCCCCGAGCACCCAGTCGGCCTGCTCGACGGTGTGCGGCTCGAACTGGTCGGCCTCCCGCTCGATGAGCATGACCTGGTGCCTGCCGTCGATCAGCTCGTTGGCGATGGAACGCCCCACCGCGCCCGCACCGGCGATCGCGACCCTCATGCCTCGTCCTCCGGTTCGCGGTTGGCCACACTCGTCACGTCGCTGACGGTGCCGGAACGCGCGGCGACCCACACGTCGTCGCCGTCCTGGACCACGGTCTTGTTGTCGGGCAGCACCGGCGTGCCGAAGCGCATGATGAACGCCACCCGCGCGCCGGACGCCTCCTGCAGGGACTTCACCGAGTGCCCGACCCAGCCCTCGTGCAGCGGCAGCTGCAGCAGCGCGACGTTGCCCGACGGGTCCCGCCACGCCGACGCCACGCCGTCCGGCAGCAGCGTCCGCAGGAACCGGTCGGTGGTCCACGGCACGGTCGCCACCGTCGGGATGCCCAGCCGCTCGTACACGGCCGCCCGCTTGTGGTCGTAGATCCGCGCGACGACGTGCTCGATGCCGAAGTTCTCGCGGGCGACCCGCGCGGAGATGATGTTCGAGTTGTCGCCGCTGGACACCGCGGCGAACGCGCCGGCCCGCTCGATGCCCGCTTCGATCAGCACCTTGCGGTCGAACCCGACCCCGACGACCTGCTGGCCGTGGAAGTCGCTGCCGAGCCGCCGGAACGCCTGCTGGCTCTTGTCGATGACGGCCACCTCGTGGCCGAGCCGCTCCAGCGCAGCGGCCAGGGACGCGCCGACCCGGCCGCATCCCATGATCACCACGTGCACGCCCTGCCTCCTCATTCGGCGGTTACCCGTCCGTTGCTACCCCGACATGCCAGCGCCGAACCTACCGTGCCCCCCTGCGGTTAGGCTTCCGTGGTGTCGAAGTTCCCGACCGTGCTGAAACGCCTGGTCCTCGGACGCCCGTTCCGCAGTGACCGGCTGTCCCACACGCTGCTGCCCAAGCGCATCGCGCTGCCGATCTTCGCGTCCGACGCGCTCTCGAGCGTGGCGTACGCGCCCGAAGAGATCTTCCTGACGCTGAGCGTGGCGGGCCTGTCCGCCTACGCGCTGGCGCCGTGGATCGGCATCATGGTCGCCCTCGTCATGCTGGTCGTCGTCGCGTCCTACCGGCAGAACGTCCACGCCTACCCGAGCGGCGGCGGCGACTACGAGGTCGCCACCACCAACCTGGGCGGGAAGTTCGGGCTGACCGTGGCGAGTGCGCTGCTCGTCGACTACGTGCTGACCGTCGCGGTGTCCACTTCGTCCGGTGTGGCCAACATCGGGTCCGCCGTGCCGTGGGTGGCGCAGCACAAGGTGCTGGCCTCGGTCGTCATCGTCGTCGTGCTGACGTCGCTGAACCTGCGCGGCATCCGGGAGTCGGGGAAGGCCTTCGCGATCCCGACTTACGGGTTCATCCTGGGCATTCTGGTCATGGTCGTGTGGGGCCTGGTGCAGGCGGCGACCGGCACCGAGATGAAGGCCGAGAGCGCCGGGTTCACGCTGAACGCCGAGGGGACCTTCGCGGGCGTCGCGTACGCGTTCCTGGTGCTGCGGGCGTTCTCCTCGGGCGCCGCGGCGCTGACCGGGGTCGAGGCGATCAGCAACGGCGTCCCGGCGTTCCAGAAACCCAAGTCCAAGAACGCGGCCACCACGCTGCTGATGATGGGCCTGCTCGCGGTCACCATGCTGGTCGGCATCATCACGCTGGCCTCGATCACCGACGTCAAGTTCGCCGAGGACCCGGCGCGGCAGCTCGCCGGCGCGCCCGCGGGCTACGAGCAGAAGACGATCGTCGCGCAGATCGCGCACGCGGTGTTCGCCGACTTCCCGCCGGCGTTCTACTACATCTCCTTCTCCACCGGCATCATCCTGCTGCTGGCCGCGAACACCGCGTTCAACGGCTTCCCGGTGCTGGGCTCGATCCTCGCGCAGGACCGCTACCTGCCGCGGCAGCTGCACACCCGCGGCGACCGGCTCGCGTTCTCCAACGGGATCCTGTTCCTGGCGGCGTTCGCGCTGGTCCTGATCATCGCGTTCGACGCCGAGGTCACCCGGCTCATCCAGCTGTACATCGTGGGCGTGTTCGTGTCGTTCACGGTGAGCCAGGCCGGCATGATCCGGCACTGGAACCGGTTGCTGGCCAAGGAAACCGACCCCGGCGCACGGCGGCGGATGCGGCGCTCCCAGACGGTCAACGCGGTCGGCCTCACCTGCACCGGCGTCGTGCTGGTGATCGTGCTGATCACCAAGTTCCTGCTCGGCGCGTGGATCGCGATCGCCGCGATGGTGGCGATCTTCGTGCTGATGACGGCGATCCGGCGGCACTACGACCGCGTCGCCGACGAGCTGAAGGAGCTCGGCGACACCCCGACCGTGCTGCCCTCGCGCAACCACGCGATCGTCCTGGTGTCCAAGCTGCACCGCCCGACGCTGCGCGCGCTGGCCTACGCCAAGGCGATGCGCCCGGACGTCCTCGAAGCCGTGACGGTCAATGTGGACGATGCGGACACGCGAAGGCTCACCGCCGAGTGGGACGCCCACAACTTCAAGGTGCCGCTGAAGGTCGTCGAGTCGCCCTACCGCGAGATCACGAAGCCGGTCCTCGACTACGTGAAGCGGGTGCGCGGCGACAACCCGCGCAACGTCGTCACCGTGTTCATCCCGGAGTACGTGGTCGGGCACTGGTGGGAGCAGGTGCTGCACAACCAGAGCGCGCTGCGGCTCAAGGGGCGCCTGCTGTTCCAGTCCGGCGTGATCGTGGCGAGCGTGCCGTGGCAGCTGGAGTCGTCGGCCAAGGCGGCCGCGCGCGTCCGGAACGAACGGCCCGCGGCCGGTGACGTCCGCCGCGGCTTCTCGCCCAACGGCAAGCCGATCACGGCGCCGAAGCCCAAGGAGCCGGCCGAATGACGAGCTGGCTGGGCCGGGTCCTCGAGGTCGAGGTCGGCGCCGTGGCGCACGGCGGCCACTGCGTGGCGCGAGCCGAAGGTCGCGTCGTGTTCGTCCGGCACGCGCTGCCGGGCGAACAGGTGCGGGTCGAGGTCACCGAGGACAACGGCGGCTCGTTCTGCCGCGGCGACGCGATCGAGGTGCTCTCGGCGTCGGAGTTCCGGGTCGAGCCGCCGTGCCCGCTCGCGGTGCCGGGCGGCTGCGGCGGCTGCGACTGGCAGCACGCCGACCCGGACTACCAGCGCTCGCTGAAGGCGGCCGTGGTGGCGGAGCAGCTGCAGCGGCTGGCGGGCATCGAACGCGAGGTCGTCGTCGAGGCCCTGGACGGCGGGCCGCTGGACTGGCGCAGCCGCGTCCGGCTGGTCGCCGACGGGGAAGGGCGAGCGGGACTGCGCGCGCACCACAGCCACCGGGTCGTCGCCCTGGAGGACTGCCCGATCGCGGTCCCCGGCGAGCTCGACGACGTCCTGGCGCGGCGCTGGCGGCCGGGCAGTGAGCTGGAGGTCACCAGCGACGGCGACGGCGGCGTGCACGTCCGCGAGCTGTCGACGGTGCGCGGCAAGGTCCGGGCGCGGCAGCTGGCCGGCGGGGTGGCGGTGCAGCACGCGGCGGGCCGCGACTGGCACCTCGACGCGCACGGCTTCTGGCAGGTCCACCCGGACGCGGCGTCGACGCTGGCGGCGGTCGTGGGGGAGTGGGCGGAGGCCCCGTCCGGCGGCACGGCCTGGGACCTCTACGCCGGGGTCGGGCTGTTCGCGTCGGTGCTGGCCTCGCAGGTCGGCCCGGCGGGCCGGGTGCTGGCGGTCGAGTCCGGCCGGCGCGCGGTCGCCGACGGCGAGAAGAACCTGGCCGACCTGCCGCAGGTGTCCTGGCAGGCCGGGCGGGTGGAGCACGCGCTGGCCTCGGCCGAGAAGCCGGTGGACGTCGTGGTGCTGGACCCGCCGCGCAAGGGCGCGGGCAAGGCGGTGGTGGAGTCGATCGTCGCGGGTTCACCCGATCGGATCGTCTACGTGGCGTGCGACCCCGCGGCACTGGCCCGTGACCTGGCGACTTTCGCTTCGCACGGCTACGGCTTGACCGATCTGCGGGCGTTCGACGCCTTCCCGATGACCCACCACGTGGAGTGCGTGGCGCTGCTGTCGTGAGTTTTTGTCGGTGGTGATCGTCACACTGCTCGCATGACTCCACTCGACGACTTCGATCTGGCGGCTTCGACGGTGACCGGCCTGGTGTCCGGCATCGAGTCCTGGGACGCGCCCACGGCGTGCACGGACTGGGACGTGCGTGCCGTGGTGAACCACTTGGCGCACGGCAACGCGAAGGTGGCGTTCTGGGCGGGGATGGGTCCACCGGCGCCGGAGGGGGACTACCTGGGATCCGCGCCGGTCGAGGCGTTCGCCGCTTCGGTGGCGGCGGCCCGGGCGGTGCTGGCTTCGCCCGGGTTGTTCGAGCGGAAGGTGACGACCCCGCTCGGCGAGGTGCCGGGGGTGTTCCTGGTGCACATGCGGGTCAACGAGTACGTGGTCCACGGCTGGGACATCGCCGACGCGACGGGCGCTTCGACGGACCTGCTGCCCGAGCTGGCGGCGCGGGCGCTGGAGCAGTGGCGGGCGCGGTTCGGGGACACGCCGCGGCAGCCGGGCGGGCCGTTCGGGCCCGAAACGGCGGCGCCGCCCGGCGCCACGGCGGCGGACCGGCTGGCGGCGTTCCTCGGCCGGAAGGCGGTGAACGCCTAGCGCTGGGTGAAGAAGTCCCGCGCCGGCCGGGGCACCCACGCCAGGACGACGACGGCGAGCTGCGCGGCGGCGATCACCGGGATGACGGCGTGGAACATCGGCGACGACGACCACGAGACGAAGCCGAAGACCACCGAAAGCAGCTGGGAGACGATCGCGAGCCGGCGCGTCCACGGCCGGCCCGAGGCCAGCTTGACGACCAGGAGGGCACAAAGCACGAGCAGCAGGCCGTGGAAGACGGCGCCGGAGACCACGGCGATGTCGGCCGACCGCGCGACCTCGGCGGCGCCGAAGTCCGGGTGCTGGGCGGTGATCCCGTCTCGCAGCGCGTCCTCACGCGCGGCCATGACGATCGCGATGACGAGGTGACCGAGGCCGACGAGGGCCAGCAGGGCCCGGGCGGCCTGGACGGGCTTCGGCACGCTCTGCGTCCGGGTGGTCGCGTCCACGGTCAGTCCTCCTTCGTGCGGGCTCGCTGCCAGCGCGGGCCGGCCGGTGGGGCGGGGGTGTCGCCGCGGCGGGCCCAGGCTTCGTTGAGGCGGGTGATCAGGACGCGCGCGGCGGTGACGTCCTCGGCCGGCCAGTCGGCGATGACCTGCGCGAACACCGCGGCGCCGGCGTCGACGGTGGCGTCGATCTCGGCCTGGCCGGCCGGGGCGACCCGCACGAGGAACGTGCGCGAGTCGGCCGGATCCGCCTCGACGGCGACGTGGCCGTCCCGCTCGAGCGCGGTGAGGTGCCGGCTGGTCGCGGACGCGGTGAGGCCGAGCTCCGCGGCGATGTCGCGCGGCCGCAGCGGGCCCCGGGCCGAGAGGAGCCCGAGCACGCGGACGCGGGTCAGGTCGATCCGCCGCGAAATCCGCCGGTGTCCCTGGTCGATGAGCTCCATGACGGCCCGGGCCAGCTCGGCGTCTTCATTTCGTTGCGGCATGAAACGACTTTACCGCGCGAGCGCCCGGCTGGGTACCGCTCGGAGCCGAGGGGTTCAGGCTGCCCGGCGCACGGCGAACGCCGCCGCCAGCCCGGCGGCCGTCATCGCGATGCCCGACGCCAGCAGCACCCACGCCCCGGCGCCGGGCACCACCCGCGCCGCCGGCTGGATGCGCGTCACGCCCGGGAGCGTCACCACCAGGTGCCGCAGGACCACGCCCGTCACCACCAGCCCCGGCAGGGACGCCATCGCCAGGGGCTCGTCCTGGCGGCGCGCGAACGCCAGGTACGCCAGCGTGCCCGCGATCAGGACCGCCGCCGCGCAGACCAGGCGCAGGCCGAGATCCAGCTCGGGGTCCGGCGTGCCCGGGGGCAGCACCCCCGGGTAGTCCGCCGTGCGCAGGGTCAGCCCGGCGATCACGCCGAGGCCGGCGATCCCCGTCGCCACCGCTCGTGGCCCCCGCCAAGCTCGCGTCACGCACGCAGCATAAAACGCGGAAACTCCCTTTCCGACCGCGTTTCCGGCGCTGGGCCGTTCGGTGGATCCCGATCGGGCGACGGCTCAGCCGGCGAACCAGCGCTGCGGTGCCGGCCGGAGGTTCTGGTAGATGTGCTTGACCTCGGTGTACTCGCCCAGGCCCGTCGGCCCCAGCTCGCGGCCGAACCCGGACTGCTTGTAGCCGCCCCACTCGGCCTGCGGCAGGTACGGGTGGAAGTCGTTGATCCAGATCGTCCCGTGGCGCAGCCTCCCGGCCACCCGCTGCGCCCGCGACGCGTCCTGCGTGAACACCGCCCCGGCCAGGCCGTAGTGGGTGTCGTTGGCGATGCGGACGGCGTCGTCCTCGTCGGTGAACGTCTCGACCGTCAGCACCGGCCCGAACGACTCCTCGACCACCGCCGACGAGCCCTGTTTCACCTGGTCCAGGATCGTCGGCAGGTAGTAGAAGCCGTCGGCCAGGGCCGGGTCTTCGGGCCGGCGCCCGCCGGTCCGCAGCACCGCGCCCTCGGCCAGCGCCGCCGCCACGTACGCCTCGACCTTCTCCCGGTGGGCCGCCGAGATCAGCGGTCCCGTCTCGGCGTGCGGGTCGAACGGGCCGCCCAGCCGGATCCGCTCGGCGCGGCGCACCAGCTCGTCGACGAACTCGTCGTGCCACTCCCGCTGCACGATCAGCCGCGTGCCCGCCGAGCACACCTGGCCTGAGTGCAGGAACACCGCGGTCAGCGCGTAGTCGACCGCCGTCTCGAAGTCGGCGTCGGCGAACACCACGTTCGGGTTCTTCCCGCCCAGCTCCAGGGCCACTTTCTTGACCGTCCCGGCGGCCGCGGCCGCGATCACCTTGCCGGTCGCCAGGCCGCCGGTGAACGACACGAGGTCGACGTCCGGGTGCGCCGCCAGCGGCGCGCCCACCTCGGCGCCCGCGCCCAGCACCAGGTTCGCGACGCCGGGTGGCAGGCCCGCCTCGGTCAGCAGCTTCATGAACAGGATCGCGGTGTGCGGCGTCAGCTCGCTGGGCTTGAGCACGAACGTGTTGCCCGCCGCCAGGGCCGGCGCGATCTTCCACACGGTCTGCAGCAGCGGGTAGTTCCACGGCGTGATCAGCCCGCAGACGCCGACCGGCTCGTGCACGATCCGGCTGATCGCGTCCGGGTTGCCGGTGTCGACGACGCGCCCGGCGTCCTGGGCCGCGAGCTTGCCGAAGTAGCGCAGGCAGGCGGCGATGTCGGCCATGTCGTAGCGGCTCTCGACCAGCCGCTTGCCGGTGTCGAGCGACTCCGCGCGGGCGAACGCCTCCGCGTCGCGGTCCAGCAGGTCCGCGGTGCGCAGCAGCAGGTCGCCGCGCAGGTGGGCGGGCGTGCTGGGCCACGGTCCGCTGTCGAACGCCCGGCGCGCCGCCGCGATGGCGGCCTCGGTGTCCGCGGCGGTGCCTTCGGCGACCGTCGCGACCGGGGAGCCGTCGGCCGGGCAGCGGATCTCCCGGCGCCCGCCGCCGATCGCGTCCACCCAGTCGCCGCCGATGAAGAAGTCCGCCATGGAACCCATTCTCGTGGCCACGCCGCGTGACCGCCACAGCACTGCGGGGAGACGAGGTTCACCTCAGGAGATGACGGGTGCTCGCGCTCCGCCTGTGACGCCGGACGCGGCGGGCGGAAGGGCGGTGGCCGTCCTCCGTAGACTGGGCCGGACGCGGGCTGTGTCGAACTAGTGAGGTGGAGACGAGTGACGTTGCTGGAGTCCCTGGACGGACCGGCGGACCTGAAGCGCATGAGTGTCGAGGACCTCGGCGAACTGGCCGCGGAGATCCGGGACTTCCTCGTCGACAAGGTCCGCCGCGCCGGCGGCCACCTGGGGCCCAACCTCGGCGTCGTCGAGCTCACCCTGGCGTTGCACCGCGTGTTCGACTCGCCGCGGGACGCGATCGTCTGGGACGTCGGGCACCAGGCCTACGTGCACAAGATCGTCACCGGTCGCGCGGAGGGCTTCGACCTGCTGCGCCAGACCGGCGGCGTCACCGGTTACCCGTCGCGCGCGGAGAGTGAGCACGACTGGGTCGAAAGCAGCCACGCGTCCTCCGGGCTGTCCTATGTGGACGGCCTGGCGAAGGCGTTCGCGCTGGACGGTGCCGGGCGGCACGCGATCGCCGTCGTCGGCGACGGCGCACTCACCGGCGGCATGTGCTGGGAAGCGCTCAACAACATCGCCGCGCACCGCGAGCGCCCGGTCGTCATCGTCATCAACGACAACGGCCGCTCCTACTCGCCGACCATCGGCGGCCTGGCCGACCACCTCGCCGCGCTGCGCCTGCAGCCCGGCTACGAGCGCCTGCTCGACGGCGGCCGCGAGATCCTCAGGCACACCCCGGTCGTCGGCAAGCCGATCTACGCCGCGCTGCACGCCGCGAAGGCCGGCCTGAAGGACGCGCTCAGCCCGCAGGCGATGTTCTCCGACCTGGGCCTGAAGTACCTCGGCCCGGTGGACGGCCACGACCAGGTGGCGCTGGAGAAGGCGCTGCAGAGCGCGAAGGCGTTCGGCGGCGCGGTGATCGTGCACGTGGTGACCGAGAAGGGCCACGGTTACGCGCCCGCGGTCAACAACGAGCACGACCAGATGCACCAGACCGACCCGATCGACCCGGAGACCGGCCTGCCGCCGGTCAAGGGCCCGAGCTGGACCGGCGTGTTCGGCGACGAGCTCGCGAAGATCGGTGCCGAGCGCGAGGACGTCGTCGCGATCACGGCGGCGATGCTGCGCTCGACCGGGCTCGACAAGTTCGCCGAGGCCTTCCCGGACCGGTGGTACGACGTCGGCATCGCCGAGCAGCACGCGGTGACGTCGGCGGCGGGGTTGGCGATGGGTGGGCTGCACCCGGTCGTCGCGATCTATTCGACGTTCCTCAACCGCGCGTTCGACCAGGTGCTGATGGATGTCGCTCTGCACCGCCTGCCGGTGACGCTGGTGCTCGACCGGGCCGGGATCACCGGGCCGGACGGGCCGAGTCACCACGGGATGTGGGACCTGTCGCTGCTCGGCATGGTGCCGGGGATGCGCGTGGCCGCTCCGCGGGATCCGGGGACGCTGCGGGAAGAACTGCGTGAGGCGGTTGCCGTTTCCGATGGGCCGACTGCGCTGCGGTTCTCGAAGGGCAAGGTCGGTACGGATGTGACGGCGGTTGAGCGGATCGGCACTGTTGATGTGCTGCGTCGGCCTGTTGAGGGTGCTGACGTTCTGCTCGTGACTGTCGGGGCCTTTGCGACGCTGGGTCTTGCGGCCGCGGATCGGCTTGCCGATCAGGGTATTGGGGTTACCGTGGTTGACCCTCGGTGGGTGCTTCCGGTTCCGGCCGAGCTGGTTGCGTTGGCTTCGCAGCACAAGCTTGTCGTGACTGTGGAGGACAGTGGGCGGCATGGGGGGTTCGGGTCGGCTTTGGCTGCTCTCTTCCGGGATGCTGAGTGCGATGTGCCGCTGCGGGATTTGGCTGTGCCGCAGGCTTTTCATGACTTGGGGAGCCGGGATGAGGTGCTTGGGCGGATCGGGTTGACCGCTCAGGATGTTGCTCGTCGGGTTACCGAGTGGGCTTCCGGTCGTCTTGGCTCTCCTTCGGAGCCTGCGCGCAAGGATGCCAATCGCAACTGAAAAGCTGTCCTCGCCGGACGGGCAGGCTCTGGGATGACCGTGCCTCGCTGGTGGTCATCCCGTCGCCTGATTGAGGCCTATCACTTTGAGCCAGGCCCGCAAGCTTGGCATCTCCGCTCTCTTTGGTCTGTGGGTTGCGGGCCTGGCTCAAAGTGATTTCTGGGCCTCAGGCGACGGGATGACCACCAGCTCAGGCCTCTGCCGGGACGGCTTCGGTTACCGGTTGGGGCACCTGGGCGAAGACCTCTGGTGGCTCCGGGAACACCTTTACCAGTGCCGGATACGCCACCGCCGCTGTTACCAGGGTGACCAGCAAGCTTATGTCCACTCCGCCTGCCACGTCTCGTAGCGGGCCTGCGATCATCGGTGTGTTCGCGCACAGCAACCCCAGTGTTGTCGCCGGGATCCAGGCCGCCATTGCTCGCCAGTTCACCCCTCGGGTGAACCAGTACCTTCCGCCCTTGCGGCCCTCGTTGAACACCTGCAGGTCCGCTACGTCGTAGAAACCGCGGCGCTGGACGAAGCCGATCATCATGATCACCATCCACGGGCTCGTGCACAGCACGATCAGCGTTGCGAACGCGTTGATGCTCGACACCATGTCCAGCACGAAATTGCCGACGAAGATGAACGCCACGCTCAGCGTTCCGATCAGCAGTGTTGCCTGGACGCGGGACAGCTTGGGGAAGATCGAACTGAAGTCCAGCCCTGTCCCGTACAACGACGTCGTTCCCGTCGACAGGCCGCCGATCAGGGCTACCACGATCAGCGGGATCGCGTACCACAGCGGGGAAATCGCCGTCAGGCCCGTGATGTAGTCGGCCGGGTTCGCGACCAGCGTTGCCGTCGCGATGCCGAAGCCGAACGGCAGCAGCGTTGCCACCTGGGCCAGGAATGGCGCCGTCAGCAGAGAGCGCTTGCTGTAGCGCGCGGGGATGTAGCGGGCCCAGTCGCCGAGGAACGCGCCGAACGAGATCGGGTTCGCCAAGGCCGTCAACGCCGCCAGCGTGAACGTCGGCCAGAACGTGCCCAGGGCGTACGTTCCGGTGCCCGCGTAGCCCGGGTCGAACGAGCCGCCGTACGCCACCACGCCCAGGAGCATGATCAACGTTCCCAGCACCACCGCGATCCGGTTCACCAGCAGCATGAACCGGTAGCCGTAGATGCAGACCACCAGCGTCGCGATCGCGATCACGCCGTACGCGACGCCGCGCAGCACCGCGCCGCCGTCGAAGCCGAACAGGCGTTGCGCCGCGCCGGCCACCGCGTCGCCGCTCACCCACACCGAGATCGCGAAGAACGTGATCGCCGTCAACAACGACAGGAACGAGCCGACGCACCGGCCGACCACGCCGAAGTGCGCGCCCGACGACACCGCGTTGTTCGTGCGCGTGCGCGGTCCGAACAACGCCATCGGTGCCAGGACCAGGCCGCCGACGACCACCCCGAGCGCCGTGGCCAGCGCCGCGTCGCGGAAGCTCAGCCCGTACGCGATCGGGAGCGTGCCCAGGATGATCGTGGCGAACGTGTTCGCGCCGCCGAACGCCATCCGGAACAGGTCGCGCGGCCGCGACGTCTGCTCCTCCGGCGGGATCGGGGCGATGCCCGTGCTGCTCGACCTCCGTGATCTTCTCGCTCATGCGAACCTCGTCATCACGTGCTTGACGCGGGTGTACTCGGCGAACGCGTACGACGAGAGATCCTTGCCGTGACCCGAGTGGCCGAACCCGCCGTGCGGCATCTCCGCGACCAGCGGCCCGTGCGTGTTCACCCACACGCACCCGAAGTCCAGCTCGGCCGACACCCGCGCGGCCACGCCGAGGTCCTTCGTCCAGACCGACGACGCCAGTCCATAAGGGACGCCGTTGGCCAGCGACACGCCGTCGGCTTCGTCCGAAAAGGACTGGACCGTGATGACCGGGCCGAAGATCTCCTCCTGGACGATCTCGTCGTCCTGGCGGACCCCCGAGACCACGGTGGGGGAGAAGTAGAAGCCGGTGGAGCCGAAGCGCGAGCCGCCGGTTTCGATCCGCGCGTGCGACGGCAGCCGCGAGATCAGGCCCTCGACGCGCGAGAACTGCGCCGCGCTGTTCAGCGGCCCGTAGTCGACGCCCGGAGTCTGCGCAGCGGCGACCTTCGCCAGTGCGGCGACGAAGTCGTCGTGGATCGACGCGTGCACCAGGATCCGGCTGCCCGCCGTGCAGTCCTGGCCCGCGTTGTAGAACGCCGCTCCCACGATGCCCTCGGCCGTCGCCGCGAGGTCGACGTCCGGGAAGACCAGCAGCGGCGCGTTGCCGCCCAGCTCCAGGTGGGTGCGCTTGAGGTCGGCGGCCGCGACGGTGGCGACGTCGATGCCCGCGCGCGTCGACCCGGTGATCGAGACGAGCGAGGTGATCGGGTGCTTGACCAGCGCCCGGCCCGTGTCGCGGTCGCCGGTCAGCACGGTGAACGATCCCGGAGGCAGGAACTCCGCGGCGACCTCGGCCAGCAGCAGTGCCGTCGACGGTGTTGTCTCGGCCGGCTTGAGCACCACCGTGTTGCCTGCGGCCAGCGCCGGCGCGATCTTCCAGACCGCCATCATCAGCGGATAGTTCCACGGCGCGATCTGCGCGCAGACGCCGATCGGCTCGCGGCGGATCACCGACGTGTGCCCCGGCGCGTACTCGCCGGCCGCGGTGCCCTCCAGGTGCCGCGCGGCCCCGGCGAAGAACCGCAGCGCGCTCACGCACTCCGGGATCTCCTCTTCGAGCACCACCGACCGGATCTTGCCGGTTTCGCGCACCTCGAGGTCGGCGAACTCCGACGCGCGCGCCTCCAGAGCGTCGGCGATCTTCAGCAGGGCCAGCTGCCGCTGCGCCGGGGTGCTGCGCCGCCACACCGCAAACGCTTGCGCGGCCGCTTCGAGGGCGGTGTCCACATCGGACTGCGAGGCGACGGGACTGGTGCCGAACACCTCGCCGGTCGCCGGGTCGGTCAGGTCGAGCGTGCGGGTCATGCCTTCTCCAGGTGGGTCGGCGCGAACAGCTTCAGCAACGCGGGGAGGACGACGACGGACGGCCCCGGCGTGCGCAGCGCCTCCGCGAGGTCCGCTCCTACGGTGTCCAAAGAGGAGAGACGAGCGGGGACGCCGAACGACGAAGCCAGCGCCACGAAGTCGGGCCGGGCCAGCTCGGTGGCCGTCGTCCGGCCGAACGCGTCCGTGAGGTACTCGCGCAGCACGCCGTAACCGCCGTCGTCGATGATCAGCCACGTGACGTCGAGGCCGTGCTGCACCGCCGTGGCCAGCTCGGCGACGCCGTACATCGCGCCGCCGTCACCGGACACGGCGAGCGCCGGACCGCCGGCCGCCGCGCCGCCGAGCGCGCCGGGCAGGCCGTAGCCGAGGCCGCCCGCGCCCTGCGCCGTGTGGATCGGCGCGCCCTCGGGGTTCCACGCCGACCAGGCCCAGTACGCGGCGATCGTCATGTCCCAGAAGGTCTGCGTGCCGTCGGGCAGCGCCGCGCGGATGTCGTCGATCAGCTTCCGTTCGGTGGCCAGGTCTTGACCGTCCAACCGGGACTCCACCGCGGACACCAGCGAAGAAACCGCCTTCTCGGCCCGGCCGTCGGACGCTCGCATCGGCACCCACTCCAGCAGCGCCTGCAGCGTGAGCCGCACGTCGGCGTGGATGCCGAGAGCGGGGTAGTTCGACTCCAGCTTCCCGAGGTCGGCCTCGACCTGGATCACCCGGCCGCGCGGGGCGAACTCGCGGTAGTTGCTGGACAGCTCGCCGAGCCCGGAACCGAGCACGAGCAGGACATCCGCGGAGGCGAGGAACTCCGTGGTGTGCCAGTCCTCCAGCCACGACCGCCCGGACAGCTCGTGGTCCCAGCCGAAGACGCCCTTGCCGCCGAACGTCGAGATCACCGGTGCGCGCAGCGCTTCCGCGAGGGCCGTCAGCTCGGCGTGCGCCCCGGACCGCAGCGCTCCACCGCCGGCGAGGATCACCGGGTTCGCCGCCGCGCCCAGGAGGTCCGCCGCGGCGGTGACCAGCTCCGGAAGGGGTTCCAGCAACGGGGGAGCGGCCGACACCGACGTGATCGGCGGGACCCCGGCCGGGCCGAGCAGCACGTCCTGGGGGATCTCGACCCACACCGGGCCGTAGGGCGCGGTCGCGGCCGACGTCCACGCCTCCCGCAGTGCCGTCGGGATCTGGCTCGCGCGCCGCACGACGTGCACCGACTTCACGACGTCCCGGAAGCTCGCCTGCTGGTCGGGCAGCTCGTGCAGGTAGCCGTGCCGGCCGCCGCCGAGGCCGGCGACCGGGACCTGGCTGGAGATGCCGAGCACCGGCACCGACGCCGCCCGGGACTCCTGCAGGGAAGCCAACGTCAGCAGCGCACCCGGGCCCGTCGACACGATCAGCGGCGTCACCGGCACCGGCCCGTCCGGGTTCGCCGCGAGCCGCGCGCGGGCGAACCCGTCGGCGGCGAAGGCGAGGTTGTTCTCGACGCGCCCGCTGAGCACGCGCAGGTCGTCCGCGCGTCGCAGTGCTTCGAACAGGCCCAGCGCGTGCTGGCCGGGCAGGCCGAACACCGTGTCGGCGCCCAGCGCGCGGAGGGTTTCGACGACGACGTCGCCGCCGATGCGGGTCATTCGCCCTTCCCCAGCGACAGCAGGCTGACCAGGTCATAGGCGACGTGGGAGGCCGCGATGGCGGTGATCTCGGCGTGGTCGTAGGCCGGGGCCAGCTCGACGACGTCCGCGCCGACCAGGTTGAGGTCGCGCAGCCCGCGCAGGATCTCCAGCAGCTCGCGGCTGGTCATCCCGCCCGCCTCGGGCGTCCCGGTGCCGGGGGCGTGGGCCGGGTCGAGCACGTCGATGTCGACCGAGACGTACAGCGGCCGGTCGCCGATGCGCTGCCGCAGCGCGTCGACGGTCTCGGCGACGCCGCGGCGCAGGACGTCGCCGGAGGTGACGATGCCGAAGCCGAGCCGGCGGTCCTCTTCGAGGTCGCGCTTGCCGTAGAGCGGCCCGCGCGTGCCGACGTGCGACAGCGCGCTCGTGTCGAGGATGCCTTCCTCCGACGCCCGCCGGAACGGCGTGCCGTGCGTGTACGGCTCGCCGAAGTAGGTGTCCCAGGTGTCGAGGTGCGCGTCGAAGTGCAGCAGGGCAACGGGTCCGTGCTTCTTCGCCGCGGCGCGTAGGAGCGGCAGCGCGATCGTGTGGTCGCCGCCGACGGTCACCAGCCGCGTCCCGTTCGCTTGCAGCGCCTCGGCTTCCTGCTGCAGCGTCTCGATCGCCTCGCCGATGTTGAACGGGTTGACCGCGATGTCCCCCGCGTCGACGACCTGCTTCTCTTCGAACGGCGAGACGTCCAGCTCCGGGTGGTACGGCCGCAGCAGCCGGCTCGCCTCGCGGACGGCCGCCGGGCCGAACCGCGCGCCGGGCCGGTAGGACACGCCGGAGTCGAAGGGCACCCCGACGACGGCGACGTCGGCGCGTTCGACCTGGTCGATCCGCGGCAGCCGCGCGAAGGTCGCGAAGCCGGCGAACCGGGGGACGCGCGACGAGTCGAGGGGTCCGATGTTAGGCACTGGTGGGCTCCTGTTCCCGGGTCTCGGTGGTGGTGGTGTCTTCGCCGCTCAGGCGGCGGGTCCAGACGGAAAGGATCGAGTCGGCCGTGCGCGGAGTCGCGAAGCTGACCGCCAGGTAGACGACCAGGCTGGCGCCGAGGCCCCAGTAGATCGGGGTGTTGGCGTCGACGCCGTCGATGATCATGAACGCGACCACGGACACCGTGCCGGCGACCATCGACGCGTACGCGCCCTGCCGGGTGCCGCGCTTCCAGAACAGCGCGCCGACGATCGCGACCAGCAGACCGCCGACGAGGATGTCGTAGGCGATGGTGAGCGCGTTGACGACGTCGTCGACGATCATCGCGATGCCGATGGCCAGCAGGCCCAGCACGAGCGTGGCGAGCCGGTTGCGGCTGACCTCGCCGCCCTTCTTCAGGCCCAGCTTGGAGAGCAGGTCCGACGTCGTCGTGGTCGAGCAGGCGATCAGCGCGCCGCTCGCGGTCGACATCATCGCCGACAGCGCGGCGGCCAGCACCAGGCCGCGGACGCCGGTGGGCAGCAGGCGCTCGACGATCGTCGCGAAGGCGTCCTGCGCGCTCGCGATGTCCGGGTACAGCGCGTGCGCCGCGGTGCCGATCAGGGCGCCGGCGAGACCGTAGACCAGGCAGTAGACGCCGGAGGTGATGCCGCCGGACGTCGCGATCGCCGGGGTGCGTGCGGTGAACACGCGCTGCCAGATGTCCTGGCCGATCAGCAGGCCGAAGGTGTAGATGACGAAGTAGGTGATGATCGTGTCGGTGCCGATCGAGGTGAAGCTGAAGAAGCTCGCGTCCAGCTTGGCGCTCATGCCGTCGAACCCGCCCGCGGAGCTGATGGCGACCGGCAGCAGGATCACCAGGATGCCGATCGTCTTGATGACGAACTGGGCGATGTCGGTCAGCGTGATCGACCACATGCCGCCGAGCACCGAGTAGAGCACCACGATCGAGCCGCCGACGGCGATCCCGGCCCAGTTCGGCAGGTCGAACAGCACCTTGAAGATCGTCGCGAAGGCCAGCGTCGAGGTGACCGTGAGCATCAAGGTGTAGCCCCACATGACGACGCCGGACACCGCGCTGGTGCGGCCGCCGTAGCGCAGGTCGAGCATCTCGCCGACGGTGTAGACCTTCAGCCGGACCAGCCGCCGCGCGAACAGCGCGTGCAGCACGAGGATGCCGACGCCGATGCTGACGACCAGCCACATGCCGGAGATGCCGTAGGTGTAGCCGAGCTTCACCCCGCCGACGGTCGACGCGCCGCCGAGCACGACGGCCGACATCGTGCCGGAGTACATGAACCAGCCCAGCCGCCGGCCGGCCACCAGGTAGTCGGACTTCGTCTTCGCGAGCCGGAGGCCGTACCAGCCGACCCCGAGCATTCCCGCGATGTACAGCGCGATCACCGCGTAGTCGCCGGTCACGGTGTCCTCCTCACGTCGGTTTCGGGCCACCGTAGATTCGCCCGCCACCCCCTCGGCATGGGACGATTCGTCCCCAAGTCGACATCGTTGGGGATGAAATGACCCAGATCACGGATTCACTGTCCACGGAGGTGAATGTCCCGTTACGGGACGTGGTCGGCAACCGGGAGCTCGCGCTCGACGTCGTCCCCGAAACCCTGCGGCCGGGCGCGTTGGATGCCCCGGTGCGCTGGGCGCACGTGAGCGAGCTGCAGGATCCCGCGCCCTACCTGCTGGGCGGAGAGCTGATCCTCACCGCCGGGGTCAACCTGCCGGAGCAGATCGACCGGTACGTGCGCGGGCTGCGCGACGCCGGCGTCACGGCGCTGGGGTTCGGGCTCACCCCGACGGTGCACGAGACCCTGCCGGAACCCCTGCGCCGGGCGTGCGCGCGGCGCGGGCTGCCGCTGCTGGTGGTGCCGTCGCGCACGCCGTTCCTGGCGGTCAACCGGGCGGTCTCGGTGGCGTTGACCGAGGCCGGCCAGCGGGAACAGCGGCGGATCACGGCGGCGCGCGAGACACTCACGCGCGCCGCGGGCGGCGGGCTTGGCGAGCTGACGTCGGCACTGGCGGCGGTGCTGCGGTCCTGGGTGGCCCTGGTCGGCGCCGGGGACGTGCTGGCCTCGGCGCACGACGCGCCCACGCCGCTGCCGGCGGCGGTGCGGGAGCTGATGGCGACCGTGCGGGCGGGCAGCGGGATCCGGAGCGCGACCACCGAGGCCGACGGCGGCTTCGTCGTCGTCCAGCCGGTGTACCCGCAGGCCACGGCGTCGCACCTGGTGGTCGTCGGCCGGCCCCGGCGGCTCGACGGCGCCGAGCGGGCGATCCTCGCCGTCGGCGCGGCCCTGCTGGGCCTGGTCGGCCGCGCGGGCTCGGACGCGGCCGAGCTGGGCGCGGCGGCCACCGGCCTGCTGCTCGGCCGGGTGTCCCCCGGGGACGCGGCCGGGTCGGTGCTGGGGTCGGAGGTCGTCCGGCTGGTCGCCGGGGCGGCCCACCGGCGCGGTCCGGACGAGGTGGCCCGGCGCCCGGACTGGCTGCGGGCGCGGCTGGACACCCCGCTGGTCTCGGTGCTGCCCGGCCGGTTCGTGGCGATCGCCGGGTCCGCGCCGCCGCGCGCGGTGCTGGAGGACCTGCGTGCCCACGGCTGGCTGGCGGCGGTCGGCTCACCGACGCCGGCGGGCAGGCTGTCCGAGGGCGAAGTCGACTTGCTGCTCGCACGCGCCCAGTCCCTGGGGCGCCCGGTGGTGGCGGGGGATTCGCCGCTGGATTTCGACGCTTTGGTGGCTCCGGACGCATCCCGGGGGTTCGCCGCGAAGGCCCTGGAGCCGTTGGTGGCGCTGGATCACGCGGGGGACCGGTCACTGGTGCTGACGCTGCGGACGTGGCTGGCCCACCACGGCGCGTGGGAACCGACGGCGGCCGAGCTGGGGGTGCACCGCAACAGCGTCCGGCACCGGATCGCGCAGGTGGAGAAGGCGCTGGCGGTGGATTTGGCGGACCCGGAGGTCCGGATGCGGCTGTGGTTCGCGCTGCGGTGGGCCGACTCGCGGCACAACGGCTAACGGCCGGCCAGTTCGCTCGATGCGCCCCAGGACGGGTCGGCATGTCGTGGGAAACGGTGGACGGACCTTGCACCTCGAAGGCACTGTGCGGAACCACAGTGACATGCCGGTCTTCAACCTGGTTGTCGCTTTGGAAGCGGTGGGCACCGGTCAAGAGGGCTTCCGGATTCTCGAACCCGGCGAGTCGGTGACCGTCAAGCTCGTGCTCAACCGGTCTCCCGGCAACGGGCGTGCTGAGCGGCGCTCGCAGCGGGTGCCGCTCGAGCGGGTTCCGGCTGGCGAACTTCCGGCCCGAAAGCCAAGCCACACCGGACGCATAACGTCCTTAAAGGGCACTCTCAGGAAAATATGGGATTGTGGGCTCGTGCGAGTTTTGGTAGTCGAGGACGAAGAACCCCTGGCCGACGCGATCGCCCGTGGCCTGCGCCGCGAAGGCATGGCGGTGGACGTCGCGCTCACCGGGGACGACGGGCACGAGAAGGCCGCCGTCACGCGGTACGACGTCGTGTTGCTGGACCGGGACCTGCCCGGGATGTCCGGGGACGAGCTGTGCCGGGAGATCGTCGCGTCCGGGGAGCTGACCCGGGTGCTGATGCTCACCGCGAGCAGCTCGGTGTCCGACCGCGTCGAGGGGCTTTCCCTCGGCGCCGACGACTACCTCGCCAAGCCGTTCGCCTTCCCCGAGCTGGTCGCCCGCGTCCGGGCGCTCGGCCGGCGGGCCACGCCGGCCGCGCCGCCGCTGCTCACCGCCGGCGATGTCGAGCTGGACCCGGCCAAGCGGACCGTGCGGCGCGCGAGCGGGCCGGTCGAGCTGACGCGCAAGGAGTTCGGCGTCCTCGAGGTCCTCCTGCAGGCCGCCGGATCCGTGGTCAGCAGCGAGGAGCTGCTCGAACGCGTCTGGGACGAGAACGCCGACCCCTTCACCACGACCGTCCGGGTCACCGTCATGACGCTGCGCAAGAAGCTCGGCGAACCGGGGATCATCGAGACGGTCGTCGGATCCGGGTACCGGGTGCCGGAACCCGGCGCACAGCGCGCGTGAACCTGCCGGGCACCCGCAGCCTCCGCGCCCGGATCACCCTGCTGGCGACCGTGCTGGTCGCCGCGGTCAGCCTGCTGCTGCTCTGGCTCGCCTGGACGCTGGTGCGGGACTCGCTCGACACCGTCCCGCAGATGCCGCCGGGCAGCACGGTCGTCGTCGACGGCGTCACGGTCGACGCCTCGACGCTCGCCGAGCACCTGCGCGTGCACGCCCGCGACCGGATGCTGCTGTTCGGGTCGATCGCGTTCCTGCTGGTGGTGGCGGCCGCGGCGATCCTCGCCTGGACGTTCACCTCCCGCGTCCTGCTGCCGCTGCGGGAGATCACCGGCACTGCACGGCGGCTGTCGGTCGAGTCGCTTGGGGAGCGGATCGGCGCGGTGCGCCCGCGTGACGAGCTGGCCGTGCTGGCCGAGACGTTCGACGACATGCTCGACCGGCTCCAGGCCGCGTTCGACGCGCAACGCCACTTCGTCGCGAACGCGAGCCACGAGCTGCGGACGCCGTTGTCGGTGATCCGCACGGAGCTCGACGTCACCCTCGCCGACGACGACGCCGACGAAGCCGAGCTGCGCCGGATGGGCGGGGTCGTCCGCGACGCGACCGAACGCGCCGGGCAGCTGGTGAACTCGCTGCTGCTGCTCGCCCGCACCGACGGCGCCGGGCTCGGCGTCCGCGAGCCGGTCGACCTGGCCGTGGTGATCGACCGCGCGTGGCGCGCGGTCCGGCTCGAAGCCGAGAAACGCGGGATCCGGGCGACCTTCGCGGTGGTCCCGGCGCCGGCGTTCGGCGACCCGGCGCTGCTGGAGCGGATCGCGGGCAACCTGCTGGAGAACGCGGTCCGCCACAACGTCGAGGGCGGCTGGCTGGAGGTCATGACCCAGCCGGGACCGCAGTGGTCGACGCTGCGGGTGCGTTCGTCGGGCGGCCTGGTGGACCCGGCGACGGTGGCGGAGCTGTTCGAGCCGTTCCGCCGGGCCGGGGTGGCGCGGACGGCCCGGTCGGGCGCGGGGCTGGGGCTGGGGCTGTCGATCGTCCGGGCGGCGGTGGCGGCGCACGGCGGAAGCGTGACGGCGGAACCCATCGTGGGCGGCGGCTTGGGCGTGACGGTCCACCTCCCCGTCCGCTGAGCGGTCAGCGGCCGAGGGCGAGACCTGCGCGGAGCACCCCCGCCGCGTGGAGCATCGCCGCGCGGGCGTCCGGGTCGATGCCGACCCGGTTCGCGAACCCGTGCAGCTGACCCTCGTGCTGGCGGTGCACCAGCGGGACCCCGGCCGAAGCCAGGCGGGCCGCGTACGCCTCGCCTTCGTCGCGCAGCAGGTCGAAGCCGCACGTGGCCACGTACGTCGGCGGGAGACCTTCGAGGGCGTCGTCGTACAACACCGACGCCCGCGGGTCCGAGTACAGCGCCGGGTCTCGCACGTACTGCTCGCGGTACCAAGCCCATTCGTCCCGGTCCAGCCGGAACCCCGAGCCGAACCGCCGGTGGGACTCCGACCCGCCGAGCGCGTCCGTCGCCGGGGTGAGCAGCAGGCTGAACGCCGGGCGGGGCAGCTCGCCGCGGGCCGCCGCGTGGGCCACCACCGCCGCCAGGTTGCCGCCGCTGCTGTCGCCGCCCACCGCGAGCCGGGCCGGGTCGATGCCGAACTCCGCCGCGTGCTCGTGGACGAAGGCGAACGCCGCCACGGCATCGGAAGCCGCCGCCGGGAACGGGTGTTCCGGGGCCAGCCGGTAGCCCATCGACACCACCCGCACCCCGGCTTCTTCGGCCAGCAGCCGGCACGCGCCCTCGTGCGTGTCCAGGCTGCCGAGGACGAACCCGCCGCCGTGGAAGTACACGATCGCCGGCCCGGGTACCGGGAGCCCGGCCGGTTCGTACCGCCGCAGCGGCAGCGGGCCGCCGGGCCCGGGCCACGACGAATCCCGCGTCCGGACGCCCGGGCAGATGCCCGCACCCGCGAGCGCGCCCGCCAGGTTCAGCTCGGCCCGGGCCCGCGTGAGGCTGCCGTTGCGGTGCGGCGCGTCGAACGGCGCGAACCGCGAGACACGCATCAGCATCCGCGCGGTCGGCACCGGCTGCCGCCCGTCCACGACCACCGGCCGGCCCGCGAGCACGCGCAGCACCGGCGAAGGCAGGCGCAGCAGCCATCGCAGCCCGATCATGATCGACCGGACGAGCAGCACTCTTCCGTTCAGCACACGTCCACGAAAATCGGGTTCGCGTACATCCACAAGTCCTCGAACGGGTTTGCCTGCCCGATGACGTCCGGAGTGGGCTCCGAAGCGCCGTTCGAGCCGCGGACCCGCGCGTAGAACGGCGAGCGCACGTTCCGGAAGGTGTGCCGGAAGACCACCTGCCGCCCGGGCGCCCACCGCGGTTCGAACGACTCGACGACCCGCGTGCCCGGCGCGGTCATCGTGTCCGGATCGGCGACCGGGCCGGTCACCGGGCCCGCGACGACGTCCAGCCGCGCCAGTCGCGGCACCGAGCCGCCGCCGTTGGGACGTGAAGCGAGCCGGGCCGAGAGCGTCAGCGTGACGTCCGAACCGCGCCGCACCCGCAGCCTCCCGCCCAGCGTCGCCGCGGCCCCGTCGCCGAACGCGCCGACCTCGAGCGACTGCACGAGCCCGCCGTGCACGCCCCAGACCCGTCCGGCGCGCAGGCCTTCCAGGACGCCTTCGAGGCTTCGCCGCTTCACGCCGACGTACGTGCGGCTGAACTCGCCGGGGTAGAAGTCCGCGTACGGCGCCAGCAGCTGCGGGGAGCCGGTGTCGACCGGGTCCGGGAACTTGCCGTGCGTGTCGTACCAGCCGTCCGCCACCTGCGGGCGGACCAGCGTGTCGCCGCGGTTGTAGTGCGAGTCGGAGTTCGTGGTGACCCACCACGGCTTGCCCTCGGCGAGCAGCGAGTCCCACAGCCCGCCGACCGTCGCCGTCGCCCAGTCCCAGCCGCCGTGCGTCCGGTACGCCTCGGCCGGGAAGCCCGGCCACGAGTTCGGGCCGGGGCTGTTCGCGTAGCCGCCGCGGGCGCCGCCGTTCCCGAGTGGTTTCGGGAAGCCGTCGGCCTGCGCGCCGGGCGCGCCCTCCATGCCGATGACGATGTCCGGCGCGGCGTCGCGGTAGGCGCGCAGCTCGTGCGGCGCGACGCGGCCGTTGCGCAGCGGGTGGTTGATCAGCACGACCGGCGCGTGGATCCGCTTCGCCTGTTCCTCCGCCGCCAGCCAGCGCAACGCCCGCAGCGCGAGGGCCTCGTTCGCCGGGCTCGACGCCTCGGAGTTCGTCAGCCGCCAGTCGAAGGTCCGCTCGAACTCGCGCAGCTTGGCCGCCTGCGCCGAACCGGCCTGGAAGAACACCGTCGCGTGCTCGGCGCCCGGGACGTTCCACTCCATGCCGTGCCACAGCAGCAGGTCGGGGTACTTCCGCCGGGCGGCGAGGAAGTCCTGTTCCGTCGGTTCGACCGACACCTTCTCGTGCTCGGCGTGCCCGTGGTCGGTGAAGACGATCCAGTCGGCGCCGTGCGCCCGGCCGCCGCGCGCGATCTGGTCGATCCGGTACATCGCGTCGTACGAGTACTGGCTGTGCGTGTGGTGGTCGCCCACCAGCCACTGGTAGCGGCCGCACAACCGGCTCAGGTCGACGTCGGGATCGGGGAGGGGGATTCCCGCGGCGGCGGCCGCGAGCCCGGCACCCTTGAGGAACCGGCGTCTGTCGGTGGTCACGCGCGGACGCTAAGCCGCCGGGGTGAACGGGCGGTGTCCCGGCGGCCAACGTGTGCTGTGATCTTGGGCGTGGAGGACAAGCCGCTGGTCCGCGTGGTCGCCCCGACCGTCGCGCTCGCCTTGGCCGCGGGGGTGGGGCTGGCCTTCGGCGTCGCGGCCTTGAAGCGGCCGCCGGACCTGCCGGTCGACACGAACCCCGCGCCCCTGGCGGGTCACACGCTGTGCGCGGCCGTCGTCGTGGTCTTCCCCGCCGACGCCGAGCTGCGGGTGGCGCTGCCGGCGGTGCGCGACGACCCGAAGGTCCGGCGGGTGTTCGTGGACCCGCCGTCGGTCTCGCTGCTCGCCGTCCCGGGCACCGACCTCAAGGCGTGGGCGCAGGAGCTGCACGCGCGCTTCCGCAAGGCTGAGCGGGTGACGGTCATCGATTCCGACGCGACGGCGGCGCAGCTGAAACTCACCGCGCCGCCGCCGAAGTGCCCTCGTGAGGGCGAGTACTAGCGCGCCGGGACCGAGGCGACGCCCGGGGCGAGGAACGGCTTGCCGTTCACGCGCTCGGACACGCCGGAGCGGTCCAGGTACGGCGTGATGCCGCCGTTCCAGAACGGCCAGCCCGCGCCGAGGATCAGGCACAGGTCGATGTCCTGCGCCTCGGCGACCACGCCCTCGTCGAGCATGATCCGGATCTCCTCGGCGATCGCGGACAGCGCCCGCTCGCGCACCTGCTCCGAAGTGGACGGTCGGTCGCCCTGCGTCCAGAGTTCGACGACTTCGGGGTCGGCGGACTGGTTGCCCTTGTCGTCCCAGACCCAGACGCCCTTCTTGCCCGCCTTGACGAACTTGGCGAGGTTGTCGGACACGGTGAAGCGGTCCGGGAACGCCTCGTGCAGCGTCTCGCCGACGTGCAGCGCGATGGCCGGGCCGACGAGCTGCATCAGCGTCAGCGGCGTCATCGGCAGGCCCAGCGGCTCGAGGGCCCGGTCGGCGACGTCGAACGGCGTGCCCTCGTCGACGGTGACCAGCACCTCGCCGAGGAAGCGCAGCAGGAGCCGGTTGACGACGAACGCGCTCGCGTCCTTGACCAGCACGCTGGACTTCTTCAGCTGCTTGCCGACCGAGAACGCCGTCGCGAGCGAAGCGTCGTCCGTCTGCTCGCCGCGGACGATCTCCAGCAGCGGCAGCACGGCGACCGGGTTGAAGAAGTGGAAGCCGACGACGCGCTCGGGGTGCTGCAGCTTCGACGCCATCGCGGTGATCGACAGCGACGAGGTGTTCGTCGCCAGGATCGCCTCGGCGGAGACGTGCTGCTCCAGCTCGGCGAACACCTGCTGCTTGACGCCCAGCTCCTCGAAGACGGCTTCGATGACGAAGTCGGCGTCGGAGAACGCGGCCTTGTCGAGCGAGCCGGAAACCAGCGCCTTGAGCCGGTTGGCGCCGTCCGGGGACACGCGCTTCTTGCTCAGGAGCTTGTCGATCTCGGCGTGGACGTAGCCGACGCCCTTGTCGACGCGCTCCTGGTCGACGTCGGTCAGCACGACCGGCACCTTCAGCCGTCGCACGAACAGCAGCGCGAGCTGGCTGGCCATCAGGCCGGCGCCGACGATGCCGACCTTGTTCACCTTGCGCGCCAGGGACTTGTCCGGCGCGCCGGCCGGGCGCTTGGCGCGCTTGTTGACCAGGTTGAACGAGTACAGCCCGGCGCGCAGGACGTCGGACATGAGCAGCTCGGCGAGGCCGTCGGTCTCGGCCGCGTAGCCGCGGTCGAGATCGTTCTCGCGGGCCAGCTCCATCAGCTCGACGGCCTTGGTCGCGCCCGGCGAAGCGCCGTGCGTGCGACCGTCCACAAGGGACTTGGCGCGGGCGATGGCGGCGTCCCAGCCCGAGCCGCGGTCGATCTCGCGGCGCTCCGGGGTGATTTCGCCGTTGACAACCTTGGCCAGCCACAGCAGCGACTGCTCGAGGTAGTCGGCCGAGCCGAAGACGGCGTCGACGATGCCGAGCTCGGCCGTCTGCTTGACGTTGAGCATCTTGTTCTGCGCCAGGGCGTTCTCGATGATCACCGTGACGGCCGCGTCCGCGCCGATGAGGTTCGGCAGCAGCTGCGTGCCGCCCCAGCCCGGGAACAGGCCGAGGAAGACCTCGGGGAACGCGATGGCGGCGGTGTTCTCCGACAGCGTCCGGTAGTGGCAGGACAGCGCCAGCTCGAGGCCGCCGCCCATGACCGCGCCGTTGATGAACCCGAACGTCGGGATCTTCGACTCGGTGAGCCGGCGGAACACGTCGTGCCCGGTCTGGGCGATCTCGCGCGCCAGCTCGGGGTCGCTCACCGATTCGACGCCGGACAGGTCGGCGCCGACGGCGAAGATGAACGGCTTGCCGGTGACGGCGATCGCGGCCGGCTCGGCCTCGAAAGCCTTGTCCAGCGCGGTGTTCAGGGACACGAGCCCCTGCGGGCCGAAGGTGTTCGGCCGGGTGTGGTCGTGGCCGTTGTCGAGCGTGATCAGCGCGACGGGCTTCTCGAGCCCGGGCACCTTCACCAGCCGCGTCACGGCGTTGGTGACGACCTCGTCCGGGAAAGCGGCCTTCGCTTCTTCTGCGGTGAAAGTCATTACTTCGCCCCCTCGAAGGCCGGGTTCTCCCAGATCACGGTGCCACCCATGCCGATGCCGATGCACATCGTCGTCATGCCGTACCGGACGTCGGGCCGCTCGGCGAACTGGCGGGCCAGCTGCGTCATGAGCCGGACGCCGGACGAGGCCAGCGGGTGGCCGCACGCGATGGCGCCGCCCCACTGGTTGACGCGCGGGTCTTCGTCGTCGATGCCGAAGTGGTCGAGGAAGGCCAGCACCTGCACGGCGAAGGCCTCGTTGATCTCGAACAGGCCGATGTCGTCGATGGACAGGCCGGTGCGCTTGAACAGCTTCTCGGTGGCCGGCACCGGGCCGATGCCCATGACCTCCGGCTCGACGCCGGCGAAGGAGTAGCCGACCAGCCGCATGGCGACCGGCAGGCCCAGCTCGCGGGCGGTGTCCTCGTCGGCGAGGATCGAGGCGGTCGCGCCGTCGTTGAGGCCGGCTGCGTTGCCCGCGGTGATCCGGCCGTGCGGGCGGAACGGCGTCTTCAGGTTCGCGAGGGTTTCGAGCGTGGTGCCCGGGCGGGGCGGCTCGTCCTCGGTGGCCAGGCCCCAGCCCAGCTCCTTGGAGCGGGTGGCGACCGGGACCAGCTCGGGGCCGATCTTGCCGGTCTTGACGGCCTCGGCGTAGCGCTCCTGGCTGCGCGCGGCGTAGGCGTCGGTGCGCTGCTTGGTGATCGCGGGAAACCGGTCGTGCAGGTTCTCGGCGGTCTGGCCCATGACGAGCGCGGTCGGGTCGACGAGCTTGTCGGCGATGATCCGCGGGTTCGGGTCGACGCCCTCGCCCATCGGGTGGCGGCCCATGTGCTCGACGCCGCCGGCGATGGCGATGTCGTAGGCGCCGAAGCCGATGCCGGACGCGACGGACGTGACGGCGGTCATGGCGCCGGCGCACATGCGGTCGATGGCGAAGCCCGGGACGGACTTCGGCAGGCCGGCGAGCAGCGCGGCGGTGCGGCCGATGGTCAGGCCCTGGTCGCCGATCTGCGTGGTGGCGGCGATGGCCACCTCGTCGACGCGCTCGGGCGGCAGTTCGGGGTGCCGCCGCAGCAGCTCACGGATGGCGTTGACGACGAGGTCGTCGGCGCGGGTCCCGGCGTAGATGCCCTTGTCGCCGGCCTTGCCGAAGGGGGTGCGTACCCCCTCGACGAAGGCGACGTTTCGCACGCCCCGCGCGTTCGGCGCGAGCGGCGTTGCTGGTGCGGCCACGAATGCTCCATGAAGTAGAGGTCTTTGCCCGCACGATAGCCCTTGTTACCCGCCGGTAACCAGTGCTGTGGCCCGGTCGAGTGGGCTACGGCACACTCTTGGGGGTGAGCGTCTGGCCCTTGAGCAGCCAGGCCACGCCGAACGACCAGACGGCGACGCTCTCCAGCCACAGCGCCGGGTGCCATTCCGGCACCAGGTCGAGCGCCTTGGTGACGGCGATGAGGACCAGGCACGCGAGGATCGCCACGCCGCAGACGCGGTAGACGATCCCGACGCCCGCGGGCTGCTCGCCGTCGTGGGGGAACAGGCGCAGGCAGAAGTAGGCCAGCATCAGGAAGAAGACCGCGGCGAACACCAGGTGCAGCACCCCCGACGTGCGGTCCCAGGCCGTCACGTCGTGGTCTGGTGTCGTCGGGAAGAGCGCGAGCCCGATCGCGCCGAGGCCGGCGACGCTGCTGGCGACGTTGTCGGCGAAGTCGTGGCCGTAGTAAGCGAGCAGGAACACCCCGGCCGCGCACATCGAGCCGACGAAGACGTCCCGGACGTCGGTGTAGTAGTACGCGCTGAGCGAGCCGGCGAGGTCGCCGCCGTCGAAGACCTGCTTGCCGAAGATGAGGACGAACGGCAGGGCCAGGCCGATGAGCCCGATGGCCCGCCGGAGGAACAGGTACGAGTGGACGAGCGTGCTCTGCGGGGATCGGGTTGCCGTGGTCATGCCGCCTCCGGGGTCGTCACCGAGGTCATCGGCGTTCTTCTGCCCCGGGAGGAGCGTTGTTATCCGACGGGTGCCCAGATCCTCAGCTGATCGTTACGGAGTTCGGCGAAGGCACCGGTCGCGGGGTCGTGCGCGGTGGGGCGGAAGCCCTCCGCGAAGCCGATCCGGGCGCCGTCGGCGGGGTCCCAGACCTCGAAGCCGGCTTCGGCGGTGACGTACAGCAGGCCGCCGTGGCCCCACATCGGTCCGGCCGGTCCGGCGAACATCCCGAGCCGGGAGTCGCCGCCGGCGTCGCGCAACTCGACGCCTTCGAGCATCGGCTCGTCGTCGCCGATGCCTTGGAGAGCAACGGTGTCCTCGCCGATCCAGGCCATCGGGGTGTTCCAGGAGTAGCCGCGGTCGGCGAGCATCCGACCGTGTTCGGGCGCGTGCCGATCACCGGCGAGCCATGCCTGGAAGTCGAGCGCCAGCGGGATCCCCACCGGGTGCCAAGCCCAGCCGTCGACGAGGAGGGACCGCCCGGACGGGCTCGGCAGCAGCGCGCCGAAGAAGTAGTCGAAGTAGTGCTCGGGATTCTCTTCGCGGGTCGTGACGCGGTCGGTGAGCAGGCGCCCGGTGGCGGCGTCGAAGACGTCGAGCCGGTTCCAGTCCGTCGCCGTGACGACCAGCGGGCCGGTCCCGGCGTTGACGAACGCGACGGGGAACCGGGTGGTCTCGGTGTGGTAGTCCTGCCGGTCCAGTGCCAGGGTCACCACACCCGAACCGAGGTCGACGACCGCGCCGTGGCGGCCGTGGTCGGTGACCACGGCCGCGAACCGGCCGTCTCCGGAGGTGTACAGGGCCGGGCCGCGGACGTGGCCGGCCCACTCCTCCGGCGGCTCCGGTGGCAGGTCGACCGGCCCGGCGAGCCGGGGTTCGCCGTCGGTCCCGGCCAGGCCGGCCGCGGTGAGCGCGAGCCAGCCGTCCGGCAGCGGCGCGAGACACCGGTCGTTCAGCGGGGTGATCGCGCAGGGTGTCGTCGTCCAGGTGCCGCCGAGATCCCGGTCTCGCCGGAGGATTCCGGGGTCGCCGCGCCAGCCGAGGTAGGCAACGCTTTCAGCGCGTTCGAAGCAGCCGACACACGCTTCCAGCAACTCGGGCGTTTCGGCGTCGGCACACGCTTGGCACAGCAGGTCGTATCGGGTCGCGACGCCGGTGAGCACACGGAAGCAGCCCGGTCCGTTGTCGGTGGTGAGGTGGGCGCAGACGCGCGCCCCGGCGGCCGGTGCGAGATGGCCGCACGAAGAAACGTTCACCCACCCAGTATCCGGTGGCGCGCATCCGATTTATCCCAAGTGCGCCAGCCAGCCGCCCTTCGACGAGATGTCCTCCGCTCCCTCCGTCGCCGCCGGTTCGCACAGGAAGCCGGACACCCAGGTGCCGTCGGCCAGCTCCACCTTCCCGATCGCCAGCGGCGATGGCACCCGCGACACGAACTCGCCGAAGCCCCGCACGGGCAGGTCCCACACCTCCGCCGCGATCGCGACCCCGCCCGACGCCACTCGCACCAGCCCCGGCTTCGGCGGCACCGTGTCCAACGCGAACAGCCGGTACGCATCCGCGGTGGAAACCGAAGCGACGAACCGCCCGCCGCGCGAAGTCAGCTCGTGGTTCAACGGCTGCCCGCGCAGGTGCGCGCCGACCACCACCAGCGGGACCCGTTCGCCGCGTAGGCCCGCCAACGCCGCCAGCTTCAGGTCGTCGTGCGGGGCGCCGACCAGCATCACGCCGAACGGGCGCCCGGCCACCGTGCCCGCCGGGACCGCCAAGGCGGACAGCCCGAACAGGTTGGTCGAGTTGGTGAACCGGCCCAGCCGCGCGTTGACCGCGACCGGGTCCGCGGCGACCTCCGCGATCGTCGGGTGCTCGGTCGTCGTCGGGAACAGCAGCGCGTCGACACCGGCCAGCGCAGCCAGCGCCTCCGCCCGCAGTCCGGCCAGCTTCGCCTGGTCCGCGAACAGCCGGTGGGCCGGGATGTCCCGGGCGCCGGTGATGATGCCGTGCACCACCGGGTCCACATCGTCCGGATGCGCGTCCAGGAACTCGCCCACCGCCGTGTACCGCTCGGCCACGAACGCGCCGCCGTACAACAGTTCCGCCGCCTCCAGGAACGGTGCGGTGTCCACAATGGTCACCTCGGCACCGGCCGCGGCGTAGTCCGCGACGGCGGCCTCGAACGCCTCGGCCCACCCAGCCGCCAACGGTCCCAGCTCCGACGGCACGCCCAGCCGGAACCGTCCCGTGTGGACCTGCGCGGGTTCGGCCAGGCAGGTCAGCGCGAACGACGCTTCCTCGACCGTCCGCGCGAACAGCGACACGCAGTCGATGCTCGCGCACGCCGGGACGACCCCTTCCGTCGGCAGCAGCCCGGGTGTGGGCTTGAGCCCGACGATCCCGTTGAACGCCGCCGGGACCCTCCCGGAGCCCGCGGTATCGGTTCCCAGCGCCAGGTCCGCGATCCCGAGGGCGACCGCCACCGCGGACCCGGAACTCGATCCGCCCGAAACATAAGCCGGGTCGACGGCGTTGCGGACCGCGCCGTACGGGCTGCGCGTCCCGACCAGGCCGGTCGCGAACTGGTCGAGGTTGGTCGTGCCGAGCACCAGCGCCCCGGCCGCCCGCAGCCGCGCGACGACCGGCGCGTCCACCTCCGGCTTGTACGCGTAGGCCGGGCACCCCGCCGTGGTCGGCAGCCCGGCGACGTCGATGTTGCCCTTGACCGCGACGAGCTTGCCGTACAACGGCAGCCCACGCTCTTCCAGCGCCGCGGCTTCGGCGAGCACCTCGGCTTCCGGCCGGAGGTCGATCCAGATCTCCGGCCGGTCCACCTGCTCGATCCGCCGGTACGCGGCCCGCACGCGTTCCTCGATGGCGGTCATCCCAGCACCACCAACGGCGTGCCGGGCGCGACCTGGTCACCGGGGGACACGAGCACTTCGACCACCTCACCGCCGGCCGGCGCGGGGATCCGCGCCTCCGTCTTCATCGCTTCCAGCGTCACCAGCGACTGCGCGTCCTCGACGCGCTCGCCCGCGGTGACGTCCACCCGCCACACCGTCGCCGCGAACGGCGCCTCGACGACGTGGCCGCCCTCCGGGGCTTCGACCCGCTTCGGCGGCCGCGTCACCGGTTCCGGCTTCGGGTCGAACTCGCCCGCCGCGGCCCACGCGCGCCGCTCCGCCTCGAACGCCGCCGACTGCGTCGCCCGGAACGCGGCGATGCTGTCCGCGTTGTCCGCCAGGAACTTCTGGTACTCGGCCAGCTTGAAGGTGCCGTCACTGGTGTCGAGCGCCAGCTGCCCGGACGAGCTCTGCGCCCGCAGGTCGAGGAGCTCCTCGGCCGACACCGGGTACCAGGAGATCCGGTCGAAGAACCGCAGGTTCCACGGCTGGTCGCCGCCGTGCCAGCTGTTCCACACCTGGACCGTCCGCCCGACGAACTGGTAGCCGCCGGGGCCTTCCATGCCGTAGATGCAGAGGTAGGCGCCGCCGATGCCGACGGAGTTCTCCGCGGTCCACGTCCGCGCCGGGTTGTACTTCGTCGTGACGAGCCGGTGCCGCGGGTCCAGCGGCGTCGCGACCGGCGCGCCGAGGTAGACGTCGCCGAGGCCGAGTACCAGGTACTCCGCGTCGAACACCGTGCGGTAGACGTCGTCCACAGTGGACAGCCCGTTGACGCGCCGGATGAACTCGATGTTCCACGGGCACCACGGCGCGTCGTCGCGCACGCCGGTCATGTACCGCTCGATCGCCTCGCGCGTCGCCGGGTCGTCCCACGACAGCGGCAGCCGGACGCTGCGGCTCGGCACCTCGAGGTCGGCGGTCGGCGGCAGGTCCCGCTCGAGTTCCCGCACCAGCCCCAGCGCCTTGCCGACGGGCAGCGCGTCCGGGTCGACGTGCACCTGCAGCGACCGGATGCCCGGGGTCAGGTCGACGATCCCCGGCACGCCTTCGGCCGCCAGCCGCTCGCCGAGCGCGTGCACCCGCATCCGCAGCGCCAGGTCGAGCTTCATCTCGCCGTACTCGACGAGCAGGTTGTCGTCCCCGCTGCGGCGGTAGGTGACCGACGGCTCGTCGCCGGTGGACGTCTGCCGGCCCAGGACACCGCCGTCGTGGCGACTGTCCCGAGTGGACGTCACGGCCGTCGCGGGCCGTTGCCGCAGCGCCGCCGCGTGGTCGGTGTCGATGGGCACGAACCGCACGGTGTCGCCCGGCCGCAGCTGCCCGAGCTTCCACCGCTCGCCGGTGGCGACCGTCGCCGGGCAGACGAACCCGCCGAGGCTGGGCCCGTCCGGGCCGAGCAGGATCGGCAGGTCGCCGGTGTAGTCGACGGCGCCGATCGCGTACGGCGTGTCGTGGATGTTCGACGGGTGCAGGCCCGCCTCGCCGCCGTCCGCGCGGGCCCATTGGGGCCGCGGCCCGACGAGCCGGACGCCGGTGCGGGCGGAGTTGAAGTGCACCTGCCAGTCGGTGGCGTAGAAGGTGTCGACGTCTTCGGGGGTGAAGAACTCCGGTGCCGCGTGGGGTCCTTCGAGCGCCCCGATCGTCCAGTGCGAGGCGAAGTCCGGACGGTCGGCCACCGGCCCGACGACCGGGTCGGCGGGCTCGGGCCCGGGCCGCAGGACGTCGCCCACGGCCAGCGCGCGGCCTCCGTGCCCGCCGAACTTGCCGAGGGTGAACGTCGCCGCGCTGCCGAGGAACGCCGGGACGTCGACCCCGCCGCGGACGAGCACGTAGCTGCGCAAGCCGGCCGTGCACGCCCGGACGTCGAGCGTGCCGCCGGCGGGCACCTCGATCGGTGTCCACAAGGGAACCTCGACGCCGTCGGCGAGCACCGTAGTGGGCGCGCCGGTCACGCACACCTGGGTGGCGTGGGAGAACCGCAGCGCCACGCCGTCCACTGTGCACTCCAGGCCGGGCGCGCCCTCGGGGTTGCCCAGCGCGAGGTTGCCCAGCCGCAGCGAACGGTCGTCCATCGGGCCGCTCGGCGGCACCCCGACGTGCCAGAACCCGGTGCGGCCCGGCCAGTCCTGCACGGTCGTCATCGTCCCGCCGCGCACGACGTCGATCCGGGGCTCCGCGTCCTCGATGCCGTCCAAAGTGGACGTGTCGTGCGCTGCCGCGCCGAACGCCGCGTCGGCGGCCGCCGCACGCAGCTGCCCGAGGTTGGTGCGGACGCCGTCGACGCGGGTCGTCGCGAGCGCTTCCCGCAGGCGCGCGAGGGCGTCGTCGCGGTCGGTGCCGGTGCAGATCACCTTGGCCAGCAACGGGTCGTAGTGCGTGGTGACGGTCGTGCCCGGCTCGACCCAGGTGTCCACGCGGACGCCGGCGGGCAGCGCGACCCGCGTGACGAGGCCCGCGCTCGGCCGGTGCCCGGCGCTCGGGTCCTCGGCGTACACCCGGGCCTCGACGGCGTGCCCGCGCGCCACCGGCACCGCGCGGAACATCGCGCGGTCGCCCTGGGCGAGGCGCAGCATCCAGGCGACGAGGTCGACGCCGTACACCGCCTCGGTGACCGGGTGCTCGACCTGCAGCCGGGTGTTGACCTCGAGGAACGCCGCCTCTTCGCGCTCGGGGTCGTAGACGTACTCGACCGTGCCCGCGGAGCGGTACCGCACGGACGAGCACAGCGCGACGGCGGAGTCGACGAGCTGCCGGCGGACGGCGGCGGGCAGGTCCGGCGCCGGGCACTCCTCGACGACCTTCTGGTTGCGCCGCTGCAGCGAGCAGTCGCGCGTGCCCAGCGCCAGGACCTCGCCGAAGCCGTCGCCGAACACCTGGACCTCGACGTGCCGGGCACGGCGCACCAGCCGCTCGAGGAAAACGCCGGAGTTCGCGAAGCTCTTGGCCGCGACGCTGCGGACGCTGTCCCACGCCTCGCGCAGCTCGTCGGGCGTCGAGCAGGCGCGCATGCCGATCCCGCCGCCGCCCCCGGTCGCCTTGAGCATCACCGGGTAGCCGATGTCCGCCGCGCGCGCCAGCGCTTCGTCCACATCGGACAGCAGGCCGGTGCCGGCCAGCAGCGGCACCCCGGCCGCGATCGCCGCCTCGCGCGCGGTGTGCTTGCTGCCGAACACCTCCAGGTGCTCCGGCGCCGGGCCGGCGAACGCGAGCCCGGCGTCCTCGCAGGCCCGGGCGAACGCCGCGTCCTCCGACAGGAAGCCGTAGCCGGGGTGGACGGCGTCGCAGCTGGTGTCGAGGGCGGCCCGGACGATCGCGTCGGCCCGCAGGTAGCTCTCGGCGGCGGGGGCCGGGCCGAGCCGCACGGCCCGGCCGGCGAGCCGCACGTGCGGGGCGAGGCGGTCGGCGTCGGAGTACACCGCGACGGTCTCGAGACCCAGTTCCCGGGCGCTGCGCAGGATCCGGACCGCGATCTCGCCGCGGTTGGCGACGAGCAGCCTCACTCGCTACCCCCGGGGGACGTCACGAACATGCGGACCGGCGTCGGGTCGAACCCGTTGCAGGGGTTGTTGATCTGCGGGCAGTTCGACACGAGCACGAGGACGTCGGTCTCAGCGCGCAGCCGGACCTCCAGGCCCGGCGCGGAGATCCCGTCGACGATGCCGAGCGTGCCGTCTTCCTCGACCGGCACGTTCATGTACCAGTTGACGTTGCTGACCAGGTCTCGCTTGCCCAGGCCCCACTTCGCGCCTTCGATGAGGAAGTTCTCGACGCAGGCGTGCTGGAAGCGGGTGTGCTGGCCGTAGCGGAGGCTGTTGGACTCCTTGCTGCACGCGCCGCCGAGCGTGTCGTGGCGCCCGCACGTGTCGGCGACGACGGTCAGCAGCGGCGCGCCCTCCTGGGTGCGCAGGACGCTGCCCGTGGTCAGGAAGATGTTGCGCTGCGCGGCGATCGTGGCCGCGGCGCTGTAGCGCTTGGCCGTGTCGTTCGCGTCGTAGCAGAGGAAGTCGACGGCCTGGTTGCCGCCCAGGTCGACGATCGCCAGCTCGCTGCCGCGCTTCAGCACGGTCGAGAACGGGGCGCGCGCCGGGACGTCGAACGTCAGCTCCAGCCGGGACTCGTACGCCGTGCTCATGCGATCCCCCGTGCGGTCAGGTAGTCGGCGGTGTTCTCGAACGCCCGCTGCGCTTCCGGCGAGTGCGTCCACTCCGGACTGTCCGGAGTGGACGGGTGGTCGCGCCACGCGAGGACTTCGAGGTTCGTCACGGTGTAGTCCGGCCGCGGGTCGACCGGGTGCGGCACGTTGGCGACCAGCACGACCGACGGCAGCTCGATCCGCAGCTCGACGGACTTCCCGGCGCCCGCGGAGCCGGTGAACTCCAGGTCGCCTTCCGGCCGGACCCGCACGCCCTGGAAGAACGACAGGCTCGGCGGCAGGTCCCGCGGTGCGAGGCCGTTCTTGGCCGCCGCCAAGGTGAACAGCGGCAGCCCGGCGGGGGAGGGGCCCTGCGGGGAGCCGTCGCCGTAGTGCTCGGTGTTGCCGTCCACAGTGGACGTCCCGCACAGGGCGTCGTGCCGTCCGCTCGAGTCGGCGACGATCGTCGCGAGCACCCGGGCCTGGTCCGACAGCAGCGCCACCTTCTCGCCGAGGTAGGCGTTCCACTGCACCTTCACGGTATCGGCGACGTTCAGCCGCTCCCACGGCTGGTCGGCGTTGAACAGCAGCACGTGCGCGCAGGCGTCGCCCTCGACGTCGGTCAGCCGCAGCCGCGTCCCGCGGGCCAGCACCTTGTGCGTGTAGCCGCCCCCGGCCACGGTCTCCGCCCAGGTCAGCGCCTCGGGCGCCACCCCGGGTGGGGGAGCGGGCCAGGTGCTCGCCGGGATCGACGGCATCGTTTCGACCACGGTGCCGGCCTGGGCCCTGGCGTGGTCGCGGGCGCCGTAGGTGGTGGCGGTGGTGCTCATGGACGTCCTCTCTCAGATCGCGGGTTCGAGGGCGGGAGCGGGGCGCAGCCGCAGCCAGCAGAGCCAGCCGATCACCAGTGCGCCGCCGACGAACTCTATCGGGAACAGCAGCATCCAGGGGGCGCCCGAACCGGTCACGTCGTAGATCTCCGCCCGCGGCCAGCCGATGTTGACGATCATCGCGATCCCGTAGAGCACGGCTGCCCCGTTCAGCGGAACGCCCCACCGCCCCAAGGAGAACCGGCCCGGCTCCGCGGGGAACTTCCCGCGCAGCCGCTGGACCAGCAAGGGCCCGGTGACCAGCAGGTACGCCAGGTAGACGACGACCACGGACGTGCCGGTGATCGTGCTGAACAGCGTCGGGTTGCCGAAGTTGAGCAGCAGCAGCCCGATCGCGAGCCCGCCGGAGAGCAGGGCCGGCGCGACCGGCGTCCCCGTGCGCGGGCTCACCGACGAAAGTCGGGTGGACGCGGGGAGCGCGCCGTCGCGGGCCATCGCGTAGATCAGCCGGACCGTGCCGGTCTGGATGGTCAAGGTGCAGACGATGACGGCGACCGCGACGTCGGCGAGGAAGACGCGGCCGAGGGTGTCGCCGAAGACGGCGGTGATCACGTACGGCAGGCCGTGGCCGGCGAGCTGCCCGTCGGTCAGGCTCGGCGCGGCCATCAGCGCGGTGACCACGACGGCCAGCCCGCCGATCCCGGACACGAGCACCGCCCGCAGCACCGCGCGCGGCGCCGTCTTCCGCGCGTTCTTCGTCTCCTCCGCGACCGAGGCGGCGGTGTCGAAGCCGTAGAGGACGTACGCCGCCATGAGCGCCGAAGCGAGCACGCCGCCGATCCCGGCGCTCGTGCCGGGGGCGTCGTGCAGCACGACCTGCGGCCCGCGGACGGCGAACAGCCCGAGCCCGGTGACGAGCACGACGACGCCGAGCAGCTCCGCCGCGACCCCGACGTCGTTGATCCGCGCCATCAGCCGGACCCCGCCGGCGTTGACGAGCGTGGTGAAGACGAGCAGCAGGGTGCCGAGCAGCACGGCGTTGGCCGCGCCGGACGGCGACGTCACCGCCGGGTCGCCGCCGAGGAGCTGGAAGCCGTCCCACACCGACGGCAGCACGACCTGCAGGGCGATCGCGGCGGCCGCGAGGGCGACGACGCAGCCGAGCAGCATCATCCAGCCGGCGAGCCAGCCGAGGAACCCGCGGGTGAGCTGTTTCGCCCACTGGTACACGGATCCGGCGAGCGGGTAGCGCGCGGCGAGCTCGGCGAAGTTCAGGGCCACGAGCAGCTGGCCGGCGAGGACGACCGGCCACGTCCAGAAGAAGAGCGGTCCGCCGAAGGAGTAGCCGAAGCCGAAGAGCTGGAAGACGGTCGTGAGGATCGAGACGAAGGAGAACCCGGCGGCGAAGGCGGAAAACCCGCCCAGCGACCGGCGTAGCTCCTGGCGGTAGCCGAAGGCGGCGAGTTCGTCGGGTGGCGTCATGCGGGCTCCTGACCTCGTTTCGATCGCTTGACAGAAATTAAGCCGCCGCCACGACGTGATGATCTCCGGCGTGTTAGCGGCTCGTTAACGCCCCGGCCGACGGGACGTCAACGGCGACATCCGGGGGTAACCGCACGTCGGTGCGGGTGTCCGGGCGCCGGACCTGGCAAGATCACCGCCGTGGTCAAAGGGGCGGGGGTCGGCAGGCCCAGGGCGAGCGGCGCGGCGGCGAACCGGCCGGACGCGCGGCAAGCGGTGCTCGACGCCGCGGGCGAGCTGTTCACGGGAGCCGGCTACGCGGCGACGACGACGCGGGCGATCGCCGAACGCGCGGGCCTGCGCCAGGCGTCGCTCTACTACCACTTCCCGGCCAAGGAAGACATCCTCGCGGCGCTGCTGGCCGAGACGGTCCGCCCCTCGCTGGAGCTGGCCGCCCGCCTCGTCGCGGGCCCGGCCCCGGCGGCGGTCCGGCTGTGGGCGCTGGCGTACGCGGACATCGGCCTGCTCGGCGGCGCCCGCCACAACCTGGGCGCGCTGTACCTGCTGCCCGAGGTCTCCTCGCCCAACCTGGCCCGGTTCCGCGCCGAGCGGGCGGACCTGAAGGCGGCGTACGGGAGCTTGGTGGCGGCGGCCGGGGTCGCCGCCGAGTCGGTCGGGATCCGGACGGACCTGGTGTTCGGGCTGGTGGAGAGCATCGCGGTGATCCGCCGGGACGACCCGGAGCTGGACGTCGAGGCCCACGTGCGCGAAGGGGCCGACGGCGTGGTCCGGCTGGTGGGGCTGCCGGAACCGACGGACGAACTGCGGGCCCAGGCGCACACCCTGCTGGCGACGCTCGCCGATTAGCGCCGGCCCGGGCTCAGCGCACCGGGGCCGGCGGCTGGCCGCCGAGCTGCGCCGGTCGTGCCGGGCGTCCGGCCAGCAGGTCGCTGATGATCCGCGACAGCTCGCGCATCGTGCGCATGCCCAGCTGGATCGACTGGGCGCCGACCCGCAGCGGCCGGATGGCCGCGCGCAGGGGAGCGTTGATCGCCTCCAGCGGGCGGATCTGCGTGAGGAACTCGGTGATCCGCACGTCCAGCTGCAGCAGGCCGTCCAGCATCTCGACGAACTCGTCGTACTCCCGGCGCGCCCGGTCGAACAGCTCCGGGGTCATGTGCGAGTCCATCAGGCGCATGTACGAGCGGATCGTCGAGTCGGTCTCGGCGACGGTCGCTTCGAAGTCGGTGCCGACCTGCTGGATGGTGACCGCCATCGGCTTGATCGTGTCCGCGGCCCGCACGACCCGCGCCTTGATGGCGTCGGGCGCCATCCCGGCGACGTCCCCGGTCACCTGGCGCATCTCGTCGGCCAGGTCGTCCAGCGACCGGCTGATCGCGTCGAACTGGCGCTCCAGCAGTTCCCCGATCTTCGTCAGGTTTTCGTTGTATTCCTGCAGGCCGGGTCCGTCTTTTTCGGGAACGAACCCGTCGAGCAGCAGCTGGTCGCATTTCTTGAGCTTTTCCAAGGTCGCTTCCGCGGAACGGATCGCTTTGATCAACCGGTCCGCGACCAGGTCCATGGTCCGCCGCCATTCGGCGGTGCCGGAACCGGCGAGCACGGCCTGCTTGATGTCGACGTACTGGAGCTTTTCGATGATCCGGATGTTCGCGTCGTCGCTCTGGCCGGTGATCAGCTCGTGGCCCAGCACGATCAGCGGCAGGATCAGCTGGGTGAGACCGAGCTCGTTCGCCTTGGCGTAGAAGGCGGTCAGCTCTTCGCGGCAGGCGCTGCTCTCGTAGAAGTAGTTCATCGAGATGGCCGGGATGAACACCATCGCGGCGTTGAGCCCGTCCTGGATCTTCGTCCGCCAGTCCTCGCCCCACCCGATGCTCTCGCGGTCGACGAACACTTCGATCTTGCGGCCGTGCGCGGACGCGCAGAACTTTTCCAGGGAGCTCTTCAGCGGCGTGACGAAATTGAGAAAACTGTCATCTTCGTGGGTGAAGCTGAGAAAGCATTGGACGGCGGGCTGATCGGACATGAAATCGGTCATCGAGCTACCTTCGGCGCTGTCGCGGCATTGCGCGGCGCAGCCTAGGGGAGCCCGAGAGCGAAGGTGAGCGGTTCCGGCGACCCAGCCGGAACTGTCCCGGAACTGTCCGTTCAGGAAGCCGTGGTCTGCAGCGCCTTGCTCAGCGCGGCCGCCGTCAGCTCGACCTGCCAGGGGCGCGCCCCGCCGGCGCGCAGGACCTCGGCCACCGACTCTTCGTCCGTCTCCGCCGGCGGGCGCCAGCACGTCCGCCGCACGAGGTCCGGGAGCAGCAGGTTCTCCACCGGCAGCCGGCGGTCCTCCGCGATCGCCGCCAGCCCGGCCCGGGCCGCCGCCAGCCGGGCCGCCGCGTCCGGGTCCTTGTCCGCCCAGCGGTTCACCGGGGGCGGGCCGTCCGTCGGCTGCGACGGCGACGGCAGCTCCGACGCCGGGAGCGCGCGGGCCGCCTGCAGGTGCCGCAGCCAGCTCGCCGTGTACTTGCGCTGGACCCGGCCGCTGAACACCGGGAGCGCCTGCAGCTCCTCGACGGTCTTCGGGTCGGCCGTCACCGCGTTGATGATCGCGCTGTCGGGCAGGATGCGGCTCGGGGCGCGGTCGCGCTTGCGGGCCAGCTCGTCGCGGGCCTGCCACAGCTCGCGGACCGCGGCCAGCCCGCGCGGGTTGCGGATCTTGTGCACGCCGGACGTCCGGCGCCACGGCTCGGCCCGCGGCCCGGGCGGCGGGGCGGTGCGGACGTACTCGAACTCCTGCTGCGCCCACTCCAGCTTGCCCTGGGCGCCCAGCTCCGCTTCCAGCTTTTCGCGCAGCTGGACGAGCAGCTCGACGTCGAGGGCCGCGTAGTTGAGCCAGTCGACCGGCAGCGGCCGCTTGGACCAGTCCGCCGCGCTGTGCCCCTTCTCGAGGGTGTAGCCGAGCAGCAGCTCGACGAGGGTCCCCAGTGCCACGCGTTCGTAGCCCGCCAGCCGCCCGGCCAGCTCGGTGTCGAACAGCGCCGCCGGACGCAGGTCCAGCTCGGCCAGGCAGGGGAGGTCCTGGGAGGCGGCGTGCAGCACCCACTCCAGGTCGTTGAGGACGTCGCGCAGCGGCTGGAGGTCGTCGGCCAGGGCGATCGGGTCGATCAGCACCGTGCCGGAACCCTCGCGGCGCAGCTGCACGAGGTAGGCCTTGGGCCAGTACCGGTAGCCGGACGCGCGTTCGGTGTCGACGGCGACCGCGCCGGTGCCCGCGGCGAGTCTCGCGCAGGCCTCGGCCAGCGCGGACGGATCGGTGATCACCGGGGGCGTGCCCTCGGCGGGTTCGCGTAGCAGCACAGGGCCGCCCGTGGACTCGATCTCCATCCCGGTGTCCTCGGCCTCTGCACTTCCCATAACCGACGACCCTACGGGACGGGCATACCGCGCCTGGTCTGCCCGCCCCGCAGGGCTGTTCGCTTGCGTCAGCGGATCACGCCGGCCCGCATGGCCAGCGCCACCATCTGGGCCCGGTCGCCCGTGCCGAGCTTGCGCCCGATCCGGGACAGGTGGGACTTGACGGTGAGAGCGGAGAGCGAAAGCTCCTCGCCGATCTCCTTGTTGGACTGCCCGTCGGCGACCAGCTGGAGCACCTCCACCTCACGAGCGGACAGCTCGCGGGGGGTGTTGTCGGTGCCCGCGACGCGGGTCCCGGTGGCGAGCACCGGAGCCACGCTCGGGTCGGCGTAGACGCCGCCTTCGAGCACGCGCCGCACGCCGTCGGTCACGACGACCGGCGACGCGGACTTCAGCAGGTACGCCTGGGCCCCGGCCTGGAAGGCCGAGCGGACCGCGTACGGGTCGTCCGAGGATGCGAGTACCACCACGCGCGGCCAGCCGTGGCTACGGAGTTCCGTAACCAGCTCGATGCCGCTGCCGTCCGGCAGCCCGAGATCGAGGATCGCCAGGTCACAAGGCCCGGTGGCCTGTGCTCGCGCCCTCGCCTCGGCCACCGTGGCGGCCTCGTGGACGGTCCCCGCACCCATCTGTGCGAGTCTTGCTGCGATTGCCTCCCTCAACAGCGGGTGGTCGTCGACCACCAATACCGAAAAGAGCTCTTCCCGCGGGTGCGGAACCATGCTCGCCGGCAACGCGCCGGCTGGCGTGGATCGGACGGCCTGAGAAATGCCGACGGTAGCCACGTCACTACCTCCCTGGAGTCGGTCGTGCCCCCCGACCGGCACCGGGACCTTCGGCCGTTCAGCCGCGCCAGCTTTAGACCGAAAGTGGTGTCGTCGAAGGCACTGTAGCCGCCCTGAGGCCGTTGCGGGGGGATCGAATGGGTATCTATCTCAAACGAACAGTCACTCAGTGGGTTCGTAGTAACACGATCGGGCTAGTACACGGCCGGTTGTTAACGGATAGCCCAGCGAACACGATGCAAAGAAGTTACCGGCGCCCAAATGGCCGTGCAGATGAGGTGTGCAGCTGCCGGTGCGCCTAGTGACCAGGGGCCGGATGGCGGTCTCGGCGGGTCGGAATGTGGCCCCGGCCGGGGCATGATCAACTCCGTCGGCCGCTTCCGGCGAGCCTCGAGGCGGGTCTTTTCGGTGACTGTCCGTGGCGTCCGGAGGTGGTCTCGGGCTCCTGAGCCCCTAGTTGATCTTGTTGCGGTGCGTGACCGCGCGGAGTCACGAACGAGGAGACGTGAAACGGCCTCAGAGCCGCGGGCGGGGCTCGGTGGGGTACGGGGCTGGTCCGGATGGCTTCGTCCGTCCGGTGGCGCTTGGGGCGGCCGTTCGGGGTGAACGGCGTTCAGTGGACGTGAGATTTGCTCACATCCGTACAAGCGGACCCTGACGGACCGGACGGCGGCGCTCTGCCGTTGCCGATTCGTTGCCGACGATCGCCCGAACGCCGCGCGACCCGGCACGACCGGCTCGTTCCTGGCTGGTGAGGCACGTGTCCGGCGAGGCGCGTCTGAGACGACCGCGAGGGTCCTTCGCCTCCAGCGCGGGCCAAAGCTGCCCGGTCGTGCGAATTCGCCGTGCCAGGTCGTGAACGAGCTCGGTTGTGCTGCCCGAACGCCGTGCGTCAGGAGCTCTGGCGCTGCCCGAAGAGCGTCACGCCGACCGGCGGCAGGCCCACCACGCTCGCCATGACCTGGCAGAACGCCTGCCCGTGCGGCAGCAGCTCCGCGTCCGTCGGGGTCCAGGACGCCCGCAGCTCCAGGTCGTCGGTCCGGGCCGGGCCGGAGATGTCGCCGAAGCGGGCCGAGGACGTCTCCGTCACCGTGCCGCCCAGCGCCGTCCAGCTCGCGCCCGACACCTCCAGGGCGTCGGTGAGCCACGACCAGCCGACCTGCGGCAGGAACGGGTCCGTCGCCAGTTCCCGGTCCAGCTCCGCGCGCACGTACATGACGAGGCGCAGGACACCGTCCCAGCCGTCCTGGCCGTCCGGGTCGTGCAGGAGGACCAGCCGGCCCGAGGCCAGCACGTCCGCGGGGCCGGCGACTTCGCAGCTGACCGCGTACGACCACGGCGCGAGCCGCTGCGGGGCCCGCATCGGCTCCAGCAGCACCTCCCGGCGGGGCCGGACGGACTGCAGCGCCGAAACTGCTTCACGGAAGAGTTCGGGCACTGGCGTCATCGCGGTCACGCTTCGACTTTAGGGCGGGCACGCCCCGTTGCGGGCGCAGGCGCGCCGAGAGAAGGGCGCCGGCGGGCTCGTGGCACGATTGACGGCGATGTCACCCACCACGCCCTTGCCGCAGCAGGCCGCCCCGTCCGGGCGCCGCGAGCTGCCCGAAGCCCCGTTCCTGGCCGCCGCGCGCGGCGGACGCCCGGCCCGCACGCCCGTCTGGTTCATGCGCCAGGCGGGCCGCTCGCTGCCCGAGTACCGCGCGCTGCGCGAGGGCGTGCCGATGCTGGACGCCTGTTTCGACCCCGAGATGCTCGCCGAGATCACGCTGCAGCCGGTCCGCCGGCACGGCGTCGACGCGGCCATCCTCTTCAGCGACATCGTCGTGCCGCTGAAGGCCGCGGGCGTCGACATCGACATCGTCCCCGGCACCGGCCCGGTGGTCGCGGCGCCGGTGCGCGACCTCGCCGCGGTGAAGGCCCTGCCGGAGCTGGCTCCGGAGCAGGTCGAAAAGGTCGCCGACGGCGTCGGGCTGCTGGTCGAGCGCCTCGGCGAGACGCCGCTGATCGGCTTCGCCGGCGCGCCGTTCACGCTGGCCAGCTACCTCATCGAGGGCGGCCCGAGCCGCAACCACGAGCACACGAAGGCGCTGATGCACTCGGCGCCGGAGGTCTGGCACGAGCTGGCCGGGCGCCTGGCCGACCTCGCGCTGACGTTCCTGCGCGCGCAGCTCGACGCCGGCGTCGACGCGGTCCAGCTGTTCGACTCCTGGGCCGGCGCGCTGTCCGAGCGGGACTACCGCCGGTTCGTGCTGCCGCACTCGGCGAAGGTCCTCGAGGGCGTCGCCTCCTACGGCGTGCCGCGCATCCACTTCGGCGTCGGCACCGGCGAGCTGCTGCCCGCGATGCGCGACGCCGGCGCGGACGTCGTCGGCGTCGACTGGCGGATCCCGCTGGACGAAGCCGTCCGCCGGCTCGGTGGGCACGCCGTCGTGCAGGGCAACCTCGACCCGGCGCTGCTGCACGCGTCCTGGCCGGTGCTCGAAGCCGAGGTCCGCCGCATCGTCGAAGAGGGCAAGGCGGCCGACGGCCACATCTTCAACCTGGGCCACGGCGTGCTGCCGGGCGTCGACCCGGACGTGCTGACCCGCGTGGTCGAGCTGGTGCACGAGCTGTGACGCGCGTCGCGGTCGTCGGTGGCGGTGTCTCCGGGCTGACCGCGGCGTACCGCCTGCGGCGCCTGCTGGGCGACACCGCCGAGATCGTCGTCTTCGAGAAGACGAAGACGCCCGGCGGGAAGCTGCGCACGGCCGAGCTGGCCGGCGTCCCCTACGACGTCGGCGCGGAAGCGTTCCTCGTCCGCCGGCCCGAGATGCTCGGACTGGTCCGCGAGCTCGGGCTCGACGTCGTGAACCCGACGAAGGCGCGCGCGAAGATCCACGCCGGCGGCAGCGTCACCGGCCTGCCGCCGGGCACCGTCATGGGCGTCCCGGCGTCGGCGGAGTCGGTGGCCGGGGTGCTGTCGGAAGCGGGGCGGCGGGCCGTCGAGGCCGAGCCGTCGCTGCCCGAGCTGCGGCTGCCGAGCGGGGACCTGCCGCTCGGGCCGCTGCTGCGCGAGCGGTTCGGCGACGAGCTGGTCGACCGGCTCGTCGACCCGCTGCTCGGCGGCGTCTACGCCGGTGGCGCGGACGGCTTGGGCCTGCGCGCGACCATGCCGGGCCTGGCCGCGGCGGTGGCCGCCGGCGCCGGCTCGCTGACGGCGGCCGCGAAGGCGCAGCTGCCCGCGTCGCCCGGTACGGCGCCGGTGTTCGGCACGGTCCCGGGCGGCCTGGGCACGGTCATCGACCGGCTGACCGAGCTGTCCGGCGCCGAGCTGCGGACCGGGCTGCCGGTGTGCGACATCGAACGGCACGGCGCGGGCTGGCGGCTGCGGATCGGCGCGAACCCGACCGCGCACGCGCCCGCGGACAACACGATCGAAGCCGACGCGGTGCTGCTCGCGGTTCCGGCGCCCTCGGCCCGGCGGCTGCTGGCCGACCTGGTGCCCGCGGCGTCGGCGGCGTTCGGCGAGGTCGAGCTGGCGTCGATGGCGGTGGTCGCGCTGGCGCTGCCGCCCGGAACGGCGCTGCCCGACGCGTCGGGGATCCTCATCGGCCAAGGCGAACGGGACGCTTCGGGCGTGCCGTACGCGGCGAAGGCCTTCACGTTCTCTTCGCGCAAGTGGGGGCACTTCGGCTCCGGGCCGGTGCTGGTCCGCGGTTCGGTGGGCCGGTTCGGCGAGCTGGGCGCGTTGCAGGCCGACGACGTCGAGCTGGTCCGCGTGGTCCGCGACGACCTCGCGCGGCTGACGGGCGTCACGGCGGCGCCGATCGAGACCCTGGTGACGCGCTGGGGCGGCGGCCTGCCGCAGTACGGCACCGGGCACCTCGAGCGCGTGGAGCGGATCGAGAAGGCGGTCGCCGGGGTGCCGGGGCTCGCGGTGGCGGGGGCGACCCTGCACGGCGTCGGGCTGCCGGCCTGCGTCGCGACGGCCGAGGCGGCGGCGCACCGGATCGCGGCCCACCTTTCCGCGTGAGTGCGCTCACCCGGCCCCGTGGCGGCGTTCCCGGGGCTGCGGTGACAGGATGGAACCATGGCGCGGGTCAACTACAACGAGCTCAACGACACCATCCGCTACACCACCTGGTCGGTCTTCCGGATCGAGCCCGGCCGGCTGGGTGAGGACCGCGGGGCCGCGGGCCGCGAGACGACCGAGTACCTCGACGGTCTCGAGGCCAAGGGCGTCGTCGTCCGGGGTGTCTACGACGTCTCCGCGCTGCGCGCCGACGCCGACTACATGATCTGGTGGCACGCCGAGGAGATCGAGCAGGTGCAGGCGGCCTACTCCGGCTTCCGGCGCACCCCGCTCGGCCGCGCGTCGACGCCGGTCTGGAGCCAGACCGCGCTGCACCGGCCGGCCGAGTTCAACAAGAGCCACATCCCGGCGTTCCTGGCAGGCGAAGAGGCGCGCAAGTACATCTGCGTCTACCCGTTCGTGCGGTCCTACGAGTGGTACCTGCTGCCGGACGCCGACCGCCGCAAGATGCTGGCCGACCACGGCAAGGAAGCCCGCGACTACCCGGACGTGCGCGCGAACACCGTCGCGTCGTTCGCGCTGGGCGACTACGAGTGGATCCTCGCGTTCGAGGCCGACGAGCTGCACCGGATCGTCGACCTGATGCGGCACCTGCGCGGCACCGAAGCGCGGTTGCACGTGCGGGAAGAGATCCCGTTCTACACGGGCACGCGCGTGCCGCCGGCCGAGCTCGTCGCGGCGCTGCCGTAGTGCGCGAGGCAGTGGAGGGCGTCTGGGTCGCCCTCACCGAGTCACGGCCGGGCCCCTTCGAGCTGACCGGCACCGAAGACGTGCTGCCCGGTCCCTACCGGGTGGCCGCGGCGGCCACGGCTTCGATCGCGGCGGCCACGCTGGCGGCCGGCGAGATGCTGAAGCTGCGCGAGATCGACCCCGGCGTCGTCACGGCGGACACGCGCCACGCGGCGGCGGCGTTCCACAGCGAGCAGCTGCTGCGGGTGGACGGCGTCGGCGCGGAGTCGATGTGGGCCCCGCTGTCGGGCAACTACCGCGCGGCCGACGGCTGGGTCCGCCTGCACTGCAACTACCCGCGGCACGAAGCGGCGGTGTGCTGGGGCCTCGGCGTGCCGGGCACCCGCGACGCGGTCGCGAAGGCGGTCGCCGGGCGGACCGCGCGCGAGATCGAGCACGCCGTCGTCTCCGCCGGGGGAGCGGCCGCCGAGCTGCGGTCGCCGGAGGAGTGGGCCGCGCACCCGCAGGGTTCCGTCGTGGCTTCACTGCCGCTGGTCTCGTCGGCCCCGGTGGGCGACGCGCCCAAGCGGACGTTGTTCTACTCGGACCGGCCGCTGGGCGGGGTCCGGGTGCTGGAGCTGACGCACGTGCTGGCGGGCCCGGTGGCCGGCCGGGTGCTGGCGGCGCACGGCGCGGACGTCCTGCACGTCGGCGCGGCGCACCTCCCGCGGGTCGAGGCGCTGGTGCGCGACACGAACCAAGGCAAGCGTTCGGCGTTCGTCGCGCTCGACACCGAGGGTGGTCGGGCGCGGCTGAAGAAGCTGATCAGCCGGGCCGACGTGCTGCTCCAGTCGTTCCGCCCGGGCGCGTTGGAGCGGATCGGCTTCGGTGCTTCGGAGCTGGCTGAGCTGCGGCCAGGTTTGGTGATCGCGGACTTGAGCGCGTACGGCTGGGAAGGGCCGTGGGCGCGCCGGCGCGGGTTCGACAGCTTGGTCCAGATGGCGAACGGCATGGCGTTCTCGCCGGACGGGCCATCACCGTTGCCGGTCCAGGCGCTGGACCACGCGACGGGCTGGCTCGCGGCGGCGGCGATCATGACGGCGTTGCGGCGTCAGGTCACGGACGGCGGCACCTGGCGGGTCCGGCTGTCGCTGGCCGGGACGGCGCGGTGGCTGGATTCGCTGGGCCGCAAGGACCCCGCGGGTGCGGCGGTCGATTTCGGCGACTTGCTGGAGGAGGCGGACAGCGGCTACGGCCGGCTGACCCGCGTCCGGATGGCGGGCGGCCTGCCGGGAGCGGAGCCGCACTGGGACTTCGGCACGCGGCTGCCGGGTGTCGACAAGCCGACCTGGACCCCTTAGGAGGTCCTGCTCGGACGGGAATGCGGCCGGTCCGCTCGCCGCACTCCCGCCCGAACGCTCTCAGCGGTAGATGTCCCCACCGGTGCCGTTCTGGCCGTTTTGGTCGGTCAAGGCGACGCGGATGCGGTTCGCCCCGCCGACGACATCGGCCTTCAGCGGGATGTTCTCCGATGTGGTGGCGTTGCAGTGGGTGCTCGTGCTCCTGATGTCCAGCTGGGTGGAGCCGGCGTGCGCCGAGGCGTAGAACCGCTTGCACCCGACGGCGTGGAAGGTCCCCGAGACGTTGGCCGAGCGGTTGGAGAAGGTGGCGACCCCGTCGAAGTAGCTGACGCCATCAGCGCCCCAGAGGAAGAAGTCGTGCGAGACGGAGGTCGTGGCGGAAGCCGCGGGCGCTCCGGTCAGGAGCAGCCCGGCTGCCGCCGCGACCGCCGTCAAGCCGGTCCGCAAGTGGGTCTTCATGGTCATATCGGCAGGTCCCCCTCGACGTTTCGGGCCCGGCCGGTCCGGACCCGTCACGCCATCCACGCCTCGGCCGCGGAAGCGTTGAGTCGCCGTCGCACCATTCACCCGGATGGCAGGTCCGGTCGCCTCGGGACTACCGGCGCCGGAGGCGGGACACCAAGCCCCGCCTCGGTTTCGGCAAGTGGCCCCCGGCGACCAGCCACGTCACGAACTCGTCCGCGTACGCCCCCGCGCAACGCGGGGAACCTCGTGGGCCTTGCCGCAACGGCAACGAACTCACGGGGAAGCAGGCCTGGGGCTGCGCCTCGGCGAGGCGCGGTACGACAACTGAATCCCAGCAGTGACTATTTCGAGCGGTTCCGGGACCGCTGTGAGCGAAAGATGTCATGGGATGAGTTTCGGTTCACTGTGGACGTTTCCGGCCACGGCTCTCGGCTGCTTCATCGTCGTCGGCTTGGTTTCGATGTACATCGCCAAGAAGTGCGGACCGGCGGGCCTGCGAGCCTTCGCGGACGTTCTGGGGGCGGAAGAGGTGACGGCTCCGCTGTCAGCGGCGCCGGAGGCGGGACACCAAGCCCCGCCTCGGTTTCGGCAGATGCCCACCCGCGATCAGCCACGTCACGAACTCGTCCGCGTACGCCCCCGACCGCTCGGTGTCCCGCTTCGGCCGCCCCGCGGTGAACTCCGCGAACAACGGCCCGAACCGCTCGCCGAGCGCCTCCGCCACCTCCGGGCGCTGATGCGCCAGCACCCGACCGTGCTTGCGTCGCAACACCGACGCCTCCACCCGCAACCGCGACGCGTCGAAGCCCGCCGGTGCCGGGCCGGAATTCAGCAGCGCCTGCAGCAGCTCCGCCTGCCGGACCGCCAGATCCTCGCGGCTCACGCCGTCACCGCCGCGCGCAGGGCCGCCAGCTCCGCGGCCAGCTCGTCGTCCGTCGGGTAGTCGTCGTCGCGCTCCAGCAGCACTCCCGGGGGGTCCGTGCGGCGCCGCAGCTCCGCCAGCAGCGACAGCACCTCCGGCAGCACCGGGTGCGCGTGCGTGTCGTGGTAGACGCCGTCGCGCTCGATGCCACCCGCCATGTGCACGTACGCCAAGCGCTCCCACGGGATCCCGTCCAGGAACTTCACCGGGTCCGTGCCGATGTTGCGCGCGTTCGCGTACAGGTTGGCGACGTCGATGATCAGCCGGCAGTCCGTCCGCTCGGTCAGCTCCGTGAGGAACTGCTCCTCGGTCAGCTCGTGGTCCGGCCAGTCCAGCACCGCCGCGATGTTCTCCAGCGCGAACGGTACGTCCACAATGGACTGGGCCAGCCGGACGTTCGCCACCAGCACGTCGAGCGCCTCGCGGGTGCGGGGCAGCGGCATCAGGTGGCCCGAGTCGAGCCCGCCCGCGCGGACGAAGCACACGTGGTCGCTGACCAGCGGCGCGTCCACGGCCCGCGCGATCTCCGCGAGGTGCTGGACGCGCCCGGTGTCGAGCGGCTCGGCGCCGCCCAGGGACAGCGAAACCGCGTGCGGCAGCACCGGCAGCCCGCGCCGGCGCAGGGCCACGAGCGTCTCCGGGAGGTGGTCGGCGTGCAGGTTCTCCGCGACCACCTCCACCCAGTCGACGCCGGGCAGCCGGGCGATCGACAGGTCCAGCTCGTGCCGCCAGCCGATCCCGATGCCGAGCTCACCCACCGCAGCCTCCTCCGCCGCACGAAGAACCACACGAAGAGCCGCTGCTGCACGACGAGCTCGAGCACGACGACCCGCTGCTGCAGGACGATCCGCCGGACGAACCGCCGCCGCCGAACGACGTCACCGGAGGGGCCAGCGCCGCGCTCAGCTCCTCGTCCGGGTACATCGCCCAGCCGCCGAGGGCGACCGCCGCCGCGGCGCCGCCGAGCAGCACGCCGCCCGCCAGCATCCCGGCCGGCAGCGGACCGCTCGACGCCGCCCGCGCCTGGCCGAGCACGCGGTGCCCCGCGGCCGAGGGCTGCCGCGCCCCGGTCTTGGACCGCCGGACCGCCGCCACGATCGTCAGCACGGCCGCGACCAGCACCAGGAACACCAGGACGCCGACCGGGCGGCCCAGCGAGATGCCGTTGGCCAGCCGCACCACGCCGAGCACCAGCACGGCCAGCTGCAGCACGAGCCCGATCGTCCGGGACTGGCGCTTCGCGGCCGCCGAGGCCAGCAGGCCCCGCTGGTCGAGGCCGTCCTCCAGGGCCCGCATCGCGGCCGAGCCGCGGACGTACCCGCGGATCGTCGACGTCGTCTTCAGCTGCGCCGCGTCGAACACGGCCTGCTCCAGCGGCTCGGCCGGCCGCGTGCCGGCCTGGCTGATCTGCTTGTAGCTGTTGACGCGCACCTGGCCGCGCTCGACCAGCGCCGCGATCGCCGCGTCGGTGGCCCGGTCGGGGCCGCCCGCGAGGAACGCCAGCTGGTAGACGGTCGGCGGCGGGCCCGGCTGCTCGGTGTTGGCCCGCAACGCGCGGCTGGCGGCGACGCCGGACACGACGAGCCGGACCAGCAGCACGGCGATGAGCAGTGCGATGTAGAGGACCACGAAATCCGGTCCGGAGATGCCCCACGGGTCGTCCATCGCCCGTCTCCCCTCAGTGAGTTGCGGTTACCGTAGCTGTGAGACGCGGCTGGTCGCGTCGGCGTTTCAACCGCCGCAACCCCCGCCGCCACCCCCTCCGCAGCCGCCGCCCCCGCCACCGCAGGAGCTGCCGCCACCACCGCAGGAGCTGCCGCCCCAGTAGCCGACGGCGACCCCGCCGCCGGCGCCCGCGAACCGGGTGCGACGGCTGGACGTCCGCACGGCCGCGTGCCGCGCGGCCTGGGTGGCGGCCTCCCGGACGGCCTGGTCGGGGTGGCCGCTCAGCCCGTGCGCCGCGACCGTCCCGGCCGGGCCGGCCGTGAGCGTCCCGGCCCGGCGGGCGGCTTCGGCGGCCGCCTTGCCGGCGAAGGTGGCCTTGACCTGCGGCCGGTTGCGCGCTTTGACGGTGACGGCGATCGCGACGACGGTGCCCACCGCGAGCAGGCCCAGCAGGATCCCCACCGGGTGCCCGGTGCTCGCCCCGGCGATCAGCCGGACCACGCCGAGGACGAGCACCAGCCAGTACGCCACCGCGGTCGCGACCCAGGTCGCGCGCGCTTTCCGCGGGTCGGCGAGCAGCCCGCGGCCGACCAGCGCGGCCTCGAGCTCATGGGCGGTCTTGTGCTCGGCGGCGGCGTCGCACACCCGCTCGACCGACGAGCCGTGCTTGCCGATCCGGCTGAGGGCTTCGCGGCCCACGGCGTCGGCCGCGGCGCCCTTGACACGGCTCAGCCAGCCGCTGCCCGAAATCCGGATGACCTGCTGGTCCAGCAGGCTCGCGACGACGTACTCGCCGAAGCGCCGCCGGCCGCCGGTCAGCACCGCCAGCTCTTCGGGCCGCTCCGGCGCGCCGCCCGGGCGGCCGCGCAGCAGGAACCCGCGGTACGCGACGGCGACGAGCGCCGGCAGGAGCAGCAGGCCCAGGTAGAGGCCCGCGAACGCCGGTCCGGGAATACCCCAGGTGTCGGTCATGAGTCCGCCCTCCCTCGTCCGTGTGCGGAGACTACGTTCGAGGGAGGGCGGCGGGTTGTCGGCTTAAGGAGGATTTAGGCCGGCGGGTTTCTTACGACTCGGGGACGAGCTTCAGCGAAATCGAGTTGATGCAGTACCGCTGGTCGGTCGGGGTCGGGTAACCCTCGCCCTCGAAGACGTGCCCGAGGTGGCTGTGGCAGGAGCCGCAGAGCACCTCGATCCGCTTCATGCCCATGGTGCGGTCTTCGCGCAGCAGCACGGCGTCGGAGTCGGCCGGGTCGAAGAACGACGGCCACCCGCAGTGGCTCTCGAACTTCGTGTCGCTGCGGAAGAGCTCGGCACCGCAGGCGCGGCACTCGTAGACGCCGGTGGTCTTGGTGTCGGTGTACTCGCCGGTGAAGGGCCGTTCGGTCCCCGCTTGGCGGAGCACGGCGTACTCGTCGGGGCTGAGCTGCGCCCGCCACTCCTGCTCGGACTTCACGACGCGCGGGGTCGCACCGACAACGGGTTTCATACCTTTCACCCGTTCCACGTTACGCCGCGAGCCACGCGAGGGCGTGCACGACGATGTCCCATGCGGCCACGATCACGCCGAGCACGATGAGGACGACGATGAGGGCCGACACCCAGTAGCGCAGCCCGCCGAGGCGGTTGCTGGAGTCGGCGAAGTCGGCCACGCCGTCCAGCGCGGCTTCGATGGTGTAGTTCGGCCCGGCACGTTCGATCCGGTCGAGGTGCTCGGCGAACGCCCGCGCCTCGGGGTCGTACGGGTCCAGGCCGACCAGGTCCTCGTGGAAGCGAGGATTCTGGCCCGGCAGCGAAGCTCCGTCGTCGGCCATACCTCCACGGTAGGCCATCGGTGCCCGCGAACCCACCAGCGGCGCGTTAAGTCTCAGTAGCCGGAGTTCGAGCCACCCAGCTCGGTGTTCGAGTCGATCAGGGTCCGGCCGCCCACGTTGACCAGCCGGTAACCGGGGCGGCTGCCGCCCACGTTGACGTTCATGATGAGCGAGCCGTCGCTCTCGTTGCCGCCCGAGTCGGCGTGGGCCTTGGTGGGACCGTTGATGTTCTTCTTGTTCTCGGCCCAGTACTCCGCGTACTTGCCCTGGTCGCCGTAGACCTGCTGGGCGGCGGGGGTGAGCATGTCCCAGTGCGCGGCGGGGTCGCTGAAGTATTCGATGATCAGGTTGCCGGCCGCGCTGTAGTTGGTCACCGGCGATTCGGTCGGGGTCTTGTTGAGGCCGGCGGGGACGTTCGCCGGGCTGCTCGGACCGGAGGTCTTGGGCGAGCTCTGCCCCGCGGTCGGCTGGTTACCCGGCGACTGGGCGTTCGTGGTGCCGCCCGTGCCGCCGCCGCTGCCGGAATTCAGCACCAGGAAGACGATGACCGCGACCACGACGACCGCGGCGCCACCGCCGGCCAGCAGCGCGTACTTGCGCTTGTTGTCCGGCTTCGGGGCGTTCGTCGAATACTGGGGCGCCCTGGCCGACGGCGCGGCCGCGGGCATCGGTCTGGGCGGGGTGTTGGGCGGCGCGGCCGGCGAGCGCATCGGCATGAACGCCGCGGTCGGGCGCGGCGGGTTCGACGCCGCCTTGTTCGCGGGCACCGGCGTGCCGACCGGCGGCGACGACGGCGCCTTCTGGTCGGTGCGCTGCCACGGCGGGCGCTCGCCGCCGTCGGCGGGCGCGGCGGGCTTGCGGCCTGCGCCACCCGACAGCAGCGGCGGCGACGCCGACATGCCGCCCGGCTCGGTGCGGGCCAGCGCGGCCAGCCGCTCACGCGCCTCGGCCATGCTGGGCCGCTCGCCCGGCTCGCTGCGCAGCAGGCTCATCAGCAGCGCGGTGGCCGCGCCGGCCTGCACGGGCGGGTTGATCTGGCCGTTCGCGGCCGCGTAGAGCAGCGCGAGCTGGTTGGTCGTGTTGCCGTACGGCGTGGTGCCCTCGATCGCCTGGTAGAGGGTCGCGCCGAGGGCGAAGACGTCGGAGCTGGGCACCGGGTCGGCGCCGCGGGCCAGCTCGGGCGCCAGGTAGGCGGGGGTGCCGCCGATGAGGCCGGTGGCGGTGAGCGTCATGTCGCCCGCCGCGCGCGAGATGCCGAAGTCGGTGATCTTCGCGGTGCCGGTCTCGTCGATGAGGATGTTGCCCGGCTTGACGTCGCGGTGCACGATCCCGGCGCGGTGCGCGGCGACCAGCGCGGACGCGACCTGCTCGCCGATCCGGGCGACCCGGCCCAGCGGGAGGGTGCCCTCCTCGGACAGGATCGTGGAGAGGCTGGGCCCGTCGAGGTACTCCATCACCAGGCACGGGTCGCCGTTGTGCTCGGCGATGTCGAACACGACGATGGCGTTCGGGTGCTGGAACCGGGCCGCGTTCTTCGCCTCGCGCATGGCGCGCTGGCGCATGTTGTCGCGTTCGGTCTCGGAGACACCCGGCTGGGGGAGGATCTGCTTGATCGCGACGGTGCGCTCGAGGCGCACGTCAGTGGCGCGCCACACGACTCCCATGGCACCGCTACCAATGTGCTCGACGAGGCGGTAGTGCCCCGCGATCAGCTGACCGGTGTCGATGGCGACTGCTCCTGACGAAATTCCCGGTGATGGTGGCCCTGCTCAGCGCGTTTCCGGTTCGCGCACCCGATCGAGTGTAGCGGTCGGCCCCGTGCTGTTCGCGTCAGCCAGTGGGTCCGGCGGACCCGCTTCGGCCGGTGCCCGCTTCTTGAACACCTTGACCAGCCCGATCGCCCCGGCCAGCGCGAACACGCCGTAGCAGGCGAGCAGCGCGGGTGGCGTGTCGCCGGTCAGGGCGTCGCCGAGGACGACCACGGCGACGGTGCCGGGCACGCTTCCGAGCAGCGTACCGGCCAGGTAGGGGAGCAGCCGCACCGAGGACACCCCGCAGAGGTAGCTGAAGGGCGCGAACGGCACGACCGGGATCAGCCGCAGCGACGTGATCGCGAGGACGCCGCCGCCGGAGAGCCGGTCGTTGACGGTCCGCACGGCCGACCGGTGCAGGTGGCGGGTGACCAGGTCCCGGCCGAGCAGCCGGGCCAGCCCGAAGGACAGGCCGGCGGCGATGGTGGTGGCGACCAGGCCGATGGTGATCCCGGCCGCGGTCCCGACGAGCAGGCCGGCGGCCAGGTTGAAGACAGTGCGCGGGATGGGCGCGACGGTGAGCAGCGAGTAGGCGACGAGCAGCACGAGCGGGGTGGCGGGCCCGGTGGCGGCGGCCCAGGCGCGCAGCTCGGCCGGACCCGGGATCGGCAGCAGCACCGCGGCGGCCACGAAGAGCGCGACAACGGCGAGCGCGACGATCAGCTTGGTGCGGCCGGACACCCGCTCCAGCCTACCGGCCGGGCTTGGCGGGGCGCCGGGGCCGGTCTGGCCGCGCCCTCGCCGTGCTGGGGGCTGGTCTGCCTGGGCCTCGCGCCGTGCTGGAGGTTGGTCTGCCTGGGCCTCTCGCCGTGCCGGAGGCTGGTTCGCCCGGGCTCCCGCCGTGCCGGAGGCTGGGTTCGACCCCGGAGTCCTCGCAGCGCCGGAGGCAGATCCGCCCAGGACCCCTCGCCGCGCCGGAGGGTGGCCCGCTCCGGGCCCCGCCGCGCCCGACGCTGGTCCGCCCGGGCCTCCCGCCGTGCCGGAGGCTGGGTTCGACCCCGGACCCCTCGCCGCGCCGGAGGCAGACCCGCCCCGGACCCCGCCGCCGCCCGACGCTGGTCCGCCCGGGCCTCCCGCCGCACCGGCCCGGGCTCTTGCCGCGTGTCTTGAATGAGTCGTCCAGGACCTCCGGCGCCCCGAACAACTCATTCAAGACAGCCGGGCGGGCGGTTTCGCGGGCCCCTCCTTGCGCGATCACCGCTAGCGTGGCCGCATGCCCAAGCACGGTGACCCGGTCGAGTACGAGGTGGGCGGCCGGACCGTCCGCGTCTCGAGCCCGGACAAGGTGTACTTCCCCCAGCGCGGCATCACCAAGCGGCAGGTCGTCGAGCACTACATCACCGTCGGCGCGCCGCTGCTGCGCGCGATCGGCGAGCGGCCGACGACGCTGAAGCGCTACGTCGACGGCGTCGAAGGCGAGTGGTTCTACGCCAAGCGCGTGCCCAAGGGGGCGCCGGACTGGCTGGAGACGGCCGAGATCACCTTCCCGTCGGGCCGCAAGGCCGCCGAGGTGTGCCCGACCGAGCCGGCGGTGTTCGCGTGGGCGGCCAACCTGGGGACGTTCGACTTCCACCCGTGGCCGGTCCGCCGTCCCGACGTCGACCACCCGGACGAGCTGCGCGTCGACGTCGACCCGCCGGACCGGGCCGGCTTCGCGGACGCGGTCGAGGTGGCGCTCGTGGTCCGCGAGGTGCTGGCGGACGCGGGGCTGACGAGCTACCCGAAGACGTCCGGCGGGCGCGGGGTGCACGTGCTGGTCCGGATCCGGCCGGAGTGGGACTTCGTCCAGGTCCGCCACGCGGTGATCGCGCTGGGCCGCGAGGTCGAGCGGCGGATCCCGGGCAAGGCGACGATCGCGTGGTGGAAGGAGGAGCGCGAAGGGCGCGTGTTCCTGGACTACAACCAGGCGGCGCGCGACCGCACGGTGGCGTCGAGCTGGTCGGTCCGCGGTACCCCGCGGGCGACGGTGTCGACGCCGTTGACGTGGGACCTGCTGCCGGAGGTCGACGCGGACGACTTCGACGTGCTGACGATCCCGGCGTTCCTGGAGTCCCACGGCGACCTGCACGCGGGGATGGACGCCGAGGCGTTCGGCCTGGAGACGGCGCTGGAGTGGTACGAGCGGGACCTGCGGGACCACGGGCTGGGGGACATGCCGTACCCGCCGGACTACCCGAAGATGCCGGGGGAGCCGAAGCGGGTCCAGCCCAGCAAGGCGCGCCCGGAGTCCTGAGGTCGCGGCTCGGTGCTCATCGCCGAGCGGTCGGCGCGGCAGGACGTGCCGCCCCGCGTGCAGGCGGTCTCGATCGGCTCGGCCGCGGGCTCGGGGAGGGCGGGCTCGGTCGTGGCCGGGGCTGCGAAGGCCGGGCTCGAGGTCGCCTTGCCCACGGCGACCGCCGGCGCGACACCCGCCGCGAGCGCGAGGGCCACGAGCGCCGCACGGCCGGGGTTACTCAGCGGTACCGAAATGCAGGCCGATCGGACCGCGTGTAATCACGGCCACAACCGTGCCGCGCGCCACTTTCGGGGGAACAAATCGGCCCGGACTTCATCGGAACGTCACGCCGGAAAACGGGGAGTGATCATCCCGCTGCCCGCTGTCGCCTTTCGGGTCACAAATTTCGCACGGCCGCCGCTGTGGTCTCGACCACCGCCACGATCGGCGTAACGTGCGGTCCCGAATCGGCGACTCCTCGACGACATGTCCTGGGGCGAGTTCGAGGGAGGCCTTCGTGGACGACCTGATCGCATTCCTCGCCGCGCGCGTCGGCGCGCGGCAGGCGTTGATCATGCAGGCCGTCAACAAGGCGAAGGCCGGCGAGGCGATGAACCGCGGTGAGACCAAGGTCGCCGTGGAGCAGAAGATCCGCGGGCTGACCGACCTCGAGCTCGACGTCGTGAACCAGATGATCAACGAGATCGAAGCCACGCGGCGGATCCTGCTCGCCCACCGGACCACCGTGTCGGAGAAGGTGCCCGGTTTTCCGCTCTACGGCAGCGAATACTGGTGTGAGACCTGCCACGTGCCCGCCGACGAGGCCGGCTCCAACTGGTGCCTCACGCTGCGCCTGCTGGCCCTGCCCTACGCCGACCACCCGGAGTACAGCGAGCGCTGGCGCCCCTGACGGGAATCCCGCCGGACGCCGGGCGTTGCACCCGGCGTGAGGTTTTCCGTGCTCGATCGCTCGCCCGTGCGCCCGCACGCCGGGACCGCGCGGGCGCTGCGGGACACCGTCGCCTTCGCCGCCGACGTCGAACGGCTGGGCTACCACCGGTTCTGGGTGTCCGAGCACCACGGCGTGCCCGGGGTCGCCGGGTCCGCGCCGACCGTCCTGGCCGCCGCCGTCGCGGGCGCGACGAGCCGGATCCGCGTCGGCACCGGTGGCGTGATGCTGCCGAACCACCCGCCGCTGGTCGTCGCCGAGCAGTTCGGCGTGCTCGAAGCGCTGTACCCCGGCCGGATCGACATGGGGCTCGGCCGGTCGGTCGGGTTCACCGCCGGCGTCCGCGAGGCGCTGGGGCACGGCAAGGACGCGGCCGACAACTTCGGGGCGCAGGTGCGGGAACTGCTCGGGTTCTTCGCGGGCGAGCACCCCGGCGTCCACGCCTACCCGGCCGAAGGCCTGCGCGTGCCGCCGTTCCTGCTGGCCACCGGGTCCGGCGCCGACCTCGCCGCGGAGCTCGGGCTGCCGCTGGTGATCGCGCCCGTCCGCGGCGAACGCGCGCTGGCCGAAGCCGTGACGCGCTACCGGGACGGCTTCCGGCCCGGCCCGTGGGCGAGCGAGCCGTACGTCGTGGTGTCGTCGGTGATCGCGGTGGCGGACTCGGCGGCCGACGCGCGCCGCCTGCTCGTGTCGGAGGCCTGGGCGACGGTGTATTCGCGCTCCCACGGCGTCTTCCCGCCGCTGTCGCCGCCGTCGGAGGTCCTGGCGCTGCCCATGACCGACCGCGAGCGCAGGCGGCTCGAAGAGACCCTGGACAGCCAGATTTCGGGCACCGCGGCCGAAGTCGGGGACCGGCTCGGCGCATTGATCGCAGCCACGGGCGCGGACGAGATTTTGGTGACGACGGCCGCGTACGACCAATCCGCGCGGCTCGATTCCCTCGCCCGGCTGGCCGATCTTCCCGCGCTTGTGTGAGCTGATTTCCCGATAGCCGGATATCGCGTCGGAGAATTACGGCTGGTGCATTTCCAGGTGCCGGCGATACGGTTTCCGGCGTGACTGCCGGGTCGGCCTCGAGCCGTGAGCAGACGGGGTACCCGGCTGTGCCGTGACCTCCGGGCGGCCCCGTGGCCCGCCGCCTCCCGCGCGTTCTCCGAGTCCGGAACGTGCGCGGGAAGGAGGTGAAACCGCATGTCCCCCTGGCAGGAGTTCGTCGCCGCCCACACCGAGGGCGGGGTGCTCGACGGCGTCGTGGCGCGGACGCTGCCGTTCGGCGCGTTCGTCGAGGTGGCGCCGGGCGTGCACGGCCTGCTCGTGACCGACCGCGTCCCCGAGCAGGGCAGCCGGGTGACGGTCCGCATCGAAGCCATCGACGTGGAGCGCCGCCGGTTCAGCCTGGTGCAGGCGTGAGCTGAGCCGGGTGAGGCAGGGCGCCCTGCCTCACCCGAGCACGAACGGCAGCCGCGCGGCCAGGTCGCCCAGCTCCGCCGCCTCGGCCTCCGTCGGCGAGCGGCGGCCCGTCGCCACCAGCAGGACGTCCGTGTCCGAGAACGACGCCGGGAACGCCGTCCCGGTGATCTTCTCCAGCATCTCCCTCGTCCGCGCCAGACCCTCGGCGGGCGGGGGCTCCGCACCCGGGACGTGGGCGATCAGGTCCAGGTGGTGCAACGTCCACTCCAGTGAGTAGACCATGAGGAAGTCGGCCACCGTCAGCACCATGTCCTGGGTGCTCACCGCGAGGCCGGGGTCGGCCAGCTCCGCCGCCCGTCCGGCGGCCGAGCCGACGTCGTCCAAGTGCGCCCGGAGCCGCGCCGGGTCGCCGTACGCCGCCGCCAGGCGGACGGTCACCGCGTCCCCCGGGTCTTCGCCGGTCGGCGGCTCGTCCGTGACCGTCCAGTACGTGATCGCGTCGTGGGTCGGTGCGGTGCCGGCCGGGGTCACCAGGGTGATCAGCACGTCCTGGGCGTTGACGATCAGGTGGCACACGAGGTCGCGGACCAGCCAGCCCCGGCAGCCGGACGGGCGGGAGAAGTCTTCAGCGGACAGGTCGGCGACCGCGGCGTGCAGCGCCGCCCAAGTACGGGTGAAGAGGTGCACGAGGCCAAGCTAACAGCGCGCGCCAGCCATTTAGAGGCGCAGCTGCAGCTGGGTGAGGATGCGCTGGGCGGGGTCGTCGAAGTCCACTCCGGACACTTCGGCCGCCCGCCGGACGCGGTAGCGGACCGTGTTCGGGTGGATGTTGAGGACGCGGGCCGCCGCGCGGACGTCGCCGAACGCGTCCAGCCAGGCCAGCACCGCCGGCACCAGGATCCCGCCGTGCTCGGCGTCGTGCTCCACGAGCGAAACCAGCCGCGGGTCGCGGATGCGGGGCTGCTCGCCGAGGAACGCCAGCACCTCCGACAGCAGCACCTCCGCGCGGACGTCGGCCAGCGACGCGACGTCGGCGGCCCAGCGCCCGCGGGCCATCGCCGCCAGCACGCGGTCGGCGTCGCCCCTCGACGCGGCCACGTCGGACAACCGCGGCACGACCCCGCCCAGCGCCGCCCGGACCGGGACGTCCAGGTGGCGGCGCGCGGTGCCGGTGATCTCGCGGGCCAGCGCCAGCACCGCCGCGTCCGAATGCTCGGGCAGGTCCGGCAGCAGCGCGTAGACGCGGCCGCCGACCACGCTCACCAGCGCGCTGCGCCGGTAGGCCGCCGTGTGCACCGCGATCAGGTGGACCAGCTCGGCGCGCCGCAGCTGCCGGTTGTCCGGCCGCTCCAGGGAAAACGCCAGCACCTGGGCCGGCCGCGCCGGGTCCGCGCCGATGTCGTCCGCGACGGACTCCGCGTCCAGCCGCCCTTCCAGGAGGCTCGCGAGGAGGTCCTCCCGCAGCCGCAGTTCGGGGCTGGGCAGCGTGCGGGCGCGGATCAGCCGCGGCGCGAGGGTGCGGCTCGCGCCGAGCAGGGCCGTCTCGGCGCGTTCGGTGAGCGGCTGCGCGCCCTCCTGGACCCAGATCGTGCCGAGCGGCTGCTTGCCCGCGTGGATGCCGGCCGCGATGCGCCGGCGGATGCCCAGCTCGGGCCGCTCGTCGATCCGGACGATCCCCTCACCGGCGCGCAGCCGCTGGTAGACGCCCCATTCGCGCAGCATCGCGAGGTAGCGTTCCGGGCCTTCGCGGCCGAGGATCGACAGCCGCCGCAGCTCGTCGACCTCGTCGCCCGCCCGCGAATACGCGAGGACGCGGTTGGCCGTGTCCTCGATGCTGACCAGGCCGCCGGTGAGCGTCGCGATGGTCTGGGCCAGCGCGAACAGGTCGCCGAGGACCTCCCCGCTGGCCGCCTCGCCGCCCGCGCGCGCCGCGTCGACGACCCCTCGCGCCAGTGACTCGACCTGCTCCCAGCGGGCCTCCGCACCGACCGTCAGCAGCGCGACGCCCGCGTCGGCGGCGACGTCGGCGCCCGTCGCGCCCTTGACCGCCACCGCGGCCGCCCCGCCGCGCCCGGCCGCGCGGATCGCGGGTGCCGCCGCCCGGCCGCGCGCGCCGATCACCAGCACCAGGTCGCCGGGGGAGGCCTCCAAGGGGTCCTCGGGGTCGAGGATCACGACGTCGGCGACCGGGACGCCCAGGCCGTGCGGGGCCACGACGACCTCGACCAGCGGCTCGCCCAGCGTCGCCAGGACGTGGCGCAGCGAGGTCATCGCGGGGTTATCCGATCGGCCAAGATCATACGAGCGATTTTAGCCGTTCGAACAAGCCGCCACGACGTGTCCGGAGTTACCGTTCGGGGCATCAAGGACGTAGAGGAAAGGCAGAGGAGCCGCCGTGGACGCCGTGACCCAGACCCCCGCCCCGAAGAACGAGCCGGTGCTCACGTATGCGCCGGGCAGCGCTGAGCGCGCGGAACTCGAGGGTGCGCTCAAGCGGCTGGGCCAGGCGGAACCCGTCGACCTCACGGTCACCGTCGGGGGCGAGCAGCGCCCCGGCGGCGGCGAGAAGATCGAGGTCGTCCAGCCGCACAACCACCGGCACGTCCTGGGCACCATCCACAGCGCGACCCAGCAGGACGCGACCGACGCCATCGCCGCCGCCGCGAAGGCCGCGCCCGAGTGGCGCGCGCTGTCCTACGACGACCGCGCCGCGATCCTGCTGCGCGCCGCCGACCTGCTGACCGGCCCGTGGCGCGCCACCCTCAACGCCGCCACCATGCTCGGCCAGTCCAAGACCGCGACCCAGGCCGAGATCGACGCCGCCTGCGAGCTCGCCGACTTCTGGCGCTTCAACGTCGAGTTCGGCCGCCGCGTGCTCACCGAGCAGCCGGTCAGCTCGCCGGGCGTGTGGAACCGGATGGAGCACCGCCCGCTCGAGGGCTTCGTCTACGCGATCACGCCGTTCAACTTCACCGCGATCGCCGGCAACCTGCCGACCGCGCCCGCGCTGATGGGCAACACGGTCCTGTGGAAGCCGTCGCCGACGCAGTCGTTCGCCGCGCACCTCACCATGCGGCTGCTCGAAGAGGCGGGCCTGCCGCCGGGCGTCATCAACCTGCTGCCGGGCGACGGCAAGGCCGTCTCCGAGGTCGCCCTGACCCACCGCGACCTGGCCGGCATCCACTTCACCGGCTCGACCGCGACGTTCCAGCACCTGTGGGCCACGGTCGGCGCGAACATCGCCGGCTACCGCTCCTACCCGCGGCTGGTCGGCGAGACCGGCGGCAAGGACTTCGTGCTCGCGCACCCGTCGGCCGACGTCGACGTCCTGCGGACCGCGCTCGTCCGCGGCGCTTTCGAGTACCAGGGCCAGAAGTGCTCCGCCGCTTCGCGCGCCTACATCCCGCGCAGCGCCTGGAACCAGGTGAAGGACGGTCTCGTCTCCGAGACCGAGGCGCTGTCCTACGGCGACGTCACCGACCTGTCGCACTTCGGCGGCGCGGTGATCGACCGGCGCGCGTTCACCAAGCACGCGGAGCTGTTCGAGCGCGTCAAGAGCGACGCTTCGGTGGAGGTCCTCACCGGGGGCACCGCCGACGACGAAGACGGCTTCTTCGTCCAGCCGACGATCCTCGTCTCGGACAACCCGAAGCACGAGATCTTCTCGACGGAGTACTTCGGCCCGATCCTGTCGGTGCACGTCTACGAGGACGGCGACTTCGACGCGGTGCTCAAGCTCGTCGACGAGACCGCCGCGTACGCCCTGACCGGCGCGATCATCGCCAACGACCGCACGGCCGTGGCGAAGGCGTCCGAGGCGCTGCGGTTCGCCGCGGGCAACTTCTACGTCAACGACAAGCCGACCGGCGCCGTCGTCGGCCAGCAGCCGTTCGGCGGCGCGCGGGCCTCGGGCACCAACGACAAGGCCGGGTCGATCTTCAACCTGCAGCGCTGGACCAGCCCGCGCTCCATCAAGGAGACCTTCGTCCCGCCGACCTCCGTGCGCTACCCGCACCAGGGCTGAGAGGGGAGACCGTCATGTTGCGTGCCCCGTTGCTCGCCGCCGCCCGCTCGAAGGGCATCCGGCGGCTCGTGGAGGCCGTGCCCGCCACGCGGTCCGTGGTGCGCCGGTTCGTGGCCGGGTCCGAGACCGCCGACGCCGTCCGCGTGGCCCGGGAACTGGCCGCGGACGGCCGGCGGATCACCCTCGACCACCTGGGCGAGGACACGACCGACGCCGCGCAGGCGGCGGCGACCGTCGCGGCCTACGAAGCCGTGTTGTCGGCGCTGGCGGCCGAAGGGCTGGCCGAAGGCGCCGACGTCTCGGTGAAGCTGTCCGCGGTGGGCCAGTTCCTGCCGGCGAACGGCGAGGACGTCGCCCTGGAAAACGCGCGGAAGATCTGCGCGGCGGCCGAGGCGGTCGGCGCGACCGTGACGCTCGACATGGAGGACCACACCACCACGGACTCGACGCTCGGCATCCTGCGCGAGCTGCGCGGCGAGTACCCGTGGGTCGGCGCGGTGCTGCAGGCCTACCTGCGCCGCACCGAGCAGGACTGCCGGGAGCTGTCGGGCCCGGGTTCGCGCGTGCGGCTGTGCAAGGGCGCGTACGCCGAGCCGGAGTCGGTGGCGTTCCAGGGGAAGTCCGATGTGGACAAGTCCTACGTCCGCTGCCTGCGCGTCCTGATGGCGGGCCAGGGCTACCCGATGGTGGCCTCGCACGACCCGCGGATGATCGAGATCGCCGCCGCGCTGGCCGAGGAGAACGGCCGCGAGGACGACGACCACGAGTTCCAGATGCTCTACGGCATCCGGCCGGAGGAGCAGGCGAGGATCGCCGCGTCGGGCTCGCGCATGCGCGTCTACGTGCCCTACGGCGACGAGTGGTACGGCTACTTCATGCGGCGGCTCGCCGAGCGCCCGGCGAACCTGGCGTTCTTCCTGCGCGGGCTCGCGACCCGCTCCTGAACACGGCGAAGGCCGCCCCGCGGGGCGGCCTTCGCCGTGTGGTGGTGGTCAGGCCTCTTCGGCCTCGGCTTCGGCGGCCTTGCGCTTGACCTCGTCCATGTCGACCTCGCGAGCCTGCTTGATGAGCTCTTCGAGGGCGGGCTCGGGCAGCGCGCCCGGCTGGGCGTAGATCAGCGTCTTGTCGCGGATGATGGCCAGCGTCGGGATGGAGCGGACGTCGAAGGCGGCGGCGAGCTGCTGCTGCGCTTCGGTGTCGACGCTCGCGAACACGATGTCGTCGTGCTTCTCGGACGCCTTCTCGTAGACCGGCGCGAACTGGCGGCACGGTCCGCACCAGCTCGCCCAGAAGTCGATCAGGACGAACTCGTGGTCGTTTACCGTCTGGTCGAAGTTCTCGGCAGTCAGCTCAACGGTGCTCATGCCCTGGTCAACGAAGTGGACGCGGCGGGAATTCCCGGGTCCGGGGTAGCGTCTGCACCCGAGCACCCGTGAAGAGGAGGACACATGGCCGACGGCGAAATCCTGGGCCGGATCGACGAGCTGATCGCCGAGGAGCACGAACTCCGGTCGCGCTCGGTCGGCGTGGGGCTGAACGGCGGCGACAAGGACCGCCTCACCACGGTCGAGCAGCAGCTCGACCAGTGCTGGGACCTGCTCCGCCAGCGGCGCGCCAAGTCGGAGTTCCACGAGAACCCCGACGACGCGCAGGCCCGCCCGGTCTCCGAGGTGGAGTCCTACCGCCAGTGACGCTCGCTCGTGAGTGGGAAACCGGGTTAGAACCCGGTTTCCCACTCACGAGGGGGTCAGGCGGGGCAGAGGGTGCCGTCGGCCGGGACCTTGCCGTCCACGAGGAACGCCCGGGCTGCCTCCGTGACGCACGGGGACGTGCCCACCGCGCCGTGGCCCGCGCCCTGCCAGGTGATCGTCACCGCCGTCGGCATCTGGTCCGCCGCGCGGGTGCTGCCCACCTGCGGGGTCACCGGGTCGGCCGCCGTCGCCGTCACCAGGATCGGCGGGGCGCCCGTCGCGCCCGCCGGGGGCAGCGGCTCGGTGCGGACCGGCCACGGCCCGCACCACGCCAGCTGCTGGGCGACGACCGTGCCGAACTGCGGGTACTTCGTCCGCATCCCGGCGACGACCTGGTCGAGCTGGTCGGACGAAAGCCGTGTCTGGCTGTCGTTGCAGCGGGTCGCGATCGTCGCGTCCAGCCGGGACGGCTGCGCGCGCGAGTCGTGCAGCGCCGGTGCCGCGAACGCCGCCAGCGGCGTGATGTTCCCGCCCCGCGCCGCCACGATCGCGTCGGCCAGCTCCGGCCACCGCGAGCGCTGCGAAAGTCCCGAGTAGACCGCGTACATCGCCACGCCCGGCCCGAACGCGACGGCGTCGTCGGTCATCGGCGGCGCGGTCCGCAGCTGCCCGGTGAGCGCCGCCAGGGCCGCCTTCGGGTCGCCCAGGGCGCACTTGCGGGCCGCGCAGTCCGCGGCGAACGCGTCCAACGTCGTCTGGGCACCGGCGGCGACGGCGTCGAGCACCGCCGCGGTGTCCGGGCCCGGGTCGGGGACGCCGTCGAGCACCATCCGGCCGACCTGGCCGGGGAAGCGCACCGCGTACTCGGACAGCAGCTTCGAGCCGTCGCCGCGGCCGAGCGCGTTGAGCCGGTCCGAACCCAGCGCCTTCCGCAGCTCTTCGAGGTCACCGGCACCGCGCCAGCTGTCCAGCGCGGTCTGGGAGTCGTCCAGCTCGATCGCGCACTGCTGACCGGCCTTGCGCGCCGCGTCCAGCACGTCCTGCAGGTCGCCCTGCCCCGGGTCGGCGTCGATCAGGTCGTGCCGGATGTCCGGGGGCACGCACTGGACCGGGCCGGAGAGCCCGGTGCCGCGCCGGTCCAGCCCGACCAGTGAGAACTTCTCCAGGAACGCCGGCGGCAGGGTCGCGGCCAGCCGCGCGGCGTACACCGTGCCCGGCTCGCCGTCGACGTCGTTGACCACGACCAGCGGGATCGGCCCGGTGCCCACCTTCAGCGCCAGCAGCCGCACCACCGACCGCCGGGCCTCGCCGGGCGCGTCGAGCGGCGCGGTGACGCGGGCGCAGGTGAAGTGCAGGCTGTCCGGCACGGCCGGGGTGCCGATCCGCTGCCGGGTGTCGTCGTCGCAGTCGGCCCACCGCAGCGACGGCGACTGCGGCTCGGCCAGCGGCGGCAGCGGCACCGGCGGGGTGCCGGTGGGCGCCGCCGGTGTCGTCTTCCCGTCGTTCTCCACGAGCGCCGGGCGGACCGACGGCCCCGCGGCGCAGCCCGCGGCGGAGGCCAGGGCGAGCAGCGCGACCAGGAGACGGGTACGGCGGCGGCGCACGGGCGAGGTCCTCACGTAGATCACAGGCAGGGTGGTGCCGAGCTTCGCACGGCCGGTGTGGGACGAGGGTTAGCGGGTCCGCACGACCTGGCCGCGGAACACGGCGTCGAGGTCGTAGCGGGCGGGCTCGTCGAGCTGGCTGTAGTCGCAGGACGCGGGTTCGCGGTCGGGTCGCCAGCGCTTGAACCGCGCGTTGTGCCGGAAGCGCGACGGCATACCGCCTTCGGTGTTCTCGTAGGCGACCTCGACGACGCGCTCGGGCCGCAGCGGCACCCATTCGTGTTCGGTGGCGCGCCAGCGCGTGACGCCGCCGGGGATCCGCTGGGCCTCGCCGGTCGCGCGGCCACCCCACGGGTGGTCTTCGCCGTCGGTGACCAGCGGCGCCAGCTCCTCGGCGAGTTCGCGACGGCGTTCCTTGGGGAACGACCCGACCGTGCCGACGTGGTGCAGCACGCCCTTGTCGTCGTGCAGGCCCAGCAGGAAGGAACCGACGAGCTCGCCGGGGCCGCCGTCGACGTGCCAGCGCAGCCCGGCGAGCACGCAGTCCGCGGTGCGCAGGTGCTTGTACTTGACCATCACCCGCTTGCCGGGCGTGTACGGCTCGTCGAGGGGTTTGCCGATGACGCCGTCGAGGCCCGCGCCCTCGAAGAGCTCGAACCAGTGCCGCGCGGTGTCCGGGTCGGTGGTCGCCGGGGTCAGCGGGAAGCGGTCGCCGGCCAGGTCGACGAGCCGTTCGCGGCGCGCCGACGTCGGTTCGTCGAGCAGGGACTCGTCGTCGAGGGCGAGGACGTCGAAGGCGACGAACTCGGCGGGCTGCTCGGCCGCCAGCAGCGTGATCCGGCTTTCGGCGGGGTGGATGCGCTCGGTGAGGGCGTCGAAGTCCAGCCGCCCGCCGCGCGCGACGACGAGCTCGCCGTCCAGCACGACCCGCGGCGGCAGCGTCTCCAGCAGCCGCGCGACGGCTTCCGGGAAGTACCGGTTGAGCGGCTTTTCCGCGCGGGACTGCAGGTACAGCTCGTCGCCGTCCTTGAAGACGATGCAGCGGAAGCCGTCCCACTTCGGTTCGAACAGCAGGCCCCCGGAGTCCGGGATGGCCTTCGCGGGCTTGGCGAGCATCGGCTTCAGCGGCGGCTGCAGCGGTAGGGGCATGCGGGCATTCTGCGGAAAGACGCCGTTCAGCGCACGCGTTTCGCCGCGCTCGTGTCGAGCTCCAGGCGGACGGCCGTGGGCAGGACGTCGAGGCCGAGCGAGTCCCGGGCCCTGGTCAGCACGCGGGCGTCGAGGTCTTCCCAGACGCTCTTGAGGTCGGTGCCCTCGTGCAGCCACAGCGTGATGCGCAACGCGGGAGACGTCCGGGAGCCGACGGCGCGGACCCGGGCGCGGCTCACGCCGTCGAGCTGTTCGGCGTCGGCTTGGACCGCGCCGGCGATCGCGGCGGCGGTGACGACCAGTTCGGCGCCCTCGGTGCGGTCGAGGTCCAGGTCGGGCCGCGGCTCCGGGCGCAGCGAGCGCACGGTGCCCCGCAGGCCGGCCGCGAGCAGCAGGACTCCGAGCACGATGGCGGCGATCCGGGCGGGCGTGGCGTGGCCGCCGAGCCAGTCGAGCGCCATCGGGTCGAGCAGCGGCCGGCGGCCGCGGAACTCGCCCAGCACGCCGAAGCCGACCACCAGGGCCAGCGCGCCGCCGAGCAGGGCCAGCAGCCCGACGAGGAACACCCAAATGCGTTCGCCCGTGTACGACCGGGAAAGCGCCTTCGCGGCGACCGACTTGCTCATCGGCGGTCCTTCGGGGAGTCGACGACGACCGAGACCTTCGGCCGCCGCGCGAGGGGGACGTCGTCGAGCAGCGCGGACACCGTCTCCAGCAGGCGCGGCCGCAGCTCGCCTTCGGTTTCGAGCGTGCTCTTCGCGCGGACGCGGACGCGGCGGGCGCTCGCGGTGACCGTCGCGCCGGCGACGTTGTCCTGCGCGCGCACGGTGAGCCCGACCAGGCGGGCCAGCGAGCGCGGCGACGTCGAGACGCTCACCTCGCCGGCCGGGTCGGTCAGCCGGACCGCGCGGTTGCCGGCGGCCACCGCGCACAGCAGCAGGACCAGGCCCGCGGCGGCGAGCACGCCGGCGCCGACGCGCACCGCGTAGGCGTCCCAGCCCAGCGACGCGAGCTGCGCCTGCCAGCGCGGCCACGGCACCAGCAGCGGGCCCGCGGCCGGGCGCCACCAGTGCCAGCCGACTTCCAGGGCGAGCACCGCCCCGGCGGCGGCGAAGGCCAGGCCGAGCAGGGTCGACAGGAGGCGGACGACCAGGCGCACGGCTACCGCACCCTCGGCGCCACCGCGGGCCGCAGCGCGGACACCGTCACGGCGAGGGTCCGCACGTGGTAGCCGGTGAGCAGCTCGACCTCTTCGGTGACCTTCTCGCGCACGACCCCGACGACGGTCCGCACCGGGGCGGGGTACTGCAGGGCGAGGTCCAGCGCGAGGTCGACGTCGTTGTCGAGCCCGCCGACCTTCGCCTTGGCGCCCTTCTTGCCGTCGTTCGCGGTGCCGGGGACCTGGTCGGCGGCGTGCTGGGCGACCTTGCGCACCACGGCGTGGGCGACGGTGAGGGTGCCGCGCTCGGCCGGTTCGGCGAGCTCGCGCGGCACGTCCAGGACGCGGCTCACTTGTCGCGGCCCTTGCCGAAGAGCTCGCCGAGGTCGAGCTCGCCGTCGAGGACCCGGCCGGCGACCAGGCCGATGATGCCGACGGCCAGCGTCACCAGGAACGCGGTGAACCCCTGGGACGCGGCGAGGCCGAGGATCAGCCCGGCCAGGAGCCCGGTCTGCGTTGCGTTCACATGTCCTCCTTGGACGGTCCTTCGTGCGGAAGGTGCACCTCAGCGCACCCGGGGTGGCCGCCGGCGGAAGCGGGCGACGAGCGCGGCGAACCCGCGGCGGCGGGCGGTGAAGCTCACCGGGGCGTCGTAGCGGGAGTCCACTTCGGACTCCCCGGCGCGGAACCGGGCCAGGCCTTCGGCGAACACCGCCGGATCGCCGCCCACGTCCGGGTGGTGGGCGCGGACGAACGCCCGGAAGGCCGCCCGGCCCGCCGGATCGTCCCCGCCGCGCCCGGTCATTCCACCCGCGTCGATTCGGCTTCTTCTTCGCCGGGCAGGTGGATGTCGTTGACCGCAATGTTCACCTCGATCACCTCGAGGCCGGTGATCTGCTCGACCGCCGTGATCACGTTGCGCCGCACCGCGCGGGCGACGTCGGCGATCCGCGCGCCGTACTCGACGATGACGTCGAGGTCGATCGCCGTCTGCTTCTCGCCGACCTCCACGGCCACGCCGGTGGTGCTCACCGTGCCGGAGCCGGGGATGCGCTCGCGCAGCGCGCCGATCGCGCGCGACACCCCGCCGCCGCCCAGGGCGTGCACCCCGGGGACCTCGCGGGTGGCCAGGCCGGCGACCTTCTGCACGACCAGCGAGGAGATGGTGGTGCGGCCGGCGGTGCCCTCCTCGTTGAGCGGGGTCACCGTGCCGGGGCTTTCGGTCCGTTCCGGGTGCATGCGTGCGGGCTCCTCTCGCGGCGGTCTCTCGCCCGTACGATGCCCGCGGGCGGCCAAACCTCACGGAAGGTCACCCGATCGGGGGAACGTCAGTCCCGGTGGACATCCACGACGTGCACGTTCACCGTCGCCGGCGTCCCGAGGTGGCGAGCCAGCTCCGCGGTGACCTCCCGGCGCAGCGCTTCGGCGGCTTCGTCGGCGGCGACGCCGAACCGCACCGACACCAGCAGCTGCACGGCGTCGTCCTCGACCGCGACGGCCGAAACCCGCACCCCGTCCGGCGCCCGTTCGCCGGCGATCGCCGTGGTCAGCCGGGTGACCACGCTCTCCGCGACGCGGAGGTCGCCGTCGTCGCCGGGCACCTCGACGGCCGTCCGGCGGCCGCGCGCGACGGCCCGCAGCACGCGTTCGACGAGCCCGGGCGGCGTCGGCACCCGGCGCCGGGCCGCCGCGCGCACGGCGTCCCAGCGGGGGTCCCGCTCGGGGTCCTGTGGCTCGGCCATCACCGCTCCCTCAACTCGGCGAGCAGCGCCACCCTGGCCCGGTGCAGCCGGGAACGCAAGGCACCGACGTTCACGTCGAGCACTTCGGCGACCTCTTCGTAGCTCAGCCCCTCCAGCTCGCGCAGCACCAGCGGCACCCGCTGCGAGAGCTCCAGCCGGCCGATCGCGCGCAGCACCGCGTCGACCTCCTCGGCCCGCACGACCCGGCCTTCGGGGCCCGGGACGGCGGCGGCGAGCAGCGCTGTGTCCACAGTGGACCGATCGGCGGGCTCGTCGAGCGACACCGTCGGACGGCGGCGGCGCAGGAGCGCGAGGGCGCTGTTGGTGACCACGCGGTAGAGCCACGTCGAGACGGCGGATTCGTGCCGGAAGCCCGGAAGGGCGCGCCACGCGGCGAGCCACGAGTCCTGCACGACGTCCTCGGCTTCGGCCGCGCTGCCGGTGATCCGCAGCGCGACGCGGTACATCCGGGGCGTGTGCCGCCGCACGAGCGCCCCGAACGCGGCGTCGTCGCCGGCCGCGGCCCGGCAGACCAGGTCGGCGTCGTCGCTCACCCGGCGTCCCGGCGGTAGCGCAGGAGCGTGAAGCCGTCCTCGACCAGGATCGAGGCCAGCGCGAGCCGGCGCGGGACGGCGACCGGCCCCGCGGCGATCCGCGACGCGGGACCGGCCACGAGCAGCGGCGCGACCGTCAGGCACAGCTGGTCGACGAGATCGGCCTCGACCAGCTGCGCGAACAGCCGCGGCCCGCCCTCGCACGCGACGCGCCGCAGCCCGCGCGCGGCGAGCAGGTCCAGCGCGCGCCGGACGTCGACTTCGGTGTCCCCGGCCCGCAAGATCTCCGCCCCGGCCTCTTCCAGCGGTCCCGTCTCGGCGGTCTCCGTGGTCACCACGATCGGGGGCACGACGGTCTCGGTGAACAGCCGGGACGCGGGGTCGAGGTCCGCGGTGCGCGTCACGACGGCGATCGGCGGAACGGTGTCGAAGCCGAGCCGGCGACGGCGGTCGAGGCGTTTCGGGCCCGCGACCACGCCGCGGTAGTCCTCGGCGCGGGCGGTGCCGGCGCCGACCAGGATCACGTCGGCGAGGTCGCGCCCGAGCAGGAAGACCTTGCGGTCGGCGGCGTGCGACAGCCCGGCGGAGGTCGTGTCGACCTCGACGGCGCCGTCGGCCGAGGCGACGAAGTTGACCTGCACCCACGGGCGGTCGAGGTCCTTCGGGTAGGCGTAGATCTCTTCGAGGTCGACCCCGGTCAGCTCGCCCGTCGTAGAGGGCCACACGCTCCGCACGCCGACAATCCCAGCACGGGCGTGAAGTGCGTCTCGACCGGGGGACATCGCCACCCGGTGGGGTGCGGCGCGCCGTTAGGCTCTGCGACCATGCCCGCGCACCTCACCGACCGCCGTCCCGAGCTGTCTTCCGACGAGCTGATCGGCGCTCTGGTGCCGCCGCCGCGCTTCGACGCCGTCCGGTTCGAGACGTACATCCCCAACCCGGACGAGCCCAGCCAGGCCGCCGCGGTGGAGTCCTGCTCGGCGTTCGCCGCCAAGGTCGGGGCGCGCAAGGAGAAGAAGCGCTTCAAGCTCTTCGGCGGGTCGTCCGAGCCGGCCGGCCCGATGGGGCTCTACCTCGACGGCGGGTTCGGCGTCGGCAAGACCCACCTGCTCGCCTCGACGTGGCACGCGGCGCCCTCGCCCAAGGCGTACGGGACGTTCGTCGAGCTGACGCACCTGGTCGGCGCGCTGGGCTTCGCGGAGGCCGTGCGGCGCCTGTCGGAGCACCGGATCCTGGCCATCGACGAGTTCGAGCTGGACGACCCGGGCGACACCACGCTGGTCACGCGGCTGCTGCAGGAGCTGATGGACGCGGGCGTGTACGTCGCGGCGACGTCGAACACGCTCCCGGAGAAGCTCGGCGAAGGCCGGTTCGCCGCCGAAGACTTCCTGCGCGAGATCCAGACGCTCTCGGCCCGGTTCGGCGTCGTGCGCGTCGACGGCCCGGACTACCGCCACCGCGGCCTGCCGGACGCGCCGCCGCCGGTTTCGCCGGAGGTCCTCGAAGAGTCCGTCGCGGCGCACGAAGGGTCCACTGTGGACGACTTCGACGCGTTGGTCGAGCACCTGGCTTCGCTGCACCCCTCCCGGTACGGGCGGCTGCTCGACGGCGTCACCCGGGTGCACCTGCGGGACGTCCACCCGGCGCCGGACCAGAACGTGGCGCTGCGGCTGGTCGCGTTCGCCGACCGGCTCTACGACCGGGCCATCCCGGTGGTCGTCTCCGGCGAGCCGCTGCCGGCGCTGTTCACCGAGGAGATGGTGAACGGCGGCTACCGCAAGAAGTACCTGCGCGCGGTCAGCCGGCTGACGGCGCTGGCGCGGGACGCGGCACCGGCCACATGACAAGCACGACGGCGACCGCGAACAGCGTGCCGCCGGCGACGTCGGTGAGGTAGTGGTAGCCGAGGCCGACCAGCCCGGCCGCGGCGGCGAGCAGCGCCAGCGCGCTCAGCACCACCACGAACGCCTTGCGCGTGACGAGCACGAGCACGGTGAGCACCGCGACCAGGCTCACGGTGTGGCCGCTCGGGTAGACGAGGGTGTCGTTCTTCCACCGGTCGTACAGCGGTTTGAGCAGGACGGCGGTCAGCAGGATCGCCAGCAGCGGCACGGCGAGCGCGAGCGCGGCTTCCCGTTTCCGGCCCGCGCGCAGGCACAGGACGACGGCGAGGACACCGAGCGCGCACACGACGTACGGCTCGGTCGGGAAGACCAGCGCGCGCAGCACGCCGGGGCTCAGGTGCGCCGTCCACCCGGCGACCACGGCGTCGATCGCGCCCGGGGTGGACCCGCCGGCGAACGGCAGACCCAGCAGCAGCGCGAGCAGGCCGCAGACCGCGGCCGGCACCCACATCGTCCTCACCCGCGCGAGGGTAGCCGCGACTCCGTCGTGCGGCTGTCTGCCACGATGCGGGAATGCACATCACGGTGGCGGGGGCCGGGATCATCGGCCTGAGCTGCGCGTACCGGCTGGCCGGGGCGGGCCACGACGTGACGGTCGTCGCGGCGGCCGGCCCGGGGGAGTCGACGTCGGCGGTGGCGGGCGGGGTGCTGTACCCGCCGGTGCGCGGCCCGGACAAGCGGATCGCGCGCTGGACGGCGGAGACCCTGGCCGTCCTGCGGGCGCAGGAGGCGCCGGGGGTGCGGTTCCGCCGCGGCCGCGTCCTGCTGGCGCCGGGGGAGCCGGAGCCGCAGTGGCTCCGGGCGATGATCGACCCGGCCCGCGACGGCGACCGGCTCGTGTTCACGACAGCGCTGGCCGACATGCCGGTGTACCTGGAGTGGCTGCTGGCGCAGGTGGTCGCGCTGGGCGTGCGGGTCGAACACCGGTCGCTGACTTCGCTGGCCGGCCTGGGTCCGGTGGTGAACGCGGCGGGCCTGGGGGCGGGACCGTTGGCGGGCGACGGTTCGATGGTCCCGATCGGCGGGCAGGTCGTGCACCTGGCCGACCCGGGCCTGCCGGAGTTCGTGGTGGACGAGACGGGCCCGGGCGTGACGTACGTCATCCCGCACGGCGGGCACGTGGTGTGCGGCGGAACGGAGGAGCCGGGCCGCGCCGACACGGTCCCGAACCCGGGCGTGACGGCGGACATCGTGCGCCGGTGCCGCGAGCTGGTGCCGGCGTTGGAGGGCGCGGAGGTGCTGCGGTCGGCGGTGGGGCTGCGCCCGTTCCGGCCGGTGGTGCGGCTGGAGCGAACCGGTGAGGTCGTGCACTGCTACGGGCACGGCGGGGCGGGGATCACGCTGGCGTGGGGCTGTGCCGCCGACGTCGTCGAGCTGTTCAGCGCCGGGTGAAAGCGGTGTGGTCGGCTTCCGTGCGGTCGGCGTACCGCACGGCGTACGCGCCCATGGCTTCGTCCAGTTCGGAGTCCTCGGCGAAGTAGCCCGCCAACAGCTTCGGGTGCAGCGAGCGCGTGTGGGCTCGGGCCAGCAATGCGCCGGCCAGCCGGCCGTAGTCGTCGAGGTGGTCCTTCTCCAGCTCCGCCGGGTCGATGTCGCCCTTGAGGTTGCGGAACTGGCGGACGATGTACGGGACGCCGTCGATCGTGGTCCAGCCCAGCAGGATGTCCGTTTCGGCCTGGACCAGCCGGGCGCCGTCGACGATCCGCTGTCCTTCGTGGTCCGCCGCCGGCAGGTCGAGGTACGGCGCCAGCGCGGGTTTCGCCGCCTGCTTCACCTGCAGGACAAGGTCTTCGTCGTCGTTTCCGTGCAGGAGGGCGACGTAGCTGCGCAGCCCGACGCTGCCCGTGCCGACCACGCGGAAGGCGACGTCGGCGATCCGGTACCGCTCGATCAGCGTCCGCCGCGACTCGCGCAGGGTGTCCACATAGGACACCAGTCCGGCGGCGACGGCTTCGGCGGTGTCGTCGTCGACGTGCGTGAGGACCGGCGGGTCCTCGACGAACCGGTGGCGCGCCAAGCCGGTCTCGTGGTCGTCGACGCGCTCGGTCCACTTCGCGGCGACCTTCGCGCTGTCGTTCTTGCGGGCCTTCTCGGCGGCGTCGGCGAAGTCGTCGATCAGCTCGTCCGCGCGGGCTTTCGACAGCACCGAGGAGTCCGGCAACGCGTTCCACGACCGCAGGAACGGCAGATCGGCCAGCGCGCGGATGGTCCGCCGGTAGGACTTCACGGCGTCTTCGGCGGCCTCGCGGCAGCCGGCCTCGCCGATGCCGCCTTCGCGCCCGGCGAGCACGAGGCTGGCGGCGAGCCGCTTGAGGTCCCACTCCCACGGGCCCGGGACGGTCTCGTCGAAGTCGTTGATGTCCATCACGATCTTGCCCTCGGGCGTGCCGTAGAGCCCGAAGTTGGCGGCGTGGGCGTCGCCGCAGAGCTGGGCGGTCAGCCCGGAGTCCGGCGTCCCGGCGAGGTCGGCGCCCATCAGCCCGGCGGCGCCGCGGAAGAAGGTGAACGGCGATGCCGACATGCGCTCGCGCCGGAGTTCGACCAGCTCCGGCAGGCGTCCCGCGTTGCTGACTTGGAAGTACTGCTTCACGCTCGGCCGGTTCGCCCCGGCGGCTTCATGGTCGTGCGCGGTGACCGGGACCTTTTGCCGGAGCTGTTTCCCCTGCTCGTACAGCTCGCTCGGTGTGACGCTGTTCGTGCCCACCAGCGGGCGCTCCCCGAATCCCATACCGGGCACAACGTCCGAAGGGGACGTTCTGCTCCCGGGGCGAGGGTGGTCACCCGGCCGAGCTGCGCGGGCCGGCGAGGGGGAGGGCGTTCGGCCGAGGGGGCGCGGGCTGTCGCGACATGGCGGCGGGGTTGCGAGGGCTGCCGCACCACGGTGGCGGGGTTGCGCGGACTGCCGCGACATGGCGGCGAGGGCTGGCGCACCACGGCGGCAAGGCAGGCCCGGCCTCCGCGCCCGATCGTCGTGGGGCGCGGCCGGCCGGTTCGGCGAGTTGTGCTCCGGATGCCGCCGGGGCGGGAGGCTCACCCGGCGGCATCCGGCGTCTCAGGGGCGGATGACCTCGGCGATCGCGTCGATGCCGCGGTCCAGCTCCTCGCGGGTGATCACCAGCGGCGGCGCCACGCGCAGCGTGCGCTCGTGCGTCTCCTTGCACAGCACGCCGCGCCCGGCCAGGGCTTCCGACGCCTCGCGGCCCGACGGCCCGCCCGGGGCGATGTCGAGGCCCGCCCACAGGCCGCGGCCGCGGACCTCGGACAGCCCGTGGCCGATCAGCGAGTTCAGCCGTGCGTGCAGGTGCGCGCCCAGCTCCGTCGAGCGCTGCTGGAACTCGCCCGTGGCGAGGAGCTTGACCACCGCGCGGCCGATCGCGCAGGCCAGGGGGTTGCCGCCGAACGTCGAGCCGTGCTCGCCCGGCTTCAGCACGCCCAGCACGTCGCGGCGGCCGACCACCGCGGACACCGGCATGATGCCGCCGCCGAGGGCCTTGCCGAGGGTGTACACGTCGGCGCGGACGCCTTCGTGGTCCAGCGCCAGCACCGTGCCCGTGCGGGCCAGGCCGGACTGGATCTCGTCGGCGATCAGCAGCACGCCGTGCTCGTCGCAGGCCGCGCGGACGTCGGCGAAGTAGCCCTCCGGCGGCACGATCACGCCGGCCTCGCCCTGCACCGGCTCCAGCAGCACCGCGGCGGTGCGCGGGGTGATCGCGTCGCGCAGCGCGGCCGCGTCGCCGTACTTCACCGTGACGAAGCCCGGCGTGAACGGGCCGAAGTCGGCGCGCGCGGTCTCGTCGGTCGAGAAGGACACGATCGTGGTGGTCCGGCCGTGGAAGTTCGAGCCCGCGACGATGATCTCGGCGGTGCCGTCCGCCACGCCCTTGACCCGGTGCGCCCACTTCCGGGCGATCTTCACCGCGGACTCGACGGCTTCGGCGCCGGAGTTCATCGGCAGCACCAGCTCGGTGCCGGTCAGCTCGGCCAGCTCGCGGCAGAACAGGCCCAGCTGGTCGTGGTGGAACGCCCGCGACGTCAGCGTGACGCGGCCGAGCTGGTCCACGGCGGCGGCGACCAGGTCCGGGTGGCGGTGGCCGAAGTTCAGGGCCGAGTAGCCGGACAGGAAGTCCAGGTAGGAGCGGCCTTCGACGTCGGTCACCGAAGCTCCGGACGCTTCCGCGATCACGACGGGCAGGGGGTGGTAGTTGTGCGTGCTCCACCGCTCGTCGAGCTCGATGAAGCTCGCGGCGGTGGGGGCGGCGGTCTCCCGGCCGGCGAACGTCGTCATGCGTTCAGGTTAAAGGCAGAAGACGCAGAGTTCAGCCGGGAATCGTTGCTTTCACCCGTCTTTCGTTGCGCAATCCGCGGGTAACACCCCCGAAACAGTGCGCGCCGGTTGACGAGCCCATCGGTAAGCCGTAACTTACGGTTCGTGGCGACTTACGGAAGCGACCAGCTGGCCGCGCTGGCCGACCCGTCGCGGCGCGCGATCGTCGAAGCGCTCCGCGCCGGGCCGCGCGCGGTCGGCGAGCTGGCCGCGGACCTGCCGATCAGCCGCCCGGCCGTCTCCCAGCACCTGAAGGTGCTCAAGGAAGCCGGCCTGGTCGCCGACCGGGCCGAGGGCACGAAGCGGCTGTACCGCCTCGAGCCCGACGGCATCGCCGCGGTGCGCGCCTACCTCGACCGGATGTGGTCGGACGCGCTGCGCTCGTTCGCCGAGCACGCCGAAGCCACCGAAACCGCCGAACCCACCGAAGAGGAGCAGTCATGACCCTGGAACCGATCCGCAAGACGATCACCGTCGCCTGCTCGCGCGAGCACGCGTTCAAGACCTACACCGAGGCCTTCGACAGCTGGTGGCCGCGGCAGCACCACCTGGGCGAAGCCGACCTCGCCGAGGCTGTCCTGGAGCCGAAGCCCGGCGGGCGCTGGTACGAGAAGACCGTGGACGGCGCCGAGTGCCAGTGGGGCGAGGTGCTCGTCTGGGAGCCACCCGCCCGGGTGGTCCTGTCGTGGCGCATCGACGGCGACTGGCGGATCGACGCCGACCCGGCGCACGCCAGTGAGATCGAGGTCAGGTTCGTCGAAGAAGGCCCGCGCTCGACCCGCGTCGAACTGGAGCACCGCGGCTTCGAGCGGCACGGCGAAACCGGCGCCAAGGTGCGCGAAGGCGTCTCCGGTGAGGGCGGGCACGGCGCGCTGTTGAACCTCTTCGCCGAGAAAGCCGCGGCTTGAGCGGGTAGCTTCGCTGGATGGCCAAGAAGGACGCAGGAAGCCGGGTCCGGGACGCGCTGCGCGTCGGCGCGGAGCTGCCGGACCCGGGTTCGACCCCGGTGGGGCCGGGCAAGAAGCCGAAGGCCGTCGCGAAGCTCGACAGCGCCGGCGAGCGGTTGTCGGCGCTGCAGGAGGCGCTCTACGCCGAGGGCATCGGCGGCGGGCAGCGCAGCGTGCTGCTGGTGCTGCAGGGCATGGACACCTCCGGCAAGGGCGGCACGGTCTCGCACGTGCTCGGCCTGGTCAACCCGATGGGTGTCCACTACGCCGGGTTCAAGGCGCCCACGCCGGCCGAGCGGCGCCACCACTACCTGTGGCGGATCCGCAAGCAGCTGCCCAAGCCCGGCCAGATCGGCGTCTTCGACCGCTCGCACTACGAGGACATCCTGGTGCCGCGGGTGTCCGGGCTGCTGACCGCGGCCGAGCGCCGCCGCCGCTACGGCGAGATCAACGCGTTCGAGCAGGAGCTGACGGACGCGGGCACGACCGTCGTCAAGGTGTTCCTGCACATCTCCCCGGAGGAGCAGCTCAAGCGGCTGAAGGCCCGGCTGGTGACGCCCGAGAAGCGCTGGAAGTACAACCCGGGCGACCTCGAGGCGCGCTCGCACTGGCCGGCCTACCAGGAGGCCTACGCCGACATCTTCAAGAAGACGTCGACCGCCCACGCTCCCTGGTACGTCGTGCCCGCCGACCACAAGTGGTACCGGAACTGGGCCGTCGCCGAACTGCTGATCGAAACCCTCACGGAGCTGAAGCCGACGTTCCCGGAGCCGGACTACGACGTCGCCGAGGAGCTGGCGAAGCTGAAGGGCGTTGGCGTACCCGCGTGATCGTCTGAAAGAGTGCGGACGTGACCGATGTCGACGACCTCCCGTTCCTCCGCAAGCAGGCCCGGACCCAGCGCTTCACCCTCGGCGCGCCGAAGGAGTTCCGGGTCGCCCCGGACGCCTCGCGCGTGCTGTTCCTGCGCGCGGAGTCGGGCACCGACCCCCGGCACAGCCTCTGGTCGGCCGACCTCGCGACCGGCGCCGAGACGAAGCTCGTGGACGCCGCCGAGCTGCTGCCCGGCGAGGAGGAGCTGCCCGCCGAGGAGCGCGCGCGGCGCGAACGCGCCCGCGAAACCGGCGGTGGCGTCGTCCACTACGGAGTCGACGCGGGCTTCACGGTCGCCGCGTTCTCGCTCTCGGGCAAGCTCTACACCCTGGACCTCGCGTCCGGCGAGGTGACGCTGCGCGTCGACGGCGCCGTCATCGACCCGCGGCCCAGCCCGACCGGGACGCACGTCGCGTACGTGCAGAACCGGCGGCTGCACGTCATGGAGCTGGCCACCGGCGACGACCGCGTGCTGGTCGAGGAGGACGGCGAGGACATCGCCTGGGGCCTCGCCGAGTTCATCGCGGCCGAGGAGATGGACCGCACCCGCGGCTACTGGTGGGCCCCGGACGGCCGGAGCGTCCTCGCCGAGCGTTCCGACCGCGGCCCGGTGCCGCGCTGGACCATCGCCGACCCGGCCAACCCGCAGAACCCGGCCAACGTCGTCGCGTACCCGGCCGCGGGCACCACGAACGCGCTGGTTTCGCTTTCCGTGCTCGGCCTCGACGGCTCCCGCGTGGACGTCGCGCCGGGGGAGTGGGAGTACCTGGCCTCGGTGCACTGGTCGGCCGGCGGCGCGCCGCTGCTCGCCGTGCAGCCGCGCGACCAGAAGCGGATGGACGTCCTGGCCCTGGACGTCGCCGACGGCTCGACGTCGGTGCTGCACACCGCGTCCGACCAGCAATGGATCGACATCGTCGGCGGCGTCCCGGCGTGGACGCCGGACGGCCGCCTGGTCGTCGAGGGCATGGTGGACGGCGACCACCGGCTGTTCGTCGGCGGCGAGGCCGTCACGCCGGCCGGGCTGCAGCTGCGCGCCGTCCTCGACGTCGGCGAGGAGATCCTGTTCAGCGCCTCCGAAGACGACCCGACGCAGATCCACGTGTTCCGGACCGAGGGCGCGTCGATCCGCCGTCTGTCCACTGTGGACGGCGTGCACGTCGGGTCCGGGAACGCGGCGGTCACCGTGCTTTCGTCGTGGAGCCTCGAACACAGCGGGCCCCGGGTTTCGGTGCTGCGCGACGGCTCGCCGGTGGTGTCGATCGAGGCGTCCACTGTGGACCCGGACATCGTGCCGAACCTGACCTGGCTGACGCTGGGGGAGCGGGGGCTGCGCGCGACGCTGCTCCTGCCGCGCGGGTACGAGCCGAGCGAGGGCAAGCTGCCGGTGCTGCTCGACCCGTACGGCGGCCCGCACGCCCAGCGCGTCCTGCAGAGCCGCAACGCGTTCCTGACGTCGCAGTGGCTGGCCGACCAGGGCTTCGCGGTGCTCGTCGCGGACGGCCGCGGCACGCCGGGCCGCGGTGCGGTGTGGGAGCGCGAGATCGCCGGACGCCTCGCCGACGTGACGCTGCAGGACCAGGTGGACGCGCTGCAAGCGGCGGCCGCTCGGTTCCCGGAGCTGGATGTGGAGCGCGTCGCGATCCGGGGCTGGTCCTACGGCGGGTACCTGTCGGCGCTGGCGGTGCTGCGCCGGCCGGACGTGTTCCACGCGGCGGTCGCGGGCGCGCCGGTCACCGACTGGTCGCTGTACGACACGCACTACACCGAGCGGTACCTGGGCAAGCCACAGGACGAAGTCGAGAGCTACGCGCACAACTCGCTGATCGAAAGTGCTGCGGAATTGAGCCGCGCGCTGCTGATCGTGCACGGGCTGGCCGACGACAACGTGTTCGTCGCGCACTCGTTGCGGCTGTCGTCGGCGTTGCTGGCGAAGGGGCGGCCGCACGTCTTCCTGCCGCTGGCCGGCGCCACCCACATGACACCGCAGGCCGAAGAGGTCGCGGAGAACCTGATGCGCACGCAGGTCGACTGGCTGCTGCGTGAGCTTTCCGCCGTCGAAAAGGAGACCGCATGAGCCGCTGGGGCCTCACGATCCCGTTGACCGGCGTGCCGCTGACGGCGCACCGCGAGATGGTCGAGCAGCTGCCGGACCTGGGCTACACCGACGCGTGGACGGCGGAGACGGCGGGCACCGACGCGTTCACGCCGCTGGTGCTGGCTTCGCAGTGGGCGCCGCAGCTGCGCCTCGGCACGGCGATCGTCCCGGTGTACACGCGCGGCCCGGGCCTGCTGGCGATGCAGGCGGCGACGGTCGCGGAGCTGGCGCCCGGCCGGTTCGTCCTCGGCATCGGCGCGTCGTCCCCGGTGATCGTCTCCCAGTGGAACGCGGCCTCCTTCGAAGAACCGTTCGCGCGGACGCGGGACACGCTGCGGTTCCTGCGGTCGGCGCTGGCGGGGGAGAAGGTCACCGAGAAGTACGACACGTTCGCGGTGTCGAAGTTCCGGCTGGAGCGCCCGGCCGACCCGCCGCCGTCGATCATGCTGGCGGCGTTGCGACCCGGCATGCTTCGCCTCGCGGCTCGCGAGGCCGACGGCGCGATCACGAACTGGCTGGCGGCTTCGGACGTGCCCCAGGTGCGGTCGGTGATCGGCCCGGACGTCGAGCTGGCGGCCCGGATCTTCGTCTGCCCCACGGAGGACGCGGAGGCGGCGCGTGGCCTGGGCCGGATGCTGATCTCGAGCTACCTGACGGTCCCGGTGTACGCGGCGTTCCACGAGTGGCTCGGCCGCGGCGAGGCCCTGGCCCCGATGCACGAGGCGTGGGCGGCCGGGGACCGGCAGAAGGCGAACCAGGTGATCCCGGACTCGGTCGTCGACGAGCTGGTGATCCACGGCAGCGTGGAGTCGTGCCGGGAGCAGGTCCAGTCCTATGTGGACAACGGCCTGACGACGCCGATCATCGCGCTGCTTCCGACCGGCGGGGACCCCTTCGAGCAGGTGCGCGGCCTGGCGCCGCGCTGATATTCCGTTGCCGCCTCCGGCGCCCGGGTGTTTCCTGGGCGCCGGAGGAGGACGGATGAGACGGAAGACGCCGCCGGAGAAGAAGCGGCTCAGCTACCTCAAGGACCGGCGCGACGCGTACGGCGAGAACGACAAGTCGTCGCGCAAGAACCTGGCGCGCAGCAAGGCGTTCGCGCGGCGCACCAACCGCGCGCGGGAAAGCCTGGCGTTGCGGGCGGCGACCGGCGACCCGGACGAGGTCCGCGCCGAAGCGGCCGAGCTGCGGCTGCTGGGGAAACGCCGCGAGGTGAAGCGCAAGTGGCCGGACATCCCGCTCGTCGAGTACGTGGAGTGGAAGGTCGAACGCCGCGCCGAGCGGGAAGACGGCCGGGCCGGCCGTCTTGAGGACGCGCTCGGCCGGGTGCAGCGGCGGCTCGGACGGCCGGACCGCTAGGCGAAGACCGCGGTCGCGAGGAGCAGCCCGAGTGCTCCCGAAGCCAGGCCCGCGACCACCGTCACCAGGACGTTCAGCACCGCGTACAGCCGCGTCTTCTCCAGGAACAGCCGGACGGTCTCGTAGCCGAACGTCGAGAACGTCGTGAGGCCGCCGCAGAAGCCCACCGCCACCAGCGCGCGCACCGACGACGGCTCCGCGCCGTGCAGGAGCCAGCCGCTCAGGAAGCCCAGGATGAACGATCCCACGATGTTCACCGTCAGCGTCCCGAACGGGAACGGGGAGTCGCGCCACGCCTGGACCCGCCGGTCGGTCAGGTAGCGCAGGATCGACCCCGCCGCTCCGCCGACGGCCACCAGGACGAGCGTCACTCCGCCCGCCCCACGTAGCGGACCACCTCGACCTGGTCGAGCGTCACCAGGCCTTCGCCGATCAGCTCGTCCAGCTGCGGCAGGAACGCGCGCAGCTTCTCCTCGCGGTCGATGATCACGATGACCACCGGCAGGTCCTCCGACAGCGAGAGGATCCGCGTCGTGTGGATCAGCGACGACGCGCCGTAGCCTTCGACGCCGCGGAGCACCGAGGCGCCCGCGAGGCCGGCGTCGCGGGCCCGGCGGACGATCTCGTGGTAGAGCGGCTTGTGGTGCCAGTGGTCGTCTTCGCCGATGTAGATCGTCAGGCGGGTGGCCGGTCCTTCCATCAGCGTCCCTTCCGGATCGCGCGGGTCGCCGTCAGGCCGGCGGTCACCGCCGCGAGGCAGAACACCACCGACGCCAGCGCGTAGGCGAGCGAACCCAGTATCCGCCCGGTCGTCGCCGCGTCGAGGGTGTCGGTCACGAACGTGGAGAACGTCGTGAAGCCGCCGAGGATCCCGACGCCGAGGAACGGCCGGAGCAGGTGGTGGGGGCGGGCGGTGGTGGTCAGCAGGGCCATCAGGACGCCGATGAGCAGGCAGCCGAGGACGTTGGTGAGCAGCGTCGCGACGGCGAACTCGCCGCGGGCGTGCGGGAGCGCCGCGGACAGGCCGTAGCGGGCGAGGCTGCCCAGCGCGCCGCCGGCGCCGATGGCCGCCAGGACGTCCCACCGGGGCACGTGATCACCTCCTCGCGGTGAACCTACTCCCGATGGCCGACGCGTCCCCGCCACCCGGTCGAGCATCCTGGACGGGGCCAGATGACAGGCAGCCGTCGGTCGCCGTACTGTTGCTCAGCGTAGGCAAGGCAACCCTAAGGAAGGCGGGTACATGCGCGGAGACGGGCTGGCCGGGGGCGACGGCGGCGCGCAACGGCTCGGCGAGCTGATCCCGGCGGCACTGCGCGGAATGGCGGCGGGAGTCGCGGAACGCGGCGGCCCCATCCCGGCCGGCGGCCCGGCCGCGGTAGCGGCGGCGCTGGTCGCGGAGGGTGGCGAGCTGGCCGCCGGGCACGCGGGCCTGGAGACGACCGCGGAGCACGGCTCGGCCCGAGCCGGGGCCGCACCGGCGCAGGCCTCGGCAGCCGCGCTTGCTCCCGAACCCACAGTGCCGGGGGCCGGATCCTTGCCCCGCCCGGCCGCCGAGCGTGGTGGCCTGAGCCCGGCTGATGCGCCGAGCCTCGCTGCCGCACCGGCAGCCGAGCGCCGTGACCGGAAGCCGGCCGCCGAACCCGCGCCCCTCCCATCAACTCTTCCCCGCCGCGGCGTCGGCGCCGAAGCCGCCCTCGAGGAGCTGAGCCGGCTGCTCGCCGCCGGGTCCGCGGATCCCGCCGATCCGGCCTGCGCCGCCCACCTGCACTGCCCGCCCCTCGCCGTGGCCGTGGCCGCCGATGTCGTCGCCAGTGCGCTCAACCCCTCCATGGATTCCTGGGACCAAGCCCCCGTCGCGAGCGAGCTCGAACGCGAGTTCACCACCGGGATCGCCCGGTTGTGCTACCCCGCCGCCGAAACCCCCGACGCCGTCGTGACCACCGGTGGCACCGAATCGAACCTGCTCGGCCTGCTCCTGGCGCGGGAAAACGGCGTCCTCCAGAGCGTCTGCGGCGCGAACGCCCACCACAGTGTCGCCCGCGCGGCCTGGTTGCTCGGCCTGCCCGCGCCGATCGTCGTCCCCTGCGAAGGGGACCGCATGATTCCCGACGCCCTCGCGGAGGTCGCCGGGCCGGGGACCGTCGTCGTCGCGACCGCCGGGACCACCAACACCGGGACCCTCGACCCGCTGCCGGAAATCGCCGAAATCTGCCGCCGGGCAGGGGCCCGGCTGCACGTCGACGCCGCCTACGGCGGCACCGCCCTGTGCAGCGACGCGCTCAAGGACAAGCTCGCCGGGCTCGACCTCGCCGACTCCGTCGCCCTCGACCTGCACAAGTTCGGCTGGCAGCCGGTCGCCGCCGGGCTGTTCGCCGCCCGCGAGGCCGCGGACCTCGCCGCTCTCACCGTCCGGGCCGAGTACCTCAACGCCGACGACGACACTGAGGCCGGCCTGCCGGACCTGCTCGGCCGCTCGATCCGGACCTCGCGCCGGCCGGACGCGTTCCGGATGGCCGTCACCCTGCGCGCGCTCGGGACCGAGGGCCTCGGCGCGCTCGTCGAACGCTGCTGCGCCACCGCGGGTGAGGTCGCCGAGCGGGTCGAGCGGCACCCCGGCCTCCGCCTCTGGGGGCGGCCCGAGCTGTCGACCGTCGTGCTGCGGCCCGTCGCCGCCGACGAGACCGGGGACGACGAGCTCGTCGCCCGCGTCCGCCGCGCGCTCCTGGAAGCGGGCACCGCCGTCATCGGCCGGGCCGCGCTGCCGACCGGTCCCGGCGGCGAAAGCCAGCTGTGGCTCAAGCTGACCCTGCTGCACCCGCACACCACCGCCGAGGACTACCGCCCGCTGCTCGACCGGATCGTCGCCACGGCGTCGGCCGAGCTCGTCGCGCACCGGGAAAGCCCGGTCGCTTCGTGAGGCGCCACCACCTCGCGGGCATCGGCATCGGGCCGTTCAACCTCTCGCTCGCGGCGCTGGCCGCCCCGGTCGCCGGCCTGGACGCGGTGTTCTTCGACGCCCGCCCCGAGTTCCGCTGGCACCCGGGGCTGCTCGTCGACGGCGCGACGCTGCAGGTGCCGTTCCTCGCCGACCTGGTGACGCTGGTCGACCCGACCAGCCCGTTCTCCTTCCTCAACTACCTGCGCGACCGCGGCCGGCTGCTGCCGTTCTACTTCGCCGAGCGGTTCCACATGCCGCGCGTCGAGTACGACGACTACGGCCGGTGGGCGGCGGCCCGGCTGCCGTCGTGCCGGTTCGGCCACGAGGTCACCGGCATCCGCTGGGCGGGCGACGCCTTCGAGCTGACGATCACCGGGGCCGAGCCGGTGCTGGCGGACAACGTCGTGCTCGGCGTCGGGTCGGTGCCGTCGGTGCCGGCGCCCCTGAAGGACCTCGTCGACGATCCGGCCGTGCTCGCGCTGCACTCGGCCGACTACCTGACGCACCGGCAAGAACTCCTCGCCGCCGAGAGCGTCACCGTGGTCGGCTCCGGGCAGTCGGGTGCCGAAGTGGTCCTCGACCTGCTGCGCTCGCGGTCCACTGTGGACGGCGTGCGCTGGCTCGCGCGGACCCCCGCGTTCGCGCCGATGGAGTACTCGAAGCTCGGGCTGGAGCAGTTCACCCCGGACTACACCGCGTACTTCCACGGCCTGCCCGAAGCGGTCCGCGACCGCCTCCTGCCCGCGCAATGGCAGCTGTACAAGGGGATCGACACCGAGACGATCGGCGCGATCCACGACGAGCTGTACCGCCGCAGCATCGCCGGGCCCCCGGGCGCGGTGCTCACCCCCGGCGTCGAAGTCGTCTCGGCGTCCCTTGTGGACGGAGAGGTCGAACTGGGCCTCCGGCACGCGCAACAGGGGCGCGACGCCACCCTGCGCACCGCCGCCGTCGTCGCCGCGACCGGCTACGCGGAGACGCCGACCGGGCCGCTGCTGGCCGGGCTCGGCGACGCCGTCCAGCGCGACGCGCGCGGCCGCCTGGTGGTCGGCGCCGACCACCGCGTCGCCCTCGACGTGCCCGGCGCGCTGTTCGTGCAGAACGCCGAACGGCACACCCACGGTCCCGGCGCGCCCGACCTCGGCCTCGGCGCCTGGCGCGCGGCCGTGATCCTCAACGCCGTGTGCGGCAAGACCGTGCACGACCTGCCCGACCGCACCGCCTTCACCACGTTCGGCCTGGAGGAGAAGTGACCCTCGACGAAGCGGCCGCCTGGCGCGCGGCCGGTGCCCTGATCGTGCACAAGATGCTCGGCGAGCTGTCCTACGAGCACATGCTGGAGCCGGTCGGGGACGGTGGCTCCTGGCGGCTGGAGCTGCCGGACGACGTCGTCTACACGTTCCAGGCGCGACGCGGCGCCTTCGACGCGTGGACGGTCGTCCCGGGCAGTGCGTACCGCTCCGGCGAGCCGGCCACCGACCCGCGCACGCTCGTCGTGGACGCGCGGGAGGTGCTGGGGCTCAGCGGGTTGCGGCTGGCCGACGTCCTGGCCGAGCTGACGGCGACGGTCGCCAACGAGGCTGCCCGCCTGCGCCGCGCGCCGACCGCGGCCGATTTGTCGGCAATGGACTACAACGTGGCCGACGGGCACCTGACCGGCCACCCGCGGCTGGTGCTCAACAAGGGCCGCGTCGGGTTCTCCGCCCGCGACCGCGCGAGCTACGCCCCGGAGGCCGGCTCCGACGTCCGGTTGCGCTGGTTCGCCGTCCACCCCGCGCACGCCGAGTTCCGCTGCGTCGACGAGCTGAGCCGGGACGCGCTGCTCGACGCCGAGCTCGGCGCGCAGCGGGCGGAGTTCGCCGCGCGGGCGCCCGAGGACTACGTCTGGGTGCCGGTCCACCCCTGGCAGGCCGACGAAATCCTCGGCACGCTCTACGCCGCCGAACTCGCCACCGGGGTCATGGTCGACCTGGGCGAGAGCGCGGACGCCTACCGTCCACACCAGACGGTCCGGACCCTGGCCAACGTGAGCGCGCCGGGCCGGCACGACGTCAAGACCGCCGTGTCGGTCCGGAACACGCTGGTCTACCGCGGGCTGAACTCGGCGGCGACGCTCGCCGGGCCGTCGGTGACGTCGTGGCTGCGCCGGATCAGCGCCGCCGACCCGCTGGTCAGCGAGAAGTACCGGTTCGGGCTGCTGGGCGAGGTCGCGAGCGTGTCCGTGCGGCACCCGCTGTTCGGGCACCTGGACGAGCTGCCCTACCGGTTCCACGAGACGCTGGGCGCGTTGTGGCGCGAGCCGCTGGTCGCGCAGCTGACCGAGGGCGAGCGCGCGATTTCCTTCGCCGCGCTGCCTTACCGCGGCCCCGACGGCGTTTCGATGCTGGCGCACCTGATCGGCGGCGGTGACGCGGAAGCGTGGCTGACGCGGCTGTTCGACCTGCTGCTCACTCCGTTGCTGCAGTGGCTGCTGCGCCACGGCGTCGGGTTCTGCCCGCACGGCCAGAACCTCGTCCTGGTCGTCGACGCCGCCGGCGTCCCGCAACGGGTGCTGATCAAGGACTTCGCCCAGGGCGTCGACCTGCTCGACGAGCGGCTGGAGAGCTACGAGTCGCTCCCGCCCGAAGCGGCCGCGGACATGCTGCGCTGGCCCGCGCACCTGCTGGCCCAGTCGCTGTTCAGCTCGGTGTTCTCCGGGCAGTTCCGGTTCTGGGCGGAGGTCCTGCTCGACGAGCTCGGCCTGCCGCGGGCGCGGTTCTGGGCGCCGGTGCGGGAGGTCGTCGGCCGCTACCGCGACGAGAACCCGGACGTCGCCGCCCGGTTCGACGCGTGCCGGCTGTTCGCGCCGGACGTCGAGCGTGTCACGCTCAACCGGGAGCACTTCGCCGGCCAGGGCTTCGACAAGGTGGAACGCGACGACGAGTTCGACGTCCGCTGGGGCAGGGTGCCGAACCCCCTGCACGCCCCGGATCCCGGCGGCGCGTGGTGACGGCGTTCGCGCGCCCGGCCGGCCCGCGGTCGCTGGCCACCCGGCGCGCGGTCGCCGAGGCGGGCGCGGAGGTGCTGCGCGGTGTCCTCGAGGAGGACGGCGCCCGGCTGCTCCTGCTGGTGCCGGACCCGCACGCGCGGTTCGCCGCGGTCGAGCTGGCCGCGCCGTTCGCCGCGTCGGTGCTCGACGACGGGTACGGCATCTGCAGCTACGTCTTCGCGTGGACGCCGTCGCGCGATCCGCTGCCGGAGTCCGGCGTGCTCGGCGGGTACCTCGACGGCTTCGGCGATCTGCGCGCGCGCCCGGACGCGGCGACCGCGATCCCGCTGGGCGATCGGACGTGGGCGGTGGTGTGCGACGCCGAGTGGCCGTCCGGTCAGGCCGCGGAACTGGCCCCGCGCGAGGTGCTGCGCGGCCAGCTCGCGGCGCTGGAAGGCCTGGGACTGGTGCCGTCGGTGGGCATCGAGCACGAGGTGGTGTTCCTCGACGCCGCCGGGTCGCCCCTGACGTCCCATGGCGTCGACTACGCGCTCGGCGGCACCGAGCGCCTGGCGCCGCTGCTTTCCGACGTGCGGACCGCGGTGCACGACGCCGGGCTCGGCGTCGAGTCGGCACGCGCGGAATGCCACCCGGGGCAGTACGAGGTCGTGCTGCGCCACCGCGATGCCCTGGCCGCGTGCGACGACGTGCTGCTGCAGCAGCTGCTCGTGCGCCGGGCCGCCGCCCGCCACGACGTCACGGCGTCCTACCTCGCCGCTCCCTTTCCCGGGCAGGGGAACTCGGGCCACGTGCACCTGTCCCTGTCCACTGTGGACGGTTCACCGCCGGACCTGCTGGGCGGGTTCCTGGCGGGTGTCCTGCGCGACGCGCGGGCGCTGACGGCGGTGTGGGCGCCGACGTGGAACAGCTACGTCCGGCTGCGGACGGCGCCGTTCTCGCCGCGCGAGGTCCGCTGGGGCCACGACGACCGGACGGCCTCGGTGCGGGTGGCCGGGCCGCCGTCGGATCCGCGGCTGGAGTTCCGCTTCGCGGGCGCCGACGCCCAGCCGCACCTGGTCGTCGCGGCGTTGCTGGCGGCCGGCCGGTTCGGGCTGGAGGAAGGGTTGACGCCGCCGGAGCCGGGGGTCGTCTCGGACTCGCTGGCGGGTTCGCCGTGGGAGGCGCTGTCGTCGATGGACCGGGTGGGGGAGCTGCTGGGCCCCGACGTCGCGGCGCAGCTGACGGCGCTGCTCACCGAAGAGATCGAGTCCGGGCTGGACACGGTCACCGGCTGGCAGCGCCGCCGCGGCGCCCTGCGCTCCTGACCGGTTACGCCGGGCGGATGTTCTGGTTGACGTGGAAGACGTTGTCCGGGTCGTACCGCCGCTTCACCTCCGCCAGCCGGTCGTAGTTCGCGCCGTACGACGCCTTCACCCGGTCCTGGCCCTCCTCCATCATGAAGTTGACGTACGCCCCGCCCGCCGACGTCGGGTGCAGTTCCTCCCAGTACGCCCGCGTCCACTGCGAAATCGCTTCGGCCTGCTCCGGCGACGGATCCACCCCGACGATCACGCCCGACCAGCCGCCCGACCGGTGCGGGAACGCCGTCGCGTCCGGCGCCACCCGGCTGGCCGCGCCGTCGATCGGGTACAGGTGCATCGACGAATGCATCGTCGGCAGGTTTTCGCCGTACTTGAGGTGGATGTCGATCGCCGCGTCGGAGATCTCGTGGAACACGTCCGCGCGCCAGTACCACTGCAGCCCGGCCGGGTACAGCGCGTCGAACGCTCCCTGCAACGCCGTGTACGGCATGTCCTGCAGCCCCACCAGCAGCGGCGACCCGAACGAGCGGACCGGTGCCAGCACCTCGTCGGCCTTGTCGTGCGCGCCCGTGTAGCACCAGACGATGGCGCACGCCTTGCGGCTCCACAGCTCCTCCGGGAACGGCGGCGCCGGCGGGATGGTGATCAGCCCGAACCAGCCGTTCAGCTCCTCCGGCAGCGACGGCAGCAGCTCGCGGTACCAGCGCAGCACGTCGGGCGTGTCGGCCAGGTCGTAGAGCACCGGCCCGCCGATCACCACGCCGCGCTCGCCGATGTCGTGGCAGCGGAAGGTGAACGACGTGACGACGCCGAAGTTGCCGCCCCCGCCGCGCAGGGCCCAGAACAGGTCCTGGTGCGAAGACTCCGAAGCGTGCACGAACGAGCCGTCCGCGAGCACGACGTCCGCGCCGAGCAGGTTGTCGATCGTCAGGCCGAAGCGGCGGGCCAGGTAGCCGATGCCGCCGCCGAGCGTCAGGCCCGCGACGCCGGTCGAGGAGATGATGCCCGACGGCGTCGCCATCCCGAACGCGACCGTCGCGTGGTCGACGTCGCCCCACGTGCACCCCGCGTCGGCGCGGACGGTGTGGTCGACCGGGTCGACCGTGGTGCTGCGCAGCCCGGACAGGTCGATGACCAGGGCGCCGTCGGCGACGCCGAGGCCGCCCGCGTTGTGGCCGCCGCCGCGCACGGCCAGGTCCAGGCTCTGTTCGCGCCCGTACCGGACGCAGGTGACGACGTCGGCGGCGTCGCGGCAGTAGGCGATCGCCGCCGGCCGCTTGTCGATCATGGCGTTGTAGACCGCGCGGGCTTCGTCGTAGCCCGGGTCGGCCGGCGTGATGAGGTCGCCGCGCAGCGCGGTGGCCAGTTCCTCGTGCGGCAGTGCGGTGGTGGTCATGGTGCCCCTCTCGGATTTCCCGGTTCGAGGCGAACGTAGGCACCCGGCGTTCGCGCAGCGTTCGGTCCGTTCGCGCCGGTCAGGGCGCGAGCCGAACGCTCAGGTCCGCCTCCGCCCGCCGGCGCAGGGCGACGCTGCCCTGGACGCGGGCCAGCTCGGCGGCCGCCCGCAGGCGGGGGACCGGATCGGCGTCGTGCGCCGCCCGCAGCCGAAGCACCTCCGGCAGCCACCAGCGGTCGTCGCGGGCCTCCCCGGCGGCGAGCGCGGCGTCCAGCGTCGCCCGGGCCGCGGCCGGGTCCGCCAGCTCGGCGACCAGCGTCAGCCAGTACGGCATCCGGGCGAACGAGCCCTCGGCCTTGAGGTTCGCGACGCCCTCCTGCGCCGCGGCCAGCCCGGCCGCGCCGCCGCGGGCCCAGCCGCCCAGCACCAGCGCCCATTCGCGGTAGTAGGCGAAGCCGTACCGGTCGCACAGCGCGTGCAGCTCCGAGACGGCTGCCCACAGGGCCGGCCGGTCGCGGCGCATCTGGTGGGTGATCCCGGCGTACGCCAGCGCGATGGCCAGGCTGTACGGCTGCTCGATCCGGCGGGCCAGCGCGATCGCGTCGGCACTGCTCGCCACGGCCGCGTCGTCGTGGCCGAGCAGCCAGTGGGCGTGCGCGGCCCAGGCCGGGCCGTGCACGTCCGGCCGGGTGCCGATCGGCCACGACGACGCCCCGCGCGTGCGCTCGGCGCCCAGCTCGAAGTGTCGCAGCGCCTCGGCCGGGTCGTGCCCGAGGGTCAGCGAGGAGCCCGCGACGATGAAGTGCGCCGAGCCGCCCTGCTCGGCGCTGGTGCCGGGGACGAGCAGCGTGAGGGCCCGCTCGGCGGCTTGGTGCGCTTCCGCCGTCCGGCCCTGGACGAACCGCGACGACCACAGTTCCAGCAACGCCGTCAGCGCGGACTCCTTGCCGCCCGAGGACTCCGCGAGCGCGAGCGACCGTTCCAGGACGTGTTGCAGCTCCAGGGAGGAGTAGCCCTGGTGGGCGTTGAGCGGCCCGGCGAGCGCTTCGAGGACGTCGAGCTCGGCGCGGTCGCGGTTGCCGCTCGCCGGGCGCGCGCGGACCAGGTCGAGGGCCTCCTTCAGCAGCCGGATCGCCTCGGCGTGGGCGAACGTCCGGGCCGCGACGGCGGCGGCGCGCCGGTAGTGCTCGACGGCCCGGTCGGGCCGCCCGCCGCGGGCGTACTGCTCGGCCAGCTGCGCCGCCACGGCGTCGGGGTCCTCGGCGTGCAGCAGCTCCAGGCCCTGGGCCAGCCGCCGGTGCAGCAGCCACCGCCGCGGCGGGCTGACCTGCTGGTAGGCGGCCTCGCGCAGGAGGTCGTGGGTGAAGTCGTAGCCGCCGCCGACCTCGCGCACGATCCGGCGCCGCCACAGCTCGTCGACGGCCTCGACGACGGTGTCGGCGTCGAGGTCGCTCGCCTCGGTGAGCAGCTCGAGGGTGAAGTCCCGGCCGGCCGCGGCGGCGAGCCCGGCGACTTCGCGGGCCGCCGGGCCGGGCTGTTCGAGGCGGGCCCGCAGCACGCCGTCCAGCCGTCCGGACGGCGGGGAAGCGTTGGTGCGCAACGCTTCCACGACGTAGAGCGGGAACCCGCCGGTGGCCGCGTGCAGCAGCGTGCGGTCCGACGCGGACAACGGGCGCCCGGCCACCGCTTCGCCGAGCTGCGCGGTGCCGTCGGCGTCGAACGGGCGCAGCGGCAGCTCGGTCAGCTTGCCGTCGTCGCGCAACCGGCCGGTCCAGGCGGCCACGCCGGGGTCGAGGTCGCCGTCGCGCAGGGTTCCCGCGACCAGCAGCGGCGCGTCCGGCAGGAGACCGAGGCAGAACGCGAGGAACGCGCCCGTCTCCTCGTCGCACCACTGCGCGTTGTCGAGCACCAGCAGGACCGGCCGTCCGCCGGCGGTGAGCGCGCGGGCGAGCCCTTCGAAGAACCGCAGGCGCTGCCACGCGTCGACCGTCGGGTGGCCGCCCCCGGCCGGGCGCGCGGCCGGCCGCAGCCGGTCGACTTCGGCGCGCCACCCCGGGTCGAGGGCCGCCGCCGCCCGCTGCACCGCGGGGGTGCGCAGCCAGTCGGCCACCGGCGCCAGCGGGAGCCGGCCGGCCGAGCCGAAGCAGCGGCCGGTGGCCACGACGGCGCCTTCCGCGCGCGCCAGGCCGGCGAGCTCGGTGACGAGCCGCGTCTTGCCGACCCCGGCGTCGCCACGCACGAGGACGATCCCGGCGCGGCCCGCGGCGGCCGCGTGCCACCGCCGGCCGAGCCGGGCCAGCTCGGCCGTCCGGCCGACGAGCCCGGTGGCCGCGGAGCGGCGGACCTCGGGACCGGGCCGGGCGAGCAGCCGGCGCAGCGCCGCGCGGGTCGGCTCGGCCGGGACGACGCCGAGCTCGCGTTCGAGGACCGACGCGCACCGGTGGTACGTGCTCACCGCGCCCGCGCGGTCGCCGGCGTCGGCCTGCAGCCCCATCAGCGTCCGGTAGCCGGTCTCTTCGAGCGGGCGCAGGCGGATCCGGCGGCGGGCCGCGGCGAGCGCGGCGGCCGGGTCGCCCGCGGGGGTCCGGCAGATCAGGTCGCACAGCTCGACGCACTGGCGGTCGAGCTCGGCGCGGGCCGCCAGGACCCAGTCGTCGGCCAGGCCGGGCAGCAGCTCGCCGCGGTAGGCCGCGAGCGCGGCCTGGGCGTGGGCGACGGCTTCGCCGGGGTCTTCGGCGGCCAGCGCGGCCCGGCGGGCGACGTCGAACTCCCGCACGTCCACCCGGCTCGACGGCGTGTCCCGCCAGCACAGGTCCTGCCCGGTGACGGCGAGCGAGGGCAGGTCGCCGAGGACGCGGCGCAGCTGGTGCAGCTCGCGGCGGAGGTTGGTCAGCGCCTGTGCGTCGGTGGAGTCCGGCCAGAACAGCCCGGCCAGCAGGCGGCGCGGCTGGGCCAGCCCGGCGTGCACGACGAGGTGGGCCACGAGCGCGACCGAGCGCGGCGACCGCGTCAGCACGGTGCCGGTGGCGTCGTCGGCGATCACCTGCTCGCCCAGCAGCGAGACGCGCAGCACCCGGTCACGCTAGCCCGGAAACCGATCCGCGCGCGGATCTTCACCGGCGGGGGGTTGCGCCGGGGCGCCCGGGTGCGCAGGCTCGACACCGTGAGCGAGCACGAGTACGACCTCATCGTCATCGGTTCGGGCCCCGGCGGCCAGAAGGCCGCGATCGCCGCGGCGAAGCTGGGCAAGCGGGTGGCGGTCGTGGACCGGCACGACATGGTCGGCGGGGTGTGCGTCAACACGGGCACGATCCCGTCCAAGACGCTGCGCGAAGCGGTGCTCTACCTGACGGGCATGAACCAGCGCGAGCTCTACGGCGCGAGCTACCGCGTCAAGCAGGACATCACGATCGCCGACCTGCTGGCGCGCACGCAGCACGTCGTCGGGCGCGAGGTCCAGGTCGTGCGGGCGCAGCTGCTGCGCAACCACGTCGACCTGATCCCCGGCACCGGCTCGTTCGCCGACCCGCACACGGTGGTCGTCGAGAGCAAGCACCCCGGCGACCGCCGGACGCTGAGCGCGGACTACGTCGTGATCGCCACCGGCACCCGCCCGGCGCGCCCGCCCCAGGTGGACTTCGACGCCGCGCGCGTGCTCGACTCCGACGAGATCCTGCGGCTCGAGCAGATCCCGTCGTCGCTGGTCGTGGTGGGCGCCGGGGTGATCGGGATCGAGTACGCGTCGATGTTCGCCGCGCTCGGCTCGCGCGTCACGGTGGTCGAGCAGCGCGACCAGATGCTCGACTTCTGCGACCCGGAGATCGTGGAGTCGCTGAAGTTCCAGCTGCGCGACCTCGGCGTCACGTTCCGCTTCGGCGAGAAGGTCGCCGACGTCGCGGTGTCCGACGACGCGACGATCACGACGCTGGTCAGCGGCAAGCGCATCCCGGCCGACGGCGTCATGTACTCCGCGGGCCGCCAGGGCATGACGGGCGAGCTGGCCCTGGAGGCGGCGGGCCTGCAGGCGGACGAGCGCGGCCGGCTCGTGGTCGACGAGCACTACCGCACCGAGGTCCCGCACGTGTACGCGGTCGGCGACGTGATCGGCTTCCCGGCGCTCGCGGCGACGTCGATGGACCAGGGCCGGCTGGCGGCGTACCACGCGTTCGGCGAACCGGCGAACGGCCTGGGCGCGCTGCAGCCGATCGGCATCTACACGATCCCGGAGATCTCGTACGTCGGCTCGACGGAGGCCCAGCTGACGTCGTCGTCGGTGCCGTACGAGGTCGGCATCGCGCGTTACCGCGAGCTGGCGCGCGGCCAGATCACCGGCGACAGCTACGGGATGCTGAAGCTCCTGGTGTCCACCAAGGACCGGAAGCTGCTCGGGGTGCACGTGTTCGGCACGGGCGCGACGGACCTGGTCCACATCGGACAGGCGGTGATGGGCTGCGGCGGCACGGTCGACTACCTGGTGGACGCGGTCTTCAACTACCCGACGCTGTCGGAGGCGTACAAGGTGGCCGCGTTGGACGCGACCAACAAGATCCGGGCGCTGGACCGCTTCTCGTCCTGAACCGCCCCAGCAGTCACACCCGCACCACGCCGATTCGCCTGCGGCGAACCGGTTTGACACTCGACTAGAACATATGTTCGACTGGCGCGGTGCGATGGGATCGGCAGCGAGCGGGGGAGGGTGAGCCGGCACTGCCCGGGCTGGAGGGCCTGGTGCGGTCCGTGCGGTCACCGGAGTTCGACGGCGTCACCTTTCACGAGGTGCACGCGCGCTCGGTGCTGAACAAGGTCCCCTCGGGCTCCGGCGTCCCCTTCAACTGGACCGTGAACCCGTACCGCGGCTGTTCGCACGCCTGCACGTACTGCCTCGAAGGCGGCACGAAGATTCTGCTGGCCGACGGCCGCACGCGGGCGCTGTCCGAGCTGAAGGTCGGCGACGAGATCTACGGCACCCGCGGCCACGGCGCGTCCCGGCGGCTGGTGCCCACCCGGGTCGAAGCGCACTGGACGACCCTGCGCGCCGCCTACCGCGTGACGCTCGAAGACGGCACCCGGCTCGTCGCCGGCGGCGACCACCGGTTCCTCACGAGCAAGGGCTGGAAGCACGTCACCGGCAGCAAGTTCGGCGCCGCGCAGCGGCCGCACCTGGAACCCGGCGCCGAGCTGATCGGCGTCGGGCGGTTCGAGCCGACGCCGGACGAGACGCTCGGGTACCGGGCCGGCTACCTGTGCGGGATGCTGCGCTCCGGCGGGTTCGCCGCGGAGGCGGACGCGGCCACCCGCGCCCTCGGGTACCTGCCCGACTTCGGCGCGTCCGTCGGGTTCCTCCAGGTGCCGCCGGACCCGGACGCGCACTGGCAGCGCGGGTTCCTCGCCGGCGTCTTCGACCTCGCGGGCGACTACGGCCGCGGCGTCCTCGCCGTGGCGCACGACGAACCCGAGATCATCGAGGCGTTCGCCGCCGCGCTCACCCGGTTCGGCTTCGCGCACCAGATCGACGAAGTGCCGAAGTTCCCCGCGCGGCAGGAAGTCCGGCTGCTCGGCGGGACCGCGGAGGTGCTGCGGTTCCTGCACGTGGGCAACCCGGCGGTGGCGTGGAAGCGGTCGCTGGACGGCGCGGTGATCGGCGCGAGCCGCCGCCGCGTCGAGGCGATCGAGCCGCTGGGCCTGCAGCTGCCGCTGTTCGACATCACCACCGGCACCGGCGACTTCATCGCCGACGGCATGGTGTCCCACAACTGCTTCGCCCGGAACACCCACACGTACCTGGAGTTCGACGCCGGCCACGACTTCGACACGCAGGTCGTCGTGAAGGTCAACGCGCCGGAAGTGCTCGCGGCCCAGCTGAAACGGCCGTCGTGGCGGCGCGAGCCGGTGGCGATGGGCACGAACACCGACCCGTACCAGCGCGCGGAGGGCCGCTACCGGCTGATGCCGGGGATCATCACGGCCCTGGCCCGATCGGGAACGCCGCTGTCGGTGCTGACGAAGGGCACGGTGCTCGCGCGCGACCTGCCGCTGCTGCAGGAGGTGGCCCACGACGTGCCGGTGTCGCTCGCGGTCTCGCTGGCGTTGCTGGACGGCGAGCTGCAGCACCGCCTCGAGCCGGGCACGCCGAGCCCCCGGGCGCGGCTGGAGCTGATCCGCAAGGCCCGCGACGCGGGGTTGCCGTGCTCGGTGCTGGTGGCCCCGGTGCTGCCGTGGCTGACGGATTCGGCCGAGGCGCTCGACGCGCTGTTCGCCAAGCTGGCCGAAGCGGGCGCGACGAGCGCGACGGTGATCCCCCTGCACCTCCGCCCGGGCGCGCGCGAGTGGTTCGGCCGCTGGCTGGCGGGGACGTATCCGGAGCTGGTGCCGAGGTACCGCGAGTTGTACGCGCGGGGGAGTTATGTGCAGAAGGCTTATCGGGAGAGGTTGGGCGAGCGGGTGGCGCCGTTGCTCAGGCGGCACGGGCTGATGCGGAGCCGGGGGGAGGATTCGCGGGGGATGGAGGCGGTGCCCGAGCCGCGGATCGAGGTGCCGGCGGCGGAGCAGCTGCGGTTGCTGTGAGCGGGGGTGCGCCGGGGGTCGGGTTGCGGTGGCGGAACAGCTCCGCCCGCGCCGACGATCCGAGCGGGTCTCACCGGCGCCCGCCCCGCCTCGGTTTGCCATGAAGGTGCCCCTCATGGCCATGAGCCGCGATCCGAACCCCCTCCGCCGCGGCCGTGCTGTCCTTTGTGGACAACCGCCCGCGCCGGTCCGTGATCATCCGCCGGGCCGCCGTGTGGGTGAAGCCGTCACCCAACCGCCTCCGGGGCCGGTCGAACTGCGCCGTTCGCCGTAGTCCTCACCCGATTGCGCGGCCGAGTCGGCGGCTTGCGGAAAAATGTCCGATCGTGTCGTTGTCGCTCCGCCTCGCCGACGCCTAACGTCGAAGGGATCGATGCGGAAGGGAGAGCGGCGATGACGACCTCGCAGACCGACCGGGTCGCGGCCGCCCGGCTCGCGTGGGCCGCCCTGAAGCTGACCCGGGCCGGGCGCCACCCCGTCGGCGTCGAACGGCTCGCCGCGACCGTCGGCGTCGCCCCCCTCGAAGCGCGCCGCCTCGTCGAGCTCATCGGCTTCACCCTCCACCGCGACCTCGTCAGCACCGGCCCCGCGCCCCGCGGCGCCCACCACCGCCTCGCCCCGGCCGAAGGCACCCTCGGCGCCGGCCCCGACGGCACCGTCGACATGTTCCTGCTGGCCATCGCCACCGGCGAGCGCGTGCACGCGGCCGCGACCTGCCCGGTCACCGGCACCCGCATCCGGATCGACCTCACCGCGCACGGGATCGTGCAGGCCGACCCGACGTCGGCCGTCGTCGCCGCGGTCGACCTGGGCTTCGGCCTCGAACACGTCGACGCCGTCGCCTGCGCGGGCCAGCCGTTCTTCGCCTCCGCCTCGGCGGCCGCGAGCTGGCTGGTCGCCCACCCCGGCGGCCGCGTCTACCAGGTCGCCGCCTACCTCGCCCAAGCCCACCGGCTGGTGGCGGCGCTGGAGACCCGGCCGAAGTTCGTGCTCTGACCACCACGCAAGCGCAAGCCAAGCCTGCCGACGTCGTACGCTGGGTTGTTCGTTAGCCTTCCAGGACAGCGATAACCCCAGGTCGAAGGAGAGCAGTCGCAGTGCTCCGCACTCACAACGCCGGCACCCTGCGTGCCGGGCAGGCCGGACAGACCGTCACCCTCACCGGATGGGTGGCCCGGCGGCGCGATCACGGCGGCGTCATCTTCATCGACCTCCGCGACGCCAGCGGCGTCGCCCAGGTCGTCTTCCGCGAAGGCGAGATGGCCGAGCGCGCGCACGCCCTGCGCTCCGAGTTCTGCGTCAAGATCGTCGGCGAGGTCGCGAAGCGCCCCGAGGGCAACGCGAACGCCGAGATCCCCACCGGCGAGATCGAGGTCCTCGCGACCCAGCTCGAGGTCCTCTCCGAAGCCGCGCCGCTGCCGTTCCCGATCGACGACCGCGTCGACGTCGGCGAAGAGGTCCGCCTCAAGCACCGCTACCTCGACCTGCGCCGCAGCGGCCCGGCCGCGGCCATGCGCCTGCGCAGCGAGGTCAGCCGCGCCGCGCGCGAGGTGCTGCACAACCAGGACTTCGTCGAGATCGAGACCCCGACGATGACCCGCTCGACGCCCGAAGGCGCGCGCGACTTCCTGGTGCCCGCGCGGCTCAAGCCCGGCTCCTGGTACGCGCTGCCGCAGTCGCCGCAGCTGTTCAAGCAGCTGCTCATGGTCGGCGGCATGGAGCGGTACTACCAGATCGCGCGCTGCTACCGCGACGAAGACTTCCGCGCCGACCGCCAGCCCGAGTTCACCCAGCTCGACATCGAGATGAGCTTCGTCGAGCAGGACGACGTCATCAAGCTCGGCGAGGACATCGTCTCCGCGCTGTGGAAGCTGATCGGGCACGAGATCCCGCGGCCGATCCCGCGCATCACCTACCACGAGGCGATGGCCAAGTACGGCTCGGACAAGCCGGACCTGCGCTTCGACCTCGAGATCACCGACATGACGGAGTTCTTCGCCGACACGCCGTTCCGCGTGTTCCAGGCGCCGTACGTCGGCGCGGTCGTGATGGCCGGCGGCGCCGACCAGCCGCGCCGCCAGCTCGACGCGTGGCAGGAGTGGGCGAAGCAGCGCGGCGCGCGCGGCCTCGCGTACATCCTCGTCAACGAGGACGGCACCCTGGGCGGCCCGGTCGCGAAGAACCTGTCCGAGACCGAGCGCGAGAACGTCGCCGCCGCGGCGGGCGCCAAGCCCGGCGACTGCATCTTCTTCTCCGCGGGCAAGGCGTCGAGCACGCAGCCGCTGCTGGGCGCCGCGCGCGACGAGATCGGCAAGCGGCTCGGCCTGATCGACGAGAACGCCTGGTCGTTCGTGTGGGTCGTCGACGCGCCGCTGTTCGCGCCGGTCGAGGACATCGGCGACGACGTCGCCGTCGGGTCCGGCAAGTGGACCGCGGTGCACCACGCGTTCACCTCGCCGACCCCGGAGTGGATCGACAAGTTCGAGCAGGACCCGGGCAACGCGCTGGCCTACGCCTACGACATCGTCTGCAACGGCAACGAGATCGGCGGTGGCTCGATCCGTATCCACCGCGGCGACGTCCAGAAGCGCGTCTTCAACCTGATGGGCCTCAGCGACGAGGAGGCGCAGGAGAAGTTCGGCTTCCTGCTCGACGCGTTCGCGTTCGGCCCGCCGCCGCACGGCGGCATCGCGTTCGGCTGGGACCGCATCGTCATGCTGCTGGCCAAGGCCGACTCGCTGCGTGACGTGATCGCGTTCCCGAAGACGGGCGGCGGCTACGACCCGCTGACCGCGGCGCCGGCGCCGATCACGCCGCAGCAGCGCAAGGAAGCCGGCATCGACGCGAAGCCCGCCGCGCCCCCGCAGAACTAGTGCTGCACCTCAGGGCCGTGTGCCCGCCGGAGGCCACCGCGCAAGCGCTGGACGTCCTGCGGGCCCACGCCGGGACGGCACACCTGATCGCGCACCGCGGCGTCGCCGTGGAACCGCCGGGTGACCTGGTCGAGGCCGACATCGCGCGCGAGGCGGCGGACGAAATCGTCGACGCGCTGTGCGGGCTCGGTCTCGACCACACCGGCGGGATCACGCTCGAAGCCCTCGACACCGCACTGTCCGACGCCGCCGACCGGGCGGAGGGGGCGGCCCCGGGCGAGGGCGCGGACGTGGTCCTGCGCCGCGGGGACCTCTTGCGCCGGGCGAGCGCGGCGCTGGGCGTCGGCTTCCCGCTGGCGATGGTCGTGAAGCTCGGTGGCGCGCTGCTCGTGCGCGCGACCGGCGTCTTCGGCGAGGAGGCGTTCCAGCTGGAGCGGAACCACGACGTCGACTTCGTCTTCTCCGTCGGCGTGCCGTCCCTGGTCGTCGCGATGCTCGCCGGCGCCGCCGGGATGCTCGCCATGTCGTCGGCGAAGTCGGCCGCGCTGGTGGGGCAGTGGAGCCGGTGCCTCCAGTCGGCCGGCCAGCTGCTCGTCAACCTTCTCGGAATCGTTGCAGCAGCGGCCATTGTGTTGACTCTGCGCCGGAATGGGCAACGTTCACGGGTGGGAACGCGTCCGCTTTCACGGGGATGACCGGTCCGGACGGGAGGCTACTTCTTGTCCGGATGTCAGTAGTCATGGTTGCTCAGTCACGAGTAGGGTCGGTGACAATGACAGTCGACACCTCCTCCTCCGGCGACGCTGGGGTCGGGGCAGGAGCCGAGCAGCTCGCCGTCGCCGCGGCGGTCGCGGCGGGCGAGTCCGTTCTTTCGCGCCGGTTCGGCAGTGCGATCACGCTGGTCGCGCCCGAGGACCTCGCGGGGAGCGGGCCGGCCACGGTGGTCCGGGCACGCGTGGTGTCGTCGTCCTTCGCGCTGCCGCGCACGCTCGTCATCAAGCACTACCCGGACCAGCCGGCCTCGGGCGCCGACCCGTTCGCCCAGGAGGCGGTCAGCTACCAGCTGTTCACCGCGCTGGCGCCGGACGAGCGGATGTGCCCGGAGCTGCTGGCCCACGACGGCCGCGACCGCGTGCTGGTGCTGGAGGACCTAGGCCGCACGCCGACGCTGGAGGACAAGCTCTACGCCCGCGACTCCCGCGCGGCCGAGCGCGCGCTGCTGTCGTGGGCGCGGTCGCTGGGCCGCCTGCACGCGAGCACGGCAGGGCGCGAAGCCGACTTCAACGCGTTGCTACGCCGCCTCGGCGGCCCGGCGAAGAACGACGGTCGCGGTGAAGACGAACTGTGCGCGCGGGTGCCGGCGGTCATCCAGGAGCGCCTCGGCATCCCGGCGCCGGACGAGGTGCTGACGCAGGTGGCGGACGCGCTCGAGCAGTCCCGGTCGGCGGGGTTCCGCGCGTTCAGCCCGGTGGAGCTGAGCCCGGACAACAACCTGGTGACGGGCGAGAGCGTCCGGTTCCTGGACTTCGAGTTCGGCTGCGTCCGGTCGGCGCTGGTCGACGCGGCGCACTTGAGGCTGCCGTTCGCGAGCTGGCCGGACGCGCTGGCCCTGCCGGCGGGCATGAGCGAAGCGATGGTCGCGGCATGGCGCGCGGAGGTGGTGGGGGTGTGGCCCACCTTCGCCGACGACGACGTGCTGGCCTCGCACTTGACGACCAGCGAGCTGCTGCGGGTGTGGCTGATCACGGGGGAGGAGCTGGGCTCGCTGGACCTGTCCCGGCACGCGGCCCCGGTGAGCCGCGAGGCGGCCCTGGTGACGTGGTGGCGCGATTTGGCCAAGCACGCGGGGTACGTCCGGATGACGGCGGTATCGGAGTTCGCGGCCCGGGTGGCGGCGGCCTTGGCGGCTCGGTTGGGACCGCACGCGGATTTGGCGTTCTACCCGGCTTTCCGGTGAAGGTGACGCGGTTGTCCACAGGGCGGGTGTGATGTGGATGGGCGGGGTGGTCGGGGCTCTTTTGCGCGGGTTTTGTCGGGTGCCGCCGATACGCTGAAAGCGGGGGCAGCCCCCAGGGAGGGCGGGCCGCGTCGGTCGGCGGGTGGCGCCGCAGACGTGCTGCCGGAAGGGCGCTCTCGGCCGCTTGGTAACCGGCGCCCCGATCGGCGACCATCTCCGAACCCACGCAGCCGAGACCGGCTGGCCGGCTGAAGGACTCCCTCGTGTCATCTGGTGTGGTGTAGCGGCCCTTCGCGTCTCGGTACGCGATGAGGGGCCCTTCACCCGTGCCGATCGGTGGATCTGGAACTCAGGTCCTCAATGAGATCATTTGAGACGTCAGCGAAGCCGCTGGTGGGCAGACCATGGGCCGGGCTTCCGCCATTGTGCGTGGGTGGGCGGCGGAGACCTCGGAACTGCGGGAAGTGCGGCTGTCCACAGGGCGGCCGTGATGTGAATGAGCGGAGTGGTTGGGGCAGTTTCGCGCGGATTTGGTCGGATGCCGCCGATAGGCTGAAAGCGGGGGCACCCCCAGGGAGGGCGGGCTGTCGGCGGGGCGCCAATCGCACGAAGCGCAGGTGCAGCGGACACCCCGACCGCGAGCAGCGAGGCGACTCCCCGTCGAAGCGGGGCGCTTTCCCGCCGAGCGAGGTGCTCGACCCGACCCCACCTGCCCGAACAGGACATTTCCGGCCCACGTGAGGTGAGCGTCAAGAATTAGGCGCTCCGTCCCAGGCGCGTTACCTCGTCCTCACCGGGTGTGAGTCTCCGTGGCCGATGGTCGGGGGCGTGACCGTGATCAGTGTCGAAGTCACTCCCGAACCTCACCGGCCCGCCCGCCCCGCGCTCGCGGCCGTGCCAGCCGCCGTGCCAGCCGCCGTGCCGGCCGTCGTACCAGCGGCCCCGTCGGCGACCACCACCGCCACCGCGCTCAAGCACGCCCAACGGCTTGTCGTGCTCGGGGACTCCACCGCCGTCGGGCTCGGGGATCCCTTGCCCAAGCGGGGTGGCTGGCGGGGCGTCGGCCCGCTCGTCGCCGCTGCGCTCGGGGTCGGGCCCGGTGGCTACCTCAACCCCGCCTTCACCGGCGCGCGGATGCGGTGCGTGCTCACCGAACAGGTGCCCGCCGCCGTCGCGCACCGGCCTGATGTCGCGCTGCTCGTCGCCGGCATGAACGACACCCTGCGGCCGGACTTCGACGCCGCCCGGATCGCCGCCGACCTCACCGAGGTCATCCACCGGCTCCGCGCGGTGAACACCACCGTCGTCCCCGTCCGGTTCCACGACCACAGCAAGGTCTTCCGCCTGCCGCCCTCGCTCAAGCGCGCCCTCAGTGCCCGGGTCGCCGATCTGAACGCCGCCATCGACGAGGTCGTCGCCCGCGAAGGCGTCCCCTGCCTCGACCTCGACCGCCTCCCCGGCGCCTACGACCTCACCGTCTGGAGCGTCGACCGGCTGCACCCCTCGGAACTCGGCCACCGCCTGCTCGCCGACGGCTTCACCGCCCTGCTCGCCGAAGCCGGCTTCGCCGTGCCCGAGCCGGTGAGCCTCACCTGCGGCGGCGGGGTCGAGCCGAGCGCCGCGGGGCACGTGGGGTGGCTGGTGCTCAAGGGAATCCCGTGGCTCTGGCGCCGCGGCCGCGAGTTCCTGCCCTACGCCGCGGTCATCATGTGGAACTCGTTCCGCGCCCGCTGAACACGCGCAACGCTTCGGCGTCCGAAGCCGGGTTGCGGACGAAGTAGTCCGCCCACTCCTCGATGCCGGGATAACCCGACCGCGCGACAAGGAAGCGACACGCCTCCTCGACGTCGTAAACAGTCCGCCGCAACCGGACTCCGTCGCCGAGCAACGCCCAGTGCGCACCCCGGGCGCCGTACGGCATCCCGACGCTGCCGGGGTTGACCACCAGCCGCCGGTCGGCGAGCCGGACGAACGGCATGTGCGTGTGCCCGCAGACGACCGTCTCCTCCGTGACGCCGCCGAGGACTTCCGCCCACCGCTCCAGCGGGCTGTCGACGAGCACGATTTCCGTGTCGTCGCGCGGGGTCGCGTGGCAGAACAGCACGCCGTCGAGCGACACCGTCAGCGGCAGTGCGTCGAGCACCGGCAGGTCCGCGGGACGCAGCTGCCGCGCCGCCCACGGGAAGATCGGGTCCGGCACGAACTTCCCGGTCCCGCGCGCCGACGCCGCCAGCTCGCGGTCCGCGTTGCCGCGCACCCACACCGCTCGAGGGCCCAGCGAAAGGAGCCGGTCCAGGGTCTCCGCCGGCATCGGGCCGGCCAGCATGTCGCCGAGCAGCACGATCTTCTCCGCCGCGACGACGTCCGGCTCGGCCAGCACCGCCTCCAACGCCGGGAGCACGCCGTGGATGTCCGCCAGCACCGCCACCGTCATCGCCCCACCTTCGGGCACGGCAAGCGCCCCGGGCGAGGGATTTCGCCCAGGGCGCAACCGGTTCACGCGGTGGTGAGCGGCAGCTCCCGCACCCCGGTCATGTTCGGGTTGATCTGGAACTTCGGCGGCTCACCCGGGATCGTGCGCAGCGCGGGATAGCGGTCGAACAGGATGTTCAGCGCCACCCGGCCTTCGAGCCGCGCGAGCGGCGCCCCGATGCAGAAGTGGATTCCGCGGCCGAACGCGAGGTGCGGGTTGGGGTCGCGCAGCGGGTTGAACGCGTCCGGGTCGGTGAACACGCGGTCGTCGCGGTTGGCCGCCGCGACCCAGACCATCAGCATCTGGTCCGCGGGCACCGTCGTCCCGCCCAGCTCGACCTCGCGGTTCGTCGCGCGGGCCACCGCCGCGAACGGCGACAGGTACCGCAGCGACTCCTCGATCACCGGCGGCACCAGCGACCGGTCGGCGCGCACGCGCTCGTCCCACTCCGGGTGCGTGTCCAGGCACAGCACCGCGTTGCCGAGCAGCATCGTGGTGGTGATGTGCCCGGCCAGCAGCAGGACGTTGGCGAAGTTGACGACCTCGTTGCGGGTCAGCTTCTCGCCGTCGAGCTCGGCTTCGACGAGCTTCGTCAGCAGGTCCTCCCGGGGCTGCTTCCGCCGTTCGTCGACGTGCCCGCCGAGGTACTCGACGAGCGCCTTCTGCCCCTCGAGGGACTTCTTGACCGCCTCCTGCCGCCCCTCGGTCTGGTCCTTCAGCGAGAACTGCTCCGAGGAGCTGAACAGCTTGTCCACCCAGCCCTTGAACAGGTGCCGGTCGCTCGCGGGGACCCCCAGCAGCTCCGCGATGACGATCACCGGCAACGGGTAGGCCAGGTCCTCGACCAGTTCCAGCCGGCCGGAGGACCCCGCCGCGTCGAGCATCTCGTTCGTCACCGCGGCGATGCGCGGCTCCAGGTCCGCGACGACCTTCGGGGTGAACGCGCGGCTGACGAGCTTGCGCATCTTGTTGTGCAGCGGAGGGTCCAGCTGCAGCAGGTTGCCCGCCTGCATCTCCTCGAAGTCGACGTCGGGGTCGACGTCGGCCATCATCTCCTTCGGCACCAGCCGGGTGGTGTCCGAGGAGTACGTCGCCGGGTCGCGGAGCACCTCTTCGGCCTCCGGGTGCCCGTAGACGTTCCAGAACCCGAGGTCGGCGGCGTGCTGCACCCGCTCCTCCGGCTGCTTCCCCCGCAGCCAGAACTGGGCTTCGTGGAGTCCCCAGGTGTCCGCTTGTGTGGTCGTCATGTCCGCCCCTTCTTTCCCCTGTGTGGCCCCGGGATCAGCCGGGGGCCTTGGTGGGATCGTGTGCGTAGATCCCTTTCCGGTAGCCCGAGACGAGCTCCTCGAGCGCCGAACCCAGTTCCGCCGCCACGTCCGCGACCGCCGCGGGATCGGGCTCCCCGGCCGGCTCGAACGCGGTGCGGATGACGTGCGCGAGGGCTTCCGCCTTCGCCTCCGGCGAGATGCCGTCGAACTCGTCGGTCAGCGTCCCGCCGAAGTAGAAGCCGACCGCCGTGGCGTTGAGCGCGAAGGACAGGTTCGGGATGTCCGACCGGACCAGGCCGTGCCGCAGCATGGTCTCCTCGAACTGCGTGCGCAGCTCGTCCTGCTGCTTCTTCAGGGCGAGGTCGCCGAGCGAGCCGAACATCTCGGCGTTGCCGCGCAGCATCGCCATCACCAGCGGACGGCGGTGCGTGGTGAGGAACGAAGCCGAGATCATCCGGTGCGGCAGGATCATCGCCGGATCGGCCTTGATCGCCTGCAGGATCTCGTCGGTCAGGTCGGCCGACTCGCGCATCATCAGCGCCTGGAACAGCAGTTCCTTGTTGCGCCAGTGCAGGTAGACGGTGCCCTTGCCGATGCCGACCGCGCGCGCGATGTCGTCGACCGCCACCTTCCGGTAGCCCATGCGCAGCAGCAGCTCGCCCGCCGCGTCCAGGATGCGGTCGGCGCGCTCGCGGTTGGGATGGCTCATGGGTTCGTCCACCTGCTGGTTCGTTGAGAGTTTGACCTGTTGACCGGAATCGCACTTTCGGTCAACCAGTCATCTCGACGGTAGCGCCGATCGCGGGACCGGGGCAAGTGGTTCTGTCGGTGCCGTCGGTTAACGTCATCGGTGTGGCACAGGACGAGCTCTTCACCGTGAACGCCGACGTGGCGCCCCCGCCGGAGCGCACGACGTCGAACGCGGCCGAACCGCAGGCGGACCCGGCGAGTTCGCCACTGGCCGTGCGGATGCGGCCGCGCTCGCTCGAGGAGGTCGTCGGCCAGCAGCACCTGCTGCGCGAAGGCGCCCCGCTGCGGCGGCTCGTCGAAGGCGCCGCGCCGGCGTCGGTGCTGCTCTACGGCCCGCCCGGCACGGGCAAGACGACGCTGGCCAACCTGGTCTCGATCGCGACGGGACGCCGGTTCGTCGCGATGTCGGCGCTTTCGGCGGGCGTCAAGGAGGTGCGCGGCGTCATCGAGGAGGCGCGGCGGCGCCGGCAGTACAACGCCGAGAACACCGTGCTGTTCATCGACGAGGTGCACCGGTTCTCCAAGACCCAGCAGGACGCGCTGCTCGGCGCGGTCGAGGACCGCACCGTGCTGCTGGTCGCGGCGACCACCGAGAACCCGTCGTTCTCCGTCGTCTCGCCGCTGTTGTCGCGCTCGCTCGTGCTGCAGCTGCGCCCGCTGACCGACGAGGACATCACCCACCTGATCGAGCGCGCGCTGGCCGACGAACGCGGCCTCGGCGGCGAGCTGACGCTGACCGACGACGCGCGCGCCCACCTCGTCCGGCTCGCGGGCGGGGACGCGCGCCGCGCGCTCACCGCGCTGGAGGCCGCGGCGGACGCCGCGTCGGCCACCGAGGCCAAGACGATCGACCTCGCCATCGTCGAGTCCACTGTGGACAAGGCGGCGGTCCGCTACGACCGCGACGGCGACCAGCACTACGACGTCATCAGCGCGTTCATCAAGTCGATCCGCGGGTCCGATGTGGACGCCGCGCTGCACTACCTGGCCCGGATGATCGAAGCGGGGGAGGACCCGCGGTTCCTCGCGCGGCGGCTGGTCGTGCACGCCAGCGAGGACGTCGGCCTGGCCGACCCGACCGCGCTGCAGGCGGCCGTCGCGGCCGCGCACGCCGTGCAGTTCATCGGCATGCCGGAAGGCCGGCTGGCGCTCGCGCAGGCGACCATCCACCTCGCCACCGCGCCGAAGTCGAACGCGGTCGTCACGAGCATCGACGCGGCGCTGGCGGACGTCCGGGCCGGGCTGGCCGGCGCGGTCCCGCCGCCGCTGCGGGACGGGCACTACGCGGGCGCCAAGAAGCTCGGCAACGCCCAGGGCTACCGGTACCCGCACAACGTCCCGGAAGGCGTGCTGGCCCAGCAGTACCCGCCGGACGAGCTGGTCGGCCGGGACTACTACGAGCCCACGCAGCGCGGTGCCGAGCGCACCCTCGCCGAGCGCGTCCCGAAGCTGCGCCGCACGATCCGCGGCGAAAGGTAAAGGCGGCTTGGGGAGCTCTTGACCCGCGGCCGGGGAACTCGACCGCTCGCGTTCGTCTCGGCGTCGGTCGCCCGGCACGTCCGTCGGCGAGCATCCGCGCATGGAAATCCCGAGAGTCGGCGTCCCCGACGCCCTGGCCGCCCGCCTCACCATGGCCGAGCAACACGACTACCTCAGCCGCCGCTCCCTGCTCAAGGGCGCGGCCGCGACCGGCGCGCTGCTGGCCGCCGGCCCGCTCCTGCTGCCGGGCACCGCCTACGCCGACGGCGGGAAGGTCGCGCCCGCCGGCCGGCACCTCGCCTTCGGCCGCAACCCGCGGACCGACATCCGGGTCGCGTGGCAGGTGCCCGCCCGGGTGAAGAACCCGTTCCTGCGCGTCGCCGACCACCACGACCGCCGCGGAATCCAGTGGGGGCACCGGATCCCGGCCGAAACGCGCGCACTGCACTCCGAGGTCGCCGGGGTCATCGCGCCCTACGACCAGTACTACCTGCACGCCGAGGCGTGCGGCCTCGCGCCGGGCCGGACCTACACCTACGCCGTCGGCCACGACGGCTTCGACCCGGCCAAGGGCGACGGCGGTGCCGCCGCGCTCTCGACCTTCACCACCGCGCCCGCCCGCGGCTTCCCGGCCGGGAAGTTCACCTTCACCGCCTTCGGCGACCAGGGCGTCTCCACCACCGCGCTGGCCCAGGACGGCGCCGTGGCGAAGCAGAACCCGCGGTTCCACCTGCTCGCCGGCGACATCGCCTACGCCGACCCGAGCGGCGCCGGCCTCCCGCCGGGCCCGGTCGCCGACGGCGGCCACGACCTGTTCGACCCGAAGGTCTGGGACGCCTACTACAACCAGATCGAAGGCGTCGCCGCGTCGGTGCCGTGGATGGTCACCACCGGCAACCACGACATGGAGGCGCTGTACTCGCCCGACGGCTACGGCGGCCAGACCGCGCGCTGGGACTTCCCCGGCAGCGGCCCGGCGGACTGCCCGAGCGTGTACTCGTTCATCTACGGCAACGTCGGCGTGATCTCCCTCGACGCCAACGACGTCTCCTACGAGATCCCGGCGAACCTCGGCTACTCGCACGGCTCGCAGACCGCGTGGCTCAAGCGCCGCCTGCGGTACCTGCGGCTGCAGCCGGACGTCGACTTCATCGTCGTGTTCTTCCACCACTGCGCCTACTCGACGACCAACCAGCACGCGTCCGAGGGCGGCGTGCGGGAGGAGTGGGTGCCGCTGTTCGACCAGTACCACGTCGACCTGGTCGTCAACGGGCACAACCACATCTACGAGCGCACCGACGCCCTGCGCGGCGGCCGCGTGACGCGCAAGGTGGCCATCGGCGACACCGTCGACCCGGACCGCGACGGCACGGTCTACGCGACCTGCGGCGGCGGGGGCCGGAGTGTCTACAGCTTCCCGGTGCCCGACACGTTCGACGGCGAATTCACCTCCTACCACTGGGTTCGCGGCGGCGGCAAGGAGACGGAGACGGTCGGCTGGTCGCGCGTGCGCTACACCGGCTACTCGTTCCTCGCGATCGACGTCGAGCCCGCGTGGTTCGGCCGCAAGACGACGCTGACCGTGCGGACGCTCCGCAACGACGGCGCCGAGATCGACCGCTTCACCGTGCGCCGCACGGCGGGCCTGCACACCGGGTTCGGCGTCGCGCCGCGCGCGACCGCCACGGGCCTCGGCGCGGACGCCGGCGACGCCTGAGCGACGCGGCCGGGGCGGGAAAATCCCCGCCCCGGCCGTGCACCGGTGACCGGCGCACGGCGGCATGATCGGCTTCCGTACACTCCGCTTCCTCGGGGTGGCCCGGAAACCGGGTCCGGCGACGGCAGGAGGCGTGCCCGTGCCCGCGACGCTGCAGTGCATCGTCCTGGACTGTCCGGAACCGGCCGTGCTCGCCCGGTTCTACCAGGCCCTGCTCGGCGGCGAGGTGGACCGGCCGGACCCGCGCTGGCGGGTCGACGAGGACTGGTCGACGCTGCACGTGAACGGGATGGTCCTCGGGTTCCAGCGCGCGCCGGACCACCAGCCGCCGCGCTGGCCGGACCCGGCGCGCCCGCAGCAGTTCCACCTCGACTTCGAAGTGGACGACTTCCGCGAATCGCACCACGCGGTCCTGGTGAACGGCGGCCGGCTGCTCGACCCCGACCTCGGCGGGCGCGGCTGGCGCGTCTACGCCGACCCGGCGGGTCACCCGTTCTGCCTCCTCGGCGATTACTGAGGGCATTCTCCGGGAATGTGGAGAGCATGAGCGTCGCGTTTCTCGGAACCGGAATCATGGGCGCGCCGATGGCGGCCAACATCGCGAAGGCGGGCCTCGACGTCCGGGTCTGGAACCGGACCCGGGCGAAAGCCGAGCCCCTCGCCGACGTCGCGGCGGTCGCGGATTCGGCAGCCTCGGCGGCTGAAGGCGCGGACACCCTCGTGACGATGCTCGCCGACGGACCTGCGGTGGCCGAAGCGTTCGAAGCGGCTTCGCCCGCATCAGGCACGTTGTGGCTGCAGATGAGCACGGTCGGCCTCGACTGGACCGACCGGCTCGCCGCGCTGGCGGAGAAGGCGGGCGTGGTCTTCGTGGACGCGCCGGTGCTCGGCACGCGGCAGCCGGCGGAACAGGCGCAGCTGCAGGTCCTGGCGTCCGGCCCGGAAGAAGCCCGGCCCAAGGCCACGCCGGTGTTCGACGCGGTCGCCGTGAAGACGCGGTGGCTCGGCCCGGCCGGCAACGGCAGCCGGCTGAAGCTGGTGATGAACGCCTGGGTGCTCGCGCTGACCAACGGCACGGCGGAGAGCCTGGGCCTGGCCGCCGGGCTGGGCTTGGACCCGGCGCTGTTCCTGGAGACGATCAAGGGCGGCGGACTCGACGTCGGCTACGCGCACGTGAAGGGCGCCGCGATGCTGTCCGGCGACTACGCGCCGTCGTTCCCGGCGGGCTTGGCGGCGAAGGACGCGCGGCTCGTGGTGGAGGCCGCGGGCGACGACGTCGACGTCGCGGGCGCCCGCGCGGTCCTCTCGCACCTGGAAGCCGCGGTGGAAGCGGGCCACGGCGACGAGGACATGGCGGCGCTCTACCGGGCGGTCGTGAAGGAGCGTTAGACGAGCGTCGCGAGCCGGTCCACGCCCAGGGCGCTGGTCAGGAGGCGTTCCTTCGCGTTGCCCAAGAGCTTCCGCGTCCACGGCGTGAAGCCGCCGTCGCCGACTTCGGCCGGGGAACCGCCGAAGGCCGCGTACACCTTGAAGCAGAGCCCTTCGTAGTACCCGCCTCGGCCACCTTCGCGGTCCGGGAACGGGTGGACCGGCACCTCGACGGCGTCGAGCAGCTCCTCGAACCGCGGGTCCAGCACCGTGACCCCGAGCGAGACGTCCGTCGCGCCCAGCGCGCGGCACCCGGCGACCACCAGCCGCGCGTGCTCGGCCAGCGCGGCCCGTTCGAACGCGAGGTTGCCGGTGTCGCGGCCCGCCGTCACCGCGCCGAACAGCGAGAAGTGCGCGAACAGCCCCGCCGCGACCCGCTGGGCGCGCACGACCCGCTGCACCGTCGCCAGGCGGACGACGGAAGCCGAAGCGCGCCGGACCGCCGCTTCCAGGGCCAACCCCGTCGTGGGATCCGCGGCCACCTCGGTGCCGCGGCCGGTCGGCACCACCCGGTGCTGGGCCACCCCGGCCACCGCCGAATGCGTGCCGAGCGGGACGAGCGGCGAGAGGGTCACCAGGTCGAAGCCGGTGGCCGTGCCGAGCAGCGCGTCCTCGACCCGCCGCAGCGAAGCGAACGACAACGGGCTGGGCGCCGCGAACCGGTCTTCGCGGTGGCGGCGCAGCACGTCGGGACCGGACAGCCGGGCCGCGCGGCGGCGCGCGACCTCCAGCTGGACCGTCGTCAGGTCGGCGCCGGGCAACGCGGCCAGCACGTCGGCCGCCGTGCCGCCCGGCCCGGAAAGGACCCTGAACGAAACCGGTCCGCCGTCGTGTCCCATCGCCCAGGTGTACCGCCCCGAGACCGCCGGGTCGACGCGTTTTCCGGCCCGCGCGGGGTGACACGGTCGGGGACCCGGCCAGGCGGTAACCTCATCGGCACCCAAGACCCGTGAACCGAGGAGGGCCCGTGTCGGCAGGGCAGATCGCCGCGTTGATCGCCGCAGGAGCATTCGTGGTGCTGGTCGTCCTGCTGGCGATCCCGCTGATCAAGCTCGGCAAGACGCTGGACGCGGCCACCGAGGCGATCGAGCGCACCAACAGCAACACCGACCCGCTGCTGATCGGCGCGAACCAGACGATCACGCACGTCAACACCCAGCTCGAGCGGGTGGACGGGATCACGTCGAACGCGCAGGCGGTCACCGGGAACGTCTCCGCGCTGACGTCGGTGTTCACCGCGACGCTGGGCGGCCCGCTGGTCAAGACCGCGGCGCTGTCCTACGGGCTCAGCAAGGCGATCAGGGCGCGCCGGAAGAAGAACGCGCTGAAGGCCGCGAAGAAGGCCGGCAAGTGAAGCGGCTGTTCTGGCTCGGCGTCGGCGTGGTCGCGGGCGTCGCGCTGTCCCGCAAGGCCGCCGAAACCGCTCGTCAGGCCACCCCGGCGGGGATAGCATCGAACCTGGGTGACGCCGTGCGCGAGCTGGCCGGCGCCGTGGGTTCGTTCGGCGCCGAGGTGCGCGCGGGCATGAACGAGCGGGAGCAGGAGTTGCACGACATGGTCGAGGAGCGGACGGGCGTGACCACGCCCCGCGCCGAGGGGCGCCACGCGGCCGCCGCCCGGCGCCCGGTCCGGCGAGCTCGCCGGGCGGAAGGCTGATCCGGGCCTGCCCGGAACCCTTCCGCCGCCGCCGTCCGACCTCGTTCGCAGCCACCACCAAGGACTGACCCGTGGACACACACGAAATCACCGATCGTTTCCTGCGCCATTTCGAGAGCAAGGGCCACACGCGCGTGCCCAGCGCGCCGCTGATCCTCGACGACCCGAACCTGCTGTTCGTCAACGCCGGCATGGTGCAGTTCAAGCCGTACTTCCTCGGTGAGGCGCCGCCGCCGTACCCGCGCGCGACCTCCGTGCAGAAGTGCGTGCGCACGCCGGACATCGACGAGGTCGGCAAGACCACCCGGCACAACACGTTCTTCCAGATGGCCGGCAACTTCTCCTTCGGCGACTACTTCAAGGAAGGCGCCATCGAGTTCGCCTGGGAGCTGATCACCAAGCCCCAGAGCGAAGGCGGCTACGGCCTCGACCCGGAGCGGATCTGGGCGACCGTCTACAACGACGACGCCGAGGCGGCCGGGCTGTGGCGCAAGCTCACCGGCCTGCCGGGCGAGCGCATCCAGGAGCGCGACGGCAAGGACAACTACTGGGACATGGGCGTGCCCGGTCCCGGCGGCCCGTGCTCGGAGATCTACTACGACCGCGGCCCGGCGTACGGCCGCGAAGGCGGCCCGGTCGCGGACGAGGACCGCTACATCGAGATCTGGAACCTCGTCTTCATGCAGGACGTCCGCGGCGACCTGAGCCCCAAGCTCGGGCACAAGCCGATCGGCGTGCTGCCGAAGAAGAACATCGACACCGGCATGGGCGTCGAGCGCGTCGCGACGATCCTGCAGGGCGTCGAGAACGTCTACGAGACCGACCTCGTCCGCCCGGTCATCGGCCGCGCGGAGGAGTTCTCGGGCCGGCGTTACGGCGTCAACCACGCCGACGACGTCCGCTTCCGCGTCATCGCCGACCACGCCCGCACCGGCGTCATGCTGATCGGCGACGGCGTCACCCCGGGCAACGACGGCCGCGGCTACGTGCTGCGCCGCCTCCTGCGCCGGATCGTCCGTTCGACGCGCCTGCTGGGCGTGCAGGAGCCGGTGCTGCAGGAGTTCGCGAAGGTCGTGCGCGACACGATGGGCCCGACCTACCCCGAGCTGGTCTCCGGCTTCGACCGCATCAGCGAGGTCGTCCGGATCGAGGAGGAGGCCTTCCTCTCGACCCTGACCAGCGGTTCGCGCATCTTCGACCTCGCGGCCGAGGAGACCAAGCGCGGCGGCGGCGACGTGCTCGCCGGCGACAAGGCGTTCCAGCTGCACGACACCTACGGCTTCCCGATCGACCTGACCCTCGAGATGGCGGCCGAGCAGGGCCTGACCGTCGACGAGGACGGCTTCCGCACGCTCATGAACGAGCAGCGCACCCGCGCGAAGGCGGACGCGGCGGCCCGCAAGACCGGCCACGGCGACCTCTCGGAGTACCGGAAGGTCCTGGAGCAGCACGGCGAGACCGAGTTCCTCGGCTACACCGACCTGCAGGCCGAGGCGAAGGTCGTCGCGCTGCTCGAAGACGGGCAGCCGGTCCGCAGCGTCTCCGCGGGCAAGAAGGCGGAGCTGGTCCTCGACCGGACGCCGTTCTACGCCGAGAGCGGTGGCCAGGTCGCCGACACCGGCGTGCTCCTCGGCGACGGCGTCGAGCTGAAGGTCCTGGACGTCCAGAAGATCGTCCCCGGCCTGTACGTGCACCGCGTCGAGGTCACCGAGGGCGAGGTCGGCCTGGACACCAAGCTGACCGGCTCGGTCGACGCGCACCGCCGCCTGTCCATCGAGCGCTCGCACTCCGCGACGCACCTGGTGCACGCGGCCGTCCGCGGCGCGTACGGCAAGCGCGCGGCGCAGGCGGGTTCGCTGAACTCGCCGGGCCGCATGCGGTTCGACTTCACCACCCCGGGCTCGGTGTCGGCGGACGTGCTGACCGAGGTCGAGCAGGAGGTCAACGACTACCTGCAGACCAACGTCGAGGTGCAGAGCTACACCACGACCAAGGACAAGGCCCTCGAGCTCGGCGCGGTCGCGCTGTTCGGCGAGAAGTACGGCAACGACGTCCGCGTGGTCGACATGGGCGACTACTCCCGCGAGCTCTGCGGTGGCACGCACGTCGAGCGGATCGGCCAGCTCGGCCTGGTCAAGCTCGTCTCCGACGCCTCCATCGGCTCGGGCGTCCACCGCGTCGAGGCGCTGGTCGGCACGGACGCGCTGAAGTACGTCCGCAAGGAGCAGCTGCTGGTCTCGCAGCTGGCGAACACCTTCAAGGTGCCGTCGGACCAGCTGCCCGGCCGCATCGAGGACGTCCTGACCCGGCTGAAGAACGCCGAGAAGGAGATCGCGCAGCTCAAGACCCAGCAGGTGCTGGGCTCGGCGGGCGCGCTGGTCGACAAGGCGGCGGACGTCAACGGCGTCACGGTCGTGGCCGAGGTCGTCCCCGACGTCGACGGCAACGGCCTGCGCGCGCTCGCCTCGGACATCCGCGGCCGGCTCGGCTCGCGGCCCGGCGTGGTGGCGCTGTTCTCCCCGGCCGGCGAGAAGCTGAGCTTCGTCGTTGCGACGACCAAGGCGGCCCAGGAGAAGGGCATCGCCGCGGGCAAGCTCGTCCCGTCCTTCGCCGAGAAGATCGGCGGCCGGGGCGGCGGCAAGCCCGACATGGCCCAGGGCGGTGGCACGAACCCGGCCGGCGCGTCCGACGCGGTCACGGCCCTGCGCGCGGCGATTGCCGGCATTGGTTAACCGCGGAAACCGCGGCCCGGATCGGCCTGGCGAGGACGATCCGGGCCGCGGCCGTCGGCTCGGAGTGGATGTCGGATCCGTCCGGGTCGGGGTGGCGCTGAGCGATCCGGCCCCCGTGCTCGCCTCGCCATTGGTTACCCTCTCCCGCGATGCGACCGACGACAGTGATCTGGACCAGCTGGCCGCCCTCGTCACCGAGCACGAGGTGGTCGAGGTGATCGTGGGCCTGCCGCGAACGCTCGCCAACCGCCAGGGACCGGCGGCCGAGCTGGCGATCGCGTATTCTGAACGCCTGGCCGGGCGGATAGCGCCCGTGCCGGTCCGGCTGGGCGACGAGCGGCTGACCACGGTCACCGCATCCCGCATCCTCTCCCAGCGCGGGGTCAAAGGCCGCAAGCAGCGCGCGGTGGTCGACCAGGCCGCCGCCGTGGAGATCCTGCAGGCCTGGATCGACGCCGCCGCTGCGCACCGCGCCCGGGAGGGAGACCGATGAACGACCAGCCACCTGAGCCCCCTCGCGGGCGCAGGCGACTCCGCGAACCGGGACCGGCCACCCCGCCGCCGTCCCGGCCCGCACCGAACCGCGAGGACCCGCGCGCGAGCGGGTACCAGGAGCTTCCGCAGCCGTCGCGGCGCAGTGGGGTGCATGAGGGCTCTCCCGAGCTGCCCCAGCCGTCGCGCCGGGCGCGGCCCGAGCCGGGCTACGACCCCCGCCGCGACGCACCGCCGTCCGGCCGCCGTCGCCGCCTCGAGCCGCCGGGCACGCTGCCCCCGGCCGACGACGACTTCGACCCCCGCGAAGCCGAGCGCTCGGCCCCCGTCCGCGCCCGCCACGGGCTCGACGACGGTGCCGACGCCCCGGCCCCGCGCCGCCGCCGGGCGGCTCCGGAGGCGCCGGAACCCGGGCGCCGCCGCGCGGCCCCCGAAGAGCCGCCGCGCCGCCGCCGTCCCGCGCCGAACCCGGACGAGGCCGACGCCCGCCGTCGCCGCCCGAGTCCCGAAGAGCTGGCCGAAGCCGACGCCGCCCGCCGGCACCAGGCGATGCTCGACCTGGAAGAGGCGGCCGAAGCACAGGCCGCCCGTCTGCGCGGCGCACCGGAGGAAGGCCGGGCCCCCCGGCGCCGCCGCCGGGCCGAGCCCGACCCGGTCGAGGCGGCCGAGCCCCCGGCGGGACGCCGTCGTGCCGCGCCCGACCCAGCTGAGGCGGTCGAGCCACCGGTCGGCCGTCGGCGTGCTGCGCCCGATCCGGCCGAGGTCGTCGAGCCACTGGCGGGACGCAGACGTACCGCGCCCGATCCGGGCGAAGCCGGCGAGTCGCAGCGGCGGCGCGCGGCGCTCGACCCCGATGCCGACCCCCGCCGCGGGGCCCCGGAAGCCCCTCGGCGGCCCGTCCAGCCGGGTGACCGGTCTGTCGGCGTGCCCGAACCCGGGCTGGAGCCGCCGCGGCGCCGCCGCCCGCCGCCCCCGCCGGTGCGCGAGGACCCGCCGACCGACATCATCCCGGCCCAGACCGAGCCGGAGCCGGTGCACGAAGAGCCCGAAGAGTTCTTCGCCGACGAAGCCGAGTACGACGACTACGACGAGTACGCCGACGACTACGACGACGCCGAGTACGACGACGCGGAGTACGACGAGTACGACGACGAGCCGGAACAGCCTCGCAAGAAGAAGAAGGGCAAGCGCGCCTTCGGCTGGGTCGCCGCGCTGGTCGTGATCGTGCTGCTCGCCGGCGGTGCCTACTACGGCTTCAACAAGATCTTCGGCTACGACGACTTCGAGGGCGCCGGCGACGGGGACGTGCTGTTCCAGGTCGACGACGGCGATTCGACGTCGGCGATCGGCGCGAAGCTCACCACGGCCGGGGTCGTCGCCAGCAGCAAGGCGTTCGTCAAGGCCGGTGAGGAAAACCCGAAGCTGGCCCGGATCCAGCACGGCTTCTACGTGATGAAGTCGCACATGTCGGGGGCCAGCGCGGTCGACCGGATCACCGACGCGGCCTCGCGCGTCGGCCAGCTGGAGATCCGGCCGTACACGCAGTTCGACGACATCACCCAGCCCGACGGCAAGGTCACGCCCGGCGTGTACAGCCTGATGGCGAAGGCGTCCTGCGCGCAGATCAACGGCAAGAGCACCTGCGTGACCGCCGACGACCTGCGCAAGGTCGTCGACAGCGCCGACCTCAAGACGCTCGGCGTGCCCGACTGGGCGATCGAGCCCGCCAACAAGGCCGACCGCAAGGACCGGCGGCTCGAAGGCCTGATCGCGCCGGGCCTCTACGACGTCCGGCCCGGGGCGACCGCGCAGGAGATCATCGGGCAGCTGGTGCGCAGCTCGACCGAGGCGATCCAGAACGCCGGGCTGAGCCCGCAGTCGACCGGCCCCGGAATGACGCCGTACCAGACGTTGATCATCGCCTCGATCATCGAACGCGAAGCAGTGAAGGCCGACTTCGGGAAGCTCTCGCGGGTCATCTACAACCGGCTGGCGAACAACATGCGGCTGCAGATGGACTCGACGGTCAACTACGTGCTGGACCGGCCGACCCTGGCGACCAACGACGACGACCGGAACAAAGCGGGCGCGTACAACACCTACAAGAACACCGGGCTGACCCCGACGCCGATCTCGGTGCCGAGCGCCGACGCCATCCAGGCGGCGGTGCACCCGGTGGCCGGCGACTGGATGTTCTTCGTCAAGTGCGAGAAGAACGGCCTGTCCTGCTTCGCGGTCACGTTCGACGACCACAAGGCGAACGTCAAGCTGGCCCAGCAACGTGGTGTCTTCTGAGCCTCGCCGCGCCGCCGTGCTGGGGAGGCCGGTGGCGCACTCGCTGTCGCCGGTGCTGCACGGCGCCGCGTTCGCCGCGCTCGGCCTGACCGGCTGGACGTACGAGCGCATCGAGACCGGCGCCGACGAGCTGCCGGGCCTGGTCGACGGCCTCGGCCCGGAGTGGGCCGGGCTCTCGGTCACCATGCCGGGCAAGCGCGCGGCGCTGGACCACGCCGACGAGGTGACGCCGCGCGCGGCCGCGGTCGGCGCGGCCAACACCCTGGTCCGCACGGCGAAGGGCTGGCTCGCGGACTGCACCGACGTCGACGGCGTCACCGGGGCGCTGCGCGCGGCGGGCGGCTACGAACCGAGCCCGTCGGACACCGCGGTCGTGCTCGGCGCGGGCGGCACGGCGGCCGCGGCGGTCGTCGGGCTCGCGGCGCTCGGCGTGCGGAAAGTCCGGCTGGTCGTGCGGGAACCCGCGCGGGCGGGCGAAACGCTCGACGCGGCGAAGCGGGCTTCGCTCGACGTCGACGTGCTTCGCTGGTCCGAGACGGACTTCGCGGACCTCGGCACCGCGACGGTGCTGGTGAACACCGTGCCGCCGGACGCGGTCCGCCCGCACGTGGCCGAACTGGCGGGCGTCGCGCACGTCCTCGACGTCATCTACCACCCGTGGCCGACGCCGCTGGCCGAAGCCGTCGCCGCGCGGGGCGGCCGGCTCGCGACCGGGCTGGACATGCTGCTGCACCAGGCGTTCGGGCAGGCCGAGCACTTCACCGGGCAGCCGGCCCCGCGCGCGGCGATGCGCGACGCGCTGCGCGAAGCGACCGGGAACCTGCTGCCGCTGCCGATCAGCTGAAAATCGCTTGCGCGCGTTGATAATCTGGTCGACTGCCTTGAAGAAGGGGGTCAACCGGAATGACCAGCCAAGACGCGTTGAGCGACGACGAGATCCAGGGGATCTGGGTCGGCGAAGCGCCGCAGCTCAACTCGACCGTCACGCTCGCCGACTACGACCCGGAGTGGCCGAAGCTCTTCGAGCGCGAGGCCGAGCGGATCCGGGCCGTGCTCGGCGACCAGGTGCTCGTCCTCGAGCACGTCGGCTCGACGTCGGTGCCGGGCCTGTGCGCCAAGCCGTGCGTCGACATCCTGCTCGTGGTGCCGGATTCCGACGACGAGGACACCTACCTCCCCGCGTTGGAGGCGGCGGGCTACCGGCTCGTCATCCGCGAGCCGGACTGGGAGAAGCACCGTTGCTTCAAGGGCCCGGACACCAACGTCAACCTGCACGTGTACTCGCCCGGCAACGGCCAGACCGAGCGCTACCGGCTCCTGCGCGACCGGATGCGCGCGCACCCGGAAGAGCGTGACCTGTACGCGGCGAAGAAGCGGGAACTCGCCGCGAAGGAGTGGAAGTACGTCCAAAACTACGCCGACGCGAAGACCGAGGTGATCGAAGAGATCCTCGGCCGGGCGCGGGCGGCGCAGTACGACGCGTTCAGCGACGCCTACGCCGAGCACGCGGAGAAGAACGTCACGAACGCGCTGTACGACCGCCCGGCGATCCTCGACCTGGCCGGCGACGTGTCGGGCCGGCGCGTCCTGGACGTCGGCTGCGCGGCCGGGCACCTGAGCGCGCTGCTGGCCGAGCGGGGCGCCGACGTCCTGGGCGTCGACGCGAGCGCGGGGATGGTTTCCTCGGCGCAGCGGAAGTTCGGAGAGGTGGCGCGGTTCGAAGTCGCCGACGTGACCCGGCCGCTCCCGCTCGAGCCGGGCTCGATCGACGTCATCACGGCGTCGCTCGTGCTGCACTACCTCAAGGACTGGGGGCCGGCGCTCGCGGAGTTCCGCCGGGTCCTGAAACCCGGTGGCGCGCTGGTGTTCTCGGTGCACCACCCCGGTGAGGACTGGCACTGGTTCGACAAGGACAACTACTTCGAGGTGGAGCTGCTGGAGGACGAGTTCCCGCCCGGTCAGCGGGTGCGCTTCTACCGGCGCCCGCTGAGCTGGACGTTCCAGGCGGTCCGCGACGCGGGCTTCGCCGTCGACAAGCTGGTCGAGCCGATGCCGGTCCCGGAAGCGGCCGAAGCCGACCCGAAGTGGGCGGAGAACCTGCGGACCAAGCCGCGGTTCCTCTACTTCCGGGCGGTCAGTCCCGCTTAGCCAGGTCCTGGATGAGGTCGACGATCTCCCGGCTGACCGGGCGGAACACCCGCAGCCGGGAGAGCGCGGCCACCCGCGCGATCAGCGGGACGCTGCGCTCCACCAGCATCCGGCTGCGCTTCGTGCCGGCCGAGCGGTCGTGGATCCAGTACAGCACCACGCCCATCTGGTAGAGCCACAGCAGTTCGGGCAGCTGGTCGCGCAGCTCGGGGTCGAGCTTGACGTCGGAGCCGTCGACGACCTCGCGCATGAGGCCGATCGACGCTTCGCGGGCGGCCGAGGAGTCGTCGCTGAACGGGCTCAGCGGCGACTCCGGGTCGGCCGCGTTGACGAAGAACTGCGTGCCGAAGCGGTGGTAGGGCTCGGCGATGTCCAGCCAGCACAGCAGCACGGTCTTCAGCCGGACCGCGAAGGCGCTTTCGCCCTCGATCCGGGCGCGGCCCTCGTCGAGGTGCTGCCGGGCGATCTCGTCGTAGAAGCCCTGGATGAGCTGTTCCTTCGACGAGAAGTAGTAGTACGCGTTCCCGACGGAGACACCCGCTTCGGCGGCGATCGCGCGCATCGTCGTGCGGTCGTAGCCGTTCTCGGTGAACAGCCGCATCGCGGTCGTGACGATCAGGGACCGCGTTTCCTCGCTCTTGGCCACGTGCGGCACGTTAGCGCCGGGCACGTCAGGGCGCGGGGAAGGGCGGCACCTGCGGCATGCCGGGGTAGGGCACGGGCAGCGGCCGGGGTTCGGGCTTCGGCGCCAGGTGGCGGCGCCGGATGCCGTTGAAGACCAGCACGTTGGTCAGGTGCATCACACCGAGGATCAGCGCGACGACGCCGACCTTCACCGAAAGCAGCTCGAACACCTGCCGCGCGCTGGTCACGTCGGCGTGGCTGGTCAGGAAGAGCGTCACGAACCCCAGGCTGACCAGGTAGAAGCCGACGACCAGGAGCTGGTTGACGGCGTTGGCCAGGGCGGGGCTGTCGGCGAAGACCTCGGTCAGGAAAGTGCGGCCGTGCTTGCTCAGCGTCCGGGCCACCAGCACGGTCAGCGGGATGCTGATCAGCAGGTAGAGCGCGTAGGCGACGACTACTCGGTCCATGGTTCCTCCTCTTTTGAACGTGTTCAAGAAGGACCGTAGCCCTGTTTTTGAACACGTTCAAGCCCTGGGGCGGTGCCGGCCACTTCGTGCCACTACGGTGAGGACATGCGCATCGCGATCCTCGACGACTACCAGGACGTCGCTCTGACCTTCGGTGACTGGGACTCGCTGAAGGCCGACATCACCGTCTTCACCGAGCCGCTCACCGACGTCGTCGAGCAGCTGCAGGGCTTCGAAGTGATCGTCGCGATGCGCGAGCGCACCCGCTTCCCGGCCGAGGTGCTCGACCGGCTGCCGGACCTGGAACTGCTGGTCAGCACCGGCCCGCGCAACGCCGCCATCGACGTCCCGGCCGCGAAGCGCAACGGCGTCGTCGTGTCGCGGACCGGGTACCTCGGCGAGCCGACCGCCGAGCACACGTGGGCGCTGATCCTGGCCGCGGCGCGGAACCTGCCGCAGGAGTTCCGGTCCATGCGCGAAGGCGGCTGGCAGACGACCGTCGGGACCATGCTGCACGGCAAGACGCTCGGCCTGCTCGGCCTCGGCCGCCTCGGGGCGGGCGCGGCGAAGATCGGGCAGGCCTTCGGCATGGAGACCATCGCCTGGAGCCAGAACCTCACGCAGGAGAAGGCCGATCCGCACGGCGTGACCGCGGTGTCCAAAGAGGACCTCTTCGCCCGCTCGGACGTGCTGTCGATCCACCTGGTGCTCAGCGGGCGCACGCGCGGCCTGGTCGGGGCGGCCGAGCTGGCCGCGATGAAGCCGAGCGCGGTGCTGGTGAACACCTCCCGCGGCCCGATCGTCGACGAGGCGGCACTGGTGGACGCGTTGCGGCGCAAGGAGATCCGGGCGGCGGCACTGGACGTCTACGACCTCGAGCCGTTCCCGGCCGACCATCCACTGAGGACCATGGACAACGCGGTCCTGACCCCGCACCTGGGGTTCGTCGCGCGCGAGACGTACGAGATCTTCTACGGCGACGCGGTCGAGGACATCGCGGCCTACCAGGCGGGGGAACCGATCCGCGTCATGGAGGGTTAGGCGTGCGGCCCGCCGGGGCCCGAGGTCCCCGCACCGGCCCGGCGGCGGGCCCGCACGAGAACCATGACACCACCCGGAAAGCACCCCGGGCAGGGTCCAAAGACCCTGGTGAGGGCGTCCGTTCGGCTGAACGGCGAGCGCTCGCTGGTCGTGAGTGAGAAACAGGGTTAGAACACGGTTTCCCACTCACGAGAACGGGACCGCGTCCGGCGCGCAGGTCGTCCCTTCCGCGGGCGCCGCCAGGTCCGTCAGATACCGCGTCACGGCCGCCGAAGCGCACGCGCTCGGCGCGTCCAGCGACGTGTGGCCATACCCGTCGACCACGAGCACCCGGCCGTCACCCAGCTCCGCCGCCGTCGCCTGGGCGTTGTGCAACGGCGTCGCCGGGTCGAACCGGTTGTTCAGCACCAGGATCGGGTTCTTCCGCGCCCGGTTCCACGGCCCGGTGTACCGGTCGGCGTCGTGCGCGGGCCAGCCGACGCACTGGGCCATCGAGAACACCGAGCCCAGCCCGAAGTACGGCTGACGCTCGCTTTCCCGAGCCGCCAGAGCCGCGTAGTCCACGGGTGAGCCGGGGTTGTCGCTGTCGACGCACTGGACCGCCAGGAACGCCGCGGAGTGCGTCGGCACGTACGGGTCGAGCACCGGCGAAGCGGCACCGGAATCCGCCGGCATCGCCGCGAGGGTCTGCGCGAGCCGCTTCCACCGGCCGGACTGGTACAGCGCGCTGTCGACCGTCCGCATCAGCGATCCGACGCCCGTGGTGCGCGACGCCCGCGCGAAGACCCCGGCGAACTTCGCCTTCGGGTCGCCGCCGGAGAACGCGCACTTGGGCCCCGCCGCCGCGCACACCGCGAAGAACTGGTCCAGCTCCTGCTGCTGCGCGCCGGCGACGTCGGCGCGGACGTCGACCGGCTCCTTCTCCTGCCCCGGCTTGCCGGTCGCGTTCGCGACCAGGTCGAGCGTGCCGTCGAGGACCAGCGCGCGCACCTTGTCCGGGAACAGGTTCGCGTACGTGCCGCCCAGGTAGGTGCCGTAGGAGTAGCCGTAGAAGTTCAGCGTCGCGTCGCCGACGGCCTGGCGCAGCAGCTCCAGGTCGCGCGCCACGTTCGCCGTCGACAGGTGGCTCAGCAAGGCTCCCGAGGCGGCGCAGGACCGGCCGGTCGCGGTGCTCGCTGCGAAGAACGCGTCCGGCTGCCGCAGCGGCGACCCCGGCGCGGGCACGTGGTCGGCGCCCGGACAGCTGATCGGCGTGGACCCGCCGATCCCGCGCGGGTCGAAGCTCACCAGGTCGAACCGGGCCCGGACCTCGGCGGGGTAGCGGTCGGCGAACCGCGTCAGCTCGCCGACGCCGTCGGTGCCCGGTCCGCCGAAGTTGAAGAACAGCGAGCCGAGCCGCCGTCCCGGGTCGCTCGCCGGCAGCCGGATCACCGACAGCGTGATCGACTCGCCCTTCGGCTCGCGGTAGCTCAGCGGCACGGACGCGGCCGCGCACTGGTACTTCCCGTGGCACGGCGTCCAGCGCAGGGCCGGTACGGCGGCGCCGTTCGTCCCGAGCGCCGGCGGGACCGCGGCCGCGGCCGGGGACGCCGACGGGGGAGCGGGCGCGGCCGCGGGCGCGCTGCAGGCGGCGAGCAGGAGCAGCAGCGCGGGGAGGAGCGGCTTCACGCGCTCAATTCCGCCAGGACGGCGTCGGTGTAGCGCGGCCAGACCTCGGCGGCCCACGGGCCGAACGCGCGGTCGGTCAGCGCGACGCAGGCCGCGCCCGCGTCCGGGTCGACCCAGAGGAACGTGCCCGACTGGCCGAAGTGCCCGAAGGTGCGCGGCGAGCTGTTCGCGCCGGTCCAGTGCGGGCTCTTGTGGTCGCGGATCTCGAAGCCGAGGCCCCAGTCGTTGGGCTTCTGGTGCCCGAACCCGGGCAGCACCCCGGACAGGCCCGGGAACACGACGTTCGTCGCCTCGGCGACGGTGGCCGGGTCGAGCAGCTTGGGGGACTGCAGCTCGGCGGCGAACGCGGCCAGGTCGTCCACAGTGGACACGACGTCGGCGGCGGGTGAGCCGTCGAGCGTGGTGCTCGTCATGCCGAGCGGGGCGAACAGCGCTTCGGCCTGGTACTGGGCGAAGGGGATGCCGGAGTGCTCGGCCAGCGCGTCGGCGAGCTCTTCGAACCCGGCGTTGGAGTAGAGCCGCCGGGTGCCGGGCTCGGCCATGGCCTTGTGCGCGTCGAACGCGAGACCGGAGGTGTGGGCCAGCAGGTGCCGCACGGTCGAGCCCTCGGGACCGGCCGGGGTGTCCAGGTCGACGACGCCCTCTTCGATCGCGATGAGCGCCGCGTAGGCGGTCAGCGGCTTGCTGACCGAGGCCAGCCGGAACTTCCGCGCGGTGTCGCCGTGGCGGCCCGCGACGGTGCCGTCCGCCGTCACCACGGCCGTCGCGGCGGTGTCCACCGGCCACTCGTCGATCAGGCGCACGCTCTCCATGCGTCCACCCTACGAAACGCCGCGAAGGCCTCCGCACCGGTGTCGGGGACCGGTGCGAAGGCCTTCGCGGTTGTACTACCTCAGGCGTCGAGGTCGGTGGCGACCAGCTGGGCGACCGCTTCCACGGCCTCTTCGGCGCCCTCACCCTCGGCGCTGATCACGACCTCGTCGCCGTAGCCGGCGGCGAGGGTCATCAGGTTGAGCACGCTGCCGGCGGCCACCGGGCTCCCGCCGGCCTTGGCGATCTGCACCGCGACGGGTTGCGCCGCGGCCGCCTTCGCCACCAGCGCGGCCGGCCTGGCGTGCAGGCCCACCTTGCTCGCCACGGCGACGCGTTTCTCCGGCATGTTCGTCCTCTCGCTTCTGGGGTTTACGTCGGTACGGATGTTACGCGGCGGCCGTGCGCTCGAGGTCCGACTCGATCGAGTCGTCCTCGCGGCCCGGGGTGCGCAGGTTCCACTTGGTGATCGCGAAGCGGAAGACCACGTAGTAGATCACGGCGTAGACGAGACCGATCGGGATCAGCAGCCACGGCTTCTGCGCCGCCGGGGCGCCGAAGTTGAGGATGTAGTCGATCGCGCCGGCGGAGAAGTTGAAGCTCTGGTGGATGCCCAGCGCGTTGCAGATCGCCAGCGAGGTGCCGGTCATGATCGCGTGGAACAGGTAGAGCGGCCACGCGACGAACATGAACGAGAACTCGATCGGCTCGGTCACACCGGTGAGGAACGAGGTCAGCGCACCGGCGATCATCACACCGCCGACGACCTTCTTCTGCGCCGGGCGGGCCGTCTGCCAGATCGCCAGCGCGGCGGCGGGCAGGGCGAACATGAAGATCGGGAAGAAGCCCGTGGTGAACGAACCCGCCGACATCTTGCCCGCGACGAAGTTGTTGATGTCGCCGCCGTCGAAGATGAACCACACCGGCACGTTCAGCAGCTGGTGCAGACCGACCGGGATGAGCAGGCGGTTCAGCGCGCCGTAGATGCCGCCACCGACGATCGGGGACGCGGTGACCGCGTCACCGGCGGCCTGGATGCCCTGGTCGACCCAGTGGAAGACCAGGCCGAAGATCACGCCGAGGATGACCATGACGGCCGCGGTGATGATCGGGACGAACCGGCGGCCACCGAAGAACGCCAGGTAGGCGGGCAGCTTGATGCGGTGGTACTTCTGCCACAGCAGCGCCGCCACGATGCCGACCACGACACCGGCCAGCACCGAGTACGGCCACTTGATCGGCGCCAGCTCGGTCGCGCCCGCCTTGTAGCCGGGCAGGTCGGCCAGCGGTGCGAACACCTGGACGACGGCGCTGAAGACGAAGAAGCCGACGACCGCCGCGACGGCGGTCGAGCCGTCGCCCTTCTTGGCGAAGCCGACAGCGATGCCGACCGCGAACAGCAGCGGCAGCCAGTTGAACAGCGTGCCGCCACCGGCGGCCAGCACCGAGGCGACCTTGTTCCAGCCGAGGCCGTCCTTGCCGAGCATGTCGTCCTGGCCGAGCCGGAGCAGGATGCCCGCCGCCGGGAGCACGGCGATCGGGAGCATGAGGCTACGGCCGAAGCGCTGAAGACCGGCGAGACCGCTGCCGCTCTTCTTCGCCCCCTCCGCGGTGGTGGAGCTCATCTGGATCCTCCATAGTGGGGTGGTTGACCGGGTTCCGGGGTGTTCCGGTCCAACTGCATGGTCACCTGGTAGTGATCTCCCCGGTACCAGGACGTGATGTCTTCGATCGGGTCCCCGCCTGCGCTGGAGACCCGGCGGAACACGAGCAGGGGGCTGCCGGCGCGCATGCCGAGCAACCGGGCCGTCTCGCGGTCCGCTCCTTCGGCCCAGACCGTCTGCCACGCCTGGTCGGGACGCACGTCGTACGTCTCGGCCAGCTGCGCGTAGATGGACTGGGTCAGGTCGAGCTCGAGCAGGCCGGGAGCCCGGCCCGCGTGGTACCAGCCCCGTTCGACGGCCAGGGGCACGCCGTCGGCGTGGCGCAACCGCACCAGGTGGTGCGCGGGGGCGCCCTCGGTGAGGCCGAGGGCGTGCGCCGATGCGGTCGGCGGGACCTCGGTGGCCGCGGAGACCACCTCGGTCGTCGGGGTGAGCCCGCGCCGCCGCATGTCGTCGGTGAACGACATGAGGTAGAGCTGCAGCTCCATCCGCCGGGCCGCGGTGAACGTGCCCTTGCCCCGGACGCGGGCGAGCAGCCCTTCCTCGACCAGCTTGCCGATCGCCGATCTGACCGTGAGCCGCGACACGCCGTAGCGCTGGGCGAGCTCGCGTTCCGACGGGATCGGCGCGCCGGGCGGGAGTTCCCGTTCCACCGTGCGGCGGAGGATCTCCCGCAGCTGGGCGTGCTTGGGCGTGGGCCCGTTGACGACCCGGTCGGGTGGCGGGACGTGCGCGGCCGCGCTCATCGGCGTCACCCTCCTCGTTCTCCTGTCACCGGGGGACCGGTGCTCGCATCCGGCCCGGAACATTGGTACGTTCCGGTCTAGACCAATGATCCGATGGGGCAGGATGCTCCGCCGTGCGGACGGGTGTCAACCACCGTTATCCGTTCGTGGCCCGCGGCGGGGTGCATGCCGACGAACGGCGTAGTACAGGTGGACACGCGGTTCGCGTCAGGTTGGGAACAAACAGTGATCAAGGAGACCGCGATGGCGGATGACAGGCCCGAAAAGATCCTCGCCGCACTCGGCGGCACGGGGAACCTCACCGAGATCGAGGGCTGCATCACGCGGCTGCGCTGCGAGGTCGAGGACATGAGCCTCGTCGACGAAGCGGCGCTGAAGAAGGCCGGCGCGATGGGCGTCGTGAAGATGGGGTCGACGGCGCTGCAGGTGATCGTCGGGCCGGAGGCGGACACGATCGCCAGCGACATCGAGGACCTGCTGTGAGCCTGGAGATCCTCAGCCCGGTGGCCGGGCGCGTGGTGCCGATCACCGAGGTCCCGGACCCGGTGTTCGCGCAGGCCATGGTGGGTCCGGGCATCGCCGTGCAGCCCGCCGGCGGTCGGTCGGACGCGGTCGCGCCGGTCGACGGCACCGTCGCGACGCTGCACCCGCACGCCTACGTCGTCGCGACCGAGGACGGCAAGGCCGTGCTGGTGCACCTCGGGATCGACACGGTCAAGGAGAAGGGCGAAGGCTTCACGCTGCACGTCGTCAAGGGCGAGCAGGTGCGGGCCGGGCAGCCGATCGTCAGCTGGGACCCGGAGGCGGTGACCGCGGCGGGCTATTCGGCGATCGTCCCGGTCGTCGCGCTGGACGCCTCGGCCGACGTTCTGTCCGGTTTGGACGCCGAGCGCGATGTCGCGGCCGGCGAGAAGCTGTTCGGTTGGGACGCCTGAGTCGCTTCTGTCACACGGAGAGCCCTTGCGGACGGGGACCGTCCACAAGGGCTCTCCGGCGTTCCCGGCTCGTCAGCCGGCGACGACCTTCCCGTTTTCGACCTTCACCGGCACGCTCGGCAGCGGCTTGTTCGCCGGGCCCTGCTTGACCTCCCCGGTGAGGGCGTTGAACACCGAGCCGTGGCACGGGCAGACGAGGTCGGCGCCCTTCGGTGCGACCGTGCAGCCCTGGTGCGTGCAGATCGCGCTGAACGCGGCGCAGGCCGATTCGGACGTCCGGGCCACGATCACGTCGGAGCCGTCCGGCGCTTTGGCGGCCTTCGCCTGCCCGACCGGGACGTCCGCGAGCGCGACCAGCGGCGTCCCGGCGGCGATCGGCGCCTGGGCGGTGCCGGACTTGGCGTTGTCCGAAGAGCAGGCGGTGAGCGCGACGGCGCCGACGGCGGCACCGGCGACGGCGGCACCCGTGGTCAGGACGGTGCGGCGGGAGTGCAGTTCGGCAGTCATGCCCTAATGAACGAGATCGACACCGCATCGGTTCAATCCGCGGTGAACCCGATCGGCCCCTGTTCCGTGTATGTACCCGAGTGGGTGTGGAGTGGAGGAACGATCATGGTGGGTTGGGTTCTACGCATCGTCGTGGCGGCCGCGCTGCTCGGCTCGGCGGGCGTGCACTACTTCTTGTGGACCGAGGACTACCCGGGCATCGTCGGGCCGTTGTTCCTGCTCGACGCGATCGGCGGCCTGGTCCTCGCGATCGCGGTGCTGGCCTGGCGGCACTGGCTGCCGGCGCTGGGCGCGGTCGGGTTCGGCGTCCTGACGCTCGGCGCGTACGTGCTGGCCGCGACGGTCGGGTTCGCCGGGAACCACGACCAGTTCAACAGCCAGCCGGAGTACTGGGGCGTGATCACCGAGGCGGTCTGCATCGTCGGCGGCCTCGCGCTGCTGTTCGTGAAGGACCGGCGCCGGGTCTCGGCCTGAGTTCGTGGGGGAAGTCGCCGAAGACGCGTTGATGCGCGCGCTCCACGAGGAGCACGCCGCCGCGCTGTGGTCGTACGCGCTCCACCTGACGTCCGGGGACCGGATCCGGGCCGAGGACGTCGTCCAGGAGACGCTGCTGCGCGCCTGGCGGTCGACGACGGTGCTGGACCAGTCGACGGGTTCGGCGCGGGCGTGGCTGTTCACGGTCGCGCGGCGCATCGCGATCGACGGCTGGCGCTCGGCGTCGGCCCGCTCCGAGGTGGTCACCGACCAGCCGCCGGAACGCGCGGTCGCGGACGGCACCGACCGCGCGGTGCAGGGCTGGCTGGTGGCCGAGGCGCTCGCCGAGCTGTCGGAGCGGCACCGCGAGGTGCTGCTCCTGTGTTACTTCCAGGGCTATTCCGTAGCGGACGCGGCGACGCGCCTGGGCGTGGCCGAAGGGACGGTCAAGTCGCGCACGCACTACGCGTTGCGCGCCCTGCGCCTGGTGCTCGAGGAGAGGGGGGTGACCCAGTGAGCGAGGACCCGTTCGCGACGTTCGACGCGGCGTACGTCCTCGGGGCGCTGTCCCCCGAGGACCGCCAGCGGTTCGAAGCGCACCTGCGGACGTGCGACCGCTGCGCGGCATCGGTGCGCGAGCTGGCGGGGCTGCCGGGGTTGCTGGCCAGGGTCGACGCGCCGGCGGTCACGCCCGAGCTGGCGGCGCCCCCGCCGGATCTGCTGCCGAAGGTGCTCCGCAGGGTCCGTCGTGGCCGCCGGATCCGGTTGGCGGTGACGTCGGCCTCGGCGGCGCTGGCGGTGTCGGCGTGCGTGGCGCTGGCGGTGGTGGCGTCGGCGCCCGCCCCGTCCCCGGGCATCGCGATGACGGCGCTGGGCGCGTTCCCGGTCCGCGCGGACGCCCGCCTCGACGCGTTCGACTGGGGCACCCAGGTCGACATGTCGTGCAGCTACACGGGCGACCGCAGCAGCGGCGAGTACGTCCTGGTGGCGATCTCGCGGTCGGGAGCCGAGACGCAGCTGGCGACGTGGAAGGCGGTGCCCGACAACACGGCCCGCATCGTGATCGGGACGGCGTTGAAGAGGACCGACCTGGCGGCGCTGGAGGTACGCGGGGGCAGCGGGCGCCCGTTGCTGCGGTTGACGTTGTGACGGGTGGGGCTCGTCCGGGACGCAGGGGGTCCCGGACGAGCCCTGGTCTTTGCTTTCGTATCGCTCACAGGAGTGAAAACCGGCGCGGAACGTCGCGAACGGTCCTTTCGCTACGCCCGGCATTTGCCCAGCTCAGCCGGGTGGCGGCAGCCTGGAGCCATGTCCTCGACGATCTTGCTCCTCGCCGCCGCGCTGACCACGGCGCCCGTCACGGCCCGTGCCCTCGACCGAGCCGGGGCCCCGATCCCGCGTCGGTTCGCGGCGATGCTGGCGGCTCTCGGTGTCACGGTGGTCTCGGCACGCTGGCTGGCCGGGGCCTGGCCGACGTGGTGGCTGCCGGTGCCGGTGGCGCTGACGGTCATCGCGGTCCCGCTGGCCTTGGCCGACCTTCGTCACCTGCGCCTCCCGGACATCTTGACGTTGCCGGCGTACCCGCTGTTAGGGGCAGCGACCGGCGCGGCGGCCTTCGGCGGCGGAGGCCCGTCTTTGGCGGTACGCGCGGCTGCGGGACTGGTCTTGTTCGGCGGCGCGCACGTGCTGGTGGCCCGCTTGGCGCCGGGCAGCTTGGGCGCGGGAGACGTGAAGCTGTCCGGCAGCCTGGGCATGGTTTTGGGAGCGTCTGGCTGGCCCGCGCTCGCGTTGGCGGCGGTCTTGGCAGCGGTGTTCAGCTTGGCCCTCGCGCTCGCCCACGCAGCCCGAGCCAGCGCACGAGCACGCAGGGCGGCGGCTCGGCACCCCGCTGCGGTCGACCGGCGGCTGGCGGAGCCTGCGGTCGATCGACAGCCCGCCAGCCCGCGACCGGCGCCCAGCCCGCGCCCGGCGGAGCCCGCGGCCGACCGGCAACCCGCCAGATCAGCACCCCATCCGCGACCGGCACCCAGCCCGCGAGCGGCGGAGCCCACGGCCGACCTGCAAGCCGCCAGATCGGCAACCCGTCCGCGACCGGCACCCAGCCCGCAGCCAGCGGAGTCTGCGGCCAACCTGCACCTGACCGGCCCTGCATCGCCGGCAGCTGCCCGGCGCCCGGCCGCGCCCAGCCCGCGAGCGGTCCCGACCCGCAACCCCGCGCCCGGCCGGAACCCCGCTGCCACCTCGCGATCGGCGCCCAACCCGCACCCCACGGCCGACCTGCGCCCCGCTGGCCCTGCATCGCCGGCACATGCCCGGCGCCGGGGCGCGCCACCGGCACCCTGCCCGCGAGCGGCCCCGACCCGCAACCCCGCGTCAGCCTCCCGACCAGCGCCCACCCCGCGTCCCGCTGCTCCCTTCAGCGGCCCCCGCGTGCCCCACGGTCCGGCGCTCCTCGCCGCCACCTGGCTGTGCGCCCTCTTCCCGGGTGCGCCATGACCGGAACACTCTTCGGGCCCGCCCGGCCCCCGTGACAGGATTGAGCCCATGTTGCGCTGGATCACCGCAGGTGAATCGCACGGACCCGCGCTGGCCGCCGTGCTCGAAGGCATGCCCGCCGGCGTCGGCGTCACCACCGCCGACGTCACCGAGCAGCTCGCCCGGCGCCGCCTGGGCTTCGGGCGCAGCCCGCGGATGGGCTTCGAGACCGACCACATCGACTTCCTCGGCGGCGTCCGCCACGGCCTCACCCAGGGCGGCCCGGTCGCGATCCAGATCGAGAACGCCGAGTGGCCCAAGTGGGAGCAGGTCATGGCGGCCGACCCGGTCGACCCGCAGGTCCTCGAAGGCCTCGCCCGCAACGAACCGCTCACCCGCCCCCGCCCCGGCCACGCCGACCTGCCCGGCATGCAGAAGTACGGCTTCGACGAAGCGCGCCCCGTCCTCGAGCGGGCCAGCGCCCGCGAGACGGCGTCGCGGACCGCGCTCGGCACCGTCGCGCGCAACTACCTGAAGCAACTGCTCGGCGTCGAAATCCTCAGCCACGTCGTCTCGATCGGCGCGGCCGACGCCCCCGAGGGGCCGCTGCCCAAACCCGAAGACCTCGCGGCCATCGACGAGAGTCCGGTCCGCGCCTTCAGCCAGGAAGGCACCGACGCCATGGTCGCCGAGGTCGACGCCGTGCGGAAGGCGGGCGACACCGTCGGCGGCGTGATCGAGGTCCTCGCCTACGGCCTCCCGCCGGGCCTCGGCTCCCACGTCCACTGGGACCGGCGGCTCGACGCCCGCCTCGCCGGCGCGCTGATGGGCGTCCAGGCCATGAAGGGCGTCGAGGTCGGCGACGGCTTCACCACCGCCCGCCGCTGGGGCAGCCAGGCGCACGACGAGATCGACCGCGGCACCGGCCCGGTCGGCGTCACCCGCCGGTCCAACCGCGCGGGCGGCCTCGAAGGCGGCATCACCAACGGCGAGCCGCTGCGGGTGCGCGTCGCGATGAAGCCGATCTCGACCGTCCCCAAAGCACTGTCCACAGTGGACGTCAAGACCGGCGAGCCGGCCGTCGCGATCCACCAGCGCTCGGACGTCTGCGCCGTGCCGCGCGCCGGTGTCGTGCTGGAGTCGGTCGTGGCGCTCGTCCTCGCCGACGCCGCGCTCGAGAAGTTCGGCGGCGACTCCCTCGCCGAAAGCAAGCGCAACGCCGAGGCGTACCTGAAGGCCCTCGAGGAGCGCTGGTGAGCCCTCGCGCGGTGGTCGTCGGCCCGCCCGGCTCGGGCAAGAGCACGGTCGGACCGCTGCTCGCCAAGGCACTCGGCGTCGAATTCCGCGACAGCGACGACGACATCGTCGCGCGCACCGGGCGCAGCATCGCCGACATCTTCGCGGAGGACGGCGAACCCGCTTTCCGCGCGCTGGAAGAAGAAGCGGTCACGACGGCGCTCGCGGAGCACGCCGGCGTGCTGTCCCTCGGCGGCGGCGCCCCGCTCACCCCGGGCACCCGGGCGCGGCTGGCCGAACACACCGTCGTGTTCCTCAACGTCGGCCTCGCCGCCGGCGTGCAGCGCACCGGCTTGTCGAGTGCGCGGCCGCTGCTGGCCGGGGTGAACCCCCGCGCCACGTTCAAGAAACTGCTCGACGAGCGGGTGCCCGTCTACCGCGAGGTCGCCACCGTCGAGGTCGTCACCGACGACCGGACGCCCGCCGAGATCGTCGCGGACCTCGCCGCGCGGCTCGCCCCCGCCGAAGCCAAGGAGTGAATCACCCCGTGTCCGATCCGGTGCGCATCCCGGTCGCCACTGCCCATCCCTACGACGTCGTGGTCGGTCGCGGCCTGCTCGGTGACCTCACCACGCAGCTGGCCGACGCCTCGAAGATCGCGCTGATCCACCCGCCGACGCTGACCACGACGGCCGAGGCCATCCGCGACGAGCTGATCGCGGCCGGGCTCGACGCCCACCGCGTCGAAATCCCGGACGCCGAGGACGGCAAGGCGCTCAGCGTCGCGAGCTTCTGCTGGGAGGTGCTCGGCCGGATCGGGCTGGACCGCCGCGGGGTGGTCGTCGGGCTCGGCGGCGGCGCCGTCACCGACCTCGCCGGGTTCGTCGCGGGCACGTGGATGCGCGGAGTCCGGCTGGTCAACGTCCCGACGACGTTGCTCGGCATGGTCGACGCCGCCGTCGGCGGCAAGACCGGCATCAACACCGAGGCCGGCAAGAACCTCGTCGGGGTGTTCCACGAGCCGAGCGCGGTGTTCGTCGACCTCGCGACGCTGGAAACGCTGCCACCGAACGAGCTCGTCGCCGGGATGGCCGAGGTCGTGAAGACCGGCTTCATCGCCGACCCGCGGATCCTCGAGCTGATCGAGGCCGACCCGGCCGCGGCGCTCGACGCGAGCGGCGAGGTGCTGGGCGAGCTGGTCCGCCGGTCGATCCAGGTCAAGGCCGACGTCGTCGCCGCCGACCTGCGCGAGTCGGACCTGCGGGAGATCCTCAACTACGGCCACACGCTCGGCCACGCCATCGAGCGCCGCGAGCGGTACCGGTGGCGCCACGGCGCCGCGGTGAGCGTCGGGCTGGTCTTCGCCGCCGAGCTGGCGCGCCTCGCGGGACGGCTCGACGACGCCACCGCCGAGCGGCACGCCGCCGTGCTGAAGCTGCTCGGCCTGCCGACGACGTACGACGCCGACGCGTTGCCGCAGCTGCTGGAAACCATGAAGGGCGACAAGAAGACCCGGTCGGGGGTGCTGCGGTTCGTCGTCCTCGACGGCCTCGCCAAGCCCGGCCGGCTCGAGGGCCCGGACCCGTCGCTGCTGGCGGCCGCGTACTCGGCGATCGCCGCCGATGCTCCGAAGGCCGGCGGGAGCGTGCTGCTGTGAAGGCGTTCGTGTTCAACGGCCCCAACCTCGGGCGGCTCGGCAAGCGCGAGCCGTCGGTGTACGGCTCGACCACTCACGACGACCTCGCGGCGCTGTGCGTCGAGGCGGGGGAGGAGCTGGGCATCGAGGTCGAGGTCCGGCAGACCGACCACGAGGGCGAGATGGTCGGCTGGCTGCACGAAGCGGCCGACGGCGGCCACCCGGTGGTGCTGAACGCGGGCGCGTGGACGCACTACTCGATCGCGGTGCGCGACGCCGCGGCGCAGCTGTCCGCGCCGCTGATCGAGCTGCACATCTCGAACGTGCACAAGCGGGAGGCGTTCCGGCACCACAGTGTGCTGTCGGACATCGCGACCGCGGTGATCGCCGGCCTGGGCGTCGACGGCTACCCGCTCGCCCTGCGGTGGCTCGCCGCGCACCCGGGATGACGCTGCCGGAGCTGACCACGGCGCGGCTGAAGCTGCGTCAGCTGGTCGAGGCCGACCGCGAAGCCGTCGTGAAGGTGTTCTCCGATCCGGAGATGAGCCGGTTCTTCGCAGCGGACTTTTCGGACCCGGCCGCGGCGAGCGCGATGGTCGACCGCCGCCTGTCCTACCGCGGCCCGGCGGGCCAGGGCCACTGGGTGATCGAGCGCGACGGCGAGGTGATCGGCGTCGCGCACCTGCGGCCGTCGTCGGAGCTGCCGGGCGGGGTCGCCGAGCTGGGCTACTACGTCGCGAGCGCGCACGCGGGCCAGGGGCTGGCGACCGAGGCGGCCCGGGCGGTGCTCGACCACGGCCTCGACGCGCTCGGGCTCCCGGCCATCTGGGCCCTGGTGCACGAGAACAACGCGGCGAGCCGCAAAGTGGCCGGGCGCTTGGGTTTCCTCGACGTGGGCAGCGGAATCCACTACGGCGACCTGCACCGGGTCCTGGTCGCGACGGCGCCGGTCCACGGGCGGCCGCACCACATCGAGCTGTGGGTGCCGGACCTGGCCGAGGCGGAGCGGAGCTGGGGCTGGTTGCTAGGCGAGCTGGGCTGGCGAGAGTTCCAACGCTGGCCGGCGGGAGTCAGCTGGCGCCGCGGCGGCACGTACTTGGTGGTCGAGGAGTCCCCGGCGATGAGCGCTCCGACGCACGAGCGCACGCGGCCGGGGCTGAACCACTTGGCGCTGCACGTGGCCACCCGAGCCGAGGTGGACGCGTTGGTGGAGAGCGCACCAGACCACGGCTGGCACGGGATGTTCGCCGACCGCTACCCGTACGCGGGCGGCGAGGCCCACTACGCGGCGTACCTCGAGAACGACGCGGGTTTCGAGGTCGAGCTGGTCGCGCTCGAAGGCCCACCGGCCGGGGACTGACCCACGCCTGGGACGCCCGGCACCGGAGGCCCCGGCGGCACGAACCCGGCCACCGCCCGGCGGCCGGCCACCCGGTCTGACCGGCACACACTCCGAAAACCCTTGCCCCACCCGCGATCTTGCCCGCGATCGAGCGACCGTCGACCAGGTGTGCCGTCACCCGTACGTGTCGCCTCTCGCTACACTCCGATGTCGTGCACCCGTTTCGTCGTGGGGGTCGGCGACCCGCTCGTGCCTTGCTCGCCAGTGTTCTGGCCGGGCTGCTCGTCGCCGGGTGCACCGAGGGTTACGCCCAGCCCCAAGCCGCGGGGGACAAACCCGCCATCGCGGGCGGCAAGACCTCCGCTCCGCCTCGGCCCGTCGATGTCAAGCTCGCTTCGGGTGACCCCCGGCAGAGTGGTGGTGTGATCGCCGCCGGTGGGGCGGACGCCGTCTACAACTACGGGCCCTCCGTCATGCTCGACCGCGGGCAGACCCGGATGTGGTGGTGCAGCCAGTACGGTGGCGCCGGACCCGCCGGCGACGACATCCTCTATGCCCAGGCCCAGTCGATCGACGGGCCGTTCACCGGGCCCGGGGGCGGGATCCCGGCCGCCGTCTTCTCCGGGGCGCCCGGGCAGTTCGACGGCATGCACACCTGCGACCCGTCCGTCCTGCGCGTCGGCACGACCTACTACCTCTACTACACCGGGGCGGCGGGCGACCACGCGCTCGGCAACGCCGTCGGGCTCGCGACCAGCCCGGACGGCGTCCACTGGACCCGCGCCGCGGGCGGGAAACCGATCCTCGGGCCGTCGCACGACGTCCACCGCGACAACGTCTACGGCGCCGGCCAGCCCTCGGCCGTCTACCTCGACGGCTGGTTCTACCTGATGTTCACCGACACCACCGGCCGCGCCGCGGCGTGGAACGGGGCCGGGCAGTTCGTGCTCCGATCGCGCGATCCCGCGTTCGGCTCCGGGGTGCAGGCGCTCGACGTCGGCGGGTTCGTGCCGGTCGCGACGACGTCGGCGCCGCGCGGACGTTCGGTCGTCGAAGGGTTCAGCGCGGACCTGATGTGGGTGGGCGCGCTGGACGCGTTCGTCATCGCGCACGAGACCGACACCGGGACCACGCTGACGTTCTGGACCGCGGACTTCACCGAGAACCCGTACAAGCCGGTGGTCATCCCGGGCCCGTGGAAGGAAGGGCCGGGGCTGGTTCGGCGCGCGGACGGGCACGCGCCGCTGTCGTCGGCCGTGCCGTGCGACCGGGTGCCGCTCGACGTCGTGCGCGCGACGGTCATCGGCTCCGCCGGGGCGCCGACCGACCTGCGGCACTACGGGCTCGACCTGGTGGGCAGCCAGGCCTGCGCGAGCGCGAGCCGGGTGGCCGCGACGTTCGACGGCGTGACGATGCCCTCGCCCGACCGCACGATGGACCTGGTCCGCGCCGGGCAGCGGGTGCGGGTGGACCGGCGCGGGGTCGCGGCGGCCCTCGCGGGAGAGTTGCTGGAGAAGGAGCCGCCCGAGGTGGCGGCGCTCCCGGTGGCAACGCGGCTGCGCTCCGGCGCGGACGCGCTCCAGGCCCCGGGCCGCGGCCTGGCACTGGTCCTCGACGACCGCCGCCTCTGGCGCATCCCGGACGGCGCAATAGTGGCCGGCAACGGCTCGGCGACGAAGCCGGTGACAGACGCCCAGTGGGACGGCGCCCAGCAAGGCCCCTCACTGGTCGGCTGACACGGCGCTCGCGGGCGTCTGGTCAGGCGAGCGCGCGGTGGCCGGGCCGGCCAATGAGCAGCTAGACGCGGGGTTCCCGGCTGCGTTGGCCAAGCCGTCGGGGCCGCGGCGAGGCTTCTTCCTCGGACGGCTCAGCTCGCCGCCGGGGTCGGGGCGAAGGCGCGTCACCGGAGGACTCAACCGGCCGGCGCGAGCGCGGCGAAGGCGAAGGCTCCCGATCACGAGGCCGAGGCGACGGCACCTCGCGAGGCTCGTCATCCACCGGCCGGGCACGCCCGATCCGCGCGCCGACGAACAGCCCCAGCCCCGCCGGGATCAGCACCAGCAACGCCGAAAACGCCGCCCCGCCGGTCAACGCGCCACCCAGCTCCGAAACGCCCGTCTGGTCGACGAACACCGCCCGGCCGATCACGTACAGGATCCCCGACACGACTCCCGCCACCAGCGCCGCGATGAACCACGCGCGGCCGCGATCCGCCAGGCCCCGCCATGCGTCCAACGCGCTCCACAGCGCCGCCGCGCCGACCAAGACCGCCAGGGCCACCGAGGTCATCAGCGTCTGGTCCGTGGGGTGGTAGACGGCGTACTTGGCCAGCAGCGTCAGCGCCACGCCGTGCAGCAGCGCCATCCCGAGTCCGCGGATCACCCAAGCGCTCATCCTGCGGAGTGTAGGCCAGGTTACCGGCGAGTTGCCCGGCAAGCGCCCACTAGGCTGGGCCCGTGCCTGAAACCCATGGACGACGCCGGGCGGCGCTGCGCGGGCTTCTGACCGAAGCCGGCCTGGACGCGCTGCTGGTCACCGATCTGCTCAACATCCGCTACCTGACCGGGTTCACCGGGTCGAACGCCGCCGTGCTGCTGCACGCCGAGGGTGACGCGAAGACGCTGTTCTGCACCGACGGCCGCTACACGACCCAGTCGGCCGCCGAGGTGCCCGACCTCGACAAGGTCGTCGACCGGGCCAGCGCCGCCGCCCTCGTCGCCAGAGCCGCGAAGGACGCCAAGACCTACGGCCGCGTCGGCTTCGAGAGCCAGCACGTCAGCGTCGAGGAGTACGAGGCCCTCAAGAAGGACGTGGCCCTCGAACGCTCTCCCGGCCTCGTCGAGCGGCTGCGCCTGGTCAAGGACGAGGCCGAGATCGACGCGCTGCGCCAGGCGTGCGCCGCCGCCGACCGGGCGCTCGACGACCTCGTCGCCGCGGGCGGCCTGCGCCCCGGGCGGACCGAGCTGGACATCGCCCGCGACCTGGAGAACCGGATGCTGGAGCACGGCTCGAGCGAGCCCAGCTTCGCCTCCATCATCGCCGCCGGCGCGCACTCGGCCATCCCGCACCACCAGCCGACGCACGCCGAGCTCAAGCGCGGCGACTTCGTGAAGATGGACTTCGGCGCGACCGTCGACGGCTACCACTCCGACATGACCCGCACCTTCGTCCTCGGCGAGCCCGCGGACTGGCAGCGGGAGGTGTACGACCTCGTGCACGCCGCCCAGGCGGCCGGCGTCGACGCCGTCGTGCCGGGCGCCGAGGTGTCCGATGTGGACGCCGCGGCGCGGAAGGTGATCGCGGACGCGGGCCACGGCGAGCACTTCGCCCACGGGCTCGGGCACGGCGTCGGCCTGCAGATCCACGAGGCGCCCAGCTTCGCCGCCACGGGCGTCGGTACACTGTCCGCCGGTATGGCGGTCACCGTCGAGCCCGGCGTCTACCTCGCGGGGCGCGGTGGCGTGCGCATCGAGGACACGCTCGTCGTGCGGGCTGGGGAGCCCGAACTCCTCACCCTGAGCACCAAGAACCTCGTGGTCGTCTGACAGCGGCCGCGAACCGTAGATCGACACAGGAGACTGCAAGCTCGTGGCCACGACCAACGACCTGAAGAACGGGCTCGTCCTCAACCTCGAGGGCCAGCTGTGGACCGTCACCGCGTTCCAGCACGTCAAGCCGGGCAAGGGCGGCGCCTTCGTGCGCACGACCCTCAAGCACGTGCTCACCGGCAAGGTGGTCGACAAGACGTTCAACGCGGGCACGAAGGTCGACACGGCCACGGTGGACCGCCGGAACATGACGTACCTGTACAAGGACGGCGCCGACTTCGTCTTCATGGACGGCGACACCTACGACCAGATCACGGTCCCGGCCGAGGTCGTCGGCGACAACGCCAACTACATGCTCGAGAACACCGAGGTCCAGGTCGCGGTGCACGAGAACGAGCCGCTGTACGTCGAGCTCCCGACGTCGGTCGAGATCATCATCCAGCACACCGACCCGGGCCTGCAGGGCGACCGCTCGACCGGCGGCACCAAGCCGGCGACGCTGGAGACCGGCGCGGAGATCCAGGTCCCGCTGTTCCTGTCCACCGGCGAGAAGATCAAGGTCGACACCCGCGACGGCCGTTACCTGGGCCGCGTCTCCAGCTGATGCCGACTTCGAAGCCCCACCCGAACCGCGGCGGCGCGATCAGCCGCAGGCAGGCGCGCCGCCGCGCGGTGGAAATGCTGTACGAGGCCGTGCAGCGCGACACCGACGCGGTGACGCTGCTGGCCGACCGCGTCGGCGCGACCGAGGTCGACCCGATCGCGGACTACACGATCAGCCTGGTCGAGGGCGTGACCGCCCGGAAGGCGCAGATCGACGAGCTGCTGGCCGAGCACGCGCAGGGCTGGACCCTGGAGCGGATGCCGAAGGTCGACCTCGCGGTGCTGCGGGTCGGGGTCTACGAGCTGCTCTGGGCCGAGGACGTGCCGGACCCGGTCGCGATCGACGAGGCCGTCGGCCTGGCGAAAGAGCTGTCCACGGACGACTCGCCGCGGTTCGTCAACGGCGTGCTGGGCCGGATCGGCACGATCGCCGACCGCCTCCGCGCCGTGCTCTGACGAAGAGAAGAACATCCGGGTGCTGCGTGCCCCCCGACGAGTCAGTGAGCGTCTCCGGTGCCCCGCCGGGAACGCTCACTGCGTCGGTCACAGCACATCCGGCGATCAGTCCTCCTTGGAAGGACGCGCCTCCGGCGGCAGGACGCCCCAGTCGATGAGCTGCTCGGTCAGCTCGCCCGGGGTCATGTCGTAGATGATCGCCAGGGACCGCAGGTCCTCGGTGCGGATCGAGAGCACCTTGCCGTTGTAGTCGCCGCGCTGGCTCTGGATCGTCGCCGCGTAGCGGGCCAGCGGGCCCACCTTCTCGGCCGGCAGCTGCTGCAGGCGTTCGAGGTTGATGACGATCTTGGTGGCGGGCTCGGCACCGGAGGGGACCCGGCCCTCGGGCAGCAGCTCGACCACCGGCACACCGTAGAAGTCGGCCAGCTCGGCCAGCTTCTGCACCGTGACGGCACGGTCGCCACGCTCGTACGAGCCGACGACGACGGCCTTCCAGCGCCCACCGGACTTCTGCTCGACCCCGTGCAGGGACAGGCCCTGCTGCTGGCGGATCCCGCGGAGCTTGGCCCCGAGCGCCTTGGCGTAATCGCCCATCTGGTCGTTCTCCGTTCTCCACCCCCTCCCGGTCGGGGTGACCGGTCCAGGGGACTCTTCGAGTCGAATACTCAGAGTAATGGTTACGCATTGTTGTCACCAGGTCAAGCGCGAGCTTGCCGCGAATCACGCCACACCACCCGTAAGACTGAGCAAAGTGCCTGCTACTGTCGGTGGGAAAGCCCCGACCAGCAGGGGAACAGACGTCCTTTAAGGACCCGTCCGGTGAGGCGGGGAAGGAGTCCGAAGTGTCGTCACGTCCGCGTGGCGCGGCTGGTTCGGCCGGGGAGCGCGAGCTCCTGACGGCCGGCGATGTCGCGCGCACGATCGCCCGAATGGCCCATCAGGTCATCGAAAAGACCGCGAACGGTGCGGAAAGCACTACCCCGCCCGTGTTGCTCGGGATCCCGTCCCGCGGCACCCCGCTCGCCGTCCGGCTGGCAGACAAGATCGGCGAGTTCTCCGGGGTCCGCCCGCCCGCCGGCGCCCTCGACATCACCCTCTACCGGGACGACCTCCGCCGCCGGCCGCCGCGCGCGCTCGAACAGACGCAGCTGCCCGCCGACGGCATCGACGACCGCGTGGTGATCCTGGTCGACGACGTGCTCTTCTCCGGCCGGACGATCCGGGCCGCGCTCGATGCCCTCCGTGATCACGGCCGCCCCCGCGCGGTGCAGCTGGCCGTGCTGGTCGACCGCGGTCACCGCGAGCTGCCGATCCGCGCCGACTACGTGGGCAAGAACGTCCCGACCGCGCGCACCGAGGGTGTGTCCGTCCTGCTGGCCGAGATCGACGGCCGCGACGCGGTGCTGCTGCGCCCGTCGGAAGCCCCTGGAGAGGACTCGTGAAGCACCTGCTCGCCACCGACGGCCTGGACCCGGCGGTCGCCACGGCCGTGCTCGACACCGCCGACGAGCTGAAGCACACGCTGCTCGGCCGCGAGGTCAAGAAGCTGCCGACGCTGCGCGGCCGCACGGTGATCACCCTGTTCTACGAGAACTCGACCCGCACCCGGGTGTCGTTCGAGATCGCCGGGAAGTGGATGAGCGCGGACGTGATCAACGTCTCCGCGTCCAGCTCCTCGGTCAACAAGGGCGAATCCCTGCGCGACACGGCCCTGACGCTGGCCGCCGCGGGCGCCGACTGCGTGATCGTCCGGCACCCCGCCAGCGGCGCCGCCCAGCGGCTCTCGGAGTGGCTGGCCGAGCCGGGCACCTCGGTGGTCAACGCCGGCGACGGCACCCACGAGCACCCGACGCAGGCCCTGCTCGACGCGGCGACCCTGCGCGAGCGCCTCGGCTCGCTGAAGGACCGCCGGGTCGCGATCGTCGGGGACGTCCTGCACAGCCGCGTCGCCCGTTCGAACATCCACCTGCTCTCGGCGCTCGGCGCGGAGGTGGTGCTGGTCGCGCCGCCGACACTGCTGCCCTACGGCGTCGAGAGCTTGCCGGTCACCGTCTCGCACGACCTGGACGCCGAGCTGCCCGCGGTCGACGCGGTCATGATGCTGCGCGTCCAGGCGGAACGCATGCACGGCGGGTTCTTCCCGAGCGCCCGCGAGTACTCGATCGCGTACGGCCTCTCGGAAAAGCGGCAGAAGCTGCTGCCGGACCACGCGGTCGTGCTGCACCCCGGCCCGATGCTGCGCGGGATGGAGATCGCGAGCGCGGTCGCCGACTCCCCAGCCTCGGCCATCACCGAACAGGTCCGCAACGGCGTCCACGTGCGCATGGCGGTCCTCTACCACCTCCTGGCCAGCGAAGGAGCCGCCGCGTGAGCACCGTGATCAAGGGCGCCCGCCCCTACGGCGAGGGTGACCCGGTCGACGTCCTGATCGAGGACGGGGTGATCACCGGGATCGGCACCGTCCAAGCACCCGAAGACGCCGAAATCATCGAAGCCGCCGGTCAGGTACTGCTGCCCGGCTTCGTCGACCTGCACACCCACCTGCGCGAACCCGGCCGCGAGGACACCGAGACCATCGACACCGGCTCGGCCGCCGCGGCGCTCGGTGGCTACACCGCGGTGTTCGCCATGGCCAACACGAGCCCGGTCGCCGACAACGCCGTGGTCGTCGACCACGTGTGGCGCCGCGGGCAGGAGGTCGGCCTGGTCGACGTCCACCCGGTCGGCGCGGTCACCGTCGGGCTCAAGGGCGAGAAGCTCGCCGAGCTGGGCACCATGGCGAACGCGCAGGCCCGGGTGACGGTGTTCTCCGACGACGGCCTCTGCGTCGCCGACCCGCTGCTCATGCGCCGCGCGCTGGAGTACTCGACCGCACTGGACGCCGTCATCGCCCAGCACGCCGAGGAGCCGCGGCTGACCGTTGGCGCCCAGGCCCACGAGGGCGAGCGCGCGGCCCGGCTGGGCTACACCGGCTGGCCCGCCGCCGCCGAGGAGTCCATCGTCGCCCGCGACTGCCTCCTGGCACTGCACGCCAACGCGCGGCTGCACGTCTGCCACGTCTCGACGTCGGGCACGGCGGACGTGCTGCGCTGGGCGAAGGACCGCGGCACGAAGGTGTCGGCCGAGGTCACCCCGCACCACCTGCTGCTCACCGACGAGCGCCTGGCCACCTACGACCCGGTCAACAAGGTGAACCCGCCGCTGCGCACGGAGTCCGACGCCGAGAAGCTGCGGGCCGCGCTCGCCGAGGGTGTCATCGACTGCGTCGCCACCGACCACGCGCCGCACGCCGTGCAGGACAAGGACACCGAGTGGACCGCGGCCCGGCCGGGCATGCTGGGGCTCCAGACGGCCCTGTCGATCGTGGCCGAAACCATGGTCCGCACCGGCCTGCTCGACTGGCGCGGCGTCGCCCGCGTGATGAGCGAGCGCCCGGCCGAGATCGGCAACCTCGCCGACCAGGGCCGGCCGATCGCGGTCAGCGAGCCGGCGAACCTGGCGCTCGTCGACCCGGACGCCGGGTGGACGGTCCGGGGCGCCGAGCTGGCCAGCATCGCGGCCAACACCCCGTACGAGGGAATGCGGCTGCCCGGCGTGGTGACCGCCACGCTGCTGCGCGGGCGGGTCACCGCCCGGGACGGGAAGATCTGCTGATGGAACGCCTTTGGCTGGTGCTGGCGATCGTCGCCTTCTTCCTGCTCTGCCTCTGGGGCATGTACGTCGGCTGGCGGCGCAAGTCCCGCTCGCAGAGCGCCCAGGTGCCGCCGTTCCCCGCCATCCCCGAAGACACCGGCGAGGTGCTGCTGGAGTCGACCGGCGTCTACCTGGCGACGACGGTCGCGGGGGAGTGGCAGAACCGGATCGTCACCCGCGGCGCGGGGCTGCGCACCGGCGCGGTGTGGCGCCTGCACGCCGACGGGATCGCGGTCGAACGCGGGGGAGCGCCCGACTTCTGGATCCCGCGCGACGCCGTCACCGGCGTCCGGCGGGACACGAAGATCGCCGGGAAGGTGATGGGCACCGACGCGCTGCTGGTGCTCACCTGGCGGCTCGGCGACGCCGAGCTGGACACCGGCTTCCGCGGCGACGACCTCGACGACTATCCACAGTGGATCGAACAGCTCAAGATCAAGGGAGGTGCCCAGTGAACGCGCGCGCTCAGGCCGCACTGGTACTCGAAGACGGCCGGGTGTTCCGCGGCGCTGCCTACGGCGCGCAGGGGCGAACCCTCGGCGAGGCGGTGTTCTGCACCGGCATGACCGGCTACCAGGAGACGCTGACCGACCCGTCCTACCACGGGCAGATCGTGGTGCAGACCGCGCCGCAGATCGGCAACACCGGCTGGAACGACGAGGACGACGAGTCCTCGAAGATCTGGGTCAACGGCTACGTGGTGCGCGACCCCGCGCGCACGCCGTCCAACTGGCGCTCCAAGCGCACGCTGGACGAGGAGCTGGTGAACCAGGGCGTCGTCGGCATCGCCGAGGTCGACACCCGCTCGCTGACCCGCCACCTGCGCGAGCTCGGCGCGATGCGCGCCGGGGTCTTCTCCGGCGACGCGCTGGGCACCGTCGACGAGATGGTCGCCGAGGTGCTGGCCAGCCCGAAGATGGAGGGCGCCGACCTGGCGGGCCAGGTCACCACGCCCAAGCCGTACGTCATCTCGCCCGAGGGCGAGACGCGCTTCCGGGTCGTCGCGCTGGACCTGGGCATCAAGTCCAACACCCCGCGCCAGATGGTCAAGCGCGGCATCGAGGTGCACGTGCTGCCCTCGACGTCGACGCTGGACGAGCTGCTGGCGGTCGAGCCGGACGGCGTCTTCCTGTCGAACGGCCCGGGCGACCCGGCCACGACGACGCACGCCACCGAGCTGACCAAGCAGGTCCTCGGCCGCGAGCTCCCGCTGTTCGGCATCTGCTTCGGCAACCAGGTCCTGGGCCGCGCGCTCGGCCTGGGGACGTACAAGATGCGCTACGGCCACCGCGGCATCAACATCCCGGTGATCGACGTCGCGACCCAGCGGGTCGCGATCACCGCGCAGAACCACGGCTTCGCCCTCGAAGGCGAGCCCGGGCAGCGCTTCGAGTCGCCCTTCGGCGCGGCTCAGGTCAGCCACTACTGCGCCAACGACGGCGCGGTCGAGGGCCTGCGGGCCTTCGACGTCCCGGCGTTCTCGGTGCAGTACCACCCCGAAGCCGCGGCCGGCCCGCACGACGCGGCCCCCCTGTTCGACGATTTCGTTTCGCTCATGGAGAAGAAGGCCTGATGCCGAAGAGGACGGACATCCAGCACGTGCTGGTGATCGGCTCCGGGCCGATCGTGATCGGGCAGGCCGCGGAGTTCGACTACTCCGGGACCCAGGCCTGCCGGGTGCTGCGCAGCGAAGGCCTGCGCGTCTCCCTGGTGAACTCGAACCCGGCCACCATCATGACCGACCCCGAGTTCGCCGACGCCACCTACATCGAGCCGGTCACGCCGGACTTCGTCGAGAAGGTCATCGCCGAAGAGCGCCCCGACGCGATCCTGGCGACCCTCGGCGGGCAGACCGCGCTGAACTGCGCGGTCGCGCTGCACGAGCGCGGCGTGCTCGACAAGTACGGCGTCGAGCTGATCGGCGCCGACATCGACGCCATCCAGCGCGGCGAGGACCGGCAGAAGTTCAAGGACATCGTGCGCACCATCGGCGCCGAGGTCCCGCGCTCCCGCGTCTGCCACGACATGGACGAGGTCCGCGACACCGTCAAGGAGCTGGGGCTCCCGGTCGTCATCCGGCCGTCGTTCACCATGGGCGGGCTCGGGTCCGGCATGGCGCACACGCCCGAGGACCTCGAGCGGCTCGCGTCCACCGGGCTCACCGAGTCCCCGGTCACCGAGGTGCTCATCGAGGAGAGCGTGCTCGGCTGGAAGGAGTACGAGCTCGAGCTGATGCGCGACAAGAGCGACAACGTCGTGGTCGTCTGCTCGATCGAGAACGTCGACGCGATGGGCGTGCACACCGGCGACTCGGTCACTGTCGCCCCGACCATGACGCTCACCGACCGCGAGTACCAGGTGATGCGCGACGTCGGCATCGCGGTGCTGCGCGAGGTCGGCGTCGACACCGGCGGCTGCAACATCCAGTTCGCGATCAACCCGGCCGACGGCCGGATGGTCGTCATCGAGATGAACCCCCGCGTTTCGCGAAGCTCCGCGCTGGCGTCGAAGGCGACCGGTTTCCCGATCGCCAAGATCGCCGCGAAGCTCGCCATCGGCTACACCCTCGATGAGATCCGGAACGACATCACCGGTGAGACGCCGGCGTCGTTCGAGCCCGCGCTGGACTACGTCGTCGTGAAGATGCCGCGGTTCGCCTTCGAGAAGTTCCCGGGCGCGGACCCGACGCTGACCACGACGATGAAGAGCGTCGGCGAGGCGATGTCGTTCGGCCGCAGCTTCCCCGAGGCGCTCGGCAAGGTGATGCGGTCGATCGAGACGAAGGCGACCGGGTTCTGGACGCTGCCCGACCCCGGGGGCGCGACCGTGGAGTCCACTTTGGACTCGCTGCGCACGCCGCACGAAGGCCGGCTGTACGAAGTGGAACGCGCGCTGCGGCTGGGTGCTTCGGTGCAGGAAGTCCACGAGGCCTCCGGCATCGACCCGTGGTTCATCGACCAGATCGCCCTCATCGGCGAGGTCGGCGCCGAGGTCCGCGACGCGCCCGTGCTGGACGGGGAGCTGCTCCGCCGCGCCAAGCGCACCGGGCTCTCGGACCGCCAGATCGCCGCGCTGCGGCCGGAACTGGCCGGCGAGGACGGCGTCCGCGCGCTGCGCCACCGCCTCGGCGTGCGGCCGGTGTTCAAGACCGTCGACACCTGCGCGGCCGAGTTCGCGGCCAAGACGCCGTACCACTACTCGGCCTACGAGTCCGACCCGGAAGCGCAGTCCGAAGTGGCCGCGCAGGGCGACAAGCCGAAGGTGCTCATCCTCGGCTCCGGCCCGAACCGGATCGGGCAGGGCATCGAGTTCGACTACTCCTGCGTGCACGCGGCGATCGCGTTGCGGGAGGCCGGGTTCGAGGCCGTCATGGTCAACTGCAACCCGGAAACCGTGTCCACCGACTACGACACGTCCGACCGGCTGTACTTCGAGCCGCTGTCCTTCGAGGACGTCCTCGAGGTCGTGCACGCCGAGCAGGCGTCCGGCACGGTCGCCGGCGTCATCGTCCAGCTCGGCGGCCAGACCCCGCTGGGCCTGGCCAAGCGGCTCGCCGACGCCGGCGTGCCGGTGGTCGGGACGCCGCCGGAGGCGATCAACCTGGCCGAGGACCGCGGCGCGTTCGGCGAGGTCCTCACCGACGCCGGGCTGCCCGCGCCGCGCTACGGCACGGCGACGTCCTTCGAGGGCGCCAAGCGGATCGCCGACGAGATCGGCTACCCGGTGCTCGTCCGGCCGTCGTACGTCCTCGGCGGCCGCGGCATGGAGATCGTCTACGACGAGGAGACCCTGGCCGGCTACATCAGCCGCGCCACGGAGATCAACCCCGAGCACCCGGTGCTGGTGGACCGCTTCCTCGACGACGCCATCGAAATCGACGTCGACGCGCTGTTCGACGGCGAGGAGCTCTACCTCGGCGGCGTCATGGAGCACATCGAGGAGGCCGGGATCCACTCCGGCGACTCCTCCTGCGCGCTGCCGCCGATCACGCTCGGGCACACGGACCTGCAGGCTGTCCGCCGCTCGACCGAGGCGATCGCCCGCGGGGTGGGCGTGCGGGGGCTCCTGAACGTCCAGTACGCGCTCAAGGACGACGTCCTGTACGTCCTGGAGGCCAACCCCCGCGCGTCGCGCACGGTGCCGTTCGTGTCCAAGGCGACGGCCGTGCCGCTGGCCAAGGCCGCCGCGCTGATCATGACCGGCTCGACGATCAAGGACCTGCGCGCGAGCGGCGTCCTGCCGGCCGAGGGCGACGGCGGGCGGATGCCGGCCGACTCGCCGGTCGCGGTCAAGGAAGCGGTCCTGCCCTTCCACCGCTTCCGCACCCCGGAAGGCCACGGCGTGGATTCCTTGCTGGGCCCGGAGATGAAGTCCACCGGCGAGGTGATGGGCGTCGATGTCTCCTTCGGCAAGGCGTTCGCCAAGTCGCAGAGTGGTGCCTACGGCTCGCTGCCGACGTCCGGGCGCGTGTTCGTCTCGGTCGCCAACCGCGACAAGCGCTCGCTCGTCTTCCCGGTGAAGCGCCTGGCGGACCTCGGGTTCGAGATCCTCGCCACGTCCGGCACCGCGGAAGTGCTGCGGCGCAACGGGGTCGCGTGCACGGTCGTGCGCAAGCACTACGAGGGTTCGACCGAAGCCGAGCCGAACATCGTGGACGTCATCCTCGCGGGCGATGTCGACATGGTGATCAACACTCCCTACGGGAACAGCGGTCCGCGCGTCGACGGTTACGAAATCCGCACCGCGGCGGTGTCCCGCGACATCCCGTGCGTGACGACCGTCCAGGGCGCCGCGGCGGCCGTGCACGGCATCGAAGCGCTGATCCGGGGCGACATCGGGGTCAAGTCCCTGCAGGAGCTCCAGGCGGCGCTGAAGGCGCGGTCGTGAGCACGCGGGAGCGGTTCGGGGCGCGGCTGGCGAAGGCCGTCGCGGCCCGGGGCCCGCTGTGCGCCGGGATCGACCCCCACCCGGGCCTCCTCGAGGCCTGGGGGCTCCCGGTCGACGCGTCGGGCCTGGAGCGGTTCGCGCTGTCCGCCACGGAGGTCCTGGCGGCCCGCGCGGCGGTCGTGAAGCCGCAGTCGGCGTTCTTCGAAAGTTTCGGAGCGGCCGGCGTCCGCGTGCTGGAGCGGGTCGTCGAGACGGCCCGCGAGGCGGGTGCGCTGGTGCTGCTGGACGTCAAGCGCGGCGACATCGGCTCGACGATGGCGGCGTACACGGCCGCGTACGTGGCCGACGGGGCGGCGATCGCGGCCGACGCGATCACCGTTTCGCCGTACCTCGGGTTCGGCTCTTTGGCCCAATGCGCCGAAACGGCCGTCTCGGCGGGGCGCGGCATCTTCGTGCTTGCGCGGACTTCGAACCCCGAAGCGGCCGCCGTGCAGAACGCGAAGCTCCCCGACGGCCGCACGGTGGGCCAGTCGATCGTCGATTCCGCGGCGGCGCTCAACGCATCCGCGGCACCGCTCGGCGATGTGGGGGTCGTCGTCGGCGCCACCATCGCGCCGGGGGACCTGGATCTCTCCGGGCTGAACGGTCCGGTGCTGGCGCCCGGTTTCGGGGCCCAGGGAGCCACTGTGGCCGATTTGAAGGCGCTTTTCGGAGCGGGACTGCCGGGCGTGCTGCCCGCGTCGTCCCGGGACATCCTGAAGCACGGTCCGGAGCAAGCGGCTTTGCGCCAAGCGGTCGAACGGGTCGCCGAACTGCTGGCCGACCCGCAGGAAAACGGCCAATAGCAGGGCCCGGAACCGGGTCCCACCAGGCACCCCCGCATTGTGGCCGGTGCTCACGGGTGGGTACCGTCGCGTCACCCACCCAGATTTGAGAACTACCGGAGGAAAACGTGGCACTTCCCCAGCTGACAGAGGAACAGCGCGCTGCGGCGCTGGAGAAGGCCGCCGCCGCTCGCCGCATCCGTGCTGAGCTGAAGGAGCGGCTGAAGCGGGGCGGTACCACTCTGGTCGACGTGCTGAAGCAGGCCGAGGAGAACGAAGTCCTCGGCAAGATGAAGGTTTCGGCTCTGCTCGAGGCCCTCCCGGGCGTCGGCAAGGTCCGCGCGCAGCAGACCATGGAACGACTGGAGATCGCCCCCAGCCGTCGCCTTCGCGGCCTCGGCGACCGGCAGCGCAAGGCGCTGCTGGCCGAGTTCAGCGGCGAGTGAACGGCGCCGGTCGTGACTACCCGGTGAACCCGGGCACCGACCGCGGCAGTGAGCCGGTGGCGGGGGACATCCCCCGGCACCGGCTCACCGTCGTATCGGGGCCTTCGGGGGTCGGGAAGTCGAGCGTGGTGGGCGAGCTGCGGAAGCTGGAGCCCGACGTCTGGTTCAGCGTCTCGGTGACCACGCGCAAGGCACGCCCCGGTGAGATCGACGGGGCGCACTACCACTTCGTCGACCGGGCGGAGTTCGACGCCATGGTCGCCGACGGCAGGCTGCTGGAGTGGGCCGAGTTCGCGGGCAACCGCTACGGCACCCCGCGCGAGCCCGTCGAGAAGGCCCTCGCCGAGGGCCGCCCGGCCGTCCTGGAGATCGAGCTGCAGGGCGCCCGCCAGGTCCGCGCGGCGATGCCGGAGGCCCGGCTGGTGATGCTGATGCCGCCGTCCTGGGAGGAACTGGTCGGCCGGCTCACCGGGCGCGGCACCGAAAGCGAGGCCGCGGTGCAGGCCCGGCTGGCCGAAGCGGAGCGCGAGCTGGCGGCGGCGGGGGAGTTCGACCACCGCCTCGTGAACGCCGACGTGCGGGAGGCGGCCGAGCACTTGCTAAACTTGATAACTGATCAGTCTTCCGACGAATCGGAGCACCACGCGTGACCACCCAGGTAACCCTGACCGAAGAGCTCGAGGGCATCACCAACCCCCCGATCGACGACCTGCTCGAGAAGGTCAGCTCGAAGTACGCGCTGGTGATCTACTCGGCCAAGCGCGCCCGCCAGATCAACGACTACTACGCCCAGCTGGGCGAGGGCCTGCTCGAGTACGTCGGCCCGCTCGTCGAGCCGGGCCCGCGCGAGAAGCCGCTCTCGATCGCGCTGCGCGAGATCCACGGCGGCCTGCTCGAGCACACCGAGGGTGAGTAAACCCAAGGTCGTCCTGGGCGTGGGCGGCGGGATCGCCGCCTACAAGGCCTGTGAGGTCCTGCGCGGGCTGACCGAGTCCGGTCACGACGTCCGCGTGGTCCCCACGGAAGCCGCGCTGAACTTCGTCGGCGCGGCCACCTTCGAAGCCCTCTCCGGCCACCCGGTGCACACGGGCGTGTTCACCGAGGTACCGGAGGTCCAGCACGTCCGCGTCGGCAAGGAAGCCGACCTCGTCCTGGTCGTCCCGGCCACGGCGAACCTCCTCGCCAAGGCCGCCCACGGCCTCGCCGACGACCTGCTGACGAACACCCTGCTCACCGCCCGGTGCCCGGTCGCCTTCTTCCCGGCGATGCACACGGAGATGTGGGAGCACCCCGCGACCCGCGACAACGTGGCCCTGCTGCGCTCGCGCGGCGCCATCGTCACCGAGCCCGACTCCGGTCGCCTCACCGGCGTCGACACCGGCAAGGGCCGCCTCGCGAACCCCGCCGAGATCGTCGACCTCGCCAAGCTGCTGCTGGCCCGCCCGGACGCCCTCCCGCGCGACCTCGAAGGCGTCCGCGTCGTCGTGTCGGCCGGCGGCACGCGCGAGCCCCTCGACCCGGTCCGCTACCTCGGCAACCGCTCGTCCGGCAAGCAGGGCTACGCGCTGGCCCGCGTCGCCGCCCAGCGCGGCGCCGAGGTCACCCTGGTCACCGCGCACACCGTCGCGCTGCCCGACCCGGCGGGCGCGACCGTTTCGCACGTGTCGACAGCGGAGGAGCTGCGGCAGGCCGTGCACGCGGCGGCCGAGAGCGCCGACGTCGTCGTGATGGCCGCCGCCGTCGCCGACTTCCGGCCGGCGAACCGGGCCGACCACAAGATCAAGAAGTCGGACGACCAGCCCGACCCGGTGATCACGCTCGACCGCAACGCCGACATCCTCGCCGAATTGGTGCGAAACCGGCGTCCCGGTCAGGTCGTCGTGGGATTCGCCGCGGAAACGGGGGACGAACACGGCGACGTCCTCGACCACGCCCGCGTGAAGCTCAAGCGAAAAGGCGCGGATCTGCTGGTGGTGAACGCCGTCGGCGACGGGAAGGCGTTCGGCACGGAGGACAATTCGGGCTGGCTGCTCGGGTCCGACGGCACGGAAATCCCCATACCCCTCGGCGCGAAGGCTGAACTGGCGTCCACTCTGTGGGACGCTGTTGTGAGCTTCATGAAGCGTTGACCGTCCCCCGAGCGATAGTCAGTACGCTTGCACAGGTAAGGGGTGCCTAACTTTCGGGGCATCCGACGACAAGGTGAGGAAGTGACGGCCACCGTGACCGCGTCTAGCAGCAGATTGTTCACCTCGGAGTCGGTGACCGAAGGGCACCCCGACAAGATTTGCGACGCCATCAGCGACTCGATCCTCGACGGCCTGCTGTCGAAGGACCCGCGCAGCCGCGTCGCGGTCGAAACCCTGATCACCACCGGCCAGGTGCACGTCGCCGGCGAGGTGACCACGGAGGCGTACGCCGACATCCCCACGATCGTCCGCGACGTCATCCTGAAGATCGGCTACGACTCCTCGGCCAAGGGCTTCGACGGCAACTCCTGCGGCGTCAACGTCGCGATCGGCTCCCAGTCGGCCGACATCGCGCAGGGCGTCGACACCGCCTACGAGTCGCGGGTCGAGTCCGACGAGGACGAGATCAACCGCCAGGGCGCCGGCGACCAGGGCCTGATGTTCGGCTACGCCTGCTCGGACACCCCCGAGCTGATGCCGCTGCCGATCGCGCTCGCGCACCGGCTGTCGAAGCGGCTGACCGCGGTCCGCAAGGACGGCGTGCTGCCGTACCTGCGCCCGGACGGCAAGACCCAGGTCACCATCGAGTACGCCGGCGACCAGCCGGTCCGGCTCGACACGGTCGTCGTGTCCTCGCAGCACGCCGACGGCATCGACCTCGACCGGATGCTCAGCGTCGACGTCAAGGAGCACGTCGTCGGCCCCGAGCTCGAGGGCCTGGGCATCGACACCTCCGGCGCGCGGCTGCTGGTCAACCCGACCGGCCGGTTCGTCATCGGCGGCCCGATGGGCGACGCGGGCCTGACCGGCCGCAAGATCATCGTCGACACCTACGGCGGCATGGCCCGCCACGGTGGCGGCGCGTTCTCCGGCAAGGACCCGTCGAAGGTCGACCGTTCCGCCGCGTACGCGATGCGCTGGGTGGCCAAGAACGTCGTCGCCGCGGGCCTGGCCCAGCGGACCGAGGTGCAGGTCGCGTACGCGATCGGCAAGGCGGCCCCGGTCGGCCTGTTCGTCGAGACGTTCGGGACCGAGACGGTCGACCCGTCGAAGATCCAGCAGGCCATCACCGAGGTCTTCGACCTGCGGCCCGCCGCGATCATCCGCGACCTCGACCTGCTGCGCCCGATCTACGCCCCGACGGCGGCGTACGGCCACTTCGGCCGGCCCGAGCTCGACCTGCCGTGGGAGAGCACCGCCCGCGCCGAGGCCCTGAAGGCCGCGGCCGGCGCCTGACGCACGATCCGGTGAAGGCCCACCCCGAGCAGCTCGGGGTGGGCCTTCCTGGCGTCCGGGCTGTCGGAGGGGTCTGGTAGAGATCGTGGCGTGAGTAGCTCCGAGCCCGCCGCTCTCTGGGACCTCCCGGAGACGCCGCCTGCCCCCAAGGCGGCCCCCTCGCGTGCCCGGAAACCGCCGAAGCCGGGCGCGAAGGCCAAGGGCGCGCAGAAGCCCGCGCCCGAGCGGCCCGTCGCGCGGATCGTCGTCGACATCCCCCTCGCGCACCTGGACCGCACGTTCGACTACCTCGTGCCGGAGAAGCTGCACGAGACCGCCGTGCCCGGCTGCCGGGTGCGCGTCCGGTTCGCCGGGCAGCTCGTCGACGGCTACCTGATCGAGCGCGGCGAGACCAGCGACTACGGCAGCAAGCTGGCGTTCCTCGACCGCGTCACCTCGCCGGAGCCGGTGCTGCCGCCGTCGCTGCACGCGCTCTGCCGGGCGGTCGCCGACCGCTACGGCGGCACGCTGTCCGACGTCCTGCGCCTGGCGATCCCGCCCCGGCACGCGAAGGCCGAAGCGGAGCCTGCCGTGCCGCCCGCGGCTGCTCCGGACGCGCCCGATACGACGGCCTGGGCGCGCTACCAGCGCGGTCCGGCGTTCCTGGAGGCCCTGGGGGAGGGGAAGCCCGCGAACGCCGTCTGGCAGGCCCTGCCGGGCGAGGACTGGCCGAGCCGGCTGGCCGAGGCCGCCGGCGTGGTGGCCGCGTCGGGCCGGGGCGCGGTGCTGGTGGTGCCGGACCACCGCGACCTGACCCGGGTCCACGACGCGTGCGCGGCGGTCGTGGGGGAGGACGCCGTCGTGGCGCTGATCGCCGGCCTCGGGCCCGCGGAGCGCTACCGGCGCTGGCTGGCGGTGCTGCGCGGCGCGGTGCGGGTGGTGGTCGGCACGCGGGCGGCGATGTTCGCGCCGGTGCACGACCCGGGCCTGTTCGTGGTCTGGGACGACGGCGACGACCTGCACCTCGACCAGCACGCGCCGTACCCGCACGTGCGGGACGTGCTGATGGACCGCGCGCACGCGGCGAAGGCGTCGCTGCTGGTCGGCGGGTTCGCCCGGACGGCCGAGGCGCAGCTGCTGGTCGAGTCGGGCTGGGCCGCGCCGGTGCTGGCCGACCGCACGGTGCTGCGGTCCGCGGCCCCGCGCGTCACGCCGGTCGGCGAGGACTTCGACGTCGCCCGCGACGAGGCGGCGCGGGTGGCGCGCCTGCCGGCGGTGGCGTTCGAAGCGGCGCGCCAGGCGTTCGCGGCGGGCCACCCGGCACTGATCCAGGTCCCGCGGCGCGGGTACGTCCCGGGGCTGGCTTGCGGAAACTGCCGAACGCCGGCCCACTGCCGCCGGTGCGCGGGGCCGCTGGCGCTGCCGGGCGGTTCGGTGGACGGGCAGCCGAAGCCCCCGGCGTGCCGCTGGTGCGGCGTCCCGGAGACGGCGTTCCGCTGCACGGCGTGCGGCTCGGTGCGGCTGCGCGCGGTGATCGTGGGTGCGAAGCGGACGGCGGAAGAGCTGGGGCGCGCGTTCCCGGGCATCCCGGTCCGCACATCGGGGGCGGCGGAGGTCCTGGCGTCGGTCCCCGGCAAGCCGGCGCTGGTGGTCTGCACACCGGGGGCAGAGCCGGTGGCCGAAGGCGGCTACGGCGCGGCGCTGCTGCTGGACGGCTGGGCGTTGCTGGGCCGCCAGGACTTGCGGGCGGGCGAGGAGACGCTGCGCCGCTGGATGGCGGCGGCGGCGTTGGTGCGGCCCGGTTCTTCCGGTGGCCGGGTGATCGTCGGGGCCGAGGCGGGCTTGGCGGTGGTCCAGGCGCTGGTGCGCTGGGATCCCGCGTGGCACGCGGGTCAGGAGCTGGCGGAGCGACGCGAGCTGGGCTTTCCCCCGGCGATGCGGATGGCGAGCGTGGAGGGAAGCCCGGATGCGGTGGCCGGGCTGCTGGCGGACTTGCCGTTGCCGCCGTCCGGCGAGGTGCTCGGTCCGGTGCCGCTGGGAGAGGTGGACGAGGAGGGCAACGCATCTCGCGAACGGGCGCTGGTCAGGGTTTCCCGCGCCGAGGGCAAGGCGCTGTCGTCGGCGATCCACGCGGCGGCCGCCCGCCGGGACGCGAAGAAGGCCACGGAACCGATTCGCATCCAGCTGGACCCGTTGGACCTGATCTGATCCGCTCCGCGGAGTCGGAATCCGTGGCCGGTGCGCGAAATCCGCCGGATCAGCGGCCCAACACCGTGCCCGGCAACGAATCCAGCGCCGCTCGTGCGGATTCCTTCACCGGCAGAGGAACCTTCGGGCTCGCGCCGCCGGCCGCGGCGGTCGTCAGGTCGACCACCTCGGCGGCGATCGCCTGGCGGCGGCCTTCGAACGCCGGGTCCGTCAAGCCGGTCGGCTGGCCCAGCACCGGCGTGTGCAGGTGCCCGCCCGCCACCGACGTCAATCCCAGTCCCAGACGGACCCGGTTCGCGCGGAACATCGATTCGTTCGACAGGTAATTGCCGCCACCACCGGCCTGCGCGATTTCGCCCGGCAGCGGAGCGTCCGAGCGGCACACCGGCGTCCCCACGCCCGGGTGCGCGGAATCCGGCCACACGCAGAACGCCTGGTTGAAGTTGACCGGGTAGGCGCCCGGCACCTGCAGCATCTTCGTGTACGGCAACGTGGTCTCGATGAACTGGACGTCCGGCTGGGGCCAGCCCGCGGCCGGCGGGACCCCGCCCGTCACGGAAACGTTGTTGTTGTCCGGGAAACCGCCGCGCCAGGCACCCGCCCAGCGTTCGACGTCGAAGCGGCCCGGACGGCCCTGGCTGATCGTCATAACCACGTCCGGCCGCCGGGCGCGGTCGCGCAACGCCGTTCCGTACGCCGCTTCCACGATTCCCTCGTCGAAGTAGCCCCACACGACCGGGAAGCTCACCGCCTGCACGACCGCCGGGCCGGCCGGCGTGTCGAGCACGCGCCCGTCCAGCTGCAGCGCCGACGCTCCCGCCGGGTTCGAGATGGTGATGCCCGAGCCGTCGAGCTGGAACGGGTCGAAGCCGCTCACCATGACCCGGCGCGTCTTCCCGAGCGGGAACCGGACGTCGTCGAGGCCGCGCGAGCCGCGGTCGAACGCCGTCAGCAGCGCGTCCCGCCGCGTGGGGAACGCCGGCGTCCACTGACGGATCGCGCTGCTGAGCTGCAGCCGCGCCCAGTAGAGCGGCCGGTCGTCGAACCGGTCGAGCGTCCCGAGATCCGGCCGCCGGCCCTGCGCGCGGTCGACGGCCGTCCGCCACAGCCGGTCCCCGGCTTGCGTGACAACGCGTTCGGCCCGACGCGGCGTCCGCGCCGCGCAGAGGTCGTGCTTCACCTCGGCGACGAAGGGATCGAGGCCAGCCAGCCGGACAAGCTCCGGGCCGACGGCGGGCCCGCCAGCGGGAAGCGTCGCGCTCAGGCGCTGTTCTTCGACGGTGAGGGGCGCGGCAGAGTCGAAGCACCCGGGCGCGGCGGCGGCCACCCCGGGGGAAGCGAACAGCGGAACGGCGGCGAGCAGGGGGAGCAGAGCGGTCAGGCGCACGGGTTTCCCTCCACGGCGTGGGTGACGCGGTCGAGTCTTCCGCCGACCGCGCCGGCCGCGTAACCCGCGGAAGTCGGGACCAGAAGTCCGTGCCGGGTCGGGAGCACGCACAGCGCGTGCTCCCGGCCCCTCGAAATCAGCCGGTCGCCAGGACCTTCAACCGCGTGATGTCCGCGCTGAACTGGTCCTGGTCAATGGGCGAAGAGCTGTACTGCCAGAACGTGTAGAAACCCCAGTTGTACGGCAGCGTCCCCGCCGAGGACGCGTACCTCGCCACCCACAGCGGGTTCGTCGAGCTGAAGTCGCCCGTGTTGGCGGTGCACTGGCTCCACCAGCTCGTTGCCGTGTAGATCACCGGCCAGCGGGTCGTCTTCGCGTGGTACTCGTCGCTGAACGCCTTGATCCACGCCACCATCTGGGCCGGCGTCTTGCCGTAGCACGCGTTGTTCGGGCCCCACTCGATGTCGAGCGTGCCCGGGAGGGTTTTGCCGTCCTTCGACCAGCCGCCGCCGTGGGCGACGAAATAGTCCGCCTGGGCCGCGCCGCCCGAGGTGTCCGGGCGGCCGTAGTGGTACGCGCCGCGGATCATGCCCACGTTGTACGAGCCCGTGTACTGCTGGCTGAAGTACGCGTTCTGGTAGCCGGTGCCCTCGGTCGCCTTGACGTAGGCGAATTTCTTGCCCGCGCTCCAGTACGACGCCCAGTTGACGTTGCCCTGGTAGGAGCTGACGTCGATGCCGGGGACGCTCGCGTCGACCGACGCCGGCGCCAGCCCCGCCGGGGCCACTCCGTCGTGGGCGCGGATCGCCGCGCCCATCTCGTGGTTGTTCGAAGCGTCCTGGTCCGGCAGGCCCGGCGCCGCCGACGCGCCGGGGGCGGTCACGGCCAGCAGGGAGGCCGAAACCGCGACAGCGGCGCCGAGCAGGCGGCGCCATCTCCGTGGTGCAGTCATCTTCGGTTGTTCCTTTCGGTTGCCCTCGCGAATGCGCGGTGTGCAGGCCGCGCGGCATGATTCTGTTACAGCGAGTACCACAACGTCACTGCTCCATGTGAAGCAATTTCGAAGTCTGGGGAAACTTGTAAAATCTTGGCAAACCGGGCGAATCCGCCCGATCCGCGCCTTTGGCGTCTTGAAGGCGCTTGATCCGAGGGGCAGACTCGCCCGCATGCCGCCGCTCAGACGCCGCCGAGTCCTCGTCCTCGCCGCCACCGCCGCGCTCGCCTCCACCGTCGTCGCGGCCGGGCCGGCCTCCGCCGCCACCCCGACGCCGAAGTCCCCGGTCGCGGTCGGGTTCGGGGGCGCCGTGGCCAGCATCGACGCCGATGCCACCGCGATCGGCACCAAGGTCCTGCGCGACGGCGGGAACGCCGTCGACGCGGCCGTCGCGGTCGCCGCCGCCCTCGGCGTCACCGACCCGTTCTCCGCCGGCGTCGGCGGCGGCGGGTTCTTCGTCTACTACGACGCCAAGACCCATCGCGTCCACACGCTCGACGGCCGGGAGACCGCGCCGAAGACCGCCGACGCGAACCTCTTCGTCGAAAACGGCCAGCCGCTGCCGTTCGCCGACGCCGTCACGAGCGGGCTGAGCGTCGGCGTCCCCGGCACGCCCGCGACCTGGTCCAAGGCCCTGCGCAAGTGGGGGACGCGCTCACTGGCGAAGTCGCTGAAGCCCGCGGAAGACCTGGCGCGCAAGGGATTCGTCGTCGACCAGACGTTCCAGACCCAGGTCTCGAACAACGCCGCGCGGTTCGCCGCGTTCCCCTCGACGCGGTCGCTGTACCTGCCCGGCGGCGCGCCGCCGGTGCCCGGGACCGTCTTCCGCAACCCCGACCTCGCGAACACCTACGCGCAGCTCGAACGCCAGGGCGTCGACGCGCTGTACCGCGGCCCGATCGGCGCCGACGTCGCGAAGACCGTCCAGCAGCCGCCGAAGGACCCCGCCTCGACGTTGAACGTGCGTCCCGGCAAGCTGAGCACCGAGGACCTCGCCGCCTACCGCGCCATCGAGCGCGACCCGACCCACGCGCGTTACGAAGGCCTCGACGTCTACGGCATGCCGGCGCCGTCCTCCGGCGGGCTCACCATCGGCGAGGCGCTCAACATCCTCGAGAACTTCGACCTCGAGCACGCGAGCAAGGCCGACTACCTGCAGTACTTCCTGGAGTCGACGCGGTTCGCCTTCGCCGACCGCAACCGCTGGATCGGCGACCCGGCCGTCATCGACGTCCCGGCCAAGGAGCTGCTGAGCCAGCGCTTCGCCGACTCGCGGGCGTGCCTGATCTCGAAGGACAAGGCCGCGACCAGCCCGGTCGCCCCGGCCGACCCGAGGCACCCCACGCCGTGCGCGGCGGGCACGACGGCCGCGCCGACGCCGTACGAGGGCGAGAACACCACGCACCTCACGGTCGCCGACAAGTGGGGCAACGTCGTCGCCTACACGCTGACCATCGAGCAGGAGGGCGGCAGCGGCATCGTCGTGCCGGGCCGCGGGTTCCTGCTCAACAACGAGCTGACCGACTTCTCGTTCACGCCGGTGACGCCGGGCGTGCCCGACCCGAACCTGCCCGGCCCGGGCAAGCGGCCGCGCTCGTCGATGGCGCCGACGATCGTGCTCGACCACGGCCGCCCGTTCTTCGCGACCGGTTCGCCGGGCGGCGCGTCGATCATCACGACGGTGCTGCAGGTGATCCTCGGCCGCCTCGACCGCGGGCTGTCCCTGGAGGACGCGATCGCGGCGCCGCGGGCGTCGCAGCGGAACTCGGCGGCCGCCCAGGTCGAGCAGGCGTTCCTGGACCAGCCGGAGACGGCGGACCTGAAGGCCCGCGGCCAGGGCTTCTCGACGGCGCCGGCGGAGATCGGCGCGGCGACCGGCGTCGAGCACCTGCGCGACGGCCGCTGGCTGGCGGCGGCGGAACCGGTCCGCCGCGGCCAGGGCGCCGCGCAGGTGGTGTGGCCGGCCCACTGGTAGCCCGGAGGCCTGAGCCGGCGGGCGACCGCCGGCTCAGGGTTCGAGCGCCCAGCGGATGTACCGCGTCTTCGGCACGAACCCGGCCTTCTCGAACACCCCGGAAGCGCCGGACGGGCTCGCCGAGTCGACGACCAGGCTCGCCCGGTCGTAACCCTGCTCCGCCGCGGCGCGCAACGCGTGCGCCAGCAGCGCGCCGGCGATGCCGCGCTTGCGGTGCTCGGGGAGCGTCCCGACGACCATGAAGTGCGCGTCGCGGATCCCGGTGGCCTCGGTGTCGGCGTCCCACGACAGCGTCACCAGCAGGCCCGCCGGCGTCCCGTCCGCGTCCCGGAACAGGAAGCTGACCTCGGGGCGGAACGTCTGGTTGACGATCTTGTTCCGCCACATGTCCGGCGGCATCGGCACGGCGCCCCAGTGGTCCTCGAAAGCCGCGTTCCGGACCCGCCGGAAGTCCTCGTCGGTCTCCGCCGACCACGGCTCGATCCGCGCTCGCACCGGCGAGACGTCCCGCAGCGGGTGCTCCATGCGCCGGAAGTACCGGACCGGCGCGAAGCCCCGGGACCGCATCAGCTCGGCCAGCCCGGCGATGTGCCCGGGCCGGTGGACGTCCACCGCGAGCCGCAGGCCCGGGTGGTGCCGGGCGTGCAGGACCTGCGCGGCGGCGACCCCGGCTTCGACGAGCCGGGTGCCGATACCGCGGCGACGATGGCCGGGATGGACGCCGCCGTCCAGGAAGACCCGGTGCACCTCCTGCGCGGCCGGCTTGTAGCGGATCTTCATGAAGCCGATCATGACGTCGCCGTCGAAGGCCGCGAGACTGCCGCGCTCCAGGTCCGCGTACGGGTCGACCAGCTCCTGGAGGGTGTCGTCGGCGGTGTAGTGCTCGCCGATCCCGTCCACGGATTCCATGGCGTTGAGCAGGTCGGCCGCCGCCTGGGCGTCTTCGCGGGTGAGCGGGCGCCACGTCAGTCCGTGCATAGCGGCGACGCTAACCGGGCCCCGGCGGGCTGTCGCCTCGTTTACCGGCGGGCGCGGGCGCGCCGCGATCACGGGGGCCTTCTAGACTCAGGTCCGATGTTCCAGCCACCTGAACCCTCCCCATCGGGGGTGGGCCGATGAAGCTCGTCTTCGCCGGCACCCCCGAGCCGGCCGTCCCCGCGCTGCGCGCCCTGCTCGACTCCGGCCGGCACGAGGTCGTCGCCGTCGTCACCCGGCCCGACGCCCAGGCCGGGCGCGGCCGCCGCGTCGTCCGGTCGCCGGTCGGCGCCCTCGCCGACGAGCACGGCATCGAGGTCCTGACGCCCGCGCGCGCCGGCGACCCGGCCTTCCTCGCGCGCCTGGCCGAACTGGCGCCGGACGCCTGTCCCGTCGTCGCTTACGGCGCGCTGCTGCCGCAGGCCGCCCTCGACATCCCGCGCCTCGGCTGGGTGAACCTGCACTTCTCGCTGCTGCCCGCGTGGCGGGGCGCGGCGCCGGTGCAGGCCGCCATCCGCGCCGGCGACGAGATCACCGGCGCCTCGACGTTCCGGATCGTCAAGGAGCTGGACGCGGGCCCGGTCTACGGCGTCGTCACCGAGGCGATCGGCGCGACCGACACCGCGGGCGGCCTGCTCGGCCGGCTCGCGGAGTCCGGGGCCAAGCTCCTGCTGTCCACCATGGACGGTCTGGCCGACGGCAGCCTGGTCGCCCGCGACCAGCCCGCCGAGGGCATCAGCTACGCGCCGAAGGTGACGGTCGAGGACGCGCGCGTGTCCTTCGCCGACCCGGCCTCGGCGGTCGACCGGCAGATCCGGTCGGTCACCCCGGACCCGGGCGCGTGGGCGGAGTTCCGCGGGGAACGGCTGAAGCTCGGTCCGGTCACGGTGCTCGACGAACCCGGCCCGCCGCCGGGCGAGATCGTGGTCGAACGCAAGCGGGTGCTGGTCGGGACGGCGACGAAGCCGTTGCGGCTCGGCGAGGTCCAGGCACCCGGCAAGAAACGGATGGCGGCCACCGACTGGGCTCGCGGATCACGCATCGAGCAGGGAGAACGCCTCCGGTGAACGACCACAGGGAACGACGTCCGTCGCGGCCGCAGCGAGGCCGCCCGGCACCGCGCAAGGAAGGCCCGCGCCGCCCGCCGGCGGTCGACGCGCCGCGGCAGGCCGCGTTCGACGTCCTCGCGGCGGTGCGCACGAAGGACGCGTACGCCAACCTCGTCCTGCCCGACCTGCTGCGCGAGCGGCGGATCACCGGCCGTGACGCGGCACTGGCCACCGAACTCGCGTACGGCGCGTCGCGGGCCCAGGGCCTGCTCGACGCCGTCATCGCGGCCTGCGCCGAGCGTCCGCTCTCGCAGACCGACCCGGCGGTGCTCGACGCGCTGCGCCTCGGCGCCTACCAGCTGCTGCGCACGCGCATCCCCGAGCACGCCGCCGTGACGTCCACTGTGGACCTCGTGCGCGCGGAAGCCGGTTCGTGGGCCACCGGTTTCGCCAACGCGATCATGCGCAAGGTGTCCGAAAAGGACGAAGCCGCGTGGCTGGACGAGCTGGCGCCGGACGACTCCACCGACCCGATCGGCGCGTACGCGCTGCGCACCGCGCACCCGCGCTGGATCGCCCGGTCGTTCGCCGAAGCGCTGGGGGACAAGGGCGCGGGCCTCAAGGCCGCGTTGGAAGCCGACGACGCCCGGCCCGAGGTGCACCTGGTCGCCCGGCCCGGCGAGATCAGCGCCGACGAGCTGGCCGCGATCACCGGCGGCGACCCGGCGCCGTACTCGCCCTACGGCGTCCGCCTGCCCGCGGGCGCCGGCGACCCGGCCGACGCCGAGCCGGTCCGCGAGCGGCTGGCCGCCGTCCAGGACGAGGGCAGCCAGCTGTGCGCGATCGCCGCGACGAAGGTGCCCGTCGAAGGCACCGACGAGCGGTGGCTCGACCTGTGCGCGGGCCCCGGCGGCAAGGCCGCGCTGCTCGGCGCGCTGGCGGCGCTGAGCGGGGCGACCGTCGACGCCGTCGAGAAGGCGCCGCACCGCGCGAAGCTGGTCGAGAAGGCCACGGGCGGCCTGCCGGTGAAGGTGCACGTCGCCGACGGCCGCGAGTCCGGGCTGGAGCCGGGCTACGACCGGATCCTGGTCGACGCGCCGTGCAGCGGGCTCGGCGCCCTGCGGCGGCGGCCGGAGGCGCGGTGGCGCCGCCAGCCGTCCGACGTCGCGGACCTGACGAAGCTGCAGGGCGAGCTGCTCGCCGCGGCTTACGACCTGCTGCGGCCCGGCGGCGCGCTGACGTACGTCGTCTGCTCGCCGCACCTGGCCGAGACCGAGGGCGTGTTCGGCGAGACGGCGCGGCGGTTGAAGGCCGAGGTGCTGGACGCGCGCGAGCTGTTCCCGGGCGTGCCGGAGCTGGGCGACGGGCCGTACGTCCAGCTGTGGCCGCACCGCCACGGCACCGACGCGATGTTCTGCGCCGTGCTCCGCAAGCCGTGAGGGATCTCGGGCTGGTGGCCGGTTCGTGCGGCGGGCTGGACACCCGCTTCGCCGCCGAACTGGTCCGGCCCGCGGCCGAGCGCGGCTGGCGCCCGGCGATCACGTTGACGCCGACGGCTTCGCGCTGGCTGGAGTCGACGGGCGGGCTGGCCGAGGTGGCCGCGTGCACCGATTTGCCGGTGCGGAGCGTCTCGCGGTTGCCGGGGGAGCCGCGGCCCCACCCGGACCCGTCGGTGTTCCTGTTCGCGCCGGCGTCGGCGAATTCGGTGGCCAAACTGGCGCTGGGGATCGCGGACAACCAGGCGCTGACGGTGCTGGGCGACGTCTTGGGCGCGCCGGGGATCACGATGGTGGTGGCGTACCAGATCCAGGACACGCGGGTGTACCACCCGGCGTGGCAGCGCCACCTCGACACCCTCGCGGGAGCCGGGGTGACGCTGCACCGGCTGGACATCGGGCGCCCGTGGACCGAGGCCCTCGACCTGCTGCCCTGAGGTCGGCCGCGGGGGCGCCCCCCGTTTTCCACGTTACCGGGTGGCACCGACAGTTTCGGGCTACGAACACGCCGCCGCGTCCGTCGCCGCCAGCAAGTGGCCGTTCGTCTCGGCCGGGGTCGGGTTCTCGTTCAGCACCACCGTCACCCGGCGGCCGTCCGGACCGACACCGGCCAGGTTCGTGAAGCCGATGATCCCGCCCTCGTGTCCCCAGAAATCCCCGCACGACAACGGGATGCTCCCCAACCCCAACCCGTACCGGGCCCCCGGCACGCCGAGCTGAGCCGGCACCGTCCGCCGCATCTCGGCCAGCTCCGCCGGGCGCAGCAGGCGTCCTCCCAGCAGGGCTCCGTAGAACCGGTCCAGGTCGGCCGGGGTCGAGACCAGGCCGCCCGCCGCCCCGGCGATCGTCGCGTCGAAGTCGCTGAAATCCACCAGATCCGGCGTGTAGCCCACCGCGTGCGGGTCCGGCAGCCGCTCGTCTCCGCGGCGCGGCAAGTACGTGTCGCGCAGGCCGAGCGGGCGGGTGATGCGCTGGGCGATCAGATCGCCCAGCGCGCGCCCGGTCACCTTCTCGGCGAGCATCCCGGCCACGATGTAGTTCGTGTTGGAGTACGACCAGCTCGTGCCCGGCGGGAACAACGCCGGGTGCTTCAGCGCCATCGCCACCAGCTCGGCCGGCTCGGCACCGCGGTGGCGCAGGGCTTCCGGATCCGACAGGTCCAGGTCGTCGGTGTAGTTGTACAGCCCGCTCGTGTGCTGCAGCAGCTGCCGGACGGTGATCCGCCGATCCGGCAGCAACCCCGGCAGGTACCGCGAAACCGGCGCGTCCAGCTTCACCCGGCCCTCGCCGACCAGCTGCAGCACGACCGTGGCCACGAACGACTTCGTGACGCTGCCCGCGCGGAAAGAACCGTTGCGCGGGAACGGTTTCCCCGTCTTGACGTCACCCGTGCCGCTGCGCACCACCCGCGTCCGGTGGCCGTCCTGGATCACCGCCTCCGCGCCCGGTACGCCGTCCTGGGCGGTGACGACGTCCAAGCTCGCCTGCACCGAACCGGCCGCGAGCGCCGGCGCCGCCGTGGTCGCCGCGAGCAGCACGACCAGCGTGCCGGCGGCGGCGATCCGCACTGACTTCCGCATGAAAGAACCCCCTGGTGTCTCGGTACTCCCACGCTAGGGAGCCGGGACACCAGGGGGCATGGGGCAGGCCGCCGGAACCCTCCGGGGGCCTGCCCCACCGGGTCAGCGCAGCTTGAGCGCGCGCTTGAGGGTGCCGAACAGGTCGGTCTGGTTGGTCAGCCCGACGATGTTGGCCGCCTGCGGGCCGAGACCCGCGATGCGCACCTGGGTACCGGTGTGCGACTGCGAGCCGCCGGTCTCCGCGGTGCCGTAGGCCAGGGTCATGTTCGCGCCCTCGTTGGTGACGAGCGTCGCGGTCAGGCCCGGGGTGGCGGTGGGCTCGACGATCTGGCTGCTGTGGCCGTGGTCGGCCGTCACCAGCACCAGGGTGTCCGGGTGGCTGCGGGCGAACGCCGTGCCCGCCGCGATGGCCGCGTCGAAGTCGATCGTCTCGCCGATCTGGCCGCACGGGTCGGCCGCGTGGTCCTGCTTGTCGATGCTCGCGCCCTCGACCTGCAGGAAGAAGCCCTTGTCGCTGCGGCGGTCGTCGAGCAGCTCGAGCGCCTTGCGGGTCTGGTCGGCCAGCTTCGGCTGGGTCTTCGGCAGGTTCGCGTTCGGGGCGCAGCGGGTGGGCGCGGTGCCGCCGTGCACGGCCGCCGGGCCGGTCCAGTTGACCGGCATGTTGCCCTCGGCGAACAGGCCGAGGACCGGCTTGCCCTTCGGCGCCTTCGCCAGGTCGGCCGCGGTGTTCACGACGGTGTAGCCGGCCGCCTTGGCCTGGTCGAGCACGGGCTTGCCCTTGAACTTCCCGGCCGTCACCGGCTGGTTGAAGTACTTCGCGCCACCGCCCAGCAGGACGTCGGGGCGGGTCTGCACCAGCTGCTCGGAGATCGAGCCGAGGCCGCCGTTCTCCTTGGCGTTCTTCGCGCACTTCGCGGTCGTCTCGACCGGGCCCTTGCAGTCGCGGCTGACGACGTGCGCGCCGAGCACGGCCGGGGTCGCGTCCTGGACCTCGGCGGTGGTGACGTCGCCGGTGCGCAGGCCGTTGCGCTTGGCGATCTCCAGGATCGTCGGGACGTCGTTGCCGTACGCGTCGACGGAGATGGCGCCGTTGTAGGTCTTGGTGCCGGTGGCCCAGCCGGTGCCGGACGCGGCCGAGTCGGTCACGTAGTTCGGCTTGGCCGGGTTGTTCTGCTCGACCGCGTAGGTGGTGTAGTCACCGGTCAGCGGCAGCTCGTCCATGGCGAGCCGGCCCGCGGCGCCGCGTTCGTAGTTGCGGGCGGCGGTGATCTCGGACTGGCCCATGCCGTCGCCGAGGAACAGGATCACGTTGCGGGCGTGCCCGCCCTGGATCGCAGAGCGGACGTCGTTGGTGCGATCACCGGTGCCGGCCGACGAGCGCGCGTCGGCGTTGTCGGAACCGCTGGTGGCGAAGGCGACCGGGGCGGCGGCGACCAATGCGGCGCCGAGTGCGCCCGCGACCAGCCACCGGCGGCGGCCGGCGAACAGCGAAGCCATGTTTCTCCTCATTGGGGGACTTCGGGGGATAACTGCCCGGATTTCGGACACGCGCTATTAGTCCTTCTGCATGTGTGGTGCGAAGAGACTGAAGGTGACCGCCGGGTGGCCGCTGATCGAACTCATGGCTTCCCGCGGGTGACCGGGAGCACGTCGGTCATCAACCGGCGAGGTGCCCCGGCCGGACGACGCCCGATTCGTACGCCATGACCACCGCCTGGCTGCGGTTGGCCGCGCCGAGCTTGCCGAAGACGTTGCCCACGTGGGTCTTCACGGTCTCGAGGCTGATCACCAGCTCGGCGGCGATGTCCTGGTTGGACAGGCCGCGCGCGACCAGCCGGAGCACCTCGGCTTCGCGCCGGGTGAGCGTTTTCGCGGCCCGCGCGTACCGCCCGCCGGCCGCCCGGCCGGCCACCAGCCGCCGGATCGCCTCGGGGAACAGCAGCGACTCCCCGGTCGCGACGGTCCGGACGGCGTGCGCGATCTCCTCCTTGCGCGCCCGCTTCAGCAGGAACCCGCTCGCGCCGGCCAGCAGCGCCTCGTGCACGTAGTCGTCGTTGTCGAACGTCGTGACGACGAGGACCTTCGGCGGCTCGGCCAGCTCGGCGAGCAGCTGCCGGGTCGCCTCGATGCCGTCCGTGCCGGGCATCCGGACGTCCATCAGCACGACGTCCGGCCGGGTGCGGCGCACCGCGGGCAGCACTTCGGCGCCGCCGGCCGCTTCGCCGACCACCGGGATGCCCTGCTGCTCCAGCAGCGCCCGCAGGCCGGTGCGGACGAGCGGCTCGTCGTCGGCGAGCAGGACGGTGGGCGTCACGCGCCCGCCCGCAGCGGGATCGTCGCGGACAGCCGCCACCGCGGCCCGTCCGGGCCCGCGTCGAGCTCGCCGCGCAGGGCTTCGACGCGCTCGGCGAGCCCGGCCAGCCCGCGCCGCCCCGGCCGCGGCCCGGCGCCGGGCAGCGCGTTGACGACGGCGATCGCGAGCTGCTCCGGTCCGGCTTCGACGCGGACGTCGACGGCGCCCGGGCCGGCGTGGCGCAACGCGTTGGTCAGGCCCTCCTGGACGATCCGGTAGCCCTCGCGCGACACGGCGGCGGGCAGCGCGGCGACCGGCCCGGTGACGGTCAACCGGACGTCGAGCCCGGCTTCGCGGGCGCGCACGGCGAGGACGTCCACCTCGGCGAGCGTCCGGGTGGGCTCCTTCGCCGCCGGTTCCTCGCGCAGCAGGCCGAGAACGTGGTCGAGGTCCTCGAGGGCGGATCGGGACGCTTCTTCGATCGTGCCGAGCGCGCGCCGCACCTGGGCCGGGTCGGCCTCGACCAGCTCGGCCGCCGCGGCCGCCTGGATGGTCGACGTCGTCAGCGTGTGCCCGATCGAGTCGTGCAGCTCGCGGGCCAGCCGGTTGCGCTGGGCGAGCACGGCGGCGCGGCGCTCGGCGAGCGCCGCCCGTTCGGTGTCGGACGGTCCCAGCAGCGCCTCCGCACCGGCCCGGAACGCGCGGGTGGCGCCCGCGACCAGCACGAGCGCGCCGAAGAGCAGCATGAAACCGAACGGGACCGTCCACCCGCCGAGCGGGACGTCGTCCCAGAACAGGCTGATCCGGTCCTGCCCGCCGGCCAGCCACACCGCGGGGACCAGCAGGCCGAGCCCGAGGAACGCGAGCGCGGTGAGCAGCACGCCGCTCAGCAGCGTGTGCAGCGCGAGCCACAGCCCCGAGCGCAGCCGCGAGCCCGCGTCGGGGCGCCCGGCCGGCGCCGGGACGGTGGTCCCGAGCAGGAGGTTCGCCAGCCCGATCCCCGCGCGCCGCACCGGCCCCAGCAGGCCCAGCAGGCCCGTGAGCACCGCCATGGCCACCAGCGCGAGCAGCGCCCGCACCCGGGAGTCGGCTTCGACGGACACCGCCGCGGCGAAGGCGAAGGGGGACACCGGCACCATCACCAGAGCACCCGCGACGGCGAACGGGAGGGCGCGGTAGCTGCCGAGCCTCGCCAGGGAGCGGAAGAATCCGGACATGCGGCGAGCGTAGGGCGGCCGGTGTGGCGGCCGCCTCCCTCCGCGGAGCCAGATCCTGGTCACAACCGGTTAGTGAGCGTTAGCACGCTCCTCCTACACTCAGGACGTGGCAGACCGACCCCTGATCGCCCCCAGCATCCTGTCCGCGGACTTCGCCCGGCTCGGCGAGGAGATCGCCGTCGTGGCCGGCGCCGGGGAGACCCGCGCCGACTGGGTCCACGTCGACGTCATGGACGCGCACTTCGTGCCCAACCTGACCCTCGGCCTGCCCGTGGTGAAGGCGCTGCTGAAGAGCACCGACGTGCCGATCGACTGCCACCTGATGATCGACGACCCGGACCGCTGGGCGATCGGGTACGCCGAGGCCGGCGCCTACAACGTCACCGTGCACGCCGAGGCCGCGAAAGACCCGGTCGCGCTGGCGAAGAACCTGCGCGCCGCGGGCGCGAAGGCAGGCCTGTCGCTCAAGCCGGGCACCGCGCTCGAGCCGTGGCTGGACGTCCTCAAGCACTACGACACGCTGCTGATCATGTCCGTCGAACCGGGCTTCGGCGGCCAGTCGTTCATCGCCGAGGTCCTGGACAAGGTCCGCACCGCGCGGCGGCTCGTCGACACCGGGCACCTCAAGCTGGTCGTCGAGATCGACGGCGGGATCAACACCGACACCATCGAGCAGGCCGCCGAAGCGGGCGTCGACTGCTTCGTCGCGGGCTCGGCCGTCTACGGCGCCGGTGACCCGGGCAAGGCGGTCGCCGCGCTGCGCGAGCAGGCGGCCCGCGGCCGGGCGGGCTGACCTCGCGGCGGCACCGGGGAAGCCCCGGGGCCGCGGCGGGTGTTGGATGGGAAGACCGGCTCACAAGGAGGCAGCGGACGTGTTCACCGGCATAGTCGAGGAGATCGGCGAGGTCACCGCGGTCGAGCAGCTGACCAACGCGGCACGGCTGCGCGTACGCGGCCCGCTGGTCACCAGCGACGCCGGGCACGGCGACTCGATCGCGGTCAGCGGGGTGTGCCTCACGGTCGTCGAGGTGGCCGGCGGCGAGTTCACCGTCGACGTCGTGAACGAGACGCTGCAGCGCTCGAGCCTGGCCAAGGTCGCGACCGGCGACCGGGTCAACCTGGAACGCGCCACGCCCGCGGGCGGGCGGCTCGGCGGCCACATCATGCAGGGCCACGTCGACGGCACCGGGACGTACCTCGGCCGCGACGAGAACGGCGTCACGACCTTCTCGCTGCCGGCGCACCTCGCGCGGTACGTGGTCGAGAAGGGCTCGATCGCGGTCGACGGGATCTCCCTCACCGTCGCCGCCGTCACCGACGACCGGTTCCAGGTGGCGTTGATCCCGACCACGCTCGAAATGACCACCCTCGGCGGCCGGGAAGCCGGCGACCTGGTCAACCTCGAGGTCGACGTGGTCGCGAAGTACGTGGAGAAGCTGGCCGAGGCACACATCCGCGACCAGGTGCAGAATCGGGACGGCGGCGGCACGGAGGAGCGGTCATGAGTGAGTCGAGTGCGGCAGAGCCCGAAGCGGGCTGGACCCCCTGCGGCACCGGGGCGGTGTTCGACGCCGACGCCATCGAACGGGCGATCGCGGACGTCGCGGCGGGCCGGCCGGTCGTCGTGGTCGACGACGAAGACCGCGAGAACGAGGGCGACCTCATCTTCGCCGCGGAGAAGGCGACGCCGGAGCTGCTGGCGTTCATGGTCCGCTACACCTCGGGCTACGTCTGCGTGGCGCTGACCGAGGCCGAGGCCGACCGGCTGGACCTGCCGCCGATGTACCACACGAACCAGGACGCGCGCGGGACCGCGTACAGCGTCACGGTCGACGCCGCCGAGGGCATCAGCACCGGCATCTCCGCCGCCGACCGCGCGCACACGATCCGGCTGCTGGCCGACCCCGCGTCCACGGCGAAGGACTTCCGCCGCCCCGGGCACGTCGTGCCGCTGCGGGCGAAGGAGGGCGGCGTGCTGCGGCGCCCCGGGCACACCGAGGCGTCGGTCGACCTGGCCCGGATGGCCGGGCTCGCGCCGGCGGGCGTGCTCTGCGAAATCGTGTCGCAGAAGGACGAAGGCGACATGGCGCGCCGGGACGAGCTCGAGGTGTTCGCCGCCGACCACGACCTCGCGATCATCACCATCGCCGACCTGATCGCCTACCGCCGCCGCACCGAGAAGCAGGTCGAGCGCGTCGCCGAGGCGCGGATCCCGCTGGCCGCGGGCACTTTCCGCGCGGTCGGCTACGACTCGCTGCTGGACGGCATCGAGCACGTCGCGTTCGTCTACGGCGAGATCGGCGACGGCCAGGACATCCTCGTGCGCGTCCACTCCGAGTGCCTGACCGGCGACGTCTTCGGCTCGCTGCGCTGCGACTGCGGCCCGCAGCTGGAAGCGGCCCTGGAAGCGGTGGCGGCCGAGGGCCGCGGCGTCGTGCTCTACATCCGCGGCCACGAGGGCCGCGGCATCGGGCTGCTGCACAAGCTGCAGGCCTACCAGCTGCAGGACGACGGTGCCGACACCGTCGACGCGAACCTCGCCCTCGGCGTCCCGGCCGACGCCCGCGACTACGGCACCGGCGCGCAGATCCTGTGCGACCTCGGCGTCCGCACCATGCGGCTGCTGTCGAACAACCCGGCCAAGCGGATCGGCCTGGAGGGCTACGGCCTGCGCGTCACCGGGCGGGTGCCGCTGCCGATCTCGCCGAACCCGGAGAACCTGCGCTACCTGCGGACCAAGCGCGACCGGATGGGCCACGACCTGGCCCAGCTGGAGCACTACGACCAGGTCGGCGCGGGCACCGAGCACGCGGATGGAGGACCACAGTGAGCGGCGACGGCCGTCCCGACGTTTCCCTGGACCTGACCGGCTGCAAGTCCCTCAAGCTCGGCATCGTGGCCACGAAGTGGAACTCGGACATCACCGACGTCCTCCTGGAGCGGGCGCTGGTCGCGGCTCGTGAGGCGGAGCTGGAGGAAGACCCGACGGTCGTCCACGTCGCGGGCGCGATCGAGCTCCCCGTGGTGGTGCAGGCGCTGGCCCGCAACCACGACGCGGTGGTGGCGCTCGGCGTGGTCATCCGCGGCGGCACCCCGCACTTCGAGTACGTGTGCGACGCGGTGACGGCGGGCCTGACCCGCGTGGCGCTCGACGAGAGCACCCCGGTCGGCAACGGCGTCCTGACGTGCGACACGCACGAGCAGGCGGTCGACCGGTCGGGCCGCCCGGGCGCGAAGGAAGACAAGGGCTACGAGGCGACGGTGGCGGCCCTGGACACGGCCCACGTGCTGCGGAGCCTGCGCCAGCCGTGGACCGAGCGGGGTTTCGTGTGACTCTCCTGGTGATCCGCCCGCGCCGTGCGCTGATCATGTGCAGCGTGCTGGCGGTGGCGCTGCTGGCGGTGTTCGTGGTGGTGGCGGTGCTGCTGCGCAACGGCGACACGGGCGTCCACTTCCAGCGGTCCGACCAGGCGGCGATGATCGGCATCGGCATCCTGCTGGCGTGCGGCGTGATGCTGTTCGCGATCGCCCGGGTCCGCGCGGACGAAGAGGGCATCGAGGTCCGGAACGTACTCGTCACCCGCCGGTTCGCCTGGCAGGAAGTGCTTTCGGTGAGCTTCCCGGACGGCGCCTCGTGGGCACGGCTGGAGCTGCCGGACGACGAGTACCACGCGGTGATGGCGATCCAGGCGGTGGACCGGGCTCGAGCGGTGGAAGCGGTGCGGGCATTGCGAAAACTGCACCGCGCAGCCACCGGCGGCTGATGCGGCGGGTCCTGCTTCGCTGTGGGGTCTCCTGCTGTGGCGACGGTGGTCACCACAGCCACGGCAGCACATTCTCGGTGAGCGCGAACCGGCGGCATCACCGTACGCGGCGACGTGCCGAGCCTCCCGCGCTGCGCCGCGTGGAGCTTTCGTTTCCCATGGCGGGCTGGTGCCGCACTGGGCGTCCGGCCCCAGGCTGGGAACCGGCGCGTCAGAGGTCCAGGTCCACCACGATCGGCGCGTGGTCCGACGGGCCCTTTCCCTTGCGGGCGTTGCGGTCCACATAGGAATCCGTCACCGCCGAGGTGAACGCGTCGTTGCCGTACACCAGGTCGATCCGCATCCCCTTGTTGTTCGGGAAGTTGCCGGCCCGGTAGTCCCAGTACGTGAACGGGTGGTCGTACTTCAGCGGCCGCGGGAAGACGTCCGACAACCCCAGTTTCCGCAGGCGCGCCAACGCCTCGCGTTCCGGGGGAGTCACGTGCGTCGACTCCGCGAACACCGCGATGTCCCACACGTCCGCGTCCGTCGGTGCCACGTTGAAGTCACCCAGCACCGCGAAGGGCGCGGAAGACAGCTCCGAAGAAACCAGCGACCGCAGCGCCTCCAGCCACTCCAGCTTGTACGCGTAGTGCGGGTTGTCCGGCTCACGCCCGTTGGGCACGTACACCGACCACACCCGCACGCCGCCGCAGGTGGCGCCGATCGCCCGCGCCTCCGCGGCGTCTTCGAACGACGGCTCGCCCGGCAGCCCGCGCACCACGTCGGACAACCCCACGCGCGACACGATCCCGACGCCGTTCCAGCGCCCGAGCCCGTACGCCGCCACCTCGTACCCGAGCGCCTCGACCTCGGCCAGCGGGAACTTCTCCGTCGTGGTCTTCAGCTCCTGCAGGCACAGCACGTCCGGCGCCGTCTCCTCCAGGAAGCCCAGCACCCGGGGCAGGCGGGGGACGATGGAGTTCACGTTCCAGGTGGCGATCCGCATGCCCGCGAGCATCCCACACGCCACCGACAAAACCGGGGCGGCGCCGAAGCGCCGCCCCGGGAGCTCACACGCCCGCGGTCGTCCGGATCCAGGACCGGCTCGACGCCACGCTCGCGTAGTTGTTCGTCCCGCGCGTGTTGGTCCCGCTCTGGTTCTGGACCGTCGACGCGACGCCCACCTGCACGCCGCCCGACACCTGGGGGCCGCCCGAGTCGCCCTTCCACGCCGACCCGTTGATCCCGACGCTCTGGATCGCGCGGCCGCCGTACGCGTCCGTCGAACGGCCGGTCACCTGGACGTTCGCCGTCTTCAAGGCCGACGCCGGCGGGCCGGTCGGGGTGGTGCGGCCCCAGCCGTAGAGCTGGTTGGTGCTGCCCGTCGACGGGTCCGCGCTGCCCAGCTTGATCGGCGCCGCGCTCGTCGCCGACGCCAGGTGCAGCAGCGCGATGTCGCCGTTGGGGGACTCGTACTCCCCGTCGACCGCGATGTCGGTGCCCGAGAACAGCGTGTTGCTGCCGACCTTGACGTGCATGCCCGACCCGTCCTGGTCGAGGCAGTGCACCGCCGTCATCACCCAGCGCGCGGCGATCACCGTGCCCGAGCAGTTGAAGCCCTGGAAGTCGCGCCCGGGCGTGTTCACGTAGACCTGAGCGCCCCACGACACGGTGGGGGCGGTCGTGCCGCCGACGATGTTCGGCTGGACGCCGGCGGAAGCGACGGCGCCACCCGCGAGGGTCAGCGCGACGGCGGCCGTGCACGCGGCGCCGAGGGTACGGAGAGAGCTCACGGAGGTGATCCTTTCGGACGGGGCCCGATCGGGCCGGTCGGAAAGTAACCACCGGCTCACCCGGGGCGACACCTACCGAAGTCGGAATCGGACGAACACCCTACTTCCGGCGGGGCGGCCGGGGGCGCGCGAGAACTGTCGGTGGTGGCAAATAGGCTGTGAGTGTGGCTGACCCGACCACCTACCGTCCCTCGCCGGGGAGCATCCCGGATGCCCCTGGCGTGTACAAGTTCCGCGACGCGACCAAGCGGGTCATCTACGTCGGCAAGGCCAAAAGCCTGCGCAGCAGGCTGAACTCCTACTTCGCCGACCTTTCCGGCCTGCACCCGCGCACGCGCCAGATGGTGACGACGGCGGCGAGCGTCGAGTGGACCGTCGTGACCACCGAGGTCGAGGCCCTCCAGCTCGAGTACAACTGGATCAAGGAGTTCGACCCGCGGTTCAACGTCCGCTACCGCGACGACAAGAGCTACCCGGTGCTCGCGGTGACGCTGAACGAGGAGTTCCCGCGGCTGCACGTCTACCGCGGCGCGCGCAAGAAGGGCGTCCGCTACTTCGGGCCGTACGCGCACGCGTGGGCCATCCGCGAGACGCTTGACCTGCTCCTGCGCGTCTTCCCGGCCCGCACCTGCTCGGCCGGGGTGTTCCGGCGGCACGGCCAGATCGGCCGCCCGTGCCTGCTCGGCTACATCGACAAGTGCTCCGCGCCGTGCGTCGGGCGCGTCTCCGCCGAGGAGCACCGCGACATCGTCGAGGACTTCTGCGACTTCCTCGCCGGCAAGACCGACGTCATGATCAAGCGGCTGGAAACCGAGATGGCGGCCGCGTCCGCGGAGCTCGAGTTCGAGCGCGCCGCCCGGCTGCGCGACGACCTCGGCGCGCTGCGCCGCGCCATGGAGAAGCAGGCCGTCGTGCTCGGCGACGGCACGGACGCCGACGTCGTGGCGTTCGCCCACGACGACCTCGAGGCCGCCGTCCAGGTCTTCCACGTGCGCGGCGGCCGGGTCCGCGGCCAGCGCGGCTGGGTGATCGACAAGGCCGAGGAGATGGACGTCCCGGCGCTCGTCGACCACTTCCTGACGCAGTTCTACGGCGACGAGGCCGAGCTGGACGCCCGCGACGACGTCGACGCCGGCCCGGTCGTCCCGCGCGAGGTGCTGGTGCCGGAGCTGCCCGCGGACGCCGACGCGGTCGCGGAGTGGCTGAGCGGCCTGCGCGGCTCGCGGGTGCAGCTGCGGGTGCCGCAGCGCGGCGACAAGAAGGCCCTCGCGGAGACGGTCGAGCGCAACGCGGGGGAGGCGTTCACCCAGCACAAGCTGCGCCGCGCCGGCGACCTCACGGCCCGGTCGGCGGCGCTGACCGAGCTGCAGGAGTTCCTGGCCCTCGACACCGCGCCGCTGCGCATCGAGTGCATCGACATCAGCCACATCCAGGGCAGCGACGTCGTGGCGTCGCTGGTCGTCTTCGAGGACGGGCTCGCACGCAAGTCCGAGTACCGGCGCTTCGCGCTGCGCGAAGCGGCCGAAGAGGGCGATGTGGCGTCGATCGCCGAGGTCGTGCGCCGGCGCTTCCACCGCTACCTCAAGGAAACGGCGGAGGAGACGAGCACGCCCGGTCTCGACCCGGAGACCGGCCGGCCGAAGAAGTTCGCCTACCCGCCGAACCTGCTGGTCGTCGACGGCGCGGGCCCGCAGGCCACGGCGGCCGCGGACGTGCTGGCCGAGCTCGGCATCACCGACATCTCCGTGATCGGGCTGGCGAAGCGGCTCGAAGAGGTGTGGCTGCCCGCCGACCCCGACCCGGTGATCCTGCCGCGGACGTCGGAGGGGCTGTACCTGCTGCAACGGCTGCGCGATGAGGCCCACCGCTTCGCCATCACCTACCACCGCGAGAAGCGCTCCAAGCGGCTGCGGGCGTCCGAATTGGACAGTGTGCCCGGGCTGGGGCAGGCTCGCCGTACCGCCCTGATCAAGCACTTCGGCTCGGTGAAGAGGCTCAAGCAGGCCAGGATCGAGGAGATCGAGGCGGTGCCCGGCTTCGGCAGGCGCACCGCGGAAGCCGTGGTCGCCGCGCTGGCCGGGGAGTCCGGTGCGGGCAACGGCACACAAGCAGGGGAGTAGGGAAAGACAGTGAGTGCGCAAGAGGAGATCCGCGGGTCCGGCATGGAGGTCGCGGTCGTGTCCGGGTTGTCCGGGGCGGGCCGCAGCACGGCGGCCAAGTGCCTGGAGGACCTGGGCTGGTTCGTCGTCGACAACCTGCCCCCGGAGCTGATCGCGACGATGGTCGAGCTGGGCGCGCAGGCGCGCGGCGCGATCACGAAGGTGGCCGTCGTCATGGACGTGCGCTCGCGCGCGTTCACCGACGACCTCGCCTCGGTCATCAAGGACCTCGACGCGCGGGGCTACAAGCCGCGCGTGCTGTTCCTGGAGGCGACCGACGCGGTGCTGGTGCGGCGCTTCGAAGCCGTCCGCCGCGGCCACCCGATGCAGGGCGACGGGCGGCTGGCCGACGGCATCACGGCGGAGCGGACGCTGCTGGAGCCGCTGCGCGAAGAAGCCGACCTCGTGCTCGACACGTCGTCGCTGTCGGTGCACGACCTGCGCGCCAAGATCGAGGACGCGTTCGGTTCGGAAGCGAGCACGCAGACCCGGGTCACCGTGCTGTCCTTCGGCTACAAGTACGGTCTGCCGATGGACGCCGACCTGGTGATGGACGTCCGGTTCCTGCCGAACCCGTTCTGGATCCCGGAGCTGCGCGAACACACGGGCCTCGACGGCGAGGTCCGCAACTACGTCCTCTCGCAGGAGGGCGCCGAGGAGTTCCTGGACCGCTACCACCAGCTGCTGCGGCTGATCGGCGCCGGCTACAAGCGCGAGGGCAAGCGGTACCTGACGCTCGCCGTCGGCTGCACCGGCGGCAAGCACCGCAGCGTGGCGCTGTCCGTGGAGCTCGCCCAGCGTCTGTCCAAAGAGGACGGTATGGCCGTGAAGGTGGTGCACCGCGACCTTGGTCGTGAATAACGTGCGGGCGGTCGCCCTCGGGGGCGGCCACGGGCTGCACGCCACGTTGTCCGCGGTGCGGCGGGTGACCCCCGACGTCACCGCGGTCGTGACCGTGGCCGACGACGGCGGATCGTCCGGCCGGCTACGGCGTGAGCTCGGGCTGCTGCCGCCGGGCGATCTCCGGCAGGCCTTCGCCGCGTTCGCCGCGGAAGACGGCGGGACGCTGTGGGCCGAGGTGTTCCAGCACCGCTTCGGCGGCGACGGCGCGCTGGCCGGCCACGCGGTGGGGAACCTGCTGCTGGCCGGGCTGTTCGAGGTGCTCGGCGACCCGGTCGCCGCGCTCGACGAGGCGTGCCGGCTGATCGGCGTCTCGGGCCGCGTGCTGCCGATGTCGCCGGAGCCCCTCGAAATCGAGGGGCAGGTCAGCGGCCTGGACAGCGAGAACCCGGCGGCGCTGCGCACGATCCGCGGGCAGGTCGCGGTGGCGTCGACGCCCGGGCAGGTGCAGCGGGTGAGCCTGCGCGCGCCCGGCGGTTCGGGGCGGCCGCCGCTGGCGTGCGAGGAAGCCGTCGAAGCGGTGCTGAACGCCGACGTCGTCTTCCTCGGTCCGGGCTCGTGGTTCACCAGCGTTCTACCTCATTTGCTGGTGCCCGGTCTGCACGACGCGCTCGTGAAAACCACCGCGACGAAGGTGCTCGTGCTCAACCTTGTCCCCCAGCCGGGGGAAACCGCGGGATTCTCTCCGGAGCGGCACCTGGACGTACTCTTCGAGCACGCGCCCGATCTGCGGGTCGACGCGGTGATCGCGGACCGCGATTCCGTGCCCGACCCGGCGAATCTCCGGCGCGCGGCGGAACGGCTCGGGGGCCGGGCCCACCTGGGGGCGGTGGCCGACCCCGAAGTGGCGGGACGGCATGATCCTGATGCGCTCGCGTTGTGCATGCGGGAGGCTCTCGGTCTCGGCGGGGAGCACGGGGGAGGAGCGAAAGGCAGGGAGGGGCAGCAATGGCGATGACCGCCGCGGTCAAGGACGAGCTGAGCCGGCTGGAGATCACGAAGATCGGGCCGCGCCGGGCGGAGGTCGCGTCACTGCTCCGCTTCGCCGGCGGGCTGCACATCGTGGCCGGCCGGGTGGTCGTGGAGGCGGAGCTGGACACGGGCTCGGTCGCGCGACGGCTGCGCAAGGAGATCCACGAGCTGTACGGCCACCATTCGGACGTCCACGTCATCACCGCCAGCGGCGGCCTGCGCAAGGGCACCCGGTACGTCGTGCGCGTGGTCAAGGACGGTGAGGGCCTGGCCCGCCAGACCGGGCTGATCGACCAGCGCGGCCGCCCGGTGCGCGGGCTGCCCGCGGCCGTGGTGTCCGGCGGCGTGGCGGACGCGGAAGCGGCGTGGCGGGGCGCGTTCCTCGCGCACGGTTCCCTGACGGAACCGGGCCGGTCGTCGTCGCTCGAGGTGACGTGCCCGGGCCCGGAGGCGGCGCTGGCCCTGGTGGGCGCGGCGCGCCGGATGGGCATCCAGGCGAAGTCGCGTGAGGTCCGCGGAGCCGACCGGGTGGTGGTCCGCGACGGCGACGCGATCGGCGCGTTGCTGACCCGCCTGGGCGCGCACACGAGCGTCCTGCAGTGGGAAGAGCGCCGGATGCGCCGCGAAGTCCGCGCGACGGCCAACCGCCTGGCGAACTTCGACGACGCGAACCTGCGCCGCTCGGCCCGCGCGGCGGTCGCGGCGGCGGCCCGGGTGGAGCGAGCCCTGGAGATCCTCGGCGACACGGCCCCGGACCACCTGCTCGCGGCGGGCAAGCTCCGGCTGTCGAACCGGCAGGCATCGCTGGAGGAGCTGGGCCAGCTGTCGGACCCGCAGATGACGAAGGACGCGGTGGCGGGCCGCATCCGCCGGCTCCTGGCGATGGCGGACAAGCGGGCGAAGGACCTGAACATCCCGGACACGGAGTCCGCGGTCACGCCGGAGATGCTGGAAGAGGAAGACGCCTGACGAGGTCTCGCAGCCACGGCTCGGAAATGGCCGGCTCGCGCTCGAGCACCCGGGCCAGTCGTTCGCGCACGGCCGGGGTGCGGCCGGTTTCGACGATCGCCACCGCCTCGGCCAGCGCCCGGCGGGTGCGGTCGTCGCGGGCCGGCTCGCGGACTTCCGGCGCCGCCCACCATTCGCGGCCGAACGATCGCGTCAGCTTGGGCTGGCGGTCCGCGAGGTAGCTGAACAACGCGACTCGACCGACACGTTCCGGATCGTCACCTCGCGCGCCCACTCCGCGTGCTGCTGCCACCGATGCGTGTTCGGGCTGGTGTGCGTGCGCCGCGTCAGGCCGGCGATCCGGAGGCGGCGGCGGACGGCGGGCCAGTCCGCGCGGTCGTCGGCGGCCCAGTCCCGCAGGATGTCCAGCAGCTGCTCCATCGTCCGGCCCGTCGACACCACGTCGGCGAAGACGATCGGCCGGGATCCGCGCGCGAGGACAGCCGGCTCAGCCCGTGCGCGGCCAGGTTGGCGCGCAGCTGCGCCACTTCGGCCGGGTGGAGGCGGCCGGAGAACCAGCTGTCGATCGACGCGGTCGACAGCGGCAGCTGGTGCAGCCGCCCCGGGTCCGGCAGGGCGCCGCCGAGCAGGTCGAACACCGAGTCCGCGGACCGGCCGACGAAGTACAGCTCGCCGTTCCCGGACCGCGCGAGCACCTTGGCCGCGCACTCGACGAGGTCGCCGAGGAACCACAGGTCCGGCTCGGGCAGGCCGTCCACCAGCGAGCCGAGGTGGTCGGGGCGCACGAGGTCCCAGCGGAACGGCCGGTTCGGCTCGATCACGCCGGCATCGCTCGCTCGTAGCCGGCCATCAGCTCGGCGAGCCGGTCGGGCCCGGCGGCTCCGCCACCCGGGACGTCGCGTGACGACACCGCCGCCGGCCCGTCGAGCGCGGGCAGCGCGAGCCCGGCCCGGCGCGCCAGCACGGCCGCCGTCGCCACGAACCCCTCCAGGAGCGCCCGCTGGATCGGGTGCGAGGTCGCGCGGTACTCGGCGACCAGCGCGTCGGTGAACTTCGCGAAGGCCGCGCCGTCGATCGGGTGGTCGTCGGGGTCGCCGGGGGTCACCCCGATCCCCGACGGCCCGGCCAGCGGGACGAACGCCTCGGCGAGGCGCGTGAACACCGTGGCGGGCCCGTGGGACGGGTTCCACACGTCCCGGCCGTCGATGCGGAAGTACTGGCTCATCGGCGGCGAGCCTAGGCCGCGGAGCCGCGCCGGTCAGCCGGTTTTCGGCCCGTCGCGTTAACCGGGCGCCCCACTTCGTAACACCGCGGTAGCACCCCGGCGCCGTCGCCGAAACGCGGCACCCCGAACCTCGGAGACGAACGAGGGAAGGGGACAGCATGCGCAACGCTCACCCACACGTGACGCCGGAGGTCGGCACCTGGCTCGCCCGGCGCAGCAGCAAGGCGGGGGACTGGACCGTCGAGGACCTCGTCGCCGCGAAGCGGGGCACCACCGTGTCCGTCGTCATCCCGGCCCGTGACGAGGAAGCCACCGTCGGCGCGATCATCACCGCCATCCGGGACGAGCTGCAGGGCCTGCTCGTCGACGAAATCCTCGTCGTCGACAGCCACTCCACCGACGCCACCGCCGAAGTCGCCGCCGCGGCCGGGGCCCGGGTCGTCGCGCAGGACGCCGTCTTCCCCGGCCTCCCGGCGTACCAGGGCAAGGGCGAAGCGCTCTGGAAGGGCGTCGCCGCGACGACCGGTGACCTGGTCGTCTTCGTCGACGGCGACCTCCACGACTTCACCACGGACTACGTCACCGGGCTGCTCGGCCCGCTGCTCACGGACCCGTCCGTCGCCTACGTCAAGGGCTTCTACCACCGCCCGCTCGGCACCGAGGCGGACGGCGGCGGCCGCGTCACCGAGCTCGTCGCCCGGCCGCTGCTCAACATGTTCTGGCCGGAGCTGGCCGGGTTCGTGCAGCCCCTCGCCGGCGAGTACGCGGGGCGGCGCGAGGTGCTGGAGAGCGTCCCGTTCGTCGTCAACTACGGCGTCGAGATCGGCCACCTGATCGACCTGCTGGAGCTGCGCGGCCTCGACGCGCTCGCCCAGGTCGACCTCGGCCACCGCGCCCACCGGCACCAGAGCACGCAGGCGCTGGGCCGGATGTCCGGGCAGATCATGCAGACGTTGTTCGACCGCCTGGAGCACTACGGCCGCCTGGTCACCGCGATCCCGCCGGCGACGCTGCTCGCGCAGTTCCGGCGCGGGTCGTCGGAGAGCGGCGTCGAGCGCGAGCTGGTGCTGACGGACCTGACGTCCCCGCGGCAGCCGCCGCTGGCGAGCCTGCCGGCCGCGGTGCGCCCGGAGAACGCCCTCGACCTGCGGGACACGGCGTGACGTCCGCGGCCGGCTGACGACCGGCACACCGGCTGCCGGCGCCTAAGCCAGGCCGGCCGAAAGCGATCCCAGCTCCTGCCCGAACGATTCGATGAACGAGGCGATTCGTTCTTCGTCACGTCGGTAGTGGGTCCACTTCCCGACTCGCGTCGCCCGGACGAGACCCGCGCGTTCCAGCACCGCCATGTAGGCGGAGACGGTGGACTGCGCGAGCCCGGCCTTGGCCTGGATGTGGCTGACGCAGACGCCGACCTCGCGCGGGTCGACGACGGCGGCGTCGACGGGGAAGTGCTCCTCCGGTTCGCGCAGCCACTGGAGCACCTCGAACCGCACCGGGTTGGCGAGCGCCTTCAGGGGCTCGAGCAGGGCCGCGATGTCGCCTGTCACGGGCATGTCTGGGCCGGCCTTCCGCGCTGGTCATGAACGTATCGATGATATCCGATGCGACGGGCGCATGCGACCTCCGCGCCCGCGGCGGGGTTCTTCGCCGGGACTTTCCCGAGAGGCGGTTTCAGCGGCTCTCGTGCAGGGAGCGGATCATGCTCTGCAGGCTCCGGAACGCGGCCGCCTGCTCGGCCCCGGTCATGCCGTCCAGCATCCGGTCCTCGACGGACCGGACCGCGGCACTCGCCTTCTCCAGGCTCTTCCGGCCGCGGGGTGTGAGCCGGGTGGGCAGCGCCTTCCCGACGGGTGCCTCCGCGGGCCTGGTCACGTAGCCGTCCCGCTCCAGGGTCTGGAGCAGCACGTTCATCGTCTGCCGGGTCACGAACGCGCCGCGCGCGAGCTCGGAGTTCGACAAGCCCGGCCGTTGCGCCAGCAGCTCGAGGCAGGAGTAGTGCGTCACGCTCATCCCGAGCGGGCGCAGCACTTCCTCCATGGCCGCGCGCAGCGCGCTCGACGCCTCTTTCAGCAGGTAGCCCAGTGACGTCTTCAGGTCGACGCCGGGCTCGTCTTGACTCATGTCAGTATTCTGACATAGGTTGGTGCGTGTCAGAAGACTGACACGAAAGGGAGGACCACCCCATGCCCGTCACCGGCCCGACTTCATCTCGCTCCAGGCGCGCGACCTCAAGGCTTCGCAGGCGTTCTACGAGCAGTACCTCGGCCTCGTCCGCTCCCCGGCCGGCCCGCCGCACGCCGTCGTCTTCGAGACGAAGCCGATCGCGTTCGCCCTGCGCGACGTCGTGCCGGGCACCGATCTCGCGTCCGTCGCCCAGCCCGGCATCGGTGCCGCGATCTGGCTCCACGCCACCGATGTCCAGGCCATTCACGACGCGCTGGTCGCCGACGGCCACAAGATCGTTTCGGCGCCGATCGACGGCCCGTTCGGCCGGACGTTCACCTTCGCCGACCCCGACGGGTACCAGGTCACGCTGCACGACCGCGCTTGACCGGCGGCTCGCGCCGGAAACCGGTCGAGGCCCCCCGTTCCGAGCACGGGGGGCCGACCCGCTCACCCCGTCACCGCGCGGCGGACCGATCGCCGCGCAGGAACAGGGCGCTGGTGAGGAGGCCGAGCAGCACGATGGCGGCGTTCACCGCGATCGCCGCCTTCAGGCCACCGAGGATGGCCGCGGCTCCGGTGCCCGCCGCGGCGGACGTGACCACCACGCTCATGATCGGCGTGCCCATCGTGATGCCGACCTGCTGGGTCATGGTGGCGAGGCCGGTGGCCAGGCCCTGTTCGTGGTCGGCCAGCCCCGAGGTGGCGGTGACCATGAACCCCACGATCACGAGCATGTTGCCGACGCCGCCGGCGAAGCTGGCGATCAGCATCAGTGCCATCCACGAGCGGTCGTCGCCGAGGCCGAGCAGGGCCGCGGTGAACACCGTCTGCAGGATGCCGCCGATGATCAGCGTCTGCTTGCTGCCGACCTTGCCGATGACCTTCGGGGCGAAGACGCCGCCGGTGACCGTGCCCAGGCCGAGCACGCCGAAGGACAGACCCGCGGCGAGCGGGGAGAAGCCGAGCACTTCCTGCAGGTAGAGGGTCAGCGGGAACACCAGCGAGCACTCGGTGAGGAACGCGATCAGGCCCGCGACGTTGCCCCAGGCCACCGACCGCTTGCGGAGCACGGTGAGCGGCACCAGCGGCGCGGACACCTTGCGCTCGACTGCGTGGAACAACACCAGCAGCACCACGCCGGCCGCCAGCGAGCCGAGGACGGTCGCCGAGCCCCAGCCCTCCTCGCTCGCCTGGGTCAGCCCGAAGATGATGGCCAGCAGGCCGAGCGTGACGGTGATGGCGCCGGGCACGTCGAGCTTCGGGCGCTCGTCGGGCCGGGACTCGTTGATCACCGCCGGGGCGATGAGCAGCACGGCGATCGCGACGGGCACGTTGATGAAGAACGCCCACCGCCACGACAGCAGGTCGGTCAGCACGCCGCCGAGGACGGCGCCGGCGGTGAAGCCGCTGGACATCAGCGCGCCGTTGAGGCCGAGCGCCTTCTGGCGCAGCGGGCCCTCCGGGAACGACACCGTCATCAGCGACAGCGCGGCCGGCGTCACGGCGGCGGTGGCCAGGCCCTGGAAGATGCGGGCCACGATAAGCATCTCCGGGTTCTGCGCGAGGCCGCCCAGCACCGAGGCCGCGCCCAGGACGACCAGGCCGCCGAGGAACAGCCGGCGCCGGCCGAACAGGTCCGCGACCCGGCCGAAGAACAGCGTGAAACCCGCCGCGCACAGCGCGAACGCCGTCGCGATCCACTGCAGGTGGCCCAGCGAGAAGCCGAGACTCCCGCCGATGACCGGCAGCGCGACGTTCAGGATGGCGAAGTCCACGGCGAGCATGAACTGCGTGGCGAGCAGCAGGACGAGCACCAGCCGCAGCCGGGGCGTGAGCCGGGCGGGTGCCTCGATTTCGGTGACGGACACGGGAGTCCCTTCCAGCGGGGTTCGTCGATCACCCGGAACGATCGCCGGTACCCGGAACCCGAGCCAGAACCCCGGTCGGCCCCGTCCGCACGAGGGTGGTCACGACAGCACCAGGCTCCTCGCTTCCGGCCCGGGCATCATGGGGGTGAGTACCGGAGGTGTCCATGGCAGCCCCATCCGAGCTGGGCGACTTCCTCAAGTCGCGCCGCGCCGCGCTGCGTCCGGAGGACGTCGGCATCACGCCGCACCCGGCCCGCCGCCGCGTCACCGGCCTGCGCCGGGAGGAGCTGGCGACGCTCGCCAACGTCAGCATCACCCACTACACGCGGCTCGAGCAGGGCCGCGCCGGCAACGCTTCCGACAGCACGCTGGAAGCGATCGCGCGCACGCTGCGGCTCACCGAAGACGAGACGGCCCACCTGAAGGACCTCGCGCGGCCGGCCCCGTCGTCCCGTCGTCCGGCGCCGCCGCGGGTGACCCACGCGAGCGCGTCGGCCCGGCAGCTGCTGGGGGCGATGACCCACGTCCCGGCGGTGCTCATGGACCGGCGGGGTGACGTCCTCGCCTGGAACCAGCTGGGCCACGCGCTGCTCGCGGCCCACCTCGCGCCCGGGAGCCCGGACGACCCGGCGACCCGGCCCAACCTGACCCGGATGCTGTTCCTGGACGAGCGGTACCGCGCGCTGTACCGGAACTGGGGCGAGCAGGCCGAGCTGGCGGTGGCGTCGCTGCGCCTGGTCGCCGGGCGCCACCACGACGACCGCGCGCTCGCCGAGCTCGTCGGCGGGCTCACGATGAACTCCGACGAGTTCGCGAAGCTGTGGGCCCGGCACCCGGTGCGCACGTGCACGTCCGGCGTGAAGCTGCTGCTGCACCCGGTTGTCGGCGAGGTGGAGCTCAGCTTCGAAAACCTCGTCATCCCGGGCACGTCGGGCCAGCGCCTGATCGCCTACACGGCCGAGCCCGGTTCGCCGTCGGAGACGGCGCTGAAACTGCTGGGCAGCGCGTCGGCTCCGGCGCCGGTCGTGGTGCGGGGCGCCCACCCGGGCGGGCCGAGCACGTAGCCCGCGCGGGCGCGCCACGTCGTCGCCGCGCGCAGGTCGCGCAGGATCGAGCCGTACTCGTGGAAGCCGACCTTCAGCAGGTTGTACGTGCCGATGTTCTTCGTCAGCCCGTACGTCGGCCGCTTGCCCTCGGGCACGAAGCTGCCGAACATGCGGTCCCAGATGATCAGGATGCCGCCGTAGTTGGCGTCCAGGTACTCCTCGTCGCTGCCGTGGTGGACGCGGTGGTGCGACGGGGTGTTGAAGACGTATTCGAACCAGCGCGGCAGCTTGCCGACCTTCTCGGTGTGCACGAAGAACTGGTAGACGAGGTCGATCGACAGGCCGGTCAGGATCATCCACGGCGGGATCCCGCACAGCGCCAGCACCGACCAGAAGGGGAGCTGGAAGTACGGGGTCCACTTCTGGCGCAGCGCGGTCGAGAAGTTGTAGTGCTCGCTGGAGTGGTGGACCTGGTGGCCCGCCCACAGCAGCCGGACGCGGTGGCTGGCGCGGTGGTAGGCGTAGAAGACCAGCTCCTGGCCAAGCAGCATGAGCACCCACGTCCACCAGTCGCGCGGGTCGAACTTGACCGGCGCCAGCTCGAACAACGCGGCGAAGACGAAGAGCATCACCAGTCGGAACAGCGCGTTGACGCCGACCGCGACGGTGCCCATCAGCATGCTCGTGCGGGTGTCGGCGACGCTGTAGCCGACGACGTTGTCGTCGTGGCCGAGCACGTGCACCGCCACGATCTCCATCGCCACGAACAGGACGAACACCGGAATCGCGAACAGCACGGGGTCGCGCAGGTGCGCCAGGAACTCGGCCACGTCGCCTCCTTGATCTGACCTGACGGTAACTTACCCTTGGGTCACTTTACGCACGGTAGGCTCTCGCGTGTGACGGAGTCAAGGGCGGTCGGGACCAAGGGGATGCCTCGCGAAGAGCGCGAGGCCCAGCTCGTCGTGGCCGGCACCGAGGAGTTCGGCCGGGCGGGCTACGCGGGCGCGTCGATGGTCGAGATCGCGCGCCGGGTCGGCGTCACGAAACCGTTGCTGTACCAGTACTTCGGCTCGAAGGACGGGCTCTACCTGGCCTGCCTGCACCGCGCGGGCGACCGGCTGACCGAAGGCGTCGCGACGACCATGGCGGCCGGCGGCGAGCCCGACCAGATGCCGCTGAAGGTGCTCTCGGCGATCTTCACGACGTTCGACCACGACCGCTACGCGTGGCGCCTCCTGCGCGACGAAACCGTCCCGGCCACGGGCGACATCGCGGCCTCGGCGGCGGACTACCGGCACCGCCTGGACGCGTTCGCACTGCTGGGGGCGACGCAGCTGATGACATCCCGCGGGCTGGCCGACCCGGTCGACATCGAGGCGATCGCCCAGGTCTGGACCGGCGTGGTCGACTCGCTGATCAGCTGGTGGATCGACCGCCCGGACGAAGACGCGGCCGCGATGACGGCCCGCTGCGCGCGGATCATGGCGGGTCTGTTCGGCTGGTGATCCCGCCGTCCGCTCGTCCCTGAACGTCGCCGCGGCCGCCGACAGCGTGCGCCCAGCGCTTCGAGGGGATCTTCTTCCGCCGCGCCGAAGATCGCCGGGAAGGCCATGGCCTGCGGCAAGGCGTTGTCGTGGCGCCCGTCCGGCATTGGTGTTCCTGTCGTCGAACGGCGGCGGCAGCGCGTGGCCGGCCGCCGGCGCGCGCAACCCGTCGGCGATCCAGCCGACGCGGTCCACGCCCGCCCGCTCGAACCTCCGCCGCCCCAGGTCACGAGCCGCGCTGCCCGGCGAAGCGCGCCGAGGTCGCCGTCGAACGCGTCGCATAGCTCTGTCCACAGTGGACGTGAACCTCGCCGCGCACCGCGGTTCGCATGCCGGACAGCGCGGCAGGGGCCACCCACAGGTTCCGTTTGGCCGCTTATGTCCGGTATTCTGCCCACGCAGAGTGGTGTTCACGGATTGGCTGCCCGAACGGCGTAGCGAAACCGCTCCCGTTCGCGATTAATCAGGGAAGCCATCGCGTCGAGAGGTGTCCCATGCCCGAACCAGCCGCTCCCCTCCCGGCCGATCCCCGCCTCGCCGCGCGGTTCACCGAGGACCTGCTCGACGGCTGCCGGGTCCTGGCCAAGGACTACGGCTACCGGCCGGCGCAGTTCGAGCGCATGGTCCGCGAGCACGGCGGCGTCGAAGCGGCCCGGCTCCTGCTGCGCGGCGCCGGCACCGCCGGCGGGTTCACCGTCCTGTGGGAGAAGAACCAGCTCGGCCGCAGCTCGGAGGCGACGATGCTCCGCACGGAGTACTCGGAGCTGTTCACCCCCGACGAGCTCCTGCTCGCCCGCCGCCGCCTGGAGGAACACGGCTTCGACGTCGACGCGCACCTGCGCACGCTCACCGAACAGGGGTGAGGGCGGCAGGGGTGACCGGCGCCGCTCCGGTCACCCCTGCCGCGGCTTCTAGGCGGCCGCGCTGGACTTGCCGCGCAGCACGACGTTCGCCGTCGACGCGCCCTTGATCGCCGTCTCGATCTGGGCCATCGTCGAAGACGAGCTCAGGCCGGGGACCGTCGCGGTGTTCAGCGCGTAGAGGGTGAACGTGTACGGGTGGCTGGACCCGCCCGGACAGGGGCCGAAGAACTTCTGCGCGGTCGCCCCGCTGCCCATCGCCTTCTGTTTCGCGCCCCCTTGGTTCGGCACGGTGTAGCCCGCGCCGAGTCCTTCCGGCAGCGACGTCGTGGCGGCCGGGATGTCCCAGATCGCCCAGTGCAGCTTGTTCCCGCTGTTGGCGACGTCGGCGAACACGATCGCGTACGCCTTGGCGCCGGTGGACGCGCCCCACGCGAGCGGCGGCGACGGGTCCTGGCCCGCCGTGTGGTCGCCGGCGCAGGTGTACTTGTCCGGGATGGTCGCGTTGTCGGCGAACGCGGAGCTGGTCAGCTTGAAGCCACCCGGCGTCGAACCGCCGGGGAACTTCAGCCGGACGATCACGTTGTCCAGCACCGACGGCGTCCCGCCGTTCTTGTCGTTGTTCGTCGACGTCACCCACAGCCCGCCGTCCGGCGACTTCGTGACCGAGCGCAGCCGGCCCCAGCGGCCGGAGAACAGCGCCGACACGGTGCCGACGCCGGTGCCCGCGGAGTTGATCTGCGTGGCGAACAGCTGCTCGCCGGTGACGGCGGCGATGTAGATCCAGTCGTTGACGATCTCGATCCCGGACGGGCCCGCCTGCGACGTCGGCCAGGTCTTCTTCGGCGCGATGAAGCCGCTGCAGCTGCCCTGCGTACCCTCGCAGCTGGGCCAGCCGTAGTTGCCGCCCTTCTGGATGAGGTTGAGCTCGTCCTGGCTGCTCTCGCCGAACTCCGCCGCCCACAGCTGGCCGCGGGAGTCCCAGGCCAGGCCCTGCGGGTTGCGGTGGCCGTAGCTCCAGACGTACCGGGCGTTGCCGCCGGTGGCGTAGAACGGGTTGTCGCTCGGCGCCGAGCCGTCGGGGTTCAGCCGCAGGATCTTCCCGTTGAGCGAGCTCTTGTTCTGCGCGTTGTCGCTGTTCTTCGCATCGCCCACGGTGGCGTAGAGCTTGCCGTCCGGGCCGAACTTGATCCGGCCGCCGTTGTGGTAGCGGTTCTTCGCGATCCCGGTCAGCACCGGCGTCGACGTCGAGGACAGCGTGCTGCCGTCGTAGGTCATCTTGACGATCCGGTTGTCGCCGGATGCCGTGTGGTACAGGTAGATCGCGTGGTCGCTCGACCAGTTCGGCGAGATCGCCAGGCCGAGCAGGCCGCCTTCACCGCTGGTCGTGACCACGCCCGGCACCTTGCCCAGCGTCGTCTTCTGGCCGGACGGCGTCACGAGCACGACCTCGAACCGGTCCCGTTCGGTCACCAGCGCGTTGCCGCTCGGCAGGAAGTCCACCGACCAGCCGAGGTCGACCTTCGCGATGTCCTTGTCGTACTCCGGGATGCCCCCTGCGCCGCCCGGAGCGGACGTCTTGACGGTGACCGCGTTGCTCGCCGCGGAGCTGTTGCCGTTGGGATCGCGCGCCTTGACCGTGAAGGTGTACGAGGTGTTCGGGTTCAGGTCCGTGACCGTCGTCCCGAGGGACGTCGTGGTCGCGACCTTGGTGGCGCCCTGGTAGACGTCGTAGCCCGCGATCGTGCCGCCGTCGTCGGTGGAAGCGTTCCACGCCAAGGAAACGCTGTTCGCGGTGACGCCGGTGGAGCGCAGGTTGCCCGGCACGGACGGCGGAGTGGTGTCGTTGCTGGGCGGCGTGGTGAAGGTGACCACGTTGCTCTGCTGCGACGGGTTGCCCGCGGCGTCGAACGCGCCGACGGAGATGTCGTAGGCGGTGTTCGGCGTCAGGTTGTCGACGGTCGCGCTGGTCGTGTTCCCGTCGACGGTCTTGAGGACGTTGCCGCCGCGGTTGATCTCGTAGCGGACGACGCCGACGTTGTCGGTCGCGGCGGTCCAGGTGAAGGTCGCCGCGGTGGGCAGGATGTTGCTCGCCTTGAGGTTCGACGGCGGCGTCGGCGGCTCGGGGTCGACCGGCGAGACGAAGGTGTCGGTGAGCTTGTCCGCGTTCGGCCCGCCGTTCGCGGTGGTCGCGGTGGTGCGGACCTTGTTGACGCCGGCGGTCAGCTGGACGGTCGCGGTGACGGTCTTCCACGTCGTCCACGCGCCGGTGCCGGGGAAGTCGACGGTGCCCTTGTCCCCGCCGTCGACGACGAGCTTCACCGGGCGGTTGTCGGCGGTTCCGTTGGCGTAGCGGAAGGTCAAGGTGTGCGTGCCCGCCTGCGCGGCGTTCACGGAGTACTCGACGTAGCTGCCCACGACGTTGTCGAAGTTGACGAACCCGGTGCCGGAGTAGCCGGCGTGGTTCGATTCGACGACGCCTTGGGAGATCACGGCGTTCTCGGACTCGTAGTCGGTGTCCGCTGCGAAAGCGCTTACCGGACTGAGCGCGGTGAGGCCGAGCGCCGCGACGGCGGTACCGGCCAGTACCACGCGCCACGGTGGACGGGGTGCCACTGGGAGCCTCCTGCGTGGGTCGGGGGACAGGGGGTGACCGGGGCGGAACTGGTCGGCGGACCACCGGACTCGGACCTAATAGTTAGGAAAGTTTCCTATCTATAGGGACAGATCTCACACCCTCCGAGCGGGCCGTGTCAATACTCGACACGGGCGCTCACCCTTGGTGAAGAAGGGTTTCCCGCTGACCGGTGCGCGCTCGCGCGTCAGCCGGCGATCCGGGTGTCCGACGCCGCGGTTTCGCCCGCCCAGTCGCGCGGTTCGAGGAAAGCGGCCAGCTCCGCTTCCGGGCTCCCCGGCTCCGGCGTGAACCCGGAGTCCCACTGGACCAGCGGCGGCAGCGCCGTCAGCACGGCCTCGGCGTCGGCCCGCGTGGCCGACGCCGCGTGGAAGAGCGCGGACTCCACGAACCGGCCGCGGCGGTGCAGCTGCCACTGCCGCTCGCGCTCGCCGTACGGCAGCTCCCGCCGCCGGCGGACGATCGGGAGGTACGCGGGCGCGATGGCGGCGATGCCCGCCGCCGTGAACGCGGCCCCGCGCCGCCAGCCGTGCGGCCCGGACGGGCTGAGGTGGTCGAAGGCGATGCCGCCGATCCCGTGCGGCTCGGCGCGGTGCGGCAGCCGGAACCGGTCGTCCGCGGCCCGCTTCGCCTGCGCGTGGAACGCCGGGTCGAGCGTGTCGCAGTGGGTCTTGAGCACCCGGTGGAAGTGGGTCGCGTCCTCGGCGAAGCCGTAGCACGGCAGGAGTTCGGCGGACCCCTCGAACCACCAGGCGTCCCCGGATTCGCAGTACCGGAAGGCCGCCCGGAACGCGGGGACCCAGGGGTTGCGCGGATGCAGCACGACCGACAGCCCAGTGGCGAAGAAGTCGCTGTCGTCGGCCGACGTCACGGAGATCCCGGCGCGTTCGAAGACCTCGCCGTCCTCAAGCAGGCGTACCCGGCCGCGGCCGAAGCGGGCCCCGCCGTCCAGCCGTTCCAGCTCGGCGACCAGCTCGCGCCGGCCGGAGCTCAGGATCGCCTTGACGGCGTCACGTCTGTCGTCCTCACCCGGAAGCATGACCCCCACCCCCGCGGGCGAGAGTACCAGCGAAACCAGGTCAGCCGGCGATTTCGGCCCGCGCGACGACCTTGGTGATCTTCGCCCGGACGAGCGATTCCTCGGGGACGGCGTTGCGCTTCCCGTACTCCGCGCCGCGCTCGGCGCCCATGTACCGCGCGCCCAGGCGGGTCGCCCACTCGAGCATGTCGTCGTAGTCGTGGGTCAGCCGCGCCTCCGCGCTGAACTGCACGTACGAGTACGGCGGCTGCTGGTCGTCGACCGCGAGGGAGATCCGGCCGTCGCGGGCGATGGCCTTCCCCTTCAGCGTCTCCGTGCCCGTCGTGAAGATCAGCTCGTCGCCGTCCGGGCCCTCGTTCAGCAGGAACCACACCGGCGTCACGATCGGGGCGCCGTTGGCCCTGACCAGGCCCAGCATGCCGGTCCGGGTGCCTTCGGACGCGAACTTCCACCACTCGTCACGGCTCATCTCACGCATGCGGGGGACGTTAGCCCGTCACCCGCGCGTGCGCAGAGGGTGGCCGACTAGCCTGGCCTGCTGTGCGAGACGACACCGGGGGAACAGGACTGGCCGACGAGGGGCTGACGCGCCGCCTCAAGGCGCTGGCCTGCACCGCGCCGCTGCACGACCTGGACGCGCGCAAGGCGAAGCTCGACTGGGCCGACGCCACGATCTACCAGATGGCCGAGATCGCGCTGCACACGATCGACCAGGTCACGATCGCCATGGACTTCGACACCGGCGCCGGCCACGACCAGGTCATCGACCGGCTGCTGCCCTTCATCGCCCAGCAGGCGCCGTCGCGGATGCCCGAGGAGCACGTCCGCGTCGCCAAGTGGGTCCTGGACAACCTGATCAACGTCGGGACGACCGACCGCGGCTTCCGGCGCGTCTACGGCTCGATCGGGCCCGGCGGCTACCAGCGGCGCCAGTTCGACTTCAAGCTGCTCGTCGAGCTGGCCGCCCCGGACGGCGAGGTCTACCTCCGCGCCACCGACGAGGCCATCAACGTCCTCGTCGGCGCCCTCGACACCGACGTCGAGTCCGCCCAGATCGCCGCCGAGGTCAAGCTCGAGAACCTCATCAACCGCGGCCGCCTGGCCGACGCGAAGCTCGCCGCCGAGCAGGCCCGCTACCGGACCGTCCAGTACGGCGAGACCCTGCGGGCGAAGCTCGACGCGACCCGCCGCGACGTCCGCTCGGTCGACTGGGAACGCGAGGTCCCGGAGCTGCTCGACAGCGCACTGAGCCACATCGAAGCCCGCTTCCGCGCCGAGAACGCCATCCTCAAGAACATCACCACCGCCCGCGACGAGACCGAGGACCTCGACCGCAAGCGCCGCGCCGCCGAGCTCGTCGACATCGTCGGCGACTGCATCCGCCGGCACACCCGCCTGCAGTCCCGGCTCGCCGACGCGGGCGCGGTCTTTCGCGCGGAGCAGGACCGCCAGCAGTTCTCCGGCCCGCCCCAGCGCGCGACGCTCGACCTGTTCGGCCAGCTCCTCGTCCCGACGCTCGGGCTGCCGCTGGCCGACGCCGTCGCCCCGGTCGAGCACTTCTTCCACGCCGCCGCCGGGATCACCGCGCCGGTCGTGCCGTCGCTGTCGTCGCTGGTCTCGCTGCTGCTGCGCCCCGCGCCGGAACGCGACCAGCTCGTCGGGGAGATCCCCGAGCCGGAGCTGATGCCCGCGGAGACCACCGACCGCTTCGGCGACGACGTCTGGCGCGCCGCCGACGAGCTCCTCGACCTGCCCGAGGTGCCGCGCCGGCTCTCCGGCCTGCTCGAAGAGGCCCGCCGCAGCCGCCAGCCCGGCCTCGCCGCCCTGGTCGCGCTGCGCGCCGTGCACGCCTACAGTCCCGGGGTCGGCGCGGCCCGCCGCCAAGGCGACCGGCACGTGCTGCTCGCGGTCGACGACGGCACGCTCCTCGACGACCCGGAGTTCGGCGGCGCCGACCTGCTCCTGTCCACCGCCGCCGTAGAGCGTGCCGACGAAGAAGAGGAAGTCGCGTAATGGCGCTGTCCCACAGCAGCGTGGACGCCGAAGCCGCGGCCCGGCTGGTCGCCTTCGGCATGCGGCCGAAGCAGCTGCCCGCGCGTGACGTCGTGTACGGCGACCTCGTGCGCCGCTACGGCGAGGACAACGCGTTCAAGGCGCTCACCCACGCCGTCGCCGCCGGGCTCGGGCTCATGGTCCTCGAGGTCAACCAGCAGGCCGGCGCGGTGCTGGCGGCCACCGACGAGTCCGTCTTCGAGATCAAGATGGACTCCTACGCCCGCCAGGCCAAGATCCGCGAGCGCCGCGACACGGAGAAGGTCCTGCACGGCCTCATCCACCTCGCCACCGCCGCGCTCGGCTACCCGCGTCCCGACGACCTCGCCAACGACACCTACATCGGCCGCGTCAGCGTCGAGCAGGTCGACGCGATGGTCCGCGAAGCCGCCCGGATGCTCGACGAACGCGCCGCGCAGGCCGAGGCCAACAACGACCCCCTGGCCGACGCGCCCGAGCTGGAACAGGCCTGGCGCGCCTACACCCGCCGGCCCGCGGCCGCGGCCACCAAGGACGGCCGGCTGGCCGCCGACACCACCCGCGGCATGGTCTCCCGCGCGCTGCGCTTCCTCGCCGAGCAGGGCTTCCTGGTCCCGGTGAGCGACGAGCAGGGCGGTACCTACCGGACCACGCCGCGCTACCAGATCCAGGTGCGGGAACTCGCCGCCGACGCCGCCTTCGACGACTTGCTCGCGCTCGACGTCGTGGCCGTCGCGAACGCCGGGGGCACGCTGCGCGCGACCTCGTCGGACACGCTGTAAAAGGGGAGTAGATGTACGAGCTTTCGCGGGTCCGCCTGCATTCCGTGGGCCCGGCGGGTGCGCGCTACCAGGATGTCGTGCTCGACTTCAGCGGCGTCGGCGCCAAGATCACCGCCCCGCAGCAGGACGCGCTGTTCAGCGCCGGCATCCACGCGACGGGCCCGGCCGAGCTGCGCCGCCCGTCGCCGGCCAGCGTGCTGTTCCTGGAGAACGGCGGCGGCAAGTCCGTCCTCATCAAGCTGATCTTCTCGGTGATGCTGCCGGGACGGCGCCAGGTCGTCGGCACCACCAGCACCAAGGTGCTCGAGAAGTTCGTCGCCGCCAAGGACGTCTCGCACGTCGTGCTGGAGTGGCTGCACGTCGAGAGCGGGCACCGGATCATCACCGGCAAGGTCTCCGAATGGCGCGGGCACGTCGTGTCCGCCGACTCGGAGAACCTCGCCGACTCCTGGTACTGCTTCCGCCCGACCGCCGCGCTGGGGCTCGATTCGCTGCCGATGACCCAGGACGGCCGGCTGCTCACCATGTCCGGCTTCCACGACAAGCTCGCCGCGGCCCAGCTGGCCGAGCCCGAGCTGGAGCTGTCCTGGACCCGCCGCCACCACGAGTGGACCGGCCGGCTCGACACGCTCGGCCTCGACACCGAGCTGTTCCGCTACCAGCGCGCGATGAACGCCGGCGAAGGCGAGGCGGCGGACGCGTTCGCCTTCGGCACCGACGACGCGTTCGTCGAGTTCCTGCTGCGCGCAGTGATCTCCGAAGAGGAGCCGAAGGACCTCGCCGAGGTCGTTTCCACGTACGCGCACAACCTGGCGCAACGCGGGGATCTCCTGGCGGAACGCGACTTCGTGGCCGGCGCCCTGGACCTGCTGGGCCCGCTGGCCGCCGAAGAAGGCGTCGCCGCGGAGTCGCGGAAGATCGCCGAGTCCGCGAAGGCCGACATGGCCGCGCTCGCCGCCCGCGTCGTCGCGCGCAACGAACTCGAGAACGCGCGGCTGTCCGGGCTCGAGGACCACGTCACCGAGGTCAAGTCCGCGGAGAAGCTCGCCGAGGGCGACCACCGGCGGCTCGCCGCGGCCGTCACGGAGCTGCGTCGCCTGGTCGCCGTGCTGCGCTTGGACGAAGCCCAGGAGGTCCGCAAGCGCGTCGACACCGAACTCGCTGCGGCGAAGACCGAGGCCGAAGCGTGGCGCGAGACGGCGACCGTGCTCAACCAGCTGAACTCGGCTCGCAAGGCGAAGGACCTGCGCGAACTGGTCGGCAGCCGCGAAGAGAAGGCGCGGCCGGCGCTGAAGGCGCGCAACGACGCCGCTTCGGCGCTCGCACGCGGGTTGCACGCGCTGGCGCAGGACGCCCAGCGCCAGGCCGACAAGGCCGAGGCGCACGCGGGCGCGTTGCGGGCCGAAGCCGAGAAGGCGCAGACCGAACGCGACGAAGCCGCCAACCTCGCGGCCGGTCGCCGGGCCGAGGCGCGCGGGCTGACCGCGCGGATCACCGAGCTGCGCGAAGAAGTCCAGAACGCCGTGCGGGCCGGGCTGCTGCCGTCGGGGGCCGACGTCGCCGAAGCGTCTCGCGCCGCCCGCAGCGCCGCCGAAGCGGCCACCGCCGAACTCGCGCGGCGCGAGCAGGAACTCGACCGCGTCGCCACGGATCTCCAAGCGGCGCAACGGGCCGTGAACGAGGCCCACCAGCTCGCGGGCACCACCCAGGACCGCTTCGAGCGCGCCACCGAGGACCTCGACCGCGCCCACCGCCGGACCGACGCGCTGGCCACGGAGGGGCGCCTGATCGAGCTGCTCGGCGCCGACGACGTCGCTCTCGAAAGCGACCTGCCGGTGCTGCTGGAACGGCTGCGCGAGGCGAGCGCGGCCGTCGAGAAGGAGCAGACCGCGCTGCGGATGGAGGAGTCCGCCGACGAGCGCGCGCTGGCGGCGCTCGGATCCGGTGGCCTGCTGCCGCCGCCGGAGGACGTCCAGGCCGCCCTCGACGCGCTGGAGGAAGCCGGGATCACCGCGTGGTCCGGCTGGCGTTATCTGTCCAAACTGGACGCCGGTAGGCGTGCCGAAGTGCTGGAGACCCTGCCGCAGCTGGTGTCCGGCGTGCTGTTGAACGACGCCGCGCACGTCGACCGCGCCCGCGAAGTGCTCACCAAGCGACGGTTGCTGCCGAGCGCGACCATCGCCGTGGGCACCACCGAAGCACTCCTGGCCGAGGCGCCCACCGCGCCCGGCGTCGAGTTCCTCGTGCCGCCGAACCCCGCGATGTACGACGAAGAAGCCGCCGACGCCGAGCGGGAAGCCGTCGCACGGCGGCACACCGAGCGGCAGCGGCGACTGGAGTCGTTGTCCGCCAAGCTGTCCGCGGACGGCGCGTTGACGTGGAAGCTCACGACCTGGCGCGAGGACTACCCGCCCGGCGCCGTCGCGACCCTGGCCGAGCAGGCCCAGGCGGCCCGCACCGCCCGCGAGACCGCGCGCACGGCGTTGGAGCAGGCCGACGCGGAATTCGCGCGGTTGAGCGAAAAAGCGGCGTCGCTGCGAGAGCGCGTCCCCGAGCTCCGCGCGGCCGCGGCCGAAGCCGAGGAGAAGGCGCGGCGGCTCGGCGAGCTGGGTGCGCGCAGCGCGCGGATCACCGAATGGACCGAAGACGTCGAGCGCGCCACCGAGGTCGCCGAGCGCGCCGACCTGCAGGCCGCCGACGCGGCGGGCAAGGCCGCGCGGCTGCGCGAGCAGGCGGGGGAGGAGCAGCGCACCGCCGACGGCCACCGCCGCACCGCGACCACCGCGCGCGCCGAGCTCGCCGAGGTGCCCGGCGCGGCCGACGCCGCCGAGGGCCCGGTGCCATCGGAACCGGTCGACGCGCTGCGGCGGACGTACTTGTCGGCGTCCGAGTCGTACGCGAAGGTCGAGGTCGGCAGCGACCTGCGCGCCGAGCTGGAGCAGGCCGAATCCGCCGAAGCGGCCGCGGGATCGGCCGTGGAGTCGCTGGACGAGGTGGTCCGGGCCCGCGCGGCCGAGCTGCTGGAGACGCCGGACGGCTCCGACGCGTCCGCCCGCGCGGCCGCGTTGGCGCGCGCCCGCCGCGTCGTCGACGGCCTGGAAGACGAGCGCACCGAAGCGATCGGGCTCGTCTCGACGCGGCGCGCCGAGCTGGACGCGCTGCCGCTGCAGAACGGCGTCAACGGCGAGAAGCCGCGGGACATCGAGCACGGCTTGGAGCTGATCGACGCGGCCGGCCTGGAAGCTTCGGCCGCCGCGCGCAAGTGGGAAGAGCTGCAGGAACGCCGGGCGGCGGCGGAGGCGACGCTGGAGTCGGCCCGCAGTTCGGCGTCCGGGTTCGCGCTGCTCGCGGAGTCGATGGCCCACCTGGTCACCGACACGGACGCCGACGCCTACGACGGCGACGTCGAGACCGCCCGCGCCCAGCACAGCCGCCTCAACGCGACGCTCGGCCAGGCGCAGGAAGCCGCCGACGCGGGCGACCGGCGGGTGCGCGCCGCCGCGGACCAGCTCGCGCAGTACGCGACGGAGAAGCGGTTCGAGAAGCTGAGCACGCCGGTGCGCCAGCAGGTCATCTCCGTCAAGCGCGACCAGCTCCCGGCGCACGCCGCCGAGTGGGCGGAGGCGCTGCGGCCGCGGCTGCGGTCGCTCACCGACGACCTCGCGCAGATCGACCGGCACCGCGGCGGCATCATCACGCGCCTGCAGGGCATGGTCGACGGCGCGCTCCGGACGTTGCGCTCGGCCCAGCGCGTCTCGCGGCTGCCGGACGGCCTCGGCGACTGGTCCGGGCAGGAGTTCCTGCGCATCCGGTTCACCGAGCTGGAGGACAACGCGCTCACCGAGAAGCTCGGCGAGGTCGTCGACGAGGCCGCCGTCGGCAAGACCGCGGACGGCCGGGACGTCAAGCGAGACGGGCTTTCCCTGGTGCTGCGCGGCGTCCGGGCGGCAGCGCCCAAGGGCTTCCGCGTCGACATGCTCAAGCCGGACTCGGTGCTGCGGACCGAACGCCAGCGCGTCTCGGAGATCCGGGACGTCTTCTCCGGCGGCCAGCAGCTGACCGCGGCGATCATCCTCTACTGCACGCTGGCCGCGCTGCGGGCCAACAACCGCGGCAAGGTCCGCAACCGGCACTCGGGCGTGCTGTTCCTGGACAACCCGATCGGCCGCGCGTCCGCCGGGTACCTCCTGGAGCTGCAGCGCGCGGTCGCCGAAGCACTGGGCGTGCAGCTGATCTACACGACGGGCCTGTTCGACGCGGGCGCGCTGTCGGAGTTCCCGCTGATCGTGCGGCTGCGCAACGACGCCGACCTGCGGGCGGGCCGCAAGTACCTGTCGGTGGACTCGACGATCCGCAACTCCCTGGACGACCTGGGCGACCCGGACGGCGTCGCGCGGCTGTCGGCGACCCGGATGTTCACGAGGCCGGCCGAAGCGCCCGCGGATTCCGCTGAGGACGAACAAACGGCGTGACGGGAACATCTTCCGGAGTTCCGTGGTTGCCCGGCGCATGACGAACCTGGGGGCGCTGGGCGCCACGTTGGGCACGACCGGGCCGGAGACCGTCGCGGCCGCCACCGAGCTGGAGGAGCTGGGGTACGCCGCGCTCTGGCTGCCGGGCGGGCAGGGCAGCAACCTGCCGCTGATCACCGATGTCGTCCACGGGACCGCGAAGATCCCGGTGGCCAGCGGCATCCTGCCGGTCGACCGGGTGCCCGCCGCCGACGTCGCCCGGGCGTACGCGGACCTGCCGGCCGGGCGGTTCGTCGTCGGCCTCGGCGGCGCCCACGGCCCGCGTCCGCTGGCCACCCTGAACGACTACCTCGACGAGCTGGACGACACCGTCCCCGCGTCCGCGCGGATCCTTTCGGCGCTCGGCCCGAAGATGCTGGAGCTGGCGCGGGACCGCGCGGCCGGCGCGTACCCGTTCCTGGTGACGACGGACTACGTCGCTTCGGCGCGTGAGATCCTCGGCGCGGGGAGGCAGCTGATCGTGCTGCTGAACGTCGTTCCGGAGTCCGACGCGGCGACGGCCCGCGATCGCGCCCGTTCCGGTTCCCTGCGGTTCCTGGCCGGGATGCCGGGCTACGCGAACAACTTCCGCCGCATGGGCTTCACCGACGCCGACATCGCGGACCTCTCGGACTCCCTCGTCGACGGGCTGACCGTGCGCGGCGATCTCGACACGGTCGTCGCCCGGCTGCGCGAGTACCGGGCGGCGGGGGCGGACCAGGTCGTCGTCCCGGCCGGTGACCTGCCCCGCGAATGGTGGCCGGCGCTCGCGGAGGCCGTGCGGTGACCTCGGCGCGGGCCCGCGGCCTCACCCACGGCGTCCCGGCGAAGGTGTCCTTGCAGGACGCCCTCGCCGCGGTCGCCGATCCCGTGCGCCGCAGCATCCTGCGCTCGCTCGCCGAAGTGCCGGAGTGGTCGAAGGCGTGCGGCACGTTCGACCTGCCGGTGGCGAAGGCGACGCTCAGCCACCACTTCGGGGTCCTGCGCGCGGCAGGGTTGATCGAGCAGCGCGACGAAGGCCCGCGGCGGCTGAACCGCTTGCGACGCCCTGAATTCGACGCCGCGTTCCCGGGGTTGCTGGACCTGGTGCTCAGTCACCCCGGCCGGTGAACGCCAGCGTCGTGCCGAGGCCGATCATCACGAGCCCGCCGGTGCCGCCGACCATCTCCAGGCGCTTCGGCGAGCGGGCGAACCACGCGCGGGCCGTGCCCGCGACCAGCGCCCACGCGCTGTCGGTGGCCAGCGCGATCGCCGGCAGGCACAGGCCGAGCAGCAGCATCTGGACCGGCACGGACCCGGCCGCCGGGTCGACGAACTGGGGCAGCAGCGCGGCGAGGAACACGATCGACTTCGGGTTCGCGAAGCCGACGACGAAGCCGTCGCGCAGCACGGTCACAAGCCGGCCGGGCGTCGCGCGCACCCGGGCGGCCATGGCCTCGGTGAGCTTGCGCCGGTGGCGGAACGCCTGGATGCCCAGGTAGACGAGGTAGATCGCGCCGGCGATCTTGATGGCGGTGAAGACCGCGGCCGACGTCGTCACGAGCGCGCCGAGGCCGAACGCGACCGCGACGACCTGCGTGTAGACACCCGCGGAGTTGCCCACGACGGTGAGCAGCGCGTCGCGGCGCCCGACCGTGAGCGCGCGGCTGATGGTGAACAGCACGCTCGGCCCGGGGACGACGACCATGAGGAACGTCAGCGCGGCGAAGGCCGCGAAGTGCGCGCCGGAGACCATTTCGTGAGGCTATCCCCGGGCCGGACCGGGCGACCAGCGGTTTTTGTCGGTGGCGGGTGGTATCAACAGCGGGTGCCTCCACCGACGATCAGCACCGCGCAGCGCCGGGCCCGTCTCGCGGTCCGCCACCACCTGGCCGCGCCCGCGGCCACGGTCACCGACGCCGTGACCGGGGTGGTGGCCCTGCACGCCACCGACCCGGCGACGGTGCACCTCTCGGCGTCCGCGCGGCTCGCGACGCCGGGGATTTCCCTGGTGGAGCAAGCGTTGTACGACGACCGGACGCTGCTGCGGCTGCTCGGCATGCGCCGCACGGTGTTCGTGACGACCCTGGACACGGCGGCGCTCGTGCAGGCCGGGTGCTCGGCGGACATCGCCGTCAAGCAGCGGAAGCTCCTCGAACAGCACCTCGGGCAGCAGGGGCATCCGGAGAACGTGCCGGAGCCGGGGAAGTGGCTGGCGGAGGTCGAGGAGTCGGTGGAGGCGGCGTTGCGCGCCCGCGGTTCGGCGACGGCGCAGCAGCTGAGCGAGGACGAGCCGAGGTTGCGCCAGCAGCTGCTGATGGCGGCGGGGAAGCCGTACGAAGCGATCGGCAACGTGACGAGCCGGGTGCTGTTCCTCCTGGCGGCCGACGGCCGCATCGCCCGCGGCCGGCCCCGCGGCAGCTGGCTCAGCAGCCAGTACGTGTGGCACCCGCTGGACGCCTGGGTGCCGGGGCTGCGGTCGTGGGACGCGGAGGAGGCCCGGGCGGAGCTGGCCCGCCGCTGGCTGCACGCGTACGGCCCGGCGCCGGTGTCGGACCTGCGCTGGTGGACGGGCTGGACGGCGGCGCAGACGAAGAAGGCATTGGCTGCGGTGTCCCCGGTGGAGGTGGACCTGGAGGGAGTACCCGGCGTGGCCTTGGCGGACGACCTTCCGCCGGTGCCCGAGCCGTCGCCGTGGGTGGCGTTCCTGCCGGCGTTGGACCCGACCCCGATGGGCTGGCAGGAGCGAGAGTGGTTCTTGGGCCCGCACCGGCCGGCGCTGTTCGACCGCAGCGGCAACATCGGCCCGACGGTGTGGGCATCCGGCCGGGTAGTCGGAGGCTGGGCGCAGCGACCATCGGGCGAAATCGCGTACCGGCTGTTGGAGGACGTGGGGTCGGAGGTCGCGGAGAGGGTGGAGGCGGAGGCGGACCGGTGCGCGAGTTGGTATGGGGAAGTGAGGGCGGTGCCGCGGTTCCGGACGCCGCTCGAACGCGAGTTGACGGCGTAGGGGAGGGGACTGCCGCTCAGGTGGGATGACGCTCGGCCGAGCCGAGCCGAGCCGAGCCGAGGTCGGGCCGAGGCGAGCCGAGCCGAGGTCTGGCTGAGCCGAGCGGAGGTCGGGCTGAGCCGAGCCAGACCGAGCCGAGTGGGGCCGAGGTCGGGTTGAGCCGGGCCGAGCCGCCCCGAGGTTGGGCCAAGCCGGGCTGGACTGAGGTCGAGCCGGGCCCAGCCGAGCCCAACCAAGCTAAGTCGAGCCGGCCGAGCCGAGTCGGGCTGAGCCGAGCCGCGTCCGCCGAGCCCAGCCCCGCTGCGGTCGGGCCCATGGGCCGCGAGTGCCTGCCGAGGTGACTCCTGCCGAGCCGGGCCCGCCTTCAACCCTGCCCCGCGGCCGCCCCTCCTATCGCTGGATCGGTCGAGTCATAGACCTCACGCCCCCCTCCAAAAGCCGCCCCGAGCCCCTCTCCAAACCAGCCTTTCACCACCCAACTCCACCCCATCGACTGAATCGTTACAGCACCCAACCAGACCCACCGGGACCCGCCCACCCGCACCCACCACAGCCAGCCGGAACCGGTCCCGCGAACAAGACCCCAACCCCCGACCGCCCCACGCCCGAAACCCCACCACCACACCCCCGGCTTCTTAATCGATTCTTGACCCGTTCGCCAAGTGGTGGAAGTCTCGTCAGGGCAGTCAGGGACGCGCGCGCCCGCACGCTAGGGTTGCCGCGAGCCCGCAAGTCACGGCCGGGTCACCCGGCCGATCCCCAGAGGAGTGGCAGCAGTGACCGTTCGCGTAGGTGTCAACGGCTTCGGCCGCATCGGCCGCAACTTCTTCCGCGCCGTGCAGGCCAGCGGCCACGACATCGAGGTCGTCGCGTTCAACGACCTCGGCGACGTCGCGACCATGGCCCACCTGCTGAAGTACGACTCCATCCTGGGCCGGTTCCCGGGTGAGGTCAGCGTCAGCGACGAGGGCATCGTCGTCGACGGCAAGACCATCAAGGCCCTCGCCGAGCGCGACCCGGCCAACCTGCCCTGGGGCGACCTGGGCGTGGACGTCGTGGTCGAGTCGACCGGCTTCTTCACCAACGCCGACGCCGCCAAGGCGCACATCGCCGGCGGTGCCAAGAAGGTCATCATCTCCGCGCCCGCCAAGGGCGAGGACCTCACCATCGTGCTCGGCGTCAACGACGACAAGTACGACGGCTCGCAGAACATCATCTCGAACGCCTCCTGCACCACCAACTGCCTCGGCCCGCTGGCCAAGGTCCTGCAGGACGCGTTCGGCATCGAGCAGGGCCTGATGACCACGATCCACGCGTACACGCAGGACCAGAACCTGCAGGACGCGCCGCACAAGGACATGCGCCGCGCCCGCGCCGCCGCGCTGAACATCGTGCCGACCTCGACCGGCGCCGCGAAGGCCATCGGCCTCGTCCTGCCGGAGCTGCAGGGCAAGCTGGACGGCTACGCGCTGCGCGTCCCGGTGCCGACCGGCTCGGCCACCGACCTCACGGTCACCCTGACCAAGGCCGCGACCCTCGAAGAGGTCAACGCCGCCTACAAGGCCGCCGCCGAGGGCGCGCTGTCGGGCTACCTGCGCTACAACGAGGACCCGATCGTCTCGTCGGACATCGTCACCGACCCGGCGTCCTGCATCTACGACGCGCCGCTGACCAAGGTCATCGGCAACCAGGTCAAGGTCGTCGGCTGGTACGACAACGAGTGGGGCTACTCCAACCGCCTCGCCGACCTGGTCAAGCTCGTCGGTTCGAAGCTGTCCTGAACAGATGAGCGTCAAGAACCTCGACGACCTGCTGGGCGAGGGCGTTCAGGGCCGGTACGTACTCGTGCGGTCCGACCTGAACGTCCCGCTCGACGGGGAGCGCATCACCGACGACGGCCGGGTCCGCGCGGCGCTGCCGACGATCAAGAAGCTCGCCGACGCGGGCGCCAAGGTCGTCGTCACGGCGCACCTCGGCCGCCCGAAGGGCGAGCCGGACCCGAAGTACACCCTCGCGCCCGTCGCGAAGCGGCTCTCGGAGCTGCTCGGCGCCGAGGTCGCGCTGGCCGGTGACCTGGTCGGCGAGTCCGCGAAGGCGCTGACCGGCGGCCTCGCCGACGGCGGTGTCGTCCTGCTGGAGAACGTGCGCTTCGACGCGCGCGAGACCAGCAAGGACGCCGTGGACCGCTCCGAGCTGGCCGCCGAGCTGGGCGCGCTCGTCCCGGGCGGCGCGTTCGTCTCCGACGGCTTCGGCGTCGTCCACCGCAAGCAGGCCTCGGTCTACGAGGTCGCGTCGGTCCTCCCGGCGTACGCGGGCGGCCTGGTGCTGGCCGAGCTGGACGTGCTGAAGAAGCTCACCGACGACGTCCAGCGGCCCTACGTGGTCGTCCTCGGCGGCGCGAAGGTGTCCGACAAGCTCGGCGTCATCGCGAACCTGCTGACCAAGGTCGACCGGCTGCTCATCGGCGGCGGCATGGCGTACACGTTCCTCAAGGCCCAGGGCCACGAGGTCGGCCAGTCGCTGCTGCAGGCCGACCAGCTCGACCAGGTCAAGGGCTTCCTCGCCGAAGCCGAGAAGCGCGGCGTCGAACTGGTCCTGCCGGTCGACGTGCTCGCCGCGACGGAGTTCTCGGCCGACGCCGAGCACGAGGTCGTCGACGCCACCGCCATCCCGGCCGACCGCCAGGGCCTCGACATCGGCCCGAAGAGCCGGGAGCTGTTCGCCGGCAAGCTGGCCGACGCCAAGACCGTGTTCTGGAACGGCCCGATGGGCGTGTTCGAGTTCGAGGCGTTCTCCGGCGGCACCCGGGCCGTCGCGGAGGCGCTCGTGAAGAGCGACGCGTTCACCGTGGTCGGCGGCGGCGACTCGGCGGCGGCCGTCCGTCAGCTCGGGCTGCCCGAGGACGGCTTCTCGCACATCTCCACCGGCGGCGGTGCCTCGCTGGAGTACCTCGAAGGCAAGGAACTGCCGGGCGTCTCTGCCTTGGAAAAGGTCGCCCTGGAGGAGAAGAACTAGTGGCACGCAAGCCGTTCATCGCCGGCAACTGGAAGATGAACCTGAACCACCTCGAGGCGATCGCGCTCGTCCAGAAGATCGCCTTCGCGCTGCCGGAGAAGTACTACGCGAAGGTCGACGTGGCGGTGCTGCCGCCGTTCACCGACATCCGCAGCGTGCAGACCCTGGTCGACGGCGACAAGCTCTCGCTCACCTACGGTGCGCAGGACCTCGCGCCGCAGGACTCCGGCGCCTACACCGGTGACATCTCGGGCCTGATGCTGGCGAAGCTGGGCTGCAAGTTCGTCGCCGTCGGGCACTCGGAGCGGCGCGAGTACCACGCCGAGACCGACGAGCTGGTCAACAAGAAGGTCAAGGCCGCGCTCAAGCACGGCATCACGCCGATCCTCTGCATCGGGGAGAAGCTCGAGGTCCGCGAGGCCGGCGAGCACATCCACCACACCACGACGCAGCTGATCGAGGGCCTGAAGGGCCTCAAGGCCGAGCAGGTCAAGGACGTGGTGGTCGCGTACGAGCCGGTCTGGGCGATCGGCACCGGCAAGGTCGCCTCATCGGCCGACGCCGAAGAGGTCTGCAAAGCCATCCGGGCGACCCTCCAGGAGAAGTACGGCGACGAGGTCGCTTCGTCCGTCCGGGTGCTCTACGGGGGGTCGGTGAAGTCGGGCAACATCAGCGAGCTGGTGGGCTGCGAGAACATCGACGGTGCCCTGGTCGGCGGAGCGAGCCTCGACGGCGAGGAGTTCACGAAACTCTGCGCACTCGCCGCGGGCGGGCCGCTGCCCTGATCGAGGCCACGACCGGGTAGCCTGTGTATCCGGTCCGTCACACAGCAGTGGACGAGTCCAGGGGTACGGTGGTGGTCGGAAACGACCATGCCGTACCCCTGCATTCTCCTAGAGCCCAGAGGATGACATGAAGCTGTTCCTGCAAATCCTGTTGATCGTCACCAGCGTCTTCCTGGTGGTCGCGGTGCTGCTGCACCGGGGCCGGGGCGGTGGCCTGTCGTCGCTGTTCGGCGGCGGGATGCAGTCGAGCCTGGCCGGGTCGAGCGTGGCCGAGAAGAACCTCGACCGCATCACCCTGCTGCTGGGCGCGGTCTGGCTGATCAGCATCGTGGGCCTGGGTCTGCTGCTCAAGGTGTGAGGCGTCCGGCGTTCCGCCGTCGATCGCGACCGGGTCACGACGGGGGAGCGCAGCGATTCGGCGTGCCTATTGGGGGGCGCGCCGCCGATTCCTAGGTGTGAGGATTCATGGTTGGCGGTAACGCGATTCGGGGCACCCGGGTGGGTGCCGGTCCTACGGGCGAATCGGAACGAGGAGAATCGGCGCCGCGGCGCCGGGTCGGCTACTGGTGCGCCAACGGCCACGAAGCCCGGCCGTCGTTCGCGCTCGACGCGGAGATCCCGGACGAGTGGGACTGCCCGCGCTGCGGCCTCCCCGGCGGGCAGGACGAGAAGAACCCGCCGGCCGCACCGCGGACCGAGCCTTACAAGACACACCTGGCGTACGTGAAGGAGCGGCGCAGCGACGCCGACGGCGAGGCCATCCTGGCCGAAGCCCTCGAGCGCCTGCGCCAGCGCCGGGAGATCATCTAACTTCGGCGGCCGAGAGCCACCCCGGGTCACCTCGGGGTGGTTTTTCGCGCGTTCCGGACTGGTTCGTCGCGGGTGAGTTGACGGACAAGGCGTGGGCGGCGATCGAGCCGCTGCTGCCATCGCGGCAAGGCGGCGGCCGGAGACGGTGATCGCGGGCAAAGCGTATTCACGTCCCTCGGGCCGCCACGCGATGCGATCGCCCGCCGCGCCGCCTACTACCTGGCCGAACTCACTCCTGGTGCCGCGCGCCGGAGCTGCCGAATCCGCGTGAGCAGCCCCCGATTTCCACGCTACCGGCGACCCCCGACAGTTCCGCACGAAAAGAGCCGCGAACGGCGAATCCCGGCCCATTCCGTCCGGAATCCGCCGTTCGCGGCTCCATCGAATCCGAAATCGTCGTACCCCACCGATAAACTGGCTACCGGGGGGCGGCGGCCGCCCTCAGCGGTCCAGCGGGTACCGGGCCCGGACGCGGAACCCGCCGTCCTCCGTGCCGGACGTCTCGAAACTCCCGCCCAGCAGCCGCGCCCGCTCGGCCAGGCCCGTCAACCCGTGGCCGCCCGAGGGCAGGGCCTCCGCTGTCCGGCGGGCTCGCTCGTTGCGGACCTCGATCTTGAGCGCTCCGTGCTCGCCCTGGATGCGGATCGTCGCCGTCGCGCCCGGGGCGTGCTTGTGGACGTTCGTCAGGCACTCCTGGACCGTCCGGTACGCCGCCGCCGACACCTGGTTCGGCAGCGCCTCCGGCAGGTGCTCCACCGACAGGTGCACCGGGACCTCCGACGTCCGGATCAGCCGGTCGAGGTCGTTGATCCCGGGGCGCGGGCCGTCGTCGTCGGCGCCCGCGCGCAGCACGCTCAGCAGGGACCGCAGCTCCTCCAGGGTCCGCTTCGAGAGCGTCCGGATGACCTGCGCGGTCTCCTGCGCCCGGTCGTCGGTCGACTGGGCCTGCAGCGCGCCGGCCTGCATCGCGATCAGCGTGATCTGGTGCGAGACGACGTCGTGCATTTCGCGCGCCAGCCGGGCGCGCTCCTCCGCGCGGACGGCGTCGGCGTGGAAGCGGCGCTCGCGGTCGCGGCTGGTGGCCAGCTCGGCGAGCTTGTTCGAAACCTCGGCCCGCGCGCCGATGAGCAGGCCGATCGCGATCGGCATGCCGGCGACGAGGACGCCGTAGATGCCGTCGAGGATGTGTTCACGCCAGCTGAGCTGGGCGAAGTCCTCCAGCGGCCACTGGACGAACCGGCAGCACCACACCAGCGCCGCGCCGACCCACGTCTGCCAGTGCAGCTGACGGCGGGTGGCGAGCATGCCGAGCGTGATCATCGACGCCAGCTGCGCCCAGCCGGCCAGGAAGCCGGGGACCGCGACGAGCACGGCGAGGAACGGGAACTTCCGGCGGAACACCACCGCGAGGCACGCGGCGCCGGAGAGCCAGATCGAATAGGGCTGGGCCTTCTCGGGGATCACCAGCCACACGTCGAGCACGGCCAGGATGACCGCGGCCGCCTCGATGGCGAACGTGACCACAGCGGGGCGCGGCACCGAGCCGAACAGGCTCAACCCGCGCTTGCGCACCCGCTCGGCGGCCGATGGCCCCGAGCCGGCGATCGAGATGCCTGGAATCGAGAGTCCCTCTGTACTCATCGCTGGCGACCCCATTCGTCTTGTGGACTTGTTGGTGAGAGGTGCTCAGGGCCCGATCGGGACGCGCAGCAACGGACAAATGTGCGGATGCTAACGAGGTCGCGTACGAAGACGGTAAGTTTCACCCGTTGTCGGAGTTACGGCGTCCGAATTCCGTAGTCGACTACTCCGTCCGGGGTATGACGGCGGAAGGGTGCTACCAAGAGTGGGAGTACTGCTCCGTACTGTGCACCGAGACGACCACATCGTGGGAATCATGTTACCCACGTGTGGTCGTCCGGCAAGGGGTCATCAGGCCGCCATGGACCGGAGGTCGTCGCCGAGCAGGTCGTGCAGGCCCGTGGCGCACGCCTTCGCCGTCTCGATCGACCTCGGCAGCATCCCGGTCTCGTAGGTCCGGACGGCTTCCCCGACGCTCGGCGCCGTCGCCAGCGCGGTGGCGAGCTCGGTGCCGTCCAGCAGGGCCAGGTTCGCGCCGACGCCCAGCGGCGGCATCAGGTGTGCGGCGTCACCGAGCAGCGTGAGGCCGGGGGTGTGGGTCCAGGCGTGCGGCACCGGGAGGACCTGCAGCGGCCGGTGCGTGAACCCGCCGTCGAGCTCGTGCAGGAACGCGAGCACGCTCGGGTGCCAGCCGGCGTAGCGCTCGAGCAGCTGTGCGCGCACCGCCGCCGTGTCGGCGAAGTCGAGCCCGGTGGCCCAGTCTTCGGGCGCGTAGAACGTCGCGTAGCAGCGGATGTGGCCGGTGCTGGTGCGCTGCGCGACGAGCGCGTTGCCGTCGACCTTCGTCATCAGCGTCCCCTGGCCGGTGAGCGCGGCCAGGGCCGGGTGGCGGTGGTCGGCGTCGTCGAGGCCGAACTCGACGAACGTGACGCCGCTGTACTCGGGCCGGACGCCGGTCAGGGTGCGCCGGACCCGGGACCACGCGCCGTCCGCGCCGACGACCAGGTCGAAGTCCTGGTCCGCGCCGTCGGCGAACGTCAGGCGCGCGCCTTCGCCGGTCTTGGTGACGTCGGCGATCGGACGGCCCCAGCGGACCGTGCCGGGGGAGAGGGAGTCGAGCAGGAGGCCGCGGAGCTGGCCGCGGTCGATCTCCGGGCGGAAGTCGTCGCCCTCGGCGGGGCTCTCGTCGAAGACGGTTTCGCCGGTGCGCGGGTCGACCGCCCGCATCTGCTGGCCTTCGGGGCGGGCCAGCGCGCGGAACTGTTCGTGCAGCCGCGCGGTGTGCATGGCGACCTGGCCGGTGTCGCCGTGGAGGTCGAGCGTGCCGCCCTGGGGGCGGGCGTCGGCCGAGGCTTCCTGTTCGAAGACGGTGACGTCGATGTCGTGGAGCTGCAGGACACGCGCACAGGCGAGCCCGCCGAGGCCGGCGCCGACGATCGCGATGGAGTTCATGGCTTCCCCCTGGAAGTGGGTGCCGCCGGCGAGTCCGGCGGTCTGGATCCAGAAAAGCACAGTGACTCAAAAAGTGCAACGACTTAACTTTTGAAGTGAGTCCACCATCACGTAGGATGGGCGCATGACCGAAGTGATCGGACGCCGCGAGCGCAAGAAGGCGCAGACCCGGCAGGCGCTGGCCGACGCGGCGCTGGAGCTGTTCCTGGAGCGCGGCTACGACGCGGTCGGGGTGAAGGAGGTGGCCGACGCCGCCGACGTCTCGGTGACGACGTTGTTCAAGTACTTCCCGAGCAAGGAAGCGCTGCTGTTCGACCAGGACGACGACATCGAGGCGGCGCTGGTCCGGGCGGTCCGCGGCCGGCCGCCGGGCCATTCGATCGTGGAAGCGCTGCGCGAGCACATGCTGCAGGACAGCGCGGACGGCGGCCCGAGCCCGGAGTTCATCCGGCTGATCGAGAGCACGCCGGTCCTGCGCGACTACGCCCGCCGGATGTGGATGCGCCACGAGACGGCGCTGGCGAGGGCGATCGCGGAGGAGGTGGCGGCCCCGGAGGACGACGTGTCGTGCGCGGCGCTGGCCCGGTTCGCGCTGGCCTCGCGAGAGCTGATCCTGGCGGCGAAGAACCCGCGCCGGGCCGCGGAGGAGATCTTCGGCTGCCTGGAGCGCGGCTGGCGCGTGAAGTAGCGCCCATAACGAAGGCCCCCTCGGCGAACCGAGGGGGCCTTCGAGAACGAACTCAAGCCGTCGGCGGCTGGTACACCTTCGTCAGCTTCCCGGCCGCGGCCCGATCCAGCAGCCACAACGTCCGGCGGTGCCCGCGAGCCCCGGCCACCGGCAGCTGGACCTCACCGGCTCCCGACAGAGCCAACGCCACCGCGTCCGCTTTCGCCGCCCCGGCCGTCATCAACCACACGTCCTGGGCCCGCCGGATGGCCGGCAGTGTCAACGAAATCCGCGTCGGCGGCGGCTTCGGGCAATTGCGCACCGCCACCACCGACCGCTCGGTTTCGTACACCGCCGGCGACTCCGGGAACACCGACGCGGTGTGCCCTTCACCGCCGAGACCCAGCATCATGATGTCGAACGACGGCACGTCGCCGTGGTCCTCCGGGCCGGCCTGGGAAGCCAGCACCGAAGCGTAAGCCTCCGCCGCCGCATCGGGGTCGTCCCCGAACTCGCCGTCGGACGCCGCTATCGCGTGGACTCGCTTCGGGTCCAGCGGGACGTGGTCGAGCAGGGCTTCGCGGGCCTGCTTCTCGTTCCGCTCGTCCGAATCCGCCGGGACGAACCGCTCGTCGCCCCAGTAGATGTCCAGGCGGGACCAGTCGATCGCGTCGCGGGCCGAGGACTCCCTCAGCTCCGACAGCACCGCGATGCCCGTGCCGCCGCCGGTCAGCACCAGCGAGGCCGAGCCCTTGGCCGCCTGGACGTCCACCAGCCGCGTGACCAGCCTGGCCGCCGCCGCGGCGGCCAGGAGGTCCTGGTTGGCGTAGACGACTACTTCCGTCTTGCTCATTTCTTCGAACCGGAAGCAGCCGCCGCGGCCGCCGGGGACGTGACGTCGGCCTTCGCCGGCGCCCCCGTCTTGCCGTTGGTGCCGGACGTGATCTTGCCCAGGCCGTGCAGCGACGTCTCGTACACCTCGTCCGGGTCGAGGCGCCGCAGCTCCTCGATCAGGCAGTCCTGGTTGTCGCGACGCTGCAGCGCGATCCGGCGGGTCGGCTGGCCCGGCTGGGTCAGCGTGCCGACGCGGCCGTCCGGCCGGTGCAGCTCCACCGGACCCGAGCGGCGGTTCAGGGTCACCGAGATGATCCCGGCCGCGCCCGTGCTCTTGACCCGCTTGACCGGCACCTTGAGGTACTCGGCCAGCCAGCCGGCCAGCAGCTCGGTCGACGGCGAGTCGGCCTCGCCGGTCACCGTCGCGCCGGTGACCTTCTCGTACGGCGGCAGGTCCAGCGCCGACACCAGCTGCGCCCGCCAGCGGGTCAGCCGGGTCCACGCCAGGTCGGTGTCGCCGGCCGTGTACGCCTTCGCGCGCGTGGTGAGCGCCTTCACCGGGTTCTTTTCCGCGGCGGAGTCGGTGATCCGGCGCTGGGCCAGCTCCCCGAGCGGGTCGTTCGCCGGGTCCTTCGGACCGGCCCCGGGCCACCAGCAGACGATCGGCGCGTCCGGCAGCAGCAGCGGCACCACCGCGCTCTGGCCCTGCCCGGCCAGCGGGCCGTACAGGCGCAGCACGATGACCTCGCTCGCGCCGGCGTCGCCGCCGACCCGGATCTGGCCGTCGATGCGCGGGGCGGCCGTGCGGGCGCCCTTGGCCACCACGATCACCCGGGACGGGTGCTCGCGGCTGGCGCCGTTGGCCGCCTCGATGGCCTCTTCGAGCTTGGCGTCGTCGTCGGCCACGATCACCAGCGTCAGAACCCGCCCGAGCGCGACTTGCCCGCCCTGTTCGCGGATCTCCACCAGCTTCTTGTTGAGTGCCGAAGTCGTGGTGGACGGCAGGTCGATGATCACGGGCGCCTCCATTTCCGGCCGGTGCGCTCCAGCATTTCGTCGGCGGACGGCGGGCCCCAGGTGCCCGGCGGGTACTGCTCCGGCGACCCTTCCTTGGCCCAGTTCTCCAGGATCGGGTCGAGGATCTTCCAGGAGAGCTCGACCTCTTCGTTCACCGGGAACAGCGACGGCTCGCCGAGCAGGACGTCGAGGATCAGGCGTTCGTAGGCCTCGGGGGAGGACTCGGTGAACGCGTGCCCGTACCCGAAGTCCATCGTGACGTCGCGGACCTCCATCGTGGTCCCCGGCACCTTCGAGCCGAACCGCAGCGTGATGCCCTCGTCCGGCTGGACCCGGATGACCAGGGCGTTCTGCCCCAGCTCCTCGGTCGACGTCGAGTCGAACGGCAGGTGCGGCGCCCGCTTGAACACGATGGCGATCTCGGTGACGCGGCGGCCGAGCCGCTTGCCGGTGCGCAGGTAGAACGGCACCCCGGCCCAGCGGCGGCTCTGCACCTCGAGGGTCACCGCGGCGTAGGTCTCGGTCTTCGAGTCCTTCGCGAAGCCCTCTTCCTGCAGCAGGCCGGGCACCTTCATGCCGCCCTGCCAGCCGCCGGTGTACTGGCCGCGCGCGGTGGTCTTGTCGAACGGCTCGACCGGTTTGGTGCCCGAGAGCACCTTGATCTTCTCCGCGCGCAGGGCCCGCGGGTCGAACGACAGCGGCTCCTCCATCGCGGTGAAGGCGAGCAGCTGCAGCAGGTGGTTCTGGATGACGTCGCGCGCCGCGCCGATGCCGTCGTAGTACCCCGCGCGGCCGCCGAGGCCGATGTCCTCGGCCATGGTGATCTGCACGTGGTCGACGAAGTTGGCGTTCCAGATCGGCTCGAACAGCTGGTTGGCGAAGCGCAGCGCCAGGATGTTCTGCACCGTCTCCTTGCCGAGGTAGTGGTCGATGCGGAACACCGACTCCTCGGGGAAGACGTCGTTGACGATCGCGTTCAGCTCTTCGGCGCTCTTGAGGTCGTGGCCGAACGGCTTCTCGATGACCACGCGCCGCCAGGTGTTCTCGTCGGCGTGCGCCAGCCCGGACCGGGCCAGCTGCTTGGTCACCACCGGGAAGGCGCCGGGCGGGATCGACAGGTAGAACGCGGTGTTGCCGCCGGTGCCGCGTTCCTCGTCGAGGTCCTTGATCGTCTGCGCGAGCCGGTCGAAGGCGTCGTCGTCGTCGAAGGTGCCCTGGACGAACCGGATGCCTTCGGCGAGCCGGTTCCACACCGACTCCTTGAACGGCGTCCGCGCGTGCTCCTTGACCGAGTCGTGCACGAGCTCGCCGAAGTCCTGGTGCTCCCAGTCGCGCCGGGCGAACCCGACGAGCGAGAAGCCGGCGGGCAGCAGCCCGCGGTTGGCCAGGTCGTAGATGGCGGGCATCAGCTTCTTGCGGGCCAGGTCGCCGGTGACCCCGAAGATCACCAGGCTGGACGGCCCGGCGATGCGCGGGAGCCGCTTGTCCCGCGGATCGCGCAGCGGGTTCTTCCACGTCATGCGCCGACCTCCTGTACCGCGCGGACGACCGCCGCGAGCCCCGCGGCCCGGTCGGTCAGGTGCAGGCGCAGCACCGGACGGCCGTGCTCGGCGAGCACCTGCCCGTCACCCAGGGCTTGGGCGTGCTGCAGCTGCCCCAGCGTGTAGGGCCGGTCCGGGACGTCGAGGTCCTGCTCGACAGCGCCGGTGAGCTGCAGGAAGACGCCGTTCTGGTGCCCGCCCTTGTGGTACTGGCCGGTGGAGTGCAGGAACCGCGGTCCCCAGCCGAACGTCGTCTGCAGCCCGGTGCGTTTGGCGATCTCACCGCGCAGCAGGGACGCCGAGGCGTCGTCCAGGCGGTCGAGGTAGGCCTGGACCGCGATGTAGCCCGCTTCCGGCGCCGAAGCGAAGAACGCGCCCAGCACGTCGGTCAGGCTGCCCTCGGTGGCCACCCCGTCGGATCCGAAGATCTCGACCGGACCGTCCACATTGGACGGGGTCTCGCCGCCCTTCAGCTTCTCCGGGTCGTCCAGCAGCGCGCGGGCCGCCTTCTTCGCCGCTTCCACGTCGGGCTGGTCGAACGGGTTGATCCCGAGCAGCCGGCCGACGAGCGCCGTGGCGAACTCCCAGAGCAGGAACTGCGCGCCCAGCGAGCCGGTGACCGAGATCTTCGCCGCACCCTGCGGGCTGCCGACCGCGGTGGGCGTGGCGTCGGACTTGGCGTCGGCGAAGCCGGGCGCCTCCGGGCCCTCGACCGCGACCGGCAGCAGGCCGGTGCCCTGCTTGCCGGTGGACTCGGCGATCAGCTGCTCCGCCCAGTCCGGGAATCCCTTGATGCCCGAGCCGGTGTCGGCCAGCACGACCTTCTCCGCGCCCGTTTCGTGCGCGGCGGCCCACGCGGCGGCCAGCTTGACCGCCGGGTTGTCCGCCGAGTCCGCGGCCAGCTCGTCGGCCACCGAGGCGGCCTGGTCGAGCAGCCGGGCGACGTCCGCGCCGGCGAGACCGGCCGGGACGAGCCCGAACGCGGTCAGCGCCGAATAGCGGCCGCCGACGTGCGGGTCGGCGAGGAAGGTCTTGCGATAACCCTCCTTTTCGGACAGTTCCTGGAACGGCGAGCCCGGGTCGGTGACGACCACGATCCGCCGCGCCGCGTCGATCCCCGCGTCGGCGAACGCTTTCGCGAAGATCCGCCGGTGGCTGTCGGTCTCGACGGTGCCGCCCGACTTCGACGACACCACGATCACCGTGCGCTCGAGGTCGCCGGCCAGCGCGTCGGCCACCTGGCCGGGGTCGGTGGTGTCGAGGACGGTCAGCGCGACGCCGTCGGTCGCGGTGATCACCTCCGGCGCCAGCGACGAGCCGCCCATTCCGGCCAGCACGACGCGGTCGACGCCCTCGGACCGCAGCTCGGTCCGCAGCGCCTCGATCTCGCCGATCAGCGGCCGCGACGACTTGTGCAGCGTCGTCCAGGACAGCCGGATCGACGCCTCGGCTTCGGCCTCCGGCCCCCAGAGCGTCGCGTCCTGCGCCGCCAGCTTCGACGCGATCTGGTCGTTGACCAGCTGCTCGGCCAGCGGCGCGGCGCGCTCCGCCAGTGCGGCGTCCACGATCTCGACGCCGGTCTTCTCACCTGTCGTCATGTCGTGCGTCAGCCCTTCGCCTTCTCGAGCTGCCCGTTCACGGTCTCCAGAAGCTCGGTCCACGACTTCTCGAACTTCTCGACACCCTCGTTCTCCAGCACCAGGAACACGTCGGTGATGTCGATGCCGACGGCCTCGAGCTTGTCGAAGACCTCCTGCGCCTCGGCGGCGCGGCCGGTGACCTGGTCACCGGTGATCTCGGCGTGCTCGGCGACCGCGTCCATGGTCTTCTCCGGCATCGTGTTGACGGTGTCCTTCACCACGAGCTGGTCGACGTAGAGCGTGGGGGAGTAGTCCGGGTTCTTCACGCCGGTCGAGGCCCACAGCGGGCGCTGCGCGTTCGCGCCTTCGGCCGCGAGGGCCTTCCAGCGGTCCGTCGAGATGCGCTCCTGGAAGGCCGCGTAGGCGAGCCGCGCGTTGGCGACGGCGGCCTTGCCGCGCAGGGCCTTGGCCTCGTCGGTGCCGATCGCGTCCAGGCGCTTGTCGATCTCGGTGTCCACGCGGGACACGAAGAACGACGCGACCGAGTGGATCCCGCGCAGGTCGTGGCCGTTGGCCTTCGCCTGCTCGAGACCGGCGAAGAAGGCGTCGATGACCGCCTTGTACCGCTCGACGGAGAAGATCAGCGTGACGTTGACGCTGATGCCCTCGGCCAGGGTCTTGGTGATGGCCGGCAGGCCCTCTTCGGTGGCCGGGATCTTGATCAGCACGTTCGGCCGGTCCACGGTCTTCCACAGGTCCTGCGCCTCGGCCACGGTCCGGTCGGAGTCCTTGGCCAGGCGCGGGTCGACCTCGATGGAGACGCGGCCGTCGACGCCCTTGGTGGCGGTGTAGATGTCGCGGAACAGGTCCGCGGCGTTGCGCACGTCGGTCGTCGTCAGCTCCCGGATGGTCGCCTCGACGTCGGCGCCGCGGGCGGCGAGCTCCTTCGTCTGCTCGTCGTACGCCTCGCCCTTCGACATCGCGTTGGCGAAGATCGTCGGGTTGGTCGTCACGCCCACGACGTGCTTGTCGCGGATCAGGCCGGCGAGGTTGCCGGTGTTCAGGCGTTCACGCGAAAGGTCGTCCAGCCAGATCGATACGCCGGCCTCGGACAGCTGCGCGAGCTTGTCGGTGCTCATTTGCTGCGTCATCCCCTTCAGGAATTCTTGGTGTTGGCGATCGAGCGGCGCGCGGCCTCGACGACTGCTTCCGCGGTGAAACCGAACTCACGGAACAGTGTGGCGGCATCGGCGGAGGCGCCGAAGTGCTCGATCGAAACGTTCACCCCGGCGTCACCGGTGAAGCGGTGCCACGACTGGGCGATGCCCGCCTCGACGGACACGCGGGCCTTCACACCGGCCGGGATGACGGATTCGCGGTAGGCCGCGTCCTGCGCGTCGAACCACTCGACGCACGGCATGGACACGACGCGCGCCTTGACGCCGTCGGCCTCGAGGGTCTTCTTCGCCTCGACGGCGAGCTGGACCTCGGAGCCGGTGGCCATCAGGATCACGTCCGGGGTGCCGTCCGAGTCCGCCAGGACGTAGCCGCCCTTCGCGACGCCCTCGGCGCTGGTGCCCTCGAGCACCGGCACGTTCTGGCGGGTCAGCGCCAGGCCGGACGGGTGGTGGATGTCCTCCAGCACGGCCTTCCACGCGTACGCGGTCTCGTTGGCGTCCGCCGGGCGGACGACGTTGAGGCCCGGGATCGCGCGCAGCGCGGAGAGCTGCTCGATCGGCTGGTGCGTCGGCCCGTCCTCGCCGAGGCCGATCGAGTCGTGCGTCCACACGTAGGTGACCGGCGCCTTCATCAGCGCGGCCAGCCGGACCGGCGGGCGCATGTAGTCGGAGAAGATGAGGAACGTCGCGCCGTACGGGCGGGTGCCGCCGTGCAGCGCGATCCCGTTGAGGATCGAGCCCATGGCGTGCTCGCGGACGCCGAAGTGCAGCGTCCGGCCGTACGGGGTGGCCTGCCACATCTCGGTGGCGGCCTTCTCGGGACCGAACGAGTCGGCGCCCTTCATCGTCGTGTTGTTGCTCTCGGCCAGGTCGGCCGAACCGCCCCACAGCTCCGGCAGCGGCTCGGCGAGGGCGTTGAGCACCTCACCGGAGGCCTTGCGGGTCGCGATGCCCTTGGCGTCCGGCTCCCACTTCGGCAGGTTGTCGGCGAAGCCCTCGGGCAGCGTGCGGGTGGCCATCCGGTCGCCGAGCTTCTTGCGCTCCGGGTTGGCCTTGGCCCAGGCCTCGTACTTCTCCTGCCACTCGGCGTGCGCGGCCTTGCCGCGCTCGAGCGCCTGGCGGGTGTGCTTGAGCACGTCGTCCTCGACCTGGAACGTCTGCTCCGGGTCGAAGCCGAGGATCTTCTTGACGGCGGCGACCTCTTCGGCGCCCAGCGCGGCGCCGTGCGCCTTGCCGGTGCCCATCTTCTTCGGGGCCGGGTAGCCGATCACGGTCCGCAGCGCGATGAAGGACGGCCGCTGCGTCTCGGCCTTCGCGTTCTTGATGGCCTCCTCGATCGCGACGACGTCCTCTCCGCCCTCGACGACCTGGGTGTGCCACCCGTAGGCCTCGTAGCGCTTCACGGTGTCCTCGGACAGCGCGATGTTGGTGTCGTCCTCGATCGAGATCTTGTTGTCGTCGTAGAAGACGATCAGGTTCCCCAGCTCCTGGCGGCCCGCGATCGACGAGGCCTCGGAGGTGACGCCCTCTTCGATGTCGCCGTCGGAGGCGATCACGAAGATGTGGTGGTCGAAGATGCTCTCGCCGGGCGCGGCGTCCGGGTCGAGCAGGCCGCGCTCGCGGCGGGCGGCCATCGCCATGCCCACGGCGTTCGCCAGGCCCTGCCCCAGCGGCCCGGTGGTGGTCTCGACGCCGTCGGTGTGGCGGTACTCCGGGTGACCCGGGGTCTTGGATCCCCACTTGCGCAGCTGCTTGAGGTCCTCGAGCTCGAGGCCGTAGCCGGCGAGGAACAGCTGGATGTAGAGCGTCAGGCTCGAGTGGCCGGCCGACAGCACGAACCGGTCGCGGCCCGGCCAGTGCTGGTCCGAGGGGTCGTGACGCAGCGTGCGCTGGAAGAGCGTGTAGGCCAGCGGCGCCAGGCTCATCGCGGTGCCGGGGTGGCCGCTGCCACAGTTTTCCACGGCGTCGGCGGCCAGCACCCGGACGGTGTCCACGGCGCGGGTGTCGGTCTCGGTCCAGTCGGCGGGGACGTTACGCCGGAGGAGTGGGTTGTTCTCGCTGGTAGTGGCGGTTTCGGACACTGAACTCCAACTCCCGGTCATGATGGTTGCGGCTGGTCTTCCTCGTTCCGGTTACCCGTACGCGCGGCTACTTATCTCAATCGATCCCGAAGGGACGATATTCCTGCTCGCGGCCATGCGCAGGGGCAATCGCGGCCCGTCGCGGCCAGCCTAGTGCTTGGGCCGGTCGAGGACCCGCGATCACCCACGGGATTCACCACGTCTAACATCGTTCGAGGGTTCAGACCGGCGTTCCACCACGGCTTCCGGCACGGACCCGCCCGAACCTGACGCAGGGAGTGAAATGTCGTTGGTGAACGCTGCGCACGGACGCAGTGAAGACACCAGCGCCGTGCACCCGACCGGTGATCGACCGCACGGTGACCGGCGAAGCCTCCGCCGGGTCGTCGGCGCCTACGCCGCGCTGGCGAAGCCGCGGGTGATCGAGCTCCTCCTGGTCACCACCATCCCGGCGATGTTCCTCGCCGGCCGTCAGATCCCCTCGCCGTGGCTGGTCCTGGCCACGCTGGTCGGCGGGACGATGGCCGCGGGCAGCGCGAACGCGCTCAACTGCGTGATCGACGCGGACATCGACAAGGTGATGAACCGCACGAAGCGCCGCCCGCTGGTGAAGGACTCGGTGCCCCGCCGCGGCGCGCTGATCTTCGGCTTGGTGCTGGGCGTCGCCTCGGCCGTGGTGCTCTACTTCACGGTCAACCTGCTGTCGGCCGTGCTGGCCGTGGCCACGATCCTCTTCTACATCTTCGTCTACACGCTCGGCCTGAAGCGGCGCACGTCGCAGAACGTCGTCTGGGGCGGCGCGGCGGGCTGCATGCCGGTGGTCATCGGCTGGGCGGCCGTCACCGGCACCGTGCAGTGGCCGGCGTTCGTGATGTTCGGCGTCATCTTCTTCTGGACGCCGCCGCACACGTGGGCGCTGGGCATGAAGTACCGCGACGACTACGAGCGCGCGGGCGTCCCGATGCTGCCGGTGGTCGCCACCGCCCAGCACGTCGCCCGCCAGATCGTCATCTACTCGTGGGTGATGGTGGCGTGGACGCTGCTGCTGCTCCCGGTGACGTCCTGGCTGTACGGCACGTTCGCGATCCTCGCGGGCGGCTGGTTCCTCTTCTACGCGCACAGCCTCCAGGCGGCGGTGCGGCGCGGTGAAGAGACGAAGCCGATGGCGCTGTTCCACCGGTCGAACACGTACCTGATGATCGTGTTCGTGGCCTTGGCGGTGGACTCGGCCATCGGCCTGCCCACCCTCGGCCTGCCGTTCTGAGCCCGGCGGAGTTCTTCGCCGACGTCATCGAGTCCGGAACCGTCCTGGGCGCCGACCCCACGTGGTCGCCCGAGCGGGTGGCGGAGCTGCTCGGCGACGACTTCGGCGACAACCCCTCGAAGTACTCCTTGGGACGCGACCACGGCATGGTCGAGTTCTTCTGGCAGCGCCCCGACCCCGGGGTCCCGTGGGCGGGTACGCACTTCTCGGTCCAGGCCCACCGGCTCCGGTACGGCGACCCCGAGCTGGTCAACCCGGCGATCCGGGCGCGCTACGGGGCTTTTCCCGGCACGGTGACCTTCGCCGAGGTCAGCGCGCTGCTCGTCGAGCGAGGTGTGCCGCTGCGGGAGGTGCCTTACCCGGCGGAAGCGGGCGAAATGCGCGCGTACTGGCAGCCGGAAGCGCACATCATGGTCTCCGTCGTCGAGGGGTCGTACTACGGCCGTGCCGGTGACCTCTACCGCGTCGCGAGTTCGAGCACCGGTATCCCGTGAGCACCCCGATGCTCAAGAAGATCGGGGTCGGCGTGGTCGCGGTCGCCGTGTTCGGGCTGCTGGCCCTCCTCGGCCGCGGCAAGGTGCCGCTGGACACGAACGAGCTGCTCGGCACGGCCTGCGCCATCCCGTCCCGCATCACCGCGCTCCCGGGCGCGCCCGACGCGGCTCCCGGCGGCGGTGACCTCCGGGTCGTCGAGCAGGGGGCCGGGACGGTAGTCGAGAACACCAGCGCCCAGTTCGCGTACCGCATCCCGGTGGCCGCCGGTTCGACGCGCGCCGAGGTACCGCTGCTCGCGCCGGGGCAGCGCACGGCCGTCGCGGGCGCCGGGCCGGTGACGTTCGGCCCGGTGGTGTGGCTGGCCCCGGAGAGCCTGGGCGGCTACACGCCGGTCACCGCCACCCCGGTTCCGGGCGGGGTTCGCTACACGTCGGCCAACTGCCGGGCGCTGACCAGCCGCGGAGCTGTGGTGCTCCACCGAGGCGAAACCGGCGGGATCTCGCGGAGCGAGGAGCTTCCCGCGGCGAGCGTGTCGTGCGCGCCGGGGGAGAAGGAGCTGCCGGCGGTGCTCCCGCCCGGCAGCGAGGTCTACCCGTACTGCGCTCTCGGGGCGGATTAGCGGAACTCTCGGTGTAGTCGCGAACACTGTGCGAGACTTCGGCGGTCGGGCTTACTCGGGAGGGTGCCATGACTGAGCGCGCAATCAGGCCCATCCGGCCCAGGTCAGCGCTTTGAGGGCGCGGTTCTACGGATGAGCCGCAAGGGTGTCCTGGCAGTACTCGGCACGGTCGTTCTCCTCGGTGCGATCGTCTTCGCCGCGGGCGGAAAGCTGCCTTGGACCAGTGGAGCATCGGGCGACCGCTGCACCATCCCCGAGCGGTTAGTCGTGAGTTCGCCGGCGGTGTCCACACCCGGGGGCGGCATCAAGGTGGTCGACCAAGGATTCAGCCAGAGCCCGTCCGGTCTGGTCAGTCTCGGGGCCGTGGTGGAGAACACCAGCGCCGACGTCGCCTACCGCGTTCCGGTGAAGTTCCGGCTGTTCGATGCCGCGCGCCACGAACTCCCGGAAGTCACCGCCAGCGAGGTTCCCCTCCTCCTTCCCGGCCAGCGGATCGGCGCCGGGAAAGGCACCTACGAGCGGGACGCGAGCGTGGCCACCGTCGAGACCGTCGTGGGCCCGAACGCCTGGTTGCCGAGTGGCGCCGTGGGCAGCCTCAGTCCAGTTAAGGCGACCCCGCTCCAGACCCGGCACTACTACCCGGACAACCCGATCTACGTCGACGTCCACTACCGGGAGATGTCCACGAACTGCCGGGCCCTGGACAGCAGTACCACCACCGCGATCTTCCGTGATCCCGCCGGGCGGATCATCGGGGGTGACAGCGGGTGGGCCGGCATGCAGCTCACCTTCCGGGACACCCACGGCACCGAGATCGTCGTCGAGCGGCAGCTCCCGGCCGGCCAGTCCTGCTCACCGGGAGAACGGGAGACCTGGGTGATCCCGGACGTCGGCGCTCCGACAACCGGTGACGATGCTCGCACCGAGGTCTACCCGTACTGCGCCCTCGGGGCGGAATGATCGCGCCGCGGGGGCCGTTAGACTCGGTTGGCTCTTTTTCCTTGAGGCGAAAGCAGGATGCTCTTGTCCGTCTCCTCGGACGACTTCTCCGCCGAGCTCGCCCGCGAGCAGGCGTACGTCACCACCCTCTACGCGAAGCTCGACGCCGAGCGCGTCGACGCCCAGCGCCGCCTCGACGAGACCTTGCAGCTGGCCGGCGGCACCCCGCAGGCCCGCACCGAGCGCGATGTCGCCACGACGCTCTACACCGACCGGCTGGCCCAGCTCGGCTCCGTCGAACAGGGCCTCGCCTTCGGGCGGCTCGACTTCGTCCCCGAAAGCGCCGAGGAGACCACCTACATCGGCCGGCTCGGGCTGTTCGACGAGGACGACGACTACCGGCCGCTGCTCGTCGACTGGCGGGCGCCCGTCGCGCGGCCCTTCTACCTCGCCACCGCTGCTTCCCCCGAAGGGGTGCGCCGGCGGCGGCACCTGCGGTCGCTGACCCGCAAGGTCACCGGCTTCGACGACGAGATCCTCGACCTCACCGCCGCCGACCAGGGCCAGGACCTCGGCCTGGCCGGCGAAGCCGCGCTGCTGGCCGCGCTGGAGCAGCGCCGCACCGGTGAGATGAGCGACATCGTCGCCACCATCCAGGCCGAGCAGGACCGCATCATCCGCGCCCCGCTCGGCGGCGTCATGGTCGTCCAGGGCGGCCCCGGCACCGGCAAGACCGCCGTCGCGCTGCACCGCGCGGCCTACCTGCTCTACACGCACCGGCAGCAGCTCACGACGCGCGGGGTGCTCGTCGTCGGGCCCAACAGCACGTTCCTGCGCTACATCGGCCAGGTGCTGCCGTCGCTCGGCGAGACCGGCGTGCTGCTGGCCACCATCGGGCAGCTCTACCCGGGCCTGGACGCCGACGGCGTCGAGTCCCGCGAGACCACCGAGGTCAAGGGCCGGCTCGTCATGGCCGAGGTGCTGGCCAACGCCGTGCGCGACCGCCAGCGCGTGCCCGAGCCGGTCATGGAGATCGAGTACGAGCACGACGTGCTGCGGCTGGACCGCAAGACCTGCACCGACGCCCGGACCCGCGCCCGCCGTTCGCGGCGGCCGCACAACCCGGCGCGGCGCCTGTTCGTCTCCGACGTCCTCGACGCGCTGACCCGCCAGGCCGCCCGGAAGCTGGGGGAGGACCTCCTGGACGGTCAAGACCTGCAGGACATCCGCGCCGAGCTGGCGGCCGACGAGAACATCGCCGCCGCGCTGAACGAGTTGTGGCCGGTGCTGACCCCGGAAAGCGTGCTCGACGACCTGTTCGCCGACCGCGAACGGCTCTCCAGCGCGGCCCGCAAGCTGCTGTCCCCCGAAGACCGTGCGCTCCTGGAGAGCGGCCGCGACGCGCGCTGGACGCCGGCCGACGTGCCACTGCTCGACGAGCTGGCCGAGCTGATCGGCGTCGACGACACCGAAGCCCGCGTCGAGCGCAAACGCCGTGAGCGCGAAGACCGCGCGTACGCCGAGGGCGTGCTCGACATCCTCGAGCAGGACGAAGAGATCATCGACGAAGAGCTGCTGCGCGTCTCCGACGTCCTCGACGCCGAGCTGTTCGCCGAGCGCCAGGTCGCGCGCAGCGAGCTGACCGCCGCCCAGCGCGCCGCGCAGGACCGGACGTGGACCTTCGGGCACGTGATCGTCGACGAGGCCCAGGAGCTGTCGGCGATGGACTGGCGGCTGCTCATGCGCCGGTCGCCGAACCGGTCGATGACGCTGGTCGGCGACGTCGCCCAGACCGGCGCGGCCGGGGGCGCGCGGTCGTGGGGCGAGGTGCTCTCGCCGTACGTCGAAAACCGGTGGCGCCTCGAAGAGCTGACCGTGAACTACCGCACGCCCGCCGAGATCATGGCGGTCGCGGCCCGGGTCCTCGCGGAGGTTTCGCCGGAGCTGTCGGCGCCGTCGTCGGTGCGGGAGACCGGGGTGCCACCGTGGTCGGCGCGCCCGGCTTCCCTGGCCGCGGAGCTGCCCGGGCTGGTGGCGCGCGAGCTGTCCGAAGTGGACGGTGGCACGGTGGCGGTCCTGGTACCGGGCGGTCGTTTCGACGAAGTGTCTTCGTGGCTTTCCGACCACGACGAACGGCTCAGCGTGCTGACCGTCGAGCGGTCGAAGGGCCTGGAGTTCGACTCGGTGGTGCTGGTCGCGCCGGACGAGGTCGTCGCGGGTTCGCCGCGCGGGCTCAACGACCTGTACGTGGCGCTGACGCGCGCTACGCGGCGGCTCGGCGTGGTCGCCACGGGTGACGACGTCCCGGCACTCTCCGTGCTTGGCTAGGGTGCCTCGCATGCAGAAGATCGGGAAGATCGTGGTCGTCGCCGCGGCGGCGCTGTCGCTGGCCGCGTGCGGCCAGCAGGCCAAGACCCAGGCCGCCGCCCCGGCCGGGCCGTCGGTGCCGCCGTCGTCGGACGCCGCCCAGGCGCCCCAGAGCAAGGGCCGCGAGTGCACCGCGGACGACATCAAGACGACGGGGAAGTTCGGCGAGGTGCCGACGATCACCATTCCCGACGACTGCGACCCGCCGAAGAAGCTGATCACGAAGGACCTGTCCGAGGGCACCGGCGCCGGCGCGAAGTCCGGTCAGAAGCTCAAGATGAACTACCTGCTGGTGACGTGGTCGGACAAGCAGAAGCTGGACAGCTCGTTCGACCGCGGCCAGACGTTCGACCTGAACCTCGGCGCGGGCGAGGTCATCCCGGGCTGGGACCAGGGCTTGGAGGGCATCAAGCAGGGCGCCCGCCGGCTGCTGATCATCCCGCCGGACCTGGCGTACGGCCAGGGCGGCCAGGGCATCAAGCCGAACGAGACGCTGGTCTTCGTCACCGACGCCGTCTCGGTCGCCTGACGTGCGGGAGGGCCGCTGCGGGTTTCCGGAGCGGCCCCCGGTGCGTCACGGGATGAGCAGCAGCTTGCCGGTCGTCCTGCGCCCCTGCAGGTCCTCGTGGGCCTTGCGGGCGTCGGCCAGCGGGTACTTGCCGCCGATCCGGACGGTCAGGTCGCCCGCCTGGATCGCGTCGAACAGCTCCTGCGACCGCCAGTCGATCTCCTCGCGCGTCCGCGTGTAGTGCGCCGACGTCGGGCGGGTCAGGTACAGCGAGCCGCCCGAGTTGAGGCGCTGCGGGTCGATCGGCGGGACCGGGCCGCTGGCCGCGCCGAACAGCGCCAGCAGGCCGCGGATCTTGAGGCTGGCGAGGCTGCCGTCGACGGTGTCCTTGCCGACGCCGTCGTAGACCACGTCGACGCCCTCGCCGTTCGTCAGCTCGCGGGCGAGCTTCGCGAAGTCGTCGCGGTCGTAGCGGATCACGTCGTCGGCGCCGGCTTCGCGGGCGAGCTTCTCCTTCTCCTCGGTCGACACCGTCCCGATCACACGGGCGCCGCGCGCCTTCGCCAGCTGGATCAGCAGCAGGCCGACGCCGCCCGCGGCCGCGTGCACCAGCACGTCGTGGCCCGGCTTGACCTCGAACGTCGAGGCGACCAGGTAGTGCGCGGTCATGCCCTGCAGCATGGTCGCGGCCGCGGTCTCCAGGGAGACGCCTTCGGGCACCTTCACCGCCATCGACGCGGGGACGAGCTTGCGCGCGGCGTAGCTGCCGAGCGAGCCCTGCCAGGCGACGCGGTCACCTTTGTCGAAGCCCGTGTCGGCGCCGGCCTCGACCACCGTGCCCGCGCCCTCGAGGCCGAGGACGAACGGCAGGTCGATGGGGTAGATGCCCTGCCGCTGGTAGGTGTCGATGTAGTTGACGCCGGCCGCGGCGACGTCCACCAGCAGCTCGCCGGCCTGCGGGGCCGGGACGTCCACTTCGGCCGCTTCGAGCACTTCCGGGCCGCCGGTCTTCGTCACCTGCACTGCGGTGGGCATGCGTCCTCCTCGGGTCGGGTTCTCCCGGTGCAACTATGGCCGACGCCACGCTGTTCCGCGTTCCGGCGCTCCTTTGGTTATGGTTCGGTACGTGTCCGAAACATCTGAAGCTGTCGTCCCGCCGACCAGCGCGCAGCTGGGCGCGGCCCGCAAGTTCGTGAAGGCGCACGGCAAGCCGTCCCGCGCGGTGGTGGAGAACATCGGCCGGGCGGGCGCGCGCGTCGTGCTGGTCGGCGCCGACGGCGCGCTGGGCGACGTCGTGGTGCCCAGCGTCGAGACCGGTTCGGCCTTGATCGAGGCGGTCGAGGACCTCTCGCCGGCCGAGTGGGACGCGGAGACGGTCAAGCAGACGAAGATCGGCCCGGAGCACCGCCGCAAGATGGCGGGCCGGTGAGCCCCAGCGCGATCCTGGTCGGCTGCGCGGAGCTCCCTTCGGGCGACGGCGACGACGACGCCGTGGTGCCCGCTTTGTCTTCGCTGGGCTTTTCGGTGGCGTGGGCGGCTTGGGACTCCGACGCCGACTTCGCGTCCGCCGACGCCGTGATCCTGCGGGCGACCTGGGACTACGCGGCACGACGTGAGTCGTTCCTCTCGTGGTGCGAGTCGGTGCCGGCGCTGTTCAACCCGGCGGCGGTGGTCCGGTGGAACACGGACAAGTCGTACCTGGTCGAGCTGCTCGACGCGGGCGTCGCGGTGGTGCCGACGGTCTTGGTTTCTCCTGGCGACCCGGTTCGCTTCCCGTCGTCGGACTTCGTGGTCAAGCCGTCGGTGGGCGCGGGTTCCCGAGGCGCGGCGAAGTTCGCCGCGGGTGCTGATGCTTCCGCGCACGTGGCTTCCCTGCACGCCGAGGGCCACTCGGCGCTGATCCAGCCGTACCAGTCCAATGTGGACACCGACGGCGAGCTGGCGTTGGTGTACCTGGGCGGAATCTATTCGCACGCGTTCTCCAAGGGCGCGATGCTGGGTTCCACAATGGACTCATCGGGCCTGTACCTGTCGGAGGAGCTGGCCCCGGCTTCGCCGCCCGCGGACGCGGTGGCGCTGGCGGAGGACGTCCTGGACGCGGCGTCGGCGTTGCTGGGCATCCTGCGAGCGGAGCTGCTGTACGCGCGGGTGGACCTGGTCCGCGGCGCGGACGGCAAGCCGTTGCTGCTGGAGCTGGAGCTGACGGAGCCATCGCTGGGCTTCCGCCAGACGGACCCGGCCGCGGCGACGCGGTTCGCGTCGGCGGTGCGGCAGCAGCTGGCGTAGTCATCGCACGGCGGCCAGCGCGAGGGCGACGATGGCGCCGATCGTGGTCACGGCGATCGAGCCGGTGAGCAGGTAGAGCCCGCCGACTCCGCTCAGGCCGACCTTGATCAGTTCCCGCAGGCCGCGGCTTCGTTTGCTTGTCTCGCCCTTGGTCACTGTGCTACCCCTTTATCGGTGTACTAGTGCACTCCAGGCAATGGTGACCGCCGGTGGGCCCGACCGGAAATGATCTTTCGTTTCCGGTCCGGATTTTTCTTTGTCGCCGGATTTTTCCTCGTTGCCGGGGATTTGTCGATCTTCGTCGGGGTAGCGGAGGGCGTCATGACGATCGGGATGGGCAGCGAGCCGGTTGAGGATGCGGCGTCGCCCGCGGAAGTCGAAGCGGCGCTGCGCTGGCTGGCGCAGCGCAAGGACGGCGAACCGCTTCGCTTCCTCCGTGAAGCGATCGACAAACCGGTGAGCGACTCGGCGACGGTGCTTCGTTCCCTGGTGGCGCCGACGGCGTCGTTGCCTCGCGAGATGCGTGCGTTCGCCGTGTGGGGCCTGCTGGTCGACGAGATCGGCGCGGCCGGGACCTCTCGCCGTCACAACGCCTTGCTGGCAGCGTTCCGGGTGCCGCCGGCGCCGGGCGGAACGGCGTGGAAGGACACGTTGGGCGGCCGCTTCCGGCAGTTGATGCTGTTGCCGGGCGTCTTCGGCGATCCGCCGCCCACCACGACGACGCCGATGAACAAGGCTTGGAGTGACTCGCTCACGGCCTTGGCGGGTCGGATGGCGGAGAAGCTGGCGGACGGTCCGGACTGGCCGCCGTACATCGACATCGGCCGGGCAGCGGACGAGCGCGTGACCTGGTGTGCCCGTGCCGCATCCGGAGGGGCGCAGCCGGTGTTCATCGAGCGCATGCTCATCACCGCGGTGATGCATCGCCGGACGATCCGGCGCCGCATCACCGAACGCGACATCATCGCCTGCGAGGACGGCGTCGATGGCTACGACACGCACGCCGCGATCGGCTGGGAGCACGAGCCGGCGAACCTGCCGGTGACGGCCTTGTGGGGGTGCCGGGTGGTCGCGTCACCCTGGGCGCACCCGGGCGACCCGATCCAGGCGCGCTTGCGCTTTCGCCGGACGCTGCGGAAGGGCGAGCGCTACACGTTCGTTTCCGAGGCGCTCGACGAGCAGCTCGACGAGGAACGCAGGTGGCTCAACGTGGGCATCGACCACCACGGCATCGCGCCCGGAGGGTTGACGATCCAGCTGACCTTCGACGCGAAGCATCTTCCGGAGGCCTGCTGGTGGTACGCAGAACAGCTGGAGTTCGAGCGGACCCGGAAACCGCCGGACGGTGATCCGCACCTGCTTAAGGTCGGGGACGGCTTTGTACGGCACACCTTTGTCGACGGGTGTCATCCGCGGGAGGATTACGGGATTGCCTTCAGATGGAAAACCTCGTGACCGATGAAAGTCACATCGGTCACGAGTGGCGTTTCCTTAAATGGCGGATGAGCTGCTGGTGTTGCCGCCACTTCCGAGAGTGATGGAGTCAACGGTGTTGCCGGCGACGACGGAGTTGCCGGTGTTGCCCCCGCCGCCCCCCTTGCGCCACGGGACGTTTGCCCCGAGCGCGAGCGCTGCGGCCGCCACGAGAATCAGCGCGCCCGCGGCGATGCGCCGGCCTTTTCCGTGCCGGTCGTTCTTGCTGCGCTTGTCCATGAGGTCTCCTTCGGTGATGGGGAAGTTGGCTCACCGTAAGAGAAACTCGGCGACACGATCGAGCGAGTCAGCTCTCTTTCGTGTCAACGGGGAGGGTATTAAGCTGATGTGCTTGAGCGCTTGGCGGCCAGCCGGTCAGCCCTCGGCCACCGGACATCCGTCGCCCAGCCGAGCTGCTCGAAGGTCCGGATCACCCGCGCCGACACATCGACCTGCCCCCGCAACACCCCATGCCGAGCACAAGTCGGGTCGGCGTGATGAGAGTTGTGCCAAGACTCGCCCATGGACAAAAGGGCTAGAGGCCAAAAGTTCGCCGCCTTGTCGCGGGAAGCGAACGGCCTCTCCCCGATCAGGTGGCAAATCGAATTCACCGACCAGGACACGTGGTGCAGGAACGCGATCCGGACCAACCCCGCCCAGAAGAACGCCGTCACCACGCCCCACCACGACCACGACAGCAGCCCGCCCAACACCGCCGGCAGGGCCAAGCTCAACGTGATCCACAGCCAGAAGTAGCGGTTCACCACCCGCAGGTCGCGGTCTGCCACCAGGTCCGGGGCGAAGCGGTCCGCGTTGGTCACCTCGCGCGAGAACATCCATCCCATGTGCGCGTGCCAGAAGCCGCGCAGCAGGGCCGATGGGGACGTTCCGAACAGCCACGGCGAATGCGGATCCCCCTCGCGGTCCGCGAAAGCGTGGTGACGGCGGTGGCTGGCCACCCAGAAGATCACCGATCCCTGGACCGCCATGCTCCCCGCGATCGCCAGCGCCACGCGCAACGGCCGGGACGCCTTGAACGCACCGTGGGTGAAGTAGCGGTGGTAACCGACCGTCACGCCGAGCGTCGCGAACACGTAGAACACCGCCGCCAGCGCGAGGTCGATCCAGGTCATGCCCCAGCCCCACACCAGCGGGACCGCGATCAGGAGCGCCGCGAACGGCACCAGCAGGAACGTCTTCAGCACGAGCATCTCGCCGGTGCCCCGGCGGTGGGAGATGAGCGGCTTGGGCGCGGAGCGCGTCGTCATGGGGCGGACCGTAGCCGAAGGGTGTTACGGCCGGGTGGCCGCCGGTTGCTCAGGCGGTGGCGAGTTCCTTAGGCGCCGCCGTCAGCGACACCGCCGGGCCGCGGTCGCGGCTGCCGACCCACAGCGACGCCGTCGCGATGATCACCGCCATCGCGCCGAGGACGTGGAACGACACCATCGCCTCCGGCACGCCCAGCGCGTACTGCAGCGAACCGAGCCCACCCTGCGCCACCGCGACCACCCACACCACGATGTAGCGCTGCCAGAGCCCCTTCGGCGCGCCGATGCGCATCAGCTGGAGGCCGAACACCGCGAGCAGCAGCAAGTAGAGCACCAGCAGCCCGCCGTGGACCTGGGCGAGCGACTCCACCGGGGCGTCGAGGCGGTGGGTGTTGATGTCGCCGCTGTGCGGGCCGGCGCCGGTCACCGTCGTGCCCGCCGCGAGGACCAGCCACATCACCACGGCCAGCGCCACCAGGATGCCGCGGCCGGACGCGGGGACGAGCGAGCGCGCGGGCTCGTCGCCCTCGCGGAACGCGCGCAGCAGCAGGACCGCGAGCCACACCAGGGGAGTGGTGGCGAGGAAGTGGATCGCGACGGTCCACCACTCGAGCTTGGCGAGCACGGTCATCCCGCCGACAACGGCCTGCAGCACGACGCCGCCGGGCATCGTCCAGGCCAGCTTCACCAGGCGCGTGCGGGACGGGTGGTCGACCTGCACGCGCCACGCCGTGATGACCGCGATGGCCGCGACGACGATGACGACACCCGTCAGCAGCCGGTTGCCGAACTCGATCCACTGGTTGAGCGCGTCGATGCCGGAGTCGTGCTTGGGCACCAGGCTGCCGGCGACGCACTGCGGCCAGGTCGGGCAGCCGAGGCCGGACCCGGTGACGCGCACGATCGAGCCGGTGACGCCGATCAGCGCCTGCGCGACGACGGCGGCGATCCCGACGGCCCGCTGCACGGCGGCGGACGGAAACGGCAGGCGGGCGACGAGGCTGGTGAACGGCACGCCGTCGATGGTAGAACCGCGCGGGAAACGGGCTTTCGGCAGGTCCCGGCGCCCAGAACGGCGGCGCGGCCGCAAGGGACCTAGGTCACTCGGTTTTCTTGGCCTTCTTCTGGAACCAGCCCATCGACTGCGCGATGACGGCCCCGAAGCCCAGCACGGCGAGGGGAACCGTCCGGATCCAGAACGCTCCCGCGTCCAGCTTGACCAGGAGGATGATCGCGCCGATCGCCACCACGAGCAGGAGCAGCATGATCAAGAAGACGCGGGTTTTCGAAACCATGTGAAGCTGCCCCCTGGGGTCCGGATGCGGATCCGGATGACCTTTTCAGGACGGCACGCCGTCCGTGAGGTCACTTCTACCCGTCCTGATCGGACTCAGGTGAGTTTCGTGGTGCGCGAGGCCACCGCTCCCGCCAGCACCGCCCACACCGCCAACACCAGCATCGGCCCGGGGGCGAACGAGCCGTCGACCAACGCCGCTCGCATCCCCTCCGCCAAGGCACCCGACGGCAGCAGTTCCACCACCGCGGCGAGCCCCGAAGGCAACGACGACGGCGCCAGCAGGATCCCGCCCGCCAGCAGCAGCACGAACCAGACGATGTTCGCCAGCGCCAGCACGGCTTCCGCGCGCAACGCCCCGCCCAGCAGCACGCCCAGCGCCCCGAAGGCCAGCGTCCCCAGCACCAGCAGCAGGACCGCCGACAGGAGACCGGACACCGACGGCGACCACCCGAGGAACGCCGCCACCACGCCGATGATCACCGACTGCAGGACGACCACCACCAGCGCGGCGATGAGCCGGCCCGCCACCAGCAGCCACCGGGGCAACGCCGTCGCCGACAGGCGCTTCAGCACTCCGTAGCGGCGGTCGAAGCCCAGGGCGATCGCCTGGCCCGTGAACGCCGACGACATCACCGCCAGCGCCAGGATGCGGGGCGTGATCCAGTCCACTTTGGACGTCGAGCCCAGCGAGGAGGCCGGCAGGATGTCCAGCAGCGACAGCCCGATCAGCAACGCCAGCGGGATCAGCAGCGTCAGCAGCACCTGCTCGCCGTGGCGCAGGGTCAGGCTCGCCTCGACCCGGGCGTGCGTGCGCAGCATCCGGCCCAGCGAGCCGCGGCCCGGTGCGGGGGTGAAGGTCCCGGCGGGGAACGAAGTCATGCCCGCAGCTCCCGTCCGGTCAGCTCCAGGAAGACCTCTTCGAGCGTCCGCTTGCCGACCTGCAGCTCCTCCGGCAGGACGCCCTGCTGGGCGCACCACGCCGTGACCGTCGACACGACCTGAGGGTCGACCGAGCCGACCACGACGTACGTGCCCGGTGCCGACTCGCGCACCGCGTAGCCCTCCGGCAGCGCCGCCGTCAGCAGCTCCGTGTCGAGGCGCGTGCGGGCCTTGAACCGCAGGCCCGCGTTGCCGCTCTCGTCCACCGTCAGCGACTGCGGCGCACCCGAGACGACGACCTTGCCGTGGTCAGCGATCACCACCGTGTCGGCCAGCGCCTCGGCTTCCTCCATCAGGTGCGTGGTCAGCAGCACCGAAACGCCGTCGCGGCGCAACGCCGACAGCAGGTCCCACACCAGCCGGCGGGCCTGCGGGTCCATGCCCGCCGTCGGCTCGTCCAGGAACACCAGCTCGGGCCGCCCGACCAGGGCGCACGCCAGCGAAAGCCGCTGCTGCTGCCCGCCGGAGAGGCGCTTGAACGGTGTCCGCCGGACCGAAGCCAGCCCGAGCACGTCCAGCAGCCACGCCGGGTCCAGCGGGGACGCCGCGCAGGAGGCCACCAGGTTGAGCATCTCGTCGGCGCGGACGCCGGGGTAGGCGCCGCCGCCCTGGGGCATGATCCCGACGCGGGGACGCAGCTGCGCCGACTCGCGGACGGGGTCGAGGCCGAGCACGCGCACCGAACCGGCGTCAGGCTTGAGGAAGCCTTCGCAGATCTCGACGGTGGTGGTCTTGCCGGCCCCGTTCGGACCGAGCAGGGCGAGCAGGCTGCCGCGCTCCATCCGCAGGTCGAGACCGTCGACCGCGCGGGTGGAGCCGTAGCTTTTCACCAGCCCGGTGATCTCGACGGCGGGGGCACTCACATCGGGTCACGATACGGGTTCGACATGCGCGGGCAGCCGCGGGGACGGCCTGGAGAGCAAGACGGGAGCGAGCCGTCGCACGACCAGCATCCCGCCGCCGCACACGACGATCGCCGCGACGTAGGCGAACGGCAGCACGTACGGGCGGCCGTCGAAGGTGCTGCCGGTCGGCGGCAGCAGGAACGGCAGGGCGGCGGACAGCACCGCCGCGGCCACCCGGAACCGGGACGTCCCGGCCGCCGCGGCCAGCGGGATGACCGCCCACAGGACGTACCAGGGCTGCAGGTTGATCTGCAGGATCATCACCGCGCCGAGGGAGACGCCCAGGCCGATGATCGGCCGGTAGCGCCACTTGAAGCTGTCCCACAGGAACTTCGCGGTGATGGCGATGGCGATGAGGTAGCCGAGCGCGCCGAGGATCGGGACCAGGCCGTTGGTGTGGTTGCCGAGCCCGAGCGCGATGCCGAGGACGCCGGAGAGGTTGGCCAGCTCGGCGGTGGGGGAGATCCAGGAGCGGACCAGGCCGGGGGTGTTGAACGTCGCGCCGACCCAGCCGAAGCCGAGCCCGGTGCCGAAGCACACCGCGACGAGGACCACGCCGAACCACGCCGCCATCGGCGCGCCCGCGTAGAAGAGGTCCTTGAGCCGGCCGTGCCAGCGCCGCGCCACCATGACGGCGAAGAACGGCAGCGCGAACACCGCGGGCAGCTTGACTGCGACGCCCAGGGTGATGATCGCCACGCCCAGGCCGATGTACAGCAGTTCCCCGCGCGCGAGCGGTGGTGGCGTGTCGCCCTTCACCCGGATCGGCAGCCGGCGGATGCCGACCTCGAGGCCGGCGAGCATCAGGCCGACGGCGAGCGCGTCGTTGTGGGCGCCGGCGACGAAGTGGAAGATCAGCAGCGGGTTCAGCGCGCCGAGCCACAGCGCGGTCGCGGGCTGGACGCCGAAGCGGCGGGCCAGCCGGGGCAGCGCCCAGACGATGAGGACGACGCCGGCGAGCGCGAGCAGCCGCTGCAGCAGCACGCCGACGGCGATGCTGTTGCCGGCCAGCGGCGCCAGCCAGCCGCCGAGGCGCAGCACCAGCGGCCCGTACGGCGCCGGCGTCTCGCGCCACATGTTCGACACGCCCGCGGTGAACGGGTCGGCGACGCCGAGGGCCTGCGCCGGGCCGAGGACGTACGGGTCCATGCCGCGGTGCACGATCTCGCTCTGCGCGAGGTAGCTGTAGACGTCGCGGGAGAACAGCGGCGGGATGACCAGCAGCGGCAGCACCCACAGCGCGATGGTGCGGGCGAGCTGGCCCTGCGACGCGAGCCGGGCGCGGTCGGGCCGGGCGAACTTCCCGAGCATCAGCCAGCTGAGCACGAGGATGCCCATCCCGGAGATGGCGATGGCCAGCGACACCGTCGGGATCCGGGTGAACAGCCGCAGCACCGGGATCTCCTGCACCGGGTTGATCACCGGGGCGGCGCCGGCGCCCAGGGACCCCAGGGCGAGGAAGAGCGAGCCGACCGTGCCGAAGCGGCGGACGACGTTCAGGCCGCGCTGCTCGTCGGCCTCCAGGGGCAGCGGCTCCAGCGGGCGGACGGGCGAAAGCGTGACGGGGTGGGCACTCCCGGTGTCCAGCTCCGCCACTTGCCGTTCCTGCTGCGCAGGATGTTCGCCCACAGCCACGCGTGCAGGGTATCGGTCCGCCCCGGAGTGAGTCGGGTCACTGCCGAAGACCCCGCCTTTGCGGGTCCTCCGGAAATAAGACACACTTGTGTTGTGAAAAAGACGGAGGCGGGTGACCAGGCGGGCGGCGACATGCCCCGCGCTGCGAACCCGCACGTCCCGTCGCAGGTCAGCGCCGAGGGCAAGACCCGGCACGAGGTCGCCCGGCTGCTGCTGGAACAGGGTCCCATGACCGCCGTCGTGGTCGCCGAGCAGCTCGGGATCAGCCCGGCGGCCGTCCGCCGGCACCTCGACGCGCTGCTCGCCGACGGCGAGGCCGAGACGCGGGACGCGCCGCGCCGGGGACCCCGAGGCCGGGGTCGTCCGGCCAAGCTCTTCCTCCTCACCGAGCCCGGCCGCGCGCGCTTCGGGCACGCCTACGACGACCTGGCCGTGTCGGCCATCCGCTTCCTGGCCGAGCACGTCGGCGAAGACGCCGTCCGCGCCTTCGCCGAGCGCCGCATCGAGAAGCTGGTCGGGCCGCACCGCTCGGCGATCACCGGATCGAGTGATCCCGCGGCACGCGCCGAGGCCCTCGCGACCGCGTTGACCAGGGAGGGCTACGCTGCGTCGACCCGTCAGGTCGGTGCTCCGGCTCCGGGTCAGAACGTGGGCGCCCAGCTCTGCCAGCACCACTGCCCGGTCGCCCACGTGGCCGCGGAGTTCCCGCAGCTCTGCGAGGCCGAGACCGAGGCGTTCGCGCAGCTGCTGGGCACCCACGTCCAGCGGCTGGCGACCATCGCGCGCGGTGACTCCGCGTGCACCACCCACGTACCCGTCACGGCGGGTCAGCCGGCCCATCCCGAGCCGGTAAGCACAGAGCCTCCGAGGACGGCCCCGCTGCGGTCCCCGGAGGAAGCACGGATCCCGAATGGAGGGAAACCCGCATGACTGCCGCTGCCGAGCAGCGCACTCCCACCACCGCGCCACTGAGCCAGGAAGAGACCATCGAGTCCCTTGGCAAGTACGCGTTCGGCTGGGCCGACTCCGACGAGGCGGGCGCCAGCGCCCGTCGCGGGCTGAACGAGGATGTCGTCACCGACATCTCCGGGAAGAAGTCCGAGCCGGAGTGGATGCGCGAAGCGCGACTCAAGGCGCTCAAGCTCTTCGAGAAGAAGCCCATGCCCAACTGGGGGGCCGACCTCTCCGGGATCGACTTCGAGAACATCAAGTACTTCGTGCGGTCCACGGAGAAGCAGGCCACCTCCTGGGAGGACCTGCCCGAGGACATCAAGAACACGTACGACAAGCTCGGCATCCCCGAGGCGGAGAAGCAGCGCCTCGTCGCCGGCGTCGCCGCGCAGTACGAGTCCGAGGTCGTCTACCACCAGATCCGCGAGGACCTGGAGGAGCAGGGCGTCCTGTTCCTGGACACCGACTCCGCGCTCAAGGAGCACCCGGAGCTGTTCCAGGAGTACTTCGGCTCGGTCATCCCGGCCGGCGACAACAAGTTCTCCGCGCTGAACACGGCGGTGTGGTCCGGCGGCTCGTTCATCTACGTGCCGAAGGGCGTGCACGTCGAGATCCCGCTGCAGGCCTACTTCCGGATCAACACCGAGAACATGGGCCAGTTCGAGCGCACCCTGATCATCGTCGACGAAGGTGCGTACGTGCACTACGTCGAGGGGTGCACGGCGCCGATCTACCAGTCCGACTCGCTGCACTCGGCGGTCGTGGAGATCATCGTCAAGAAGGGTGCCCGCTGCCGCTACACGACCATCCAGAACTGGTCGAACAACGTCTACAACCTGGTCACCAAGCGCGCCAAGTGCGAAGAGGGCGCGACCATGGAATGGATCGACGGCAACATCGGTTCCAAGGTGACGATGAAGTACCCGTCGGTCTTCCTCATGGGCGAGCACGCCAAGGGTGAGGTCCTTTCGGTCGCGTTCGCGGGCGAGGGCCAGCACCAGGACGCGGGCGCCAAGATGGAGCACCTCGCGCCGCACACGTCCTCGACCATCGTGTCGAAGTCGGTGGCGCGCGGCGGCGGCCGCACCTCCTACCGCGGCCTGGTCCGCGTGGCGAAGCGGGCGCACCACTCGCGCTCCAGCGTGGTCTGCGACGCGCTGCTCGTCGACACCATCTCGCGGTCGGACACGTACCCGTACGTGGACATCCGCAACGACGAGGTGTCCATGGGCCACGAGGCCACGGTGTCCAAGGTCAGCGAGGACCAGCTGTTCTACCTGATGTCGCGCGGTCTCGACGAGGCCGAGGCGATGGCGATGATCGTGCGCGGCTTCGTGGAGCCGATCGCCCGTGAGCTGCCGATGGAGTACGCGCTCGAGCTGAACCGCCTGATCGAGCTCCAGATGGAAGGGTCCGTCGGCTAGTCATGTCGGTTACCGAGAACAACGTTTCCGAAGGACTCCGCGAGGGGGCGGTCATCCCGGCCGCCTCCCGCGCGGAGCGCTTCACCTCCTACGACGTCGAGGCCTTCGAGGTCCCGAGCGGCCGTGAGGAGAACTGGCGCTTCACGCCGATGAAGCGCCTTCGCGGCCTGCACGACGGCAGCGCGGTCGCCACCGGCGAGATCACCCTCGAAGCCGACGCCGCGCCCGAGCTGACCATCGAGACCGTCGGCCGCGACGACTCGCGGCTCGGCCAGGCCGGCGTCCCGAGCGACCGGATCGCCGCCCAGGCGTACTCGTCCTTCCGGAAGGCCACCGTCGTGACGGTGCCGAAGGAGACGAAGGCGTCGAAGCCGTCCGTGCTGCGCATCCACGGCCCGGGCGAGGACCAGGTCGCCTACGGGCACCTGCAGGTCCGCGCCGAGGCGTTCGCCGAAGCCGTGATCGTGCTCGACCACGTCGGCTCCGGCACCTACGCCGACAACGTCGAGTTCGTCATCGGCGACGGCGCCAAGGTCACCGTGGTCAGCGTCCAGGACTGGGCCGACGACGCGGTGCACGTCTCCGAGCAGCACCTGAAGCTGGGCCGCGACGCCGCGCTGCGGCACACCGTGATCACCCTGGGCGGTGACCTGGTCCGCGTCTCGCCGACGGCGACCTTCACCGACAAGGGCGGCGACGTCGACATGCTCGGCGTCTACTTCGCCGACGGCGGCCAGCACCAGGAGCACCGCCTCTTCGTCGACCACGCGGTGCCCAACTGCAAGTCGCGCGTGGGCTACAAGGGCGCGCTGCAGGGCGAGGGCGCGCACACGGTCTGGATCGGCGACGTGCTGATCCGCGCCGCGGCCGAGGCCACCGACACCTACGAGTTCAACCGCAACCTGGTGCTCACGCCCGGGGCGCGCGCGGACTCCGTGCCGAACCTCGAGATCGAGACCGGCGAGATCGAAGGCGCCGGCCACGCGAGCGCGACGGGAAGGTTCGACGACGAGCAGTTGTTCTACCTCCAGTCGCGCGGGATCGCCGAAGAAGCCGCGCGGCGCCTGGTCGTGCGCGGGTTCTTCCACGAGATCCTGGTGAAGATCGACGTCCCCGAGGTGCGCGAGCGCCTCGAAGCCGCGATCGAGGCCGAGCTCGAAGCCGTTGGCGCCTGACGCCGTCCACCCCAGACTTCAGGAAAGAAAAGACATGGCAACGCTGGAAATCAAGGACCTCCACGCCTCGGTCACGACCGACGAGGGCGCCAAGGAGATCCTCAAGGGTGTCAACCTGACCATCAAGTCGGGCGAGACGCACGCGATCATGGGCCCGAACGGCTCGGGCAAGTCCACGCTGTCCTACGCCATCGCGGGTCACCCCAAGTACCAGGTGACCTCCGGCGAGGTGCTCCTCGACGGCGAGAACGTCCTCGAGATGAGCGTCGACGAGCGCGCCCGCGCGGGCCTGTTCCTCGCGATGCAGTACCCGGTCGAGGTGCCGGGCGTGTCCATGTCCAACTTCCTCCGCACCGCGGCCACCGCGGTCCGTGGCGAGGCCCCCAAGCTGCGCCACTGGGTCAAGGAGGTCAAGGAGGAGATGGGCAAGCTCGAGATCTCGCAGGAGTTCGCCGAGCGCTCGGTCAACGAGGGCTTCTCCGGCGGCGAGAAGAAGCGCCACGAGATCCTGCAGCTGGCGCTGCTCAAGCCGAAGTTCGCCATCCTCGACGAGACCGACTCCGGCCTCGACGTCGACGCCCTGCGCGTCGTCTCCGAGGGCGTGAACGCGTACAAGGCTTCGAGCGAGGTCGGCGTCATGCTGATCACGCACTACACCCGGATCCTGCGGCACATCACGCCGGACTTCGTGCACGTCTTCGCCGGCGGCAAGATCGTCGAGTCGGGCGGCAAGGAGCTGGCGGACGAGCTGGAGGAGAACGGCTACGTCAAGTACGTGGGCAAGCCCGAGCCCGCCGCGCTCTGACTTCCGCCAGTACACACCGAGAATGAGAGGAGTCGGCCCGATGACCACCACCTCGGCCAGCTCTTTGCCACTGGACGTGGCGGCCCTCAGGGCCGACTTCCCCATCCTGTCGCGCACCGTCCGCGACGGGAAACCCTTGGTGTACCTGGACTCCGGGGCGACGTCCCAACGCCCGGAAGCGGTGCTCGACGCCGAACGGCACTACGTCGTCACGTCGAACGCCGCCGTCCACCGCGGCGCGCACCAGCTGTCCGAAGAAGCGACCGACGCCTACGAGTCCGCCCGGGCGAAGATCGCCGAGTTCGTCGGCGCCGACCCCGAGGAGCTGGTGTTCACCAAGAACGCCACCGAGGGGATCAACCTGGTCGCCTACTCGTTCGGCAACGCCGCCACCGCGGGCCCGGAAGCCGCGCGTTTCGTCGTCGGCCCGGGTGACGAGATCGTCGTCACCGAGATGGAGCACCACGCGAACCTCGTGCCGTGGCAGCAGCTGTGCCAGCGCACCGGGGCGACGCTGAAGTGGTTCAAGGTGACCCCGGAAGGCCGCCTCGACCTGTCCGATGTGGACGAGCTGATCACGCCGCGCACCAAGGTGGTCGCGTTCGCCCACCAGTCGAACGTGCTCGGCACGGTCAACCCGGTCGAGTTCCTGGTCGAGAAGGCCAAGGCGGTCGGCGCGTTCACCGTGCTCGACGCCTGCCAGTCGGTGCCGCACTTCCCGGTGGACTTCCACGCCCTCGGCGTCGACTTCGCCGCGTTCTCCGGGCACAAGATGCTCGGCCCGTCCGGCATCGGCGTGCTCTACGGGCGCACCGAGCTGCTGTCGGCCATGCCGCCGTTCCTGACCGGCGGGTCGATGATCGAGATGGTCCGCATGGAGGGCTCGACCTTCGCGCCGCCGCCGCAGCGGTTCGAGGCCGGCGTGCCGATGACGTCGCAGGCCATCGGCCTCGGCGCGGCCGTCGACTACCTCTCGGCCATCGGCATGGACCGGATCGCGGCGCACGAGCACGAGCTCGCCGCGGCGGCCATCGAGGGCATCGGCGCCATCCCGGGCGTCCGGATCGTCGGGCCGACCGACCTGAAGGACCGCGGCGCGACCGTGTCGTTCGTGATCGACGGCGTGCACCCGCACGACGCCGGCCAGGTGCTCGACAGCCTCGGCATCGCCGTCCGCGTCGGCCACCACTGCGCGTGGCCGCTGCACCGCGCGTGCAACGCCCAGGCGACCGTGCGCGCGTCCTTCTACCTGTACAACGACCTGTCCGAAGTGGACGCCCTGGTCGCGGGGGTCCGCGAGGCGCAGAAGTTCTTCGGGGTGGCGCGGTGAACCTGGAGAGCATGTACCAGGAGATCATCCTGGACCACTACAAGAACCCGCACGGGCGCGGCCTGCGCGACCCGTTCGACGCCGAGTCGTTCCAGGTCAACCCGACCTGCGGCGACGAGGTGACGCTGCGGGTCAAGGTCGACGACGGGAAGGTCGCCGACGTCTCCTACGACGGCCAGGGCTGCTCGATCAGCCAGGCCTCGACGTCGGTCATGACGGATCTCGTCGTGGGCCACACGATCGACGAGGCGTTCACCACCATGGACGCCTTCGTGGAACTGATGCAGGGCAAGGGAAAGGTCGAGCCGGACGAGGACGTGCTGGAGGACGGGGTAGCCTTCGCGGGCGTCGCCAAGTACCCGGCCCGCGTGAAGTGCGCCCTCCTCGGCTGGATGGCTTTCAAGGACGCCGTCGCCCGGACCACCAGTGGAGCTGAGGAAGCATGACCGAAGAAACCGCCACTGCCGCTCGTGAGGGCCGCACCGCCGCCGACCTCGACGCCGAGACGACGGCGAAGCAGGACCTCGACCTCGCCAAGATCGAGGACGTCGAGGAAGCCATGCGCGACGTCGTCGACCCCGAGCTCGGGATCAACGTCGTCGACCTCGGCCTGGTCTACGACATCCGCGTCGAGCCGGACAACACGGCGACCCTCGACATGACGCTGACGTCCGCGGCCTGCCCGCTGACGGACGTCATCGAGGACCAGACGAACGCCGCGCTCACCAGCGGCGGCCTGGTCAAGGACTTCCGGATCAACTGGGTCTGGATGCCGCCGTGGGGCCCGGAGAAGATCACCGAGGACGGCCGCGAGCAGCTGCGCGCCCTCGGCTTCACCGTCTGATCTCCTGCACATCGAGCGGGTCACCTTCCGAGGTGGCCCGCTTTGTGTATAACGCTCTATACCGCGCGTGCCAGGCCAGCGCGTACAGGACGAGCGCGGCGAAGAACCCGCTGCAGGCGCCGGTGACCGCCAGGTAGGTCGCGTTGCCGACGACGCCCGCGCGGGTCATCGGGTCGTGGTGAGCCAGGAACGGCAGCACCTGCACCAGGACGCCGATGAGCGCGCCGACCACCAGGAACGCGGTGACGGCCGTGCGGTGCCGCGTGCCCGGCGGAACCGGACGCGCAGGCGCGGTGCGGTACCAGCGCACGAGCCACCAGGCGAGCACCGCGGCGCCGGCGATCGTGCTGACCAGCTGGATCAGCCGGCCGACGTCGACGCCGGTGACGATCGGGATCTTCAGGAAGGGCAGCCCGCCGCTTTCGTGGGTGAACGCGTCCCAACCGACGTGCGTGGCGGCACCGAGCACGAGCGAGAGCGCGATCCAGCCCGGCCGTTTCCAGCTGAAGCACCGCGGGAGCCGCGCGGCCAGCGGGGACGGTGCCAGCGCCAGCAGCGGCCGTTTCAGGAGGACGTGGAACACGGCCAGCAGGACCAGGGCGAGCAGCGGGTCGAGCCAGAGGACCGACGCGAACTCGTGCGTCTTCGTCAGGCCGACGCCGGGCAGCCGCGGCACGAACCAGAAGACGTCCGGCGCGACCGACCCGGCCACGAGCGCGGAGGGGACTAGGGGACGTCTCGCCAGCGGGAGCACGGCGGCCGGGTGACTCAGCGTGAACGGCACGGGAGCTAGTATCCCGGGGTGGTCCTGCGCTCGATCGTCCTGTTCCTCGCGGCGGCGGTGTGCGAAATCGGCGGCGCGTGGCTGGTCTGGCAGGGCGTGCGCGAACACCGCGGCTGGCTCTGGATCGGCGGCGGGATCCTGGCGCTGGGTGTGTACGGCTTCGTGGCGACCCTCCAGCCGGACGCCCACTTCGGCCGCATCCTCGCCGCGTACGGCGGCGTGTTCGTCGCGGGCTCGCTGACCTGGGGGATGGTCGCGGACGGTTACCGCCCGGACCGCTACGACGTCATCGGCGCGCTGCTGTGCCTGGCGGGGGTCGCGGTGATCATGTACGCGCCCCGGACCGGGTAACGAAGCCGGTGGCGGCCCGATAGATCACCGTGACCGGACTCCTGTTCCCGCCCGCGCCGCCGGAACCGCCGAAGCCGCGCCGGTTCACCTGGGTTCTCGTGGCGTGGATTGCCGTGACGCTGTTCGGTCTCGGTGCCGCGGCCTACGGCCTGGGCACGACCATCCTCGACTACCGGGCCTACCGGGTCCCCGGCACAGCGATGAGCCCCACCTTGAAGCCGGGGAACTCGGCCGTCGTCCGCGCCCTCCGCGGCGAGGAGGTCCATCGCGGGGACCTGGTCATGTTCGACCGCGGCGCGTTCGCCCACCCGGACTCCGCCGGGCTCTCGGTCTTCCGGGTCGTCGCGGTCGCCGGGGACGCCGTCGCCTGCTGCACCGACGGACGCATGTCCGTCGACGGCAAGCCGATCACCGAGAACTACCTCAGCCAGGACGAGTACGCGCACGACTCGGTCGTGACCACCCCCTACCTCACCCGCGTGCACGAGGGTGAGGTGTTCGTGCTCGGGGACCAGCGCGGCAACGCGGACGATTCGCGGTTCCGCGGGGTCGTGCGGCTTTCCGGCGTCGTGGGGTTCGTGGTCGGCACCGGAGCCGTCGTCCACCCGTCACCGCTGCCCCGCACGACCGCGTTCACCGACGCGGGACTGCCCGGCGCGCCGTTCGAAGACACCACGTTCACCGGGCTGCGCTGGTGGCTCGCCGGTGGCGTGGTGGCGGTCGCCGCCGGGTTCATCGGGCTGATCGTGACCGCCGTCCGGAGCGCCGGAAGACGACGAAGAGCAGCCGCAGTCCCACCAGTGCGCTGATCACCAGCAGGTTGTAGCCGAACACCTGGTGCAGCGTCAGGTCGGCGACGACACGCGGCCCGCCGGTGCCGGTCAGCAGCAGGACGGCCATCAGCCCGGTCGCCGCGCCGACGAACGCCAGCAGGACCTCGTGCACGAGCGTCGTGACGACGTCGCGGTCGCGCTCGTCGGAGAACAGCCGGACGTTCACCGACAGCCGGCCCTCCTCCAGTGCGGCGCCGACGCGATCGACGCGGCGGGGCAGGCGGCGCAGCACCGGCAGCAGCGCCATGACCTCGGTGAGCGCGGTGTGGCGCAGCGAGTCCGGCCGCAGCCGGGCGCCGACCTGCTCGGCGGCGAACGCGCGGGACTCGGCCAGGACGTCGAACGCGGGGTCCAGCGCGGAGAGCGTCCCTTCGACGGTGGCGAGCGCCCGGAACACCGCGGCGACCGGCGGCGGCACGCTCAGCCGGAAGTCCGCGACGACCCGGAACAGGCTGGTGAACAGGTCGAGGCCGGGGGAGCGGCCGGGGCCGAAGTGGCGGGCGACGAGCGCGCCGAGCGCACGGTCGAGGCGCTGCTCGTCGATGTCGCCGGTGCGGTCGACGATCTCCAGCAGCCCGTCGCGCAGGGCCGCCGGGTCGCCGCGGTCGAGGGCCAGCACCAGGTTCTGCAGGCCGCCGCGCAGCCCGGTGTCGAGGCGGCCGACCGAGCCGAAGTCGAGCAGGCCCAGGCGGCCGTCGGCCAGCAGCATGAGGTTGCCCGGATGCGGGTCGGCGTGGAAGACGCCGCCGATCAGCACCTGGTCGAGCAGGCACCGCAGGAGCGCCCGCGCGAGCCGCTTGCGGTCGGCCGCCGGGGCCGTTTCCAGGGGCTTTCCGTCCAATCGGGACATGACGAGCACGCGCTCGGTGGACAGTGCTTTGTGGACGGACGGCAGCGCGACGTCCGGGCACGAAGTGGCGGCCACGGCGGCGATGTTGCGGGCTTCGATAGTGAAGTCGAGCTCCTCGGCCAGCGCTTCGGCGAACCCGTCGGCGAGTTCGGCGACCCCGAGCGAGCGCGCCCAGTCCGCGCGTTCCTCGAGGGCCGCGGCGACCCGGCGGACGATGTCGAGGTCGCGTCCGGCCTGCTCCCGCACCCCCGGGCGCTGCACCTTGACCACGACGTCCTCGCCGCCGCGGAGCCGGGCCCGGTAGACCTGCGCGACCGACGCGGCGGCCAGCGGTTCCGGGTCGAACTCGGCGAAGACGTCGTCGGGCGAGCCGCCGAGCTCTTCGGTGAGCACGGCCCACACGGCGTCGGCCTTCGCGGGCGCGACCCGGTCCTGCAGCTTCGCGAGCTCGTCGACGAACACCGGCAGCAGCAGGTCCGCGCGCGTCGAGAGCAGCTGGCCGAGCTTCACGAACGTCACGCCGCCCTCCTCCAGCGCGCGGCGCAGCGACCGGGCGAGCTCGGCGTGCCGGACCCCGGGTTCGCGGCGGCCGGCGAGGTGGCGGCCGAGGCCGTGCTTGAGCGCGATCCGGCTGATCTGCGAGTAGCGGCGGGCGCGCCGGAGCTTGGCGCGCAGCGACCGCGGCCGGAACCCGCCCGGCAGGGCCAGCTCGGCGACGAACAGGAAGATCAGCGTCGCCAGGAAAGCGCTGCCCGCCAAGGGGATCAGCAGCCCGACGGCCGCCCCGCCGTTGTGCAGCAGGGAAACCGGGAACGCCCGGCCGATGCCGCCGGCGACGAGCCAGCCGAACGCGGCCCCGCACAGCGCGCGGACGGCGCCGATCCGCACCCCGAGCACCCGCCGGGACGCGACCACCAGCGGCCACAGCACCAGCGCGTAGAGCGGGAGGGTCAGCAGGCCCAGCAGGATGTCCATGGGACGAGCAGACCACCCCGGCCCGCCCGGGCGGCTCACGCGGCGGCGGGATGCGGCTCCCTCCGGCGAGGGAGCTACTTTCGGCCGTGGCCGGGGTGTCCGTGGACTTCTAACCTGGTCGCGCGAACCACGGTTGAGTGTTCTCTAAACGGACATGAGGAGACACGATGAACGGACGCGTGATCGGCCGGATCGCGGCCCTGCTCCTGGTGGCCCCGGTGGGGCTGGGATTCGCCCCGGCCGCCTCGGCGGCCACCGTCACGACGCTGTACTACAGCTCGTCGGGCGCCCCGGACTACCTCGCCCAGATCGACCAGGGCGCGGCCAACTGGAACGCCGCGGTCACCGACGTGAAGCTCGTCAAGCGCTCGACGGGCGCGACGATCAAGTTCCACGAGATCCACAGCGGCGGTTCGTACACGAACACCAACGGCCACGGCCGCGGCGACATCTACCTGGACACGAGCCAGGTCGCGGAGGGCTACGACCCGACCCGCATCGCGGCGCACGAACTGGGTCACAACCTGGGCCTGCCGGACCACTACACCGGCCCGTGCACCGAACTGATGTCCGGCCACGGCCCGGGAACGGCGTGCAAGAACGCCAAGCCGGACGCGACCGAAGCGGCGAAGGTGCAGTCGTTGTGGGTGAACGGCCTCGTGGCGGCGCGCACGGAGGCGCTGGCCACGGTCCGCTGACGGCGCTCAGCGCAGCAGCGGGAGCGCGCCGACCAGCCGGTCGACGCGCTTGCGGGGGCCGTGCACGGCGACGCCGACGCTGTCGAGGTCGGCGGTCGCCGTGGCCGCCAGCCGGCCGGTGTACTCCTCGTAGGTCCGGCAGCTCTGCGCGAGCGCGCTGAAGGAGACGAAGAAGAGCTCGCCGTCGTCGGCCGCGGCCCGCACGACGGCGGCTATCCGCGCTCGCGGCGCCGTCAGGATCGGCAGCGGCGTGGCGATGATGCCGGGATGGGCGACGCCGTCGGCATCCTCGACGTCGGCCCCGACGAGGCCGCCGACCCGGTGGCCCAAGGTCACCGAGAGGACGCCGGCGGCGTTCGCCGCGAGACCGGTGGGCAGCTGTTCGCTGACCACGATGGCACATTTGGTGATCATGGCGTCACGGTAGCCAGCAGACGGGGCTGTCACGACGAACTCCGCAGCCGATTCGGTAAGGTGGCCGAAATCCCGAATCCTGCTCGCTGTGGGGGAGAACGAGGCACCGGTGGACGAACTCGATGCGGCGCTGCTGACCCTGCTCCAAGAGGACGCGAAGCAGACCAACAAGGAGCTCGCCCGCCGCCTGCACATCGCGCAGTCGACCTGCCTCGAGCGGGTGCGGGACCTGACCCGGCGCGGCATCGTGCGCGGGCACCACGTCGACGTCGACCTGAAGAAGATCGGCCGCGGCGTGCAGGCGATGGTGGCGGTCCGGCTGCGGCCGCCCGACCGCGCGGTCATCGAGTCGTTCCGCGCGTTCGTGACCGGCCTGCCCGAGGTGCTGTCGGTGTTCGTGATGTCCGGCAGCGACGACTTCCTGCTGCACATCGCGGTCGCGGACAACGACGAGCTGAGCGGGTTCGTCCTCGACCGGCTGACCCAGCGCAAGGAGATCGTCGACGTCCGTACGTCGGTCATCTTCGACCACTTCCGCCGCACCGTGGTGACGCCGACGTCCTGACCGGCTCCACCGCGAGAGGGAGGCGCCCGCGCCGGCCGGCTGCGAAGATCGGCCCGTGCGCATCCTCCGCCCCCTGACGAGCAAGGCGACCTACCGCCGGTGGGTCTACCTCGTCCTCGGCGGCGCGATCAGCGTGCCCTACCTGCTGTTCTCCGCCATCGCCGTGCCGTCGGTGCTGCCGTTCGTCACCACCGCCGACCAGGCCGTCGTGATCGGGGGCGCCGTCACCCTGCTCGTGCTCGCCGGGACCGCGTTCCTGCCCGCCGTGCACGTCCTGGAGTCCACCGCCGTCCGGGAGCTGCTCGACGACCCCGTGCCGGACGCGCCCGCGAAACCCCGCAGCCGGCCGGGCCGGCGGCGGGCCGCCGGGATGTTCGTGCTGCACGTCGTCACCGGGTTCGTCGTCAGCTTCTTCAGCCTCGCCGCGCCCGTCGCGGTCGGGCTGTCGGTCAGTGCCGTGTTCACCGGGCACCTCGTGCAGACCGGCGATGGTGGCGAGGTCGCCGTTCCGACGGGCTGGCCTTCGGTGTGGCTGCCGGTGGTGTTCGCGGTGGGCGTGGTGGCGCTGGTCTACGTCGTGTGGGCGGTCGGCGGCGTGCTGCGCCGGGTCGCGGCGCGGCTGCTCGGGATGACCGCCGCCGACCGGATCGCCCAGCTGGAACGGCGCACCGGGCAGCTCGCCGAGCGCAACCGGCTGGCCCGCGAACTGCACGACTCGGTCGGGCACGCGCTGAGCGTCGTCACCGTCCAGGCGGGCGCCGCCCGGCGGACGCTGCGCACCGACCCGGACTTCACCGAGCGCGCGCTCGGCGCGATCGAGGAGTCCGCCCGCACGGCTCTCGACGACCTCGACCACGTCCTCGGGCTGTTGCGGGACGAGGCGGCGGCCCGGGCGCCGCGGCCGGCGCTGACCGAGCTGCCGACGTTGCTCGAGACGACCCGGCTGGCCGGCACCGACGTCACCGCGTCGATCGACGGCGACCTGGCCGCGGTGCCGGCGGTGGTGTCGCGCGAGGTGTACCGGATCCTGCAGGAATGCCTGACCAACGCGGTCCGGCACGCCGGTAGGGTCCCGGTGGCGGTGGCGCTTTCCGTTGCCGGGCACGGGCTGGTCGCCCGCGTCACCAACCCGCTGGGGAGCGGCTCGGGACGGACCGGCGGCGGCCGCGGCGTGCGCGGGATGACCGAGCGGGTCGCGGTGCTCGGCGGCGAGCTGACGGCCGGGCGGGTGGACGAGCGGTGGGAGGTCGAGGTGCGGGTGCCGTGGGGGAGCTGAGCGTGCGCGTGCTGCTGGTGGACGACGAGCCGCTGATCCGCGCCGGGCTGCGGGCGATCGTCGACAGCGAGCCCGGGCTGACGGTGGTCGGTGAAGCGGCCGACGGCGCCGAGGTGCCCGGCCTGGTGGCGCGGCTGCGCCCGGACGTCGTGCTGATGGACGTGCGGATGCCGGCGGTGGACGGGATCCGGGCCACCGCGCACCTGATGTCCACTGTGGACGTCCCGCCGAAGGTTGTCGTGGTGACGACGTTCGAGAACGACGACTACGTGTACGACGCGCTCCTCGCGGGCGCGAGCGGGTTCCTGCTGAAGCGGGCGCGGCCGGAGGAGATCGTGACGGCGATCCGCACGGTGATGACGGGCGAGTCGCTGCTGTTCCCGGCGGCGATCCGCCGCCTGGCGGCGCACCACGGCCCGTCCGGCGACGGCTTGGCAGGAGCCGGGCTGACCGAGCGCGAGCGCGAAGTGCTGCGGCTGATGGCGGCGGGACTGTCCAATGTGGAGATTGCGGGCGAGTTGTACGTGGGGATCCAGACGGTGAAGACCCACGTGGGCAACGTACTGGCGAAACTGGGAGCGCGCGACCGGACCCAGGCGGTGATCCGGGCGTACGACTCGGGCTTCGTGGCCCCGGCGGGCTGACTCGGGCACTATGGAGTGCATGACCCGGGTTCCCGCGTACGACACCTTCGCCGAGGCGTACACCGCCGAGAACGACGCCAGTCTCATGAACGCCTACTACGAACGGCCCGCGACGCTCGCGCTCGCCGGTGACGTGGCGGGACGGCGGATCCTCGACGCCGGGTGCGGGTCGGGCCCGCTGTTCGCGGCGCTGCGCGAGCGAGGTGCCGTCGTGACCGGCGTCGACCAGAGCCCGGCGATGCTCGAACACGCGCGCAAGCGGCTCGGCGCCGACGCGGACCTGCGGGTCGCCGATCTGGCCGACCCGCTGCCCTTCCCCGACGCCGCGTTCGACGACGTCACCGCGTCCCTCGTGCTGCACTACCTGCGGGATTGGACGCCGACGCTCGCCGAGTTCCGGCGCGTGCTGAAGACCGGCGGCCGGCTGATCGCGTCGGTCAACCACCCGTTCATGAACAACTTGATCCACCGCCAGACCGGGCCGCGGCCCGACTACTTCGAGCAGTACACCTGGACCGACGAGTTCGACCTGCACGGCCAAGCGGCCCGGATGACGTTCTGGCACAAGCCGTTGCACGCCATGACCGACGCCTTCACCGCGGCGGGCTTCCGAGTCTGCGTGATCAGCGAACCCCACCCGGTGCCGGAGGCACGTGAACTGTTCCCCAACGACTTCTACTTGCTCGACACCTTTCCGAGCTTCTTGTTCTTCGTCGTCGAGGCTTGCTAGAGCCGGTCGGCCAGCAGCTTCGCGAGGGTGGTGTAGGTGTTCTCGCTGCCCGTGGGGGTGAGGAACAGCGTCGCGGTCCGCACCTGGCCCTTGCTGTGCTTGGCGACCGCGATCTTCAGGCCGAGGTCCTTCTGGTCGCAGTGCATCGCGGCTTCGCCGATCCCGGGCAGCGGCACCGGGTTCGCACAGTCCTTTTTCGCCCGCGCGAGGAACTGCGCGGGCGTCGTGGAATCCGCGGAGACGAACAGGACCCCAGTCTGGCCTTTGCCGTAATCGCAGGAGTAGGCCTTGCCGACTCCGGTCTGCACCGGCTCGCTCTCGGCCGACCCGCCGGTGACCGACCGGCCGAGTGCCTGCATGATCTCCTCGGCGCTGAGGAACGGGCAGGCCGCGGTCAAGCTGGCCGGTGACGCCGCCGGCGTGAAGGTCGGGGCCGTCGTCTTCGGCTTGCTCACCGTGCTGGAGGGCGCCGCCGACGTCGTTGCCGGCGGCGGGGCCGCCGCCGGCGTGCCGCCGCCCGAACACGCGGCGACACCGGTCAGCAGGCAGGCAGCGAGGATCCCCCCGAGAAAGCGCATGCCGGTAATCTAGCCTTTGATCACCTTCGCGCGATCTCGATCATGCAACGTGCCGGTATCGGGATGCTCGTCAGGCGAGGTCGTCGAGCAAGGCCTGGATCGCCGCCGCCATCGATGCCGGGTCGCCGTCGTCCGGATGCAGTACCAGATCCGGTGATTCAGGCCGCTCGTACGGCGCGTCGATCCCCGTGAAGCCGGTGATCTCGCCCGCTCGCGCCTTCGCGTACATCCCCTTCGGGTCGCGTGCCTCGCACACCTCCAACGGCGTGTCCACGAACACCTCCACGAACGGCAGGTCCCCGGAAACCGCGCGCGCCGAAGCTCGGTCGGTTGCATACGGGCTGATCAAGGACGCGATCGCCACCACTCCCGCGTCCGCGAACAGCCGGGCCACCTCCGCTACCCTCCGCACGTTCTCCGCGCGGTCCTCCGGGCTGAACCCCAGCCCCGCGTTCAACCCGTGCCGCAGGTTGTCGCCGTCCAGCAGGTACGCCGGGCGGCCCGCCGCCACCAAGCGGCGCTCCAGCTCCACCGCCACCGACGACTTGCCCGACGCCGACAACCCCGTCAGCCAGACCGTCGCGCCGCGCGTAGGGCGGTCCTCGCGGCGGACCGCTGCCGTGTGCCAGACGACCGGGGACGCGACCGCGCCCGTGATCATGCCCGCCGCCACCGTGTCGCCCGTGTGCTCGTCCACCAGCAGGAACCCGCCCGTGGCGCGGTTGCGGCGGTACGGGTCGAACAGCAGCGGCGCGCGCGTGCGCAGCCGGATCCGGCCGATGTCGTTCAACGACAGGGAATCCGCCTCGGAACGGTGCAGCGTCGTCACGTCGAGGCGGTACTCCAGCCGCTCCACCGAACCGCGCGTCTCGGTCGTCGTGTGCCGGACCGCGTAAGAAGCGCCTGGCGTCAGCGAAGAACGAGACGAGAACCAGCACACCATCGCGTCGACTTCGCGGGCCGACTCCGCGCGGTTGCCCGGGCGGCACAGCATCGCGCCGCGCCCGAGGTCCAGGTCGTCGGCCAGCTCGACCGCGACCGCCTGCCCGGTGAAGGCCTCCGAAAGCGGTTTCCCGCCCGGGCCCCACACCGCGCGCACGCGGGAGGTGAACCCCGACGGCAGCGCCACGACCTCGTCGCCCGGCTTGAACACCCCGCCCGCGATGGTGCCCGCGTAGCCGCGGAAGTCGGACCGGCGGATCACGTACTGCACCGGGAACCGCGCGTCGATCAGGTTCCGGTCGGAGGCGACGTGCACCTCTTCCAGCTGGTGCAGCAGCGAAGTCCCTTCGTACCAAGGCATGCTCGCGCTGCGGTGCACGACGTTGTCGCCGTGCAGCGCCGAAACCGGCACGAACGTCAGGTCGGCGACGTCGAGCTTCATCGCGAACCTGCGGAACTCCTCGCGGATCTCGTCGAAGCGTTCTCGGGACCAGCCGACCAGGTCCATCTTGTTCACGCACACCACGAGGTGCCCGATCCCGAGCAGCGACGCGAGGAACGCGTGCCGCCGCGACTGCTCCAGCACGCCCTTGCGCGCGTCCACCAGGACCAGCGCCAGGTCGGCCGTCGACGCGCCGGTCACCATGTTCCGCGTGTACTGCAGGTGCCCCGGTGTGTCGGCGATGATGAACTTGCGTTTGGGCGTGGCGAAGTAGCGGTGGGCGACGTCGATGGTGATGCCCTGCTCGCGTTCGGCGCGAAGGCCGTCGGTGAGCAGCGCGAGGTCGGGGTAGTCCTCGCCGCGGTCGCGGCTGGCGCGTTCGACGGCGGCGAGCTGGTCGGTGAAGATCGCCTTCGAGTCGAACAGCAGCCGGCCGATCAGGGTGGACTTCCCGTCGTCCACGCTCCCCGCGGTGGCGATCCGCAGCAGCTGCATCAGAAGTAGCCCTCTCGCTTGCGGTCTTCCATGCCTGCTTCGGAAATCCGGTCGTCGGCGCGGGTCGCGCCGCGTTCGGTGACGCGCGTGGCGGCCACCTCGGCGACCACTTCGGACGGTGTCGCCGCCGACGATTCGACGCACCCGGTGCAGGTGGCGTCGCCGACGGTCCGGAAGCGCACGGTCGCCTCGTACGGCGTCTCGCCGTCCACAAGGGACAGGAACCGTGTGGCCGCCAGCAGCATCCCGTCGCGCTGGACGACCTCGCGGCGATGGGCGTAGTACAGCGGTGGCAGCGCGATCCGTTCGTCGCGGATGTACTGCCAGATGTCCAGCTCGGTCCAGTTGGACAGCGGGAAGACACGGATGTGCTCGCCGCGCCGGTGCCGGCCGTTGTAGAGGTTCCACAGCTCCGGGCGCTGCCCGCGCGGGTCCCACTGGCCGTGTTCGTCGCGGAAGCTGAACACGCGCTCCTTCGCGCGCGCCTTCTCCTCGTCGCGGCGGGCGCCGCCGAACACGGCGTCGAAGCCGCCCTCGCGGATCGCGCGCAGCAGCGTGACGGTCTGGAGCCGGTTGCGGCTGGCCCGCGGCCCGGTCTCCTCGACGGCGCGGCCGGCGTCGATGTCGTCCTGCACGCTCGCGACGAGCAGCCGGAGGTTCAAGGAGGCGACGGTCTCGTCGCGGAACCGGATGACTTCGTCGAAGTTGTGGCCGGTGTCGACGTGCAGCACGGGGAAGGGCAGTGGCGCCGGCCAGAACGCCTTCGCGGCGGCGTGCAGCATCACCACCGAGTCCTTGCCGCCGGAGAACAGCAGCACCGGACGTTCGAAGGTCGCCGCGACTTCACGGAAGACGTGCACTGCCTCCGCTTCGAGCGCGGCCAGGTGGGACAGCTCATAGGCCACGGACACCGGAAAAAAGTAGAACATGTTCTTGTCATCGGTCAAGCGGTGCGCGATCCTGGGACGATGGACCTGGTCGTACTCGAAGAGATCCGCCGGCTGAAGTACCGCTACCTCCGCGCGGTCGACCTGAAGCAGTGGGACGAGGTGGCCGACACCTTCACCGTCGACGCCACGGCCGACTACGGGACCCGCGCCACCGGGGAGGACGGGAAGCACTTCGAGGGGCGCGACGCCATCGTCGAGTTCCTCACCAAGAGCCTCGGCAACGGCATCATCACCGTTCACCACGCAGGTCAGCCCGAGATCGAGGTCGACGGCGACACCGCGACCGGGCGGTGGTCGTTCACCGACAAGGTCATCGTCCCCGACCACAAGGTGATCATCGAGGGTGCCGCCTTCTACGAGGACACCTACCGCCGGGAGGCCGACGGCGCCTGGCGGATGACGCACATCGGGTACGTCCGGACCTACGAGTCGATGGTCTCGTGGGCGGACACCCCGGGCTTCCGGCTGCTCGCGAACCGCTGGGCCGTTCCCGCATGATCGAGAACGAGTTCTCATTGACGCGGCCGTTCGCCGACGCGATCGCCGAGGCCGAGAAGCTGATCGCCGAAGCACCGCCGGCGCAGACCGAGCAGGGTCTGCTGGAGGGCTACGACTACCTCGCCGGGAGCATCCGCGCGTCGTTGCAGATGGCCTGGGCCTACCAGCGCGACTTCCCGTACTTCACCGCGTCCACCGGGCCGTACACGAAGATGGGCCTGGACAACCCGGACACGTTGTACTTCAACGCGAACATCCGCGCCGACCGCGAGTACGTCGTCACCGGCGTCCGCGGGACCACCGCCGACTTGAGCTTCCAGATCCTCAACGGCGACTACTCGCCGGTGGTCGTGCCCGACAGCCTCGCCGCGTTCGACGACCGGGCCATCGAAATCGGCGAAGACGGCCGCTTTGAGCTGCGCTTCGGCCCGGCGCGCGAGAACCCGGGGCCGAACTACTTCGTCCTCGGCGAGGGCTCGTCGATGCTCGTCGTCCGCGAGGTCCACAGCGACTGGGCGACCGAGAAACGCGGCGAGATCCGGATCCAGTGCGTCGACACGGCAGGCCAGGCGCCGCCGGTGCCGGACCGCTCGGCGCTGGCCAAGCGCTACGGCGTCACCGGCAAGATCCTGCTGAGCCGGCTGAAGACGTTCCTGGCCTTCCCGAAGTGGTTCTACGACAACCTGCCGGTGAACACGATGACCGAGCCGCGCTCGACGCCGGGCGGCCTGACCACGCAGTTCTCCTCCGCCGGGCACTACGAGCTCGGCGACGAAGAGGCCATGATCGTCACCGTGCCGCGCTGCGCGGACGCGCCGTACCAGGGCATCCAGCTCGGCAGCCTCTGGTACGTCTCGCTCGACTACATCAACCACCAGACGAGCCTCACCGCCGACCAGGCCCGCGTCGACCCGGACGGCAAGATCCGGTTCGTCATCAGCGAGCGCGACCCCGGCCTGGCGAACTGGCTGGAGCGCACCGGGCACGACCGCGGGTACGTCCAGATCCGCTGGCAGCGGCTCGCGCGGGACCTCGGCCCGGACGACGGCCCGGTCGTCGAGGTCGTCAAGGTGGACGAGCTGCCGGACCGGCTGCCCTTCCACGAGGAAGCACGCGTGACGCCGGCCGAGTGGTCGGCGCGGATCGCGGCCCGGCAGGACGCCGTCGCCGCCCGGATGCTGGGGTGAGCGTGGCGGACCTGTTGCGGGACAAGGTGGTCGTCGTCTCCGGGATCGGCCCGGGGCTCGGCCGGTCGATCGCCGTGCGCAGCGCGGAGGCGGGCGCGGACGTCGTGCTCGCCGCGCGCACCGAGTCGCGGCTGACCGAGGTCGCCAAGGAGGTCACCGACCTCGGGCGCCGCGCCGTCGCGGTCCGGACCGACATCGACGAGGCCGACTCCGCCGCGAACCTGGTGAACGAGGCCGTCGAAGCGTTCGGCCGGGTGGACGCGTTGGTGCACAACGCCTTCGCCGTCCCGCCGCTGACCGATCTGGCCACTGTGGACCTCGACGCCGTCCGCGCCGGGTTCGAGACGGCCGGGATCTCGGTGCTGCGGCTGACCCGGTTGTTCCTGCCCGCGCTCAAGGAGAGCAAGGGCTCGCTGGTGATGATCAACTCCGCGGTGCTGCGGCATTCGCGGCGCACGTTCGGCGCGTACAAGATGGCGAAGTCGGCGCTGCTGTCGCTTTCCCAGAGCCTCGCCAGCGAGCTCGGACCGGACGGGATCCGCGTCAACACCGTCGCGCCCGGCTACATCTGGGCGCCGAACCTCAAGTGGTACTTCACCTACCTGGCCAAGGAACGCGGCATCACGCCCGAAGAGGTGTACGCCGAGACCGCGTCCACAATAGACCTGCGCAAGCTGCCGGAGCCGGACGAGATCGCCGACGCCGTGGTGTTCCTCGCCTCGCCGATGGCGCGCGCGATCACCGGGCAGTGCCTCGACGTCAACGGCGGCGAGTACCACCACTAGGAGGTTTCATGCGTCCCGGCCGGGAAGACGTCGGCACCGTCGAGGACCTGCACGCGTCGGCCACCAAGCTCACCGGGCTCGACGACTTCGGCGCGGACGAGTACGTCGAGGGCCTGCGCGTGCTGCTGGAGGCGTACGAGGCGGACGAGGACCTCACGCCGTACGGCAACAAGGTGCACCGGGCGATGCTGCGCGGCGCGCTCGTGGCCCGGCTGCTCAGCGAGGCGGGCTGGAAGCAGCACCCCGCTTCGGCGGACGTCCCGATCGAGCGGCCGATCTTCGTGACCGGCCTGCCCCGCACCGGCACGACCGCGCTGCACCGGCTGCTCGCCGAGGACCCCGGCCACCAGGGCCTGGAGGTCTGGCTCGCCGAGGTCCCGCAGCCGCGGCCGCCGCGGGCGACGTGGCCGGACAACCCGGTCTACCAAGGCATCCAGGCCGGCTACGAGCGGCACCACGTCGAGCACCCGGAGTTCATGGGCGTGCACCACATGTCCGCGGACCAGGTGGAGGAGTGCTGGCAGCTGCTGCGGCAGTCGATGCGGTCGGTGTCGTTCGAGTGCCTGGCGCACGTGCCGCGGTACTCGCGCTGGCTCGCGAAGCAGGACTGGACGGACGCCTACGCCCGGCACCGGCGGAACCTGCAGCTCATCGGGCTGCCGGACACGGGCAAGCGGTGGGTGCTCAAGAACCCGAGCCACCTGTTCGCGCTGGACGCGCTGATGGCGGCGTACCCGGACGCGCTGGTGATCCAGACCCACCGCGCGCCCAGCACGATCATGGGCTCGATGTGCAGCCTCGCGGAGAAAGCGGCGGACGGCTGGTCCACGAAGTTCCGTGGCGAGGTGATCGGCCGTTCCCAGCTGGAGCTGTGGGCTCGTGGCGCGGAGGAGTTCCGTGAAGCCCGCACCCGGTACGACGCGGCCCAGTTCTGCGACGTCGCGTACGAGGACTTCGTCGCCGACCCGATCGGCACGGTGTCCACTGTGTACGACCACTTCGGACTGTCCTTGACGGACGAGGCCCGCGCGGCGATGACCGCGTTGCACTCGGAAAGCCGTTCCGGGGACCGGAAGCCGGTGCACCGCTACCGCTTGGAGGACTTCGGGTTGACGGCGGAGGAGGTCGACGAGCGGTTCGCGGCTCAGGGCTCCTGAGCGCCGGGGATCGGCTCGGCCAGCGCCGCCCGCGACGGCGCCGCCGGGAACGGGTCGGCGAAGTACTGCGTTTCGCGGGTCACGAGCCCGTCGGCGAACTCCATGATGCTGACCGTGCGGGTCGGCGCGCCGTCGTAGGTGATCACGCACTCGCTGACCCAGAGGTCGCCCCGGCCCTGGATGCGGCGGACCGTGAAGTGGCGCTCGGCCGGGTGACCGCCGCGCTGTGCCTGAATGGTCTCGCGGCCGCGGAAGCGCTCGCCGGACTGGGGGTAGTCCAGGATCGCGTCGGCGGCGTAGATCGCGTGCTCCTGCTCGACGTCGCCGCGTTCGGACGCGGCCCAGTGCTCCTCGATCGCGGCGTGGATTCCGGCGTCCGGCGTCATTCCGGGAACCCTACGCCGTGATCAGCTCCACCACCTCGGCCAGCGACGGCCCGGCCGCCATCTCGGCGGCCAGCTCCTTCGCCCGGTCGCGGTAGCGCGGCTCGTCCAGGACGGCGCGGACGTCGCGGCGGAGCTTCTTGGGCGAGGCCGACGCGCGGGCGCGGCCGATCCCGGCGCCGGACCAGGTGACGCGGGTGGCGACCTCGCGCTTGTCCTCGCTGGCCCCGACCACGACCAGCGGCACGCCGTACCGGAGGGCGTGGTTGACGCCGCCGTAGCCGCCGTTCGTGACGACCGCGGCGCAGCGGGGGAGCAGGTCGTCGTAGGGCAGGAAATCGGCGACGCGGACGTTGGCCGGCAACGGGCCGGGCCGCAGCGTGCCGCCGCACGTCGTCACGACGACGAGCACGTTTTCCCCGGCCAGGGCGTCGATCGCGGGTTCGGCGAGCCGGCTCAGGTCGTCGTTGGCCACCGTCCCCTGGGTCACGTGCACGACCGGCCGGGAGCCGTCGAGGTCGGCCCACCACGGCGGCAGCGGGTGCTCGTCCGCCGCGCTGACCGTCGTCGGGCCGATGAAGTGCAGGGGCGCGTTCGGGCGCGGGTATTCGAAGCCCGGGCAGGTCATCTGCAGGACGCCGTCGCTGCGCAGGGGCCAGTTCGCGAACAGCAGGCCGGGGTCTTCGCCCAGCACTTCGCGGGCTCGCCGCTGCGCCGATCCGAGCACCCAGGGCGCGAGCACCTTGAGGAACGCGCTGTTCGGGCCGCTCGGCACCGGCGGCATGAACGGCAGGAACCCGAGCACCAGCACGCGTGGCCGGTGCTCGCGGCGGACCAGGGCGAGGCCGGCCATGAAGAGCGGGTCGCACAGGACGACGTCGACGTCGAGGTCCAGGACGCTCAGCTGGGCGGGTATCGCGCTCACGAAGTTCGCGAGGTCGAACCGGGCGAGCTTCAGCCCGCGTTTCCCGGCGCGGCCGGGGATGGAGCCGTCGAGGTCGGTCTCGTCGAAGTCGGCTTCCGGCGGCAGGAGTTTGACGGTGGCTTTTCCGAACGCCTCCCGGTAGCGCGCGCCGGTGACGACGGTGACGTCGTGCCCGTCGGCGAGCAGGGCTTCGACGATCGGCTTGGTCGGGCCGACGTGGCCCCGGGCCGGCTGGACGCAGACGAGTACGCGGGCCATGGTTCCCCCTCGATTGACCGATACGCTGTACTATCCAATTGATGACGATACCCGAACGGCGCCGCTACTCGTCACCGGTGCGCGCGGCGCGAGCCCGGCAGACCCGCGCGCACGTGATCGCGACGGCGGGGCGGCTGTTCGCCGAGCACGGCTACGCGGGTACGAGCATGCGGCAGATCGCGGCCGCGGCGGAGGTGAGCCTGGAGACGGTGACGCAGACGGGCCGCAAGGCGGACTTGCTGCTGGCGGCGTTCCGGGACGGCTTCGCGGGCAACCCGGACGCGGTGAACCTGGACCGTCTCGTGGGGCGAGGCACGCTGGAGGAGCTGCCGGAGATGGTCGCGAGGCTGGCGTCGGGCGTCCGCCGGTCACTGCCGATCTGGCGAGCGTTCACGACGGCGGCGATGGCCGACCCGGCGGTGGCGGCGGTCCGCGCGGAGCTGGCGGTGGCGCGTCGCGCGGAGATCGTGGAACGGTTGGAGGAGGCGGGGGTGCCGCCGTCCGGCCGGCTGGCGGACGCGATCGGCTTGCTCACGTCCCACGAGGCTTATGACCACCTGGTGGGGGTGTGCGGCTGGCCGCACGAGGACTACGTGACGTGGACCGTGTCGGCGATCCAGGCTCAGCTCCCGCTCGGTGGAAACTGAGGGAAGGACTCGGGGCGGCGAACCGGAAGCGTGCGTACCATCGCCCGGAGCCAGGACAGTGAGCAGGGGAGCGCAACCCGTGGAAGTGGACGCCGAGGCGGGCGTGCACCTCCCGCTGCCGGCGAGCCGGTGGCGCGTGACGGTCGCGTTGCTCGACTGGAATGCCGAGCCCGGGCAGCAAAAGACGCCGAGGGACGGCCCCTACCGGACCGCCATCCGGACGTTCGCCGGCTAACCGGCCGCCGCCTGCAAACCGCGGGTTCCTATTCCCCGCAACACTTCCACCCGGTCCGCTCCCGGCCGGCTCAGTACCCAGCTCGACCCCGGCACCGCCTTCGCGCGCTTCTTCAACGGCGCCAGCAGCCGGGACGCCTCCTGGTACGAGCGGATCGAGCCGCTCGCGCACACCAGCGTCGCCAGGGACACCGTCACCGGCATCCCGTCCGCCGTCCACTGGCGGTCCAGCAGCGCTCCCGCCACCGTCGCTATCTCGTCGACGTCGCAGACCACCAGGAAGTCGTCGCCGCCCACGTGGCTCACCCGCATGCGCCTCAGCTGCCCGGACAACGCCGTCAGCGCGCCGCCCAGCTCGCGGATCAGGTCGTCGCCCGCCGCGAAGCCCGCCGTGTCGTTGACCGCCTTGAACGCGTCGATGTCCAGCCACGCCGCCACGAACGGCTCGCCGATCGTGATGCGGCGGCCGACGTCGCGGGCCACCGTGTCGCTGCCCGGCAGCCGGGTCAGCGGGTTCAGCGCCGCCGCGGCCTCGACCTTCGCCTCGGCCACCCCGCGCACCACCTCGGTCACCAGCACCACGCCGAGGCAGCGGCCGACCTCGTCGACCACCACGACGTCGTCGCCGGTGCGGCCCCAGTCGGCGTCGGTCACCAGCTCGAGGAACTCCATCGCGCCCGCGCGGGCCTCGATCGTGTGCGGGGTGTCCGCGAGCCGCGCCGCCGGGCGCTTCGCGTGCAGCGCGTGCCCGTACGGGCCGGTGACCGCGACCAGGAACCGCGTCCGGTCGACCGACCAGCGCGGCCGGTTCAGCTCGTCGACCCCGACGACGCCCGACGGCGCGTCGGCGGCCGCCAGCACCTCGCGGACCTCGTCGCAGGTCGCGGACTCCGGCAGCGTCGTGGCCGGCCGGAGGAAGTCGCCGACGCACTGCGCCGGACCCGGCGCGCGCGTGGCCTGCTGGGGCCGCGTGAGCAGCGCCGGGGCGGGACCGGCGGCGGTCGGCGGGGCCAGCAGGTTCCCCTGCGCGATCCGGACGCCGAGGCCGCGGACGGCGTCGAGCTGCGCGTCGGTCTCCACGCCGGTCGCGACCAGCCGCGTGCCGGTGCGGTTGGTGTAGTGGAGCAGCGCCTCGACGACGGCGACCGACGCCTGGTCGTCCGGCAGCCCGCGCAGCACCGTGCGGTCGAGCTTGACCAGGTCGACGGGCGCGTCGACGAGCAGGCCGAGCGGCAGGTCGCCGCGGCCGAGGCCGTCGAGCGCGAGCCGGAAGCCGAGTTCGGTGAGCGCGCGCATCCCGGCCAGCGCGCGGTCGGCCGGCAGCGGCGCGAACGGCGGCCCGATCTCGAGGACGACGTCGCGGGTGCGGCGCCCGGCGTCGCCGAGCTCTTCGAGGAGGTCTTCGTACATCGCCGCCGGTGCCGCGAGGGTGCGCGCGGAGAGGTTGAGGTGCAGGGGGAGCGTCGTCTCGTCCTGCCGGACGGCGGCGATCGCGAGGCCGAGGTCGACCTCGGCGAGGCGGCCGTCGCGGCGCGCCTGGGCGAGCAGCTCGGGGACGGTGCCCTGGCCCGGCCTGGCCAGCGCTTCGTGAGCCACGACGCCCCCGGTGTGGAGGCTGTACAGCGGCTGGAAGGCGAAGCGGACCGCGCGTGGCGACTTCACGCCCCGATCGTCGCGGCTCGGGCGGCGAAACGAAACCGATGTCGACTGATGTTCACCACCGATACCCGAATCGGAGTAACGCAGGGTGACGTCCGCCACTAGATCACGGTTGACTTATATAAGTCGCTGCTTGTAGCTTGACGACGTGCACGCGTTCGACGTCCTCGGCGACCCGGTCCGCCGCCGGATCCTCGAGCTGCTGGCCGACGGCGAACGGGCCGCCGGTGCGGTGACCGAGGTGATCCGGGCCGAGTTCGGCATCTCGCAGCCCGCGGTGTCGCAGCACCTGAAGGTGTTGCGGGACAACGGCTTCGCGGTCGTCCGCCAGGACGGCACGCGGCGGTTGTACGCGGTCGGGCACGACCCGCTGCGCGACGTCGACGCCTGGCTCGACCGGTTCCGCCGGTACTGGACCCCGCCGCTCGACGCACTGGCCACCGAAATCGCCCGCGGCAAGCGCGCCCGGCGAACCACCGAAGAAGGAGAACGTCCGTGATCGAGGTCAGCCACCAGATCAGCGCCGTCCGCCGGACGCTCGGCGACCGGGTGCTCGAGGGGAAGGAGGCCCGCGTCCTGACGATAAGCCAGGTCTACGACACCGGCGTCGACGACCTGTGGGACGCCTGCACGAACCCCGAGCGCATCCCGCGCTGGTTCCTGCCGGTCAGCGGCGAGCTGAAGGTCGGCGGGAAGTACCAGCTGGAGGGCAACGCCGGCGGCACGGTCGAACGCTGCGACCCGCCGAAGAGCTTCGCCGCCACGTGGGAGTTCGGCGGCAACGTCAGCTGGATCGAGGTGCGCCTGACGCCCGAAGGCGAGGGCACCCGGTTCGAGCTGGAGCACGTCGCCCACGTCGACGAGCGCTGGGACGAGTTCGGCCCGGGCGCGGTGGGCATCGGCTGGGACGGGGCGCTGGTCGGCCTGGTCCTGCACCTGCGCGCGCCGGGCACGGCCGTCGACCCCGAGGCGGCGATGGCCTGGATGATGTCGCCCGAGGGCATCCGGTTCATGACGGCGTCGAACGAGGCCTGGTACGAGGCCGACGTCGCGGCGGGCGCGGACCCGGCGAAGGCCCGCGCGGCGGCCGACCGCACGCTGAAGGCCTACACGACCCCGCCGGAGGCCTAGCGGTCGGTCGAGGCGGGCAGGCCGAGCCGACCGCCGAACTGGACCGGGCCCAGCCACTTGCGCCGGCGCAGCCGCCTAATCCCGGCACCACGTGCTCGGGCGTGCGGGCAGGGTTGCGACGCGGACGGCAGCTGCGATCAGCCCTCCCTGCGGCAACTTCAGCGTGATAGCGGTGGGCCTACACCTAGCGGTCGGTGTACTTGACCGCGGTCAGCGTGATCACCGCGTCGGGCGGGACCTCGGTGCCGGGCGCCGGGTCCTGGCCCGTCTGGACCCAGTTGCGGTCCACGACCAGCGCGCGGCCCCGGCCGGTGCCGTCGACCTCGCGCAGGTTGTAGAGCCCGGCCTTCTGCATCGCGTCCTGGGCGTCCTGGTGGTTCATGCCGGAGACGTCCGGGACCTTGATGCGCGCCGCCGAGGTCGAACTCGGCTCCGGCACCGAGGTCGCGCCGGGGCGGCCGGGGAGCCGCCGCACGCGACCAGGGCGAACGCGAGTGCTGCCAGCGTCGTGACCATCGCTCGGGACATACGACCGGGGTACCCACGCGCCTGCCCGCCGTTCGGGTGAAGCCGGATAAGGTCGGGCGCATGGATCAGGGCAGCGAGCAGACCGACCCCAGGGTGGTGCGCAGGGACCCCGTCTCCAACGCCGGCGGGTTCACTGACCTGGCGACCAGCCCGTTCCGGATCGACCGCGACCGCATCGCCGCTTCGCCGTTCTTCGCCCGGCTCGGCGGGGTGACGCAGGTGGTCAGCGCCGGCGGCGCCGGCCTGCTGCACAACCGGCTGACCCACAGCCTGAAGGTCGCGCAGGTCGCCCGCGCCATCGCCGAGCGGATCACCGCCGGTCCCGACGCCGGCCTGGCCGACAAGCTGGGCGGCTGCGACCCCGACGTCGCCGAGGCCGCCGCGCTCGCCCACGACCTCGGGCACCCGCCGTTCGGGCACCTCGGCGAGCAGACGCTCGACCGCATCGCCCGGCACCGCTTCGGCCTGGCCGACGGCTTCGAGGGCAACGCGCAGACGTTCCGCATCATCACCACGACCGACGTGCGGGGCCCATCGGCGATCGGGCTCGACCTCACCACGGCGGTGCGCGCCGCCGTCCTCAAGTACCCGTGGCTGCGGCTGCACCACCCCGAGCCGCACCCGTCCGCGATGGCCGTGCCGCCGCGCGGCGCCGCCGAGCCGGACGAGGCGCCCGGCACCGGCGCGGCCAAGTTCTCCGCCTACGCCACCGAGCTCGACGACTTCGAGCAGGCGCGCGCGGCGTTCGCGGGGCGCGTCGAAAGCTGGCAGCAGACGGTCGAAGCGTCCGTGATGGACACCGCCGACGACATCGCCTACGCCATCCACGACCTGCAGGACTTCCACCGCATCGGCGTCCTGCAGCACGCGCCGGTCGCGGCGGAGCTGGGGGAGTGGCTCGAGCACGCGGAAGAGCTGGCCGCGCTCGACGACGAAACACTGCACGCGGAACTGCGGCGGCCGGGGCGTTCGCTGGAGCGCGTCCGCCGCCGCATGCACGTCAAGGACGCCTGGATCGTCGACGACGACGCGTTCGCCGCGGCCGTCGCGCGGGTGCGGGCGGAGCTGGTCGACGGGTTGCTCGCCGGGGAGTTCGACGGCTCGATCGAAGCCGAGCAGGCGACGGCGGCGTTCTCCGCGAACTGGACCGCCCGCCTGGTCGACGGCGTGGTCGTGCTCGCGTCGCCGTCCACTCGCACCGGCCACGTCTCGCTGCGGCCCGCGCAGTGGCACGAAGTCCAGGTGCTCAAGTTCGTGCACCGCCGGTTCGTGCTGCTGCGCCCGGACCTCGCGCTGCACCAGCGCGGCCAGGCGGGGGTCGTGTCCAGCCTGGTGGACGCGCTGGACGCGTGGCTTTCCGACCGCGACGAGGTTTCCCGGCTGCCGCGGCGGCTGCACGACCTGGTCGAGCTGGCGCACGCCGAATACACGGAGCTGGCGCGCTCGGCGCCGGAGCTGCTGATCGGGGCGACGGGGGAGCCGGTGTCCGGTCCGGACGCCGTGCGCGGCTTGGCGCGCGGGCGCGCGGTCGTGGACTTCGTGGCTTCGCTGACCGACAAGCAGGCGGTGACCCTTTTGGACGCGCTGTCGGGCCGCGCCGCGCAGCCGTGGTCGGACTCGTTCGTGCTCTGATCGACGGCTGTCCGGTTCTTGTCCGATCCGGCGATCCCGTGCAGTGGTACCGCTTGACGCTGCTGGTCCGTTTCGTTCGCCCTGTAACGGTTGTGCGGTTCCGCTGAACGGCCTACGACTTACGGTCCATTCGGGAAATTCTCCATCCGATGTCACTCGAACGGCCGCTGCTCACACGGAACTCACAGTACTTAGCTGGAACTTGCCGGTGATCACCGGCATCGGTCAGCGTGAGTCGGGGCACGCGCCTGGAGATATCGGAGGGCGCACGTGCGTCGTACCCGTTCCACGAGATCGAGATCCACAGTGCTCACGGCCGGGGCGGCGGCCTTGCTCGCCGCGCTCGGCCTGGTTTCCCCGCCGGTCGCGGGGGCCGCCTCGGTGTCCACTCCGGACACCTTCACCGAAACCGCGCAACAGCAGATCGCCGCCCTGCAGGCGGTCAAGGCGGGCCGCTCGGCCGCCGAGTCCAAAGTGGACAGCAAGCTGCTCGTCGCCGAAAAGGGCGTCGCCAAGCAGCTGACCGCGCTGCAGTCGGGGGCTGCCGTCTCTCCGGCCGGGACCGTCCTGGTCGACATCCGCGCGAGCAAGGTCACCCCGGACCTCATCGGCTCGCTGACCAAGGCCGGAGCGGGCATCCGCGCGGTGTCGGACCGCTACGGCAGCGTCCGCGCCGAGGTGCCGCTGAACCAGGTCACCGCCATCGCCGCGCGCGGCGACGTCCAGCGCGTCGAGCAGGCCGACCAGGCCATGACCGCCCGCGAGCTGGCCACCCCAGCGACGACGCCGGCCAAGACCGAAACCAAGCAGCAGAAGGCCGATCGCATCGCCGGTGAGCTGCAGAAGGCGGTCGCCGCGAAGACGCAGCGCAGCGCCGCCGCGGCCGCCACCGTGACCAGTGAGGGCGACCGCGCCCACAACGCCGACATCGCGCGCCAGCAGTTCGGCGTCACCGGCGTCGGCGTCAAGGCGTGCGCGCTGTCCGACGGCGTCGACTCCCTCGCGGCCTCGCAGGCCAAGGGCGAGCTGCCGCCGAACGTCGACGTCATCGCCGGCCAGGAGGGCAGCGGCGACGAGGGCACCGCGATGCTCGAGATCATGCACGACCTCGCGCCCAACGCCGCGCTCGGCTTCGCCTCGGCGTTCAACTCCGACGCCAGCTTCGCGGACAACATCCGCAAGCTGCGCTTCGAGTCGCACTGCGACGTCATCGTCGACGACGTCATCTACTTCAAGGAATCCCCGTTCCAGGACTGGATCATCGCCCAGGCCGTGAACGACGTGACCGCGAACGGCGCGCTGTACTTCTCGTCGGCGGGCAACGAGGGCAACGTCGCCGACGGCACCGCCGGGCACTGGGAAGGCGACTTCGTCGACTCCGGCAAGTCGGTCGGCAAGTTCGCCGGCACCGCGCACAACTTCGCCGGCGCCGCGGGCACCCAGATCTACGAGCCCCTTTCCGACGCCTCCTCGGCCGGCGTCCCGGTGACGCTGCACTGGTCCGACCCGCTCGGGCACTCGGCCAACGACTACGACCTCTACCTGCTCAACTCCGCGGGGGCCGTGGTCAGCTTCAGCCAGAACGTCCAGGACGGCACGCAGGACCCGTACGAGATCCTGCAGACGCCGATCTTCGGCGGCACCGGGCTGCGCCTGGCCGTCGTGAAGTTCTCCGGCCAGAACCGCTACCTGTCGCTGTCCGCGCTGCGCGGCCGGTTCAAGGACTCGGCGGACGGTCTCAAGGCGTACAACACCCCGGGTGTCACGGTCGGCCACTCGGCCGCGCGCGACGCCTTCAGCGTGGCGGCCACCCCGGCGGCCGCGGCGTTCGGCCGGCCGCTCGAGCCGGGCGACCCGGCCAACCCGGCCGGTCCTTTCCCGGGCTCGTTCAGCAGCACGTCGAAGGCCGAGCGGTTCAGCTCCGACGGCCCGCGGCGGGTGTTCTACGAGGCCGACGGCACCCCGATCACCCCGGGCAACGTCTCCTCGACCGGTGGTGAGGTCCGGAACAAGCCGGAGATCACCGCGGCCGACGGCGTGCAGACCAGCGTGACCGGCTTCAGCCCGTTCTTCGGCACCTCCGCCGCCGCTCCGCACGCCGGGGCGATCGCGGCGCTCGTGCTCTCGGGCAACCCCGGCCTGCCGCCGTCCGAGGTGCGCGAGGCGCTGATCAACACCGCGGTCGACATCGAAGCCCCGGGCCGCGACAACTTCACCGGCGCCGGCGTCATCCTCGCGGACAAGGTGCTCGCCTACACCGGAGCCAGCCCGCAGCCCCTCGCGGTGGCGAAGCAGCCGACGGTCACCCCGGCCGACGGCGGCTCGTCCCTCGACCCGGGCGACACGGCCAAGGTGACGCTGCCGGTGACGAATGACGGTGACGGCACCGCCGTGTCCACCAGCGTCGTGCTCACCAGCCCGACCCCGGGTGTCACGGTGGCGCCGCGGTCCAAGTCCTACGGCACCATCAGCCCGGGACAGACCGGCGTCAACGACTTCACCATCACCGTCCCGGCGACGCAGCAGCTCGGCGTGCCGGTCGTGCTGAACGCCCGCGTCAGCTTCGCCGGCGCGCACTCGCCGACGACGTCGACGTTCTCGCTCCCGGTCGGCACCCCGTCGCCGGTCGCGCAGGACTTCGCCTACACCGGCGCGCCGGTGGCGATCCCGGACAACAGCCCGGTCGGGGCGTCGGTGACCATCCCGGTCACCGGGGTCGGCCGCGCGTCCAAGGTGACGTTCTCGGTGGACGGCAGCACCTGCAGCACCGACCCGACCTCGACGACGGTGGGGCTCAACCACTCGTACGTCGGTGATCTGGTCGGCACGCTGACGGCGCCTTCGGGTGCGAAGGCGACGGTGTTCCAGCGCAACGGCGGCTCCGGCAAGAACCTGTGCCAGGTCGTCTTCGCGGACAACGCCGCGGCCGCGTTCAGCACGGTGACCTCGGCCAACGCGCCGTTCACCGGGACGTGGCGGCCGACCCAGGCGCTGACCGGCAACCTGACCGGCGCGGCGGTCGACGGCACCTGGACGTTCTTCGTGGTGGACGCGGCCGGCGGCGACGTCGGCTCCATCCGCTCGGTCGCCCTGCACATCAACGGGTTCGTCCAGCCCCCGGCGCCCGGCGCGCCGTCGAACGTGCGGGGTTACACGAACAACGGCCCGGTGCACCCGCTGTAAGCAGTCGTGGTCCGGTGCGGGGCCGTCGCGGTGATCGCGGCGGCCCCGTACCGTTTTCCCCATGGCGAAAGCGCGGCAGGTCTCCGGGGGCGGACGCGCCGTCGAGGTCCCGCCCGAGCGGCTGGCCGGCTGGTTCTCCCGCTTCGCCGCGTCGCACGGCGGGATCGTCGCCACCGACGCCGAACCGCGCGAAGTCCGCGTGACCGCGGCCGACGGCACCACCGCCACCGCGACCGTCCCTTTCGGACCCCTCGAAGAACCTTCCGTCGACGCCCTCGTCGCGCACGCCCTCCGCCCGCGGACCGTCGCGCTCGTGCTGGTGCGCCGGGGCGGGCACAGCGTCGGCATCGCCCGGAACGGCCGGATCGAGGTCTCCCGCACCGACCGGCACCTCGTCCAGGGCCGCTCGGCCGCGGGCGGCTGGTCGCAGCAGCGCTTCGCCCGGCGTCGCGCGGGCCAGGCGCGGCACGCGCTCCAGGACGCGGCCAAGGACGTCTTCGAAGTCTTGGTGCCCCGACTGTCCGAAGTGGACGCCGTCGTGCTCGGCGGCGACCGGCGGGCTCTCGACGAGCTGCGCGAGGACCGCCGGCTGGCGCCGCTGTTCGCCCGCGCGGAACCCCGCGTGCTGGACGTCGGCGAGCCGAGCTACGCCGTCCTCGAGGACGCCGTCGCGCGGGCGCTGTCGGTGCAGGTCACGCTGCGCGACGGGTGAGACCGCACACGTCCGGAAAAACCGTTCGGCACCGACCCGTACACTGGGTTCCGTGGATATCCAGCTGGAGTGACGCCGCGGCCTTCGCGGCCGCCTGATGCTGTCCTCCGTACGCCCCCTTTCCACGGGAGTTTCCCTTGATCACGGCCACCGGCCTTGAGCTGCGCGCGGGTTCGCGCATCCTGCTCAACGGCGTCACCGTCCGCATCCAGCCCGGCGACCGCATCGGCCTCGTCGGCCGCAACGGCGCGGGCAAGACCACCTCGCTGAAGGTCCTCGCCGGCGAAGGCGAGCCGCACGCGGGCGAGGTCCGCCGCAGCGGCGAGCTCGGCTACCTGCCGCAGGACCCGCGCGAAGGTGATCTTTCGGTCACCGCGAAGGACCGCGTGCTGTCCGCGCGCGGCCTCGACAAGCTGATGCGCGACATGGAGAAGGCCCAGGCCTCGATGGCCGAGCTCGTCGACGAAGCCGCGCGCGACAAGGCCATCAACCGCTACGCCCGGCTCGAAGAGCGCTTCGCCTCGCTCGGCGGGTACGCCGCGGAGAGCGAAGCCGCGCGGATCTGCTCGAACCTCGGCCTGGCCGACCGCATCCTCGCCCAGACGCTGCAGACGCTCTCCGGTGGTCAGCGCCGCCGCGTCGAGCTGGCCCGGATCCTGTTCGCCGCGGCCGAAGCGGGCGCCGGCGGCAAGTCCGAGACGATCCTGCTGCTCGACGAGCCGACCAACCACCTCGACGCTGACTCCATCAACTGGCTGCGCGGGTTCCTCAAGCAGCACGACGGCGGCCTGGTCGTGATCAGCCACGACGTCGACCTGCTGGCCGACGTCGTCAACAAGGTCTGGTTCCTCGACGCCACCCGCGGCGAGCTCGACCTGTACAACATGGGCTGGCAGCGCTACCTCGACGCCCGCGCGACCGACGAGAAGCGCCGCCGCCGCGAGCGCGCCAACGCCGAGAAGAAGGCGTCGGCCCTGCAGCAGCAGGCCGCGAAACTCGGCGCGAAGGCGACGAAGGCCGTGGCGGCCAAGAACATGGCGCGCCGCGCCGAGCAGATGCTGTCCGCTCTGGACGAGACCCGGCAGGCCGACAAGGTCGCCCGGATCAAGTTCCCGGACCCCGCGCCCTGCGGCCGCACCCCGCTCACCGCCGAGGGTCTGTCGAAGTCCTACGGCTCGCTCGAAATCTTCACCGGCGTCGACCTCGCCATCGACCGCGGTTCGAAGGTCGTCGTACTCGGCCTGAACGGCGCGGGAAAGACGACTTTGCTCCGCCTCCTCGGCGGAATGGAAACTCCGGACACCGGCGAGATCGTGCCGGGTCACGGAATGCGTTTGGGCTATTACGCTCAGGAACACGAAACTCTTGATCATGATGCGTCGGTGTGGGAAAACATCCGACATCTCTCGCCGGACACCGGCGCGCAGGAGTTGCGGAACCTGCTCGGCTCCTTCCTCTTCACCGGCGAACAACTCGACCAGCCCGCCGGGACGCTTTCCGGTGGCGAGAAGACCCGGCTCGCGCTGGCCGGCCTGGTCTCCAGCGCTGCCAACGTGTTGCTGCTCGACGAGCCGACGAACAACCTCGACCCGGCCAGCCGGGCCCAGGTCCTGGACGCTTTGCGCAGTTTCGCCGGCGCTGTCGTGCTGGTCACGCACGACCCCGGCGCGGTCGAGGCGCTCGAGCCGGAGCGGGTCATCCTGCTGCCCGACGGCACCGAGGACCACTGGTCGGCGGACTACCTGGAACTTGTCCAGCTCGCGTGATCCATGCGTCCATTCGGGTGCAAGATCACTACCGCCCGGCACTGGAATGGCCCAATGTGATCGCAATTTCGGCTGTTTTGCGGCTGTCGTCTGGCAATCCGGCGCTCAGTGTTCGATCATTGCCCCGGCAGGGGCCGATATGTGGCCCAGAACACTCTCGGCGGGAAGGCGATCGACGTGGCTGATCTCAAGAAAGGCGCGCGGATCACCGGCAACACGCGCGACAAGCTGGCCGCTGACCTGAAGAAGAAATACGAGAAGGGGTCCAGCATCCGGGCCCTGGCGGAGTCGACGGGCCGCTCCTACGGGTTCGTGCACCGGGTCCTGTCGGAGTCCGGGGTCCAGCTGCGGGGGCGCGGCGGGGCCACCCGGGTCAAGAAGAAGTAGGCGAGGACTGCTGCGCGGGGGGCGCAGCGGGAGCTTCGGCCACGCGGAACACCAGGTGGGCCCCGAGCAGGACCAGCGGGTACACCAGGTAGCCGTAGCGGGTGGCCGGGGTGAGCAGGATCAACGCGCCGAGTCCGACGGCGATGCGCAGGACTGCGCCGGAGCCGTTCGCGGGGGGCCGGCGCACCAGCCAGACCAGCATGGCCACGGCCGCGGCGCCGACGAACACGAACGCCGCCACCTGGCCGGCCACGCCGAGTCCGGCGATGAGGTGGCCCGGCAGCGGGCTCGCCGCGGGCGACCGCACGACGCCCATCCCGAGGGGGAACCGGAAGACGTGCTCGACGAACGCCGCCGGATCCACCAGGTAGACGGGCAGGTGCAGCGCGACCGTCGTCGCCACCAGCGCTGAGGCGAACCGCCCCACCGCGGGCCAGTCCCGGCCCTTCCCGCCGCGCACCAGCACGAACACCGCCAGCACCGCGGCCGCGGGCGCCACGATGAGCTTCGCGCTGACGACCAGCGCCAGCACCAGGCCCGACCACGCGACCCGCCCGGTGGCGGCGAGCGCGCAGGCGAGCACCAACATCCCGACGATCGCCAGGTCGGGCCCGGCGACGGCCCAGGTGAGCGCGGTCAGCGGGCAGGCCAGCGCGAGCTGCGCGGCGCCCACCGGCACCTTCGGCCACTTCAGCAGCTTCAACGTGCCCAGCACGCACGCGCAAGCGGCGAGGGCGAACATCCAGCGGGCGTCGGTGAGCGCGTCGCCCAGCGGCGTGCCGCCGAACAGCGCCCGCGGCAGGCCGAAGACCGCCATGACCGGGCCGTAGGGGGTGTAGTCGTTGACCTCGGGCGGCCGGTTGAGCGCGGTGACGTCGATGTACGGGGTTCCGTGCTGCAGCAGCAGATCCGCGGACCGCTCGATCACCCAGACCTCGGGTTGCGCGGCCCAGGAGAACGGGGTGATCAGCCAGTCCACCCCGGTCAGGCGGCGGATCACCAGAAGCAGCAACGGAAGGATCATTGCCAACAAGGCGACGGCGGCGATGCCGCACCAGCGCGAGCCGAGTACTCCGTGCGGCGTACGGCCGGCGCGTGCGGACAGCAGCAGCCACCCGCTGTGCAGCGCGCCGAAGCCGTACGCGACGGTCGCGAAGTTGCCCCAGACGCGGTAGCCGTAGAACTCGGCGACGAGCGCCGTTGGCAGCGCGAATGCCAGGCAGGCGAGGTAGAAGCCCAGGTCCCAGCGCAGGGCGGCCGGGCCGGCATCGCGCGCGGGAGCCGTGAAGAGCCGTGCCGCGCGCCGCCATGCGGGCGCCCGGCCCACCTCCGTTTCCACCTCTTGAGGCTACCGAGGGGCCCGCTGCCCGGTTCAGCCGACGTCGCGCAGGCGGGGAAGCAGTTCCGCCGCCGCTTCGGCCGCCTTCATGACGTCGTCGTGCCCGGTCGGCATCAGCACCAGCTCGGTGAAGCCCGCCTCGGTGTAGCTCCGCGCGAGCCGCAGCGCACTGTCCGCATCGGACGGCAGCCGGAACTGCACCGCCCGCCGGATCGCCGCCGGGTCGCGGCCGGCCGCCGCGCAGTGCTCGTCGAGGACGCGCGAAAGCCGTTGCAGCTCCGCGATTTCCGTGCCCGGCAACGCCGCGTTGAGCCAGACGTCGGCGTGTTCGGCCACGACCCGCAGGCCCCGCTTCTCGCCGCTGCTGCCCAGCCACAGCGGCGGTTTCGGCTGCACCGGCTTCGGATCGCTGACCGCGCCCGTCAGCGTGTAGTGCCGCCCGGCGAAGTCCGTCGCCGGGCGAGTCCACAGCAGACCGAGGATCGCGCACGTCTCGGCGAGCCGTTCGACGCGTTCGGCCGGTGGCGGCGTGGGCGTGCCCATCATCGCGTCGGTGAGCGCGTCGCCGCCGGCGCCGAGGCCGACGTCGAGCCGGCCGCCGGACAGGTGGTCGACGGTCGCCGCGATCTTCGCCAGCGTGCCCGGGTGGCGGTTCGTGTTCCCCGAGACCAGGCAGCCGATGCGCACCCGCTTCGTCGCTTCGGCCATCGCGGCCAGGAGCGTCCAGCCGTCGAAGATGTCGCCGGTGCGGTGGGGGCCCATCGGGGCGAGGTGGTCGAACACCCAGCAGCCGTCGAAGCCGGCGTCGTCGGCGATGGCCCAGACCTCGCGGAGCGCGGCGACGCCGATGTGCTGCTGGGGTGGCTTGAGCCCGATCGTGACCATGATGCTCTCCTGATTATCAGTCTTACAAATCATCAGTAAGTCTGACGGTCAGCGTAGGGGTAGAGTCCTCCCGTGTCCAGCGACCTCGAAGCGCCGCCCGCTGTCACCCGGCGGCTCGGCTACCTGCTCAAGCACGCCCAGCTGCGGCTCGCCGAGCTGGCCGAGCCGTTGTACGCGCCGCTGGGGATCACCGGCCGCCAGCTCGCCCTGCTCACGCTGTTCGGCGACGGTCCGGCGCTGTCGCAGCAGGACGGCGCGGCCCGCCTGGGCATCGACCGGACGACGATGGTCGCGCTCGTCGACGAGCTGGAGGCGAAGGGTCTGGTCCGGCGCGAGGTCGCGCCGGGCGACCGCCGCAAGCGCCTGGTGACGCTGACCGGCGAAGGCGAGCGGGTCCGCGCGGCGGGCGAAGACGTCACCCGGCAGGCTGAGGCACAGTTGCTGGAGCCCTTGGCCGAAGGGGACGCGCAGCGGTTGCGCGCCGCACTGCACCGCGTTGTTCGCGGGGAGTGAACGGCGGCGGGAAGCAAACGGACAACGCCCGCGTTGTCCAGGTCATATCCGGAGAAAACCTCAGTTATAGTAGAGGTTTTGAGACTGGGGGTTCCCCATGGACAACACCTGGGCGCTGCTGAGCTCGGCGATGCGCGCCAACGACGTGCCGAAGGGGCTGAGCCGCGGCACGCTGAAACGCGTGGCGCGGTTCGCCCGGCCGCACTGGCGGCGGCTGCTGGCCTTCCTCGTGCTGACGGTGATCTCGGCGGTCCTCGCGGTGACGACGCCGGTGCTGGCGGGCAAGGTGGTCGACGCGATCGTCGGCGGCCGTGACCTGCCGCTGGTCATCTGGCTCGCCGTCGTCATCGCCGCGCTGGCGATCGCCGACGCCGGGTTCGGCCTGGTCGAACGCTGGCAGTCCGCGCGCATCGGCGAAGGCATCATCTTCGACCTGCGCCGCGCGGTCTTCGAGCACGTGCAGCGGATGCCGATCGCGTTCTTCACCCGCACCCGCACCGGCGCGCTGGTCTCGCGGCTCAACAACGACGTCATCGGCGCGCAGCGGACGTTCACCGCGACGCTGTCCGGCCTGGTCACCAACACGATCCAGCTGGCGCTGTCGCTGGCCGTGATGCTGACGCTGTCGTGGCAGGTCACGGTGCTCGCGCTGGTGCTGCTGCCGATCTTCGTGCTGCCGGCGCGCCGGCTCGGCCGCCGGATGGCCGGGCTGCAGCGCGAGGCCGCGAACCTCAACGCGGGCATGACGACGCAGATGACCGAGCGGTTCTCCGCGCCGGGCGCGACCCTGGTCAAGCTGTTCGGCCGTCCGGTGCAGGAGGCGGACGACTTCGCGCTGCGCGCCGGGCGCGTACGCGACATCGGCGTCCGGACCGCGATGCTGACCCGCTGGTTCATGACCAGCCTGACCCTGGTTTCCGCACTGGCGCAGGCGCTCGTCTACGGCCTCGGCGGCTACCTCGCGCTGACCGGCAAGCTCGCGCCGGGCACCGTCGTCGCGCTGGCGCTGCTGCTGACCCGGCTGTACGCGCCGCTGACCGCGCTGGCCAACGTCCGCGTCGACGTCATGACCGCGCTGGTGTCCTTCGAGCGCGTCTTCGAGGTCCTGGACCTGGAGCCGATGATCAAGGAGAAGCCGGACGCGCGTGCTCTGCCGCCGTCTTCCGGGGTCTCGGTCGAGTTCTCCGATGTCCGCTTCGGCTACCCGGCGGCGGACCGGTACTCGCTGGCGTCGCTGGAAGACGTCGCCACGCTCGACCACCGCGGCGGCGACGAGGTGCTGCACGGCATCTCCTTCCGCGCCGAGCCGGGGGAGATGGTCGCGCTGGTCGGGTCGTCCGGCGCGGGGAAGTCGACGATCGCGTCGCTGCTGCCGCGGCTGTACGACGTCGACTCCGGGGCGGTGCGGCTGTCCGATGTGGACGTCCGGGACCTGAGTTTCGCTTCGCTGCGCGAGACCGTCGGCGTCGTGACGCAGGACGGGCACCTCTTCCACGACACGATCCGCGCCAACCTCGCGTACGCGCGTCCCGGCGTCACCGACGACGAGATCTGGGAGGCGCTGGATCGGGCGCGGCTCGGCGAGCTGGCGCGCTCGCTGCCCGACGGCCTCGACACGACGGTGGGGGAGCGCGGCTACCGGCTCTCCGGCGGCGAACGCCAGCGGCTGACGATCGCGCGGCTGCTCCTGGCGCAGCCGAAGGTGGTCATCCTGGACGAGGCGACGGCGCACCTCGACTCGGAGTCCGAAGCGGCGGTCGGCGAGGCGTTGACCCACGCGCTCGCGGGGCGGACGGCGCTGGTGATCGCGCACCGGCTCTCGACGGTTCGCGCGGCGGACCGGATCCTGGTGCTGGAGCACGGGGAGATCGTCGAACGCGGTACGCACGAGGAGCTCTTGGCGCTGAACGGCCGGTACGCGACTTTGCACGCGACGCAGTTCGCGGAGGAGGAGCCGGCGGTGGCGTGAGCAGGGAGGGTGGCGCGCGGGTGCCCGCGCGCCACCTCGCTGTCAGCCCTTCTGCGCGTCCAAGCTCTCGTAGACCGCGGTGACCAGCGCCATCTTTCGCGGGTCGTCGCGGATCAGCGGTCCCAGCTGGTTGAGCGTGTAGCCGAACGACATGCCGTTCTCCGGATCCGCGCCGCCGGTCGAGCCGCCGAGGCCGTCGTGACCGAAGGCCGCCGGGTTGGGGCCGAAGCCGCGGGCGTCGCTGCCCAGGTAGAACCCGAGCCCCCACTCGTTCGGCAGGCCGAGCACGGCGTCGATCTCCTTGCCCTGGCTTTCCCGCGCGCGAGCCAGCGTCGGCGCCGACAGCAGGTCGCCGGTGGCCAGCGCCCCGTAGATCGTGGCGATCGCGCGGGCCGTGCCGTGGCCGTTCAACGCCGGCATCACGGCGCGGCGGAACGCCGGCTCGTTCGCGTGGTGGCCCGCGAGCTGGGGGTTGGTCAGCGCGGCCTGGGCGACCGGGCCGGCCGCGGCGAACGCCGTGGCCAGCGCGTTCGCCATCTCCTCGGTCATGACGGGGTCGACGAGCGTCGCGCAGCGGTCCAGGTCGGCGTCGTCGGCCAGGCCGATCGAGAAGTCCGCGCCCAGCGGCCCGGCGACCTGCTCGGCGAAGAACTCCCGGATGCCCTGCCCGGCGATCCGCCGGACGACCTCGCCGACGAGCCAGCCGTAGGCCAGCGCGTGGTAGCCACCCGCGGAACCGGGCACGTACAACGGTTCCTGCGCCGCCAGCAGCGACGTCATGAGGTCCCAGTCGTACAGCTCTTCGACCCGTACGGGCCGGTCCAGGCTGATCCCGGGCACGCCGGAGCGGTGGGTGAGCAGCCACCGCACGGGGACCTCGGCCTTGCCCGCCGCGGCGAACTCGGGCCAGTACTTCGCGACCGGCGCGTCCACGTCCAGCTCGCCGGCGTCGACGAGCTTGTGCGCGCAGATCGCCGTCATGCCCTTGGTCGTCGACCACACGTTGGCGAGCGTGTCCGGCCGCCATTCGGCCGTGCGCTCCGGACCGGACCAGCCGCCCCACAGGTCCACCACGACTTCGCCGTCGCGGATGGCGGTGAAGGCCGCGCCCAGCTCACCGCGGGAGCGGAAGTTCTCTTCGAAGGCCGCGCGCACCGGTTCGAAACCGGGCGCGCACTCGCCGTGCACCGTCGCCGTGGCGCTGTCCATCGGACCTCCTCGGGGACGACCGGTCCACACCGACCAGTCGGTATGCTGACGTTAAAGCGGCCGGGCACGCCCGTCAAGGCGCGCCCGGCCGGTGCTTTCCCACCAAGTCAGCGCAGTCGCGGCACGATCTCGCCGTACTTGGCCAGCAGTGCCGCGTTGGCCTCGTCGCCACCCTCCACATTGGAGCTGCGCCACAGCGGGACGTCGAGGCCCTCGGCCGTCCCGCGGTCGTAGACCTGGGCGAGCACGAGGTTCCACAGGAACGCGTTGACCACAGTGGACAGCGGCGCGGTGCGCGGCGCGTCCGGCGGGTAGCTCGCGTCGCCGGGGATCACCAGCGAGTCCAGCACCACCGTGCCCTGCTCCACGAGGGTGCTCGACGACCGCTTCGGCGCCGCCGCCACGCACGCCCGCGACGTGATCGCGATGACCGCCGCCCCGCGCTCGCGGGCCTCGATGCACAGCTCGACCGGGTACGGGTTGGACCCGGACGTCGAGAAGACCACCAGCACGTCGTCCGGGCCCGGCGCGCGCTCGGCCAGCACTTCGGCGGCCAGACCGGTGCGCCGCTCGGTCTGCGTGCTGCTCACCGCGCCGTGCAGCGGCAGCAGGTCCGGGTGGTACAGCGGGTAGACGCACGCCAGGCCGCCGGCCCGGTAGAACGTCTCGGCGACGGCCGCCAGCGAGTGCCCCGCCCCCGCGGTATAGACCAGTGCGTCGGCCCGGATCACCCCCAGCACCAGATCCGCCGCTTCGCGCACCGCCTCGGCGTTGGCCTCCTCGACGTCCGCCAGCTGCTTCGCGACGCTGCCCGAGATGTTCGTGGCGCTCACCACACCCACCCTTCCGTAGGGGATCGGGCGCCGAATCTACCGCGAAGATGGTGGTGCGCGGTGGAATAGCCCGGTGGGCGGGTGCGGTTGACCCGGATGCGGGCGACAGGGAGGACGCGGGTGAGCGAAGCGGAACCGGCGGTGTCGGTGTGGCCGGCGCGCGGGCGGACCGAAGCGGTCGTGCTCGTGCTGCACGGCGGCGCCGAGCGCGGCACCGGCAGGGTGGCGCCCTGGAAGCTCGCTTTCCTGCGGATGGTGCCGATCGCGCGCGCCCTGCACCGCGCCGGCCGCGAGCACGGCGTCGAGGTGCGCCTGGTGCGCAACCGCCGCTACGGCTGGAACGCCCCCGCGATGGACCCCGTCGACGACGCCCGCTGGGCCCTCGACCGCATCCACGCCGACCACCCGGGCCTGCCCGTCGTGCTGGTCGGTCACTCCATGGGCGGCCGGGTGGCGCTGCGCGTGGCCGGCGACCCGGCGGTGCGCGGGGTCTGCGCGCTGGCGCCGTGGACGCCGCGGGGCGAGCCGGTGGACGCCGTCGCCGGGCGGGCGGTGCTCATCGTGCACGGCACCGGCGACCGGATGACCAGCCCGGTGGAGTCGCACGCCTTCGCCGAACGCGCCGAGGGCGTCGCCGCCCGCGTCGCCCGGTTCGAGATCGCGAACGAAGGCCACGCGATGCTGCGCCGGTCGTCCGTGTGGACCCGGCTGACGATTGCTTTCACACTGGAAGTGCTCGCCGGGGAGGCCGGCGACGAACTCCGCGGCGCGTGGGCCGCGCCGGGGCCGCAGCGGCTCCGAATACCGGTGTAGGACCGCCCCGAACAGGGCATACAGCGAAACGCGCCGCGGGGGTGCGGCGACTAGGATCGATCACCGGCGCAGCCGGCCTGCCGGAGGGAGAACCGTGACCACCTCGAGTGTTGACCGCGCCCAGGACATCCCCGACCAATCCCGCTGGCCGGGCTTGGCGAGCCCGCCTCGGTCCGCGCTGCGCGCCCGGATCGCCGCCACCCTGTTCCGCCGCGCCGTCCGCCCGCTGGACCTGCGGGTGACGTTCCCGGACGGCACCGTGCTCGGCGCCGGTGGCCCGGAATCACCCGAAATGCGGATTTTGCGGCCGGAGGCGTTCTTCCACCGCCTCGGCGTCGACGCCAAGATCGGCTTCGGCGAGTCCTACATGGCCGGCGACTGGACGGCGTCCGACCTGGCCGAGGTGCTGACGCCGTTCGCCGAGCGGATGGCCACGCTCGTGCCGCCGGTGCTGCAGAAGTTCCGGCGGATCGCCGAGCGCACGCAGCCGCCGTCGGAGGAGAACACCCTCGAAGGCGCGCGCGCCAACATCCACCGGCACTACGACCTGTCGAACGACCTCTTCGGCGCCTTCCTCGACGAGTCGATGATGTACTCTTCGGCGCTGTTCGGCCCCGGTGACGACCTCACCGCGGCCCAGCACCGCAAGATCGACAGCGTGCTGGACTACGCCGGCGTCCGCGAGGGCAGCGAAGTCCTCGAAATCGGTACCGGATGGGGTGAACTCGCCATCCGCGCCGCCGCCCGCGGCGCGCACGTGACGTCCCTGACCATTTCGGAGGAACAGCGCGCGCTGGCCACCGAGCGCATCGCCGCGGCCGGGTTCTCGGACCGCGTCGAGGTGAAGCTGTGCGACTACCGCGAGTCGAGCGGCCAGTACGACGCCGTGGTCAGCGTCGAGATGATCGAGGCTGTCGGCGCGTCCTACTGGCCGGCGTTCTACGCCACGATCGGGGAGCGGCTGCGCCCCGGCGGGCGGTTCGGCCTGCAGGCCATCACCATGGACCACGACCGGATGCTGGCGGCTTCGCGCGCCTACACCTGGATCCACAAGTACATCTTCCCGGGCGGCATCATCCCGTCGGTGCGCTCGGTCGAGGAGGGCGTCAAGGCGAACACCCGGCTCAAGCTGGCCGGGATGCGCGAGTTCGGCCAAGACTACGCGCGCACGTTACGGTTGTGGCGCGAACGGTTCCTGCACCGCTGGACCGACATCGCCGGGTTCGGGTTCGACGACGTCTTCCGCCGGATGTGGGAGTTCTACCTGGCCTACTCGGAGGCCGGGTTCCGCTCCGGGTACCTCAAGGTCCACCAGTTCGGCTACGAGGCGACCGGCAAGTAACCCCGCCGGACAACCCGACCCGATGCCGGACGTCCTCCTGTAGAGGACGTGCGGTGTACTGACGACGACAGTTTGTCCGGATCGGATTGGGTGATGGAGATGACGTACCGTGGCGACGACGGCGGGCGCCGCATGCCGCCCCGGCCCCCCGCGCGTCCCCGGGACCACCAGCGCGCGCAGATGATGCCGCTGCCCGGTCGCGGTCGCAGCCCGTACGACGAGCGCACCCGCCCGATGGGCACGCGCGAGGACGATCCCCAGTACGCGCCGCCCCCGCCGCCCCGGCGTGACCCTCCGCGCCCGGACGAGGACTACCCGCCGTCCCGGCCGCCGCGCCGGCGCCGCTGGGGCTTCGGCCGGATCCTGCTGACGCTGCTGCTCGTGTTCGTGGTGTTCCTCGCCGGCATCTGGGTCTACCTGGAGTTCTCCATCAAGCGCGTCGACGCGCTGACCGACTACTCGGGCCGTCCGGTCGCCGCGTCCGGCACCAACTGGCTGATCGTCGGCTCCGACAGCCGCGAAGGCCTCACGGCCGCCGACGAGGAGCGCCTGGCCACCGGCGACGTCGCCGCGGCGGGCGGCGGGCAGCGCACCGACACGATCATGGTCGCGCACCTCCCGGACAACTCCACCAAGCCGACGCTGCTGTCGCTGCCGCGCGACTCCCAGGTGAAGATCCCGGGCCACGGCACGAACAAGATCAACGCGGCGTTCTCGCTGGGCGGCCCGACGCTGCTCGCGCAGACCGTCGAAGGCGCCACCGGGCTGCACATCGACCACTACGCGGAGATCGGCTTCGGCGGGTTCGCCAAGATCGTCGACGCGATCGGCGGCGTCGACATGTGCATCGACAAGGACATGAACGACACCGTCACCGGGATCAGCATCAAGGCGGGCTGCCCCCAGACGCTCGACGGCCGCTCGGCGCTGGGCTTCGTCCGCATGCGCCACAGCGACGCGACGCCGCGGTCGGACCTCGACCGCGTCGCCAACCAGCGCAAGTTCATCGGCGCGCTGGTGAGCCAGATCGCGAGCCCCGGCACGCTGCTCAACCCGTTCCACTTCTTCCCGCTGCTGGGTTCCGGCCCGGACGCGCTGACGATGGACTCGGGCGACCACGTGCACAACCTGGTGGGCCTGGCGATCGCGATGCGCGGCATCTCCTCCGGCGGCGTGGTGACGACGACCGTCCCGGTCACGAACGGCTCTGCCGAGAACTGGGACAAGACCAAGTCGAAGCAGCTGTTCGACGCGCTGAAGAACGACACGGAGATCCCGGAAAGCATCGTCGTCAATTAATTCGGACGCGGTTTCGTCTCGGCCGGGGCACCATGGGAGCCATGGAGACCCCGGCCGAGACGTTCACCCGTGACGAGTTTTCGCTGACCCGCTGGCAGTCCGGTGACTGCTCGGCCGTCGCGGCGGCGGTCTCGGGGTCCGGCGGGCACCTGGCCGACTGGGTTCCGTGGGCGGTGGGCGGCTACACGGAGTCCGACGCGGCGGCGTTCCTCCGGCTGACGCACGAGAACTGGGAAACCGGCCGGTCCTACGAGTGGGCGATCCGGGTGGCCGGCGCGCTCGCCGGCGGTGTCGGCGTGATGACCCGCGAGGGCGGCGTCGAGACCGGCTACTGGCTCGCGCGGGAGTTCACCGGCCGCGGTTTGGTGACCCGCGCGGTGACGCTGCTGGTTTCGGACGCGTTCGCGCGCGGCGCGGGGTACGTCGAGATCAAGCACGACGAGGCGAACGTCCGAAGTGGAGCGATCCCGGCCCGGCTCGGGTTCTCCTTGGTGCGCAAGGAGCCCGCTTACGATGGCGTTCGGCCGCCATCTTGCGTCGGTGTCAAGCAGGTCTGGCGGAAGGAGAAGCCGTGAAGGAGACCTACGCCGGTGACGGCTTCACCCTGACCCGCTGGGAGTTCGCCGACGAGCCGGAGCTCACCGCGGCGGTCGCCGGGTCCCTCGACCACCTCGGCGCCTGGCTGATCTGGGCGACCGGCGGCTACACCGCCGAAGACAGCGCGGAGTTCCTGCGGCGCACCCGGAAGAACTGGGAGAGCGGGGAAACGCACGACTTCGCCATCCGCGTCGACGGCGCGATCGCCGGCGGCATCGGCACGATGAAGCGCGACGGCGGGATCGAGATCGGCTACTGGCTCGCGCGCGGGCACACCGGCCGCGGCCTGATGACCCGCGCGGCCCGGCTGCTCACCGACGAGGCGGTCCGGCTGGGCGCGGGCTACGTCGAGATCAAGCACGACGAACTGAACGTCCGAAGTGGAGCGGTGCCCGAGCGGCTCGGCTTCGTGAAGGTGCGCGAAGAGCCGGCCGAGAAGCCGCTCGCCCCGTCGTGCACGGGCATCAACCACGTTTGGCGTTGGGAGCGGCCGTGATGGAGACCCTGATCTACCGGACCGAACTGGGGCACCGGTGGCTGTGCGAACGACAGCGCGCCACTCGGCCCCCGAGACGCCGGCGCGCCGACGAAGCCCCGGCATGGGCTCGTCGGCGCGACGGGCGCCGTCGCGGGGGGTGGCCGTCCGGTACGCGGCTGCGCCGGCCGCCGCGGGTCTGGCCGCCCCGCCGCTGAGCGGTCAGGAGACCTTGTTGCGTTCCCGCAGCACCTTGAGCGCCTGGTCGGCGTGCACGGTGAAGTTCAGCTCGCTCTTGATCTTCTCGAGGACCTTCCGGTCTTCGCCGATCACGAACGTGACGCGCTTGGCGTGCAGCGGCAGCAGCTTCCGCCAGACGCCGAACTGCTTCGCGACTTCACCCTCCACATCGGACAGCAGGGGGTAGTCGAAGCCGTTGGCCTCGGAGAACTGCCGCTGCTTGGTGATGCCGTCCGGGCTGATCCCGATCCGGTGCGCGCCGACCTCGGCGAACTCGGCGGCGAGGTCGCGGAAGTGGCAGCTTTCGGCGGTGCAGCCCCCGGTCATCGCGGCGGGGTAGAAGAACAGCACGACCGGCCCGGTGGCCAGGAAGTCCGACAGCGTGCGCTCGGCGCCCTGGTCATCGGGCAACGTGAAGTCGGGGGCGAGGTCTCCGGCGTCCATGGACGTCCCTTCTCATCGGCGGCAGAACCCATCCTGCCGGGTGTTCGGAGCCACCGCTCCACCGGCTTGGTCAGTGCGGGTCGAGATCACGCCGGTCCGCGGCTCTCGGCCAGGACGCGGGCGCCGACCGAGCCGGCGCTCGCTCGGTTAGGGGCGCTGGTTGCGGCGTGCTCGGCCGGCGGTGCTGGCTTGCCGCGACCGAACCCGCGCCGGCTCGCCCGATGGGCCGCTGGCCCCGCCGCTGGCGCCGGTCGACCGGGCCCGGCGCTCGCTTGCTTGGGGGCGCCGGTGAGGGGGCGTGCCCGCCCGGGAGCCGTTGCCCCGGTCACCCGAGCCCGGCTGGTCAGCTGCCCGGGTGGCGGGCGATCAGCTCGTCGACTTCGTCGCCCGTGGCCGTGTCCTTCACGAACGGTCCCCGGGCCGCCAGCACGCCCAGCTGCCGCAGCCTCGCCGCCTGCTCGTGCGTGCGGACGCCCTCCGCTCCCACTCGGAGCTTCAACTCGCGCGCCCGCGTCACCAGCTGCGTCAGGTGGCGCAACGCCGGCTCCGGTGGCGAATCCGTGTCCAGCGCGTCGACCACCGGGCCGGACAGGATCACGTGGCGGACCGGCAGCCGGTGGCGGGGGATCAGCTCCAGGTCCGCCGAGCCCGAGATCGTCAGCACCAGCTGCGTGCCCAGGTCGGACAGCACCGCGAACGAGTCCAGCACCTCGCCGCGCGGGTCGAGGATCGAGTCGCGGTTCGTGCACAGCCGCAGCGCGTTCGCCGGCAGCTCGTTCTTGTCCAGCTGCTCCTTCACCAGCAGGACCAGGTCCGGGTCGATGGCCAGCCGCGTGGGCAGCTGGACGCACACGTCCGGGGCCGCGTCGCCGAAGCGGGCGCGCCAGCGGGCCGTCGCCGCCAAGGACTCCGCCAGGAGCCAGCGCCCCAACGGCACCGTCATCCCCGTCGTCTGGGCCAGCGGGTAGAACTCGTCCGAGTCCAGCTCGCCCTTCTCCGGGTGGTTCCAGCGCAGGCCCGCGTTGACCGCGGCGAGGCGCTCGGTGTCGGTCAGGCGCACCGTCGGCTGGTAGACGAGCGAGAACTCGCCGTTCTCCAGCGCCCCGGCGATCACCGCGCCCAGCTGGTAGCGGCCGCGGTCGCGGGCGTCCAGCTCGGGGTCGAACAGCATCCACTGCGCCTTGCCGGCCTCCTTGGCCCGGTGCAGCGCGATCTCCGCCGCCCGCAGCAGCTCCGCCGCGCCGCCCTCGACGGCCGCGCGCACCACGATGCCCGCGCTCGCGCTGACCCCGATGCCGTGCCCGCCCAGGTAGATCGGCTCGTTCAGATCTTCCAGCGCGCGTTCGACGAGCTCGACGACCGCGCTGGCGGACAGCTCGCCGCGCAGCAGCACCGCGAAGCCGTCGCCGGACAGCCGCGCGACGAACCCGTCGTGGTGGCCGGTGAACACCGCCGACAGCTTGCCCGCGACCCCGCGCAGCACCTGGTCGCCGACGCCGGCGCCGAGGCCGTCGTTGACCACCTTGAAGCCGTCGACGTCGAGGTAGATCAGCGCGATGTCGTCGCGCGCGCCGGCGCCGAGCGCCGCTTCGAGCTTGGTGGTGAACGACGACGCGTTGGGCAGCCCGGTCAGCGGGTCGTGCACGTTCTGGTGCAGCAGCCGTTCCTGCAGCAGGTGCAGCTCGTTCGCGTCGGAGACCATCAGCACCGGGTAGACCGACCCCGGCCGGTCGCCGGGCAGCCGGGCGAGGGTGACGTCGGTCCAGAGCTGCCCGTCCTCGGTGTGGTCGAGCAGCATCCGCTCCTGGTAGCGCTCGCGGCCGCCGCGCACCTGCTCGAGGCCCGCCTTGAGCCGCGAGACGTCGTGGTCGGTCGAGCCGAGGTCGGTGAGGTGGCGCCCGCGCAGCTTCTCCGGCGAGCAGCCGAGCAGCTGGCCGAGCGCGAGGTTGGCCTCGACGATCTCGCCGCCGGGGTCCGCGAGCGCGATGCCCATCGGCGACGCGGCGTACAGCGCCGTGAACCGGTGCAGGGCGCCGTCGTGGCCCGGGCCGGCGTGGTCGACCGCGTCGTGCGCGATCTCCAGAAGCAGTGGCTCCAGCTCCTCCGGGGGAAGTGTTACTCCTTTGGTGTCGGCCAACGTCGCCGCCCACCTGCGCGCCACGTCCAGCAGTCCTGGCGCGGCACCGGGCTCAGGCACACTCCACCTCTTCACGCACGGGTCAGGCCAGTTCAGCCACGGTGTCGGGGATCATGAACCCACACTAGGTACCCCTCGGCCGCGACCGATGCCACGCCATCATGCGCGTAACGGGGTGTCTACCGGCTGAACGAGTGAACGAATGTCCACATGCGGTAACTTTTTGTCACACCGCGTATGCAGTGGCAGACAGAGCCCGGGTCAGCGACGCGTCAACCGCACCGGAAGACCGTCGGCGGGGACCGGCAGGGACACGTAGTCCCACTTCGCGGTGTAACTCTCCGGAACCGACCAGCGGTACGCCCGCAGCATTTCGTGCATCAGCAACTTCACCTCGAGGCTGCCGAAGTGGAGCCCGATGCACTTGTGCGCGCCGCCCCCGAACGGCATCCACGCCATCCGGTGCGACTTGTCCTCGCGCCGCGGCTCGGCGAACCGCTCGGGGTCGAAGTCGAAGGGGTTCGTCCAGCACTCGGGCGCGAAGTGGTTGACCGTGGGGGAGACGCCGCACAACGTGCCGGCGGGGATGTAGTGGCCGAGGACCTCGGTGTCCTTGACGGTCTGGCGGGTCAGCGACGGCACCGGCGCGACGAGCCGCAGCGCCTCCTTCATCACGAGGTCCAGGGTTTCGAGCTTGTCGATCGCCTCGATGTCGAGGACGTCGTCGCCGAGGGCCAGGGACTCCTCGCGGGCGCGCTCCTGCCACTCGGGGTGCTTGGCGAGGTAGTACGCCATGGCGCTGCTGGTGATGGTCGTCGTGTCGTGCGCGGCCATCATCAGGAAGATCATGTGGTTGACGATGTCGGTGTCGGTGAAGCGGTCGCCGTCCTCGGTGGTGGCGTGGCAGAGGGCGGTGAAGAGGTCGTCGCCGTCCGACTTCCGTTTGGCGGGCAGGGTTTCGCTGAAGTAGCGCTCCAGCACCTTCCGCCCGTGCAGGCCCGCCGACCAGCGCCCGCCGGGCACCGGGACGCGCACCAGCGCGGTACCGGCGCGCACGGAGCTGACGAACGCGCGGTTGATCCGGTGCGAGTCGGCGCCGCTGCGCATGCCCATGAACACGCGCGTCGCGACGTCGAGGGTGAGCTGCTTGAGCGCCCAGTACAGCCGCGGGCGCTCGTTCGAGCCCCAGCTCGCGACGCCTTCGCGCAGGGCCGGGCCCATTTCGCCGACGTAGCCGGCCAGGCGCGGGCGGGTGAAGGCCTCCTGCATGATCCGGCGGTGCAGGTGGTGCTCGCCGAAGTCCATCAGCATCAGGCCGCGCTCGAAGAACTTCTCGATGAAGAACTTCCAGCCCTCCTGCGAGAACGCCTTGTCCTTGTTGACGAGCGCGATCTGCGTCGCCTCCGGCCCGGACAGCGCGACGATCCGGCGGCCGAACCCGCCGGTCCACGACACCGGGCCGTAGAGCTCGTAGCGGCGCAGGCCGAAGGCGGGCCCGAAGCGCATCATCTCGAGCATGTGCCCGACGACCGGCGGCCCTTCGTCGCCGAGGACGGGCTTGAGGCCGCTGCCCGCGGGCGGCGGCGCCAGCTCCTTGACGGGCCACCGCGACTGCAGCCAGCGCTCGTCGACCTTGTGCGGCAGGGGGAGCGCCGTCAAGGGCGGAACGCGTTCGCGCAGCGCTTCGGCGGCTCGGCTGACAGTGCCCGGCAAAGTGACCATCTCCCCGCTGAGATCGGCTGTCCCCCCACGATGCACCCTTGTTGACGATGTGACAACAGGTCGGGCGTCCTCTTTTCGGGTGGCTTCCGGGCGCCGGCCCGTCAGCGGTTCCGCACCTCGGCGCGCCGGGCTTCGGACGGGTTCGTGCCGCGGACCCGCTTGAACGCCGCGCTGAACGAGAACGCGTCCGCGTACCCGACGGCGTGGGCGACCTCCGCGACGGTCGCGGTCGCGCGCTCGGCCAGGAGGTCGGCCGCGAGCGCCATGCGGTGGCGGGTCAGGTAGGTCAGCGGCGGCTCGCCGACCAGGTCGCCGAAGCGCTTGGCCAGCGTCGAGCGCGACACGCCGGTGCGGGCGGCCAGCGTGCCGACCGTCCACGGCGCCGCCGGTTCGGCGTGCAGCAGCCGCAGGGCCTGGCCGACCACCGCGTCGCGCTGGGCGGTCCACCACGCCGGGGGCGCGCCGCCGGGCCGGTCGAACCACTCGCGCAGCGTGCAGACGAGCATCCAGTCCAGCAGCCGGTCGAGCACCACCTGCTGGCCCGGCGCGTCGACGGCGACCTCGGCCGCGAGGTGGTCCAGCACGGCGTCGCCGGTGCCACCGCCGTCGACGCGCAACACGACGGGCAGGGCGTCCAGCAGCCGGCGGCCGATCTCGCCGCGGACGGGGTAGGCGCCGGTGATCAGGGTCGTCGAGCCGTCGCCGGGGTCGTGCCAGCCGCGCCGGTGCCGGGTCCCGCCCAGCTCGGGCGCCGCGCAGAACTCGCCGCACGCCACGGGTTCGGCGGTGGTGCCGAGCTCGTCGACGAAGGTGAAGGTCGCCGGCCCGCGGACGACGACCGTGTCGTAGGCGCGCAGTGGTTCCGGTGTCCCGTGGTCCGGCACGATCCAGCCGCCGCCGGTGAGGACCGTGCAGAGGGTCAGCGGCGCGCCGTCGACGAAGTGCAGGGCCCAGGGCGGGGCGAGGGCCGAGCTGCCGAACAGCGAGCCGTGGGCCCGCACGTCGCGGAAGAGGTCACCGAAGGCGTCCACGAGGGTGACGTTAGACGATCGCGTAGGTGTTCCGGTGTTTCACCCATGGGATCGTCCGAGCGGGCCGGGTTGACTCGACGTCATGACCGCGTTGACTGATCAGGACCTCGAACTCCTCCGGCGGCCGTTGCACGGCTTCTTGACGGTGGCCGGCGGCGAGCCGCGTCCGGTGTGGTTCGAGGCGACGGCCGAAGGCACGATCCAGCTGTTCACGGAACCGGACTCGCCGAAGGTCCGGCGGGTGCGCCGCGACCCGCGCGCGTCGCTCACCGTGGCGGCGCCGGTGGGGGAGCGCGAACGGTGGGTGTCGGCCACGGGCCGGGTTTCCCTCGAACCCGGTGGGGCGCACGAACTCGCGTCACGCCTGGCCGCGCGCTACTGGGACCTGGACGACCCGGAGCGGGCCGCGGATCTCGAGGGAATCCTGGCGGTGGACCAGCTCCGGCTGGTGATCCACCCGGAGAAGGTGCGCCGCTACACGTACTGACCGAAGTAGCCGGCGAGCTTGTCGACGGCGAGGTCGATGTACTCGCGCTTGTCGTAGAGGTCGACGTGGCTCGCGCCCTCGATCCAGTGGATCTCCGCGGGACCGGTCGCGCGCCGGTGGGCCTCCAGGCCCATCCACGCGGTGACGGCGCGCTCGCCGAGGATCTGCAGCATCGGGCGCGGGCCGATCAGCGGGACGGCGTGGAAGACGTCGCTCGCGGCCATCTTGTCGACGCTGTCCCAGGTCAGGAACTTCGCCGAGCGCTCGTGGTGGCCGCGGGCACCGCAGTAGTACTCCCAGCCCTCGACGCCGTGCTGCCCGCCGAGCGCGCCGGCTTCCGCGGCCGTCTCGGGGAACATCGTGAGCACACCGGGGTCCTCACCGCGGGCGGCGGCCGTCCGCGCCTGGGCGGCGGCGTCGAGCAGGCCCTGGAAGACGGCCGGGTCCTGGGTGCCGTCGGCGCCGTAGCGGAACTGGCGGGCGGGTTCGGCGGTGCACACGGTCGCCACGGCCTTGACGCGGTGGTCACCGCCGGTGGCGGCGAGCGAGTACCCGCCGGAGGCGCAGATCCCGAGCAGCCCGATCCGGCCGGCGTCGACCTCGGGGCGGGTGGTGAGGTACGAGACGGCGGCCTTGAAGTCTTCGATCCGCTGGGCGGGGTCTTCGAGGCCGCGCGGCAGCCCGCCGGACTCGCCCTGGTGAGCGGCGTCGAACGCCAGGGTCACGAACCCGCGTTCGGCCATCAGCCGCGCGTACGTCCCGGAGGTCTGCTCCTTGACCCCGGTCCCGGGGTGCCCGACGACGAGCGCCGGCAGCGGGGCGTCCGCGCCCTCGGGGACGTAGAGGTGCGCCGCGATGTCGATGCCGGCGCTGGTGAAGGTGACGGTGGTCTTGGTCATGAAGACACCTTCGCCCCGGCTCGAGGAGCGGAAAAGCCGAGAGTTCCTGCCTGGGAAGGATCCTGCCCCCGCACGCGACGCCGTGGACGCTCCACACTGGAACCATGACCACCTGGACACCCGAAGACCTCGCCCGGCTCGCCGAGAGCTACTCGCTCGTCCTGACGGCCGGGGACGGGCCCGGCGTCGAGATCGGCATGGCGGTCGTGGACGGCGGGGTCTACGTCCGCGCCTACCGCGGCGTCCGCTCCCGCTGGTACCGCGCGGCGCGCGACCACGGCCACGGCCGGATCGAACTGGGCGGAGTCACGCGCGCAGTGTCGTTCACGACCGGCGTCGAACCGCCCGGCGGTCTCGACGCCGCCTTCGCCGGCAAGTACGGACCCGTATCCGACGCGCTCGTCGCGAGCCCCGAGGCCCGGGCCGCGACGGTCCGGATCGACCCGGCGGCGTGAAAAAGCCCGGCCACGCCCCGAAAGGCGTGGCCGGGCCCATCAGCGGGACCTCAGTCCCAGTCGAGCGCGCCGCCCGACTGGTACTCGATGACGCGGGTCTCGAAGAAGTTCTTCTCCTTCTTCAGGTCCATCGCCTCGGACATCCACGGGAACGGGTTCTCGGTCTCGCCGAAGATCGGCTGGAGACCGATCTGCTGCGCGCGGCGGTCGGTGATGAAGTGCATGTACTGCTCGCACAGCTGTGCCGACAGGCCGAGCATGCCGCGCGGCATCGTGTCGCGCGCGTAGTTGACCTCGAGCTCGCACGCCTCCTTCAGCATGCCGCGCACCTCGGCCTGGAACTCCTCGGTCCACAGGTGCGGGTTCTCGATCTTGATCTGGTTGATGCAGTCGATGCCGAAGTTCAGGTGGATCGACTCGTCGCGCAGGATGTACTGGTACTGCTCGGCGATGCCGACCATTTTGTTCCGGCGGCCCAGCGACAGGATCTGCGCGAAGCCGGTGTAGAACCACATGCCCTCGAAGATCACGTAGAACGCGACGAGGTCACGCAGGAACGCCTGGTCGGCCTCCGGCGTCCCGGTCTCGAAGTCCGGGTTCTCCAGGTTCTGCGTGTACTTCAGCGCCCACGCGTCCTTGTCCGAAATGGACGGAACCTCGCGGTACATGTTGAACAGCTCGCCCTCGACCAGGCCGAGGCTCTCGCAGATGTACTGGAAGGTGTGCGTGTGCACGGCCTCCTCGAACGCCTGGCGCAGCAGGTACTGGCGGCACTCGGGGTTGGTGATCTGCCGGTACACCGCAAGCACGATGTTGTTGGCCACCAACGACTCCGCGGTCGCGAAGAAGCCGAGGTTGCGCTTGAGCATCTGCCGCTCGTCCTCGGTGAGGCCGTCCGGCGACTTCCACAGCGCGATGTCGGCCTGCATGGCGACCTCGGTCGGCATCCAGTGGTTGTTGCAGCCGGCGAGGTACTTCTCCCACGCCCACTTGTACTTCATGGGCAGCAGCTGGTTGACGTCGGCGCGCGCGTTGATCATGCGCTTGTCGTCGACGTTGATCCGGGCGGCGCCGACCTCGATCTCCCCGAGGCCGGTCGCGTCCGTGGTCTCCACGTTGGTCATGTTCCTCGGGTTCCTTACTGGCAGGCTTCGCAGTCGGGGTCGTCGATGCGGCAGGCGGCGCCTTCGGTGGCCACGAAGTCGACGTCCGGCGCCGGCTTCGGAGCGGGCGACGGCGACGGCGTCGGTGCCGGTGCGGGCGCCGGCGCAGGGGCGGCCGCCGCGGGAGCCGGGGCCGGGGTGGCCGAGACGGCGTTCAGCTTGCCGTCGGTGCCGCGCAGGGTGCTCTTCTCCACGTGCGTCGCGGACTGCGCCCGCAGGTAGTACGTGGTCTTGAGGCCCTTGTGCCACGCGTAGCGGTACAGCTCGTCGAGCTTGCGGCCGCTCGGCGCCGCGATGTACAGGTTCAGCGACTGCGCCTGGTCGATCCACTTCTGGCGCACCGAACCCGCGTCGACGATCCACTTCGACTCGATCTCGAACGCCGTCGCGTAGAGCGCCTTCAGGTCGTCCGGGACGCGGTCGATCTGGCCGAGGCTGCCGTCGAAGTACTTGAGGTCGCTGACCATGACCTCGTCCCAGAGCCCGCGCTCCTTGAGGCTCTTGACCAGGTGCGGGTTCACGACGGTGAAGTCGCCGGACATGTTCGACTTGACGAACAGGTTCTGGAACAGCGGCTCGATCGACTGCCCGACCCCGGAGATGTTGGAGATCGTCGCGGTCGGCGCGATCGCCATCACGTTGGAGTTGCGCATGCCGACGGTCTTGACGCGCTCGCGCAGCGGCGCCCAGTCCAAAGTGGACGAGGTGTCGACGTCGAGGCCGTCACCCTGGCGGGCGTCGATGAGCAGCTGCAGCGAGTCGATCGGCAGGATGCCCTTGCTCCACAGCGATCCCTCGAACGACTGGTACTGCCCGCGCTCCTCGGCGAGGTCGGTCGACGCCGAGATCGCGTAGTAGGACAGGTGCTCCATGGAGACGTCGGCGAACTTGACGGCCTCTTCGGAGGCGAACGGGACGCCGATCTCGAACAGCGCGTCCTGGAAGCCCATGATGCCCAGGCCCACCGGGCGGTGGCGCAGGTTGGAGCGGCGCGCCTCCGGGATCGTGTAGAAGTTGATGTCGATCACGTTGTCCAGCATGCGGACGGCCGTGCGCACGGTCTTCTCGAGCCGCTCGGTGTCCAGGCCGGCCGGGGTGACGTGCTTGAGCAGGTTCACCGAGCCGAGGTTGCAGACCGCGACCTCGTCGGTGGTCGTGTTCAGCGTGATCTCGGTGCACAGGTTGGACGAGTGCACGACGCCGACGTGCTGCTGCGGCGAGCGCAGGTTGCACGGGTCCTTGAACGTGATCCACGGGTGACCGGTCTCGAACAGCATGGTCAGCATGCGGCGCCACAGGTCGACCGCGCGGATCCGGCGGAACACCTTGATCTCGCCGCGGTCGGCCATCGCCTCGTACTCGCGGTAGCGGGCGGCGAACTCGTTGCCGTACAGGTCGTGCAGGTCCGGCGTCTCGTTCGGCGAGAACAGCGTCCACTCGGCGTTGGCCTCGACGCGGCGGAGGAACTCGTCGGGCACCCAGTTCGCGGTGTTCATGTCGTGGGTGCGGCGGCGGTCGTCACCGGTGTTCTTGCGCAGGTCGAGGAACTCCTCGATGTCCACGTGCCAGGTCTCGAGGTACGCGCAGGCCGCGCCCTTGCGCTTGCCGCCCTGGTTGACGGCGACGGCGGTGTCGTTGGCGATCTTGAGGAACGGCACGACGCCCTGCGACTGGCCGTTGGTGCCCTTGATGTGCGCGCCGAGGCCGCGGACCGGGGTCCAGTCGTTGCCGAGGCCGCCCGAGTACTTGGCCAGCAGCGCGTTGTTCTTGTAGGCCTGGAAGATCGAGTCCAGGTCGTCGTCCACCGTGGTCAGGAAGCAGGACGACAGCTGCGGGCGCGTGGTGCCCGAGTTGAACAGCGTCGGCGTGGACGCCATGAAGTGGAAGCTCGACAGCAGCTCGTAGAACTCGATCGCGCGGGCTTCGCGGTCGTCTTCCCGGATCGCGAGACCCATGGCGACGCGCATGAAGAACGCCTGCGGCAGCTCGAAGCGGGTGCCGTCGTGGTGCTGGAAGTACCGGTCGTAGAGCGTCTGCAAGCCGAGGAACCCGAAGTCGAGGTCGCGCTCGGGCCGGATCGCGGCGGTGATCTTGTCCAGGTCGAAGCGCTGCAGCTCGGCGTCGACCAGCTCCAGCTCGATCGCGCGGCGCAGGTAGGCGCGGAAGTACGCGGGGTACTCGGTCGCCATCTCGTCCTGGCTGGCCAGGCGCGGCTTCTTCGCCAGGTAGCTCAGGGCCTCGCCGCGCAGCTTGTCCAGCAGCAGGCGGGCGGAGACGTAGGAGTAGTTCGGCTCCTGCTCGACGAGCACGCGGGCGGCCAGGACCTGGGCCAGGGCCAGCTCGTCGGCGCTGATGCCGTCGTAGAGGTTGCGCTTGGCCTCGGCCAGCACCGGCTCGGCTTCGACGTCGTCGAGCCCGGCGACGGCCTCGCCCACGACGTGGGACACGCGGGCCCAGTCGAGCGGGCGCAGCACGCCGTCGGTGCCCTTGACGTTCAGGGCGACCTCGGTGGCGGCGGGCTTGACGGCCTCGCGGGCCTTGCTGCGCTCCTCGCGGTAGAGGACGTAGGCGCGGGCGACCTTGTGGTGCTCGCCGCGCATGAGGGCGAGCTCGACGATGTCCTGGATCTGCTCGATGTGCAGGGCGGTCTCGGGGCCGGCGTGGCGCAGCAGGGTCGTCTCGACCTGCTGGGTCAGCTCGGCGACGACGTGGTGCACGCGGGAGGACGCGGCGGCGTCGCCGCCTTCGACCGCGAGGAACGCCTTGGTCAGCGCGACCGAGATCTTCCCGGCGTCGAACGGCGACACGCTGCCGTCCCGCCGGATGACCCGGATCGCGGTGGGTGTGTCGGCGGCTGAGGGCCGCTGACCGGTTTCGACTGACATGCGTGTCTCCAAGTTTTCGGGCGCGTTCGATCGCCGCACGGCCTCGCAAAGCCGTGCGCTGCAGGTTCTCCAAAGCTGCCCGGCCACCCTCTGCAGCGGTCTCCCCGTCGCTGGGGGCTGCCGGTCACCAGAGACTACATGTAGGGGTGATCGCCCGCGCGGGACCCAAGGGGTGGCGTGTCGCGCTCTCACCCTGGCGGGTTACGTGATCACCCAGAGGTGCTGTTCACGCCGCGGGGACGCGCTTGCGGAGGTAGGTTCAAGCGCCGAAACGCAACTGCGAGCCCGGGAGTTCCAGGCTCGCCACCGGGCGGCGCCCGTCGAGGTAGCCGAGGGGGCCGTCCGGGTTGAAGCTCCAGTCCGCCGACGCCGGGCGCGGGCGGATCTTCGCGCCCACCGGGGTGCGCAGCAGGCCGTCGCGCTCCTGGACCACCTCGAACGACGTCGGCACGCGCAGCGGCAGGCCCGGGCGGCGCTTGAAGGCGGCCGTCGCGATCCAGTCGCCGGACGTGGCCGCGGTCGCGGTGAAGGCGGGGCCGCTGGTGAAGTTCAGGGTCGCCAGGTCCTTCGGGATCGCCCAGAGCTCGCGGCCGCCCGCCAGCGATTCCTCGCTGTCGACCCAGATCTCGGTGATGGAGCACGAAACCCGGCGCGCCTTGATCGAGACCGCGGCCAGCAGCTCGTGGTAGGCCATCTGCCCGGGCGGGATGTAGTCGATCCACGCCGTGAACACCGACGCCTGGCCCGCGACGAGCAGCGGCGACGCGCCGGGCGGCGGGGGAGGCAGCTGAGAAGGCGGCACCCGCCAGATCGAGACGCGCGCGTCGGCGGTCAGGTGCCAGGGCTGCGGCGGGTAGAGGCTCATTCGTCCAACCAGGGGAGGTACGGCGGCAGGTCCTTGTCGACGTGCATGCCGAACGCCGGCGGCCGCTTCTGCAGGAACGACATGACGCCCTCGACGGCGTCCGGGCTCGCGCCGAGCCCGCCGATCAGCTTCGAGTCGAGTTCGTGCACCGGGTACGGCGATTCGGCGCTCGCCATCCGGTAGAGCAGCTGGCGCGTCACCGCGACCGACACCGGCGCCGTCGTCGCGACGATCTCGTGGGCCAGTGCGTACGCCTCGTCGAGCACGGTGCCCGCCGGGAAGACCTGGTGCACCAAGCCCCTTTCGAGGGCCTCGGCCGCGGGGAACACCCGGCCGCTGATCATCCAGTCGAGAGCCGTGCCCATGCCGACGAGCCGGGGGAGGAACCACGCCGACGCGCCCTCGGGGTAGATCCCGCGGCGCGTGAACACGAACCCGAACCGGGAGTCCTCCGACGCGAGCCGGTAGTCGCACGACAGCGTGATCGTGACGCCGGCGCCGACCGCCGCACCGTGCAGCGCCGCGATCACCGGCTTGTTCATCGCGAAGATCCGCTTCGAGCACCGGCCGGCGGGCTCCTGCCACGCCGCTTCCGGGCCGGTCGACGGGTCGAAGTCGAAGCCGCCTTGCGAGAGGTCCGCGCCGACGCAGAAGTCCTTGCCCGCGCCGGTCAGCACGACCACGCGGACGTCCTCGTCGCGGTCCGCGCGGTCCATCGCGTCGCCGAGCTCGTCGGCCATCCGGATCGTGTAGCCGTTGCGCGCCTCGGGGCGGTTCAGCGTCACCGTGGCGATCCGGTCCGCGACGGCGTAGGTGATCTCGGCGTAGTCGGCCATGCGACGAAACTATTGCAGTCCGACACTACTGGCAAGGTGTCAATAGTGGGTCCGCAGCGTCCGGGGCGAAACAATCAGGCGTGCTTGATTTTTCCGGCGGCCGGTGCGACGCTGGGCGCCAGGACGCAAGGAGGCGGCTGATGGCGGATCTCGGCGTGATCCTCGGGGATCTCGACGCGGAGACACGGACGATCGACGACGTGGTGGCGGACCTGCCCGCGTCGGACTGGGCACGGGAAACACCGGCCGTGGGGTGGACGATCGCGCACCAGATCGCCCACCTGGCCTGGACCGACCGGAAGGCGCTGATCGCGGCGGCCCACCCGGAAGACTGGCAGGCCGAGGTCGAGGAGCTGCTCAAGGGCGGGGCGACCTACGTCGACGACGGCGCCGCGGCCGGGGCGCAGCGGCCGCCGCGCGAGATCCTCGAAGACTGGCGTTCGGGGCGCGCGGCGCTGGCCGAAGCGCTCGCCGCCGTGCCGGAAGGGCAGAAGCTGCCCTGGTACGGCCCGCCGATGAGCGCCGCCTCGATGGCGACCGCGCGGATGATGGAGACCTGGGCGCACGGCCAGGACGTCTTCGACGCCCTCGGCCTGACGCGGGAGCCGACCGCGCGGCTGTGGCACATCGCCCGCTTCGGCACGCGCACCCGCGACTTCGCCTACCTGACCCAATCGCTCGCGCCGCCGGCCGAGGAGTTCCGTGTCGAGCTGACCGCGCCCGACGGCTCCACCTGGGCGTTCGGCCCGGAGGACGCCGAGCAGAAGCTGACCGGCAGCGCGCTGGACTTCTGCCTGGTCGTCACGCAGCGGCGGCACCCGGCCGACACGGATCTCGTGGCGCACGGCGCCGACGTCGAAGAATGGCTGACCATCGCGCAGGCCTTCGCCGGGCCGCCCGGGGAAGGCCGGAAGCCGGGGCAGTTCGCATGACCTACCGCATCGGCAACGCGTCCGGCTTCTACGGCGACCGGTTCTCCGCGGTCCGCGAGATGCTGACCGGCGGTCCGCTCGACGTCCTGACCGGCGACTACCTCGCCGAGCTGACCATGCTCATCCTCGGCCGCGACCGGATGAAGGACGCCAACCGCGGCTACGCCAAGACGTTCCTCCGCCAGATGGAGGAAAACCTCGGGCTGGCGCGGGAAAAGGGCGTCAAGATCGTCGCCAACGCGGGCGGGCTCAACCCCGCCGGCCTGGCCGACGCCCTCCGCGAACTGGCGGCCAAGCTCGGCCTGGACGTCAAGATCGCGCACGTCGAAGGCGACGACCTCGTGGCCCGCGCGGACGAGCTGGACCTCGGGAAACCGTTGACCGCCAACGCTTATCTCGGCGCCTGGGGCATCGTCGAGTGCCTGAACGCGGGCGCCGACGTCGTCGTCACCGGCCGCGTCACCGACGCCTCGGTCATCGTCGGCCCGGCCGCCGCCCACTACGGCTGGGCCCGCGACGACTTCGATGCCCTCGCCGGCGCGGTCGCCGCCGGGCACGTCATCGAATGCGGCGCCCAGGCCACCGGCGGCAACTACGCCTTCTTCACCGAGCACTCCCTGGGCGTGCCGGGCTTCCCGATCGCCGAGATCGAGGCCGACGGCTCCAGCGTCATCACCAAGCACCCGGGCACCGGGGGAGTGGTGAACACCGGCACGGTCAGGGCGCAGCTGCTGTACGAAATCACCGGCGCGCGCTACGCCGGACCGGACGTCACCACCCGGTTCGACACGCTGTCCTTGTCGGACGACGGGCCCGACCGGGTCCGCATCTCCGGCGTCCGCGGCGAAGCCCCGCCACCGACGCTGAAGGTCGCGCTGAACACCCTCGGCGGGTTCCGCAACGAGACGACGTTCGTCCTCACCGGACTCGACATCGAGGCGAAAGCCGCGCTGGTGCGCGAACAGCTCGAAGCGTCCATGAAGGACCGGCCCCCCGCCGACGTCCGGTGGACCCTCGCCCGCACCGACCACGCGGACGCCGACACCGAGCAGACGGCCAGCGCGCTGCTGCACGTCGCCGTCAAGGACGCCGACCCGAAGGTCGCGGGCCGCGCGTTTACCGGCGCCGCCATCGAGCTGGCGCTGGCGAGCTACCCGGGCTTCCACGTCACCGCACCCCCTTCCGACGCCTCGCCGTACGGCGTTTACACCGCGGCCTACGTGGACGCGGGGAAGGTGCCGCACGTCGCCGTGCTGCCGGACGGCATGCGTGTCGACATAGCGCCTTCGTCGTCCACTCTGGACTTGTCCGATGTGGACGAGCCCGCGCTGCCCGAGCCGCTCGACCACGGGCCCGTGCGCCGCGTTCCCCTGGGTACGGTCGCCGGCGCCCGCAGCGGGGACAAGGGCGGCAACGCCAACCTCGGCGTCTGGGTGCGGTCGGAAGAGGCGTGGCGGTGGCTGGTGCACCGGCTGACCGTCGCCGAGTTCAAGCTGCTGCTGCCCGAAACCGCCGACCTGCCGGTGACGCGCTACCTGCTGCCCAACCTGTGGGCGATGAACTTCGTCGTCGAGGGCATCCTCGGCGAGGGCGTCGCCTCGCAGGCGCGGTTCGACCCGCAGGCCAAGGCCTTCGGCGAGTGGCTGCGCTCCCGTGAAATCGACGTCCCCGAGGTGCTCCTGTGACCGACCCCTTCCGGACGCCCGAACGGGCCGAGCTGCGCAAGACCGTGCGCAAGTTCGTCGAGCAGGAGGTCCTGCCGCACCTCGACCACTGGGAGCGCGCCGGCGAGCTGCCGCGCGACCTGCACCGCAAGGCCGGTGACCTGGGCCTGCTCGGCGTCGCCTTCCCCGAGGAGGTCGGCGGGGGTGACGGCAACTACCTCGACGCCCTGGTCGTCGCCGAGGAGATGCACTACGCGGGCGGCTCCGGCGGCCTCTTCGCGTCGCTGTTCACCTGCGGCATCGCCGTCCCGCACATCGCCGAAGCGAACGACCCGGTGCAGCTCGAACGCTGGGTGCGCCCGACGCTCGCCGGCGACAAGATCGGTTCGCTGGCCGTCACCGAGCCTGACGGCGGCTCGGACGTCGCCGGGATCCGGACCACCGCCGTCCGCGAGGGCGACGAATACGTCATCAACGGCGCCAAGACGTTCATCACCTCCGGCTGCCGCGCGGACTTCGTCACCACGGTCGTGCGCACCGGCGGCGAAGGCGCGCACGGGCTTTCGCTGATCGTCGTCGAGCGCGGGACGCCCGGGTTCACCGTGTCCCGCAAGCTCGAGAAGATGGGCTGGCTCTGCTCCGACACCGCCGAACTGTCCTACGTGGACGTCCGGGTGCCGGTGGAGAACCTGATCGGGGCCGAGAACAGCGGGTTCGCGCAGGTGGCCACCCAGTTCGTCACCGAGCGGCTTTCCCTGGCCGTGCAGGCGTACGCGCACGCCCAGCGAGCCCTCGACCTGACGCTCGACTGGTGCCGGCTGCGCGAGACGTTCGGCCGCCCGCTCATCTCGCGGCAGGTCGTCCAGCACAAGCTCACCGAGATGGCGCGCAAGGTCGACGTCGCGCGGACCTACACCCGGCAGGCCGCGATCCGGCACGTCTCGGGCGAAGAGGTCATCGCCGAAGCCTGTTTCGCCAAGAACACCGCCGTCGAGGCCGCCGAATGGGTGGTCAACGAGGCCGTCCAGCTGCACGGCGGGCTCGGCTACATGCGCGAGTCCGAAGTGGAGCGCCACTACCGCGACGTCCGGATCCTCGGCATCGGCGGCGGCACCACCGAGATCCTCACCGGCCTGGCCGCGAAGCGATTGGGATACACCTCGTGACTACCTTGAGGTCCACTGTGGACACGCGGGCCGCCGAGTTCGGCGCGAACCGCGAGGCGATGCTGGAGAAGCTCGCCGAAATCGACGCCGAACAGGCCAAGGCCGTCGCGGGCGGCGGCGAGAAGTACGTCGAGCGGCACCGCAAGCGTGGCAAGCTCCTCGCCCGCGAGCGGATCGAGCTGCTGCTCGACCAGGACTCGCCGTTCCTGGAGCTGTCGCCGCTGGCCGCGTGGGGCACCGACTACCGGGTCGGCGCGAGCCTGGTGACCGGCATCGGCGTCGTCGAAGGCGTCGAGTGCCTGATCTCGGCCAGCGACCCGACGGTCAAGGGCGGCGCCAGCAACCCCTGGACCACGAAGAAGAGCTTCCGGGCCGCGGACATCGCCGCGCAGAACCGGCTGCCGTCGATCAACCTCGTCGAGTCCGGCGGCGCCGACCTGCCGACGCAGAAGGAGATCTTCATCCCCGGCGGCCGGATCTTCCGGGACATCACGCGGGCCTCGGCCGCGGGCTGCCCGACGGTCGCGCTGGTCTTCGGCAACTCGACCGCCGGTGGCGCGTACCTGCCGGGCATGTCGGACTACGTCGTGATGGTCAAGGAACGCGCTAAGGTGTTCCTCGGCGGGCCGCCGCTGGTCAAGATGGCGACCGGCGAGGAGTCCGACGACGAGTCGCTCGGCGGTGCCGAGATGCACGCGCGGACGTCCGGCCTGGCCGACTACCTGGCCGTCGACGAGCAGGACGCGATCCGCCTCGGGCGGAACATCATCAAGCGGCTCAACTGGACCAAGCAGGGGCCTTCTCCGAAGCCGGACTACGCCGAGCCGTTGTACGACACCGAGGACCTGCTCGGCATCGTCCCGACCGACCTCAAGGTGCCCTTCGACCCGCGCGAGGTGATCGCCCGCGTCGTCGACGGCTCCGACTTCGACGAGTTCAAGCCGCTGTACGGCTCTTCGCTGGTGACCGGCTGGGCGAGCATCCACGGCTACCCGGTCGGCGTCCTGGCCAACGCCCAGGGTGTGCTGTTCGGCGAGGAGTCGCAGAAGGCCGCGCAGTTCATCCAGCTGGCCAACCAGATCCACACGCCGCTGGTGTTCCTGCACAACACGACCGGCTACATGGTCGGCAAGGAGTACGAGCAGAGCGGCATCATCAAGCACGGCGCGATGATGATCAACGCCGTGTCGAACTCGAAGGTGCCGCACCTGTCCGTCCTCATGGGAGCGTCCTACGGCGCCGGGCACTACGGGATGTGCGGCCGCGCCTACGATCCCCGCTTCCTGTTCGCGTGGCCGAGCGCGAAGTCCGCGGTGATGGGCCCGGCGCAGCTGGCCGGCGTGCTGTCCATCGTGGCCCGCGCGGCCGCCGAGAGCCGCGGCCAGGAGTACAACGAGGAGCACGACAAGGCCATGCGCGCCATGGTGGAAGGCCAGATCGAAGCCGAGTCGATGCCGATGTTCCTCTCCGGCATGCTCTACGACGACGGCATCATCGACCCGCGCGACACCCGCACCGTGCTGGGCTTGAGCCTGTCCGCGATCCACAATGGACCAGTGAAGGGCGCCGAGGGCTTCGGCGTCTTCCGGATGTGAGTGAGCGATGATCCAGAACCTGCTGGTCGCCAACCGCGGCGAGATCGCCCGCCGCGTCTTCTCGAGCTGCCGCGACGCCGGGATCGGCACGGTGGCGGTGTTCTCCGACGCCGATGCCGCCGCGCCCCATGCGCTGGAAGCCGACGCGGCCGTCCGGCTGCCCGGCAACGCGCCGTCCGAGACGTACTTGCGCGCGGAGCTGCTGGTGAAGGCCGCGGCCGACACCAGCGCCGACGCCGTCCACCCCGGCTACGGCTTCCTGTCCGAGAACGCCGCGTTCGCGCGGGCCGTCCTCGACGCCGGGCTGACGTGGGTCGGGCCGCCGCCGGAAGCCATCGAGACGATGGGCTCCAAAGTGGAGTCCAAGCGGCTGATGGCCGCCGCCGGTGTCCCGGTGCTGTCCGAACTGGACCCGGCTTCGGTGACTTCGGAAGACCTGCCGCTGCTGGTCAAGGCATCCGCCGGGGGTGGCGGGCGCGGGATGCGCGTGGTCCGCTCCCTCGACGAGCTGGCCGAGGCGGTGGAAGGCGCGAGCGCGGAGGCCGGGTCCGCGTTCGGCGACCCGACCGTCTTCTGCGAGCGGTACCTGGAAACCGGACGCCACATCGAAGTCCAGGTGCTCGCGGACAAGCACGGCACGGTGTGGGCGGTGGGGGAGCGGGAGTGCTCCATCCAGCGTCGCCACCAGAAGGTCGTCGAAGAGGCGCCGTCGCCGTTCGTCGACGCCGCGATGCGCGAGGAGCTGTTCGACGCCGCGCGCAAAGCCGCCGAGGCGATCGACTACGTCGGCGCGGGCACGGTCGAGTTCCTCGCCGGGCCCGACGGCCGGTTCTACTTCCTCGAGATGAACACGCGGCTGCAGGTCGAGCACCCGGTCACCGAGAACGTCACCGGCCTCGACCTCGTCGCGCTGCAGCTGCGAATCGCGGAGGGCGAGCGTCTGCCCGCCGACCCGCCGCCGACCGTCGGACACTCCATCGAAGTCCGGCTCTACGCCGAAGACCCGGCCGCAAACTGGCAGCCCCAGAGCGGCACACTGCACACGTTCGAAGTGCCCGATGTGGACCGCCGGTTCACCGAAGGCGCCGGGCTGCGGCTCGACTCCGGCTTCGAGAGCGGCTCGGTGGTGGGTGTCCACTACGACCCGATGCTCGCCAAGGTGATCACCTGGGCACCGACCCGCGCCGAAGCCGCCCGGCGCCTCGCGAAGGCCCTCGCCGCGACGAAGATCCACGGCGTCGTCACCAACCGCGACTTGCTGGTCACCATCCTGCGTCACGAAGCCTTCCTGGCGGGGGAGACCGACACGGCGTTCTTCGACCGCCACGGCCTCGACACCCTGGCCGCGCCGCTGGCCACGCCCGACACCGAGCGGCTCTCGGCCCTCGCGGCGGCGCTGGCCGACGCGGCGGGCAACCGCGCGTCGGCGACCACGCAGAGCAGGCTGCCCAGCGGCTGGCGCAACGTCCGGTCGGCCGGGCAGCGCAAGGCGTTCACCGTGGCCGACCGCGAATACGAGGTCGTCTACTCGCTGACGCGGAACGGCCTGAAGGCCGACGGTTTCGAGGCCGAGCTGGTCAGCGCCGAGGCGGGTCGGGTCGTACTGGACATCGGCGGCGTGCGACGCGCGTTCGACGTCGCCCGCCACGACGGCGTGTCCTATGTGGACTCCGCACTCGGCTCCGTGGCGCTCAAGGCCGAGCCGCGGTTCGCCGACCCGGACGCGGCCCTGGCCGCCGGGTCGCTGGTCGCGCCGATGCCCGGCACCGTCGTCCGGCTCGCCGTGCAGGCCGGGGACCCGGTCAAGGCCGGTGACCCGCTGCTGTGGCTCGAAGCGATGAAGATGGAACACCGGATCGCCGCCCCCGCCGACGGCGTGGTCGCGGAACTGCCGGTGACAGTGGGACAGCAGGTCGAAGTGGGCACGATCCTCGCGGTGGTGGGAGAAGCAGAATGAACGCCATGAACTTCATCGAGCCGGAGGAGCGGATCGCGCTTCGCAAGGCCGTCGCCGAGCTGGGCGCCAAGTACGGGCACGAGTACTACGCCCGCAAGGCCCGCGCGGACGAGAAGACGCACGAACTCTGGGACGAGGCCGGGCGGCTGGGCTACCTCGGCGTCAACATCCCCGAGGAGTACGGCGGCGGGGGCGCGGGCATCGCCGACCTCGCCGCGGTGCTCGAAGAGCTCGCCGCCGCGGGCTCGCCGCTGCTGCTGATGGTCGTCTCGCCGGCCATCTGCGGCACCGTCATCTCCCGCTTCGGCACCGACGAGCAGAAGAAGCAGTGGCTGCCCGGCATCGCCGACGGCAGCAAGCGGATGGTCTTCGCGATCACCGAGCCGGACGCCGGCTCGAACTCGCACAAGATCACCACCACGGCCAAGCGCGACGGCGACGGCTGGGTCCTCAGTGGACGCAAGGTCTACATCTCCGGCGTCGACGAGGCCGACGCGGTGCTCGTGGTCGGCCGCATGGAGGACTCGAAGACCGGCCGGCTCAAGCCCGCGCTGTTCATCCTGCCGACCGGCACCCCGGGCTTCGAGTACACGAAGATCCCGATGGACATCGTCGCGCCGGAGAACCAGTTCTCGCTGTTCCTCGACGACGTCAAGCTCCCGGCCGAGGCGCTCGTCGGCGAGGAGGACGCGGCGATCGCGCAGCTGTTCGCGGGCCTCAACCCGGAACGCATCATGGGTGCGTCGTTCTCCCTCGGCATCGCCCGGTACGCGCTGGCCAAGGCCGTCTCCTACGCCAACCAGCGCCAGGTCTGGGGGACGCCGATCGGCGCTCACCAGGGCCTCGCACACCCCCTGGCCGAGATCAAGGTCGAGCTGGAACTGGCGAAGCTGATGACGCAGAAAGCGGCGTCGCTCTACGACTCCGGCGACGACTTCGGTGCGGGGGAGTCGGCCAACATGGCCAAGTACGCCGCCGCCGAGGTCGCCATCCGCGCGACCGACCAGGCTGTGCAGACCCACGGCGGCAACGGCCTCGCCACCGAATACGGCCTCGGCACGCTCGTCACCGCCGTCCGGCTCGGCCGGATCGCCCCGGTGAGCCGCGAGATGGTGCTCAACTTCGTCGGCCAGCACAGCCTCGGCCTGCCCAAGTCCTACTAGGAGAGTCGCCATGTCTACTTTGGACGGCAAGACGATCATCATGTCGGGCGGCAGCCGCGGCATCGGCGAGGCGATCGCGCTCCGGGCGGCTGCCGATGGGGCCAACATCGCGCTGCTGGCCAAGACCGCCGAGCCGCACCCGAAGCTGCCGGGCACGATCTACACCGCGGCCGAGGCGATCGAGAAGGCGGGCGGTCAAGCGCTGCCGATCCTCGGCGACGTCCGCGACGACGACGGTGTCGCCGCCGCGGTGGCGAAGACCGTCGAGCAGTTCGGCGGCATCGACATCGTCGTGAACAACGCCAGCGCGATCGACCTGACGCCGACCGAGCAGGTCAGCATGAAGCGCTACGACCTGATGCAGGACATCAACGCGCGCGGCACGTTCCTGCTGTCCAAACTGGCCATCCCGCACCTCCGGCAGGGGATGAACCCGCACATCCTGACGCTGTCGCCGCCGATCAGCCTCGACGAGAAGTGGTTCACCGCCGGCCACCTCGCGTACAGCATCGCGAAGTACTCGATGAGCCTGGTGACCGTCGGGCTCGCGGCGGAACTCCGCCAGGACGGCGTCGCGGTCAACTCGCTGTGGCCGCGCACCACGATCGACACGGCGGCGATCCGCAACGTCGTCGGGGCGGAGCTGGCGTCGCGCAGCCGGACGCCGGAGATCATGGCCGACGCCGCGTACGCGATCCTGACCAAGCCGAGCCGCGAGGTCACCGGCAACTTCTTCCTCGACGACGAGGTGCTGCGGGCCGAGGGCGTCACCGACTTCGGGAAGTACCGCGTCGGCGACACCGCGGAGGAAGACCTGCAGCTCGACTTCTGGGTCGAACCGGCTTGACCGGCGTCCGCGAACCCCAGCAGGAACGCAGCCGCACGACGCGGCGGCGGCTGATCGAGGCCGCGCTCGACGGGTTCGCCGAGCGCGGCTGGCACGGCGTCACGGTGGCCGCCATCGCCGAGCGCGCCGGCGTCTCGCGCGGCGCGGCCCAGCACCACTTCCCGACGCGCGAGGACCTCGTGGTGGCGGCGGTCGACCTGCTCGGCGAGGCCCAGATCGACGAGCTGCGCGCGCAGGCCGCCGACCTGCCGAGCGGACCGTCCCGCACCGAGCGCGTGGTCGAGATGGTGCTGAACCTCTACACCGGGCCGCTGTTCCGAGCGGCCCTGCAGCTGTGGGCGGTGGCGGCGACGGACGAGTCCCTGCGTGACGTGCTGGTGCCCCTGGAGGCGAGGGTCGGCCGCGAGGCACACCGGGTGGCGGTGGAGCTCCTCGGCGTGGACGAGTCCCGGCCAGGGGTACGCGAGCTGGTCCAGGCCACCCTCGACCTGGGCCGCGGCCTGGGCTTGGCGAACTTGCTCACGGACGACGCCCGCCGCCGCAAGCAGATCATCAGGGAGTGGGCGCGAACACTGGAGCTTAGGCTCGGCTGAGCCGGACGGTGAGTCCGCTCGGGACCCCGAGAGAAGTGCTGGGTGGTCATCCCGTCGCCTGAGGCCGTTAAATCACTTTGAGCCAGGCCCGCAACCCACAGATCAACGCGAGAAGAGAGCGCAAGCTTGCGGGCCTGGCTCAAAGTGATAGGCCTCGGTCAGGCGACGGGATGACCACCCAGCAACCACCTGCAAGAAGCAGGAAGACAGCGGAGGCCATCCCAGAGCCTGCCCGTCCGGCGAGGACATCTTTTGAACGTGCGGGCAGTGAGCAAGTCCAAAGCCCACCGACCGTCCGCCCCAAAGCCCAACGACCGCTCGCCGAGACCCCCCAACCGTTCACCGACACCAACCGAGACCCACCGGAACCCGAACCTGCTCCGAACCGTCATAGTGTTGTAAGTAACACAATCGGCCCAACGGGCGAATGACTATACGTAGCAAGACCGCAGAGGAAGGCAGTCCGGTGTCCGGTTCAGGAGTCGAGCTCACCCACCGCGCGATGGCGATGCTGAAGGCGGTGGCCGCTGGACGTGCGCAGATGTCGTGCAGCTGCGAGCCCGACCTCTTCATCGACGGATTCGCGTGCTGCGATCAGATGACGGCCCACGCGCTCGCCCACGGTGGCTACCTGCGCCCCGCCGCCGAAGCCGCCACCGGCCGGGTCCCCGCCGAACTGACCGAAGCCGGCCGGGCCGCACTCGAGATCACCGTCGCCGCCTGAGCACCTGCTCGCGCGTCACGCACCGTCGTTGTTCGCTCATCCGTTCGATTCGCCCTCTCGTCGCGTGAGCACGCGGGCGGCGCCTTCGGTGACGGCGACCGTGTGCTCCGAGTGGGCCGTGCGGGAGCCGTCGGCCGACCGGATGGTCCAGCCGTCGGGGTCGTAGACGATCCGGTCGGTCGTGCGCGCGAACCAGGGTTCGAGCGCCAGCGTCAGGCCCGGCCGGAGCTTCATCCCGCGCCCGGGCGCGCCCTTGTTGGGAACGTGCAGGTCCTCGTGCATGGTGCGGCCGATGCCGTGCCCGCCGAACTCGGTGTTGACCGGGTAGCCGTACTCGCGTGCCACCGCCCCGATCGCCGCGGAGATGTCACCCAGCCGGTTGCCCGGGCGCGCCGCCTCGATCGCCGCTTCCAGGGCTTCTTCGGTGGCGCGGATGATCCGCAGGTCCTCCTCGGCGGGCGTGCCGACGATGACCGTGCGCGCCGAGTCGGCCGCCCACCCGTCGATGCTGACCGCGAGGTCGGCGGTGAGCACGTCGCCGTCGCGCAGCACGTAGTCGTGCGGCAGGCCGTGGAGGACGGCGTCGTTGACCGACAGGCAGATCACGTTGCGGAACGGACCCTTGCCGAACGACGGCGCGTAGTCCCAGTAGCACGACTCTGCGCCGCGCCGCTTGATCATCCCGCGCGCGTGGTGTTCCAGGTCCATCAGGTTGACGCCCACATCGGCGAGCCGGCCGACCTCGGTGAGGATCTCGGCGACGAAGCGTCCCGTCACGTGCATGCGGTCGACTTCCGCAGGCGTCTTCAGTTCGATCACGAAAACCTCGCGTCCCACCAGGTCGGTATAGTTATACCGCTACCGTAGCACGGTCCCGGTATAGGAATACCAGTCCGGGTGGGAAGGCGCCGGAAACCCGTCCGACCTGGCAGGCTTGGGCCATGGCGGAACCCCCACCACCGGTCGACGACGAGGCGACGGTCTTCCTCCCCAGCGAGCTGCGCGGCGCCCACTGGCCGACCCGCGACCCCGACGTCTCGCGGCGGCCCTACGACGAGTTCGCCACGCAGATCGTCGCGCGGCCGCCCGCCTCGCCCGTCTCCGCCGGCCGCGGCGAGGGCGCCGGTTCGTCGCTCGCCCGCTCGAGCGGCCGGATGGCCGTCGCCTCGACCGTCAGCCGGATCACCGGGTTCGTCGCGAAGCTGCTGCTCGCCGCCGTCGTCGGCACCGGGGTCGTCAACGACTCCTTCACCGTCGCGAACACCCTGCCGAACATCGTCTTCGAACTGCTCTTCGGCGGCGTGCTCGCCAGCGTCGTGGTGCCGCTGCTGGTCCGCTCCCAGGACGACCCGGACGGCGGCCGCGCCTACACGCAGCGGCTGATCACGATGGCGCTGGTGCTGCTCACCGTCGGCACGGCCGTCGCGGTGGCCATCGCGCCGCTGTTCACCGCGCTCTACGTCGACAAATCGTCCGCGACCGCCAACCCGCCGCTGACCACCGCGCTCGCGTACCTGCTGCTGCCGCAGATCCTCTTCTACGGCCTCTTCGCGCTGCTCTCGGCGATCCTCAACGCGCAGAACGTCTTCGGCCCGCCGGCCTGGGCACCGGTGCTGAACAACGTCGTCGTCACCGGCACGCTCGTCGTGTTCGCCGTCGTGCCGGGGGAGCTGACGCTCGACCCGGTCCGGATGGGCGACCCGAAGCTGCTGGTCCTCGGCCTCGGCACCACGCTCGGCATCGTCGTGCAGGCCGCGGTGCTGATCCCCGCGTTGCTGCGCACCGGGTTCCGGTTCCGCTGGCGCTGGGGTTTCGACCCGCGGATCAAGGAGTTCGGCGGGCTGGCCGCGTGGATCCTCGGCTACGTCGTGGTCAGCCACGTCGGGTTCGTCGTCACCACCCGCGTGCTGACGCACGGCAGCAGCGGCGGCGTCACGGCCTACAGCTACGCGTCCCTGCTCTTCCAGCTCCCGTACGGCATCCTCGGCGTTTCGCTGCTCACCGCGCTGATGCCGCGGATGAGCCGCGCCGCCGCCGACGGCGACACGGTCTCGCTCGTCGGCGACCTCTCGCTCGCCTCCCGCATCTCGACGGTGCTGTTCGTGCCGATCTCCGCCGTGCTGGCCGTCGTCGGCACGCCGGTCGGCATCGCGATCTTCACCTGGGGCCGCGGCACCCTCGCCGACGCCGAGCGGCTCGGCCAGACGCTCGCCGTCTCCGCCGTCGGGCTGCTGCCCTTCGCGCTGGTCATGTTGCAGCTGCGGGTGTTCTACGCGATGAAGGACGCCCGCACGCCCACGCTCATCATGCTCGTGATGACCGCGGTCAAGATCCCGTTGCTGCTGCTGTGCCGCGGATTGCTCGACGGCGAGCACATCGTCTACGGCGTGATGCTCGTCAACGGCGCCGGGTTCGTCGTCGGTGCCGTGCTCGGCCAGGTCTGGCTGTGGGTCCGGCTCGGGCACCTGCGCAGCAAGCGATCCCTGCGCGTCGGGCTGATCACGCTGTCGGTCAGCGCGCTCGGCGTCGGGGCGGCGGTGCTCGCCGGCTACGCCGTGCCCGGCTCCCTCGGCGAGATCGCGGGGGCGTGGGTGAAACTGCCGGTCCAGACCTTGCTCGGGATGGCCGTCCCGTTCGGCTTGCTGGCGTTGCTGCGGCTCCCGGAGTTCACCCCGGTGACCCGGCGCGTGGCCGGTCTCCTGCGGCGGTTCGCCTCTCGTTGACGACTACGGCCGGGAACGCGATCCGGATGTCTCGGAACGGTAACGAGACCGCTGCGATCAGCGCGTTTACAATTCCGGCGCGGCTTCCTAATATCCACCCCGATCAGCTATGGGGCGGAGGTCGTGCATGACGCGCAGGGCGCGCAGGCGGCGGGACCGGGTTTCGGTCGACGAACTGCTGCAGCAGGCCGGGCTGCGCCCGAGGCGGCCCGGCTCGCGGTCGGCCGAGACGGCCGCCCGGCGCGACCCCGGCGACGAGCCGCGCGGCGCGGCGGGCCGGCTCGCGCTGGCGGCGGCGGTGCTGGTGGTGCTGGGCGGGCTGGTGGTCGTCCTGGCGTCGCGGCCCGAGCCCATCCCGGGAACCACGCAGTTCCCGCAGCTGCAGCCGGCCACGGGCGTCCCGACGTCGACGGCGGTCGCCGTGCCGACTCAGACGACGACGCCGTCCCCGGTGGTGATGCACGCGCGCAAGACGCCGACGCCGACTCCGACCCCGACGGTGACGATCGAGCTGAAGCCGTCGCCGACGATCACGGTCACCCTGCCGTCGCCCACCGGGGACTGGAACCGCTGTTCCCCCTACGGCTGCCGCCGCGACGGCACGCCGGTGCGCTGACGCCGCAGCAGGAGGTACGTGCCGGCGGCGAGCACGAACCCGGCGGCGAACGTCAGGTCGCCGGTGCCGGGCACCGCCTTCGGGACCGGCGCGGTGTAGAGCGCCTGGTTCGCGAACAGCCCGACGGACACCACCAGCCCGACGAGGAACGCGGTGAACCCGGCGACGTTGCGGTGGTTCTTGTCGAAGAGCAGGTCGCCGAACTCCGTGCCGCGGCGCAGGTGGTGGTCGGCCAGCAGCACGCCGAGCCACGGGCCGATCCAGTAGGCGATCACGAGCAGGAAGTTCTCGTACGCGTGCCCGGCGTCGGCGAGCCCCAGCCAGGCCAGCACGAACCCGACCGCGCCGAACGCCAGCGCGACGGCGGCGCGGCGCCAGGCCAGCGGCAGCCGGACGCCGAGCGCGAGGAAGGCGAGCGCGCCCGAGTAGACGTTGAGGACGTTCGCGGCGACGGCGCCGAGCGTGATCGCCAGCAGCGTCGCGGCGGCGAGGAAACCGGGCAGGTGCCCGGTGAACGCCGTCGTCGGGTTGTCGTCGGCCGGGCCCGCGATGGTCGTCGAGGCGGCGCCGGCGAGCATCAGGACGGTCGTGGAAAGGAACAGGCCACTCCCGGCGTAGAGGCCGATCGCGCGGGGTGACGCGGTTTTCGGCAGGTAGCGCGTGTAGTCGGCGGCGTAGGGGTTCCAGCCGGCGGTGTAGCCGAACGCCGTCCCGACGGCGAGCAGGAACCCGCCCACGCTGCCGGAGTTGGTGGTCGCGCCGGCCTTGCCGAAGACGACCACGCTGGCCGCGGCGAACACGACGGCCAGGACGGCGAAGACGTACTTTTCGTACGCCTGCACGAGGTTGTGCCCGAAGAAGGCGACGACGATCTGCAGCGCGACGACGAGCACGAGGCAGGCGAGCGTCGGGAGCCCGGTGAGGCTGGCCAGCGCGAAGGCCCCGCTGACACTGTTGACGGCGAACCAGCCGACCCCGGCCATGACCGACATCAGCGCCGCGGGCAGCACGTTCCCGCGGTAGCCGAAGGCGGCCCGCCCGAGCACCATCTGCGGCACGCCGTAGCGCGGACCGCGGGCGCTCAGGACGCCGTGGGCCAAGGCGCCGAGCCCGTTCCCGACGACCGCGGCGAGCGCGGCCTGGGTGAAGGAGAGCCCGAAGGCGGTGACGGCGAGGACGCCGACGAAGACGGTGGCGAACTCGAGGTTGGGCGAGGCCCAGGTCCAGACCAGCTGCCGGGGTGTGCCGTGCCGGTCGGCGTCGGCGACGGGCTCGACCCCGCCGGGCTCGACCGCGACCAGCTTGTCGCCGTAACCGGCCGCTTCGGAGTTCGCCATGGGACGAAGGTAGGTGACGGAAGTTTCGGCGGTGTGACGGAATCCGGGGCCCGCTCACCGGCACGGTTTCCGCTGACCGGTACCCCGCGAAGACCCTCTCACCGGCCCCGATGCCGGTGAGAGGGCCTCCGACAGCCCCACTACGGGCCTCGGTGTCAGCCGGCGTACCCGGCGACGATCTTCGTGAACGCGTACTTGTCCTGCGTGATGCCGCTGCACTCGCCGCCGCCGCTGCAGTCGCGGTTGGTGGCCCAGAACGTGAAGCGGGCCAGGTGGTGGCTGGTCGCGTAGCCGCGGATCGAGTTGAAGTTCGCCACCGTGACCGTCTCGCCCGCGTTGTCGGTCTTGCCGTTCATCGAGGAGAGGCCGCTGTGCCGGTAGGCGGTGTCGTCGCTCCAGCCGAACGTGGTCTTGAGCTGGTTCTTCAGCCCGTCGACCGCGGACTTCGTGTGCGCGGCCATGTCACCGCCGCTGGAGAAGTCGAACGGCATGACGGACCAGACGTCGACCGGGGCGCCGATCGCCTTGGCCTGGTTGATCAGGCGCTTGCCCCACGAGTCGGGGCCGGTCGTGGTCGTGCCGATGGTGATGACGACCTTCAGGTTCGGGTTCTTCTGCTTGGTCAGCTTGACCGCGTTGAGGATGCGGTCCTGCACCGTGTTGTTCTGGAACTCGTCGGTGTTCTCGATGTCGAGGTCGATCGCCTTGAGACCGTAGGCGTCGATCACCTTCTGGTACGCGCCCGCCAGCGCCGAGGCCGACGTGCACTTCGAGCCCAGCTTCGTGCCGGACCAGCCGCCGAAGGACGGGATCACGTCCCCGCCCGCGTTGCGGATGTTCTGGATCATCGTCTTGTCGGAGCCGGTCAGCGAACGGTTGCCGTCCCACTTCGGGTTGCAGGTGCCGTCCGACAGGACGAACGCGAGGGTAAACGCTTTCACGCCGGTCGCGGACATCGCCGCGGTCGGGCTCGTCTGCCCGCCCCACTGGTACAGGTACGGGGACGCGAGCACCGGGTCGACCGCGGCCATGGCCTGCGGGGCGAGACCGACCGCCGTCGCCATCGCGGCTCCGGCCGCGAGCGCGAGGGTCACCAGACGGCGCACTGATTGCATGGGGGTCCTCCAATGTGCGAGTGGAGCACCTCCGGTTTGAGGCGGCGGGATCAACCCGGGAGGAGCGCTGTGTGCCACCACACAGTGGACTAGACCAATGTTGCGTGTCAACCCTCCTTCGGTCGCGAAAATGACTCACCGTGCGCGCGCGGGTGCCGAGCGTCGGCGGTGTGAGATTCCCCTGAAGGCGGAGTGACACCGCCCGGCATTCCGGCTACTTTGCCGAAATGGTGGGGGATTCGGTCGCCGCCGGCGGAGGACGCCGCCCGGGCCGGATCCTGCCCGCCGTCGTGCCGCGGCGCTGGGCGCTCTGGCGGCTGCCGCGCCGCGGCCAGGTCCTCTACCTCGTCGCGATCGACGTCCTCGCCGTCGCCGCGGCCGTGCTCGCGGCGCTGCGGTTCCCGCCGCTCGCCGCCATGCTCACGCCGTTCGCGCTGCTCCTGGGCGGCATGCTGGTCTCGGCCGAGCTCGCCCGGACCGTGGAGCGCCACCGCGAGGAGACCCTCCTCGGCCCCGGCGTCGACACGCCGTGGATCTTCGCCGGGGTGCTCGTGCTCCGGCCGGGCCTCGCCGTCGCACTGGTCGTGCTCTCCGCGCTGCACCAGTGGTTCCGGGTCCGCAGAAGACCCGGGTACCGGCAGGTGTTCGGCGCCGCCGCGACGGCGCTGGCCGCTCTCATCGCCGGCGCGTTCCTCACCGCGACCGGCGTCCGCCCGCTCGGTGCGGTCGTCGACAACCGCACCGTCGCCCTGTTGACCGTCGCCGGCGTGGTGTTCCTGGCGGTGAACGCCGCGCTCGTCACTGCCGCCGACGGCCCCCGCCGGCTCCGCGCGGCCCTTCCCGGCCACGCCTTCGACGCCGCGATGACGGCGTCCGCCCTGCCGCTCGCCTGGGCCGTCGGGGCCGCGCCGCTGCTGGTCCCGGTGCTGGCCGGCGCCACCGTCGTGCTGCACCGCGGCGGGCTCGGTCACGGCCGCCGCGACCACGTGACCCTCGACCCCGGCACGGGCGTGCTGACGGCGGCGTCGTGGCGCGGCGCCGCCGAAGCCGAACTGGACCGGCTCGGCCGCCACGGCCCCGGCCAGGCGGTCCTGGTGCTCGACCTCGACCACTTCCGCCAGCTCAACGACCGCTACGGCGCCCGCATCGGCGACGCCGTCCTGCGCGCGGTCGCCGACACCCTGCGCGACGAGGTCCGCGCCGCCGATCTGGTGGGCCGGTCCGGTGGCGAGGAGTTCGCGGTGCTGCTGCCCGGCACCGGCCGCTTCGACGCGATGGCGATCGCCGAGCGGATCCGGCTGCGGATCGCCTCGACGCTGGTGGCGCTGAAGGCCTCCGGCGACGGCCCGCAGTTCGTCGGCGTGACGGTGTCGATCGGCGTCGCGGGCTGCCCGCCCGGCGGGGAGCTGGCGGACGCGCTGCTGGCGGCGGAGGCGGCGGTGCTGCGCGCGAAGGCGGCGGGCCGGAACCGGACCATCTGCGCCGAACCGGCGTCGTGATCCTTCCGTTAGGGAAGGCGTACAACCGGGCATACCGCCGGGCGTCTTGAATGGCAGGAAGGCGGCGAGGGGCCGTCGGGGGATTCAGGGGGAACAAATGCGTTCACTTCGTCGTGCCGTCGTGGCCGGAACCGGTGTGGCGGCCGCGGTCGTGCTTTCGGCGTGCACCGGTCAGCAGAATGCGGACGTCGGGCAGAGCACGCAGCCCGCGACGACGACGCCGGCCGCGACCACGGCCGCCGCGCCCGCGCAGGCCACCACGTCCCCGCAGGTCGTGAAGCCGGTACCGGCCAAGGACAACGCCTGCGCCTCGGCGACCAAGGCCGCGCTGGAAGCCGCGCTCAAGGCGGACGAGAAGTTTTCCGGCGCGCTGATCGTCGACGGCAAGGGTCTGCAGCGCATCCACTGCGTCGCCCCGTGGGCGTTCGCGCACTTCACCAACGAAATCGACGGTGGCCGCATTCTCTTCACCCACCGGAACGGGAGCTGGGTTCCGGTGAACGCCGGCACGGGGGAATTGTGCGAAAAGGTCCCGGCCGCGACCGCGAAGCAAATCTGCTATTGAGTGACCGTGATCGCGTTCAGCTTCTCGCGGAGGTAGTCCGAAGCGATCACTTCCGGGTACGTCGTCCGGCCCAGGGGTGGGGCCAGTGACGTGATCCGCGCGTCGTGGTCGGTCTCGTAGAAGAAGATCAGCGACACCAGGTCCTCGTCCGGGGCGGTGGCCGCCGGGGGGAGGACGCGGTGGCGCGTCGACCGCCAGCGGTCGCCCGTCCAGCGGGCCATCAGGTCGCCGATGTTCACCGTGAACGCGTCCGGGTGGAACGGCGCGTCCTCCCACTCGCCGTCGGCGGTGTAGACCTGCAGGCCGCCGACGCCGTCCTGGCGGTCGAGCACCGTGACCGTGCCGAAGTCGGTGTGCGGGCCGATCCGGAACTGCTCCGGTTCCGGCGCGCCCACGTGGGTCATCGGCGGGTACCAGTTGATGTTGAACGTGTACGTCGGGTGCGCGGTGTGCCGCGTGAAGTGGCTTTCGGCGAGGCCGAGCGCCGCCGCGAAGATCTCGAGGAGGTGGTCGGACAGCGCGCGCATCCGGCGCATGTACTCGGTCGCCGTCTCGGCGAGGCCCGGGACCTCGACCGGCCAGACGTTGGGCTGGAACCAGAACCCGTCGATCTCGGCGACGCCGACACCGAGGTCGGCGCCCGCGGAGAACGACTCCTTGAGGTCCGGCGGAGTCTCGGTGCCCTCGGCGTAGCCGTTGGCCTCGACGCCCGGCGGCAGCCAGCCGCGGCCGCCGACGGTGACGGCGTAGCGCTGCTTGACGTCTTCGGGCAGCGCGAAGAACTCCCGCGCCAGCTCACGCGTCCGGCGGCGCAGGTCGTCCGGCACGCCGTGCCCGGTGACCAGCAGGAACCCGGACTCCCGCAGCGCCGCGTCGATCCGCGTCGCCACCTCGGCCCGGCCCTCGGACGTGCCCGCGAACCACGGCGAGAGGTCCACGAGGGGAACGGTTGACGGCATACCGGCTCCTGTCCTATTCGGACTTCTCCACCCCGATGTCTTCGAACCACAGGTCCGGGCGCGCGGCGATGAACTCCGTCATCAGCGCGGTGCAGACCGGGTCGTCGAGCAGGGTGATCTCCACGCCGAGCCCGGCGAGCCAGTCGTGCCCGCCGTGGAACGTCTTCGCCTCGCCGATGATGACGCGCCCGATCCCGAACTGACGGACGAGCCCGGAGCAGTACCAGCACGGCGAAAGCGTCGTGACCATGATCGTGTCGCGGTAGTGCGGGCGGCGCCCGGCGTTGCGGAAGGCCGAGGTCTCCGCGTGCATCGACGGGTCGTCGTCCTGCACGCGCCGGTTGTGCCCGCGGCCGAGCAGGGTGCCCGCGGTGTCGAACAGCGCGGCCCCGATCGGCACCCCGCCCTCGGCCTTGCCCAGCTCGGCTTCTTCACGGGCGACGGCCAGCAGGGCGTCCGGGTCGATCGGCATGCGTCACTCTTTCCGGCCGACGCGGTCCATGGCAAGTGTTTGACGATTCAACTGCACCTTCCGGCGGATCGCGGACCGATCCTGTCCTCGATGTCTGGCACACTGCGTCCCATGTACGGGACATCGGAACGCCTGCTCAGGCTGCTGTCGCTGCTGCAGGCTCGCCGCGACTGGCCGGGCGCGGACCTCGCGTCGCGGCTGGAGGTCGACGTCCGCACGATCCGCCGCGACGTCGAACGCCTGCGGTCCCTGGGGTACCCGGTGCACGCGACGCCCGGCGTCGCCGGCGGCTACCGGCTCGGCGCGGGGGCCGCGCTGCCGCCGTTGCTGCTGGACGACGACGAGGCGGTCGCGGTGGCGGTCGGCCTGCGCACGGCGGCGAGCGGCACGGTCAGCGGCATCGAGGAGACGTCCGTGCGCGCGCTGGCGAAGCTGGAGCAGGTGCTCCCGGCGCGGTTGCGGCCACGCGTGAGCGCCCTGGGCGCGGCGACGGTGTCGCTCCCGGGTGGCGGCCCGACGGTGGACGCGTCGGTGCTGACGGTGATCGCGGCGGCCTGCCGCGACCACGAGCGGCTGCGGTTCCCCTACGGCGACCACGCCGGCACGGAGACGGAGCGGTCGGTCGAGCCGCTGCGCCTGGTCCACACGGGACGGCGCTGGTACCTGGTCGCGTACGACCTGGACCGGGCCGGCTGGCGCACGTTCCGGGTCGACCGGATCACGGCGGTGCCGGCGCCGAGCTTCCGGTTCACGCCGCGCGAACCGCCGGCCGACGACCTGGCGGCGTACGTGTCGCGGCAGATCTCGTCGGCGCCGTACCAGCACCAGCTGGTGCTGCGCGTGGCGGCACCCGCGGCGGTGGTGGCGGCGCGGGTGCCGCCGACGACGGGGGCGGTCGAGCCGATCGACGAGCACAGCTGCCGGGTCCGGACCGGGGCGAACACCCTGGACACGGTCCCGTACTACCTGGCGCAGTGGGGGCACGACTTCGTGGTGGAGGAGGCCCCGCCGGGGTTGGTGGAACGGCTGCGGGAGGTGTCGGAGCGCTTCGCCCGCGCGGTCGGCTAGCCCGCTTCGAGCCGGACGCAATCGCTTTCGCCGTCGCTCAGGAAGGCCGCCAGCTCGCTGCCTTCTTCCAGTAGCTCGCGGCGTTCGGTCTTGGCCAGTTTTCGCAAGGGCCGCACGGTCACGGTGTCGTCCTCGACCGTCCACGTCGCCGACACCCGGCCGTCGACCAGCACCACCCGCTCGCCGGCCACCGAGAGCCCGCGGTGGGCGTCGTCGATCACGCGGGTCCGGTCGTCGTAGCCGAGGATCGCGTTGTCGAACGCCGGCAGGAACCGCACGGGGGCGGGCGTCTCCGGGGCGGGGCGCGGCGCGTCCGGCAGGTCGAGCAGTTCGCGGCCGCGCTCGTCGCGGAAGACCACCAGCTCGTCGCGGACGGCTTTCACCGCCGCCGGCAGCCCGGCCAGACCGGACCACGCGCGCACGTCCGCGGTCGCCGCCGGACCGTACGCCGCCAGGTAGCGCCGCACGAGCGTCCGCCCGACGGCGTCGTCCGGATCGAGCGGGTCGACGTCGCGGCCGAGCCACGTCGCCAGCGGCAGGTTCCGCACGCCGGCCTTGACGCGCCACAGCCCCCGCGGCGGCAGCTGCGCGACGGGGATCAGTGCGGCGACCAGCATTTCGCCGAGCGGCCGCGGCCCGGCGGCCGGCCACCGGTCGGCGACCGCCCGCGCGAGATCCCCCATCGACCGCGGCTCGCCGTCGGCCAGGACGGCGAGCCCGGCTGCTTCGAGTTCCTCGAGGTCGACGCCGTCGAGCTCCCGCCGGTAGACGCCGAGGACGCGCTGGCGCAGCATGGCGTCGAAGCGCGTCCGCCAGGCGAGGACGTCGTCGGCGGTGAGCAGGTGGACGGTCCGGCGCATCAGGTGCGTCCGCACGACCCGCCGTCCGGTGAGCAGGTCCGACAGCGCCGCCGGGTCGAAGTTCCGCAGCCGCGACCACAGCCCGGTGAACGGTTCCTGCGGTTCTTGCGCCTGCAGGCCACCGAGGTGCGCGACGGCGTCGTGCACGGGCAGGTCGGCGCGGTCGAGCAGGAGCTGCCGGGCGAGCGTCGCGCGGTTGAGGGCGCCGGTGCCGAGAACGGTCACGTGGACTTCTGCCCGTCGAGGGTCTCGCGGAGGATGTCGGCGTGCCCGGCGTGCTGCACGGTCTCGGCGATGACGTGCAGGATCGCCCGCCGCGCGGTCCACTGCTGCCCCGGCCGGTCCCACGGCGCGTCGGGCAGCGGGTGCGTCACGGAGAGGTCGGGCACGGTCCGGATGACGTCGTCACTGCGCTTGGCGACGTCTTCGTAGCGCGCCCGGATCTTCGTGAGGGTGTCGCCGGGCTGCATGGCGAACTCGTTCTGGTGGTCGACGACCCACCGCGGGTACTCGCGCGCGGTCCCGGTGACGATGTCGGCCCAGGTCACGCCGTCGGGGAGGTCGAACCGCATGGCCGACGGCCCTTCGACGACGAAGCGGAGCCAGCTTTCTTCCATCGAGGCGACGTGCTTGAGGAGCCCGCCGAGGCAGAGGGCACTGACGGTCGGGGTCGCGCCGGCTTGCTCGTCGGTGAGGCCGTCGGTGGTGGCTCGGAGGGCGGCCCGGGCGGTCGCGAACTCGGCGATCAGGTCGTCGCGTTCGGTGTCGGTGGTCATGCGCTCAGCGTGTCAGGGATAGCGGACAGGTTGTGTCCGCTATTGCGGCACGGTCGAGTGTGTTCACCCACCGTTGCGCACCCCGGCCGAAAGGGGGTCGAAGCCGGCGGGCCACCACGTGGTGTCGTCCGCCAGGGCGCCCTCGAAGTCGGTGCCGTCGACGACGGTCTCTTCCAGATCCGTTCCGCGCACGTCCGCGCCACAGAGGTTGGCCTGGGCCAGGTTCGCGCCGTGGAGCCGGACCCGCCAGAGCCGGGCGTTCTCGAGATTCCCCAGCCGCAGGTCGGCGTGGCTCAGGTCGGCGGTCGGCCAGGACCGGCTGCTGTCCTCGGTGGGGCCCCACCGGCCCAGGACCGTGAGCGCGGCTTGGACGTCCCTGGCCCGGACGCGCAGCGGCGGCGTGGCGTCGATCGGCTGATCCGCCGGGTACCCGGAGCCGTCCGGCGGTGGCCACGGCGACCGGGTGCGCACGTGGGCGGCGAGGACGTGCACGATGGCTTCCCGGTCGCGTGCGGACTCCCACGCGATCCGGTCGAGTGCGTAGACGCCGCCCAGCCGGGCGGACAGGCTGTCGTGGCCGAGCAGCTCGACCGAACGTCCGAACCGCTCGGTGATCTGGCCTTGGCGTTCGATCTCCCGCTGTTGCCGGCTGTCGTCCACGTTGTGCCTCAGCTGGCGCCACGTGCCGTAGGCGCCGAGGAGCAGAACCGCTCCGGCGACGCCCTGCAGGAGCGTGGCCCGCGCGTCGTTGACGGCTTTCACGTAGTCGGCCGGCGACAGCGCCGTGAGCTGCGCGGTGGTGACCTCGGCGCGCACGATCAGCACCGGGAAGACGGTGGTGCAGGCGGCCAGGAGGGCGAGGCCCAGCGCGGCCAGGAGGACGTTCCGTCCCCACCGCCGTGGCCTGGACACGGGCGTCGGCACCACGATCGCTCAGCCGGTGACCGGCGTGTCGGGCCGCGACGCGCCGAGCATGCGCAGCACCAGGTCGCCGTACTCCTTGCCGAGTGCGGCCGGGGTCTGGCGGGCGCGCTCGGTGTACCAGCGGGCGACGTCGACGCCGAGGGAAAGCACCGCGCGGGCCGAGGTGTGCGCGTCGGAGACCGTGAAGACGCCCTCCTCGACGCCGTCGGCGATGACCTCGCGGACGATCCGCTCGATGCGCCGCCGCAGCTCGGCGACCACGGCGAACTCCTGCTCGGGCAGGGCCTGCAGCTCGTACTGGACGACCCGGGCGACGGTGTGGCGCCGCGCGTGCCAGGCGACGAAGTCCTCGACGATCAGCCGGATCCGTTCGACTGGATCCGACTCCTTCGCGACGACGTTCTCGACGAGGGCGAGGGTCTGCTCGTGGCCGTACCGGCTGATGGCGAACAGCAGCGCGGCCTTGGACGGAAAGTGCACGTAGAGGGCGGCCGGACTCATCCCGGCGGCTCCGGCGATGTCCCGCGTGGTGGTGGCGTGGTAACCCCGCTTGGCGAAGGCCTCGACCCCGGCCAGCATCAACCGGCGAGCGGTCTCGGGCTGCACATCCGGCCAGAGATCGGCCGACAGCGACATCGTCATCCGGTGATCCTCCCAGACCCCACCGCCCAGGATGGCCGGCTCCGGTCACCCTCATTGTAAGTACGGGCTGACCTGAGGCCGAGCAGTGCGGTGACCTGGCGCACAAACTCGCGCACGAAATAAGTAAAAGAGCCATGCTTATTTCATGACCTGGCCCGCAACAGCGCGCTACGACCTCTCCCCGGCCCCGGGTGGCCTGGGGTTCGTCCACGACCTGCTCAACACCCGGTCCGCCGGCCGTCCCCGGCAGCCCGACCTGCTTGCCGACGTCGCGTTGGCGCAGGGCTGGGCCGACGGGGCCCTGGCTGCCTGGACCGAGGAGACCGGTCAGGACCTGCCCGCCGTGACCCTCGGCGAAGACGACCTCGACCCCCTCCGCGACCTCCGCGTCGATCTGCACGCCCACGTGGCGCGCGCGGACGGACCGCCCGCGCCGGAACACCAATCCGGGGTGGTGCTGCGCCTCGGGTCGGACGGCCGGGTCCGGCCGGAACCGCGGGGCACCGGCTGGCGGGCCCTGGCTTCGGTCGCTTTGATCGCGATCGCGGAGGCCCAGGCGGCCGACACCTGGCGCCGTCTCAAAACCTGCCGCAACCACCGGTGCGAAGCCGCGTTCTTCGACCGCTCGCGCAACAACAGCGGCACCTGGCACGACGTGCGCGTCTGCGGCAACCCCGCCAATCTGCGCGCTTTCCGCGAGCGGCAACGCACCGAAAGAGTCGAATCTTGAACACCTATTTCGAAAGAAGGGGCGCCATGCGCGCGATCCAGTACGACGAGTTCGGCGGCTACGACGTCCTCAGAACCGTCGACGTCCCGGTTCCGGTCCCCGCCGATGGCCAGGCGCTCGTGCGGCTCACCTTCGCGGGCGTGAACCCGCTGGAAGAGACCGTCCGCCGCGGGAAACTCCCCGCCGCGGCCGTCAAACCGCTGCCGATCCGGCCCGGCGGGTTCGGCGTGGGCGTCCTCGCCGAGCCCGGCGCGAGCGGGGTGCCGGCCGGCACCCGCGTCATCCTCAGCGGCGGCCGGTACGGCGTGGGCGCCGACGGCGCGTGGGCCGAGTACATCGCCGTCGACCCGCGGCACGTGGTGGCCGTTCCGGACGGTGTCGACGACACCGCCGCGGCCGCGCTCACCGCCGCGACCGGCCACCTCACTGCGTACCTGGCGCTCGCCGAACTCGCCGGCTTCCGTCCCGGGCAGACCGTCCTCGCGCCCGGTGTCGGGGGAGGCGTCGGGCAGGGCGGCGTGGACGTCGCCCGGGTGCTCGGCGCCGGCGCGGCGATCACCACGGCCACGACCACCGCGAAGGCCGAACGCGGCCGCGCGCTCGGGTTCGAGGTGATCGACCTGTCCACCGAGTCCCTGCGCGACGGCGTGCACCGGCTGACCGGCGGCCGCGGCGTCGACGTCGTCCTCGACGGCGTCGGCGGCTCCGTGACCGGCGCGGCGCTGGGCGCGCTGGCGGTGGACGGCACCCTCGTCAGCATCGGGTATGCGGCGAGCACCCGCACCGAAATCGACGTCACCGACCTCATCTGGAAGAACACCCACATCCACGGCTTCCGGTTCGCACTGTTCACCGCGGAGCAGATCAACGCCGCGAACAAGCAGTTGCTCGATCTGGTCGCCCGCAAGGAGATCACGCCCCTGGTTGACCGCGTGTTCCCGCTGGAGCAGGCCGCGCAGGCGCAACGCCACCTCGCCGAGGACGGCCCGTTCGGCCGCGTTCTGCTGGCCATCCGGCCGAGCTGATCGTCCACAGAGGACGGTCAGGTGTCCGTCGTTCGTAGGGCGGCGGTGGCGGCGGGGTGCGGGTCGGACAGGGCGTCGGCGGGGAGGGAACGCAGGCCCTCAGCCGAAGTTCGGCCCAGTGCGGTCGCGGCGTTGGCCCGGACGCGGGGCCTGGGGTCGCGCAACGCCTCGGTCAGCAACGGGAGCGTTTTCTCGTGGGGGATCCGCCCGAGCGCCGCGGCTGCGCGCGATCGGACAAGCTCGTGCGTCCGGCGAGCTTGCGGACACGCCGCTCTTCGGTGGTCAGCAACACCTGCACCAAGGTGGGCGCGACCGAGTCGTCGGCCAGGCGGGCCAGGCCGGTGAGGGCGGTGTGGACGTGCCGGCTGTCGCAGGCGGCGGTCAGCCGGCCGAGCGCGCGGTGATCGCCGTGCTTGGCCAGCATCCGGTAGGCCCGAGCGCGGACGACGGGGTGGACATCGTCGGCGGCCTTGAGAGCGGCCGGAGTCGCCACCGGGCCGCCGATCCGGTTCAGCGCCAGCAGGGCGCTCTCGCGAGTGCTTCCAGCTTGCCCAGCGCTTCCACCACGCGCAGCGACTGGTAGCCGTCGGACTCGCGCAGGACGTCGATGAGCGGTCCGGTCGCTTCGGCGACGCGCAGGTTGCCGAGCACTTCCGCGACGGCGAAGCGGCCCGGGCGGCGGTAGCGGAGGTGCTCGATCAGCACCGGCGCGACGCGTAGGTCGCCCGCACGGCTCAGGGCGCGGGTGATGTCGTGCGCGGCGCCGTGGTCCACCTGACCCAGTGCGTCGGCGAGGACGTCCAGTCGTCTCGGCGATGCGCTGGGCGGCGGCGCGGCCGAGCCAGGCCCGGTCGCGGTCCGTCTCGTTCAGCAGCGCGACCAGCCGGTCGAACACCTGCTCCGCGGACTGCGCGGTGAGGCCTTCCAGGGCGGCCTGCACGTCGTCGGCGGCGGGGTCGGACAGGGCCTGCACGAGGACCGGCTGATGGGCGGGATCGTGGCCGGAACTGAGGGCTCCGACCGCGATCGCGCGGACCAGGCTGTTCGGGTGGGCCGCCAGGGTGGTCAGCCAGGCCGGGTCGGCGCTTGTGCGCCTCGGTGTGCTCCGGCCAGTTTTCCGGCTCGATCAGTTCGGGGTCGGCCGGCCGGGCGACCAACGCGTCCAGTATGTCCGGCCGTACCAACGAAATTCGCCCACCGGATCATCGGCTGGCGGCGAAGTACTTTTCGGCGGCTTCCAGCCGCGGCACCGCGACGCCCAGCCGCCGTGCTTCCGCCAGGGTGTCCCGGCAGACGTCTCGCGGTTCCTCGGCGTCCGGGTCGCAGTGCGTCGCGAAGCTCATGCGTACCAAGGCGAAATGTGCGGTCAGCCAGGCGAACGCGGGCGCCGTCAGCCAGGTCGGTGCGCGATAGCCCAGCATCGCACCCCGGTGCCGGCGCAGGTCGATCCCGCGCGCCTCGACCAGCGGCAGCAGCTCACGGGTGGTCAGCAGCGCCTCGCGCAAGTCGCCCGTCGCGCCGGCCAGGTCGGCGAGCGAGCCCCGTCTCAGGCCCTGCGCGTGCAGGCCCGCGTTCGCCGCGAAGTGGAGCCACAGCCAGCCGCGGAAGTCCGGCCGCTCCCGCACCCGGAACCCGGCCGCGCGAAAAGCCTGACGCACAGCCAGTTCACGCTCGGTCGGCGGCCGGTCGATGGTCCCGAAGACGGCGGCGGGCAGCATCGTCGCGCGGAGCACGCCGTCCGCGCCGAACCCGCCGCCGGACTGCGGGAACCCCCACGCGACCCGGTCGGCGGGAAGGTCGCCGATCGCGGCCAGCGGCTCGGCCCAGACGTTGCCGAACACCAGCACCGTCGCGTTGCCGATGCGCGGCGCGAGAAAAGCCGCGGCCTCGGTGAGGCGGTGGTGCTGCACGCTCAGCACGATCAAGTCGAAGTCGTGGCCGTGCGCCAGCTCCTCGCGGTAACGCACCGGCCACGTCCGGACGACGCGCTCACCCCGGATTCGCTTCCGCGCGTCGAGCAGGTCGAGGTCCATCGCGTCCCCGTAGGCCGCCGCGCGGCCCGGCCGGACGTAGAACTCGACGTCGTGCCCGGCCTGTTCCAGCGCCCAGCCGTGCACCGCGGCGATCACGCCACGGCCGAACATGAGGATCTTCACGCGCACCTCGTCGGCTATGATGAAAGTGGAGGTCATCTCCATTTCTCAACGTAGGGAGGCGAGCGCCGGTTGTCAACGGAAGGCAGTGCGGGCAAGCCGCTGCGCGCCGACGCTCGGCGCAACCGCGAGGCGGTGCTGGCCAAAGCCCGGGAGATCTTCGCCGCCGGGAGCTTCTACGACCTGCGCTTCGACGACTTCGCCCGGCTGGCCGGCGTGGGCACGGGCACGCTGTACCGCCATTTCCCCACGCGAGAAGCGCTGGCCGAAGCCGTCTACCGCAACGAAGTCGCGACGCTCTGCGGCCGCGCCCGCGAGCTGCAGGCCACGCTGCCCGCGGCGGAGGCATTGGCGACCTTCTTGCGGGGCATGGTCGGTTACCTCGCCGCCCACCACGGCCTCGCGCGGACGCTGGCCACGCTCATGACGACCGGATCGGACGTCCTCGCCGAAGGCAGCCGGGCACTGGAGCAGGCCGTGACCGATCTGGTGGCCGCCGCCGTGCGGGACGGCCATCTCCGCGACGACGTGCCTGCGGGTGCCGTGATGATGGCCCTGCACGGCATCGGCGCGGCGCACGACCGCCCGGATTGGCGGGCCGAGGCCGACGGCGTGATCACCCTCGTGCTCGACGGTCTGCGCCGGTCGCGACCGTCGTGAGCGTCAGCGGCGCTGAAGGCCGCGTGAGTCACCAGCTCCTGGCGATCGGCCGAATCGTGGTCAGAGTTTCGGCTTGCCCGGCTGGTAGAGCCAGGTGTGGAAGAACGAGTCGAGGTCGCGGCCGGTCAGGCGCTCGACGAACTGGATGAACTGCCGCGTCGAGACGTTTCCGTACCGGTTGGCCGTCGGCCACTGCGTGAGCACTCGGAAGAAGGCGCGGTCGCCGATCTTCACGCGCAGCGCCTGCAGTGCCATCGCGCCGCGGTTGTACACCAGGTCGTCGAAGATGTGATCACGTCCGGGGTCGGCGACTTCGCCGCTCCAGTCCTTCTCTCCGGCGTACGTTTTCGCGAAGGTTTGCTGCACGGGAACGTTGTTGAACTTCTCCTGGTAGAGCCACTCCGAATAGGTCGCGAAGCCTTCGTTGAGCCAGATGTCCGACCAGTGCACCGGTGTGAGGCTGTCGCCGAACCACTGGTGGCCGAGTTCGTGGGCGAGCAGGTCGCCGTCGACCTCGCTGGCGCTCTGGTCGTATACTGGCCGGCTCTGCGTCTCGAGGGCGTAGTCGACACCGACGTCGGCGAGGATGCCGCCGGTCGAGTCGAACGGGTACTGCCCGTACACCGAGGATTCCCACTGGACGATCTGCGCCGTGGTCTGGTTGAACACCTGGCCCTGACCGGGTTTGGTGTCGATCGACTTGCCGATCGCGGTGATGTTCGGCAGGCCGCCGGCCGTCACGCCGCGGGTGACGTCGTAGTCGCCGATCGCGAGCATGCTCAGCTCGCTGGCCATCGGCCGGTTCACGGCCCAGCGGAAGGTGGTCTGGTGATCGTGCGTGGTGGTGGGCCCGGGTTCGCCGTTGGCCAGCACGGTGAGTCCGGTCGGGACGGTGATGGTCTGGGTGTAGGTCGCTTTGTCGTCGGGGGTGTCGTTCACCGGGTAGTAGGTCGCCGCGCCGATCGGCTGGTTGAGCGCGACCGCGCCGTCCTTGGTGGCGACCCAGCCGGAGAGGCCCAGTGCGGGGTCGTCGATCTTCTGCGGGACGCCGGCGTAGCTCACCGAGACGACGAACGTGCTGCCGTTCCGCAGACCGCGCGGCGGCGTGATCACCAGTTCCTGGGCGCCGCTGCGGGTGAAGGCGGCGTTCTGGCCGTTCACCGAGAGCCTGCTGATCGTCAGCGGCCCCTGGAAGTCGAGGTCGAAGCGAGAAAGGTCCTGGGTGGCCGTGGCGAGGATCGTCGTGGTCGCGTCGATCGCCCCGGTTTCGGGGTGGAACGCCAGCCGGATGTCGTAGTGGCCGACGTCGTAGCCGCCGTTGCCCATGTCGGGGAAGTACGGATCTCCGGCGCCCGGCGCACCGGGGGAGTACCGCGGTGCACCGGGCGCCGCATCCGCTGCCGGGCTCGCCGCGGCGAGCAGGCCGGCGGACAGTGCACAAGAGATGATCACCAAGTGGCCACGGCCACGGTTGACGCCTCGCATCGGTCCTCCTCGGCAACCATCGACGCTGAAGAGTAGGACCGACCCGACACGCGGATCAAGCCTGGTGCGGGCGGTGCCCGGCCGAAAGCGGACGAGGTTCGATGCCGAGCCGTTCGGCCTGAGCGCGTGTTCGTGAATGATCACGCGAATGCCACGGCGACCAGGTGTGTAGCCTCGGCAGCTATGAGCTGGCTGCCCGACGACTTCGTCCACCCCGTGTACACGCCCGTGCCCGGCACCGAGCTTCACCTGCGGCCGATCCGCGAGGCGGACACTGCTCTGGATTACCCCGCTGTGATGGGTTCCCAGGAGCGCTTGTGGAGGATCTTCGGTCCGGCCTGGTCTTGGCCCAAGGAGACGATGACCTATGAAGAGGATCGCATCGACCTGCTGCGGCACGAGAAGGAGATAGCCGCGCACCAGTCGTTCAACTATGCGCTGCTGGACGAAGAGGAGACCGCGATCCTGGGCTGCGTCTACATCGACCCGCCCGAGCGCACCGGTTCCGACGGCGAGGTGGCGTGGTGGGTGGTGGACGACCTCGTCGGCAGCGAAGTGGAGCGTGCGCTCGATGCGTTGGTGCCGCAGTGGATCGCCAGCGATTGGCCCTTTCGCCGGCCTCGCTTTCTGGGCCGCGACATCACCTGGCAGGACTGGCTCGCGTTGCCGCCCGTCTCGTGACACGTCCTAAGCGGTGACCGGAGGCCGGGAAGCACCTGCGGAGTCGGCCGAGGTCGTTGGGTGTGCGGGTGCACGAACGCCACGAGTCATACGGGCGACCTCGACGCGGCAGAAGCGGATACCGAACGTGCGTCCGTCTTCGGGATACGAGCGCGTGGGGATCAGCGCAAATGTCGTTGCGTGTCGACCTATCGCCGGTGAGGACTGATATCCATGCTCGTCCTGGAGCCGGTGATCGACGCGGCCGACGCGGCCGGTTTCACCCTCTGGCCGACCACCGCCCCTGCCGGGCGCTCCTTGATCCGCGTGTCGGCGGGTATGTCCGTACTCGACGTCGGCACCGTGATGGCCGTCTTGCATTCTCGGTGTTCTGATGCCGCTGCCGCACATCCAGATGACGTTGTCGCCGCGCTCCGGGCAATCGTCGAGACCGACTGCTTGATCGCCTCGGGTGGTCTGCTGGCCCGTGAAACGCAGACGGGAGTCGTCATCCCGCCGAGTTGCTGCTGCGGGCTCGAGAGCTGGCGCGAATGGACCGCTGTGCCAGACGGTGGCCAGCCGTGGCTCGGACACAGCCCGGCCCCCTGGGTGGAGCACCTCGACAACGCCGTGCGCATCTGGCCCGACGGCGGCCTCGGCGAGGATCTGCCCCCGATCGAGCGCGCGATCACGGCCCCTTTGGACGTGGTCAGCGCTCAGTTGCACACCGCACACCAAGACCTCCTTGGCTTCCTGGACGCGGCCACCCGATGGGCACGCGACCTCGCCCCCGGCTTGGCCGTGAACCTGGTGGCCAAGCTCGACGGCAGTTTCGCGATCGCCGGACAGTGAACCGTCCGAGGTGGCGCGCCCCACTTTTCCGCGGTCGACGCCGTCACGAACGCACACCCCGCATCGAGGCACGAGTCCCTTTCGCGCACGTCGAGGCGGCGCTCGTCCGGACTCCCCGTTGCTATGGGTGGTTCGTCTCCAGCACCAGTACTGTCATGTCCAGAAGTCGTTGGTAGTACTCGCGACCATGGGCATCCAGCCCGGGGATGACCCGATTGAGCCGCTGTTCGCATTCGGCGAGGACGGCCAATCCGCGGTCGTCCGCGAGACCTTTTTGTTCCAGCCAGACGGAGAGACAACCGGCTGCGGTTGCGTCAAGCATCACCATGTCGATGCCTTCCACGTCGGCACCCCGCCACCGGCGCGGGAACGGCGCTTTGCGGTGGGCCTCGAAGAGCGTTGTGACTGCTGTCCGCCTATCCGTGAGATCCTCCGGCTTCCCTCTCTGCTTCACACGAAGCGATGGTACGGGCGCACGCTCTTCGGCATGAGCGGACATCGCAGCACGCGCCACATATGACAAGCTTGCACCGCAGGCCCTTGCCACCCGTAGGCAATCGGCGCTGGGACCCGGGTTGCGATCGATCGACAGCGAGGCAGGCGATGGGCGAAGGCGAATCGGTGAGGCGGAACGGAAAGTACTTCGTCGGCACTTTCGTTCTATTCCTCATCATCTCGTTCACCGGTGTCACCTTGATCCACCAGCAGGAACTCCGGACGTGGTGGCCTCTCGTGGCCGGTGCGCTGGCCGCCGTCGTCGGGTTGGCGTGCCGGCGGGTTCTCCGCGGCCGGAGCGGCGGCTGAGCCTGCCGATCAATGCTCTTCGTGGCCGAGCCGTTCGGCTAGGAAGTCCAGGATCTCGTCTCTGGCGCGCAGCGTGGGGTGTCCGTGCTGGTCGACGAGGTGAGCCGTGACGACGCTGTGAGCGCAGCCGACCACGTCACGGAAGAACGGGGGTGGCGCGGGGTTGGCCGTCTCGCCCGGGATGACGCGTCCGTCGAACGCGTCGCCCAGGAGTGCCCGGTAGGCGGCGAATCGCCGGCCGGTGCACCACCGGTCGTTGTCGAAACGGTAGGCGAGGACCTTCAGTCCGTCACGCTCGATGCGCTCGCGCACCATCGCAGCGTCCTCGTCGCTGATCTCCAGCCCGGCGGGGTCGTCCAGTGGCAGCGAAGGATGATTGACCACCGGCGCGATGACAGCCGGTTCGAGTGTCATGGTGAGCGCGAAGTTGCCGGTGAAGCACAGCCCGATCGCGCCCACACCGGGCCCGCCGCATTCGGCCATGGCGGTCCTGGCCAACCCTCGGAGCCAGACCGTGACCGGGCTGGTGCCGCCACCGGCGAACGCGCGGAACTCGGCGCTGACGCAAGCACGGCGGACGACCCTCTCGCCGTCGGCGACGGTGGGGTAGGCGCCGTCGACGCCGAACAGCGACGGCAGGTAGACCGTGAATCCCGCGTCCCGAATCCAGCGCGCCAATCGGACGACGTCCGGGCTGATGCCGGGCATCTCCGGCATCAGCACGACGGCCGGCCCGGACCCGCCGACGTAGACGGTCTTGCTGACGCCCTCGATGTCGACCAGCCGCTTCGAGAAGTCCGCGAGAGCGTTGTCCGCTCGTGGTTCAGTGATCGCCATAGCGGCATCGTCGGGCCGGAGTGGCCGGTCCGGCCAGTGGCGAGATCGCCACATGTCTGGGTAATCTCGCCATCATGGTGGCTCCGCTTCGTGTCGGTGTGCTCGCCTACCCAGGCTGTTTCGCGTCGGAAGTCTTCGGAGTTCCCGACCTCCTCACGATGGCGTCGCACATCGCCGCGCCCAGCGCGACCGGGAATCCGCTGTACGCCGTGTCGATCCTGTCGCCGCGACGGCGCGTGGTTGCGGCCGGCGGCGCGGCGATCGCGGTCGTGCCGGTGCGGCAGGTCGATGTCCTTGTCGTACCCGGGTTCGAACTGCACCCCGGACTCGACCTGGACGCGACCCTCACGTCGCTCAGGCCGGAGATCGAAGCCATCCGATCCAGTTCGCAATCGGGAGTCGCGCTGGTTTCGATCTGTGTCGGCGCGTTCCTGCTGGCGGATGCCGGCCTGCTCGACGGGCGGGAGTCGACGACCTCGTGGCTGTTCGCCGACCGGCTGGCAGACCGGTGTCCCGGCACCGCCGTCAGGCCGGAGAAACTCGTGGTCACCGACCGTGGGGTGACGACGACCGGCGCGTTCAGCGCGATGTACGACTTCGCCCTCGGCCTCATCCGCGAGCACAACGGCAGCCGCGTCGCCCGCGCCACCGCGCGCGTCGCGCTCGTCGACGACGCGCGGTCCAGCCAGGCTCCGTACGTCGACAGGGAACTGTTGCCGGCCACCGGAAGCCGGTTCTCGCAAGGCGTCAAACGCTGGCTGGACCAGAACATGCGCGAGCGCTACGACCTCGGGCTGCTCTCCGCGACGTTCCACGTCAGCACGCGAACGCTCCTGCGGCGGTTCCGCGCCGAAACCGGCCAGACCCCGCTCGGATACCTGCAGGCGGAGCGGGTGCGCAAGGCGAAACACCTGCTCGAGACCACCGAGCGGACAGTCGCCGGCATCGCCGCCGACGTCGGCTATCGCGACCCGGGGGCGTTCAGCGCCATCTTCACCCGCCTGGCCGGGCACCGGCCACAGGACTACCGCGCGACATTCAAGGCACCGGCCGGACCCGGATGACCTGACGCAGGGCGGCCCGGCGCAAGCAGATCGTCGCGGCAACGAGCCGGGCTGAACCGCGTCTGGACCGAGGTCCAGAACCCCGAAGTCGCCGACTGCGGCATCGCGTCTACTCCGTGAACATGGTCAGCGACCGAACTCGGTCGAAGCGCCGGGCGGCGAGGTCTTCGTGGCGGATCAGGAAGCGGCCGACGTGGACTTGGTCCGCCAGCTGGAACTGGGCCAGCGGTATCCACTCGCTCATCAGCCGGGTCGTCTCCTCCTCCACGAGCCGGTCGCGGTCCGGCACGTCATGCGCGATCGAGTCCTCCGCCATGCCGTACTCGGCGTTTTCGCCGATGCCCAACTCCATCGAATAGCCGCCGAGGTAGAGGTCGGCGCCTGTGGTCACCTGCGGCCAGAGCTCGTTGAACAAGGTGCGGAGATCTTCGAGGTGGGCGGTCTCGCCTACCTGCAGCTGGACGACGTCCGACTCGAACTCGAGGTTCCCGGGTTCGTCGAACCAGCCCGGCATCTCCGGCTGGACCAGAGCGACGAGGTCGGACCGCGGCGGGAGGAAACCCGATTCGAACCAGTCGTCGTCGTGGGGCGGTGGCTGTTCGATCTGCACGGTGGCGGTGCCGGCCGGAATGTGGACGACCCGTGCGAACTGGTGCTCGTCGTGCGCGTGCAGAGCGTGCTCGTGCGCCAAGAAGAACAGCAGCGACCCGTCCGCCGGGAGCTCGAGGCCGTCGGCCCGCGGCAGCTTCGCGCAGTCGAGCGAGGCGATGAACGGAAGCGGCAACCGGCCCAGGCCGCTGATGTCGGCGTACGGCCATTCCGTGCCGGTCGGCAGGCGGGGCAGCCCGCCGTTCTGTCCGGCCACGCCACCGTGCCGCTCGGCCGATCCGATGCCGTACCGGTTGGCGTTGCACACCCAGATCGCCACACGGAGAAAGCGGCCGATCCGGTCGGCCGCTTCGGACGGGATGCCGCGCTCGATCGCCGTACTCCGAAGCTGTTCGAGATGGTTCATGGCCGAGCACTCTGGCACATCCGCCGGTGAGCACCCGGACCCCGGTTCTGGAAGACTGAGCCGCGTGTGGAGGGGCAAGTCCGGCCGACGGTCCGTGATCGCGGACGCGATCGTCGTAGTGGTTCATGAATCGGTTCTGTTCATGAGGGCGATGTCGCATCGACGCGAAAGCATGTGCGACGAGTTCTTCCCCGGCTGTGACTACCAGCAGCAGATCCGTGAGCTGGCGGACGTGTGCGACAACCTCGTGCCCGGGTTGCGGCCGAATGGTCCACGCCGTCCGCGGGACGCGTTGCAGTTCACCTGGGACAGTCGAAGTCGGCACCAACAGGACTGGATCCGGCATTGCCTCGCCGTACGCGGGGTCCGCGTCGAAGACTTGATCTCGACGGCACCTGGCCGGCGTCGGGTGATGCCCGGCTGAGCAGTCCCTGCCGTACCGGCGATCCGCTCTTCGGCATGAGCGTGCGTACCGGCGAGCGACCTATGAGCGGCATGCGGGAGCTCGCGCACGCCTTTCAATTCCGGTGCCTGCGCGAGAGCACACGGATGTGACGCCCGTTAGGCTCCTGAGCATGACTCGAGGCTTCGACGCGGCGATGCGGTCGATGCGCAGCCGTGATCGGCAGCGGCAGGAAGAGGGCTTCGCCCAACTGCGCGCCCACGCCGCCGAGCACATCGCCGGATTGATCGAGCAGTTCGAGAACGAAGGGCAGGACCATGGGCTGCGCCGATGGCTGCTGGAACTGATAGCAGGGGCCGAATCCCCAGCCGCGCTGCCGGTACTCACCGCTCAACTCGACAGCGCGGACGAGTCACTGCGCCGATCGGCAACCGCCGGACTGACGCGACTGACCACTCCCGAAGCACGATCCACGCTCTGGCGTGCGCGAGCCAACGGCACGATCACCTAGCCGGGACCACGATCCATGGCTAGGCCCTGACAGCCGCCGACCGTGCTCATGTGCCGCTTGCCGTCGAACCCCGTTCGGGTCACATCCTGATCTTGGTGCGCCAAAGCGGCGCCGGCTTCGCTCAAGGTGGTCTCTTGCTTCGTGCTCTGCCGGGGGGTCTGTATGCGTTGTCGGGAAGGCCGGCGATAGCAGGTCGTGCAGGACGTAGCCGCATTTCTGCGCGACCCGGCAGGAGGCTGGGTTGTTCTTCGCGTGCAGCAGGTCCAGGCGACGCAATCGGACGAGCGCAGTGCCCACTGCGGCGTGATCTCCAGAGCCCGGGGAGCGATGCCTTGCCCCGGGCCTCGGCCGCTGTCCAGTAGCCGGCTTCCGCCACGCCGGCGGTCGCCACCGTCATGCCTATGTGGCCGAGGGGTGTTGACAAGTCTTGATGTATATACAACAATATTGCCATGAGTAGTTCTTCGGTAGAGGAGATCGTGACCGACTGCCTGGCGGTGCGCGTCCGGCTGATCGGCCGGGCTCTCACGAGCCTCTACGACAGTGCCCTCGGTGGCCACGATGTGACGATCGCCCAGGTCAACCTGTTGGCCGCCCTGGGCATGGTCGGTCCGTGTGCGCCCTCGCAGCTGGGTGAGGTGCTGCAACTGGAGAGGTCCACGGTCAGCCGGAATGTCAATCTGCTGCTGAACCACGGCTGGATCGAGGCCCTGTCGTCGGATGCGAAAGGGATACGTGAGGTGGAGCTCACCCGTGCCGGCCGGGCCAAGATCGAGTCCGTGATGCCGCAGTGGCGGCAGGCTCAGCGGCAGGCCACGGAACTTCTCGGAACGGCCGGTGCGAATGCGATTCAGGCGATCGCGAGCAATATGGGCTATCCGCCTGGCAGCTAGACGAACAGGGTTGGCTCAGCCGTGTTTCACTGACCACGTGTTGTATATACATCAAGAAAGGGAAGGGCATGAAATCTCATTTCGCGGGTAAGGTGGTACTGGTGACGGGGGCGTCGCGAGGAATCGGCAGGGCCGTCGCCCTGGCGTTCGCCCGGGAGGGGGCGCGGCTGGTGCTGGCGGCCCGCTCGGCCGAGCACCTTGCTCTGGTGGAGAAGGAAGTCCGCGAACTCGGTTCGGAGGCGGTGTCAGTACCGACCGACGTGACCGACCACGACGCCGTAGCGGCCTTGGTAGACGGCGCGATCACGCGATTCGAGCGAATCGACGTGCTGGTGAACAACGCGGGAATCGGCAAGGTCGGCACGGTCGACTCGACGGCATTTGCCGACAACGTCCAGCAAACACTACGAGCGAGCCTTTTCGGCGCGATCGACGTGACGCAACGCGTACTCCCGATATTTCGACGGCAAAGGTCGGGCGCGATCGTCAACATGTCGTCGGTGATGGGACGCAAAGCGTTCGCCCGATTCGGCTCGTACGCGATCGTCATGCACGCGGTCTCCGCGTTCTCGGACAGCCTTCGCCAAGAAGTGGCCGGCGACGGTATCCGGGTCTCGGTGATCCATCCCGCCCTCACCGCCACCGACCTGCTGCGCGAGGCCGCGGAAACCGAGATGCCTCCGCCGTTCCGGCACATGACTCCGCTGTCCGCCGACGCTGTCGCGCGAGCTGTGGTCACCGCGGTCCGGCGCGGGAAACGACGGGTCGTGTTGCCGCGCACGGCCAACATGCTGCTGCTCGGGGAGGCTGTGTCACCCCGCGTCGGCGACCTGATCGCCACCGCGCTGATCCGGCGGCCCATCGCCAGGGCCCTGGGGTTGAGCCGTGGCAGGACATACCACGAAACGATCTCGAGTCGATGAGGACTCTGATGGTCGTCGGCGGGCGCCTCGTTCAGGCCGGACGTGGGGCCGCGGGTGCGAGCATCCCTCAGAACGCGGACTTTCCGGTGGGCTGGACGATGTCCGGGCCGCCGGTGTGCGGTGTCGGGATGTAGCCGGTGCTCGGCTCCGGTAGCGCCGCCACGCATGCCGTTGAGCACGCGTTCACCAGGAGCGGTAGCACGTCGGTGCCGACCTGGCGGGATATCCACACCTGATGCAGCTCGTGGTCGACCGGACCGGCGCAGATGCTGCAGGTTCTCACTGCGTCAGCGCCCCACACGCCGGGGGCCAGGGCGCTCAGGTCCGTGTCATCGGGGCTGGTGACCGGGCGCAGGGCTGGGAACGGCGGCCGGAACTTGACGTTGCCGAAGAGCACTCGCGTGCTCACAGTGCTGTGACGGAGTTGTGCGCAGCGGGTCAGTTCGTACGGGTACCAGTGCAGTCGATGCGAGGTGTAGGGCTCGAAGATCTCGAGGTTCGTCATGGCGCCGATCTCTGGCGGGATGCGTACCAGGTTCGTGCCGTAGAGCACCAGGTGCTTGACCGCGTTCAGCTTGGCGATCGTGGGCGGCAGGGTGACGATCTGCTGTCGCTCCGGACCGGTGATCTCGGCGAAGGGTTTGAACACCGTTCGACCGTCGGCTGCGGCCTCGTCGATCAATGCCAGGAGATGCCGCCATCCCGCGGACGTGGTGTCCTGGCGGTCGTCGTGGAAGGAGACGGTCGCCGGCCGGGTCGCGACCGAATGCCCCACACACCTGCACCGGTCACGGTCGAGGCTGGTCGACGACGGCCCGGCCGCGTCGGCGAACCGGTTGGGAAACACCTGGGGTGCACTGTCCTCCGCTGCCACGGGAGGAGCGTACCGACGATCGATGGGACCACCGGCAGTCCCTGGTCAGCAGGGATGGCGGTGGCGACCACCTTGGAGCGGGGGTTGACTGCGACAAACAACCGTGGGGAGACCGGATTTCCATGACCACGCATGATGACCTGGCGCATCGCATCCCTCCGCCGCGGCGTTCCTCGGCGGGACCAGTGGACTGGGCGGCTCTGGAAACGCGGATCGGCACAGGATTGCCCAGTGACTACAAGTGGTTGGTCGGGCACTATGGACCTGGGGTGTTCGATGATTTCTTGCACGTCCTGCAGCCGACCGCCGGTCACGAGGCGATCCGCCTCGAACACTGCATCGAACGAATGAACCGGACGCTCGATTACCTTCGTGGCGGGGGCGAAGAGATTCCGTTCAGCAACGATGAGCTCCTGCCGGCTGTGCTGAGTGACAACGGTGACACGGTCTACTGGCGAAGGTGGCCGCGCGACGATCCCGAGCGCTGGACTGTTGTCGCCAATGAGGCACGGGGGACAAACTGGGTATGGTTCGACGGCGGCTTGGTCGCTTTTCTGGCCGCGGCTCTCGATGGTTCGTTTCCGGTGCCGATCTTCCCGGAAGATTTCCCCAGTGAGGAACCGAGGTTCGAACCGTATGACGCTTGAGGCGCGGGCTGTTCGATGTTCGTGGGGGAGCCGGTTTGGGTCGGACCGCGACACTGATGTTCCGAGTCGCGGGCCGGCGCCCCCAGGATGGCCGGATGGCCGGATGCAAGCACACGACCAGCGGCATGAGAGTGCGTTGACGCACAGTGACACGGTGCCTCGGTGTCTTCTGAGATCGCGATCCCGAGCGGAGGACGCGCCAGGAGCTGAGATGTTCGTGGACGAACCGAACGGCTTGAATGGATTTGCGGACGATGCCGCGGTGGCGATCCTCGGTCGCTCGAAGTCGATCACGCGGTGGGAGCCGGCCAACAGGACAAGCCGTCACCGGCCGGCGCCCAGCCGTCCCGCGACGAACCTCGTGGGGCCGGCGGGGGAGGCCGCGAGATCGTCTGATCGCCTTCAAGCCAGCTTCGACGCCAGCACATCGAGCTGCACGACGTCGGGCGGCTTCGCGAACAGCTCGTCGGCCCTCTCCCCGAGCGCTTGGCCGACCTTGCCCTGCAGATGGGCCGTGCGGCCGGCGTCGTCGGGAAAGAAGTCGACGATCGCGTACGTCGTCGGTCCGAGCTTGACGGCGAACCACGGGTAAGTGGCCGGCTCGTCCTCGACCAGCGAACGACCGGCGTTGAGGAACTCCTCGACGTCGGCTTCCTTGCCCGGCTGCGCCTCCAGCGTCACCAGCAGTCCCACCGTGACGGACATGTCTACCTCCTGCAGTTCGTTCGATCTCTGCGGAGGTCAGCATCGGGCAGTGTGGGCGGGCGGCGCATCAGCCCGCCAGGCCTGATATCGATCGTGGTTGTTGACCTGTTGGGCCAGGCCTCAGCTGAAGCTGAGGGCTCCCGCCCATCGCGGCGGACACGGCCTCGTCCCAGAACGCGACGATCCGGCGACAGCAGCCGGTCTCCCGCCGCCCGGATGTCCAGCTGCGCCTGTGTGCTCCCGGGATCGGGTTCGGTGTGACGGTGTCAGAGGCCGGGGAGAGACACTCGTCGTCCTTCGGCGGCTGACCGGCCGATCGCGTCCAGGAGCCGGTGACGTTTGACGGCGTGGGTGAAGTCCGGGGCGGTCGCGGTGCCGTGGGTGAGATCGTTGCGGATCGCCGCGTAGGCGTGCGCCAAGGTGTGCGTCGGTGTTCCGGCCAGCTGAGGGTAGTCGTCGTAGCCGTCGGGCAAGGTCAAGTCCGACAGCCCGGCACGACCGCGCGAGCCGCGGACCCTGGCGGGGCCGAGGTGCGGGTACCCGGTGGCGGCGGTGACCTCGAGGGTTCCCTCGGTGCCGTCGACGAGAAGGGAGAAGCCAGGTCCCGACAGCGTTCCGCCGCGGTGGTGGGCGGAGAGAACGGCTCCGCCCGGCAACGTGCCCGAGACGGCGATCTGGTCCTCGGCCGTCATCGGGACCGTCCGGCCGGTGCCGCCCAACGGGACGAGCGGTCGCCGGACCGCGGTCGAAGCGACTACGTCCTGCAACTCGCCGACGATCATGGACACCAGGTCGATGGCGTGCCCGAAGGCGATGGTGAGCATCGTGGCCCCGAGTGCGCGCTCGAGCGTGTACCGCATGCGCTCGGAGACGGGGGTGCCCCACTCGACCGATGCCGCCAGCACCGTCGCGGACAGCACCTTTCCCACGTATCCGCCGGCGACGAGGTCGGCCAGCCAGCGGGCGGTGGGGGAGGAACGCCCTTGGAGCCCGATGAAGGTACGCGTCCCGCGGGCGGCTCGGTGCAGTTCTTCGGCCTCGGCCGAATCGACGGCGAGCGGCCACTCGCTGAGCACCGGCACTCCCGCCGCCAGCACGGGCAAGATCAGCTCGCGATGCCTGGGCACCTGGACCGCGACGACCACCAAGTCGACGTTCTCGTCCTCGGCGAGCTGCTGGACCGATGCGTAGCCGGGCACCCCGAACGCGGCGCCGGCCGCGACCGCCGAGGCTTCGGAACTCGTCGCCAGAGCGGTCAGTTCCAGGCCGTCGACGGCCGAAAGCGCGGGCAGGTGTGCTCCGGTCGCCCATCCTCCCGACGCGCTCAGGCCCACGATCCCGACACCGATCGGCCGTTTTCCGGGTTCGCCCATCGCCTTCCTTTCGCTTCACCTTCAGATGAGGTGCAGGGGCGTCAGCCCGGCCAGGCGAGCAGCGCGGTGGCGGCGATCTCGTCGAGTTCGGCGGTCCCCAGGCCGTTCGCGGCCTGGACCGCGATGCCGAAGCCCATCGTCATGATGAACCGGGCGAGACGCCTCGGATCGGCGTCCGGCCCGAGGTCGCCCTCGTCGACCGCCCGCCGGAAACGCTCCTCGAGCCGTACGCCCGCGTCGTTGCGCCAGTCGACGAGCACATCGTGCGCCGGGCGGCCCTGCTCGCTCAGCGCCAGTGCGCCCTGAACGGACAGGCACCCGGCGGGGGCGCCGGGCGATGTCGTGGTCCGGACGGCTCCGCGAAGGAACGCCTCGGCCACCCCTCGTGCCGTGGGCTCGTGCAGGGCGCGCGTCGCGTAGGAGGCGGGGCCCTCGGCGTAGCGCTTCACCGCCTTGCGGAAGAGCTCCTCCTTGTTGCCGAACGCGGCGTACATGCTCGACTTGGTGATCCCCATGGCACCGGTCAGATCCGTCAGGCTCGTGCCGTCGTAGCCCCGAGCCCAGAACACCTGCATGGCGCGCTCCAGCGCCTCGTCGATGTCGAACTCCCGGGGGCGGCCGAACGCTGTGCTCCGCGAACCACTCATAGCGCATCCTCCTCGTACCAGACTTTAGTACCGAACGGTCCTGATGTGCTAGCGTTCTGTACCGATCGGAACTTAAAGCGGTCGACCTCACGTCAGAAATGGACACCAGGATGAAAACCACCTCGCTCGGAGGGCTGGAGATCTCCCGCATCGGTCTCGGCGCGATGGGGATGTCGGACTTCTACACCGGAGCCGGCCGGCGGGACGACCAGTCGATCCGCACGATCCGGCACGCCCTGGACCTCGGCGTCACCCACCTCGACACCGCCGAGGTCTACGGCCCCTTCGTCAACGAAGAGCTGGTCGGCCGAGCCATCAAGGGGCGCCGGGACGAAGTCGTGCTGGCCACCAAGTTCGGCCTCGTCTCGCACACCGGGCGCCCCGGCCCGGACAGCACCCCGGCCTCCATCCGGGTCGCCGTCGAGGGATCGCTGCGGCGCCTGGGCACCGACCACATCGACCTCTACTACCAGCACCGCGTCGATCAGGACACCCCGATCGAGGACACCGTCGGAGCCCTGGCCGAGCTGGTCGCCGAGGGCAAGATCCGCCACATCGGCCTGTCCGAGGCGGGCCCCACGACGATCCGGCGCGCGCACGCCGTGCATCCGCTCGCCGCGGTGCAATCCGAGTACTCGCTGTGGACCCGCGACCCCGAAGCGGAGGTTCTGCCGGTCCTGCGAGAGCTCGGCGTGGGCCTGGTCCCGTACTCGCCGCTCGGCCACGGGTTCCTGACCGGCAACATCCGCTCCCTGGACGGCCTCGACGCCGACGATTGGCGCCGCACCAACCCGCGATTCACCGGCGGCAACCTCGAACTCAACCTGCGCATCGTCGACGAGGTCACCGCCGTCGCCGCCGAAGCCGGGGCCACCCCCGCACAGGTCGCCCTCGCCTGGCTGCTCGCCCAGGGCGACGACATCGCCCCCATCCCCGGCACCACCCGCATCGACCGCCTGGAGGAAAACACCGCCGCCGACGGCATCGAATTCACCGAGGCCCAGGTCGCCCGGCTGAACAACCTGGAGTCGGCCGCCGGTGACCGCTACGACGAAGCCAACATGGCCGCCGTCGACCGCTGACCGACGATCACACTTTCAGGGGAACACATGAGAAAGAAAATGACGGTCCTGACCAGAACAGTCGTCGCCGCCATCACTGCAGTCACCGCTGTCGTGGGGACCGGCCTGGTCTCGGCCGATGCCGCCGTGACCGCAAGGCCGGAGTCGGCTGCCGTGTCGAGCGCCGCCGCCCGGACCACCGAATCGCCGCACCGGCCGCCGATCGGCTACCAGTCGAACTACGCGTGGGTGAACGGTTTCCGGATGCACTACCTCCGTGGAGGCAGCGGCTCACCGGTCGTCCTCCTGCACGGTTTTCCGCAGACGTCCGCCGAGTGGGAGCCGCAACTTCAGGCCCTCGCCAAGAACCACACCGTGATCGCTGTCGACCTTCGCGGAACCGGTGACTCCTCGGTTCCGGAGACCGGCTACGACACGACACAGCTGGCTGACGACGTCCACACGCTGCTCGCCCACCTCAACCTCGACAAGGGCATCCAGATCGTGGCCCACGACATCGGCGCGTGGATCGCCTACCCGTACGCCGCGATGTGGCCCACCGAGGTCAGCAGGATGGTGGTGATGGAGGGGCCCATCCCCGACCGGTCCCTCTACACGTTCCCGGCCTTCTCGCCCGAAGGTGAGCTTTCGACGTGGCACCTGGGATTCTTCCAGAAGGACTTCGCTCAGGATCTGGTCCGTGGGCACGAGTTCGAGCTGGTCAAGGGGTTCATCGAGCAGTACCTGGCCGTGGACGGTGCGTTCGGCGCCGGCGACTACGAGTTCTACGCCCGATACCTCCGCGAGCCCGGCCGGTTCAAGGCGTGGATGGACATGTACCAAGCGCTGCACACCGACATCGCCCAGAACGAGAAGTTCCGTGGGGCGGGGATGCTGAAGATGCCGGTCCTGGCCGTCGGTGGCGAAGAGGCGTTGAGCGGTGCCGTCGGTACGCAGTGGAAGGGCTACGCGTCGAACGTCGAGACCCGGGTAATGGCCGACACCGGCCACTGGCTCACCGAAGAACGACCGCGGGAGCTCACCGCGCTGCTGCTCGAGTTCCTGCGCTGACGGCCGGAAACGCTAATACCAGCGGGCGAGTGAGTCCCGGTGACCCGACACCGGGACTCACTCACCTCGGCATGACCGCGCGTCCGCCCGTGACAGAGTTGCTGCCGTGCCATCCGGGCTGACGCAAGGACACGAGGTTGTGCTCGAGACAAGCCGCCTGCTGCTCCGGCCGTGGCGGGTGGCCGAGGCTGTCATCCAACGCGAGCTTTGGGCCGAACGCGATCCACGGGTGCCGCCGCACCGCCGGATCGACGCCGACGGACACCCCACGGTCGAGGAACTCGAGAAAAGGATCCGCACCGACCGGCCATCGTCCCTCGGTTTGCTGGCGGTCGAGCGGAAGGCCATTGGTGACGTCATCGGCCACTGCGGCCTGGTCAACGGCGGACGAGTTCCTGATGGAGAGCCAGAACTGGCGTTCGAGCTGCTACGCCGGGTCTGGTGTCAGGGATACGCGACGGAAGCCTCATCGGCAGTCCTGGACTGGGCGAGATCGTCCGGCCACCGGCGGCTGTGGGCCACGGTCTGGGACTGGAACACCGCTTCTCGCCGTGTGCTGGCCAAGCTCGGGTTCACCGAGACCGAGCGGACGGAAGTGGATCCGGTCCGCGGGACCACCCTGTTCACCGCGAGATGGCTCTGACACCGGCCCTCGCCATTTGTCGCCGAACCGGTGAGCGAGCCCGGCCGGGAGCGGCCGGGCGCCGCTGGTCACTGCGGCTCGCCGAACCAGTGGCCGAGCGCCGGTTCGAGGTCGTCCGGGTTGCCTGCCCAGCACACGTAGCCGTCCGGCCGGATGAGCATCGGTTCGGCGTCAGCGCCCTGGCCCGCGCGGTCCACGCGGTCCGGCCAGAGGGCGGCGACCTTGGCGAACCGATCGGCCGGGTCGAGCAGGACGCCGCGTCCGCGCCGCAGCAGCTCGTGCGACCGGATCGGGCCGAGGTCCAGGTCCGGCGCGGGCAGGCCGACCAGCGGCTCGCCCTCGGTGCCCGGCATCGGGTAGCGGATGCCCATCCCGGACAACGTGTCGTCGAGGTGGTACTGCACCGCACGCAGTCGTGTCAGGTCCGCGAACAGGTCCTTGGCCGCCGCCAGGTCCGGGTTGCCGGTGCTTTCCTGGTCCATCAGCAGGCTCTGCGCCTGGACGTTGCGCAGCACGGCGGCCGCGACCGGGTGGCGTTCGGTGTGGTAGGTGTCGAGCAGGTGCTCCGGGGCCCAACCGTGCACGGCGGCACCGAGTTTCCACCCGAGGTTGAGCGCGTCCTGGATCCCGGTGTTCATGCCCTGCGCGCCGATCGGGAGGTGGACGTGCGCGGCGTCGCCGGCCAGGAACACCCGTCCGTGCCGGTACCGGGCGGCCTGCCGGGCCGCGTTGGTGATGCGGCGGGCGTAACGCAGTTCGAGCAGTTCCACCCGGGAGCCGAAGACCGCGCGCAGCCCTTCGCGGATCTCGTCTTCGGTGACGGGGACCTCGCGGGGCAGCGACCGGCCGGGTCCGCCCAGCGAGAGCCGGCGCAGCGGCCTGCCCTGCGGATCGGAACCGAGCGGGAACACCGCCGCCCAGTGCCCGGCTTCGCTGCGGGCGTGCGTCATCGCCTGGACGTCGCCGCCCAGCCGCACGTCGGCGGCGACGGTGGTCACCGTGCCCGGCCTGCCGGGGAACTCGGCCCCCAGCAGCGACCGCACCGTGCTGCGGCCGCCGTCGGCGGCGACCAGGTACCGGGAGCGGAGAACACCGCCGTCGGCGAACGTCGCGGTGACGCCGTTCTCGTCTTGGGTGAGGCCGGTCAGTTCGTGGTCGCGCCGGACGCGGATGCCTTGTGCGGCAAGGTGCTCCTCGAGGAATCCCTCGATCACCACCTGCGGGATGGACCGCCAGGGGTGGCGGTGCCGGCCGCGGGTGAGCGGGAGCGTGACGCCGGCGAAGTGGGCGATACCGTCCGGGTGGTTTCCAGTGGCCAGCAACGGTTCCAGCAGTCCGCGCTGGTCGAACGCCTCCTGCGTGCGGGATTGCACGCCGCCTGCCTTCGACAGCGTGCTGCGCTGCGGCAGCTTGTCGACGAGGACGGCCGGCACCCCCGCCAGCCGCAGTTCGTTGGCCAGCGTCAGGCCGGTCGGTCCGGCGCCGACGACGAGCACATCGGTGTCCATCGTTTCTCCCCTGGTTGTGTCGATCAGGACGAGCGCAACGCTCCGCCCACCGACGCTGCGGTGCCAGAAACGGACCCAAGGTCGTCGATATCCGACGCTGACTAGGCTGAGCCCGGTGGAATCCGACTACGACGAGCTGGATCGCCGGCTCGCGCACGCTCTGCAGGTCAACGGCCGGGCCCCGTTCAGCACGATCGCCGAGGTGCTCGGCGTGTCGGATCGCACCATCGCCCGCCGGTACGCCCGGTTGCGGTCGGCGGGGGCGGTGCGGGTGCTCGGTGGGGTCGACCCGACGGCGCTGGGGGCGGTGCTGTGGTTCCTGCGGGTGCGGTGCGCGCCCGCCGCGTCGGTCCCGGTCGCCGAGGCGCTGGCCCGCCGCCCCGACACGTCCTGGGTGAGCATCACCTCCGGAGGCACGGAGATCACCTGCACGGTCCGCACCGAGAGCGAAGCCGACAGCGAGGCGTTGCTGCTGACCAAGCTTCCCCGCACCCCACGCGTGGAGGGGGTGACCGCTCACTCCGTGCTGCACGCGTACTACGGCGGTCCGGACAGCCTGATCGCCAAGCTCGGCTCGTTGGGCGACGAGGCGATCGAGCGGCTGCGCCCGCCCCCGGTGCCGCACCGGCCGGGGCCGGTGCGGCTCGACGACGGCGACCGCAAGCTCCTCGCCGCGCTGGCCACCGACGGCCGCACCGAGGTCGAGCGGCTGGCCGCGCTGACCGGCTGGTCACCGACGACGGTCCGGCGCCGGATGACCGAGCTGCGCGAACGCGGTGTGCTGTACCTGGACATCGACGTGGACGGAAACCTGTTCGGTGTCGGCTCGCGAACCATGCTCTGGCTCTCGGTCGCGCCCGCACACCTGGAGGAGGCCGGCGCGGCACTGGCCGGGCACCCGGAGATCGCGTTCGCCGCCGCCACGACCGGGCCGACGAACCTGTACGCGAGTGTGGTGTGCGCGAACCAGCAGGAGCTGTACCGCTACCTGACCACCCGGGTGGCCGCGCTGCCCGCCATCACCCACATCGAGACCGCGCCGGTGATCAAGACCGTTAAGCGGGCCGCCATCCGGACCTGAGGACTGGTTTTCGTCGAGGTCGCGAGGACGTCACCGCCAGCGTGCTCTACGCACACTTTGCCGACCTAGGCCGACGGTGGCGCGAACAGCTGCTCATCGGTGTGAGAGCGCGTCCGGACGGTCGGCCGCTGGTCGAGTTCAGAGGTACTCGACCCCGGTCAGTCTCCGGGCCGCCGCCCAGAGCCGTCGGCCGATGGCCGGGTCGGCCGCCTTCGGGCTGAGCCGAGCCTCGGTGACGCGGCCGCGCGTCTCCGCGAGGCCGGCCGGTCCGAAGAACTGGCCGCCTTGCACGCCGGCTGCGGTGGCGGCATACAGCTGTGGCAGCGCGCCCCGTTCCACCGGCTGGGTGGCCAGCAGACCGAGTCGCGCGACCACCAGCCCGAGCCGGCCACGGTGTTCCCAGGCGCGTGGGGTCAGGTTGGTCCGGGTGAGACCGGGGTGGGCCAGCACGCTCGCGATCGGCAGTCCCGCGGAGCGCAGACGACGGTCCAGCTCGAGACCGAAGATCGTGGTGGCGAGCTTCGACCGGCCGTAGGCGGTGGCGGCCCGGTAACCGCGTTCGAACATCAGGTCGTCGAAGTCCAGGTCGGCGGTCTTGTGGGTGATGGAGCTGAGGTTGACCACCCGCGGTTCCCTTGCCGCGGCCAGGTTGTCCAGCAGCAGGCCGGTCAGGGCGAAGTGGCCCAGCATGTTGGTCGCGAACTGCAGCTCGAAGCCGTCGGCCGAGGTGCGGCGGCGCGGGCCGAGCAGGACCACCCCGGCGTTGTTGACCAGCAGGTCCAGCGCCGGGTGGTCGACGGCCAGCTTGGCGGCGAAGGCGCGGACCGATTCGAGGGAGGCCAGGTCGAGCTCGCGCACCTCGGTGTCGCCGTCGATCCGGCGGGCGGCTTGCTCGCCGGCGGCGGTGTTGCGGACGGCGAGGACGACGTGGGCGCCGTGGCGAGCCAGTTCGGTGGCGGTGACCAGGCCGAGGCCCGAGTTCGCGCCGGTCACGACGGCGACGCGGCCGTGCTGGTCGGGGATGCGGTCGGCGGTCCATCCGGTCATCTGCTGCTCCTGGAGGGCATCGGGGTGGCTGTGCCGACGACGTTAGGACTCGTCCGGGCGGTCTCGGTCGGTTTCGGTTGCCTGGGTCTGCGCGAACTACCCTGCGCACCCGCGGAGCAGCCACACTGGGGGCATGAGCAGTCCGCATCCCTTCGCTCGCGAACTAGGGGATTTCCTGCGGGCCCGGCGCACCCGGTTGCGTCACACGACGTCGGCCTGGAGCCGGGTGGCAGGCGCAAGGTCATCGGGCTGCGGCGCGAAGAGATCGCGCTGCTGGCCGGGCTGAGCACCGACTACTACCAGCGGATCGAGCAGGGCCGCGACGTCCGCCCGTCCGACGACGTCCTGGCGGCGCTCGCCGGCGCGCTCGGACTCGGCGACGAGGAACGCCGGCACCTGTTCGCCCTGGGCCACGCCGCCCGCCGCCCGGCGCCCACCCCGGTGATCCGCGAGCCGGAGCGTGTGCCGGACCGCACCCGCCGGCTGCTGCGGGTGATCGACACCCCGGCGGTCGTCCTCGGCAGGCACCTGGACCTGCTCGACTGGAACTCGATGGCCGAGGCGCTGCTCGGCGACCCGGGCACCTACCCGCCGGACCGGCTCAACATGCTTCTGCTGCTGTTCGACGATGCGCTGACCGCGCAACGGAGCTGTCCGGACTGGGAGACGCAGGCGCTGGACTACATCGGCATGATGCGTGCCGCCGTCGCCACCGACCCCACCCATCCCCGCGCCACCGCGATCGTCGGCGAGCTCAGCATCCGCAGCGCCGAGTTCCGCCGGTTGTGGGCCCGCCACGACGTCCGCGATTCGGTGAGCGGCACCAAGACCTTTCGGGTACCCGCGGTGGGCGACATGGTCCTGGACTGGGACACCTACCCGCTACCCGGCAACCCCGGACCGGTCATGCTGGTGTTCACCGCCGTGCCGGGCAGCCCCGACGCGGAGCGGCTGCGGCTCTTGGCGTCGTGGCACGCGTCCCGCTCCGCACTCGGCTGACGTCGATCTGCTCCCTCGACCATTCGTTCTCGGCGCGGCCGAATAGCGCACCGGTCTCGTCCGCGATCGCGATCCACAGTTCGGTCGGCAGCCGGTGCAGCCGCCGGTGCAGCCGCCGGAACGGTTCAGCCCGAGCACGAGCGGACGGGAACGCAGCCGACCAGCCAAGCCGGCCAGCGCACCGCGCGGCCGTCACCGCAGCCGCCCGATCCAGGGAGCGCGCGGCTCCCCGGTGGATGGACGCCGGCGGCGCGTCCACCGGGCGACCAGCTCGCCCAGGCGTTCCTCGGCCCGGCGGCGGGCGCGTTCGCCCTGGTGGGTGGCGGCCCACAGCTGTCCGGTCTGGCTGATCGGGATCATGACGGCTCCTCCGGTCGTCGGGTGGTTCCGCCAGGACGACGCCGCGCTTCGCCCGGATCGACAGGTCGCCGGAAAACTTTTCGAGGACCTGTCGATTCCGGACCGCGGCGGCGTCGAGTGGGTGAGAAGCTTCACCGGCCGAACAGGAGGAGTCTTGCGGTACATGCTGATGATCTGCGATGACGGCGCGGAGCTGTTCAGCCCGCCGGAGATCGACGCCAAGCCCGAGTTCGTTGCCTGGCTGCGCGACGTCGAAGCGCGGGGCGCCCGCCGGGCCGGGACGCTGCTGCACCCACCCGCCGAAGCCGTGACCGTGCGGGTGCGCGACGGGCGGCGGCTGACGTCGGACGGCCCGTTCGCCGAGACGAAGGAGTGGATCGCCGGCTGCGAGGTCGTCGAGTGCGACGACCTCGACGAGGCCATCGCGATCGCGTCCGCGCACCCCGCCGCCGGGCGGTTCCCCATCGAGATCCGGCCGTTCGGGGAGGACTGAGCGATGAAGTTCCTGATGTGGGTGTGCGTCGACCCCGAGCTCGTCGGCACCGCCGAAGACCACCCGGACGACTGGGTCGCCGAAGCCGGCGCCCGGCGGCTCGAAGGCAGCCAGCTGAGGTCGGTCGCCGACGCGACGACGCTGTGGCCGCGGGACGGCGGCACGTTCGTCTCCGACGGCCCGTTCGCCGAGACGAAGGAGCAGATCGCCGGATACGACATCCTCGACTGCGCCGACCTCGCCGAAGCGATCGACATCGCGGCGGCGCACCCGGTCGCGAAGTTCGGTGCCATCGAGCTGCGCCCGGTGTGGGAGTGACGGACAGCGTCCGCGCGGCGGTCGACGAGGCCTTCCGCGGTGAGTGGGGCCGCGTCGTCGCCACCCTGATCCGGGTCACCGGCGACTGGGACCTGGCCGAGGAGTGCGCGCAGGAAGCGTTCGCCAAGGCCCTGGACACCTGGCCCCGGGACGGCGTGCCGCGCCGTCCCGGGGCGTGGCTCACGACGACCGCCCGCCACCGGGCGCTGGACAAGCTGCGTCGCGGCGCCGCCGAGGCGAACCGGCTGCGGGACGTCGCGGTCACGGCGTCCGCGGGTGACGAGGTGCCGCCGGAGCCGGACGACGTCCCGGACGACCGGCTGCGGCTGATGTTCACCTGCTGCCACCCGGCCCTGCCGCTGGAGGCGCAGGTGGCGCTGACGCTGCGGACGCTCGCCGGCCTGACGACCCCGGAGATCGCTCGCGCGTTCCTGGTGCCGGAAGCGACGATGGCGCAGCGGATCGTGCGCGCCAAGCGGAAGATCCGCAACGCCCGCATCCCGTACCGGGTACCGTCGGCCGACCTGCTGCCCGAGCGGACGGCGGGCGTGCTCGGCGTGCTCTACCTGCTGTTCAACGAAGGCTATTCGGCCAGTGCGGGCGCCGACCTGGTCCGCCGGGCACTGACGGCAGAGGCGATCCGGCTCACGCGCGTCGTCGTCCGGTTGCTGCCGGACGCGCCGGAAGCGAGCGGGTTGCTGGCTCTGATGTTGTTCCACGACGCCCGCCACGCGACTCGCACCGACGACGTGGGGGACCTGGTCACCCTGGCCGAGCAGGACCGCACCCGCTGGGACCGCGCGGTGATCGACGAGGGTGTCAGCGTCCTGGACACCGCGCTGGCCCTCGGCCGGCCGGGCCCGTACCAACTCCAAGCGGCGATCGCCGCGTGCCACGCGACGGCGTCCCGCGCCGAGGACACGGACTGGGCCCGGATCGCCCGGCTGTACGAGCTGGTGGCGAAGCTGAGCCCGTCCCCGGTGGTCGAGCTGAACCGGGCGGTGGCGGTGGCGATGGCCGACGGCCCGGCGGCGGGCTTGGCCCTGACCGACGACCTCGCGGCCGGGGGCCACTTGGCGGGCTACCACCTGCTCCCTGCGACCCGCGCGGACTTCCTGCGTCGACTCGGCCGGCTCGGGGACGCGGTGGCGGCGTACCGGGAGGCACTGGAACTGGCGCCCACGGAAGCGGAACGGCGGTACCTCACCCGGCGGATCGAAGAACTGGATCCGTGACGCGGCGGGCGAGCCGAGCCCGGATCGGCCGGCCGCGTGGTTCACGATGACGGCCTGAAGCCGAGCAATGGCGACGGGCCCGATCAGCAGCGTTCGTCAGGCCCTGGAGCCGGCCAGGTGGCGCCGCCGCTCTTCGGCATGACAGGACGTCGGAGACGGAGCCCGCTCGATGAGGCGCCGTCATCCACGGTCTCGTATCAGCATCTTGGTGGGGCGCAGGCCGTGCGTGCGGTGGCTGGGGCGGAAATTGGCTGGGCGTTTCGCGTTGGTCGCGGAAGACTGCGTCCATGACCAGCGAGGCAAGACGCGCTGTGGTCGCGGCGCTGATCGAGCTTGCGAGAAGCCCCGACTACCGCGACAGGGCTGACGCAGGGCGGAGCCTGGCCAGTTTCGCCGAGATGCCTGAGGCCAGGGGCCCGTTGTTGGAACTCGTGCTGGACGACCGCGACACGTTCGCCACCCGCGTGACCGCGGAGGCCCTGCTCCGGCGTCAAGACCCAGTCGGGCTTGAGGTGGTCGCCTCGGCGCTCGGCGCTATTGGCCCGGACTATCACACTCCCAGCCAGATTGACTGGATTCATACCGCTGTACGTGACGTGTTCATGGTGTTCTCGCGGGACCGGGACGCCGCTGCGCGGGTGTGCGAGGTGCTGGCCCGGGATCCTGACGCGCAGGTGCGCTGTGGCGCGGAAAAGCTGATCGCCGAGCTTGCCGGGATTGACCCGATCCTCCGCCCAGTGCAGGACGACTAGACACCAAGCGCAGCCAGTCGACGAGAGTAGCGAAGTCGGCATATGTAGTTTCCCGACGACTCAGCGGTGCCACGGACACATGCGACTGGGGTCCGACTTTGGTCACCGCCACTATCGCGGCGACGCTGCGCGGCGCTGCCAAAGCGTCCGCTCATCGGCACATGAGGACGTCGCAACGGCCGATCAGCGGCGTGGCAGTGCCTTCGCTGACCTGAGCAGCACCGCGCAGCTCCGGTGAACCGGCACCGTGCCACCGAGTCTGATCACGCGCCCATTCCGCGAAAACAACTCGTCAAGAGTGGATACGAACGAGCATCCTTGTCGTGTGCCCGACGAACGAACCGAGGAGACTCGCGATGCGATCCAGCCCGGGCGCTCCGTCGTACGGGGGCCGGGCGATGATCCGTCGCTGTCGGACGAGGAGCTGATCGCCCAGCGGACAGCCTGGTTCTAGAACTACACCAGTCAGAGAGATGTCGTCGCACCGCCCGACGGTGGGCCCTACACCTGTCCCTGCTGTGGGCATCTGACTCTCCGTGAGAGAGGCGGGTACGAAATCTGCGACGAATGCGGGTGGGAAGACGACGGGCAGGACGACCACGACAGTGCTGTAGTCCGCGGCGGTCCAAACGGGCGTATCAGCCTCGACGCCGCGCGAGCCCACTACGTCGCCAACGGCGGAACCAGATCAACGCACACTCCGCCGCATCGACCCTGTCGACCCACTTGCTGCTGAGCATCACGCCAACGAGGGGCGGATGATCACGAGGGCAGACGCGCGCTCGTCGGCATGATGGGACGTGAGCGCGCGATAAGCGGCATGAGCAGTTGCTCAGACGTTTGTTCGGCTATGCTTCGACCGTGCATCGGGGTGACGAGTGGCCTGGGCTGGACCCACGTTTCAGCGTCCGGCTACGCCATCTCTTCGGCCCCTTCTACTCGGTGCGGATCTTCGATGAGCGGACCGGTGCAGAGGTCCATGTCACGGGAGGTTCGTTCTTGACTGGTCGATCCTCCGTCCGCCGGGCAGTCAAGTACGCCACCGCTCGATACGTTCGACGCGGTGCAGCCGGACGCACTGGTCGGGCATAAGGCGCAACTGCTGAACGCCCTGAATTCGGCACGGGCGAGCGGGGACGACATAGTCTCAGCGTGGATCCTGATCATGAGCACAACCGATGGACAGACGCTGAAGCCGAGCGGGGCTACATCCGCGCACGATTGCGGCTCGTGATCGCGAGCCAAGGAGGCCGCCGAACCCCGATCCACTCCGGTTACCGGTCGCGCTGGGGCTTCCCGCCGGATGTCCATCCGGAAAGCCACGACGCGCCTCTGACGCTGGAGACAGTGAAGACCCTCGCGCCGGGCGAAGGGGCGACGGTGCGACTCCATCCGCTCATGCCTGATCTCTGGCCACTTGTCGGGCCAGGTCTGCGGCTGTCGATGCGTGAGGGCGCCCGAATCGTCGGACTTGCCGAGGTCGTGGAAGTCGTACCTCCAAGCCGATGATCACGCTCTCATCGACTGGGCCGGTGGCGAACGCGCGGTATGCGGCACGACAGCGCGCCTGCGATGTGCTGCGACCTGGAACTCGTCCCGTCCCCGAAGTCCTCCGACTCGAGGTATCAGTTGCAGTGACATGCCAGAATCGATCGGGGTCAGCGGTTCCAGGACGGAATCGAGCATTCCCGATCAGGTGAGCAGGCGAACATGCCGCGGATCGCGCCGATGTCGATGTCCGAGACACTGCCGACCTGTTTGTTGTGGCCGTTGCGGCGTTCCGGGTACAGGTGGAGTGCGCGGCGGTCGGTTGGTCAGCCCGATCGGGTCGTGGACCCAGACATCCAGGGGCAGGCGCGGGCCGGGGCGGCCGATGTTGCAGAACTGGACGACGGTGCGTCCGTTGGTGGTGGGTAGCTGTGCCAGACGCCTTGCTTGTTCCGGACGGGCCGGTTCCTGCCCGGTGGCGGGCATCGCGTTGATCGGGCTAGCCATCGCGGTCAACGGTTGTCGGCGGTGGCAGGCCACTGGGGTGTCTGCTTCAGCCGCAACGAGGTTTCGGCAGCACCGGTGCCACAGCTGTCACCATGGGATGCCGCCGAGGCTGGCTGGCCCGCTATCGACCACGATCAGCTTCTGGACGGGCCATTCATGAGAGTAGGAATCAAGGTCAGCGATCAGCCACGACTCGCCTGGCCTCGCCCGATGGAACCGGAACGTCCCGTTCGTGGTGTTCGTACCAATTATGCAGCGCACTGCCACCGGCTTGTCCAGCTCGTTCACGAGCCGGACCACCTCCAAGGCGAAGCCAAGCCCGTACCGAAGCATCAATGCTTGGTCTTCCTCGGAGATCACCGGCTCACCATCCGGCGACGATCTGACCTTGACCGGCACTGCATCGTCAAGATGGAGGCTACTGACAAAGCACTCCCAGCCCGTCAGGTCCGGAAACCTGCCCGGGGGCTCGTCAGCCCAACCAGAATATCCCGCGAACAGCAGGACCTCGCCGCGCCGAACGACGCCCTCACGGAGGATTTCGCGCAGCATGGGCGGGAGCTCGGCCGGCGGAATGACAGCACCGGTCCCGCTCGCCTCGAGCGCGCTGGCTGCGACATCGTTCATACGCACCGTCAACACGGACGAGAGCTTCTCATCCCGAGCAACCCATTATCCGCCCGTACCCTTGGCGACGATCGCCTTATCGGATGCAACGCTGAGCGTCGTAAGCGCGCGCCGGGACCAGGTTCACGCTTGAGCAGCCAGAGCTTCACCGACAGCACGCACAGAGATCGGTGAGTTCTTGACGCAGGGCGTCTCGTTCCGCGGACAACCTCGATGTGCTCATCGCGTCGTCCGGCCTCCCACGATGCCAGTCTCACGCGACCTGGATGTGGCCCACGAATCATGCGAACCGTTTGCTCGTCGGCATGACCGCGCGGTGGCTCATCAGTACGTGTGTCGAACCGGCGGAGGAACGCCTGCCAGGCCGCATCGACCGCGGCGCGGTCGGGCCGATGCTGGAGTGCCAGAGCCACAGGGATCTCGGGATGGCGTCGGACGGCAGACGTTGGACTTCGCGCCGGGTCACGGTGCCCTCGATGATCGGCAGGGCAGCGTCGTGGCCGGCGCAGGCGTGGCCGGCCATCATCGGACGTTCATCACTGCCGGAGGTTGCCGATCACGAATTCGGCCATCTTCGCGACACCGCCGCAGCGGTCGTTGTCCCAGTAGTTGTTGCGAAGGTCTCTGCCCTCGATTTCGAAAGTCAGCATCTGCTGCTCGGTGACCTCGACCGAGACCGAGCATTCGCCGGGCGCTCTGTACTCGTGGTAGACGACGGCGGGAAGGCCGCTGATCGACGTCTCCGTCCACGGCTCCAGTTCGCCGTTCTTCTTCAGCGGGGAGGTCGAGAGCTCAGTGAGGGTTTTCGGGCTCTGGACCGGCTTCAACGCCACCAGCAGGGCGCCGGCCGGATTCGGCCAGGCGCAGCCGAACGCGGGGAGGGTGGTCCGCGGGGATGGCTGCATCCCGTTCGGTGGGTCGGCCACGACGGCGGCTGCCTGCTCCTTGGTGAGCAGGCTGCACGGGTCGGAGTCGAACTTTGCCAAGTCGAGGGGAGCGTCGACCTGGTCCAAAGGCAGGGGGGCGCCGGTCTGTGCCGGCGCCGGCGGCGTGGAGAGAATCCGTTCCGGTGTCGACGATCCGCAGGCGGTGAGCAGGCTCGCCGAGAGAAGTGTCGTGCACGCGATCACTGATGCCCTCATGCCGGCGCCGCCGACGGGTCGACGCGCCATTGCCGTTGGTCGTCGATACCGGAGTTGCTCTGCATAGCAGGCATGTCCGGGAAGTCGGTGTTGCCTTGCACCAGGGCGATGGCCTGTTTCTGGAACCCTCCCAGGGTCTTCTGGGCCTCCGCGAACAGGTCGCTGACCGATTTGACGAGGTCGAACAACGCGTCGGCGACGGTGTCGACCACCTCCTTGGAGGTGATGACGTCGAGGATGGGGATCTCGGCCGTCGCGATCGCGATGATCGTCTTGTAGCCGACTTTCCCCAGTTCGACGGCGCAGTTGCCGATGAACTCGATGGCTTTGGCGTAGGTGTCGATGACGCAGCCGGCGATCTCGGAGAGGATGCCGGACATGCTCGCCACGACCTGTTGCTGCCCGTCGAGGGCCTTGCCGACGAGTTCGGCGTAGCCGGCGAACTGTTCCTTGCCGCGGCCGCTCCAGGTGCCGGCCACGGCCAGGACTGCTTGAGCGACGTCGTCACTGGCGTCGCTGAGGTTCTTCTTCTGTGCGAAGTCCATTGCCATGGACTGGACTTGCATCGCGTTGCCGAGCAATCGGTTGCGGACGTCTTCCAGCAGCCGCAGGACGTTGTTCTGCCCGAAAAGTTGAGCGATCTGCCGGACCTTGGCGTCGGCGTCTTCGGGATAAGGCTGGGGTTGCGCTCGAGGGTCGGGCGGGGTGACCGGTGGTGTCGTCATGGTCAGTTGAGCCCCTTCTCCTGGTCGCGCAGCCGTTTGAAGTCCGCCTCGTCCTGGGTCTCGTAGTAGTCGGCGGCCTTGTCGAGCGCTTCGGCGAGCCGTTCCAGCTGCATGGCGCCCTTGTCGGTCTTGTCTCTCATCTGTGCGACAGTCTCGTTGAAGACGTGCACGACGTTCGCCATGACACCGAGCATCCCGACGTCGTCGTCGCGCAGGACGATCTGGGCCAGATCCTGACTGCTGAACGTGGCGACCTTGTCGCGGGCGGCGTAGATGTCGTCGGTGGCCTTGCGCAGGGCTTCGGGGTAGACCTCGAACCCGGTGCCGGCTGCGGCGTTGCCGAACGGGTTGAAATTGCCGCTGCTCATCGGATCTCCTGGGCCGCGTCGTCGACGAAGTTCTTGCGGCGGGTCGCTGCCGCGGACTCGGCGTTGGTGATCGCGCGCAGGACGTGGCCGGCGAGGCTGACGCCGGTCTGCCCGGCGACCGCGTCGCGGGCGAGGTCGATCGAGACGAGGCCGCCCGAGCCGTCGACGGTGACCGTGCCGAGACCGGCTCCGATGTCGAGGACCAGCGGGAGGCTTTCCCCGGTCTTCGCGGCCTGCTCGACGGCGGCGACGCGTGCGTCGATTTCCTTCGCGAGGTGGTAGAGGCGTTCTTCGCTGTTCACCAGCGACCACCTCCGGCGTCGGGTTCGTCGTCGGTGAGGAAGTCGAGGTCCGCGAAGTTCTCCTCGTCCTCCGGCGCGGCGGCGCGCCGGGCCGGTTCGGGTGCGGCGGCCTGCGGCGGCGCAGCCGGCCCGGTGGCGGACGGGGGCGGCGGTGGTGGTTGTTTGCCGAAGAGGGCGTTGAGGTGCGGCAGCGACGACGCCCGTGCGGCGGCGCGAGCGTTGCGGACGGCTTCGACGATGTCGAATCCGAGTTTCTGCACGTGCGCGCCGTGCAGCGCACGGTCGTCAATCCGTAGGTCGAGAAGTTTTTCCTGGCCGGTCACGGTGACGGTCACGAGTTGGTCGCTCGAGCGCGCGGTGTGGCGTGTCGCTGCCAGTCGTGCGTCGAGTTCAGCGGCTTGGTGCTGCAGTTGCCGCAGGTCGCGGTGTTGTGCGGTCATGACGGTGCCACGAGGTCAAGCATGGTGTTTCCCCTACTCCAGGTCCTGTCGAGATGACAGAACGTGCCCGCCGTGCACCCTACTGCGACTGTGCAGCGGCGCAAGTGCGAACACCGGAGGAGGGGCATAGGTCACGTCAGCCGTGAGCCTGGGCTTGGACAGCGGGCATGATTAGTCGCCGCCGGTGATACGGAGCCGGGTCCGAATGCTCCATGGCTGGCGACTTCTCGGTAGGACCGCTGCGCCGACGTCGGTGCCGCCGGGCAGAGCTGTGCAGGAGGGGCGAGGGGAGACGCCGCCTCGTCTCGTGTTGGCCTGCCGGCCCGGGGGCTGCCGGTGCGGAGTACCGCTCGTCAAGACCGCTGGCGCGAAACAGTCGGGCTTGTAGCCGTCCTCATTGCGCGGCCGGCACTCTGCCTTCGGCAGCCCTGCGTCAGGCGACTACCGATCGGTCACCCGTGCCGTCATCTGTCCGACCAGGCCGTCACGCCAATGCACGTCGTAAGCACCGATCTGAATCATGCGGTCCGCGCCGACCGCGAACACCTTCCGCGGAACCGGGTGCCGCGACGACGGTTCGACATGACCGGCGCGGAAGGTGAGCACGTCGATCGTGAACGGTCCCATCCGTTTAGTGACGACCTGCTCGAAATCGTCCCAGCGCACGCTGACTCGGTATCCATCTCGATGCGCGACAAGGCCGCTCTCGGTAACGCTGAGCCGTCGCCGGCGAACCCGCACCAAGACGAGCAGCACGATCAGGGCCGCCGCCACTACCATGGCACCCACGGGACCGGCTACTCGATCGTCGGACCACACGAACCCCATCGCGAAGCGGGCCGCGAACGCCACGACGCCTCCGACGACCCCGCTCACGACAGCGGAGAACCAGGCCAACACCCACCGTGGCCGAAACGTCGTCAACATTGCGCCATTATGCAGCGGCGTGAGCGATCGCGGCTCGGTCAGTTGGCTTTGGTGGTGCCAGCTGAGCGCGGATGGTCGTCGTTCTGGGCGCTTTGGTGATCAACAGGTGTGATGAGGGTTCGCTCGAGCCGACCGTACTGGACCTGTTTTGCTGGTAACCGGGCTTGTGATCGGGCGCGCTGCGGAGGTGTTGATCGAGCTCCGTCGCGCGCCGCGGGGAGAGTCTCCGGCGTGGGTGCGCCCGGGCGGGGTGGTGATGTGGCTGCCGTCCTACTCGCGGAAATGGTGGGTGCCCCACGATCTCGCGCACGCCGCCACCGAGCGGGAGCTGGGATGGGCCCAGGGCGGTTTGGTTCGATCGCCGTGGGCGCGGTGTTCGAGAACGTGCGGGTCTACTCGGGTCGGCCGCGGCACGACGCGCGCGTGGTCTCGGCCACGGTGTTGCAGGTCAAGGGCTGCGAGCTGACCACTGTCGAGGTGCTGCATAAGGCCGTGGAGCCGCGCCGGCTGGTTCCGCAACCGGCAGTGCGGGGCGTGGTCAGCCAGGATCCGTTTCCGTGGACAGCCGTGGACATCGCCCGCGCCACGGACACGCTGCGCGCTCTTGGCGAGCAGTGGTGCGGGCTGGACACCGACGACGTGCCGGAGCTCGACTGGCCGCAGCGGCGATGCTGAAAAGGTTCATGAGGGCTCCTCGTTTCGGGCGTGGCGCCCGGTCACGACCACTCTGAGTCTTTCCCGAAGGTGAAAGTCGGCGCTCGGCCAATTTCCGGGGGCTGGGCACCGGTCGCCATGACCGGGAGTGCCGGCGAGCACGGCACCAGGACGAGATCGATCGCGGCGTCGACGCGCGTTCCGAACGACCTATCAGCGGCATGTGCGAATGGTCGCTCTCTGGCTAACTGCAGGCATCTGTCGCGGCTCGTTCTGCTTCGGGTCGGCTTCGTGCAGGTCACGGATTGTCGACGAAGCTGCCGGCGTCGAAACGCGGCGGCGAGGGAACGTGACTTGTCGGGGGGAGGTGGTGCCATTGACCAGGGAGTCGGCAGCCATAGTCGTCGGCGGTGCGGAGTCGCATTGGATCGAAGACGCCGCCGGGGACGAGCCTGTGGTCCCGGCTTCGGTGATGGCGAAATGGCGGTGGTACCGCCTTCGCGCGACGCGGGCGTGCCGGTGGTCACACCGCAGCGAGGTGTTGAATCTCGTCCTGGCGGCGCTGACCCCCGCGGTCACTCTTGTCGTGAACCAGCCGGTCGCCGGGGCCACGGTAGGTACTGCCGCGGTGATCGTGGCTGGCATTCGCAGTACGTATCGCTGGCAGGAGAACTGGATCTCTCGCAGCCGGGCCCGCTACGCCATCGAACGCCAGATCGCACACTTCAAGCACCGCGTCGCGCCGTACGACAACGCTGACGCGGCAGCTGTACTGGTCAAGGCGGTGGAAGACGTCGCGGAGGCCGAGGGGCACACTTGGGAGAACAACCGGCGCTCACTTCCTTCACGTCCTTCTGCCAACGCATAAACGACCGACTCGCGGCATGAGAGGACAGCAGCCGGATAGGCTCTTTTCTCGTGGAGGGTGTGGAGTTCGCAGTTATCGCTCAAGGCTGGGACGGGCCGTTCTACCGAGTCCGGACGTCGGTCTTCGAGGTGACCTTCATGGTCGGGGGTGACGAACGAATCGAGGCGGTGTCGAATGTCGATGCCGAAGTTCGCTTGCCTGACGGCTCTCGCTGGAGCGCGACGATCTTTCACCCTGGCCGAGGTCGAACGTCTTGTGTCGGAATTGGCTGAGACTGGTGAGTACGGCGGGGGCGGTTACTTCTGGTGCTCCGACGGCTTGATCGTCGGTGAGTCTGGCCTGGATCACATGGTCATCGCGCTGGCGAGCCTCCACCGGAGCGGCAACTTTCGCGACGCCCTGAATCGCCTCGATGAACCGGCCGGGTAGTTCCCGCAGCACGGACCGGATCCAGCACTCCCTACGCACGCTCTTCGGCATGATGGGAGGTCTGCATGCTGGAAAAGGAGCGGAGGACCGGTGCGTGGTCTGCCACCATGGGCCGGTGAACGTCTCATGGCCGGAGCGGCGCGAGGACGTGGTCGTCGCACTCAGAGTTCTCGCAGCAGAGCCTCCTGCGCTGGAGGGTGTGGGTCGAGATCCGCGATTTCCCGACGTGACGAACGCAGTTCACTGGCTGGTGGATGACACTGCGTGGGATTCGGCGGATCCGGTCGCGTCTGTCGGGACGATTCTTCGCGACGGTGCTGAGGCTGAGGTGATCCGCGCGGTCGTGGCTGCAGTCGTCGCCGTGTCGGATCGTCAAGGTGCCGTGGCTTTGGATGCGGCTTGGTTCGGTGACCGTAGCTGGTGTGAGGTCCGGCAGCTCGCTGCTGAAGCGCTGACCTGTCTTGCGCCGTGACGGCGCGGCCGACCGTGGCGTAGAACGTTCGCACAGCGGCATGAGAGTGTGAGGCGTGGTGTCACCGGAATACTCCGGTGATGACCGATTTTCCGGCTGACGTGGAGGCGCACTGCCGGCGTCTGGCGGTGCAACACAACTGGTCGCCGGAGGCCGAGATCGCATTCCGGGCAACCGTCGCGTGGTATCGGTCTTTGGACGAGAGCTCCGAACACGAAGGCCTGGTTGACGAGGGAGCTCGCTGGCTGCGGGAGGCGATCGTCGTCAACGACGAGACAGTGGCCATCAGGCAGATCGAGCTGGGCTCCTCCGGCGCCGCTCACTGCTACTCGTGGCGGCATCTGGAGGATGATGCCGGCGGACTCACCGATCAGGCGCTTGACCTCGCCGAACCCGGCCTCTGAATAGTGTCCCGCTCCGTGTTCCGTGCTCTGTGGAAGAGCGGTTGAGCGGACCTCGCGGACAGGTCGTCGATCATGGACGACAACGAAGCAGTGGCAGAGCTGATCACGGCTCGCCTCCTGTCCTTCGGTGGTCGGGGGCGACGGGAGCCCTCGACGCGAGCACGGTCGCCTACCGGCATCTGCAGCAGCGCGGTGTGCGGGCACCGCCGCTGCTGCAACGGGTACGGCGACGTTGCTGGGCGAGCTGGATAGCTCTTGGGGAGGGAGCATGCCCGCTTTCGTGAGCGCCAGACGCAGCTGCTGACCGGCCGGCGTTCCGCCGTGTGCGGTGGTGGAGTGCGACAGGCGTCGGCGGCCGCCGTGGTCGCGAGCCACGCCTTCATCGCCGCGGACGGACGGCGGTCGGGGTTGGCCGGCGGTGCGAGTGGCTCGTCGAAGAAGGGCATCGGGTGGTCGGCGAGGTCGAGTAGCGCGAGGGCTGCTTGGTGCATGGTGAACCGGCAGACCCGGTCGTCGAGGCGTCCGGGCCGGGTGCTGCCGGGGACGACCTCGTCGCGGTCAGGTGCTCGCGGCCGAGTTTCTCGTACTCGCGTTGGACGGCCGGCCCTTTCTGCACGAGGGAGCGGTCTGCGGGAGTCAGCGTCGACGCGTGCTCCTTTTGCGACGGGGGACTTTGCCGGCGTCGCCGATCGACCACGGCAGTGTGGCGAGCGTTTATTCGACAGTTTCGACAGCCGGCTCAATTCGGCGAATTCGATCACCGGAAGGCTGTCTCGTCGTGCATTGGCAAACTCGACTTTACGCTGAGTGAGTGGTTGCGGCGAGTGGAGCAGTCTGTCTAGGCCATAGGCTAAAAGAGTGACGCGGATCACTCGCATGGGTGTTGATCGACCCCATTGTGAGCTGACTGTCATTTTCTCTACAGTGTGCCGCGTGACTCTGGGAAATGGGTCACTCACTCCCACCGGGTTCGGTTCACGAACCGCTACTTTCTCTTCAAGGAGCAGGCCTTGCTTGGAACCGCCGTGAGCAGTGGCCGGGGTCGTACTCGCCGCGCCGTGCTCGGGCTCGCCCTCACCGTCGCAGCCGCCACAGCCCTCACCGGCTGCAGCGCGCTCGGCACGGACAACTCGAGCGCCTCGTCGAACGGGGGCGGCCTGGAAAAGACGAAGATCAAGGTCGCCGTCTTGCCCACCGTCGACACCGCGCCTTTGTGGCTCGCTCAGGACAGCGGCTACTTCAAGGATGAGGGCCTCGAGGTCGAAGCCGTCGTGGCCGCGAGTGGCCAGGCGGCGATGACGAAGGCGATTTCCGGCGAGACCGACATCGCTATCTCGAGCTACATGCCTTTCTTCGTCGCGAAGAACACCGGCTCGGCCGACCTGCAGCTCGTCGCGGACGCGACTTCGATCAGCCCGAAGTCCATCGCGATCGTCACGGTGCCGAACTCGCCGGTGAAGACGGTCAACGACCTGGCCAACAAGCGGATCGCGATGACCGCCCGGAACACCGCGAGCGACCTGCTGGTCAAGTCCATCATGAAGGACCACGGTCTCGACATCACCAAGGTGAACTGGGTCCAGATCCCGTTCCCGAACGTCGCCGCGGCGCTGCAGCAGGGCCAGGTCGACGCGGCTTTGCTGCCCGAGCCGTTCATCTCGCAGGCCGCCAAGACCGCCGGCGCGATCCCGCTGATCGACGTCAACACCGGTGCCACGCAGGACTTCCCGCTTTCGGGCTACGGCGCGAACAAGAAGTGGGTGCAGGCGAACCCGAAGACCCTCGCCGCCTTCCAGCGCGCGCTGCAGCGGGCCACCAGTGAGACCAACAAGGACCGCTCCAAGATCGAGCCGCTGCTGGTCAAGTACGCCAAGATCGACGAGGACACCGCCAAGCTGCTCAGCCTGCCCAGCTTCGGCGTCAAGCTGGACGCCCGGCGCCTCCAGCGGGTCCCCGACCTGATGCTCCAGATGGGCGCGATCACGTCGTCCGTCGACGCCGCGGGGATGATCGCCCCGCAGGCGAGCAGCTGACGCGGCGAAAACGCTCCTCGACCGGGCCGGTCCGGTCGGCTTCCTCTCACCCCGAGAGGTCGCCGACCGGACCGGCCCGGTCGGTTTTCCCCTCTAGTACAACGACTTTTCCGACGACTTGACGCGGATGTGCACCAGCGTCGGGCGGTTGTCGGCCAAGGCCGCGGTCAACGCCGGGACCAGGCCGGCCGGCTCGCTGATCGTCACGCCCTGGCAGCCCATGCTCGACGCCAGCGCCGCGAAGTCGATGCCGCCCAGCTCGGTGCCCGGCAGCTTGCCGCCGCCGATCGAGTCGCCGAAGATGCGGACCGCCGCGTACTCCGTGTTGTCGAGGATCAGGATCGTCACCGGAAGTTCCTGGCGCGCGGCCGTCCAGAGGGCCTGGATGCCGTACATGCTGGACCCGTCGCCGACGACGCCGACGACCTTGCGGTCCGGGCGGGCGAGCGCCGCGCCGACCGCGCCCGGGACGCCGTAGCCGAGCGTGCCGCTGGCGACCGTCAGGAAGCCCGTGTCGGTCGCCTTGATCGGCAGGAGGTCGTGCAGGACGCCGCGGTGGCTGGGTGCCTCTTCGACGACGATCGCGTTGTCCGGCAACAAGTCCGCGAGCGTCGCGTAGACGAACCCGCCGGTGAGCGTCTCCCCGCTCGGCTTCGCGGGCCGCTTCAGCGGCGCCGGCGCGGGCCGCGCACTTTCCCCGACCGTGTTCAGCAGGGCGCGGACGCCGAGCTTCGGCGTGGCGCGGATGGCGGTGCCTTCGAAGGCCCGGGCGAGGATCTGCTCGTCGTCGCTGAGGATGAACAACGGTGGTAGCGGAGCTTCGCCGCGTCCGCGGTCGACGTGGTAGGTGAAGGCGGGTGCCCCGAGCACGAGGACGAGGTCGTGCCCGGCGAGCTTGTCGGAGACGGCGCCGCGTTCGGGTTCGAGAAAGCCTTGGAACAGCGCGTGGTTCTCCGGGAAGGAACAGCGCGACGACATCGGCGCGACGTACACGCCGGCCTTGAGGCGTTCGGCGAGCGCGACGGTTTCCGCGACCGCGGCGTCCTGGTCGACCGCGCTCCCGACGACGATCGCCGGAGTTTCACTCGTTTCGAGGGCGGCGACGAGTTCGTCGATCGCCTCGGGGTCGGGCGCGAAGCCGCGGATGCGCGGACGGCTGATGATCGGACGCTCGGTGGTCGCCGTCCAGTCGTCCGCCGGCACGGACACGAAGACCGGCCCGGACGGCGCTTGGGTCGCGACGTGGTAGGCCCGGGCCAGCGCGGCGGGAACGTCTTCGGCGGTGGCGGGTTCGATGGACCACTTGACGTAGGGCTTGGGGAAGTCGGGGGCGTCGATGGCGCCGAGGAAGGGGTCGTGGGGGAGGAGGTTCCGGGTCTGCTGCCCGGCGACGATGATCAGCGGCGTCCGGTTGCGGTAGGCGGTGTACAGGCTGCCGAGCCCGTGTCCCACGCCGCCGGCGGAGTGCAGGTTGACCAGCACGGCCGCGCGGGTGGCTTGCGAGTAGGCGTCGGCCATCGCGACGACGGCGGACTCCTGGAGGCCGAGGACGTAGTCGAAGTCGTCCGGCCAGTCGGTGAGGAAGGGGACTTCGGTGGTGCCGGGGTTGCCGAAAACCGTGGTGAGGCCCAGTTCGCGGAGGAGCTCGCGGGTGGCGTCCAAGACCGTGCGCTTGTTCATGGCGTCAGACTAATGCTTAGTCTTGCGAAGGAAATCCCCCAAAAGGCCGCCCCGTCACAGTGGACAGAGGGAAAGCGCGACCTTCGCCAGGCCGGGGCCGGCTCGTTTCAGTGGGTCGAACTCGTCGCCCGTTCGGTGGGGCGTGCCAGGCGCCGGGCGACCGCGAAGCCGGTGCCGAGTAGGACCGCGCCACCGGAAATCCACGGCCAGAGCGGCATCGAGCTGTCGCCGGCCGGGCTCGCCGTCGTCGCGGCCGCCGGCACCGCCGCTCCCGATCCCGCGACCGTGAGCGTGAAGGGGACGGAACCCGAGACCGGGTGGCCGTCGGCGGAGGTGACGCGGTACCGGATCGCGTAGGTCCCGGCCGGGCCGAGCGGGCGCAGCGGCGCGGAGACCCGCGCGTCCACAACGGAGGCCGGCCCGGCCTCCCAGTGCGACTTGCCGTCGGGGCCGAGGATCGCGAGCTCGGTGAACGAGTTCTCCACGGGTTCGTTGAAGACGAGCACCGCCTCGGCCGGGGACGTCGTGATCGCCGTGCCCGCGGCCGGTGAGCTGGAGACCAGGACGCTGTGCGCGTCCGCCGTGGGGGCGTACAGCAGGACCGCGCAGCCGGCGGCCGCGACCACCGCGGCGATCCGGACGGGCAAAGACGAGCGGGCAGCCATGGTGTCCTCGCGTTCTCGGGAATTCGGGGAATACGCGAACCGTAGCGAGTGAGCGGCGGACGACAATCGGCGTCGTGAAACGGCTGCGTTAAGCAATTCTCACCGCCCACTGGAACCATCGATGGAGAACCGGGCAAAACGGGCGGTTGCGCCACTGGTTCGCTGCCGCTTCCACCCGAACGGCGCAGTGAAGTCGCTGTCCGGCGTAGCAACTCACGGCGCCGGTGCGCCAGAAGGCCCAAAGACTTTACCTGGGCTTCATGTGAGGATCACGCCCGGAAACGTGCCGGCTGGTTTTCTGCTCCCCACATCCCGCTCCCGTTCCCTTGCTTGCGCATTCCGGCGGATTCCTTTTCCCGGCCGGCGAATTCCCGTTCTTTGGAGGACGAAACCGTGCGAGGACCCGCACTGCGCCGTGACCACGTCATCGCCGCGAGCCTGGCCGGCGCGGTCGTGGTCGTCGTCGGCTACGCATCCGGCATCGGCCTGCGCCCCGGCGGCTCCGCCGACGCGGCCACTCCGCCCGTGGTCGCGGACGGCGGACACCAGCCGGTCCCGGAAACCCCGGGCACGCAGCAACTCCCGTCCGCGCTGCCGCCGTCGGACGTCCCGGTTCCCCCGCTGCCCGCGGTCCCGGTCGGCGACCAGCCGGTCGTGACGGCGCCGTCGATGCCCCCCGACGTTGTCGTGACGCCGACCTCGGATCCCGGACCTCCCGAACCGACCTCCCCGCCGGAGCCGACGACGACCCCGCCGCTGCCGCCGCCCGGGACCGACGTCCCCGCCTGTCAACCCGGTGCGGCGCAACAGGTCCTGGACACCGTCGGCGGCCTGCCGCTCCTCGGTGCCGTGACCACCGGCCTCGGCGTCACCGGCCCGGACGGGGTCGGCGCACTCGTCCTCGGCTACTGCCGCACCGCCGGCGGCGGCCTCGAACCCGCGATGGTCCCCGCCGGTTCCGTCGGGGTCGCGCCCGCCACTGTCGCGAGTGGACGGTGACGCGTGGACGAAGTCAAGGCGTGGTACGTGTTCGCGCGCACCGTCGACTACACCGGCCTGACCCTGTTCGCCGGCGGACTGCTGTTCGTGGCCGTGCTCTGGCCCGCGGGCGCCGGCCACCGGGGCGCCCGGTCGGTGCTGGTGACGGGCTGGCTGCTGGGCCTGCTCGGCACGCTCGCCGGGCTCGGCCTGCAGGCGGCGTGGGCCGCGCAACGGCCCGCCGGTGACTTCCTGGCCTGGGACCTGCTCGGCCAGGCGCTGGACAGCCAGTTCGGCCGGATCTGGTTCGCCCGGGCCCTGTTGTGGCTGCTGGGCGGCGTGGTGCTGGCCTGGGTGCTGCAACGCGGCCACGCCGCCGCGACGGCGTTGCCCTGGCGCGTCGGCGCCGGCGCCGTCCTGCTCGGGCTGCTGCGCACGACCGGCCTCACCGGCCACGCCGTCGAGAGCACCTCGCCGTGGCTGACCCAGCTCGCGGACTTCGCCCACCTCGCCGGAGCCTCCGCGTGGATCGGCGGCCTGGCCGTGCTGCTCTTCGGCGTCCTGGCCCGCCGTGAACCCGGCGAACTCGCCACGGTGATCCCGCGGTACTCGAAGCTCGCCATGAGCTCGGTCGCCGTGGTCGTCGCCGCGGGTGTCGTGCTCGCCTGGCAGACCGTCGGCAGCGTCGACCGGATCTTCGGCACCGCCTACGGCCGGACGCTGCTGGTCAAGCTCGGCGTGCTCGCCGTCGTGCTCCTCGCCGCGCAAGCCAGCCGCAGCTGGGTCGGCCGCCGTCTCGACTTCGCCGTCGTCCTGCGCGGGGACGCCGGCACCGTCCGCCCGTTCGTCTATTCCGTCGCCGCGGAGACCACTCTCGTCATCGTGGTCCTCCTCGCGGCGAGCTTCCTCGTCACGGCCAGCCCCGGCCGCTGATCACACCCCGCGAAAGGAGTCCTCAGTGGACAACCCCAGCCCCGCCACCCCCGAGCAGCCGGAGGCGGTGCGGCGACGACGGAACTGGCCCGTCGCCGTCGCGATCGTCGCCCTGGCGGCCGCCTTGTTCAGCATCGCCACGCTTCGCGGCGGGCAGAGCGAGCAGGCCGCACCGGCGGCGGCCACGAACGTCGACCTCGCCGCGCTGGCCAAGCAGAGCCCGCTGGCCGTCCCGCTCTACCAAGGCCTGTCCCAGGAACAGGCGGGAGGCGCCGCGGCCGCCGCGGCGCCGTCGACGAAGTCCGTCGAGGCGATGGGCTACAAGTTCAGTCCGGCGAGCCTGACCATCTCGGTCGGCGACACGGTCACCTGGACCAACCACGACACCGCGCCGCACAACATCGTCGTCACCGACGGCCCGGAGAAGTTCACGTCGCCGACGCTGCAGACCGGGCAGACCTTCAGCCACACCTTCACCAAGGCCGGGACCTACTCCTACTACTGCGCCATCCACCCGGACATGAAGGCCACCGTCACCGTCACCGGCGCGGCCCCGACCAGCGCCCCGCCGACGTCGGCCCCGACGTCCGCGCCGACGTCGGAACCGACCCACTCGATGCCGATGCCCTCCACCCCGGCCGGGGGCGGCTCGTGCGTGCCGAAGGCGGTCCTGCAGCCGATTTTCGACCACATCAAGAGCGCGCACCTGGAAACCTCGCCGGGGCAGCAGGTGCAGGACATCCTGAACCTCGACCAGTACATCAAGACCCACACGGTGTGGCTGGAAACGGTGCTCGCCCCGGCGTTCGACGGGTCGGCGGACAAGGTCGTCACCGACACGCTCGCGCCGATCATCGCGCACATCAAGAGCGCGCACCTCGAAACGTCGCTGGGACAGCAGGTGACCGACCTGCTCAACCTCGACCAGTACATCAAGACGCACACGGTGTGGCTCGAAACCGTGCTCACGCCGCTGCTGAACCAAGCCAGCTGCTGACCGACGCGGTGGCCCGCCCGGCCGGGCGGGCCACCGCACCCCGGACGGAGACCCCATGCCCGACACCGAAGTCCTGCCCGCCGTCGGCGAGTCCCCGCCCGGCGCCGTGGCCCACACACTGCGTCGCGACCGCTGCGTCGTCGAGCCTTCGATCCGCCTGGCGCGCCTGCCCGTGCTGCGCGGCCGTCTCACCGCGACCGGCGGCCACTTCGACGTCGACGGCCGGCAGTTCGTGCTCGTGCTGGACGCGACTTCGTTGCGGCCCAGCGTCAAGCTGCTGCGGCGCGCGCTGACCAGGGCCCTGCGCGCCGGCGACCACCCGGACATCACCTTCACCAGTGAGGACATCGAGATCGACCCCGCCATCGACATCACCGGCAAGCTCGACGTCGCCGGCGCGACCCGCGAACTGCATCTGCGAGGCGACCTGCGTCACGTCGACGACGACCGGATCGTGCTGTGGGCCAAGGGAACCCTGCCCGCGCCGCGCCGCAAGCCCCGCGGCCTCGGACCCGTCGCGCGGCTGCTCGCGGCCCGCCGGATCCACCTCGAGATCGCCGCCGAGTTCGTCCGATGAGGCGCGCCGTTTCGCTGGCCGCGGCCGGGCTGATCGTCCTGCTCCACGGGGTGTTCGCCGCGCCACCCGCCCAGGCCGCCACGCAACAGGTCATGATGGCGGGCTACGCGTTCTCCCCGGCCGCGCTCACCGTCCACGTCGGCGACACGGTCACCTGGACGCAGCACGACCAGGCCCCGCACGACGCGACGACCACCAGCGCGCCGGTCTCGTTCCGCAGCCCGCAGCTGTCGCAGGGGCAGAGCTGGAGCTACACGTTCCGGACGCCCGGCACCTACGCGTACTACTGCTCGGTCCACCCCGACATGCGGGCTACGGTGACGGTGTTGGCTGCCGCTACGTCCGCGCCCGCTCCGAGATCCACGGCTGCGCAGGCTCCTGCGAAGCAAAAACCGACGGCTCCGGCGACCCGGGGCAGCTCGACGGCGCCGACCACGTCGGCGGCGGCCGCACCGCCCAGCGCCACCGATTCGTCGCCGGCGCCACCGGCGGTCGCCCAGCAGGCTGTGGCGGCGACTGGGCCCACGTTGGACCCGATGCTCCTCGTCGCCGGGCTGGTGACGGGAGTCGCGATCCTGTGCCTGCTGCTCCTCAGCTCCCGGCGCGCGTCCTGACCGGGCCGCCCGGGTCCAGATGGATCTCCGCCGGCGCGCTGAACGGCTTGTCCGCGATGAGGTCGAGAATGACCGGAGCCGACGCGCGCATCGGCGCCAGCAGTTCCTCCGCCTCCAGGTGCGCGAACCGACCCGGGACTCGCCGTCGGCGGTGACGATTTCGATGCTCCGCACGTGGTCGGCCGCGTAGCCGTGCACCCCGCCGACGACGGCCCCGACGACCGCGGGCGCCGGCGGGTGGACCGGGTTGAAGCTCGCGCACTCCAGCGCGGCGTATACAGCCGATGTACGCGCAGCGACGGCCCGGGACCCGGGCCCGGGGCCGACCAGGGTGTCTCCCTGGGGCGAGCGGGGCCCGCCGCGAGCCACTCTGAACTCAGCGCGGCGAACCCCGCCGCCGGACACCGAGGAGTTCAGATCATGGACATGAAACTCGAAGTCGTCGTCCTGCCCGTCACCGACGTCGACCGGACCAAACACTTCTACAAGGCCCTCGGCTGGCGCGAAGACGCCGACATCACCTTCGGCACCTCCCGGATCGTCCAGCTCACCCCGCCGGGATCACCGACCTCGATCCACTTCGGCACCGGCATCACCGACGCCACCCCGGGCGCGGTACGCAACACCTACCTCGTCGTCGACGACATCGACGCCGCCCGCAAAGAACTCGCCGGCCACGGCGCCGACGTCAGCGAGGTCTTCCACCGCGACCAGACCGGTGCCTTCGCCCCGGGCGTGCACCCCGACCGCGGCACCTACTCCTCGTTCGCGTCCTTCAGCGACCCCGACGGCAACACCTGGCAGCTGCAGGAAGTCACGACCCGGCTGCCCGGACGCGTCGACGGCGTCACCTACGGCTCCACCCAGCGGCTCGAAGACGCGCTGCGCGAGGCCGCCGCCGCGCACGGCGAGCACGAAAAGGAAACCGGCCAGTACGACGAGCAGTGGCCGGCCTGGTACGCGAAGTACATGGCCGAACACCAGGACGCCTGAAACCACCGAGGAGAACGAAGAAGATGTCCACGATCCACCTCAGCCAGCTGACCACCGCGTCCCCCGAGCTGTTCCTCGCCGGGCTGACGGACTTCGGTCCGGAGCGCGCGAAGCTCTTCGGCCGCAGCGCGAACGAGTACCTGCGGGTGCACGACCAGGGCCCCGGCCACGCCGACGTCACCGAAGGCTCGGGCGGCGTCTGGGAGCGGCTGAGCTACGACTGGTCCGACCCGGCCCGCGTCGTGATGAAGACCACCGACTCCAACACCTGGGGCGGCGCTTCGGGCCACACCTACACCTTCACGCGGCTGGCGGACGGGACGACCCGGATCGACGCCGTGGTCGTGCGGGAAGGCAAGAACCTCAAGGGACGGCTGCTCGGGGGCCTGCTCGGGCTCGTGGGCAAGCGGGTCCTCGGCGGTGAACTGGCCAAGACCGCCAAGGCCGTCGAGGCGCGGCACGCGGGAGTCCGCGACGACGGGTGATCGCCCGCCGCGCTATCGTTCGGGCAAAGGGCACGGTCGTCCCGCCGTCGCCGGGTCGGCCGTGGGAGGTTCGCATGCCGGGGCCCGGACCGGCGCTGATCGGCCGGCACGCCGAGCGCGCCACGCTCGACCGCCTCCTGGCCGACGCCCGGTCCGAGCGGGGCCGGGTGCTGGTCCTGCGGGGCGAGGCCGGGATCGGCAAGACCGCGCTCCTCGAGTACGCGCAGGCGCAGGCGAAGGGGTTCCGGGTCGCGCGCGCCGCGGGCGTCGAATCGGAGCAGGTGATGGCCTACGCCGGGCTGCACCAGCTGTGCGCGCCGTTCCTCGACCGGCTCGACCGCCTCCCCGAACCCCAGCGCGACGCGCTCGGCACGGCGTTCGGGCTGAGCTCCGGCGCCCGGCCGACCCGCTTCCTGGTCGGGCTGGCGGTGCTGACCCTGCTCGCCGACGTGGCCGAGGACCAGCCGCTGCTCTGCCTGATCGACGACACGCAGTGGCTCGACCGGATGTCCGAGGTGGTCCTCGCCTTCGTCGCCCGCCGGCTGCTCGCCGAGCGGATCGTGGTGGTCTTCGCCCTGCGCGAGACCGGCCGCGACGTCGACCTGGCCGGGCTGCCGGAGCTCCCGGTCGGCGGCCTGGAGGAGACCGAGTCGGAGGCGCTGCTGGCCTCGGTGCTGAAGGGACCGCTGGACGGCCGCGTCCGCGACCGGATCATCGCCGAAACCCACGGCAACCCGCTGGCCCTGCTGGAGCTGCCCCGCGCGTGGACGGCCGCCGAGCTGGCCGACGGGGTCGGGCCGCCCGGCGCGGTGCCCCTCGCCGGGCGCATCGAGCAGTCGTTCGTCAAGCAGCTGGAGCCGCTGCCCGCCGACACTCGGCGGCTCTTGCTCATCGCCGCCGCCGAGCCGCTCGGCGACGCCACCCTGCTCTGGGGCGCGGCGGGCCGGCTCGGGCTCGGCGCCGACCCCGCGACCGCGGCCGAGGCGACCGGGCTGATCGAGTTCGGCCGCCGGATCCGGTTCCGCCACCCGCTGGTGCGGTCGGCGGTCTACCGGTCGGCGCCGGCGAAGGACCGGCAGGACGTGCACCGCGCCCTGGCGGACGTGACCGACCCGGACCGGGACCCCGACCGCCGGGCCTGGCACCGCGCGCAGGCGACCGTCTCCCCGGACGAGGACGTCGCGGCCGACCTCGAACGCTCGGCGGGACGGGCCCAGGCGCGCGGTGGCCTGGTCGCGGCGGCCGCGTTCTTCGAACAGGCGGCCCTCCTGACGCCCGACGCCGCCCGGCGCGCGGACCGCGAACTCGCGGCGGCCGCGGTCAAGCGCGACGCCGGCGCGCTCGACGAAGCACTCGGCCTCCTCGACTCGGTGGCAGCGGGGCCGTCGGACGCCGGGCGCGCCGCCGAAGCCGAGCACCTGCGGGGACAGATCGCGTTCGACCAGCGACGCGGCGGCGAAGCGGCCCGGCTCCTGCTGCGCGCGGCCGAGCGGCTCGGTCCGTTCGACGCGAACCGGGCGCGGGAAACGCACCTGGAAGCGCTGGCGGCGGCCCTGTGGGCCGGCGCGGACCGGACCGAGCTCGCCGCGGCGGCCGAGGCCGGCCTGGCCGCGCCTCCGGCGCCCGTGCCGCCCCGCGCCGTCGACCTCGTCCTGGACGCCCTCGCCACCCGGGTCACCGACGGCTACCGGGCGGCGGCCCCGCTGCTGTCCGAGGCTTTGGCGGCCGTCCGCGGACTGGACGTCGGCGCCGAACACACCGGGCGGGTGCTCTGGCTGCTGGGCAACCGGGCCGGCGGCCTGATCGCCACCGAAGCGGCGGACTTCGCGGCGGCGCGGGCGTTCGCCGCGCGCCAGGTCCAGCTCGCCCGCGACGCCGGCGCCCTCGTGCAGCTGCAGTTCGCGCTCAACTTCCTCGCGGTCAACGAGCTGATCGCGGGCGAGCTCACCGCGGCGGCGGCGTCGGCCGAAGAGGACCGCGCGATCGCCGACGTGACCGGCAACGCGCCGGTCGGCTACGCCGCGATGCTGCTCGAGGCGTTCCGCGGCCGGGAGGCACGGGCGGTGGAGCTCTTCGACGACACCGCGCGGCAGGCGTCGGCGCGCGGCCAGCTCCGGCTGGTGACCTTCGCCGACTACGGGCGGGCGGTGCTGTACAACGGCCTCGGCCGCCACGACGCCGCGCTGGCCGCCGCCCGCCGCGTGTTCGACCACGACGTGGTGGGGTTCCAGGGCCTCGCCACCGCCGAACTGGCCGAGGCGGCCTCGCGCACCGGGGACGAGGAGCAGCTCCGGGCCGCGGCGGCCCGGTCGTCCGAGCGGGCGGAGGCGGCCGGCACCGCGGAAGCGCGGGGGATGGACGCCCGCGTGCGCGCGCTGGGCGGCAGCGGATCCGGCGCCGACCGGCTCTTCCGCGAGTCGATCGCGTTGCTCGAGGAGACGACGCTGCGGGTGGACCTCGCCCGCGGTCACCTGCTGTACGGCGAATGGCTGCGTCGCGAAGGCCGCCGCGTGGACGCCCGCGCGCACCTGCACACGGCCCACGAGCAGCTGGCCGGAATGGGGCTGACGGCGTTCGCCGACCGGGCCCGGCGGGAGCTGCTGGCCACCGGGGAGACCGCGCGGAAACGCACGGCGGAGCCGGCCGGCGAGCTGACCGCCCAGGAGTTCCAGATCGCCCGCCTGGCGGCCGAAGGCTATTCGAACCCCGAGATCGGCACCCGGTTGTTCCTGAGCCCGCGCACGGTCGAATGGCACCTGCGCAAGATCTTCACCAAGCTCGGGATCAGCTCACGCCGTCAGCTGCGCGACGCCACGCTCGTCAGCGCGTGAGCCGAGCCGGGCGCCTGATGCGGGCCGTTTCTGCTTCACGCGTGAGCTGACGTAGGGGTCGGTCCCGGTGAACCCATCAGCCGGCGGCGCTGACGAGGAGTCGAGCCCGCAGCTCTGCGGGGTGCTGGTGCCGACGCCGCGCGCGTCGAAGCCGATCAGGTCGTAGCCGTCCAGGACGGACTTGGGCAGCGCCGGACCACCCGGGTTCAGCACCAGGACGCCGTGGCGCTTCGCCGGGTCGGTGGCGGCCAGTTTCGAGATCACCACCTCGACCGGCTTGCCGTCCGGCCGGCCGTAGTCGAGGGGGACCTTCACCTTCGCGCAGGTGACCCGGGGATCGCGCGCCGTGCCCGGTGCCGCGGCCGGGCACGGCCCCCAGGCGAGCGCCGCGGCCGGCGGCGCGCTCGATGCGGGGTCTTCGTCGTCCGCGCTGTCGCAGGCGGCCACGCCGAGGACGGTCAGGGTCGTGACCGCCCAGGCTGCGGCGAACCGGTGGCCTCGTGTCTGGTGCATGGTGCTCGCCCTCCGATTTCCGGCGCCGGCAGGCATTTCCGATCCCCGGCGCGTTACGGCGACGAAGTTAGCGAGAACGGGACGGGGAAAACGTCACCCCGGAGCGAGCAGCCGGGGTAGCTCGCGAGGGGGACAACGCCCGTTCGTCCTCAGTGGACGGAGCCCTACGGCCGGCGGTAGAGGGTGATGGAGTGGCCGACCTCGTCGATCGGGGTGCTGCCGGAAAGCAGCGCCGTCAGCCGGTCGTCCGCCTTGGCGACGGCGGAATCCGACACGGCGAGCAGCCCGTGCACCTCGTCCGGGGGCACGCCGCGCGGGTCGGCGGCGTCGATTCCGTAGGCGGACGGCACGCCACTTCCCTTGTAGACGAGCCAAACCCGCTCGCCGGGGTGGTTCCGCTTCAGCCGGTCGGCCAGCCGGCCCAGGTCCTGGCCCCAGTCGACGTTCGAGTCGTGCAGGAGCAGGTGGGTCCGCGCCGGCCCGCCGAACGCCTCGTTCGAGTACGGCAGGTAGTAGGGGAACGTCCGCAGCGAACTGACCGCCGCGAAGACGACCAGGGCCGCCACCGCGGCGTGCGCCCATCGCGCGCGGACGACGACCAGGGCCGCCGCCGCGACCGCCAGGAACATCGGCACGAAGATCGCGTACCGGACACCGAGGTCGCGAGTGCTGGTCATCGCCGCGGCCAGCAGCACGACCGCGGGGACGAGCACGTAGGGCGCCGCCGGGCGCAGCCGGCGGATCGCCACCAGCGCGACCGCGCCGGCCGATCCGAGGGCCAGCGCGCCCAGCGGCAGCTTCACCAGCAGCGCGACCGGGAGGTAGTACCAGACCGCTCCCGCGTGGTAGCTGCCGAGCAGGAAGGTGCTCCAGACCTGGTCCTCGAGGCCGAACTGGACGCGCATCCCGTCGAGGTACGGCCGGGGTAGCGGCAAGACGTCGGCGAGCGCGCGGAGGCCGTGCGGGGCCGGCAGGCCCGGCGGCGGCGCCCAGCGCAGCCGCGGATCCACGGCGAGGTAGGCGGCCCACACCACGGCGGTCGCGATCAGGGCCACGGCGACCGCCGCCGCCACCGCGAAGCCGAGCCGCCGGATCGTCCTTTGTGGACCATCGGCCCCGCGGGCGTGCCACGCGGACAGCACGGCCAGGAGCAGCAGCACCGGAACCGCGGCCAGCGCACTCATCTTCGTGGCCACGGCTGCGCCCAGGGCCAGCCCTGCCCAAGGGAGGTACCGGCCCGGGCGGCGCCGGGCCCGCCACAGCAGCCAGGCCGACGTCAGCACGAAGCCGGCCACCGGGACGTCGAGGGTGGCCAGGGACCCGTGCGCGATGAGGTCGGGGGAGAACGCGTAGAGGGCGAGTGCGGTCACCCCGCCGACCGGGCCGGTCAGGTCGCGCGCGAAGAGGAAGACGACCAGGCCGAAGAGCAGGGTGAGCACGATCACCGGCAAGCGCGCCAGGAGCAGCAGCCGGCCCGGGTCGTGGCCCGACTCGTACAGGACGTGCCGGCCCAGCTGCGTCTGGTCGCCGGTGAAGGCGGGGTCGAGGTGGAGGTCGGCGAAGGCCAGGCCGGTGGCGATGAGCAGCTTGCCCAGCGGCGGGTGTTCCGGGTTGTACCGCAGGCTGTGCTGCTCCAGGTAGACCACGGCGGTGCCCACGTAGACCGGCTCGTCGATCGTCGGCGACTGCGCGACGGCCGTGGTGATCATCGCGGCCGCCATCTCCGCGAGCAGCGCGACCACGACGAGCGCGAGCGACCACCGGCGCAGGCGGTCCCGCGGGCGCCCGCGGGGTTCCGGCGGCACGTCCTCCGCGGTCACCGCGCTCGTGGTCGGCGGCGGGCTCGTGGAGAGGGACAACCCGCGGTTCCTTCCGGCCGGGGAGCGGGGTCACCTCAAGGACGTCCGGTGGGCGCTCCGGTTCCCGCGTCCGGTCGTACCGCGTCGCCGTCCGGAGTGGACGACCCGGCGGCAGGGGTGCGCAGCATCCGGGCCGCCAGCTCGGCGTAGGACTCGCCGAGCGCTTCGGGGGAGTCCGCGCCGTCGAGCCGGTACCAGCGCACCAGGTCGATGCCGAGCGACAGGATCGCGCGCACCGACCGGTCGATGTCGGGCACGTCGAACACGCCCTCGTGGGCTCCGCTCTCCACCGTAGTCCGCACCACCGCGGAAAACCGCTGCCGGAGTTCGAGGATCTCCTCCAGGTGCGCCGGCTCGAGCGCGGCCAGCTCGTACTGGCACACCCTCGCCACGGTGTGGTGGCGCGCGTGCCACGACACGTGCGCGGCCACCAGCCGCCGGATGCGCCGCGCGGAGTCGCCGTCGTCGGGTTCGGCCGTCAACGCCGCGAGGGCGCGCTCGTGCCCGGTCCGCGCGATGTGGAACAGCACGGCCTCTTTGGAGGCGAAGTGCACGTACAGCGAGCCGGGGCTGAGGCCGACGACGGTGGTGATGTCGCGGGTGGTGGTCGCGTGGAAACCCTTGCGGGCGAAGCACTGCACGGCCGAGGACAGCAACGCGCGCGCCACCGGGGAGGTGTGCTCTCCCCAGAACTCGTCCGGGACGGCTTCGGGGCCGAGCTCGGTCTTGAGCCGCGCCGCCGGGTGCGGTCCGCCGCCGCGCCGGCGCTCTGTCCCTGGCATCGCGAGCTCCCCTCGACTTGACACTTCCCGGTGCCGGAGTCATGGTAACTGGGCGCTCAGTCAGTCGACGAAGACCTGAGGAGAGCCGCGATGGGACAGAGCACGCCGACCGTCGTCCTCGACGGCTTCTCCTACCTCGAGTGCCCCAGGTGGCACGACGGCCGGTTGTGGGTTTCGGACTTCTACACCGAAAAAGTCGTGGCGATCGACGACCGCGGTGGCGCCGAGGTCGTCGCCGAGGTCCCCGGGCAGCCGTCGGGCCTGGGGTTCCTGCCCGACGGGCGCCTGCTCGTCGTGTCGATGCGTGACCACCGCGTCCTCGTGCGCGACGAGCCGGGGCACCTGACCGAGCACGCCGACCTGTCCGGAGTGGTGTCCGGGGTGCTCAACGACATGGTCGTCGACGACCGCGGCCGCGCGTGGGTCGGCAACTTCGGCTTCGACCTCATGGGCGGCGCGCCCCTGCGCTACACCACGCTGACACGCGTCGACCCGGACGGGAGCGTGGCCGTCGCCGCCGAGGACCTCGGGTTCCCCAACGGCATGGTGATCCTGCCCGGCGGCGTGCTGGTCGTCGCCGAGACCTTCGCCGGGCGGCTGACCGCCTTCGACATCGGCGAGGACGGCGAGCTGAGCGGGCGGCGCGTGTGGGCGCAGTTCGGCGAGACGCCGCGGACCGAAGACGTCGGCGAAGCGGTGGCGGCCCTCGAAGTGGCGCCGGACGGCATCTGCGCCGACGCCGAGGGCGCGATCTGGGTGGCGGACGCCGTCCACAACCGCGTCCTGCGCGTCCGGGAGGGCGGCCGGATCGTCGACGAGATCGACGCCGGCACCGGCGTCTTCGCCTGCATGCTCGGCGGCGGCGACGGGCGGACGCTGTACCTCTGCGCGGCGCCGTCCTTCGCCGAGCACGAACGGCGCCCGGTCCGCGAGGCCCAGCTGCTCGCGGTCGGGGTCGACGTCCCGCACGCCGGCCTGCCCTGAACCGACCGCCGAACCGGAGGGCCCGCATGGACGTCTCCTGCGCTTTCCCCACCGCACTCGACTCCCCGGACCACATCGCCGTGGCCGAAGAACTGGGCTACGCGCGGGCGTGGGTCTACGACACTCCGCAGCAGAGCCCCGACGTGTGGATGACGCTCGCCTTGGCCGCCGAGCGGACCGAGCGGATCGGGCTCGGCCCCGGCGTGCTGGTGCCCAGCCTGCGGCACCCGATGGTCAACGCCGCCGCGACCGCCACCCTCGCCGCGCTGGCGCCCGGCCGCGTCGCGGTCTCCTTCGGCACCGGCTTCACCGGCCGCCGCGCCATGGGCTACCGCGCGCTCACCTGGGCGTTCATGGACTCCTACATCCGGGCCTACCGCGGTCTGCTGCGGGGCGAGGTCGTCGAGTGGGAGGGGGCCCGGATGCGGATGCTGCACCCCGGTGGCCACGCCCCCGCCCGGCCCGTCGACGTCCCCGTGCTGATCGGGGCATTGGGGCCGAAGGGACACCGAGTGGCCAAGGAGCTCGGAGACGGGCTGTACGTGACGCTGCAGCTGCCCGAGTTCGCGACCGAGTACTCATGGGTGCCCTACCTCGTCTGGGGCACGGTGCTCGACGAGGGGGAGGCCACCGACACCGAGCACGCGCGTCTCGCCGCCGGACCGGGCTGGGCACTGGCCTACCACGGCGCCTACGAGTTCGGTGGCCCCGCGGCCGTGGGCGAACTGCCGGGCGGCCCGGAGTGGCTGGCGGTGGTGGAGCGGACCCCGCCGGAGGAGCGGCACCTCGCCGTCCACAGTGGACACTGCGTCGAACTCGGGGAGGCCGACCAAGCGGCGTGGCAGGCCGGCGGCCACAAGATGCTGCGGGACGTCACGATGACCGGCACGCGCGAGCAGATCGGGGAGCGGCTGGCCGAGGTCGCCGCGAAGGGCGTCACCGAGATCGTGTTCCAGCCGACCGGGCCCGACGTCCGGGGCGAGCTGGAGCGGTTCCTCGACGCCGCGACCGCCGGACGCTAGCGCGGGGCGGCGGCGTGCCCGGCCAGCCCGGTCGCCATGTCCCGCATGAAGCGCTGGAGGTAGCGTTTGAGGAACCAGTGCATGCCGAAGCGCGCCGAATACGTGCCGTGCCAGCGGATCCGGGTTCCGCCGCCGGGCAGTTCCGCCAGCTCGATCGCCGCCCGGTAGTCCGTCAGCTGCGGGTTCTCGGCTCCCTCGTAGGCGAACCGGCGTTCCGGTTCGAGCGCGGTGATCCGTTCCTCGGTGACGACCTTGCCGGTCCGGAACGCCCGCACCGCGCCGACGCCGTCCCGGCCGTCGGCGGAAAGACCGGTCGAGCGCGTCGCCTCCAAGGCGTCGACGCGGGACCAGGCCGGCCAGCTGTGCGCGTCGAGCAGCAAGGCCCACACGGCCGAGGGGGGCGCCGCGGATTCGGCGGTGACGTCGTAGGACTGCTGGATCATGACCGCAGGCTATGGCCGGAGCGGGGCGCGGCCCAGGCGTGGAATTGCGGTGTACCGGTCAGGAATTGCGGTAGGCCGACGGGCGGGCGCCGACGTGCCGGACGAACGCGGCGGACAGCGCGCCGGCACTGGCGAAGCCGCACCGCGGGGCGATGCGCTCGAGCGCCAGGTCGGTCTCGCGCAGCAGCCGCTTCGCTTCCTCGACCCGCAGCTCGGTGAGGAACCGGTGCGGGGTCCGCCCGGTCGCGGCCCGGAACACCCGGACCAGGTGGTAGACCGACAGGTGCACCTCGCCGGCGAGGTCGGCCAGCGTGACCGGCTCGGCCAGCCGCTCGCGCAAGAACGCCACCGCCGCGCGCACGCGGGCGTCCTCCCGTCCGGGAGAGCCGCCGGGCCGCAGCCGCCCGTGCCGGGTCAGCAGGTGCGTGGCCAGGAAGGCGGCCGCGGACTCGGCGTACAGCTCGTCCGCGCCGCCCGGCGACCCGAGCGCCCGGACGGCGGCTTCGAGCAGCGGGTCGCCGGCGGCGACGGACGCGGCCATGGCTTCGAAGTCCGGGACGTCGCCACCCAGCCGCGCCACCGCCGAATCGACGGTGTCGCGCGGGATGTGCACCTGGACGCTGCGCATGTCCGCGTCCCCGCGGTAGCGGCGGACCACGGCCTGGTGCGGGAGGCCCAGCTGGACCCGGCCGGGCAGCCAGCGATCGCGGACGGCCCGGCCGCCGGCCCGCGTCTCCAGCTCGGCCCGGCCCGACACCGGCAGCACCAGGTGCAGGTCGGCGGCCGCGGGCAGCGCCAGCTCCTCGGCGACCGGGATGTGCTCGAACCGCTGCACGAGCAGCGACCGCCAGCCCGCGTCTTCCCAGCTGCAGAACGTCCGCCGCACGAAGCGATCCGTCTCGAAACCGGTGTACGGCCGCAGGTCGAACCGGGCCGAGTCGAAGACCATGGTGCCGAGGCTACCTACCCGGCCCCGCCGCGCACCCCCGCCGCGAGCCGGGCGGTGAGCCGTCCGAGCTCGGCCTCGTCCGCGTGCAGGAGCGTGTTCACCAGGGCCGACCCGACGATCACGCCGTCGGCGAACCCCGCGACCTCGGCGGCCTGGGCGGCGTCCGAGATCCCCATCCCGACGCACACCGGCAGGTCGGTGACCGCGCGCAGCCGGCGGGTCAGGACGGCGGCGGCCTCGTCCACCGAGTCGCGCGTCCCGGTGACGCCCATCAACGCCGACGCGTAGACGAACCCGGTGCCGGCCGCGGCGGTCTCCGCCAGCTGCGCGTCCGTGCTGCTCGGCGCGACCACGAACACGGTCGCCAGGTCATGCGCCGCCGCGTGGCGCCGCCACTGGGCGGACTCGGCCACCGGCAGGTCCGGCAGCACACAGCCCGAGCCACCGGCATCGGCCAGCTCGCGCGCGAACCGCTCGACGCCGTAGCGGGACACCGGGTTCCAGTAGGACATCACCAGCACCGGCTTGCCCGTGGCCGCGTGGACTTCGCGGACCGTGCGCAGGACGTCGGCGATCCGGACGCCGCCGCGCAACGCGATGTCGTCGGCGGTCTGGATGACCGGGCCGTCCAGCACCGGGTCGCTGTGGGGCAGGCCGACTTCGACGACGTCCGCGCCGGCGTCGAGGGTCGCCCGCAGGGCCGCGATCCCGCCGTCGACGGTGTGGAAGCCGGCGGGCAGGTACGCGATGAGCGCGGCCCGGCCGGCCTCCTTCGCCCGGGCGAGCGCGTCGGTGAGCAGCCGCCGGCTCATCGGGCACTCTCCAGTCCGAAGTGGACGGACGCGGTGTCCATGTCCTTGTCGCCGCGGCCGGAGAGGTTCACCAGCAGGAGGGCGTCCGGGCCCAGCTCGGCCCCGACCTGCAGGGCCCCGGCCAGCGCGTGCGCGCTTTCGATCGCGGGGACGATCCCCTCGGTCGAGGCGAGCAGCCGGAACGCGTGCATGGCTTCGTCGTCGGTGACCGGGCGGTAGTCGGCGCGGCCGGAGTCGTGCAGGTGCGCGTGCTCCGGGCCGACGCCGGGGTAGTCGAGCCCGGCCGAGATCGACCAGGCTTCCCGGATCTGGCCTTCGTCGTCCTGCAGGACGTAGGAGCGGGAGCCGTGCAGGACACCGGGTTCGCCCGCCGACAGCGACGCCGCGTGCTCCCCGCTGTCCACGCCGTGCCCGGCGGCTTCGCAGCCGATCAGGCGCACCCCGGGGTCGTCGAGGAACGCGTGGAACAACCCGATCGCGTTCGATCCGCCGCCCACGCAGGCGATGGCGGCGTCGGGCAGCCGGCCGGTCCGCTCGAGGAGCTGGCGCCGGGCCTCGACGCCGATGACGCGCTGGAAGTCGCGGATCATCGCCGGGAACGGGTGCGGCCCGGCGACCGTGCCGAAGAGGTAGTGCGTGTCCTCGACGTTGGCGACCCAGTCGCGGAACGTCTCGTTGATGGCGTCCTTGAGCGTGCGCGAGCCCGACGTCACCGGCACGACCCGGGCGCCGAGCAGTTCCATCCGCGCCACGTTGACCGCCTGGCGGCGGATGTCCGTCTCTCCCATGTAGACGGTGCAGGCGAGGCCGGTCAGCGCGCACGCGGTGGCGGTCGCGACGCCGTGCGAGCCCGCGCCGGTCTCGGCGATCACGCGCGTCTTGCCCATCCGCTGGGCCAGCAACGCCTGGCCGAGCGCGTTGTTCACCTTGTGCGAGCCGGTGTGGTTGAGGTCTTCGCGTTTGAGGAAGACCCGCGCGCCCCCGGCGTGCGCGGCGAAGCGCGGCACCTCGGTGAGGGCGCTCGGGCGCCCGACGTAGTGGGCGAGCAGGTCCTCGAACCGGGCGACGAAGGCGGGATCCGCTTTCGCCCGTTCGTATTCGGCCGCCACCTGATCGACGGCGGCGACGAGCGCCTGCGGGACGAACTGGCCGCCGAAGGCACCGAAGTACCCCTGGGCGTTGGGAAAGGTCCCCGGCGCGGCCGGGAAGAAGAAGTCCATGGTGGAGGTGCTCCTGACCCGGGAGGTCCCGGGTGGTTCGTGGCTGGTCGGGGATCACCGGAGCGCACGAACGCGCGGGCTCACGAAGTCGTCAGTGAGCCCGGGCGGCGCGCGGCACCCGGTGCCATCGCATCCCGTCGACCTGGCCCGCCTCGGAGCCGATCGCGTACCGCACCCGGCGTCCGCGTACGCGTCGCGCGGGCGCCTGGCAGCCATGCTGCCGACGGCCACGGGCGAAGCGGACGGTGAGGGGCACGAACGCAGCTTAGCCCGCCGGAGCGCGGTTCCGGAAAGCGTTTTGCCGTGGGGCCGGTCACGACGCGAGGATCGCCACCAGCGCCGCGGTGAAGGGGGCGGGGTCGAGGTCGCCGCGGACGGCGAGCTGCTGGGTGTAGCCGTGGCAGAGGGCCAAGAAGGCTTCGGCGATCCGCGCCGCGTCCGCCGGCTCGCGCTCGGGCAGGAGCGCGGCGACCTCGGCGCGCAGGTCTTCGAGCTGCCGGTCGACGAGGGCCGCGAGGGGCGGGGAGACGGCGGCTTCGGCGTAGATCTGCGCGACCAGCCGGGCGTGGTCCTCCTCGCGGGCCAGGGTGCGGAGGTGCTCGAGGAACCCGCGCACGGACTCGGCCGTCAGCTCGGCGGGGAGCGCCTGGCTCGACTGCTCGCAGATGGCGGCGACGATCTCGTCCTTGCCCTTGAAGTACCGGTAGATCGCCCCGACCGACAGGCCGGACGCTTCGACGAGGTCGGTCATGGACGTCCGGGCGAAGCCGTGCGTGGCGAAGCGGGCGCGGGCGGCGTCGACGATCTGCCGGCGGCGGGCGTCGAGGTGGGCTTGGGTGACTCTCGGCATAAAAGAATGACCATTCGTTTTTTGTGCTAACGTCGCCACCATACCGGCTCGAGGAGGCTTTGGGTGCGTTACCGGACTTTCGGACGGCAGACCGGGTTGCGGGTTTCGGAGTACGTGCTGGGCACGGCCAACTTCGGCTCGGCGCCCACCGCGGCGGGCGTCGAGGGCGCGAAGGCGATCTTCGGCGCGTTCGTCGCGGCCGGCGGTACCACCTTCGACGTCTCGAACATCTACCAGGACGGCGAGGCCGAGACCGTCCTCGGCGAGCTCCTCGGCCGCGAGCGCGACGACTTCGTGCTGATCACCAAGTACGGCGGCAGCAGGCAGGCGGCCGTCCGGCCGGGCACCACCGGCAACAGCCGCAAGACGATGATCCGTTCCCTGGAGGAGAGCCTGCGGCGCCTGAAGACGGACTACGTCGACGTCTTCATGCCGCACTTCCCGGACGGCGTCACGCCGGTGCCGGAGATCCTGGCCGGCTTCGAAGACCTGGTCCGGGCGGGGAAGATCCGCTACGGCGGGCTGTCGAACTTCCCGGCCTGGCGGGTCGCCGGCGCCGCGGTCCGGGGCGGACCGCTGGCCGGGATCCAGACCGAGTACAGCCTGGCCGAACGGTCGGCGGAGCGGGAGCTCCTGCCGATGGCGCAGGCCCACGGGCTCGGTGTCGTCGCGTACTCGCCGCTGGCGGGCGGCCTGCTGACGGGGAAGTACCAGCGCGGCGAGCGAGGGCGGCTCAGCGCCCGGCCGGCGGTCACGGGGCAGCGCGCCGACGTGCTCGACGCCGTCCTCGCCGTCGCCGAGGAGGCGGGGACGGGCCCGGTCCAGGTCGCGCTGGCGTGGCTGCGGCAGCGCGCCGCGCGGACCTCGATGATCCCGATCGTCGGGCCCCGCACCCCGGCCCACCTGGAGGGCTACCTCGCCGCGCTGGACGTCGAGCTGAGCGCGGAACACCACCGCCGGCTGGACGAGGTGAGCGCGATCCGCCTCGGCACCCCGCACGAGGACGTGGCGGCCGCCCTGGCCTCCGGTGCCGACGGTGACCGGAGCCTCCTCGACGCCCCGCCCGTCCCCGTGCCGTGAAGTCGCCGGGTTCAGTCGACCCGCACGACGTACTTCCCCCGCACACCACCGGCTTCCAGGGCGCGGTGCGCTGCCGCCGTCTCCGCCAAGGGGAACACCCGGTCGACCGCCGGGGCGAGTTGCCCTTCGGTCACGTGCCGGGCCAGGTCGTCGAAGTCCGTCCGCCGGGGATTTCCGCTGAACGCGCGGACGCGACCGCGTCCGTGGCGGGCGCTCACGGCGAGGTAACCCAGCGAGCGGACCGGCCGGGTGAGGTCGAAGGCGATCGTGACCATGCGGCCGCCGGGGGCCAGCAGCCGCCGGAAGTCCGGCAGTCCGGTGCCCGCGGTGTCCAGCACGACGTCGAACCGGCCCAGCTCCGGGAGCCGGACGCTCCGGTGGTCCAGCGCCGTCGTGGCGCCGAGCCCGCGGACGAAGTCGAGGTTGGCGGCGCGCGCCAAGGCCGTGACTTCGGCCCCGTACGCGCGTCCGAGCTGGACGGCGGCGTTGCCGACGCCGCCCGCCGCACCCCGCACGAGCAGCCGTTCGCCGGGGCGCAGCGCGACCTTGTCCCGCAGTGCGGTCACCGCTGTGGTCGCGACCGGCAGCGCCGCGGCGGCCACCAGGTCCAGACCCTCGGGGACCGGACCGAGCCGGTCGGCCGGCACCGTCACGTATTCGGCGGCACTGCCGAAACCGGCGGTGCGCGCCAGCACGCCCCAGACGCGGTCGCCGATCGCGAACGCCGTCGTCCCGGTGCCGAGCGCCGCAACCTCGCCGGTGAAGTCGAGCCCGACGCGCTTCGGGAACTTCCGGCCGGTGAGGAGGCGGAGCTTCCCGGAGCGGGCGGCGAGTTCGCCGCCGTTGACGCTGAAGGCGCGCACCCGCACCAGGACTTCGCCCGGTGCCGGCTCGGGTCGCGGCACCCGGCCGACGTAGAGGACGTCCGGGTCGCCGTAGCGGTCGAAGAGCACTGCTTTCATCGTGCGGTCGGTCATGGCGGCGAGCGTAGGCTCGCAAGTGGACGAGATCATCCGGTTCGGTCGAGGTGAGAGACAATGCCCGCGGCACCTTCTCGGATACCGGCCCGGCCCGACCTGCGGGCGGACGCGCGGCGCAACCAGGAGCGCCTCCTGGTCGCCGCCCGCGCGGTCTTCGCCGAGCGCGGGATCGACGCGCCCATGGCGACCGTGGCCCGGCGCGCGGGCGTCGGCGTGGCGACGCTGTACCGGCGTTTCCCGAACCGCGACGCCCTGGTGCGGGCCGCGTTCGCGCAGCAGATGAAAACCTGCACGCGGGTTTTCGCCGAGGCGCTCGCCGATCCCGATCCGTGGCGCGGGTTCCGCCGGCTGGTCGAGGCGGTGTGCGAGCTGCAGCGCGAGGAGCGGGGCTTCCCGGCCGCGTTCCTGGCCGCCTTCCCGGACGACGCGGCGGCCCACGTGGAGCTGCGGGGCAGCGCCGACCGCGGGCTGGCGGAGCTGGTCTGCCGGGCACAGGCGGCGGGGGCGCTGCGGCCCGACTTCCGCCCCTCCGACCTCGCGGTGGTCTTCCTGGCGCACGGCGGCCTCGTGACGGCGGCGCCGGCCGACGGCGCGGCGTCCCGGCGGTTGGTCGCGTACCTGCTGCAGTCCTTCCGCGCCGGCGCGGCGAACGAGCCGTTGCCGGCGCCGTCGGCGTTGTCCCTGCGGGGTTTCCCGCCGACGGCGTGACGGGCTGGTTTCCCCGCCGTCGACGTACACGTTGGCGCCCAGCATGAAACTGCTGTCGGCGGACGCGAGGAAGGCCACCGCGGCCGCGACCTCGTCCACGTGCCCGATCCGGCCGAGGGCGATCCGCGCGCCTTCGTTCGCCTTGAACGCCGACGCGTTCTCTTCGCCGACCAGCTCGGTGATGCCGGAGGTGTCGGTCGGGCCGGGGGAGATGGCGTTCTGGACCGTGAAAACGGTGCCCTTGACGTTGACGCCGAGGACCTGGTCGAGGTCTTCGGGGGTGATCGTCTCGATGGTCGCGAACGATGCGGTGGCCGCGTTGGCGAAGAGCACGTCCAGACCTTGGCCGCGGGCTGCGACCGCGTCGTAGAGGCGGTCGAGGTCGGCCGGGTCCGTGATGTTTCGGCCGCCTCCTTCAACTCGGTCTCGCGCCGCCCGGTGATGAACACGTGCGCGCCTTCGGCGACGGTGGCCCGGCCGATCCCTCGTGTGCCGAGGCGGCGCTGCAGAAGGCCATGGTGGTCTTCTGGGAGCGAGCCGAGCCGAGCCGAGCCGAGCCGAGCCGAGCCGAGCAGGGCTACGAGGGCGCCAGTCTCGCCGACCTGACCGAGGCGATGGGCATCTCCCGCAAGAGCATGTACGCGGCCTACGGCAACAAAGAAGACCTGTTCCGCCTGGTGTTGCAGCGCTACACGGAAGGCCCCGGCGCCTACATCCTCGAGGCGCTGCGGGCGCCCACCGCTCGGCCGACGCCGAGCCGGAGCTGCTCGCTCGCTACCTCATGACGATCGCGAACGGCTTGGCCGTGCAGGCGGCGGGCGGCGCGACCCGGGAAGACCTCCGGCGGGTGGCCGAGGTCGCGCTGCGGAACTGGCCGCCGGCCTGAGGTGAGCGGCGTCATCTGGACTGTTCGTCCAGGCTCTGTACAGTCTGTCTGGTGAGCAGCGAACACCCCTATCCCGCCGCGTTCCGCAGCGGTGACCTCGTCGCGGTGTCCGGGCGGCTCGGCGTGACGGAAACCGGCGCCCTGGTGGCCGGTGGTTTCGATGCCGAATGCGCCCAGGCGTTCGCCAACCTCGACGCCGCGTTGCACTCCGTCGGGGCGAGCCGGGCGGATGTGGTCAAGGTGGTCGTCTACCTGACCGACGTCGCCGATCGCGTCGGCCTCAACCGCGTCTACGAAGAGTTCTTCGCCGAGCCTCGACCCGCGCGCAGCTGCGTCGGTGCCGCGTCGCTGCCCTACGGCGGTGTCGTCGAAGTCGAAGCGCTCGCCCGGGTGCGCGATGTCTGAGCGGGACGCCATCCTCGCCGCGCTGGCTCCGGTCGCCGACGGCATCGCCGCGACCCTGGGCTCCTTCTGCGAAGTCGTCGTCCACGACTTCCGCCGGCCGGAGGCGTCGGTGGTGGCGATCGCCGGCTCGGTCACCGAACGCAGCGTCGGCGGGGCGATGAGCGAGATCGGCATGGGCCTGCTGGCGCAGGGGGACGACGCCGAGGACCGGCTGAACTACGTCACCCGCACCGCGTCCGGGAAGCTCGTGAAGTCCTCGACCATGCTGGTGCGCGACAGCGGCGGCGCGGTCTTCGGCGCGCTGTGCGTCAACCTCGACGTCACCGCGCTCGGGCAGCTGCGGACCCTCGTCGGCGAGCTCGCCGACGTCGGGACGGCCGCGGAAGCGCCGACCACGACGTTCGGTGACGACGTCGACGCCGTCGTGGACGCGATCGTCGACGAACACCAGCTGCGTCTCGCCAAGCCGTGGGCCGCGCTCAGCCGCGAGGAACGCCTCGAGCTCTTCCGCAGCCTGAACCGGCGCGGCGTCTTCGCCGTCCGGCGCGCGGTGCCCCAGGTCGCCGCCCGGATCGGCATCTCCCGCGCCTCCGCCTACGCCTACCTCGCCGAAATCCGCGCCGAAGGAGCACCATGACCCCGCCCGTGACCCTCGACGACATCCGCGACGCCGCCGCCCGGCTGGCCGGCGTCGCCCACCGCACCCCGGTCGTGCGCTCGCGCACCCTCGACGACCTCGTCGGCGCCGAAGTCCTGATGAAGTGCGAAAACCTCCAGCGCATCGGGGCGTTCAAGTTCCGCGGCGCGTACAACGCCGCCTCGCGGCTCTCGCCGGAGCAGCTGGCCAAGGGGATCGCCGCGTACTCGTCGGGCAACCACGCCCAGGCCGTCGCGCTCGCCGCCCGGGAACTCGGGAGCAGCGCGGTCATCCTCGTCCCCGAGGACACCCCGAAGTCCAAAGTGGACGCAACCCGCGGCTACGGCGCCGAGATCGTCACGTACGACCGGTACACGGGCGACCGCGTCGCGCTCGGCGAGGCGCTGGCGGCCGAGCGGGGGCTGGCGCTGATCCCGCCGTACGAGCACCCGCACGTCATCGCCGGCCAGGGCACCGCGGCGCTGGAACTGCTCGAAGACGCGGGCCCGGTCGGCACCCTGGTCGTCCCGGTCGGCGGCGGCGGTCTCATCGCGGGCAGTTCGACCGCCGCGAAGGCCCTGCAGCCGGGCATCCGCGTCGTCGGCGTCGAACCGGCGGAGGGGGACGACACCAAGCGTTCGCTCGAGGCGGGCGAACGCGTTTCGATCCCGGTCCCGCGCACCATCGCCGACGGCCAGGCCGCTTCGATCCCGGGCGAGCTGACGTTCTCGATCAACCGCAACCTGGTCGACGACATAGCGTTGGTGTCCGACGACGCCGTGCGCGAGGCGATGAGGTTCGCGTTCGAGCGCTTGAAGCTGGTGCTGGAACCCAGCGGAGCGACGGGGTTGGCCGCGCTGATGGACGGGCAGGTGGCCGCGTCCGGCCGGATCGGGGTGATCATCAGCGGCGGGAACATCAGCCCGGAGCGCTTCGCGGAGCTGATCGCGCGGTAGCCGGCGGTGTCACCCGTGGCGCGAAGTTCGGCTCCGATCCGTGCGGCCGATCCGCACGGGCCGGACGACCGGCTCGTCCTCGCCCGGGTAATCCTGGGGGCTGCGGCTCGGCGGGATCGTCTCGGCCGTGGAGCCCGGCGAGGCTGACCCCGCCTTCGCCGAAAGCGCCACGCGGGACGGCGTCACCGCTTACGATCCACGCATGACGCCCCTGGTGTTGACGACCATCGAGGTCATCCCGCGCGTGCTGCTGCTCGTCGTCGGCGTGCTCGGCCTGATCTTTTCCATCAAGGGACGGGCCCGGGGTGTCTCCGGTCTGCTCGTTGCCGCCTTCGCCGTCGTGCTCGTCACGACGGTCGCGGGCATCGCGTGGCAGTTCGTTTCGCTGAACGCGCCGTCGTGGATCCGGGCCAACCACCTGAGCGCGTCGGACATCAACGTGATCTTCCTGGCCGTGGGCGTCCCGCTCGACGGCGCCGCGGTGCTTTCCTGGCTGCTGGTCGCGATCGGGGTCGTCAAGAGCGGCCGTGCGCGAGCCGCCTTCGCGCCCTACCCGGGGCCCGTCAACTACTACCAGCAGCCGCCGAACTAACGCTCCTTCCCGGTCGCGACAGCGGAAGCCGAGACGAGCGTCGCCGCCGCGAGACTGCCCCACAGGACGGCCGAGCCGCGGGCGGCGAGCGCGGTGATGACCGCGGGGGAGACCGCCAACCCGAACCCCGTGGAGAGCTGGAAGCGGGCGAGAGCGCGCCCCAGGACGTGGTCCGGCGCGAGGGCGGTCACGAGCGCCGTGGCGCTGCCCGCGTAGACGATCTCGCCGAGCGTGCAGACCACCGACACCACGGCGACAGCCGGGGCGCCCCACGGCGTCACGGCGAGGAAACCGAGGTAGGACACCGCGATCACCACGCCGCCGAGAGCCAGCGCGGTCCGCCGGGCGAAGCGGGCCATCAGGACGGTGACCGGCACCTGCAGGGTGACCACCAGCACCGTGTTCGCCACGAAGACGGCCGCCGGCCACACCGGGGACGCGTGCAGCTGCGTCACCAGGATCAGCGGGAGCGCGACTTCGGGGACGTTGAGGCAGAAGACGTAGACGACGTTGGCGGCCAAGAGCCCGCGCAGCCGCGGTGCGGGTCCGCCGGTGGCGGCCGGGGTGGCCGCCGGCCGGGCGCGGACGTGGACCGACCACGCCAAGGCCGCCGCGACGAGGTAGGCAAGCCCGGTGCCGACGGCCAGTGCGTGCAACGCGGGGGCGCCGCCCGCCAGGCACGCCGTCGCGAGCAGCCCGCCCACCCCGAGCCCGGCGTTGCGCAGCGCGCGGCCGCCCGCGAGCGCGGCGTCGCGGTCGCGTCCGTGCGCGACCGTGGCCACGAGCGCCGCGTGGGCGGCCGGCCACGCCTGGTTGCCGATGCCCAGGAAGAGCGCCGCCGTCGCGAACAGCCCCACGTCGCCCGCGGGGGTGACGAGCAGCAGCGCGACCCCCAGCACCCGCACGAGCATCGACGCGGCCACGGCGGTGCTGCGCACGCCGCGGTCCAGCAGGCGGCCGACCGCGGGCATGCACCCGAGGCCCACGACGACCCCGGCCGTCATGGCGATGCCGGTGGCCGTCGCGGACAGCCCCAGCACCAGCACCCCGTAGAGCAGCAGGAAAGGGCGCAGCAGGCCGGTGCCGAGCGCGTCCACGGCCAGCGCGACGGCGTAGCGGGGGCCGCCGGAAGCCCGGACGAGGGCGCGCGGCCGGATCTGGGTCGTCATGGCGTCCACCGTGCGTTCGGCCACCGGTTCCGCCACGCCGGTTGACGAACTCCGTCAACCGGCGCCGTCGCCGGCCGCGCGGCCAGCGAGAATGCGGGCATGACCGTGCGGATCGACATCAGCGGACTGCCGGCCGGGCGGCTGCGGTTCGCGGCCTCGCCGCTGGCCGAGCTGACGGCGATGCTGCACGTCCTGGCCGAACCCGGGCACCACCCGCAGCTCGCCGGCTGGGCCGCGGACGTCTGGGCGGGGCTGCGGCCGGAACTGGCCGAGCGGCTGCGGGAGGCGGAGTTCCTCTGGCGCTCGTCGCGAGCCGACTTCCTGGTGCCCGCCCGGCCCCGGCCGACGCTGGCCGAGGAACTGGACGACGTGGACCGGATCGACGACGAAACCTACGTGACCGCCGCGCTCACCACGACGTGCGGCAGCAACCGCGTCCACTTCGGAGCGCCGTCGCCACTCGCGGACGCGGCGGCCCGCGAGCGGGCCCTGGACCTGGCCCAGGCCCGCGGTGCGCTGCAAGAGGCGTTCGCGGAACGGCTGCTCGCGGACCCGGCCGCCGTGCGGGCGCGGGTGCGGGACACCCTCGAGCAGTGCGCCGAAGCGTTCTTCGACGCGGCCTGGCAAGGCGTCGCCGGGCACCTCGCCGCCGACGTGCGCCGGAAGACCGACTTGCTGCGGCGCCAGGGCATCGGAGCGGCGCTCGCGTCGGTCTCCGGCGCGGTCACCCTGGCCCCGGACGGCACCGGCATCCTCGTGGACAAGCTGCAGGACAACGCGATCACGGCCGACGGCGCCGGCGTCACGTTCCTCCCCAGCGTCTTCGGCCACCCGCACCTGGTGGCGGTGCACGCGCCCGGGTGGCAGCCGGTGGTGCAGTACCCGGTCGCGGCGCCGGAGCCGGTCCCGCTGGAGACGGTCACGCTGCGGCTGGAGGCGCTGGCGCACCCGGTCCGGCTGCGGCTGCTGCGCACCTTGGCCCGCGGCCCGCACACGACCGGCGAGCTGGCCCACGCGTGGGACCTGTCGGCGCCGGAGGTTTCCCGCCACCTGGCGGTCCTGCGGCGCGCGGGCCTGGTCACGCCGCGGCGGCAGGGGCGGTACGTCCGGTACACCGTCAACGTGCCCGACTTGACGGCGCTGGGGTCCGACCTGCTGGCGGCCGTGCTGCGCTGAGCGCGGGACACGGGACGTCGCCGGAAGTTCACCGGTTCGGCACGTTCCCGGTTCCCTTCCGGCGATGCGCGTCGGCCAGCATTCCCGTGCCCGTACGAGACGAGGAGGTTCCGTGCCCGCCTTGACGCTTTCCCGGACCGTGAAACGGCTCGCCGTCACCGTCACCGCGGTGGCCGCCGTGCTCGGCGTCGCCGCCCCCGCCGCCGACGCCACCGTGTACAGCTCCTGCACGCAGTCGCGGTGCACCGACGCACGCTCGGCCAACTCGACCTGGCAGGCCAAGGGCTACCCGGGTACCCGCGGCTGGTACGACTGGCCCGGCGGCAAGTGCAGCTACGCGGGCGGCACCTACCAGAACCGCGAAGGCGAGCTCCCGGCCGGCCACTCGTTCCGCGAGTTCGACGTCTACCCGCGCACCTGCGGGGCGGCCCGCGACGCGTACCGGATCATCGTCGACCTGACGACCGGCGTGGTCTGGTTCTCGCCGAACCACTACACGGACTTCTACAAGATCTGAGCCCGCGGGCGAAAGCCCCGCGCCGGAAGGTCAGCCTCGGAGACGGCAGTCTTCGGGGTCTTCCCCGTCTTGGGGGGCGGTCCGCGCGACCCGCTCCAGCAACGTCCGCAGCTGCTGTTGCTCGGCCGGGTCCAGATCGGCCAGCAGTTGCGCCTCCGCCTTGCTTAGGCGCTCCCGGGCCTCCTTCAGCGCCCGCGTTCCCTTCTCCGTGATGAGCACCTGACGCGCCCGGCGGTCGACGGGGTCCTGCTGCCGCGTGAGCAACCCCTCGGCTTCCAGGTCGTCGAGCAGGTAGGTCATCACCGTCTTGTTCAGCGTCAGCTGCTGGGCGAGCGCGAGCTGCGAACGGGGTGGCCCGGACACGACCGCCATCAGCACCAGGTACCCCCGGGGACCGCCAGGCAAGGCGGCGACGGAGCTCGTGGCGGTCCGGCGGAACGCGCCGGACACCACCCGCAGCGCCCACCCCAGGTCGCTGTCCAGGCCGAGGGGTTCGTCGGCCGGCGGCTTGCGCTCGGAGGCTCGGGGCGTCACCCCCGTGATGGTAGGTGGCGGCCGAGATGACTTGCAAGACGGATGAGTTGCCAAGTAGATCGTCTGCTCAGTAGACTATCTGTCGTGAACATCGTTCTGTGGTTCCTGGCCGGCCTGGTCGCCGCCGGTTTCCTGTTTTCCGGCGCGTACAAGCTCGCCTTGCCGCACGAGAAGTACGTCGCGGCGCAGGCTTGGGCCGCGGACGCGCCGCCCTGGGCTCCGCACGCGATCGGCGTGCTGGAGGTGCTCGGCGCCCTCGGCGTGGTCCTGCCCGCCGTGCTCGGCGTCGCGCCGATCCTCGTCCCCTTCGCCGCGACCGGCCTGGCGCTGGTGATGGCCGGCGCCGTCGTGCTGCACCTGCGGCGGCGTGAGTTCCCGGCGCTGGTGCCGAGCGGGGTGCTGCTGGTCCTGGCGGCGGTGGTGGCGTGGGGCCGGTTCGGGCCGTACGCGTTCTGATCCGGATTTCTTTGCATGAAAGGGAATTCCTTGCCCATCGCGCTGGTGACCGGGGCCAACCGCGGCCTCGGCTTCGAAACCGCCAAGCAGCTCGCCGCCGCCGGGTTCGACCTCTACCTCGCTGCCCGTGACGAAGGCAAAGCCACCGAAGCGGCGGCGAAGCTGGGAGCGCGGGCGCTTGTCCTCGACGTCACCGACGACGACTCCGTCGCCGAGGCGGCCGCGCTCGTCGAGCGCGAACAGGGCCACCTCGACGTGCTCGTCAACAACGCCGCCATCCGGCCGGAGCTGAAGCCGGTGGCGGAGGTGACCGCCGCCTACGCGCGGACGGTCTTCGACACCAACACCACCGGCGTCATCCGGGTCATGCACGCCTTCCTGCCCCTGCTGGAGAAGGCGGCCCACGGCGTCGTCGTCAACGTCGGCAGCGGCACCGGATCGTTCGGCCGCGTCCACGACCCGGACCGGCTGGAGTCCCGGCTCGTCGAAATCCCTTACACGGCGTCGAAAGCGGCTCTCTCGATGCTGACGGTGCAGTACGCCAAGGCGTACCCGGGCCTGCGGATCAACGTCGTCGACCCCGGACCCACGGCGACCGGCATGAACTCGCTCCCGGGGGTGCAGCCCGTCGAGGCCGGCGCGGCGCCGATCGTGCGGGCCGCGCGGTTCACCGCGGCGGATCCGACCGGGAGTTTCCTCGACGCCACCGGGATTTCGCCGTGGTGACCCTCACGACGACGGTGGTAAGCGCCGTTCGACGGCCGGCCACAGGGCGTCGAGCGCCGCGTCCACCAGCCTGACGCGCGGCACCGCGGGGTGGTCGTGCCACCAGAGCGCGAGGGCGCGCAGGGAGGCGGCGATGATCTCGATCAGCATCTCCGTGTCGAGTTCGTCCACTTCGGACTCGGCGGACGCCAGGACGTCGGTGACGAAGGGGGCCAGCGCCGCCCGGCTCGCGCGCGTGGCGTCGACCTGCGCCTGACGGGCGCCTTCGTCGGCGGTGGCGACCTGGAACAGCACGGGGATCGACTTCCGGCGCTGCTCGACGTGCGCGAACCAGGCGTCGAGCGCGGCGGCGAACCGCTGCCGCAGCGGCTCCGGGGCGGCGAAGGTGACCTGCCAGGCGGCGCGCAGCCGCGCGTACTCGGCGGCGAGCACTTCCTGGAACAGGGCGAGCTTCGACGGGAAGTGGTCGTACAGCACCGGTGCCGAGATCCCCGAACGGCGGGCGATCTCGTCGATCGGCGCACCGTCGTACCCGCGTTCGGCGAACACCTCGGTCGCGCTCTCGACGATCACCTCGCGCCGCTTCGCCGCGGACATCCGCCGCTTCGGTTCCCTTGACATCCGCCCGGCTCCCGTCCGATCCTTAACCTAACGATCGCTAGGTTAGTGGGTGAAGCCGTGACCGACCAGCTGACGGAATGGCACCGGCAGGGCGTGACGACCACGGTGCCGGTCCGGGGCGTGCCCCGCGCGGTGTTCCACCGGGTGTCGGGAAGCGGAAGCCCGGTGGTTTTCCTGCACGGCTTCCCCGCGTCGTCGTTCGAGTGGGCCCGGGTGGAGCCGCTCGCGGCACGCCGGCACACCGTCGTGACGTTCGACTTCCTCGGCTACGGCGCGTCCGAGAAGCCCCGCAAGCACCGCTACAGCGTCTTCGAGCAAGCCGACCTCGCCCAGGCACTGATCGAGTCGCTCGGCTTGGCGAAGGTCGCCCTGGTGGCCTACGACTACGGCGCCATCGTGGCTTCGGAGCTCCTCGCCCGCGACCTGCCGTTCGAGGTCGGCCGGTGCGTGTTCCTGAACGCGGGGCTGTACGCCGACCAGTACCGGCCCCGGCTGATCCAGCGGGCGTCGCTGTGGCCGGTGCTCGGGAGCCTGCTCGCCCGCTCCCTGACCGAGCGGCAGTTCACCCGGTCCTGGTCCCGGATCTTCTCTCCCGGGCACCCGTTGGACCCCGAGCTGGCCGCCCTGCACTACCGCGCGTTGCGCGCGGGCCACCCCGACCCCGACCTGACGGCGCGGCTGCTGCGCTACATCCCCGAGCGCGCGGCCCACCGCGACCGCTTCGAGCCGGTTTTCACGGAATCACCGGTGCCCTTGTCGTTCCTGTGGGGGATGCGTGATCCGGTGTCCGGGCCGAGGGTGGCGCGGGAGCTGCGGAGCCGCCGGCCGGACGCCGACCTGGTCGAGTACCCCGACGTCGGCCACTGCCCGCACCTCGAAGTCCCCGACCGGGTGGCCGCGGACATCCTCGCGAGAACGGCGACGCAGTTACCGGACGTCTCCGCGTGACAGGGGAGCGCCCCTCGTCTGCCGCAGCACGAAATGCCCGTAGGGGCCGACTTGGACCGCGGTCCTTCCGGTCGGCCCGCGGCCCAGCGGGCCACGCCGGCCGCGCAGCCGAGGTCGGCCGGGTTCGGAGCCCGGTTCGCGGTCGGTGAGCCGCTTTGTCGACGTGGATCGGGCCGCCGGGCAGCTGGGTGGCGATGAGCGCGGCGGCGATCAGGCGCACCGGTAGTAGCGGACGCCGTCGATCTCGGTGGCCGTGAGCTTGCCCTGCGCGGTCAGCACGTCCAGGTGCGCTCCCGTTTCCAAGACCGCCAGCATCCGGTTGAACGGGTCCAGGTCCGGCAGCTTGCGCGCCCGGCGGGTCCAGCCCATCCGCAGCGCGGTCTCGAACGCCGTCGTGGCTCCGGCGGCGACGAGCGCGAGGATCGAGTCCAGCCGTTCCCGGTGGTGCGTCAGGAGTTCGTCGACGCGGGCGTGGACGCTTTCGGTGACCGGTCCGTGGGCCGGCAGCAGCCGGCGGTCCGGCATCTCCCGCACCACGCGCAGGGAGCCGAGGTAGTCCTTCAGCGGCAGTTCGGTGGCCGCGGCCTGGAACCCGATGGACGGCGTGATGTGGGGGAGCACGTGGTCGCCCGAGAACAGCAGGTTCGCCTTGCCGTCCACGAAAACCACGTGCCCGTCGGTGTGGCCCGGGGTGGCGACGACCTCGAGCTCCCGGCCGGGAAGCACCGAACGCCGGCCGGGGGTCAGCCACTCGTCGGGTGGCTCCCAGATTTCCGGTTCCTCGTCCGACAGCTCCTCGGAAAGCCCGGCGAGGAGTTCCGCGCCTCCGCCGAGGCGGACGCCGTCGAGCTGGGCCTGGAGCGGGTCGAGGCCGGGGTCGGCGACCAGGCGCAAACTGGGGCGTTCGCCGACGCCCAAGGAGACCTTGGTGCCGAACTCCCGCCTCAGCGCCACCGCCTGTGTGTAGTGGTCGCGGTGGATGTGGGTGATCAGGAACTCCCGGACGTCGCCGAGTTCCGCGCCGAGGGTCGCGAGTGCCTCGGCGAGCAGCTTGCGCGACTCGGCGAGGGCCCAGCCCGAGTCGATGAGGACCAGGTCGGTGCCGTCGGTCAGCGCGTACACGTTGATCGCGCGCAGGGCGTCGTTCGGCAGGGGGAGCGGGATCCGGTAGACCCCTTCGGCCACTTCGTGGCAGCCCGGCTCGCTCCACTGTGGACTCGCGGCGGTCACCGGGCGCTCCAGCCGCCGTCGACGTACAGATCGGACCCGGTGGTGTAGCCGGAATCGTCGCTGGCCAGGTAAGCGACCGCGGCGGCGACCTCCTCCGGGCGGCCCAGCCGGCCCATCGGCGTGTTCGCCAGCATCGCGGTGTGGCGCTCGGTGTTCGCGAAGCGGTCCAGCAGCTGCCGCGTGCCGATGAAGCCGGGGACCACGGAATTGACCCGGACGCCGGAGGTGGCCCAGTGCAGGGCGGCGTTCATGGTCATCGACCGCACCGCGCCTTTGGCCGCCGCGTAGGAGAAGCTGTTCGCGAGGCCGCCCGTCCGGCCGAGGATCGAGCCCACGTTCACGATCGCGCCGCCGCCCGCCCGCTCGATGGCGGGCCCCGCGTGTTTCATGCCGAGCCAGGTGCCGAGCTGGTCGACCGCGACGACCTGGTCCCACCGGTGCCGCTCTTCGGTCTCGACGGTGCCGGTGCTGCCGATGCCGGCGTTGTTCACGAGGACGTGGAGCGCGCCCCACCGTTCGCGCACGACCTCCAGGGCCGCCGGCCAGTCGGCTTCGGCGGCGACGTCGAGCTTGACCGGCACCGCGTCGCCGCCGAGGCGGTCCGCCAAGTCCTTGCAGGCGGCCTCGTCGACGTCGCTGAGCGCGAGGGACGCGCCTTCGGCGGCCAGCCGGGTGGCGATGGCCGTGCCCAGGCCGCCGGTCGCGCCGGTCAGCAGCACGCGCCGGTTCTCGAATCGGTGCACTCGGTCTCCTTGGTCGTGCGGTCAGACGGCGGTGTAGCCGCCGTCGGCGGCGAGGCAGGCGCCGTTGACGAACGAAGCGTCCGCCGACAGCGCGAACGCGATGACGGCGGCGATCTCCGCCGGGTCGGCCGCCCGCTCGGCCGGCGGCCGCACCCGGCCCGCGACGGTCGGGCGGACGTCCGCCCGCAGGCCCGCGGCGTCCGCGACGCTGTTCGCCGCCAGGCCCGTCGCGACGAGCCCGGGGCAGACGCAGTTCGCGCGCAGCCCGCGGTCGGCGTACTCGACCGCGATGCTGCGGGTGAGCGCCAGGACGCCGCCCTTGGTCGCGTCGTAGGCCGCCGACCTCCCGGCCGCCACGAGCGCGCCCACCGAGCCGATCGTGACGATCGCGCTTTCGGCGTTCTCGAGCAAGCGGGGGATCGCCTGCCGGAGGCAGAGGAAGGTGCCGGTGAGGTTCACGCCGACCAGGCGCTCCCACGCGGAGAACGGCGTTTCCTCCACTGAGGACCCATGGGTCACGCCGGCGCACGTGACGATCCCGTCGATGCCGCCCATCCGCGACCCGGCGTCCTCGATGGCCGCGGCCACCGACTCCGGCGAGGCGACGTCACACGCCACGCTGAACGGCTCGGGAACCGCGTCGAGGGTGGTCCGGTCGAGCACGGTGACGGTCGCGCCGTCGGCGAGGAGCCGGCGCGCGGTGGCCAGGCCGATCCCGCCGGCGCCGCCGGTCACCACCAGGCGGCGACCGGCGAGCCGGCCGTTCGGGGTGCGGGTCATGATCGCGACGTCGACCTTTCCGTGACGGTGTCTTCGTCTTCACGGCCCGAGAGCTTGGCGGACGCCGTCTCCCGCATGGTCGCGACCACGATCAGGCCCACGACCGCGGCGAAGATGATGTAGAACGCCGGGGCGAGGGTGATCCCGGTCGTGGAGACGAGCCAGGTCGTCACGACCGAGACGATCCCGGTGCCCACCACGCCACCGATGTTGAAGCCGAGGGACACGCCCGTGTAGCGGACCCGCGTCGGGAAGAGCTCGGCGTACTGGGCGTAGATGACGCCTTGCTGGACGCTGAAGGGCACGTTCAGCACGAGCGCGGCGACGATGGCCAGCGCGAGCGAACCCTGTTGCATGAGCCAGAAGCACGGCACGGCCAGCACCACGAAACCCGTCATGGCCCCGGCGAGGATGCGCCGCCGGCCGAAGCGGTCGCTGAGCGAGCCCGACCACGGGATCAGCGCGAGCGGCATCAGGACGATGAGGACGATCAGCCACAGCGCGCCGGTCAGCGGGTAGTGCAGGACCGCGGAGAGGTGGACGAGGAGGTAGACCGAGGCGATGCCGCCGGTGGTCTGCGTCGAGTACGCGATGCCGACCACGCGCAGGAGGCCCGCCTTGTGCCGGCGCAGCACCTCGGTGACCGGCGCCTTCGGCGGGGCCTGTTCCCGCACCATGCGGAGGAACAGCGGGGAGTCCTCGACGCGCATGCGGTAGAGGACGGCGAGGACCAGCAGCGGCGCGGCGACCAGGAAGGGGATGCGCCAGCCCCAGCTGCTCAGCTGCTGCGTGCTGGTCACGGCGCTGAGCGTGCCCACCGAGGCGGCGGCCGCGGCGAGGCCGAGGGAGATGCCGATCGCGGTCGCGGAGCCGAACAGGCCCCGGCTGCGCGTCGGCGCCGACTCCGTCGACAGTGACGCGGCGCCGCCGATCTCGCCGCCGGCGGAAAGTCCTTGCAGGATGCGGAGCGCGGTCAGCAGGATCGGGGCGGCGATCCCGGCGGTGCTGTAGGTCGGCAGCAGGCCGGTGAGCGTGGTGGCGATGCCCATGAGGGTCACCGTCGCCATGAGGACGGTCTTGCGCCCGCGGCGGTCCCCGAGCCGCCCGAAGATCAGCCCGCCGATCGGCCGGGCGAGGAAGCCGCTGGAGACGACGCCGAGCGTGCTGAGCACGCCGAGCAGCCCGTGCTGGCCGGGGAAGAACAGCGGGGCCAGCACGACGGCCAGGTAGCCGTAGATCGCGAAGTCGTAGTACTCGATGGCGGTTCCGACCGCGGCGGCGATACCCGCTCTGCGGGCGACTCGATCCTGGTCGGGAAGCGACGGTGTCGGCATCTGCGCTCCTTTGCGCTTGCGCGGATCGGCTGCCGCGGGGGTCAGCCGCCGCGACGGGCTCACCCTAGATCTGAACTGAGGTCAGTTCAAGTACGCGACTCTGCGTGGACTGATCGCTACGGGTTTCAGCAGGAACGGTCTTGACGACGCTGCGGACGGCGTGCAAGCTGAGTTGAAGTCAGTTCAGTTTGGGAGGATCCATGGCAGTCGAGGACGACATCCAGTTCGAGCGGGACGGGCACATCGCGCGGATCTGGTTCAACCGGCCGCACAAGCGCAACTGCATCACGGTGCCGATGCTGCACCGGCTCGACGAGATCATCACCGAGATCGAAGCCGACGCGGAGCTGCGCGTCGTGGTCGTGCGCGGGCGCGAAAACACCTTCTCCTCGGGGTTCGACCTCGACAGCCTGCAGGCCGACTTCATCGGCACGAGCACCGCGATGGACGTCGCGGTCGTCTCGGCGAAGGTCTGCGACCGGCTCTACAACATGTCGAAGCCGTCCGTGGCGGTGCTCGAGGGGTACGTCACCGCCGGCGGTTTCGAAGTCATGATCTCGTGCGACTTCGCGATCGCCGACGAGGCCGCGAAGATCGGCGACTTCCACATCCGCCGCGCGCTCTTCGGCGGCGCCGGGCCGATCTACCGGCTCCCGCGCATGCTCGGCATCCGGAAGACGAAGGAGCTCATGCTCACCGGGAAGCTCCTGTCCGGCAAGGAAGCGGACGAGTTCGACCTGGTCAACGCGAGCGCGCCGGCCGCGGAGCTGGACGCGACGGTCGACGAGTTCATCAGCCACCTCACCGACAAGAGCCCGTTCCAGCTCAAGCTGACCAAGATGGCGATCGACCGCGGCCTGGACGCCGACATCGCGTCCCTCATGGTCCTCGAGCACCTCGCGGTCGGGGTCACGCTGAACTCCGACGACGCCGCCGAGGGGGTCGCCGCCTTCCTCGAGAAGCGCGAACCCAAGTGGACCGGTCGCTGACGCCGAGATGAGGACATCCACCGTGGAGACGGACGCCGACCCGGAGCTCGGCGCCCGCGTGCGCACCGCGCTCGGCCTCGCGTCCGCCGAGCCGTTGACGGTGCTGGAAGGCGGCCGCTCGGGGCTGACCTACGCCATCCGGGGCCCGGAATCCGGGTACGTCGTCAAGGCGGTGCCCCCGGGGCGGAAGGCCGCCGGGCGCGACGACGTGCTGCGGCAGGCCGCGATCCTCGACGCGGTGGCGGGGACGGGCGTGCCCGTCCCCGCCGTGCGGGCCGTGGACGCGGAGGAACCGGCGTGGTTCGCGATGGACCTCGCCGCCGGGGAAGCCGTCGAGCCGGTGCTCGAGCCGGGCCGGGCGCTCGATCCGGAGCTGGCCCACGCGCGGATGCTCACGGCCGCCGAGGTGCTGGGCGCACTCCACTCGATTCCGGTCGAGAAGATCGAGCGTTCGGCGGCCGCGGGCGGCCGTCCGGTCCCCGAGGCGACCACGCTCGAAGCGGAGATCGAGAAGTGGGCACGCACCATGCACGCCGTGCCGGAGGACCTCCGGCCGCAGGGCGCGGAGCTGATCACCGAGCTCGTCGCCGACGTCCCCGGCGCGGTCGAGCCCGTCCTCGTGCACGGGGACTTCCGCCTCGGCAACGTGCTGTTCGACGGGCTCGAACCCACCGCGCTCATCGACTGGGAGATCTGGAGCATCGGCGACCCGCGGGTCGACCTCGGCTGGTTCGGGGTGTTCACCGACGGGACGCTGTTCCCTGGCGCCGGGCAAGCGGTCGACGGTCTCCCGGCCGAGGAACTGCTGCTCCAGGCGTACGGGAAGGCGGGCGACGATCGCGACGCGGCGTGGTTCGCAGCCCTGAGCCGGATGAAGATGGCGGCGATCATGGGCCACAACCTCGTGCGGCACCGCAGCGGAGCGCACCACGACCCGGTGCAGGAACAGCTGCCGCCGACGATCGCCAAGATGATTTCGGACGCCCGCGGGCTGCTGGCGGGGGAGCGGCGATGAAGGTCCCGACTCCGGGCGAGCTCTTCGACCTGACGGGCCGCGTCGCGATCGTGACGGGCGCGTCTTCCGGGCTGGGCGAACGGTTCGCCCGCGTGCTCGCCGCGGCGGGGGCGACGGTGTGGGCGTCCGCGCGCCGCAAGGAGCGGCTCGACCGGCTCGCCGCCGAAGTGCCCGGCGTGCAACCGGTTCCGTGCGACGTCTCGCTGGCCACGGACCGCGCGGCGATGGTCGAGCGGGTCGTGGCGCGGGACGGCCGCGTCGACATCCTGGTCAACAACGCGGGCACCGGCAGCAAAGCGCGCCCGCACGAAGAAACTCCCGAGGCGTTCGCCGACGTGCTCGGCACGAACCTGGTCGGCCCGTTCCACCTCGCCCAGCTCGTCGCCGCGGCCGCGGCCGGGCAGCCGGTCTCGATCGTCAACGTGAGCTCGATCGTCGGCGTCGTCTCGACGGCACCGCGCGGCGGAGCGAGCTACGCGGCCGGGAAAGCCGGGCTCATCGGCTTGACCAGGCAGCTCGCCGGGCACTGGGGCCGCGACGGAGTCCGGGCCAACGCCCTGGCACCCGGGTGGTTCCGCACGGAGATGAACGACGCGATGTTCGACGACGAGGCGTCCCTGCGCTGGATCGAGCGGAACACCATGGTGCGCCGCCCGGGCGAGCCGGCCGAACTCGACGGCGCCTTGCTGTTCCTGGCTTCGGCGGCCTCGACGTACTGCACCGGCCAAGTGCTGGCCGTCGACGGAGGGTGGACCGCGCGATGACCGAAGAGCTGGACGAGTTCACCGAGGACGCCCGCGCCTGGCTGGCCGAACGGCTGCCCCGGCGCGACGGTGCGCCTCGACGCTCGGTGGCGGTGTTCCACGACCTTCCCCACGACGAGGAACGCGCTCTCATCGAGCGCATCCAAGCCTGGCAGCGCACGAAGTTCGACGCCGGCTACGGGGGAGCCGGGCTCCCCCCGCTGTACGAAGAAGCGTTCGCCGAAGTGGAACGGGAGTTCGAGACGCCGGGGCAGCACGAGCTGACCTCGGTGAGCACGGCGCTGATCGCCCCCACCGTGCAGATGTTCGGTACCGCGGAACAGAAAGAGCTTCTGGTCCGGCCGCTGTTGCGCGGCGATGCCTTGGCCTGTCAGCTGTTCTCCGAGCCGTCCGCCGGGTCCGACCTCGCCGGCCTGGGCACGCGCGCGGTGCGCGACGGCGACGAGTGGGTCGTGACCGGGCAGAAGGTCTGGAGCTCGGGCGCCCAGTTCGCCGGGTGGGGCGAGCTGATCACCCGGACCGACCCCGAGGTGCCGAAACACCGCGGGCTCACGGCTTTCCTGCTGCCGATGGACTCACCGGGCGTCGACGTGCGGCCGTTGCGGCAGATGTCGGGTGGTTCGTCGTTCTGCGAAGTCTTCCTCGACGAGGTGCGGATCCCCGACACCCTGCGCCTCGGCGACGTCGGCGGCGGCTGGGCCGTGACGCTCGCGACCCTGGGGTTCGAGCGCGGCCACTCCGGGGCCAACGCGGACCTCGGCGGCGGGTTCGCCGAACTGCTGGACGACGCCCGCCGGCTCGGCCGGGTCAACAACCCGGAGGTCCGCCGGCTGCTGGCCGAGGTGTGGGCGGCGGAAAAGGTGGCCGTCGTGTCCGCCCAGCGCGACCGCGAGTCGCGGCTGGCCGGCCGGGAACCCGGGCCCCTCGGCTCCCTGCGCAAACTGGCGTGGGCGCAGCGGCTCAAGCTGGTCTCCGAAGCCGCCGCGGCGGTCCTGGGGCCGCGGCTCGTCGCCGACTTCGGCGACGGCAGCTACCGCTGGACCGAGCACGTGCTCGGCGCACCCGGCTACCGCATCGCCGGCGGCTCGGACGAAGTGCAGCGCACGATCATCGCCGAGCGCCTGCTCGGCCTCCCCCCGGAACCGCGCGCCGATCGCGGCGTCGCCTGGAAGGACATCCCGAAGTGAACACGACGGAAGCCGTCGCCAGGGTGCGGACGGGCGGTCAGCCGCTCGAAGGCCGCACCGCCCTGGTCACCGGCGGATCACGCGGCCTCGGCCGGGAAATCGCCATCGCCTTCGCAGCGGCCGGCGCCGATGTCGCCGTGGTGTCCCGCAAACGGGACAACTGCGTCGCGCTCGCCGAAGAACTCACCGAGGCGACCGGGCGGAAGATCACCGCGCACGCCGCGCACGTCGGCGACTGGAACCGGCTCGAGGGGCTGCTGGACGAGGTCGAGGAGGCGCTCGGCCCGGTCGACGTCCTGGTCAACAACGCCGGGATGGCGCCGCTCTACCCGAGCCTGGCCGAAGTCCGCGAAACCCTGTTCGACAAGGTCGTCGCGGTCAACTTCAAGGGGCCGTTCCGCTTGCTGGCCCTCGCCGGCGCCCGCATGGCCGGACGCGGCGGCGGGGTGATGCTGAACATCTCCTCGATGGCCACCGGCCGCCCGACGGCCCACGACCTCGTCTACGCCGCCGCGAAGTCCGCGCTCAACACGCTGACGGCCGGGTTCGCCCAGGAATACGGCCCGTCCGTCCGGGTCAACACCATCGTCGCCGGTCCCTTCCTCACCGACATCAGCAAGGCCTGGGACATGGCCGCCGTCGACGAGCTGGCCAAGGCCTGGCCGTCCGGCCGGGTCGGGCGGCCCGAAGAGATCGTCGGCGCGGCCCTGTACCTGTGCGGGCCCCACGCGAGCTACACCACCGGCGCATTGCTCGCGGTCGACGGCGGAAGGCTGGCGGCGCCGTGAACTTCGTCGACGACACGCTCCTGATCGAGACCCCCGAGGGCCCCGCGCTGCGGGGGAGCCGGTGCCGGGACTGCGGAGCCCACACCTTTCCCCGGCAGGACGGCTGTCCCCGGTGCACCGGTTCGGAAATGGCCGACGTCGCCCTCGCGCGGCGCGGGACGCTCTGGTCGTGGACCGTCCAGGGGTTCCGCCCGAAACCGCCGTACACGGGATCCGAGGCGTACGAGCCCTACGGCGTCGGTTACGTCGCCCTGCCCGGCCAGCTGATCGTCGAGGCCCGGCTGGCCGCGGCCGACCCCGCCGAGCTCACGATCGGAACGGAGATGGAGCTGATGTTCGTGCCCTTCCGCGACGACGCCGACGGGCGTCCCGTCTACACCTTCGGTTTCGTGGCGGCCGACCATGTCTGAGGTCGCCGTCGTCGGGATCGGCATGCACCGCTTCGGCCGCACGGACGGCGTGTCCGGCCGGGCCCAGGCCGTGCACGCCGCGCGCGAGGCCCTGCGTGACGCGGGCCTGAAGTTCTCCGACATGCAGTTCGGCTTCGGCGGTTCCCACTCCGCGGGGGACGCGGACACCCTGGTGTCCGAGCTGGGTCTGACGGGGCTGCCGTTCATCAACGTCGCCAACGGGTGCGCGACCGGCGGCAGCGCGCTGATCGCCGCCGAGGCCGCCATCCGGTCCGGGCAGCACGACGTCGGCATCGTGATCGGGTTCGACAAGCACCCGCGGGGCGCGTTCGACACCGACCCGGCCGAACACGGGATCGGGTCCTGGTACGGCGAAACCGGCCTGATGGTGACGACCCAGTTCTTCGGCATGAAGATCCGGCGCTACCTGCACGACCACGGCATCGACCCGGCCGTGCTGGCGCTGATCGCCGAGAAGTCCTTTCGCAACGGCGCCCGCAACCCGATGGCGTGGCGGCGCAAGGAGCTGAGCGCGGCCGAGATCGCCGCCGCGCCGATGATCTCGCACCCGCTGACGCAGTACATGTACTGCTCACCCGGGGAAGGCGCGGTGGCGCTGGTGCTGTGCCGGGCGGAGAAAGCCCGCACCTTCACCGACCGCCCGGTGTTCCTGGCCGCAGCCGAGTTCCGCAGCCGGCGCTACGGCTCGTTCGAAGTCTTCGCCCCCTGGATCGCCTCCGAGCGCGCTCAGTCGCCCACCGTCGAAGCCTCGGCGGCGGTCTTCGAGCGGGCGGGCATCGGACCGTCCGAAGTGGACATCGCGCAGATCCAGGACACCGAGGCGGGGGCCGAACTGATGCACCTCGCGGAAACCGGGCTCTGCGAAGACGGCGAACAGGAGAGCCTGGTCCGGGCCGGGGCCACCGGGATCGGCGGCGCGCTGCCGGTCAACACCGACGGCGGCTGCATCGCCAACGGCGAGCCCATCGGGGCGTCCGGGCTGCGGCAGGTCTTCGAGAACGTGCTCCAGCTGCGCGGCGACGCGGGCGGGCACCAGGTCCCGGGTGACCCGCGGGTCGGGTTCACCCACGTCTACGGCGCACCGGGCATCTCCGCCTGCACGGTGCTGAAGCGTTAGGAGCGGCCCATGAGCTGGGGATTCGAAACCGATCCCGAGGTCCAGGCGGAACTGGACTGGGTCGAGGACTTCGTCCGGACGGAGGTCGAACCGGTCGACCAGGTCGTCGAGCACGCCTGGAACCCGCGCGACCCGGTGCGCAACGCGCTCATCAAGCCGTTGCAGCAGCGCGTGCGCGATCGGAACCTGTGGGCGGCGCACCTCGGCCCGGAGCTCGGCGGCAAGGGGTTCGGGCAGCTGCGGCTGGCCCTGCTGAACGAAAAGCTCGGCCGGACCCACTCCGGCCCGGTGGTGTTCGGCTGTCAGGCCCCCGATTCGGGCAACGCCGAGATCCTGGCGCACTACGGCAGCGAGCACCTGAAGGCGACGTACCTGAAACCGCTCGTCGACGGCGAGATCGTGTCGTGCTTCTCCATGACCGAGCCGCACGGTGGCTCCGACCCGACCGGTTTCCGCACGACCGCGCGCCTCGACGGCGACAGCTGGGTGATCAACGGCGAGAAGTGGTTCTCCAGCCACGCCTTGTTCGCCGAGTTCCTCATCGTCATGGCGGTGACCGAACCCGAGGCGCCGCCGCACAAGTCGATGTCGATGTTCGTCGTCCCGGCCGGCGCGCCGGGGATCGAGCGCGTCCGCGACGTCTCCGTGTGGGGCCACGAGGAGCCGGTCGGCACCCACCAGTACCTGCGCTACACCGACGTGCGGATCCCCGCCGAGAACCTGCTCGGCGGCCGGGGCGAGGCGTTCGCGGTCGCCCAGACCCGGCTGGGCGGTGGCCGGATCCACCACGCCATGCGCACCGTCGGGCTCGTGCAGGCCGCCTTCGACATGATGAAGCGCCGGGCGGTCTCCCGGACCTCGAGGGGTGGCCGGCTCGCCGACAAGCAGCTGGTCCAGGAGATGATCGCCGACTCGTGGATCCAGCTGGAGCAGTTCCGGCTGCTGGTGCTGCGCACCGCGTGGCGGATCGACCGGTTCGACGACTACAAGAAGGTGCGCGCCGACATCTCCGCGGTGAAGGCCGCGATGCCGAAGGTGCTGGCGGACATCGCCGGGCGGGCGATCCAGATCCACGGGTCGCTCGGGATCTCGAAGGAGCTGCCGTTCGGCAAGTGGGTCATGGAGTCCTTCCACATGGGACTGGCCGACGGCGCCACCGAGGTGCACAAGGTCAACCTCGCCCAGGCGCTGTTGCGCGGCACGGAGCCCGACGACGGCTTGTTCCCGCCGTACACGCTGCCGAACCGGCAGGCCGAAGCCCGTCGCCGCTTCGCCGACGTTCTCGAGGAGCACGCATGAGCCCGCGCCTCACCCCGGACGCCGACGCCGAAGAACTGCGGACGGTCGTGCGGGAGTTCCTGCTGAAGCACGTCGAACCCACGCGCGACCCCGAGCACGGCTGGGACCCCGCGACCTGGCGGCGGCTGGCCGGCGAGCTCGGCCTGGTGGGGCTGGACGTCCCGGAGGAGCACGGCGGGGCGGGCGCGGGGTTCCGCGAGGTCGCGGTGGTCGCGGAGGAGCTGGGCCGGTCCCTGGCCCGGCTGCCGTGGTTCACCACGGCGGTGCTCGGCGTCGGCGTCCTGTTGCACGCCCCGGGCACGGATCTGCTCCCGTCCTTGCTCGACGGCACGACGACCGCCACCCTCGCCTACCGCGAGCACAGCCAGACCCGCGCGGTCGCGGACGCGCGCGGGGACTGGTTCGTCTCGGGGGAGAAGATCCTCGTGCTGGAGGGCGCGACGGCGGACCTGGTGTTCGTCACGGCGGAAACCGCCGATGGCCCCTCGATGTTCGCGGTCGAGGCCGCGCTCCCGGAAGTCAGCCGTCGTCCGTCGCGGGCCATCGATCCGAACCGGCAGCTGGCGACCCTGGCCTTCGACAGCGCGCCGGCGGTCCTGCTGGGCCCGGCCGCGCCAATCCTCGAACGGGTGTTGCTCCGGGCGTCGGCCGCCTTGGCTTGTGAACAGACCGGCGGGGCCGCCGCGGCGATGGAGGCCGCGGTGGGCTACGCGGCCACCCGGCTGCAGTTCGGCCGGCCCATCGCCACGTTCCAGGCGGTCAAGCACCGGTGCGCCGACATGGCCGTCCAGGTCGAAGCGGCTCGCTCGGCGTCCCTGTGGGCGGCCGCCGAGCTCGCCGAAGGAACGCCGGAGGCGGCCCGGGCGGCCGCGACGGCGGCGCTCGTGTGCGGGCAGGCGTACCGCTGGGTCGCCGACGAGAACGTCCAGGTGCACGGCGGGATCGGCTTCACCTGGGAGCATTCGGCCCACCTGCACGTCCGGCGCGCGCTGAGCAGCGCGGTCCTCTTCGAAGGGAGTCACGGAGATGCCCTCCTCGACGCCATCGGGGTCTGACGCGGACGTCGTCGACCTGCTCGTGCTCGGCGGCGGCATGGCCGGTCTCAGCGCGGCCGCGCGGGCGGTCGCGCTCGGGTCGCGGGTGCTGCTGGTCGAGCGCGCGCCCCAGCTCGGCGGGTCGGCGCTGCACGCGGGTTACCTGTGGACGGGGGTGACGGCCGAGGCGATGCACGCGCTGAACCCGGACGGCGACCCGGCGCTGACCGCCGCGGTCGTCGACGGCTTCCCGGCCGCGCTGGCCCTGCTCGACGACCTCGGGGTGCCCTACGGACCACCCGTCACCGTGCTGCGCCACGGCACTGGGCACCAGTTCGACACGGCGTCGTTCGTCGACGCCGGCCGCCGCCGGGTCGCGGCCGCCGGCGAGATCGTGACCGGCGCGCGGACCGACCGGCTGCTGACCGGGCCGGACGGCGAGGTCACCGGCGCGGACGTGACGCTCGCCGACGGCACGCACCGGGAGGTGCGCGCGGCCGCGACCGTGCTGGCCACCGGCGGGTTCCAGGCCGATCCCGGGCTGCGCGCGGAGCTGGTCCACCCCGAGGCCGAGCGGATCGAGCTGAGGTCCAACCCGTCGAGCCGGGGCGACGGGCTCCGGCTCGCCCGGGAAGCCGGCGGGCGGGTCGTCAACCGCGGCGGGGGCTTCTACGGGCACCTGGTCCCGGCCGGCGTCCGGCTCGACCCGGACCTCTTCGTGGAACTGGCCCTCTACTACAGCGAACACGCCGTGCTCTTCAACCTGAAGGGCGAGCGCTTCGTCGACGAGACCGTGGGGGACCACCTGACCACGATGGCCCTGCTCGACCAGCCGGAAGCCCGGGGCCTGCTGGTCACCGACGCCCGCGGGTACCGCGAATGGGGCGTCGGCGCCTACGTCGAGGGCGGCCCGGCCACGGACAAGTTCGCGCTGGCCCGCCGGCGCGGCGGGCGGTGCGTCGTCGCCGAGTCCGCCGGCGACTTCGCGGAGATGCCACCCGAGTGGGGCTACGCGGGGGACGTCGTTGCCGGAGAGCTGACGCGGATCGCCGCCGGTGACGTCCCCGAGGGTCCCGGCCGGCGGTTCGACCCGCGGCCGCTCGACGAGCCGCCGTACTACGTCATCGAGGTCACCCCCGCCATCACGTTCCCCTTCGCCGGGATCGAGGTGGACGCGTCCGGCCGGGTGCTGGGCGCCGGCGGGGCCCCGGTGGCCGGTTTGTACGCGGCGGGCTCCGACATCGGCGGCCTCTACGTGCGCGCCTACGCCGGTGGTCTCGCGCCCGCGGTCGTCTTCGGGATCGCGGCGGCGGAACACACCGCCCGGCGAATGACCTGAATCCGGTTCAGGAGGTCGGGCTAAAGTGGGGTCGGTCGCCGCACCAGGGAGAGCCATCGTGAGCATTGAGTCCTTGACCGAAGCCGAGGACGGTCCGCGCTCCAAGCGGCCGGCCATCCTGGCGGTCGCCGTCGAGTGCTTCGGCGAGGTGGGCTACGAGGCCACCAAGTGGGCCGAGATCGCCGACCGGGTCGGGATCGGGCACACGGCGCTCTACCACTACTTCGAGTCCAAGGCGCACTGCCTGCTCACGATCATGCGGCTCGGGCTGCGCAACTCCGACCGGGCGTTCCGCGAAGCGACCGAGGGCACGCCCACCGCGTTGGCGGCGCTGCGCGCGGCGGTGGCCGCCGCCTGCGCGATCCCGCCGTCGGAGGTGCAGCAGAACCGGATCCTGCAGGCCAACATCGCTTTGCTGGCCAACGAACGGGCGTCGAAGCGCGAAGAAGACGAACGGCTGGCGTGCCGCGCCCTCGTCGTGAAGATCGAACACAACTGGGCGGAGCTGCTCGAGCGCGGCATCGCCACCGGCGAGTTCCCGGACCGCGATCCGCTGCTCATGGCGCGCAGCATCCTGGGGATGATCGTCGGGGTGTGGCGCTGGTACCGGCCGGGCGGGACCCTCGAGCTCGACGCCATCGCCGGGTTCATCGAAGGGTGCTGCGTGCGGATGGTCGCCGAGGCCGATCCGGCCGCCTGAGCGCGGCCGGAAGTCCTTGCTCTCCAGTTCAAGGCTGTTTAGAGTCGGAATAACAGAACTGACTTCAGGTCAGTTCGATGCCCCGCCAAGGAGGCCGGTGCAGTGATCATCGAGGACTATTACGCGCGGCTGGACGGTCCTGAGCCGCTGAGCGCGCTCGAGCTGGTGGAACCGCGGGTCGAGTTCCTGATCGCGTTGCCGGGCAACGAGGTCCGCGGGACCGGCCTGGCCGACCTGACGGCCTACATCACCGCCCGGCCCGACGTGGGACGCCGGCACAACGTCCGCCGGCGCGGGGTCGACGGCGAGCTGGAGATGGTCTACGGCCTCATCACCGAAGGCGACGGCCGGGGGACCGGCTCGTTCTCCGCGGCCGCCGAGATCTCGCCGGCCGGGCGCGTGGCGCGCTACCAGGTCTTCTTCCACCCGGAGTTCAGCATTTTCCCCCTGCCGGAAGGTGGTCCCGCATGAGTGACGCCCCGACGCTGGAGCGCTGGTTCGCCGCGATCGACTCGGCCCGGCCCGAAGGCATCCTCGACATGATCGCCCCGGACTTCCGGTTTTCGATCGTCTTCGGCACCGGGGGCGGCGCGGCGACCGACTTCGCGGGCGGCCGCGCGGCCATGGAGGGATACCTGGCCCAGCGGGAGAAGGGCGTGCTCACCCACCACGTCCTGACCGGCTCGGCGCGCGGCCGGGACGAGCTGGTCCTGGGCCAGACCCGCCGCGGCGAAGAGTTCGAATCCACCTTCGTCGCGGCCGCGAGGCTCGACGAAGACGGCAACGTCGTCTCGCTGATGATCGGCCGGTCCCCGGAACTGGAGATCGGCGCGGCCTGAGGCAGGCGCACCCGACGGAGGCTGCGATGTTCAACCTTGTCCTGCTCGCCGCTCGCCCACCCGAGTGGACCCACGAGCGGTTCATCGAGTGGTGGCGCGGCGAGCACGCCGAAATGACCTACCCGCTGCCCGGCCTGCGCGCCTGGCGGCACACCGCCGTGTCGAGCGCGCTCGAGCCCCGCTCGGAAGGCTGGGACGGCCTGTCCGTGCTCACCTTCGACGACGAAGCCGCGGCCCGGGCCGCGCTCGCCAGCCCCGAGTGGGACGCCGCGGTGCGCCACGTCGGCGCCATGCGGGGCAAGCGCATCGCCTTGCTCGGCGACGAGCGCGAGATGTTCCCGCGATGAGGGAACTGGTCGCGGAACTCGACGCGCGGGCGCGCACCGCACCCGACGCGGTGGTGGCGATCGACGCCGACGGGCCGCACACGCTCGCCACCCTCCTGGGGGCGGCGGACGACTTCGCGAAGGTACTGGCCGAAGTGGCCGGACCCGGCGTCACGCTGCTCATCCAGGCCGACAACACCTGGCGCACGGTCGTCGGCGCGCTGGCGGCCGGCCGGCTCGGCGGCACGCTCGCGCTGATCAACCGGCACAGCACGCGCGAAGAGTTCGCCGCCGCGCGTGAGGACATCGCCCCGGACGTCGTCGTCGCGTCCGCCGCGGCACTGTCCACTTGGGACACCGAACCGGCCGGCGGCCCGGTCCTCGACGGCTGGCGCCTCGCCGTCGGCGAGCGGGGCGCGCCGGACCGGTGGGCGGGCGGCGTGGTCATCGGGTTGACGTCCGGCTCGACCGGCCGCGCCAAGGGCGTGGTGCAGAGCGAGGCCGCGCTCCGCTACGCGAGCCGCTGCACGATCGACGCGGTGGGGCTCCGGCCCGGTGACGCGGTCGGCGCGCTGGTGCCGCTGTCGTCGGCCGCGGCGGTCTGCTTCGGCCTGTACCTGCCGCTCCTGCTCGGCGGCCCGATGCTCCTGCTGGAGAAGTGGGAACCGGGCGCCGCGGTCCGGCTGATGGCCGGGCACGACGCCCGGTGGACCATGTGCGTCCCCACCATGGCGCTGCAGATGGGCGCGGCGGACGGCGTCGACGGCGCGCTCGCGGCGATGACCGCGATGACGGTCGGCGGCGGCCCGATGGACGCCGGCGCGCTCGGCCGGGCCGAACGCCGGCTGGGCACGCGGTTCCTGCGGGTGTTCGGCATGTCCGAGTGCCTGGGGCACACCACACCGGCGCCTTCGGACCCGGCGGAGCAGCGGCTCGGAACCGACGGAAAGCCGTTCCCCGGCACGGATCTCCGCGTCGTCGACGAGACCGGCGCCCCGCTGGCCGCGGGAGTCGCGGGGCACGCCCAGGTCCGCGGTCCCTCGCTGTTCCTGGGGTACGCGCGCCAGGGGACGGTCGAGCGTCCGCGGCTGACCGACGACGGGTTCCTGGCCACCGGCGACCTGATGGAGCTGCGGCCCGACGGCTCGGTGATCGTGAAGGGCCGCGAGAAGGACATCATCATCCGCGGCGGGCGCAACATCGACATCACCGAGGTCGAAAGCGCGATCGCGCGGCACCCGGAGGTCGACCAGGTGTGCGTGGTGCCGGTCGCCGACGAGGTGCTGGGCGAGCGCGTCGCGGCGCTCCTGGTGACCGCGCGCGAAGACCTGGACGTTCCCGCGCTGCAGGACCACCTCCACCGCGAGGGCCTGACGAAGGGCAAGTGGCCGGAGTACGTCTTCCGCGTCGACGCGCTACCGCAGAACCGCGTCGGCAAGCTCGCGCGGCGCGAAGCGGCGGCGATCGCGGATCGCCTGCGCGGTGAGGAGGACCGGGTATGCGGGCGTTCCGGCTGACCGGCCCGGGAACCGCGCGGCTCGACGAGGTCGCCACCCCCGTGCCGGGCCCCGGGCAGGTGCGGCTCGACGTGCTCGCGGCCGGCGTGTGCCGGTCCGATCTGGCGGTCCTCGAGCGCGTGGAGGCACTCGGCTACCCCCTCCCGTTCACCTTCGGCCACGAGATCTGCGGACGCGTGGCCGCGGTCGGCCCCGGCGTGCCCGAGTTCGCGCCCGGGGACGAGGTCGTGGTGCACGCGCCGGTCGGCTGCGGGCGGTGCGACCGGTGCGCCCGCGGGGAAACGAACTACTGCGACGACGGCCACGAGAGCGGGGCCACGGGCTTCGGGCTGGGCTTGGACGGCGGCATGGCGGACGCCGTCGTCGTCGACGCCGCCCGGCTGGTGCCGAGCGCGGGCCTGGAGCCCGCGCACGCCGCCGTCCTGGCGGACGCGGGGTTGACGTCGTACCACGCCGTCGCCGGGTCGCTGTCGCGCTTGGCCGGCGAGGACGCGGTGGCCGTCGTGATCGGCGTCGGCGGCCTCGGCCACGTCGCCGTGAGCATCCTGCGGGCCCGGACGCGGGCGACCGTGGTGGCCGTCGACATCCGGGAGCCGGCCCTCGAACTGGCCCGGACGCTGGGCGCCGACCGCACCGCGACCCTCGGCTCCGGCGCCGGGGAGGTCCGCGCCGCGACCGGCGGCCGCGGCGCGGACGTCGTGTTCGACTTCGCCGCCGCGCAGAGCACCGCGGACCTCGCGCCGTCCTTGCTGCGCAAGGGCGGGGACCTGGTGATCGTCGGCAGCGGCGGCGGAGTCGTGCCCGTGACGAAGCCCGGTTCGCTGCCGGCCGGCAGCCGGGTGCGGCTGCCGTTCTGGGGATCGCGCGACGAGCTGGCCGAGGTGGTCGCGCTCGCTCGCGAGGGGCTGCTGCCGGTGCGTACCGAAGAGTTCGGCCTGGCGGCCGCGCCCGAGGTGTTCGACCGGCTGCGGGCCGGCGAGATCGTCGGCCGCGCCGTGCTCACCCCCGTCCGTTGACAGGAGAGTGGTCACCCCATGGACGCCGACGAAGTGCTGTCCACGACCCGTGCCGTGCGCAAGCGGCTCGACCCCGATCGCGAGGTGCCCGAAAGCCTCATCCGCGAGTGCGTCACCCTCGCCCTGCAGGCGCCGGCCGGGTCCAACCTGCCGCGCACGAGGTTCGTGGTGGTGCGGGACCCGGCCCGGCGGGCGGCGGTCGCGGACATCTACTCCGACATCTACCTCAGCTCCTACCGCGCTTCGGCCGGCTACATCGGCCGGGTCGAGGTCGCGGGCGAGGAAGCCGCCGAAGTCCAGCGTCGCACGGCGGGATCGGCCGACGCCCTGGAACGAGCCCTGCACGAGGTCGGCACGATCGTGATCGCCTGCCTCGACGGCGTCCGCCTGGACGGCAGCCCGGCGTTCACGAGCGCGTCGATGCTCGGCGGCGTGCTCCCGGCGACGTGGAGCTTCATGCTCGCGGCGCGGGCGCGCGGCCTCGGCACCTGCTGGACGACGATGCACCTGGCGCGGGAGAAGGACGTCGCCGAGGTGCTGGGCATTCCCTACGAGAGCGTGCAGCAGGTGTGCCTGACGCCGCTGGCGTTCACGCGCGGGGAGAAGTTCGGCCCCGCCCGGCGCCCGGAGGCGGAGCAGGTCATCCACTGGGACGGCTGGGACGCCACGAAACCCGCCGCACCGCCGGTGAGCGGTATCGCCGCGTCTTGACGCCGCGTGTTCGCGACGGGTCCGCGGGGTAATACCCCCTCGGGCGGAACCGCCCGCCGTGGACCACGACGAAAGGCGACCGCCGATGACGACGCACCAACTCACCCCTCCGGATGAGCAGCTCCGGGTCGTCGCGCTGGAGGTGGCCGACGATCTCGGGGAGGTGGCCGCCGTGCGCGCCTGGGCCGACCGCCTCCTCGCGGACCTGCCGGACGAACGGCGGCGCGTCGTCGTGTGGGTCGTCGAAGAGCTGGTCACCAACGCCTTGCGCCACGGCGAACCCCCGCGGCAGGTCCGGTTACTGCGCCGGCCCGGGTGGCTGTGCGTCGAAGTCGACGACGGCTGCCTGGACACCGCGTGCGTGCGCCGGGCCGGTGGCGGCGGGGGATTGCGCGCGGTCGCCGGCGTTAGCTTGTCCTGGGGGCAGTGGCAGCGCAGCACCGGGAAGACCGTCTGGGCGGAAATCGTCCTCGGCGCCGGTCATTGACCACCGCGCACAGCGGCCGGCCCGTCGGGTGACGGGCCGGCCGCTGTTGTTGCCGCGGTGGCTCAGAACCAGTGCGCGCGACCGCCGATCTTGCGCCCGGTTCCGCCCAGGATGGCCAGCACGACGCCCGCGATCGCGAGCACGATGCCGATCGTGTACAGCACGGGGATGCCGATCACGAAACCGAGGATGATCAGGATGACGCCGAGGATGATCACGGTGGGGTTGCTCCTTTTCCGAGAGGCCGGCACCCGGGGTCGGTGCCGGCTCGACTCGGCCCCGGGATGCCCACGACGACCTCCGGCCAAACACGCGTTCCCACCCGCATGAGAAACCGGCCGGCGCTCAGGCGGCGCGTCCCAGCTCCTCGTCGCCCTGGTAGGGGCCGGGCTTCGGGCGCGGCTTCCCGCCCGGGAACGCCAGCCGCAGGATCGTGCGGTGCACCGTGCCGAGCTGGCGGGACAGCGGGCCGGTGTTGTACGGCAAGCCGTAGCGCCGGCAGATGTCCCGGACCCGCGGCGCGATCTCGGCGTAGCGGCTGCTGGGCATGTCCGGGAACAGGTGGTGCTCGACCTGGTAGCCGAGGTTGCCGCTGAGCAGGTGGAACAGCGGGGAGCCGGTGATGTTCGCGGCGCCGACGAGCTGCCGGACGTACCAGCCGCCGCGGGTTTCGTCGCGGACCTCCTCCTGGCTGAACGTGTAGGTCTGGTCGGGGAAGTGGCCGCAGAAGATGATCGAGTGCGCCCACAGGTTGCGGATGATGTTCGCGGTGAAGTCCGCCCAGAACGTCGCCGCGAACGTGCCGCCGCCCTCCTTCCGGACGGCCGCGAGCTGGGCCCGCACCGCGCCCTTGAACCCGCGGCCGCGGGCGCGGTCGGCCAGGACCCGGCGCCGCGAGCGGGGTTCGGGTTTGACGAGCCGGCCCACGGCGGTCGCGGCGAGCGCGCTCACCAGCGGCCAGCCGACGTAGTCCTTGAGGATCTGGTCGCGGGCCTTGCCGGAGATGCCCTTGAGGTCGTGCCACACGTCCTTCATCGGCTTCTCGCCGGCGCGGATGGCTTCGACGTCCAGGTCGTGCACCGCGACGCCCCACTCGAAGAAGGCCATCAGGAGCAGGTTGTACAGCGGCTGCGCCAGGTACGCGGGGTGCCACTTCTGGTGCGGGTCGATGCGCATGATCTCGTAGCCGAGATCTTTGTCCTTGCCGCGGATGTTGGTGTAGGTGTGGTGGATGTAGTTGTGCGAGTGCTTCCACGCCGCGGCCGTCGAGGCGGTGTCCCAGTCCCAAGTGGACGAATGGATGGCGGGGTCGTTCATCCAGTCCCACTGGCCGTGCAGGACGTTGTGCCCGATCTCCATGTTTTCCAGGATTTTGGCGAGCGCCAGGCAGCCGGTGCCCGCCGTCCAGGCCGCTTTGGACCGGGAGCCGAGCAGCAGGGCCCGGCCGGCCACCGCGATCTGGCGGTGCAGCCGGATGACGCCCTTGATGTACCGGCGATCGCGCTCGCCCAGGTCGGCGCGCACCTCGTCGTGGATGGCGTCGAACTCGCGGGCGAGCTCGTCGAGCTGGTCCGCGCTCAGGTGGGCGAACGGGTGCGTTGTGGGGGACATGGGTTCCTTTCTCCGTTCAGAGGTCGACCGTGACCCGGCCTTCGGCGCCGTGCACGCAGGTGCGCACGATCTCGTTCTGCTTCCGGCTGACGACGTTCGTGCGCAGGTCGCGGATCCGGCCCTCCCGGATCGGCAGCACGCACGTGTGGCAGACCCCCACCCGGCAGCCGAACGGCATGTCGACGCCCGCTTCCTCGCCGGCGACGAGGATGGGGGTGCCGGGCGGGCAGTCCGCGTCGACGTTGCGGTGGGCGAAGTGCACCGTCCCGCCGGCTCCTTCGGCGCCTTCGCCGCCGACGATCGGCTGGAACCGTTCGTGGTGGAGCCGGTCGACGTCGCCGTGTTGCTTCCAGTGCGCCCGCAGGGCGTCGAGGAGCTCGCCGGGGCCGCAGGCGTAGGTGTCCCGCTCCGGCCAGTCCGGGCACAGGGTGGCCAGGTCGGCGGGGGTGAACCGGCCGTCCCGGCCGGTGATGCGCAGCTCGAGCCGGAAGCCTTCGTGCTGCTTTTCGAGCGCGGCCAGCTCTTCGCCGAAGATGACGCCGTCCGCCTCCCGCGCCGAGTGGACGTGCACGACGTCGCGCAGTCCCGGACCCGGCGCCAGGTGCCGCAGCATGCTCATGACCGGCGTGATGCCGCTGCCGGCCGTGACGAACAGCAGGCCGCGGTCGAGCCGCTCCGGCAGGGTGAACGACCCTTCGACCTCGCCGAGCCGGACGAGCTCGCCGGGCCGGGCCCGGTTGACGAGGTAGGGCGAGACGACCCCGCCGTCGACCTTCTTCGGCGTGATCGAGATCAGCCCGTCGGCGCGGTCCGGGCTGGACGTCAGCGAGTACGCCCGCCAGTGGTGGACGCCGTCGATGACCACGCCGAGGCGCACGTACTGGCCCGGCCGGTGCCCGACCCAGTCGTAGCCCGGCCGGATCAGCACGGTGGCCGCCCCGCCGCGTTCGGGCTCGACCCGTTCGACGCGTCCGCGCAGCTCACGGGTCGACCACAGGGGGTTGATCAGTTCGAGGTAGTCATCCGCCCGCAGCGGGGTGAAGAGCCAGCGCACCGCGCGCAGGGCCCGGCGCCGCAGCGGCGACGCCGGGGGACGCATCCCGACTTCGGCCATCACGCACCACCCGGGGCGCGGCCGGCTTGGATAGTGGACATGCCCATTGAGTGTACAGGCGTGCACTCAACTCGCAGGATGAGGCGCGCGCCACAGGTGCTCTTGACCACTGTTCAAGGCGGTGGTGCCGGGGTAGTCACCAGGCTGGAAGCAGTCGAAAGGACCGCCGTGAACGAGAACTCCACCCCGCGCCTCGTCGCCAACCCGAACCGCACCCAGGTGCGGACCGAAGCGGACCTCCACCGCGGCGCCCCGCCCGCGAAGCTCGACGCCGAACCGGCGGCCGAGCAGGACCGGCGGCCCGCGATCCCGGCGTGACCGGTACGGGTGCGTCCGTTGCGTGTGCGTCCGTCCGGAACGCTCAGCCCGCGTTCCGGACGGCTTTCGCCCGGTTGACGAACTCGGCGAGACTGCCCGCGGTGAGTGCGGCTTTCCGGGAGCGGTAGCAATTCAGCACCGCGTCGAAGCCGGTGGCGTGCAGGAATTCGCGCACGCCCGGATTTTCACCGGTCACCACCCGGAACCGCTGGTGCCCGGCGGCGTCGTGCGCGGAATGGATCGCCCGGACCCCGGCGACGGAGAGGAACGAGACGGCGGAGAGGTCGACGATCAGGACCGGTGGCCGGTCACCGGTGGCCAGTACTTCGTCCGTGGCGCGGGTGACCCGCGCGGCCGTCGCCGTGTCGAGTTCACCGGCCAGGGCGAGAACGACGACGCCGGGCGACACCCGGGTGCGTGCCACTTCGAGCCGTTCCCGCCGGGGGAATTGATCCACAGTCATCACGCTCCACGCCCACGCTATTACCGGGTGTGGCGTGAGCACAGTCCGCAAACGGTGGACCCGGGTTTCGCTCAGTTGTTCGCCGCGTTTTCCGGCGGATCACCGAATCGTGGGTGGCTGGGGTCGGCAACCGAAACGATGTCGCGCCGAGTTTCGTGGCCACGCCCGTCAACCCGGGTCGGCCTGGAATCCCGCGGTGGCCGGCGTTCCACCTCAGCGAGATGGCTGTTCAGCCGGATGTCGATCCGTCGGGGGCGAGTGGAGCTGTTCGGCCTGCTCAGCCAACCGGGAAGGTCGTCCCGATGCCCATGCCCGTGATCCACTCCGGCACCGGCTCGTAGCTCGTCCACACCAACGGCTTCCCCGCCGCCACCTGGCCGATCAGCCAGCAACGCACCTCGTGGCCCCCGCTGCCCGCCGCCTCCTCCAGCGCCTCGTGGCCCAGCTTTGCCACCGACTCGGCGTCGTCAGCGGACAGCCGGTCCAAGAACCAGCGGTCCCACTCCGTGTTCACCCGGGCGGCCGGGTCGCCGCCCATGGCCCGGACCCGTGGTTCGCGCGCCGCCGCGAACGCGCGGACGTCCGCTCTCCCGTGGATCAACGACTCGCGGCGCTCGCCCGCCACCTCGCGCGGGTCGTTGGACGGCAGCCAATGCGACAGCCCGCCGCTCGCCGCCACCAGGACCCGGCCGGGGAACGCGGCCGAACGCAGCGCCGTGCCCAGCGCGCGGCCCAGCGCGACGCACCGCCGCAGCGACGGCAAGGGCGGAGCCGCGGTGTTGACGACCAAGGGCACCATCGGCAGCGTCGTGCCGCCGGTCAGCATCTCGTACGTCTGCACGATCCCGTGGTCGACCGTCAGCGAATACGACAGCGACACGTCGAAGCCCGACTCGGTCAGTCCGTTGTGGACAGACCACGCCAGCGGACCCGCCACCGGCAGCGGACCTTCCGTGCTGCCGAAGTCCCCGAAGCCCGCCGCGTGCTCGACGCCGAGGACGAACGGCGGCATCACGTCGTAGAAGTTGCCGTGGAAGTGGTCGGGGCCGAGCACGACGATCGCGTCCGGGGCCAGCTCCTCCACCGCGCGGCGCACCACCGACGCGTCCGCGAGGAACTTCGCACCCGGCCCACCCGCGGCCGGCGGCGGCAGCAGTGTCGCGAAAGGACTGTGAGACATCCCGGCGAACCCCGCGATCTCGGCCATCAGGACGGGTCCTTCCCGGTCAGCAGCCACGTGCGGTGGACGTCGAGGAACTCGCCGGCCTTCTCCCACTGCGGCCAGTGGCCGGCGTCGTCGATGACGTGCAGACGCGCGTCCGGCAGCCAGCCCAGCAGCAGCTCGGCCTCGTCGAGCCCGCCGGTCGGGTCGTGGCTGGTCCACAGCAGCAACGTCGGCGCCGTCACGCGCGACACCCACGCCGGGTCCCAGGCAAAGTCCTTGCGCACCGCGGGATCCTGCAGGACCAGCGTGTTCGTGATCGCCTGGACGAAGCCGGGCCGGGAGTACACCCGGCGGCGCAGGTTCACCAGCTCGTCGGTGACCATCTCCTTGTGGTGGAACAGGAATTCGACGCGGCGGCGGACCGTCTCGTCGCTGGGGTCGAGCACCGCCGCCATCGTGCTGTCCCGCATCCGCGCCATCACCTCGGGCTTGTTCGCGATGTTCCCGGGGGTGTTCAGCACGAGCCGTTCGACGCGGTCCGGGTGGTGGGCGGCGGTCCAGGCGACCACCCAGCCGCCGAGCGATTCCCCGGACAGGTGCGTCCGTTCGATGCCGAGAACGTCCAAAAGGGACACCAGGTGGGCCGAGAGGACGTCGATCGTGTACGGCCGGTCCGGCAGGTCCGACCAGCCGTGGCCGACCATGTCGTAGGCCGTGACGCGGAAGTCGCGCGCCAGGCCGGCCAGGTCGCGGGCGTAGGCCTCGAGGTGCCCGCCGGTGCCGTGCAGCAGGACCAGGTCCGGTCCGGTCCCCGCCCGCAGCACCCGCGTCCGCACCGGCTGCCCGTCCAGCGGCACGTCGACGTAGCGCAGGGTGTGTTCGAGCTCGCCCAGCTCGCCCCAGATCCCGACGTGGTCGGGGATCGGCGGCGCGGCGCGTCCGGTGGTCGTCACTGGTCCTCCCGGTGCCCGGCGCGGGCTTCGGCCATGCTCGCCAGGCCCGCGCTCTGGCGGCGGCCGAGCCCGAACAGGCCCAGCAGCCGCGAGTTTTCGATGGTCAGGAACTCGACCGGCCGGGACGCCGAGTCGTTGTAGTGCCGGTGCCACGTCCACGGCGGGGTGTAGACGAACGAGCCGGTCGTCCACGACACGGTCTCGTCCTCGATCTCGCTGTGCCCGTCGCCCGACAGGACGAAGTGGACGGTCTCGTGGTGGTGGCGCTGCATGTCCGAGCTTTCGCCGGCCGGGATGACCTGCCGGAAGAGCTCGAACGTCGTGGTCGGCAGCTTCCCGGCGATCCGCAGCGACGTCGGGTTCGGGACGGCGCCGGGCGGGATCTCCTCGAGCTCGCCGTCGTGCACGACGAGCGGCCGCTGCCCGCCGGGGCGGACGGCGTGGCCGATGCTCGCGAGGAAGTCGGGCATCGCGAAGCCGGGTCCGGACGTGGTCATGGGCGCACCTTTCAGGCTGGGCATTCCGTGCGGCCGCCGTCGACCGTCAGCACCGTCCCGTTGACGTACCCCGCTTCGGGGGACGCGAGGAACGCCACCGCGGCCGCGACCTCGCGGGGTGCCGCCGCTCGCCCGGCGGGGATGGCGGCGAGGTCTTCGGCCATCGCCTTCGCGACGTCGATCCCGGCCGCGCCGGCCCGGCTGCGCACCACTTCGAGGCGCCGCTCGGTGAGCGTGGCACCGACAGCGACGCAGTTGACGGTGACACCCCGGTCGGCGTACTCGAGCGCGGCCAGCTTCGCCGCCGACGTCGTCGCCGAGCGCAGCACGGTCGACGCGGCGAGCCCGGGCTGCGGCTGGCGCACCGCCGTCGAGGTCAGCACGACGACGCGGCCGAACCCGCGCTCGGCCATGGCGGGCAGCGCGGCCCGCAGCAGCGCCAGGGGGCCGAGGACCAGCAGGTCGAGGTCGTGGTGCCATTGCTCGGCGGGGACGTCGAACACCGGGCCCGGCGCGGGACCGCCCGCGTTGGCGACCAGGACGTCGAGCGTGCCGTGCCGCTCGCGCACGCGCTCCACGGCGGCCGCCGCCGCGGCCGGGTCCGCGAGGTCGCACACGACGTAGCCGACGCCGGGGCCGAGCTCGAGCGCGGTCTCGGCGAGCGTGGACTCCGTGCGCCCGGCGAGGACCACGCGGTGGCCACTCGCGTGCAGCGCGGCCGCGCACGCCGAGCCGATGCCGCCGGCGCCACCGCCGACGAGCGCGACGCGGCGCCGCTTCGCGAAGGACTGGTTGGTCTCCATGATGTGTCCTACATTCGGCGCATGACCCCCGGCGACCAAGGATGAGTCCCACTGCCCGGGACTGGAACGACAAAGCAGGCGCGCTCGAACGGGCCGCCGCGCTGCTGGACGCGTTCGACGCGACCCACCGCGAGCTCACCCTCGCCCGGCTCGTCGAACGCTCCGGTCTGCCGCGCTCGACCGTGCACCGCACCGCGGCCCGGATGATCGAGCTCGGCTGGCTGGACAAGCCGGGGGAGAAGTACCGGATCGGCACCCGCCTGTTCGAGCTGTCCGGCCTGGTGCCGGTGCGCCACGAGCTGCGCGAAGCCGTGCTGCCCTACCTGCAGGACCTCTACGCGGCGGCCAAGACGACCGTGCAGCTCGGCGTGCTCGAGGGCACGCGGATCCTGGTCGTCGAGAAGATCAGCGGGCACCGCGCGCTGCCGATGCTCGACCAGGTCGGCGGCTTCATCCCGGCGCACTGCTCGGGCCTCGGCCGGGCGATCCTCGCGTGGGCGGACGCGGAGACGGTCGACGCCGTCGTCGCGGCCGGCCTGGCCCGGCGGACCCCGCGCACGATCACCACCGCGGACGCGCTGGCCCGCGAGCTCGCCGTCGTCCAGGAGCGTGGCTGGGCCTACGACCGCGAAGAGGGCAACCCCGGCATCAGCTGCGTTGCGGCGCCGATCTTCGACTTCACCGGCAACGTCACGGCCGCCCTGTCGGTCACCGGGCCGAGCGCCGCCGTGCAGCCGGACCGGATCGCGCCGGCGGTGCGGATGGCGGCCGCCGCGGCCAGCCGCGCCTACTCCGCGCGGCGGTGGGCGGTACCGCGGTCCCAGTGACTAGGACTCCGGATTGGCCCGGGGCGGTCCGCTGATGAACGCTGTGGCGCACACCGAGCCGGGCACGCCGCCCGGAGGCCTCGACGAGGAGGAGCAGCATGCGCGTCGCGATCATCGGGGCCGGGCTCGCCGGGCTGACGACGGCCAAGGTGCTGCTGCGGGCCGGCCACGACGTCGAGGTGTTCGACAAGGCCCCGGACGTCGGCGGGGTGTGGAGCCGGACCCGCCGCTACCCGGGGCTGACCACGCAGAGCCCGAAGGCGCAGTACTCCTTTTCGGACTTCCCGATGCCGCGGGAGTTCCCGGAATGGCCGACGGGCGCGCAGATCCAGGAGTACCTCGCCGCCTACGCCGACGAGTACGGCGTCACGCCGCACCTGCGGCTCGGCACCGAGGTGACGTCGGTGGTGCCCGACGGCGGCCGGTGGGTGGTGACCACCGCGGCGCAGGGGGCCGCGGGGTTCGACCGGGTGGTGGTCGCGAACGGCGTGTTCTGCGAGCCGGCGCTCCCGGACTACCCCGGCCGCGCGGAGTTCGAGGCGGCCGGCGGGCGGCTGCTGGCCGGCTCGGACTTCCACGACGTCGAGGACGCGCGGGGCAAGCACGTGCTCGTCGTCGGCTACGGCAAGTCCGCCTGCGACGTGACGGTCGCGATCAGCGGTGTCGCCGCGAGCACCGACGTCGTCGCCCGGCAGCTGCTGTGGAAGGTGCCGCGCAAGATCGCCGGGTTCCTCAACTTCAAGATGCTGCTGCTGACGCGGCTGGGCGAGGCGCTGTTCCGCTACCGGTGGCTGCGCGGCTTCGAGAAGTTCTTGCACGGCCCGGGAAACCGGCTGCGGCGGGCGATGCTGAACTCGATCGGGTCGGTGTCGGTGCGGCAGTTCGGCCTCGCCCGGCACGATCTGGTGCCGCGCGGGCGGATGGAGGACATCGTCAAGAACGCGATCGGCCTGGCCACCGAGGGGTTCTTCGAAGGCGTGGCCGGCGGCTCGATCCGCGTCCACCGCGACCAGGTGATCGACCGGCTCGCCGCCGACGGCGGCCACCCGGTGGCGCACCTGGCCGACGGGACCGCGCTGCCCGCCGACCTGGTCGTCTGCGCGACCGGGTTCACCCAGGGCGTGCCGTTCCTGCCGGCGGCCGTGCAGGAGCGGCTGTTCGACGAGCGCCGGAACTTCCTCCTGTACCGGCAGATCCAGCCGATCGGCGTGCCGGGGCTGTACTTCAACGGCTACAACTCGTCGTTCTTCAGCCCGCTCAACGCCGAAATGGCGGCGCTGTGGATCGCGGCCGACCTCGACGGGGCGCTGACCCTGCCGGACGAGGCCGCGCGGCGCGAAGACGTCGTCGCGCAGCTGGCGTTCCTGGACGTCGCGACCGGCGCGCACCACTGCCGCGGCACGAAGATCATCCCGTTCTCCATCCACAACGTCGACGAGGTGCTCGGCGACCTCGGCGTCCAGCTCGGCCGGTTCACCCGCTTCACGCACTGGCTGAACCCGGTCGCGCCGGCGGCGTACCGGTCGCTGACGCCGAAAGTATTGGCGCGCCTGGAAAAGACCCCCGAATCCGCCACGGCCCCGCTGTAGGAAGGAGTCCCGAATGGACACCACGACCGGCGTCATCCACCCCGGCGACGGAACGAACCTCGGCGCGATCGGGCTGGGCATCCACGCCCGGCTCACCGGCGCCGACACGAAAGGCGCGTACTCCCTGTTCGAATACGTGGTGCCGCCGGGCCTCGGCGGCCCGCCGACCCACATCCACAGCCGCGAAGACGAGCTGTTCACGTGCGTGCGGGGCCGCGTCGAGGTCGAGCTCGACGGCGTCCGGCACGTCCTCGGCCCGGGCGATTCGCTGCTGATGCCGCGCGGCGTGCCGCACGTGTTCCGCAACCCGTTCGACGAGGAGACGCGCGTCATCGCGGTGGTTTCCCCGCCGGGGCTGGAGAACTACTACCGCGAGCTGTCCGAGCTGCCGCCGGGCCGCGACATGGAGCTGGTGGCGGAAGTGATGACCCGCTACGGCTTGGCGCTGCAGAAGTGAACCACGAACGCATGGTCCGCGAGATGTGCGCGGCGGTCGACGCGGGGGACGCGCCGGCCTTCGCGTCGTGGTTCGCCGAGGAGGCGACGTACGTGTTCGCCAACGACGAGCCGCTGACCGGCCGCGCCGCGATCACCGCGGCGACGGCCGGTGCGGCAGGGGCCCTGCCGTGGGTGCGGCACGTCGTCGACCAGGTGGCGCTCGTGGGGGAGGACCAGCTGTTCTGCCGCTTCACGATCGAAACGGAGTCCCCGGTGGGCAAGCCGCTGGCCCTGCCGTGTGTGACGGTGATTTGGCTGTCGGGCGAGCAAGTCGTCGACTACCGCGTCCACCTGGACCTCACCCCGGCGCTGGCGCCTCGCCACGTATGAACGCCGGCCCCGGATCGGTTACGCCGCCTGGTCGGCGGTGGCCGTCGCGGGGAGCCCGACCAGGATCCGGTATTGCGCCTCGAAAGTCGCGAGCGCGCCGGCGATGTCGTGCCCGGCGATGATCGTGCGGGACGCCTCGCCCATGCGGGCGCGCGCGGCCGGGTCGGCGGCCAGGTCGGCGAGCCACCGGGAGATCGTCGTGATCGCGCCCGGGGTGAACAGGTAGCCGTTTTCGCCGTGGTGGACCAGGTGGGGCAGGGCGAGCGCGTCGGCGGCGACGACCGGGAGGCCCGCGGCCATGGCCTCCATCGTGGCGAGGCTCTGCAGCTCGGCGGTCCCCGGCATGCAGAAGACGTCGGCCGCGGCGTAGCGGTGCACGAGCTCGGCGTCGGGGACGAACCCGTGGAACGTCACGCGGCCGGCGACGCCCAGCTCGGCGGCGAGGTCTTCGAGCTCGCGGCGGCGGGTGCCGTCCCCGACGAGGTCGGCGCGGACGTGCGGCAGCGGCGCGAGGGCGCGCAGCAGCTGGTCGATGTTCTTCTCCGCGTCGAGCCGGCCGACGAACAGGACCGACATCGGCCGGTCGGCCGGGCGGGCCGGTGCGGCGTAGTGGGCGAGGTCGATGCCGCACGACACGACCTGGGCCGGCCGGTCGAGGCCGATCCCCGCGAGGACTTCGGCCGCGCGCGGGGTCGGCGTGGTGATGATGCGGGCGTCGCGGTAGACGCGCACGAGGTCCTTCCAGGCCCAGCGGGCGAGCGCGTCCTTGACGCGCCGGGGGAACGGCGTGTAGCCGAGGAGGTTGTCCGGCATGAAGTGGTTGGTGGCCATGCCGGGGACAGCGCGTTCGGCGGCGGCTTCGAGCAGGGTGCGGCCGACGCCGAAGTGGGCTTGGACGTGGACGACGTCCGGGCGGACGCGGTCCAGGATCTCGCCGACCGCCGGCCGGGCGCCGCCGGGCGTGCAGAACCGGTAGTTGCCGTGGAAGGGGATGGCGCGCGAGCGGAGCCGGTGGATCGTGTAGCCGTCGCGCGGCTCGGTGCGGGCCGGGCCGTCGTCGGAGGGGCAGACGACGTGGACGTCGTGGCCGCGGCCGGCGAGGCCGCGGGCGAGGCGCTCGGCGAAGAACGCGGCGCCGTTGATGTCGGGCGGGAACGTGTCGGCGCCGATCAGAACGCGAAGGCCGGTCGGGTGCACGGGATTCTCCTCGGATTTCGGTGGGACGTGCCGAACGGCGCCGGCGAGCACGCGCACACCGGCGAGAGCGACGACCGCGGCGAGCGCGGCCGCGGGCTGGGGAACCTCGCCGTAGGCCAGCGCGGCCACGGCGACGGCGGTGAGCGGATCGAGCACGGTCGTCGTGCCGACGACGACGGCGGTGGACCCGGCGGCGTAGGCGCGGTGCAGGAGCACGCCACCGGCGCCGAGCAGCAGCAGGGCCTGGCCACCGAGGAGGACCGCGGTCACGAGCGGTTGCGACGCGGCGGCGTGCACGACCGAGGAGCCGAGTCCGAAGAGGACGGCCGCGGCGGCGGCGAGCGCGGCGCACCCGGCCCGGGCGAACCAGGCGAGCCCCGCGACGGCGAACCCGGTCACCGCAACGACTTCGGCCGTCCCCGCGCTGATGGTCGTGGCGGGGGTGGCCGAGGCCGAGAGGACCACGAACCCGGCAATGCCCGCCACGACGAGCACGACCGCGGTGACGACCCGGCGGTCGCGGGCCCGCCGTCCGAAAAGGACGGTCAGGACCAGGCTGAACACCCCGAGCGGCTGGACGACCGGGAGCGGGGCCAGCGAGAGAGCGACGACGTGGAGAAGACTGCCGCCGACCGCGAGGCCGGTACCGGCCCACCAGCCGGGGGAGCGCAGCAGCCGGGCGAGGGCACGCAGGCCGGGAGCGCCGTCGACGGCGAGCTCGGTGACTTCGGCATGCTGCCGGATAGCGGCGACGGCGAAAAGCACGGCAGCGACGAGGGCGCAAGCGATGGCGAGGGCGGTCATCGGACGGCCCGCCGAGGTTCGGCGACTGGGGTTTCGATCGGCGTGCAGAACAGCGCGGCGATGGCGGTCATTGCGCGGCCCCGCCGGGGCTTGGCCACTGCGGCTGCGTTTGGCGTGCCGAGCAGCGCGGCGATGGCGGTCATCGGACGGCCCGCCCAGACTCGGCCACCGCGGCTTCGATCGGCGCCTCGACCGGACCAACCGCCCCCGCCGCGCGGCGCAAGGCGATCGCCATCGTGGCCACGATCAAGAACTCCGCCAGCAGCGCCGCCCGTTCGAGCAATCCGGCCGGAAGCCACTCCACCACCTGCGCCGTCCCGAACGCGGCCGCCGTCACGACTCCGGCCAGCGCGCCGCGCCGGAGGGTCGGGGCCGCGCCTGACCAGCGAGGCTCGGCGCGCAACCGTGTGCTCAACGTCCACGCCGCGAGCGGCAAGCTGGCGAACAACATCGCCCCGCCCGCGCGGTGGATCTCGCCGGACACCGTCGGTTCCGCCGCGCTGACGTTGCTCCGGAAGACCAGCACCACCGCCATCCCGGCCGCCCACAGCAGGAACAGCGTGCTCACCAGCGGGCTAACCGGCAGAGCTGCCCGCCGCGCGGCGATCGCCAGCGCGGCCGCGGCGGCGAGCAGCAGCAGGATGGCCGCCGTGAACAGGGGCCGGCCGCCGCGGTGCCAGGCGTAGTCGCTCACCGGGTCGCGCCACGGGCTGACGTCGCCCGCGAACCCGAACGTCAACCCCGCGATGATCGCCTGCGCGACCGCGGCCATGACCAGTGTCAGCGTCGGCGCGAGCGCGATCCGTGTCGTCACCCTTCAGACAGTGCTGACCGTCCATGAGAGTTCGATGAAGATCGCGCGGGGTTTCCTTAAGAAGCGGCCGGCGGGAAGACGAGGTCGAACCGGGCGCCCCCGCCGTCGGACCGGGAGGCCGTGGCCCGCCCGCCGTGCTGGGTGACGACCTGCTCGACGATGGCCAGCCCCAGCCCCGAACCCGGGAGCGCCCGGGCGGCGTCGGCCCGGTAGAACCGCTCGAACACGTGCGGCAGATCAGCCTCGGGGATGCCCGGACCTTCGTCGTCGACCCGGACGCGCACCGCCTCGCCCTCGACCGACATGGTCACCCGCACCTTGCCCCCGGCCGGCGACCACTTGGCGGCGTTGTCGAGCACGTTCAGCACCGCCCGCTCGAGCGCGGCCGGCCGGGCGAGCACGTCGGCCTCGGCCAGCTCGGCCTCGAACACGACGTTCGGCCACCGCGACCGGGTGCGTTCGACGGCCGCGGTGACGACGTCGGCCAGGGCCAGGCGCTCCTCGGCTTCGCTCGGCCGTTCCCCGGTGGACAGCTCGACCAGCTCGCCGATCAACGCCGTCAGCTCGACGGCCTGGGTGTCGAGGTCGGTCAGCAGCCGGGAGCGGTCGTCGGCCGAAAGCTGCCGCTGAGGGTTCGCGTCCGCGTGGATCAGCAGCTCGATGTTGTTGCGCAGGCTCGTCAACGGCGTCCGCAGCTCGTGCCCGGCGTCCTCGACCAGCCGCCGCTGCTCGTCGCGGGAGCGGCTCAGCGCGGAGAGCATCGCGTTGAACGACGTCGCCAGCCGCCCGATCTCGCCGGACGCGGTGACGTCGATCGCCGCCGACAGCTCCTGCGTGCGAGCCACGTTCTCGGCGGCGGAGGAGAGGTCGTCGACAGGCTGGAGTGCCGAGCGGGCGACCGCCCGGCCGACCACCGTGGCGCCGAGCACCCCGGCGGCGGACACCACGAGCAGCCAGAAACCCAGCCGGCCCAGCGCGTCCTCGACGTCTTCGGAGTCCTGGGCGACCTGGACCGTGCCCCCGTCGGCCCGCGGACCCGACCAGATGCGGAACCGGTCGCCCTCGTCGCGGTGGACGTCGACCGCCCGGCTGGCGGAGTACGGCGCTTCCGGCGGCGGGAGCGGGAGCCGCGGGATCGCGCCCGCGGTTCCGATGACCGTGCCGGCGGCCGAGTCGAACTGGACGGTCAGGCCGTTGTGCCGGTCGGGCCCGGGCTTGGCGGTGGTGGCGATCAGGGTCGAGAGGGCTTCCTCCGGCGTGGCGGCTTTCGCGGCGAGCTGGGTGTAGGACTGCAGCCGGGCGTCGAACTGGTCGTAGAGGTCGGCCCGGGTGATGCCCCAGGAGATCGCCGAGACCGTCACCACGGTGAGCGCGACCGCGGCGGCCACCAGGACGCCGAGCCGGGCGCGCAGGGACAGCGTCTTCCAGCGGGGCCGCCTCACAGCGGCTCCTCGCGCAGCACGTAGCCGACGCCGCGCACCGTGTGCAGCAGGCGGGACCGGCCGTCGGCCTCCAGCTTGCGGCGCAGGTAGCTGACGTAGACGTCGAGCCCGTTGGACGCGGCCCCGAAGTCGTAGCCCCAGACGTTCTCGAACATCACCGAGCGGGTGAGCACGATCCGGGGGTGGCGGAGGAACGTTTCGAGCATCGCGAACTCGGTGCGGGTCAGGTGCAGCGCGCGGTCGCCGCGGAAGACCTCGCGGGTGGCCGGGTCGAGGGTGACGTCGGCGAACCGCAGCACCGCGGGCGCGGCCGGCGCGGGCGGGACGTGGTACTCGGTGCGGCGCAGCAGCGCGCGGACCCGGGCCAGCAGTTCCTGCAGGGCGAACGGCTTGACGAGGTAGTCGTCGGCGCCCGCGTCGAGGCCGGCGACCCGGTCGGTGACGGCGGTCCGCGCGGTCAGCATGAGGACCGGCACGGTGTTGCCTTCCGCGCGCAGCACCCGGCACACCTCGAGGCCGCCGAGCACCGGCATCGTGACGTCGAGCAGCACGCCGTCGGGGTTCTCGTCGCGGATCATGGTGAGCCCGGCGGCGCCGTCGCCCGCGGTGGCGACCGTGTAGCCCTCGAACCGCAGCGTGCGCGACAGCGAGTCCTGCACGGCCGTCTCGTCGTCGACGATCACCAAGTGCACCCGGCGTCCCTTCGTCCCGCTGCTGATGACACACGGTAACTGTAGTTGAGGTTCTCGCCGGGCAGCCGAACTCTCATCGAAGATTAACGATCGCGGCGGCCCGTTCCGGTTTTCCGCGGTTAGCCTCGGGAGGGTCCATTTCGAAGCGGAGGAGGACATCATGACCGAGAACGCGCCGGGAACCGCTGCGCCCGAAGGGATCCGCTGCTCGGATGCGGAACGTGAGCAGGTCCGGGCCGCCCTCTGCGCCGCGGCCGGGGAAGGCCGGCTGACGATGGCCGAGGTCGAGGAGCGCCTGGGCCGGGTGGAAGAGCTGCGCTACCGGCACGAACTGGCCGCGGTGACCGCCGACCTGCCCGCCCCGGAGCAGCGCTCCCCCGTGGGGTGGCGGCAGATCCTCGCCGCCGCGGGCGCGGCGCTCGCCGCGGAGTTCGCCGTGCTGCGCGGCCGGACGCCGGAACCCACGCCCGGCCGCCGCCGGCTGCTGGTCATCGCCACCGTCCTCATCGGACTCTTCGTCACCGCGGCGATCGTCCTGAGCGCCGTGCACGGTTTCGGGCCGGACGGCTTCGAAGGCCACGACCCGGGCGAGGCCTTCGAACACGCCCACGGCGGCTGACCGCCGGCCTCACGAACCGAGCTGGCGGCGTTCGAGGGCGTACGACAGCGTGTTGACCGCCAAGGCCGCGCCGGCCACCACTGTCTGCGGTCCACGCCAGCGAGGTGGCTCGGTTTCCCCGGTGGCCGGGCGGGCCCGGTCGAACAACGCCGTGCCCGGGTACAGCGTGGCCGACAGCTGCGTGACCCAGTAGACCGACGCCGCCGCTGTTGCCACCTGCAGGCGCGCCTTCGTCCACGGGCCGCGGCGGACCCACAGCAAGTACGTCGCGGCCGCGCCGAGGACCGCGCCCGTGCTCATCGTCTGCGCGTTGTGGAACTTGGCGTGCGGCGGCCAGTCCGGGTTGTGGATGTGGGTTTCGTTCCAGTCGAAGCGGTACGAGCCGCACGCCGACCACACCGCGCTGAGCGTGAGCAGGACCTTGCCCGTGCTGACGCGCGTGCTCATGCGAACGCCCCGGCGTGCTCGGCCGCCCACTGCGCGAACGACCGCGGCTCGCGGCCCAGAACCCGGTGCGCCGTCGAGGTTGCCGGTGACTCGCCGCGCGCCGAAGCGGTGATGAACTGGACGATCGACTTCGCGACCTCGGGCGGCTGGAAGCGCTCGAAGTGCTGCTGGGCTTGGGCGGGCGTGAGCTCCTCGACCCGGATGGGCCGCCCGGCGGCCTCGGCGAGGAGTTCGACTTGACGCCGTTGGGAAATCAGCACGCCGCCGGTCAGCAGGTCGGTCACGCCGTCGGTGCCGGGGTCGAGCAGCGCCGCGACCGCGACCGCGGCGATGTCGCGCTCGTGGATCGGCGCGGTGACCGCGTCGGCGTGCAGCAGTCGGACGATGCCGGTCTCGCGGACCGGACGCGCCCAGCCGAGCGCGTTGTTCGCCAGCACCAGCGGCCGGATCGGCGTCCACTTCAGCCCGGACGTCCCGAAGATCCGCTCGATGCCGCGGTGGTGCTCGGTCACCGCGTTCCCGCGGGCGGACGGCAGCAGCACACTGCCGGACGACAGGAGCACCACGTGCTCGACCCCGGCCGCGAGCGCCGCTTCGGCGAAGGCCGCCGTTCCTTCCGCGGTGGCGTACAAGAACACCTGACGCACGCCGGCCAGCGCGGCCCGCAGCGTCTCCGGTGCGGCGAGGTCGGCGGCGACCACCGGGACGCCGCCCGGCAGCCCGGCCGCGGCGGGGTCGCGCACCGAGGCGCGGACCGGCTCGCCCGCGTCGCGCAGTTGGTCCAGGACGTGGCGCCCGATGCTCCCGCGGGCGCCGATCACGAGGGTCGTCACGAGGGTTTCTCCTTGTCCGAGGTGTCTTCGGCCAGCATGCGCGGCCACGGCTCGTCGCATCCATCAAGAAGCTGGAAACCGCGATTTATCGCCAAATAGATCTCGACCGTGCGACCATTCCTCCATGGTCGACCGGATCGACACGCAAGTCCTCCACGCACTGCAGTGCCATCCGCGGGTCACCTTCCGGCGCCTGGCGCAGCTGATCGGGGTGTCCGAGCAGACGGTCGCCCGCCGCTACCAGGCGCTGCGCCGGGACGGCGTGCTGCGGGTGCTCGGGCGGGTCGCGCCGGCCTCGCGGCGCCACGACGAGTGGGTGGCCCGGATCCGGTGCCGCCCCGACCGCGTCGACGCCGTCGCCGACGCGCTCGCCCGGCGCTCCGACGTCTCGTTCGCCCACGTCACCTCCGGCGGCGCGGAGGTCATGTGCCTGGTCCGGGCCGGCGCCGGCACCGACGTCCTGCTGCAGCGGCTGCCGAAGTCCGTGTCCGTCCTCGGGGTGCGGATCGACCTGCTGCTGCACCGGTTCGGGCCGCCCGGCACCTCGGACTGGACCGGCTACGACGGCCGCCTGACCCCGGAGCAGGAGCAGGCCCTGCGCGCCGAGCTCCCGCCGGTCACCGGGCCGCCCGTCGAGCCGGCCGCGGAGGACGCGCCGCTGCTGGCGATGCTGGCCCGGGACGGCCGGGCCGCCCACTCGCGGCTCGCCCGCGAGACGGGGTGGACCCAGACCCGGGTGGCGCGGCGCCTGGAGGTCCTGGAGTCCTCCGGCACGCTGTACTACGACGTCGACCTGCTGCCCGAACGGCTCGGCTACCACTCCCACGCGACCGTGTGGATCCGCGTCGCCCCACGGCACCTGGAGGAGGTCGGGGAGGAGCTCGCGCGGCACGACGAAGTCGCCGTGACGCTCGCGGTCAGCGGACCGGACAACCTGATGGCCGTCGTGATCTGCCGGGATTCCGACGGTCTCTACCGGTACCTGACCACGCGCATCGCGAAGCTGCGGGCCATCGAGGGGTACGAGGTCAGCGTCCGGGTCCGGCCGCTGAAACAGGCGGGTTCCCTCATCGCCGGCGGCCGCCTGTTCGCCGGAACCGCCGGCTGAAGCCGTCGACCGCTATACGATCCGGGCACTGATCCGGACCGATGAGCAGGGGGACGCAAGTGACCGGAGTCAAGGTGCTGGTGGCCGGGGCGAGCATCGCGGGGCCCGCGCTGGCCCACTGGCTGCGCCGGCGGGGGGCCGAGGTCACCGTCGTGGAGCGGGCGCCCGGGCTGCGCCCCGGTGGGCAGGCGGTGGACGCGCGCGGGGTGACCAGGGAAGTCATCCGGCGGATGGGGCTGGACGCGGCCGTGCGCGCGGCTCGCACCGAAACCGCGGGCGCGCACACCGTGGCCGCGGACGGGACCGTGCTGGAGACCTTCAGCGCCGAGGACGACGGCGGCGACGGCTACATCTCGGAGATCGAAATCCTGCGCGGGGACCTGTCGCAGGTGCTCTACGACGACACGCGCGACGGTGTCGAGTACGTCTTCGACGACCGGATCGCCGAGCTCACCCAGGACGCCGACGGCGTCGACGTGGTCTTCGCGAGCGGCGACCGGCGGCGCTTCGACCTGGTGGTCGGGGCGGACGGGCTGCACTCCGCGCTGCGAGGGATGGTCTTCGGGCCGCACGACGAGTGCGTCCGGCACCTCGGGCACGTGCTGGCCTTCTACAGCGTGCCCAACGAGTTCGGGCTCGACCGCCACGTGCTCGAGCACCAGGAACCCGGGCGCTCGGCGATGTTGCGGCCGATCGGGGACGCCACCCGCGCGATGGCCATGTTCTCCTTCGTCTCGCCCGACTTCGCCGTCGACTACCGCGACGTCGAAGGGCAGAAGCGCCTGCTGCGCGAGCGGGTGGCCGGTCTGGGCTGGCTGACGCCGCAGCTGCTCGAGCACCTGGACGACAGCCCCGACTTCTACCTCGACCAGGTCGCCCAGGTCGTTTTGGACCGCTGGTCGGACGGCCGGGTGGCGCTGCTCGGGGACGCGGCGTTCAGCTCGTCGCCGCTGTCCGGGCAGGGCACCGGGCTGGCGCTGGTCGGCGCCTACCTGCTGGCCGGGGAGCTGGCCGTCGCCGGGTGGGACCCGGCGGTGGCGTTCGCCGCGTACGAAGAGCGGATGCGTCCGTTCGTCGAGGCGAACCAGGAGATCGGCCGGCTGCACGCGAAGATGCGGGGCATCCCCGACCCGGACGCCGAGCCGGCCCCGGAGCCCGACATGGCGGCGCTCACCGACCTGGTCGAGCGCGCGCTCAACGGTGTCGAGCTGCCGGACTACGCGGAGGCGCCGGACTCGGGGGCCTCGATCACTTCGTAGGCCCGCGGTCGCGCCGCGCACGTCCGGGCGGCCAGAATGATCGGGTGCCGGACTCCGAGATCACCCGAGTCGGCGTGGTGGCGCACCCCCGCAAGCCGGTGCGCGACTCCGTCGAAGTGCTCGTCTCCCACGCCGCGCGCCACGGGGTCGAGCTCGTGGCGCGGGAAACCGATGCCGCGCAGGTCGGGGCCGGCGTGGCGGTGGTGTCCGACGCCGCGTTCGCGGCCGGGGTCGACGCCATCGTCAGCCTCGGCGGGGACGGGACGATGCTGGGCGCGCTGCGGCTGGCCGTGGACCGGCCGGTGCCGGTGCTCGGGGTGAACTACGGCAACGTCGGGTTCCTGGTCGAGATCACCCCGGCGGAGCTCGCCGGGGCGCTCGACCGGCTGCAGGCGGGGGACTTCGAGGTCGAACCGCACAGCTGCGTCGCGCTGGCGGCGGGCGACGCGGCCGTGGTCGCGTTCAACGACGTCGTCGTCGGCGGGGCCGAGCCCGGCGCGACGGTGGAGGTCGACCTGCTGGTCGACGGGACGCAGTTCGGGTACTACCGCTGCGACGCGCTGATCCTGAGCACGCCGACCGGTTCGACCGCCTACAACTACGCGGCCGGCGGGCCGGTGATCTCCCCGGCGGCGGAGGTGCTGGCGGTGACGCCGGTCGCGTCGATGTCGGGCGTCAGCCGCTCGATAGTGCTGCCGGCTCGTGACGTCGTCACGCTGCGCGGAGTGGCCGGCAGCGCGCCGCCGATGCTGCGCGTCGACGGCAACGCGTGGCGGCCCCTGGAGCCGGCCACCCCGCTGACGGCGACCCTGCGCCCGGACGCGGCCCAGGTCGTGCGCCTGGATCCGGGCCGGCACGCCCAGCGCAGCCGCGTCAAGCTCAGCCTCCTCGACCTGCCGCTGCGGCCGGAGCAGATGGCCGAGCTGCTGCCCGCGGAGGTGCGGGAGGACTTGGCCCGGCTCCGGAAACGCCGGCAGCTGCCGGCTGAACCCGGCTTCCGAGATCCTCTGATCGACTGATGTCTCGCGTCCGCGATCGCGGCACCGTTGCGGCATGAAGGTGAACGGGATCGAGAAGACCCACCCGGACCGGCTGCCGCTCGGCGAGGCTCCGGATGCCCACGACCAGTGGAACTTCGCGGCGCGCCGCGAAACCCCGACCCAGCGGCTCGACCGGAACTACGCCGAGATACTGCAGGAAGTGCGGGTGGCGCAGACCGGGGTGCAGCTGCTGCTCGCGTTCCTGCTCACCGTCGCCTTCACGCCGCGCTTCGCGACGCTGACCGAGTTCGAACGGCGCGTCTACGTGGCCGCGCTCGTGCTCGGGGCCGCCGCCACCGCGTTGCTGATCGCGCCGGCCGCGTTCCACCGGCTGGTGTTCCAGCGGCGGCTCAAGCAGCAGCTCGTGCACGCCTCCAGCCGGTTCGCCCTGTACGGGCTGACGCTGCTGATGCTCTCCATCGGCTCCGCGCTGCTGCTGATCCTCAGCGTCACGCTCGGGCCCGCGCTCGCCGGGTGGTTCACCGCCGGTGCGCTGGGCTGGTTCGCCCTGTGGTGGTTCGTCGTGCCGCTGTGGAGCCGGATCCGCCACTCCCGCTAACGCTCAGCCCGACGCCGACTTGCGGGTCGCTTCCCGCGCGATGTCGATGCGCGAGTGCACGCCGAGCTTGGCCAGGATGTGCGAGACGTGCGTGGCGACCGTGCGCGGGGACAGGAACAGCCGCGCCGCGATCTGCGGGTTCGACAGGCCTTCCACCACCAGGCCGGCGATCTTGGTCTCGGTCGGCGTGAGGCTCTCCCAGCCGTGCGTGGCCTGGCGGTGCTTCACCGTCGGGCCACGCCGGATCCCCAGCGCCCGGAAGCGGGCGCGCAGCCGCGCCACGTCCCGCTGCGCGCCCAAGCCCTCGAACAGGCCCAGCGCGTGGGTGAACGCGGCCCGCGCCGAACCGCGGTCGCCGGCTTCGGCGAACGCGGCCGCGGCGGCTTCCAGCGCCTGGGCGCGGGGGAGCGGACGGCCCGCGTCCCGGTAGCCGTCGGCCGCGCGCAGCAACGCGGCGGCGTCCCGTTCCGTCATTCCCCGGCAGTGGAGCCGCAGCGCCTGCCGGTGCGGGACTTCCGCACCGGCGGTGAACGCGTGGACCCGGGCCCCGATCCCGTCCGCGGTCGCGGTGTCGCCGGTTTCCACGGCCAGCCGGACGGCGTCCGCGAGCAGGCCCTCGCCTTCGTCCTCGCCCGCGAGCGCGGCGGTCAACGCGGCGAGCGCCCGGTCCGGTTCGCCGGCCTGCTCGAAGGCGTGGCCGCGCGCCAGCGTCAGCGATTCGACCACCCGGCCGCCGATCCGCTCCGCGCACGGGGCCGCCAACTCCAGGTGCCGGTGCGCCGCGGCCGTTTCGCCGCGGTGGAAGTGGATGATCGCGGCCACGCCGTGGTCGCAGCACGCCACGCTCGGATCCTTGAGGTCGTCGGGGACGACGTCCACCTCGGCCAGGGCGTCGTCCCACCGGCCGCTGCCCAGCAGCAGCTGGCCGAGCGCGCTCTGGGCCTGGGTCAGCCGCACGACGCTGCCGGCGCGGTCCGCCCGTTCGCGAGCGCGTTCGGCCGCGGCCAGCGCCTCCGGGTAGCGGTCGAGCGCGCCGAAGGTGACCGCCTGGTTGATGCGCAGCAGCAGTCCGAGGTCGGTGAGCGCGGGATCGTCCGCGGCCGTGGCCATCGCGCGGTCGAACAGCGGCAGCGCCTCGGCCCACTCGCCGCGCATCATCGCCACCAGGCTCAGCACGTGCAGGGCCCAGCCGGTCGCCCAAGGGTCTTCGCCCGCTTCGGCCAGCGCGGCGGTGGCGACCTTCGCGGCGGTGTCGACCTCGCCGAGGTCGCGGTGCGTCCGCGCGGTGAGCACCAGCAGCCGGGCCCGGTGCCGCGCGGGCAGGCCCGGGGTGCCCGCGGCTTCTCCCAGCGCCGCAAGGGATTCGGCGGAGCGGCCGGTCATCGCCCGGCACTGCGTGACCGTGGTGTGCAGGTCGACGAGCAGCTCGGGGTCGGCGGTCCGGGGCAGGGCGCGGGTGGCGACGCGCTCGGCGTCGGCGAAGTCGCCCACGCGGTAAAGGGCTTCGGCGAGCCGGCAGCTCAGCACGCCTGCCGCGGAGTCGCCGTCCCGCACCGCGCGGCGCAGCAGCGCGACCGCGACCTCCGGCGCCTGGCCGATCAACGGGGTGGCCGCCTCGCGCAGCCAGCCGACGACCCACCCGGGCACCGGTTCGCCGGGCGCCGGATCGGCCACCGACGGAAGCAGCTGCCGGGCGACTCGCTCGACCGGGGCGCCGGCCTCGGCCAGGGCCCGCGCGGCGGCCCGGTGCCAGACGACCCGCACGCCCGGCGGCAGCTCGTCGTACAAGGCTTGGCGGATCAAGGGGTGCCGGAACGCGAGGTCGTCGCCGGCGGTCATCAGGACGCCGGCCGCCCGGGCTTCGTCGAGCGCGGGCAGGAGCGCGGCCAGTTCGGCGTCCGCCACGACCGTCAGGTCCGCGACCGAGAAGCCGACGCCCAGCAGCGCGGCCGTCCGCAGCACGGTCCGCGTCGGTTCCGACAGGAAGCCGAGCCGGTCGGCGATCGCCTCCGGCAGCGAGTCGGGGATGGGCCCGCCGGTCAGCTCGGCGATCCCCGCCTCGTCGACGTCCAGGCAGGTGCCCCGGGTCAGCGCGTCGAGCAGTTCCGTGAGGTACAAGGGATTTCCGGCGGCCCCGTCGGCCAGCCGCTCCAGCCGGTCGCCGGGCTTGCCGCCGGCGAGCTTCGCCACCAGCTCCAGCGCCGCCGGTTCGGTGAGCCGGCCGACGCGCAGCCGTTCGGCGGGCCCGACGATCCGCCGCAGCGCCCGCAGGTCGTCGCGGCGCGGTACCGGCCGCAGCACGCCGATCAGGAGCAGCGGCAGCTGCCGGACCGAGCGGGCGAGCCGGCCCCAGACGGCCACGGTCGCGCGGTCGGCCCACTGCAGCTCGTCGACGACCAGGACCACCGGACCGGCGTGGCAGAGCTCGTCCACCAGGGTGAGCAGCTGCTCGGCGGCCGCGGCGGCGAGGTCGGCGCCCTTGCCCGGCGCGGTGTCGCCGCGCAGGAGCCCGGCGATGGCGCCGCGGCGGGGATCCGGTGCGGCGGCGGTGATCCGCAACGCGTCCAGCAGGGGGAGCAGGGGCAGCGCCTGGCCCAGTTCGTCACCGGCGCCCCGGTAGACCTGGCACCCCGCCCGCGCGGCGACCGCGGCGGCGGCTTGCACGAGGGCGGACTTGCCGATGCCCGGCTCCCCGTCCACCAGGACGGCGCGCCCGCGGCCGGCCGCCACGTCGTGCACCCAGCCCGCCAGCCGGGACAGCTCACCGTCCCGGCCGATCAGGAGGTCAGCACCGTCCGTGAGCGGTTGCACACGGTCGATAATAGAAGACGAACAGATGCTGAACAAGAGGTGTACGCGACGTAACCGTCCCGCTGGTCGGTCATCTGTCATTCCCATTTCGGAAACATCCGGTTCGGCCATTGTTCGGAAATCCGCCGAGGCGTGATATAGCCGCCTGCCGTTGGCGGGTCCTTAACCGTCCGTTGTCCGCCGGTTGTGCCGGCTCTGGGAACGTCCGCCTCGCCCGAAAGCCAGTTTCGCCCGATTGACCACCGGAGGAATGATGCGGGTTCGCCGAGCGGTCGCCACGGTCGCGTTGACCCTTTTCGCGGCTGGTGTCCTGGGTACTTCCGCCGCCTTCGCCGTCGCCGCCGGGAGCGCGGCTTCGACGGCGGTTCTCGCCGACCACCCCGCCGAGATGGGGTACAACGGCGTGTCACCCGACGAAATGGGCTACAACTAAGGGGTACGCCGACCCTGCGGCCGCGACCGGACACCATTCCGGGCGCGGCCGTTCCGGTTGTTCCGGCGAATTCCGGCAACGAACGAACGGGCGCGGCGGACTTTCCCGGGAGAAACGTCCGCTTCCCGCGGCGTTGCCGCCCGGAGGTCTGATTCGGTGACGACCGGGAGCCCCGCCCTGGAAGAGCCGCACCTCACGGTGCGGCCCAGCCCGTCGGCCTTCTTCCTGCGGCGCCGGTTCCTGCGCTCGTTCGGTCCGGTCCTGGCGCTGGCGGTCGCCGGCCTGGTGACCTTGCTGGTGTCCGGCACCCTCGTCGGTCCGTTCGAGCGGACCCTGGACCTGTCCGGCAAGATGGGCTCGAAGGCGGACTTCTTCGCCGACGCGCAGGTCCGGGAACTCCTGATGCGCCACCACATCCGCGTGCACGTGACCCGCATCAGCTCCCAGGACGTCCCCACCCCACGACCTCGACCGGCGGGCGAAGGCACGGAGGAGCAGCGGGAGCTGGTGCAGAACAAGGCCCTGGTCACCGCGCTCGGCTGGGCCGACGGGCCGGACAGCACACGACTGCGGAGGGCACGGCTGCGCGGGATCGACGCGTTCGTGTCGATGCGCGGGCTGTTCCGCAGGATCCGCTCCGACGAACCGGCTACACGACGTTCATCGCCGCCTATCGCGACCCGGCCGACCCCATGGCCCTGCCGCGGGTGCGCTTCCGGTGCGGCATCCGCGGCTTCCGCGACGCCGACGAGGTCCCGCACCGCGGGGAGCTGGTCGTGCACCCCATCGCGATCGTCAAGTAGCCGCCAGCGCCGCCCGGACCGCCCGCTCGACCAGGATCGGCACGTAGGCGTGGATGCGCGCGCCGGCGAACCGCGCGCGTTCGTGGTCGACCAGCGCGTGCAGCCGGGTGCGGGCGACGTCCGCGTAGTCGTGGCCCAAGCGGTCTTCGAGCTGGGCGAAGTGGGTGTCGAGCTGCTCGGAGGCCATGGTGTCCAAAGTGCTCATCGCGCACCTTCCGGTCGGCCGGGGATCGGAGAACCTCCTTATGAGACGACCGGGACATGAACTGGAGGTGAACGAAAAGAATCACCGACCGCGGGTCGGTTCCGTCACCGGTTCCCGGCGAGGAACTCCGCGGCCCACCGGTGGGCGGTCGCGCAGGCGTCCGCTTCGGTGGTCCTGAGGTGCTCGACGACCTCGCCGTCGGCCCACAGCATGAGCGCGACGGCGCCCGGCCGGATCGGGGTCAGCCCGATGAGGCGGCGGTGCCCGTCGCGCTCGAGGGCGCGCTCGGCGGTGAGCCACTGCCCGGTCGTGCCGGTGCGGGTGACCGTCCAGGCGGGATCGGCGCCGAGTTCGGTCACCGACCGGGGAACGAGCTCCACCGGCTGTTCGTCGTGCACGCCCACCACCCTCGTACGGCTTCGCCCTCCGGTGATCCGGAGATGAATCTCAGGTTAACAACGCCCGGTCCGGCGGGCATGATCCACTACGCTGGGCCGGACCTGGGGGCCACGACCGCAGGGAGCAGGCATGCCGACCCTCACCACGGTGGCCGACTGGACGATCACGGCGTCCGGCGACACGGCGACGTTCACGCACGCCACCGGCGGCTACTGGGCCCCGCGGGTGTGGAGCGGCCGCGGGCTGGCGATCGCCGAGGCCGACCTCCCTTCGTTCGACAAGGCGCTGGGCGAGGTGCTGAAGCTCCCGGTCTACTGGCTGGCCCGAGCCCGGCGCGCGGACAGCGGAGCCGGGGAAGCGGCGGTGTGGTCGGAGCCGCGGTACGACGGCGACGACGAGTTCGTGTACGTGGCGGGCCCGTGCCGCACCGAGGACGCACCGGGGTACCGCCCGGCGTCGACGTTCGTCATCGACCTGGTCCACCTGCGCGGGCTGCGGATCCGGATCGCCGCGTACCGGGTGGCTTCCGGCCGGGGCTGAGCCACGTTCCCGCCGGGCCTTCGGGCACGTGCCAGACTGGGGGCCGGCTGTGGGAAAGGGGACCGCGTGACCGTGCCTCTGCGTGGCATCAGCACGCGCGACGCCCTCGTCGGGGAGATCCGGCGGCACATCCTCGGCGGGGAGCTCAAGCCGGGGGAGCCGCTCACCGAGGTCGGGCTGGCGAGCATGTTCGGCGTCGCGCGCCCGACCGTGCGCTCGGCGCTGCAGGAGCTGCTCGCCCGCAACCTCGCCGAACGGTCCACCGGGCGCTCGCTGCGCGTGCCGGTGTTCACCGCGGACGACGTGCGGGACCTGTTCTTCGTCCGCACCCCGCTCGAGCTCGAGGCGGTCCGGCGGATCGTCACCGAGCGGCGGCCGCTCGCCGCCGCCGAGGCGGGGCTCGCCGCCATGGAAGCCCTCGCGCCGAGTGCGAGCTGGGGCGAGCGGGTCGACGCGCACACGGCGTTCCACGTCGCGCTCGTCGGCTGCGCGGGCAGCCCGCGCCTCGACCGGATCTACCCGGCGATGCAGGAGGAGATGCAGCTCTGCCTGGCCCAGCTCAGCGACTCCTACCCGCGGGCCGGCGACCTCGCCGCGGAGCACCGCACACTGCTGGACGCGGTGCGCTCCGGCGACGAAGAACGCGCGGTCACGGCGATGCGTGACCACCTGCAGCACGCGTTGGACGGCCTGGTCGGCTGACCACCATTGTTATACTGTCATACACATGACGGACCTGACGAGCTTCAAAGCGCTGAGCTTCGACTGCTACGGCACCCTGATCGACTGGGAGGCCGGCATCGCCGCCGTTCTCTCGCCGTGGGCCGCCGAGCGGGGCCTCGGTCTCTCCGACGAGGAGCTGCTGGTCGCGTACGCCGACCATGAGGCCGCCGTCGAGCGGGAAGCGCCGGCCACGCGGTACCCGGAGGTCCTGGCGGAAGCGTTCCGCCGCACGGGCGCCGGCCTCGGGGCCGCCGTGAGCGACGACTGGGCGGGCAAGCTGGCCGAGTCCGTGCCGGACTGGCCCGCGTTCCCCGACTCGGCCGACGCCCTGGCGCGGCTCGCCGGGCACTACCGGCTGATCATCCTGTCGAACGTGCACCGCGACGGCTTCGCGGGCAGCAACAAGCGCTTGAACGGCACGTTCGCCGCGATCATCACGGCCGAGGACGTCGGCGCCTACAAGCCCGCCGGGAACCACTTCCGCGCGCTGGACGAGACGTTGCCGTCGTTGGGGGTGGCCCGCGCGGAACTGCTGCACGTGGCGCAGAGCCTGTTCCACGACCACGTGCCGGCCAAGCGCGAGGGCCTGCCGTCGGTGTGGATCAACCGCCGCCACGACCGGCCGGGCTGGGGTGCCACCCCCGAACCGGGCGGCGACTGGTCGTACGACCTGGAGTTCCCGTCGATGGGCGCCTTCGCGGACGCCGTCGACAAGGCTTTCGCCTGATCGCTCAGACCATAGTGGACAGAGCGGTGTAGGCGATGTCCGGCCCCGTGCGCTCCCAAAGCACGTCGGGGCAGTTCAGGCCTTCCGCGGAAAGCTGCCGCTTGACGACCTTGAACGTCGACGTCCGCGGCAGCTCGCCGACCGTGCGCACGTACTTCGGCACCTGCTTGGGCCCGAGATCCGGCTGACCGGCGAGAAAACGGCCGAACTCGGCGGGATCCAGGGGCGTGCCGCCGGTGACGACGGCGGCCATCACCTGGTCTCCGGTCACCGGGTCCGGCACCGCGTAGACCGCCGCGTCGGTGATCGCGGGATGCCGCAGCAGGATCCGCTCGATCGGGGCCGTGCCGAGGTTTTCGCCGTCGACGCGCAGCCAGTCACCCAGGCGGCCGGCGAAGTAGCAGAACCCGGCCGCGTCCGCGTAGGCGAGGTCACCGGTGTGGAAGCGGCCGTCGCGCAGGCGTTCCGCGTCCGCCGAGGGGTCTCGGTAGTACCCCGCGAACCAGCCGGCGCCCGCCGTGTTGACCAGCTCGCCGACGGCTTCCTCGGCGTTGACCAGCCGGCCGTCGGCGTCGAACTCGGCCGGCGGGCACGGGCGGCCGGTGTGCGGGTGCAGGATGGCCACGTCGGACGTCGGCCGGCCGAGTGAGCCGGGCGGCGTGTCGTCGGTGCGGGCGAAACCCACGCCGCCTTCGGTGGAGCCGAACGCGTCGACGACCTTGCAGCCGAAGCGCTTCTCGAACGCGGCCAGGTCAGCGCTCGCCCCTTCGTTCCCGTAGACGAGGCGCAGCGGGTTGTCCGCGTCGTCCGGCCGCTCGGGCGTGGCGACCACATAGGACAGCGGCTTGCCCACGTAGTTGGCGTAGGTCACGCCGAACTTCCGCACGTCGGGCAGGAATCCGGACGCGGAGAACCGGCGCCGCAAGGCGATGGTTGCCCCCGCCGCGAGCCCGACCGCCCAGCCGGCCATGACGGCGTTGGAGTGGAACATCGGCATGGCGACGTACACGGTGTCCGATGTGGACAACCGGAAGCGCTCGGCCAGCATCGCGCCGGGGAAGGCGATCTTGCCGTGGGTGCAGCGCACAGCCTTCGGGTCGCCGCTGGTGCCGGAGGTGAAGATCAGCATGAGCAGGTCGTCGGGTGACGCGGGGACCGGCTCGACCGGGTCCCCGGCCGGCGGCCACGACCCCAGGTCCCGCACGGGGACCCCGCCGAGGTCCAGACCCGCCAGCAGGGGTCCGTACTTCGGCTCGGTGAGCACGACCTGGCAGTCGGCGAGCCGGACGTCCCGCGCGAGAGCGGCACCGCGCCGGGTCGGGTTGAGCCCGACCAGCACGGCCCCGGCGAACGCGCAGGCGCCGAGCAGGACGGAGAACGCCGGGACGTTGTCGGCCAGGACACCGATGTGGGGCGGTTTGTCCCAGTCCAGCGCCTGCCGGAGGCCGGCCGCGCGGCGCGCCGAAGCCCGGACGTGCTCGGCCCACGACAGGGTCTCGTCCTCGAACCGCAGGCCGGGACGCTCGTCGCCGGCGCGGGCCAGGAGGAGCTCGGTCACGGTCGGGACGCTCATCCGGGCACCTCCGGTGGTCAGAAGTGAAACACGTTCTACTTCTATCACGGTGCCGGCGGCGCGGTCCACCGTGCGGCCGGGCGATCTCTCCGTCGGGTGAGCCGGAACTTCACGCACGCTCGCCGAGGAGGCCGGAGCGGTCGGGCACGCCGGCGGCGGTGCGCAGCCGGGCGAACTCGGCCGCCAGGGCCTCGGGTGGGTAGTGCGCGTTGAGGCCGCTGGGGTTGGGCACGATCCACACCCGCGCCCCGCCGATCGGCTCGTCCTGGGGACCGAGCCGGGCGCGGGGTGCCCCGAACGCCGCCCGGTACCCGGTCACGCCCAGCATCGCCAGCCACTCCGGCCGGATCGCCCGGACCCGGTCGGCCAGGTCCCGGCCACCCGCGACGAGCTCCTCGCGCGACAGCTGCGCCGCGCGGGCCGTGGGGCGGCGCACGATGCTGGTGATGCCCAGCCCCCAATCCAATAGGAGCCGTTCCTCCTCCGCGCGCAGCCGCCGGGGCGTGAACCCGGAACGGTGCAGCGCGGGCCAGAACCGGTTGCCCGGCGTGTGGAAGCTGTGCCCGGCCGCCGCCGAAGAGAGGCCGGGGTTGATGCCGACGAACACCACCCGCAGCCCCTCGGCGAGCACGTCCGGCAAGGCCTGGACCGGTTCTGGTTCCCGCATCCCACCATCGAACACCACCGGTCAGCGGACGCGTTCACCACGTCACCGGCAACGACGTCACGCCGTGGATCGGGGAGAAGGTCCGGAACTGGAGCTGCTCGAACGGAACCGCCAACCGCAGCTCCGGGAACCGGCGCAGCAGGGCGGGCAGCGCCGCCTTCAGCTCGATCCGGGCCAGCTGCTGACCGAGGCACTGGTGCGCGCCGAAGCCGAACGCCAAGTGCGCCACCGGTTTGCGGTGGACGTCGAGACCGGGATCACCGACGAGGGCGGGGTCGTGGTTGGCCGCCAGCGCCGACAGCGACAGCCATTCGCCCGAGGCGATCCGGTGGCCGTCGACGTCCACGTCCGCCGTCGCGCGGCGATCGAGGTAGGTGACGATCGACAGGTAGCGCAGCAGTTCTTCGATCGCCGGGGGCGCCACTTCGGGGTCGTCGCGGACGGCGGCGAGCTGGTCCGGACTGCTCAGCAGGGCCAGGGTGCCGAGCGCGATCATGTTCGACGTCGTTTCGTGGCCGGCGATCAGGAGCAGGTTGCCGAAGCCGACCAGTTCGTCGTCGGTGATTTCGTCGCCGTGCTCGAGGATCACTTCGCCGAGCAAGCCGTCGCCCGGCTCGGCGCGCAGCCGGGCGACGAGCTCGGCCATGTACGCGTGCATCGCGGCGTAGTTGGCGAACTGCTCCTGCTCGGGACGGGTGGCGTCGAGCAGGACCGCGCTGCGGTGCTGGAAGTCGGCGCGGTCGGCGTAGGGGACGCCGAGCAGGTCGCAGATGACCAGCGAGGGGATGGGCAGCGCGTACGCCGGCACGAGGTCCGCTCCCGGCCCCGACGCCTCCATCGCGTCCAGGTGCTCGTCGACGATCTTCTCGATGGCCGGCCCCAGTTCCCGCAGCCGGCGGACGGTGAATGCGCCTGCCAGCATCCGCCGCAGCCGCAGGTGCTCGGGCCCGTCGTAGCCGAGCAGGAAGCCGGGCTGGTTGAACAACGTGCGCGGCGCGTCCGGGTCGGCGTTCAGGTCCGCGCCGATGTCCTCGTGCGAGAACACCGCGCGGACGTCGGCGTACCGCGTGACGGCGCGCGCCTCCCTTTCCCCGAAGAACGGGTGGTAGCGCGGGATGCGGGGCAGCCCGGGCTGCTCGCGCAACGCGGTCAGCTCGGCGGCCGGCTCGAACGGGCAGCGGTCCGCCCGGCGGCCGGTCGGCAGGACGGTGTGGTGCTGGGTGTCCGGCATGGTCTGCTCCCCATCTCTGAGACACTGTGTCTCACAGATGGGAACTCTGTCACGGCGTGATCTATGAGTCAACTTGTCTCATAGGTGGCGGTCGCTCGTATGCTGTGACGGTGAGTTACTCGACGGACCCGCGCGCGGCGCGTTCCCGGGAGGCGATCCTCGTCGCCGCCCGGGGCTTGCTGGCGAGCGAGGGACCCGGCGCGGTCACCCACCAGCGCGTTTCCCAGGAGGCCGGCGTCGGGCGGGCCACGGTCTACCGGCACTGGCCGCGGTCCGAGCAGCTGCTGCTCGACGTCATGGAGGGCGCGGACCTCCCGCTGTTCAAGGACCCGGAGTCGCCGGTCCGGCCCTGGCTGCGGCGGCAGCTGCGGCAGCTGGCCGACGAGGTGCTGCCGCCGGCCGTCGCCGCGCTGTCGCTGGCCATGATGCAGTCGGCGATCTGGGACGCGGAGCTCGCCCGCCGCCGCGACGAGTCGAACGCGACGATCCGGACGCGGATCCACGAGGCGATCCGGATGGCCGTCGCGGCGCACGAGCTCGAAACGGACGCCGACCCGGCGGACCTGGTGTCGCTGCTGGTCGGGCCGATCGTCTACCGCACGGCGATGCAGCGCGACGCGGTCCCGGACAGCCTGATCGACCGGTTGCTCGACAGCATCGGGACTTGGCGCGGCTGAGCCGCGCCGCCCGGAAGATCGCCACGTGGGTCGGGTGGGCTCCGCTCGACCGTCAGGTGGGCCGGGATCGCGGACTCCACGCCGTCACGCCCCTTCGGGGACGAGGTCGACGTCCTCGAACTCCGGCGCTCCACTGTGGACGATCCGGGGCGTGGGCGCGAGGTTGACCTGCAAGCGGAACACGTCCGGGCGCGAGTAGTGGCCCACCGGGTCCGCGGCGGACTTGGCGATCGCGATCAGCGAGAAGTCCAGGTCCGCGAACAGCAGTCCCTCGTCGGTCTCGGCCAGCGGGGCCGCCAGCTCGCTGCCTTCGGGACCGTAGACCCGCGCGAACCCGCCGCCCTTGAGCAGCAGCTGCTTCTTCGTGTCGTCGTCGCAGAACACCTCCTGCGCCGCGTCGCCGACCACCCCGCACGGGGCGAGGACGAAGGTCTGGCCTTCCACGGCGTACACGAGGCTCGCCGCGGTGTTGACCTCGGGACCCAGCGCCCGCGCGCCGCCGCGGTACACCGAGAAGCTCGGCCACGAACCGACGTGGATCTGCTCGCCCAGGCTGTACATCGTGTACTTGGTCAGCGGCTGGAAGTGCTCCCAGCAGTTCAGCCCGCCGAGGCGGCCCAGCTTCGTGTCGTGCACCTGCAGGTCGCTGCCGTCGCCTTCGCCGAACACCGCGCGCTCGACGTGCGTCGGCTTGAGCTTGCGGCGCACCGACAGGACGCGTCCGGCGTCGTCGATGAAGGCCTGCGCCATGTACAGGCTGCCGCCCGCTTTCTCGCTGAAGCCGAGGACGACGTGCACGCCGTGCTCGGCCGCGGCGGCCGCGATCCGGGTCATCCCGGCGCCGTCGCGGGTCATCGAGTTTTCGCTGTAGCCGGGCACGAACCGCATGCCCCACGCGGGCGAGTCGAGCCAGATCCACCACGGGTAGCCGGGCAGGAAGGTCTCGGGGAACGCGATCAGCCGGGCCCCGCCGGCCGCGGCTTCGGCGATCAGGCCGACGACCTGATCGACTCCGGCGGCCAGGTCCAGCCACTTCGGTTCCGCTTGGACAACGGCGACGCGCACCTGCTCGGTCATGGCCGGCCTCCTGGGTGAGTCGTGGGTGCCCCCACTATCGGGCGCTCACGGCGGGGCGCGGACCGACAGCCCGTGCCGCCTCACTGACCGGACGTGCCGCGGAACTGCCCGGGCGTCCGGCCGGTCTCGGCCCGGAACACCCGGTAGAACTGGCGCTCCCCGGCGAACCCGCACGCCGCCGCGATCGACTCGAGCGGGCGGGTGCCGTCGGCGCGCAGCAACGCCTTCGCGTGCTCGACCCGGATGCGCCGCAGCACCGTGCTCACCCCGTCGGGACTGCCGTCGAACAAGCGGTAGAGCGTCCGCTTCGAGACGAGGAACGCGTGGGCGACATCGTCGACGGTGAGGCCGGGGTCGGCGTGCCGGGCGTGCAGGAAGGCCTGGACGCGCCGGCGGGTCAGGGCGTCCCCGTGCGGCGGCCGACCGGCGGAAAGGGTGAGCGCGGCCGCCATCAGCCCGCGGCCCTGCGTCGCGAGGGCGGCCGCGCCGAGCGGGTCGGCCTGCTGGAGGCGGGCGAGACCGTGGAAGAACTGCGCGACGACGCCGGCGGTGCTGTGCGCGCCGAGCGTCGTCGCGGTGACGCCCCTCGCGTCGCGCAGCCCGGTCTCGGCGAGCATGTCCCGCAGCGGCACCTGCACGACGACCTGCTCGAAGGCGGCGTCGAAGTGCAGGGTGTAGGGGCGGGTGCTGTCGTAGAGGGCCATCTCGCCGGGAGCGAGCTCGGCGACGCGGCCGTCCTGCTCGATCCGGCCGCGGCCGCGCGTCTGGATGCTGGCGAGCAGGTACTCCTCGCCGGCGCGCGCGATCAGCCGCGGGGTCCGGCGCACCCGCTGTCCACCCGCGTGCACGGTCGTCATTTCGAACGACCCGAGGTCGGCGTGCACCAGCCGGCCGTCGAACGGGCCCGGCGTGGTGGGGGCCGCCGAGAGCTGGACGAAGGTGTCGCAGATCAGGTCCCGCCAGTATTCGAAAGCGCGTGCCGAAGTGACCGCCGAAGTCGACCGGACGTCGGCGGGGCCCGGGCGCGGCTCGCCGTTCATCGCGTCATGATGCGCCGCCGCGCGCGGGCTGTGCAACAGGCGGAATAGCGACGCCGTATTCGCCGTACGGGCTCTCCGCTCGGCCGGTGAAACGGCTCGACCGGGCCGCCGGGAGCGGCGTCGTAAGGGCCGAAAGTCGGGAAAAAGCGGCTTCTCGTTTCGTTACAGGTCAATCGTGTGATCGTGAAAATGTCCTTTCTCGCATTCTGGAACGCTGTGACACATATCGCGAGATGTGTTCAGTGCACACGAGAATGCACGTGCGTTCGGTGAGCGGTTCCGGTTTTCGGAAGAAGGCGGCGGCCGCATTTCCGCAGTTCTGGGCGCTATCGGCGGATGTGGTGATGATCCTTTTCGCAATGGGCTCCGGTTGGCCGGTCCGGGGCCGTGCTCCCCGCGTTTGAGAGCGGGTGGCCGTGGGAAGACTGCATCGGCGGCAGCGAAGCCGCAGGTGCGTGGAGTGGCAAGGAACTCGCGGCTGGAGTGGGCGAAGGGAGCAGGGGCGCAGGGGCAGTCCGCCTGGTCGGCGCGTCGATTGTCGGGGCGTGGTTTTGTGCTGCCTGATTGTGGTATTCGGTCTCGTTGCCGGTGGTTCACGTTCCGGAATGGTGCCGGTAATGTTGCGACGGGGAGTGGTCGTGAATGCGGATCGGCCGCCGATCGAATCCCACTATTGGCGGTACTGACGATCACGGTACGCGCGGCAGCGTATGTGTTCCAGCCGAGCTGAAGCCGCCGGCTGACGGGGGATGGAACGGTTCGGTGCGGGGGTGAACGCAATTCCCGGCACCGGCCACACGAAGCTCGAAAGGGTCCGCTCAGATGCAGTCCGAAAGAGATGTCCTCGACCGGCGGACGGGCTCGCGCCCGGTGCCGGCGGCCCGGCTGGACGCGCTCCTCACGGGGCTCGCCCACCGCTACCGGGTGCCCGGGGCGCAGCTCGCGGTGTGGCAGGGTGACGAGGCCGCCGTGGTGCAGGCCGGCGTCCGCCACCGCGGCCGGGGCGGGGCGATGCTGCCCGCGTCCGCGGTCCCGGTGGGGTCGATCACCAAGCTGGTCACCGCGACGCTCGCGATGGTGCTCGTCGCCGACGACGACCTCGACCTGGACGAGCCCGTGGGCGACGTCCTGGGTGTTTCCGGGCTGCCTGGCGAGCTGACCACCCGGCGGCTGCTCAGCCACACCGGCGGTCTCCCGTCCGACCCGGCCGACGGCGCCGGCTCGGTGCTGAGAGAGGTGCGCGCGGCCGCGCCCGTCTGTCCACCCGGGACGGCGTTCTCGTACTCGAACCTCGGCTACGCGCTGGTCGGCTCGGTGATCGAAGCCGTGACCGGGATGGGCTGGCGCGAGGCGGCCGAGGCGATCGTCCTGCGCCCGCTGAAGATCGACCCGGTCTTCGTCGACGACCCGGGTGTCGTGTCCGGGCACGCCGGCGACCACCCGGTCGAGCAGATCCTGCCGCCGATGCTCGACCCCGCCGGGGCGCTCGCGATGAGCGCCGCGGACCTCGTCGCCCTCGGCCGGGTCCACCTCGGCAAGCCGGGCCTGCTCGACGTCGTCACCGCGGCCGACATGCACCGGCGGGTCCCGGTCGCCGAGCCGTTCGGCCTGGCCGACGGCTGGGGGCTGGGCATCGCGCACTTCGGCGACGCCGACACCGGCTGGCTCGGGCACGACGGCACCGCCGACGGCACCTCCTGCCACCTGCGGATCGACCAGGCCGGCGCCTGCGTGGTCGCCCTGACCACCAACGGCACCACCGGCGCCGACCTGTGGCACGCGCTGGCCGCCGAGCTCGCCGACCTCGGCATCGACGTCCCGTCCCGCGCGGCCCAGACCGCCGACGCGACGCGCGTGGTCCCGGTGCCGCCGGGCGACTTCGGCACGTACCGCAACGGCGCCATCGACTACGTGATCACGGCCGACCGCCTCGTCGTCGACGGGGAGGTGTTCCCCGAGCTGGTGCTCCACGACGACCGGACGTTCACCGTCCGCGACCCGGCGACCGGCCGGGTCACCCCCTGCGGCCGGTTCCGCGGCGAGCCCGGCGCGTCCGCCGCGGTCGAAATCGGCGGCCGCCTCGCCGGGCGCCGCTGAGCAAGTCCCCCTCTCCCTCCCCGCCGGGACCGGCGGGTTCCCCGTCCTGCCCGGAAGGTAGCGAAGACGATGACCGTGCAAGACACGCCGGCCGAAACGGACGGTACGGCGCCGAGAACCGCCGGCCTCGCGGAACTGTTCGCCGCACGGGCGCTCTCGGCGCCGGACGCCGTCGCCGTGGAGGGCGCCGGCGTCCGGCTGACCTGCGGTGACCTGCACGAACGGGCCGATCGGCTCGCCGCCCACCTCGTGCGGCTCGGCGTGCGGCCGGAGGACCGCGTCGGGCTGCTGCTCGACCGGTCGGCGGAGCTGGTCGTCGCCGAGCTGGCCGTGGTGACGGCCGGGGGCGCGTACGTGCCCCTCGACCGCCGCGCGCCGGACAGCCGGCTGCGCACCCTCCTGGCCGACGCGGGGGTGTCGGTGCTGGTGACCGACGACCCCGGCCGGGCCGCCGCGATCCACAGTGGACTCACCGTGCACGCGGCGGAACCGTTGCCGGACGCGGAGTTCGTCGTGCCGCCGGCGGACCCGGACCGGCTGGCGTACCTGATGCACACGTCGGGCTCGACCGGGACGCCCAAGGGGGTGGCCGTCCGGCACCGCGACGTCGTGGCGCTCGCCGCGGACCGCCGCTTCGCCGGCGGCGCCCACGAGCGGGTGCTGCTGCACTCGCCGGTCGCCTTCGACGCTTCGACGTACGAACTGTGGGTGCCGCTGCTGGGCGGCGGCACCGTGGTGGTCGCCCCGCCCGGCGACCTCGACGTCGAGACGCTGCGGACCGTGCTCGCGCGGCACCGCGTGACGGCGCTCTGGCTGACGGCGGGCCTCTTCCGCGTCGTCGCCCAGGAGGCGCCGGACTGCTTCCGCGGCGTACGCGAGGTCTGGACCGGCGGCGACGTCGTCCCGGCCGAGTCCGTCCGGCGCGTGCTGCGGGCGTGCCCGGGCCTGACCGTGGTCGACGGCTACGGCCCGACCGAGACGACCACGTTCGCCACCTCCCACCGGCTCCCGTCGGCGGACCGGGTGCCGGCGGCCGTGCCGATCGGCCGCCCGCTCGACGACGTGCGCGCGTACGTCCTGGACGGCGACCTCACCCCGGTCGCCGACGGCGAACCCGGCGAACTCCACCTGGCCGGCGCCGGGCTGGCCCGCGGCTACTGGGCAAGGCCCGGCGCGACGGCGGAGAAGTTCGTCGCCGACCCGGCCGGCGAGCCCGGCGAGCGCATGTACCGCACCGGAGATCTGGTGCGCCGCACCGGAACCGGCGAGCTGGAGTTCCTCGGCCGGGTCGACGACCAGGTCAAGGTCCGCGGCTTCCGGGTCGAGCTGGGCGAGATCGAGACCGTGCTCGCCGCGGCCCCCGGCGTCGCCGAGGTCGTCGTGGTGGCCCGCGAGGACCGGCCCGGCGTCAAGCGCCTGGTGGCCTACGTGGTGGGGGAGCCGGGCGACCTCGAAGCGGCGGCGGCCGCGTCGCTGCCCGACTACATGGTGCCGTCGGCGTTCGTCGTGCTCGACGCGCTTCCGTTGAGCAGCAACGGAAAAATCGACCGCCGTGCCCTGCCTGCACCGCCCGCCGAGGCCGCGGAAAGCGCCGAGCCGCGGACGGACACCGAGCGTGCCGTGGCGGCGGTCCTGGCGGAGGTGCTGGGCGTCGAGCGCCTCGGCGTCGACGAAGACTTCTTCGCCCTCGGCGGCGACTCGATCCTGGCGGTCCAAGCGCTTTCGCGGCTGCGCCGGGAGTTCGGCGCCGGACTGTCGGCGCGGACGCTGTTCGACGCGCCCACCGTGGCCGCCTTGGCGAGCGTCCTCGAGAAAGCACCGCAAGATGACGCCGCGATCCCGGTCGCGCCACCGTCGGACGTGCTCCCGCTGTCCCCGGCCCAGCGGCGGTTGTGGTTCCTCGACGAGCTGACCGGCGGCAGCGCCGAGTACAACACCGGCGTCGGGCTCCGGCTGTCCGGCCCGCTCGACGTCGACGCGCTGCGCGGGGCGCTGGCGTCGCTCTGCGCTCGGCACGAATCGCTGCGGACGACGTTCGGGGACGGCGTCCAGCGGATCGCGCCCACGGGCGACATCCCGTTGCGCATCAGCGAGGAACGGCCGGACGACGACGTGCTGAAGGCCGAGCTGAGCGAGCCGTTCGACCTGCGGACCGGCCCGCTGACCCGCGCCACGCTGTTCCCGCTCGGCCCCGGCGAGCACCTGCTCCTGCTGTGCCAGCACCACATCGTCACCGACGGCCGCTCGATCGGCGTGCTCACCGGAGAACTCCTCGACTTCTACAGCGGCGTGACCCCGCCGCCGCTGCCCCTGGGCTACCGCGACTACACGCACTGGAGGCTCCAGTCCACTTCGGACGACCAGCTCGGCTACTGGCGCGAAACCCTGGCCGGCATCGAACCGCTCGCCCTCCCGGCGGACCGGCCCCGCCCGCCGCAGCGCACGACCGACGGCGCGGTGCACCGCCTCGACCTCCCGGCCGATCTGGTCCGCCGGCTCGCCGACGCCGGCCGTCCGCACGGCGCCACGCTCTTCATGACGCTCACCGCCGCGGTGCAGGTGCTCCTGGCGGCCTACAGCGGGCAGCGCGACGTCGCCGTCGGCACCGCCGTCGCCGGGCGCGACCGGGCCGAACTCGAGGCACTGACCGGGTTCTTCGTCAACACCCTCGTCCTGCGGTCCGTTGTGGATGGTGACCGGTCGTTCGAGGACTTCCTCGGCGAGTTCCGGGAGACCGTGCTGGCGGCGTTCGCCCACGGCGACGTCCCCTTCGACCGCGTCGTCGAAGAGGTGCAGCCGGACCGCGACCCCTCCCGGACGCCGCTGGTGCAGGCCGTCGTCGTCCTGCAGACCCCGCTGGTGGCTCCCCGCGAGGTCGCCGGCCTGCGGGTGAGCGAGTACGACCTGCCGCGCCCGTCGGCCCGGTTCGACCTGGTCGTCGAGTTCTGGCCGCATGGGGACGGCTTGCGCGTCACCGTCGAGTACGCCACCGCGCTCTTCGACGCGGCCACGATCGAGCGCCTCACGCGCAGCCTGGAGACGCTGCTGACCGGGATCGCGGCCGACCCCGCGCGCCCGGTGGGCGATCTCCCGCTGCTCACCGACGAAGACCGCCGCTTCCTGCTCCCGGCGAACACCAAGAGCGCCGACGGCACCGTCCCGGACCTCTTCGACCGCCGAGCCGACCGCCACCCGGACGCGACGGCCGTGGTCGGCGACGACGAGCTGACCTACCGCGAACTGAAGAACCGCGCCGACCGGCTCGCGCGGCGGCTGGTCCGGCTCGGCGTCCGCCCGGAGGACCGCGTCGGCGTGCTCATGGACCGCTCGGCCGACCAGGTCGTCGCCGTGTTCGCGATCCTCAAGGCCGGCGCCGCCTACCTCCCGCTGGACCTGCGGGCCCCGGCGGACCGGATGCGGCTGGTCCTCGACGGCACCCCGCTGCTGCTCACCGACGAGCACTGGCAGGACACCGCGGCCGACGTCCACCCGGCCCCCTTCGTCGTCGCGGACGTCGACGAGCCCACGTCGGCGCCGGACCTCGCGCTCGATCCGCACCACCTGGCCTACGTCGAGTACACCTCCGGGTCCACCGGCGTCCCGAAGGGCGTGGCCGTGCGGCACGCGGACGTCGTGGCGCTCGCCGCCGACCCGCGGTTCGCCGGCGGCGCCCACGAGCGGGTGCTGCTGCACTCACCGCTCGCGTTCGACGCCTCGACCTACGAGCTGTGGGTGCCGCTGCTCACCGGCGGCACCGTCGTGGTCGCGCCGCCCGGCGACCTGGACGCCGACGCCCTCCGCCAGCTCACGGCCGACTACAAGATCACGGCGCTGTGGCTGACCGCCGGGCTCTTCCGGCTCTTCGCCGAAGACGACCCGGAGTGCTTCGCCGGCTTGCGCGAGGTCTGGACCGGCGGCGACGTCGTCCCGCCGGCCGCCGCGCGCCGGGTGCTCGACAGCTGCCCGGGGCTCACGGTCGTCGACGGCTACGGCCCGACCGAGACCACCACGTTCGCCTCGTCGTTCCCGATGCCGTCGGCGGACGCGGTCCCCGAGACCGTCCCGATCGGCACGCCCCTGGCCGGCATGCGGATCTACCTGCTCGACGACCGGCTCCGGCTGGTGCCGCGCGGCGCGCTCGGCGAGGTCTGCATCGCCGGCGCCGGCCTCGCCCGCGGGTACTTCGCCCGGCCCGGCGCGACCGCCGAGCGGTTCGTCGCCGACCCGTTCGGGGCCCCGGGTGACCGGATGTACCGCACCGGCGACCGCGGCCGCTGGCGCACCGACGGCACCCTGGAGTTCGCCGGCCGGGCCGACGACCAGGTCAAGATCCGCGGCTTCCGCGTCGAACCCGCCGAGGCCGAACGCGTGCTGGCCGCCCAGCCGGGCGTCGCGCAGGCCGTCGTGGCCGTCCGCGTCACCGGCGCGCGCAAGCAGCTCGCCGGGTACGTCGTCCCGGGCGAGGGGTCCACTGTGGACGTCGAGTCGCTTCGTCGGGGGATGGGCCGCACGCTGCCGGACTACCTGGTGCCGTCGGCGATCGTCGTCCTGGACGCCTTGCCGCTCAACGCCAACGGCAAGGTCGACCGGCACGCCCTGCCCGAGCCGCGCTTCGAGTCCACGGGGGACCGGACGCCGCGCACCGAGCGGGAAGCCGTCCTCGCCGGGATCTGGGCCGACGTGCTCGGCGTCGAACGCGTCGGCGTCGAGGACAACTTCTTCGCCCTCGGCGGCGATTCGATCCTCAGCATCCAGGTCAGCGCCCGGGCCCGGCGCGCGGGCCTCGCCGTGACCACGGCGGACCTGTTCCGGCACCAGACGATCGCGGCCCTCGCCCCGGTGATCGGGGACGCCGCCGCGAACCCGGACCGCGGGCCGGTGACCGGCGACGTCGTGCTCACGCCGATCCAGCGCTGGTTCTTCGAGACCGTCACCGTGCCGTACCGGTTCGACCAGGCGATCGCGGTCGACCTCGCGGGCAACGTCGGCGAGGTCGCCCTCGCCACGGCGCTGGCCGCGCTGGCCGAGCACCACGACGCCCTGCGGATGCGGTTCGAGCCCGACGGCGACGGCTGGCGGCAGCACAACGCCCCCGTCGGCGAGGGGCACTCGATGCTGCGGTGGGCGCTGTCCGGCGAGCCCGGCCGGCGCGTGCTGCACCTGGCCGCGCACCACCTGGTCGTCGACGGCGTGTCGTGGCGGCTGCTGCTCGAAGACCTCGACCGCGCCTACCACCAGGTCACCCGCGGCGAAGCGGTCGACCTCGGCCCGCGGACGACGTCGTTCCGCGACTGGGCCGCCAAGCTCGCCGAGCACGCCGAAGCCGGGGGCTTCGACGACGAACTCGACCACTGGCGGCGCCTGCCCGAGGCGGCCCCGATCCCGGTCGACGGCCACGGCGCGAACACGGTCGGCCGGGCCCGCGAGGTCACCGTCCGGCTCACCGCCGAGGAGACGCGGGCCCTGCTGCGGCAAGTGCCCGAGGTCTACCGGACGCAGGTCAACGACGTGCTGCTGACCGCGCTCGGCCGCGTGCTGGGGGAGTGGACCGGGCACGTCCCGGTGATCGACCTCGAAGGCCACGGCCGCGAAGAACTGTTCGACGACGTCGACCTCTCGCGGACGGTCGGCTGGTTCACCAGCATGTTCCCGGTCGCGCTCGACGTCCCGGACGACTGGGGCACCGCGCTGAAGGCGGTCAAGGAACAGCTGCGGGCGGTGCCGCGCCGAGGGATCGGCTACGGCGCCCTGCGGTACCTGACCGGGACGGCGCCGGTGATCACGCCGCCCATCAGCTTCAACTACCTCGGCCAGTTCGACCTGCCCGGCGACCTCTACGCCGGCCTGCACCGCGAGCTGACCCTCGACGCCGACCCCAGCGACAGCCGCCCCCACCTCCTGGAGGTCGTCGGCCGGGTCGACGGCGACACGCTCGAATTCGGCTGGCACTACGCCGAAGGCGTCCACGACGAAGCCACCGTCAAGCGGCTGGCCGACGGGATGCTGGCCGCGCTGCGGGCGATCGCCGCGCACTGCGCGGACCCGGCCGCGGGCGGCCGGACCCCAGCCGACTTCCCGCTCGCGGACCTCGACCAGTCCACTCTGGACGAACTGGTCGGCGACGGCCGCGAAGTCGAAGACGTCTACCCGCTGACGCCGATGCAGGCCGGGATGGTCTTCCACGACCTGGCCCAGCCCGGCGAACGCGTCTACTTCGAACAGATCTCGTTCACCCTCGACGACGTGCCCGACCCGCGCCGGCTCGGGGAAGCGTTCCAGCGGATCGTCGACCGGACCCCGGTGCTGCGCACCCGGATCGTCTGGGACGGCGTGCCCGAGCCGCTCCAGATCGTCCAGCGCACCGCCGAACTCCCGGTCACCTACGACGTCGACGAAGCCGAGTACCTCGCCGCGGATCTGGCCGAAGGGCTGGACCTGACGAAAGCGCCGCTGGCCCGGCTGGCCGTCGCGAAGGTGTCCGGGACGACCGTGCGCGTGATCTGGACGTTCCACCACGTCCTGCTCGACGGCTGGAGCGTCTTCGGCATCCTCGACGACGTCGTCGCGCTGCTGCGCGAAAAAGAACCGCCTTCGCGGCGGCCGTTCCGCGAGTACGCGGCCTGGCTGGCCGACCAGGACGAGACCCTCGCCGAGACGTACTGGCGGGCCGAACTCGCCGGCGTGACGCCCACCCCGTTACCCGGCGACCGAGCTTCGGGTCGCGCCCACTCGGCCAGTTCCAGCGCCCGCGTCCCTCTCGAACTCGACGACGCCGGGTCGGCGGCGGTGTACGCCTTCGCCCGCCGCCACCGGCTGACGGTGAACACCCTTGTCCAGGGCGCCTGGGCGGCCTTGCTGTCCCGCTACAGCGGAGAATCCGAAGTCTGCTTCGGCGCGACGGTGTCCGGCCGCCCGGCCGAACTGGCCGGCGCGGACGACATCCCCGGCCTGTTCATCAACACGCTCCCGGTGCGCGTCCGGCTCGACAGCGACCACGGCGTCGCTGCCTGGCTGCGCGAACTCCAGGCCGCGCAGGCGGAGGCCCGCCGGTTCGGCCACGTCGGGCTGCCCCGGCTGCAGACGTGGAGCGGCAGCGGCGGCAGCCTGTTCGACAGCATCGTCGTGTTCGAGAACTACCCGGTCGACGAAGTCTCCGGGCTGCGGGACGTCCGGGCGGCCGAGCGCACCAACTACCCGCTCGGGCTGGTCGCCTACCCGGGCCGCCGGCTGTCGCTGGTGCTGACCCACGACCCGGCGCTCATCGCCCCGGCGGTCGCCGCGCGGCTCGCCGCCCACCTCGAAGCCCTGGTGCGGGGCATGGTCGCCGCGCCGGACGAACCGGTGACGCGGGTGCCGATGCTGTCCGCCGCCGAGGTCCGGCAGCTGGTCGCCGACCGGAACGACACCGCGGTCCCGGTGCCGGCGGTGACCGTGCCCGAGCTGTTCGCGGCCCGCGTCCGCAGCCATCCGGGCGCGGTCGCGCTGGTGACCGACGACCGGAGCGTCACCTACGGCGAGCTCGACGTCCGCGCTAACCGGCTGGCCCACCGGCTGCTGGACCTCGGCGTCCGGCCCGAGGACCGGGTCGCCGTCCTGATGGACCGCTCGCCCGCGCTCGTCGTCGCCGAACTGGCGATCCTCAAGGCCGGCGGCGCGTACCTGCCGCTGGACCTGCGCGCCCCGGCCGACCGGCTGCGGTTGCTGCTCGCCGAAGCCGGGGCCGACGTCCTGGTCGCCGACGAGACCTGGCTGGCGACCGCTCGCGAAGTCCACAGTGGACCGATTGTGACCGGCGCGGACGACCAGCCGGAGACCGCGCCGGACGTGGCCCTCGAGCCCGACCAGCTCGCCTACGTCATCTACACGTCCGGGTCGACGGGCAAGCCCAAGGGCGTGGCCGCGCGGCACCGCGACGTCGTCACGCTGGCCGCGGACCGGCGGTTCGCCCCGCACGACCGGGTGCTGCTGCACTCGCCGCAGGCCTTCGACGCCTCGACGTACGAGCTGTGGGTGCCGCTGCTGAACGGCGGCACGGTCGTGCTCGCCCCGCCCGGCGACCTCGACGTCCACACGCTCGGCCGCGCGCTCACGACGCACGGCGTCACCGGCGCGTTCCTCACCACCGGGCTGTTCCGGCTGGTCGCCCAGGAAGCCCCCGAGGTCTTCGCCGGGCTGCGCGAAGTCTGGACCGGTGGCGACGCCGTGCCCGCGGCCGCCCTGCGCCGCGTCCAGGCCGCCTGCCCCGGTCTCCTCGTCGCCGACGTCTACGGCCCGACCGAAACCACCACCTTCGCGACCGTGCACCCGCTGCCCGGCGAGATCCCCGACGTCGTCCCGATCGGGGCGCCGCTGGACAACACGCGCGTCTACGTCCTGGACGGCGACCTGCGGCTGGCCCCGCCGGGGGCGCCCGGCGAGCTGCACATCGCCGGCGCCGGGCTGGCGCGCGGCTACCTCGGCCGGCCGGGCCTGACCGCGGACCGGTTCGTCGCGGACCCGTTCGGGCCGCCGGGGGAGCGGATGTACCGCACCGGCGACCTCGTGCGCTGGACCGACGACGGCGCGCTCGAGTTCGTCGGCCGCGTCGACGAGCAGGTCAAGGTCCGCGGGTTCCGCGTCGAGCCGAGCGAGATCGAGGCGGCGCTCGGCGAGCACCCGGACGTCGTGCAGGCGGCGGTGCTGGCCCGCGCGGACGGCGGCGTGAAGCGGCTGGTCGCCTACGTGGTCGGCGAAACCGCCGGGCTGGCGGAGTTCCTCGGCCGGACGCTGCCGGACTACATGGTGCCCGCCGCGTTCGTCCGGCTGGACCGGTTCCCGGTGAACGTCAACGGCAAGCTCGACCGGACCGCGTTGCCCGCGCCCGACTTCGGCGGCCGGGAGCACGTGGCCCCGCGCACCGACCGCGAACGCGTGGTCACCGAAATCTGGGCGGAGGTGCTGGGCGTCGAGCGCGTCGGCGCGACCGACGACTTCTTCTCCCTCGGCGGCGATTCGATCCTCAGCATCCAGGTCGTGTCCCGTGCCCGCCGGGCCGGGCTGGAGCTGCTGCCCGGCGACTTGTTCGCCCACCGCACGCCGGCCGCGCTAGCCGCGGCCGCGCGCATCGCGACCGAGACCGTCGACCGCGGTCCGGTCAGCGGTTCGGTGCCGCTGACGCCGATCCAGCGCTGGTTCTTCGCGACGCAGACCGCCGCGCCGGACCACTTCCACCAGTTCGTCCACTTAGGACCGGACACCGTGGACGCCGGCGTGGCCCGCCAGGCCGTCGACGCCCTGCTGGCGCACCACGATGCCCTCCGGATGCGTTTCACCCACGACGAAAACGGGTGGCACCAGGAGAACGGCCCGGTCGGCGCCGAGACCCCGCTCGTCCGCCTCGACGTCTCCGAACACGGCGTCAAGCTCGCCGTGCACCACCTCGTCGTCGACGGCGTGTCCTGGCGCGTGCTCATCGAGGACTTCGAACGCGCCTACGAGCAGGCGCTGAGCGGCGAGCCGATCGACCTCGGCCCGCGCACGACGTCGTTTCGCGAGTGGGCCACCCGCCTGACCGAGCACGCCGAGTCTGGCGGCTTCGACGACGAGCTCGCCCACTGGCGCGGCCTGCCCGAAGTGACGCCGATCCCGGTCGACGGCGAAGGGGACACGACGGTCGCGGGGATGCGGTCGGTGACCGTCCGGTTGCCTGAACCGCAGACGAACGCGCTGCTGCGCGAGGTTCCGCCGGTCTACCGGACGCAGGTCAACGACGTGCTGCTGACCGCGCTCGGCCGGGTGCTGCGGGACTGGACCGGGGCGACGCCGGTCGTCGACCTCGAAGGCCACGGCCGCGAAGACCTGTTCGCCGATGTCGACTTGTCGAGGACGGTCGGCTGGTTCACCAGCGTGTTCCCGGTGGCCCTGGACGTCCCGGCCGACTGGGGTACCGCACTCAAGGCCGTGAAGGAACAGCTGCGTGCGGTTCCGCGGCGGGGCATCGGCTACGGCGCCCTGCGGTACCTGGCCGATGCGGCCCCGGCGATCGACCCGCAGGTCAGCTTCAACTACCTCGGGCAGTTCGGCTCCGGGCGCCTCGAATCCGACGAGAGCCCGCGTTCGGCGCGGGCGCACTTGCTCGACGTCGTCGGCCGCGTCGAAGCCGGCGAACTGGAGCTGACCTGGTACTACGCCGACGGTGTCCACAAGGAATCCACAGTGGACAAGCTGGCCGCCGCGATGCTCGACGCCCTGCGCGAGATCGTCCGGCACTGCGCGGAACCCGGCGCGGGCGGCCGGACGCCGGCCGACTTCCCCCTCGCCGCGCTCGATCAGTCCACTCTGGACGAACTGGTCGGCGACGGGCGCGCGGTCGAGGACGTCTACCCGCTGACGCCGATGCAGTCCGGCATGGTCTTCCACGCGCTTTCCCAGCGCGAGGAACGCGTCTACTTCCAGCAGGTCTCCTTCGTGCTCGACGGCGTTCGCGACCCGGCCGCGCTCGACCGCGCGTGGCGGCGGGTCGTCGACCGGACGCCGGTGCTGCGGACGCGGATCGTGTGGGAGGACGTGCCCGAGCCCGTCCAGGTCGTGCAGCGGCACGTCGACGTCCCGATCACCCACCACGACTGGCGCGGCCACACGGCCGATGAGCGGGACCGGGCCTGGCAGGACCTCCTCGAAGCCGACCGCGCCCGCGGTCTCGACCTCACCGAGACGCCGCTGCTGCGGCTGGTGCTCGCGCGGCTGTCCGACACCGAAGTCCGCGTGCTGTGGACGTTCCACCACGTGCTGCTCGACGGCTGGAGCGTCTTCGGCGTGCTGTCCGACGTCTTCGCCGCCTACGCCGGCGCTGAGCTGCCCGAGCGGCCGCCGTTCCGCGACTACGTGGCCTGGCTGGCCCGCCAGGACGACTCCGCGGCCGAACGGCACTGGCGAGCGGAACTCGGCGACCTCGTCGCCCCGGCCCGGCTGCCCTTCGACCGCGTGCCCGCGCAGGCCCACACCACCCGGTCTTCGCGGTGGCTGCGCATCCCGCTCGAAAACTCCGAGCGGTTGCGGGACGCGGCCCGGCGCGCCGGGCTCACGGTGAACACAGTGCTGCAGGGCGCGTGGGCGCTGCTGCTGGCCCGCCTCTGCGGCGAGCCGGACGTCTGCTTCGGCACGACCGTGTCCGGCCGCCCGGTCGAGCTGCCCGGCGCCGACGACGTCACCGGCATCTTCATCAACACCCTGCCCGTGCGCGTGACCGTGGCAGGGTCGTCGGTGGCGGAGTGGCTGACCGCGTTGCAGGGCCGTCAGGTCGAGTCGCGCCGGTACGGGCACCTGCCGCTGACGAAGCTGCAGGCGTGGAGCGGCAGTTCGGGAAGTCTGTTCGACAGCATCGTCGTGTTCGAGAACTACCCGGCCGACACCGCGGCGGCGCACGGCCTGAGCTTGCGGGACGTCGACGCGGCCGAGACGACCAACTACCCGCTCAGCGTCGTCGCCTCGCCGGGGGAGCGGATCACCTTCGACGTCGGCTACGACCCCGACCTGTTCGACACCGCGACGGCCGAGCGGATCGCCCGGCAGCTCACCGGCGTCCTCGACGCCTTCGCCGCGGACCTGGACCGGCCCCTGGCCGAGGTCGACCTGCTCACCGACACCGAACGCCACCAGGTGCTGGTCGAGTGGAACGCCACCGCACATCCGCTGCCCGAGGGCGATCTGGCCGCGTTGTTCGCCGCGCAGGTCGAGCGCACGCCGGACGCCGTCGCGTTGACCGGCGACGGCCTCCGAATGACTTACGCCGAACTGGACGGGGCCGCCGACCGGCTCGCGCGGTACCTGGTGTCGCTCGGCGCCGGGCCCGAACGCCTGGTCGGGGTGCTCATGGAGCGCTCGCCCCGGCTGCTCGTCACCGAGCTGGCGATCATCAAGGCGGGCGCGGCCTACCTGCCACTGGACACCCGCGCGCCGGCGGCGCGCCTCAAGACCCTCCTCACGGGCGTCACCATCCTCGTCGCCGACGAGACCTGGGCCTGGACCGCCCGGGCGATCCACAATGGACTCGTCGTCGGGCCGGACGACCGGACGGCGGACGTGCCGCTGCCCGCCGCTGACCCGGACAACCTCGCGTACGTGATGTACACGTCCGGCTCGACCGGCACGCCGAAGGGCGTGGCCGTGCGCCGGCGGGACGTCGTGGCGCTGGCCGCCGACCACCGGTTCGGCCCGCACGACCGGGTGCTGCTGCACTCGCCGCACTCGTTCGACGCCTCGACGTACGAACTCTGGGTGCCGCTGCTCGGCGGCGGCACGGTCGTCGTGGCACCGCCGGGTGACCTCGACGTCGACACCCTCGGCCGGCTGCTCACCACGCACGGCGTGACCGGCGCGTTCCTCACGACCGGGCTGTTCCGGCTGGTCGCCCAGGAGGCCCCGGAGGTGTTCGCGGGGATGCGGGAGGTGTGGACCGGCGGCGACGCCGTGCCGGCCGCCGCCCTGCGCCGGGTCCGGGAAGCCTGCCCGGACACCGTGGTCGCCGACGTCTACGGCCCCACCGAAACCACGACCTTCGCGACCGTGTACCCGATGCCCGGGGCGGTCCCGGACGTCGTCCCGATCGGGCGGCCCCTGGACAACATGCGCGCCTACGTCCTCGGCCCGGACCTGCGGCCGGTGCCGCCCGGCGCCCCGGGCGAGCTGTACCTCGCCGGGGAAGGCCTGGCGCGCGGGTACCTCGGCCGGCCCGGCCTGACGGCCGAGCGGTTCGTCGCCGACCCGTTCGGGCCGGCGGGGGAGCGGATGTACCGCACCGGCGATCTCGTGCGCTGGAGCGGTGAGGGCGCGCTCGAGTTCGTCGGCCGCGCCGACGAGCAGGTCAAGGTGCGCGGGTTCCGGATCGAGCCCGGCGAGATCGAGGCCGCGCTGGCCGCGCACCCCGGGATCGCCCAGGCCGCGGTGGTGGCGCGCGAAGACCACGGCGTCAAGCGCCTGGTCGCCTACTTCACCGGTGACGCGGGCGACCTGGCCGAGTTCCTCGGGCAGACCCTGCCGGACTACATGGTCCCGGCGGCGTTCGTCCGGCTCGAGACCTTCCCCTTGAACGTCAACGGGAAGCTCGACCGGAACGCCCTGCCTGCCCCGGACTTCGCCGCGGCCGGCACCCACCGGGCGCCGTCGACCGAGGCCGAGCGGGCGCTGGCCGCGATCTGGACGGACGTGCTCGGCGTCGAGGACGTCGGCGCCGAGACGAACTTCTTCGAGCTGGGCGGCGACTCGATCCTCAGCATCCAGGTCGTCTCCCGCGCCCGCCGCGCCGGGCTGACGCTGCTGCCGCACGACGTCTTCCGGCACCCGACCCTGGCCGCGCTCGCGGCGCACGCGAGCGTCGACGACGGTCCGCGCGCCGAGCAGGGCCCGGTCACCGGCGAGGCACCGCTCACGCCGATCCAGCGGTGGTACTTCGAGACCCAGCCCGCGCGGTTCGACCAGCGCGTGGTCCTCGAGTTCCCCGAGGACGTCGACGAGCAGGCCCTGCGCCGGGCGCTGGAGACGGTGTGGGCCCACCACGACGCCCTTCGCCTGCGGTTCGAGGACGACACACAGCACGGCGAGCCGGTGTGGCCCGCCGACCTGTGCACCGACGACGTCTCGTTCGACCTCGGTCGCGGGCCGCTGCTGAACGCCGTCCTCGACGGGCGGCGGCTGCTGCTGGCCGCGCACCACCTCGTCGTCGACGGCGTCTCGTGGCGGATCCTCCTGGAGGACTTCCACGCCGCCTACCGCGGTGAAGCTCTCGCGCCGAAGACGACGTCGTTCCTCGCCTGGGCGCGGAAACTGGCCGAGCACGCCGAAGCCGGCGGTTTCGACGACGAACTCGACCACTGGCGGAGCCTGCCGCCGGTGCCGCCGCTGCCCGCCGACGGCGAGGGCCCGGCCACTGTCGCCGACAGCCGCGAAGTCACCGTCCGGCTCACCGCCGACGAGACGCGGGCGCTGCTGCACGACGTCCCCGAGGTCTACCGGACGCAGGTCAACGACGTGCTGCTGACCGCGCTCGGCCGGGTGCTGCGGGACTGGACCGGGCACACCCCCGTCGTCGACCTCGAAGGCCACGGCCGCGAGGAGCTGTTCGACGACGTCGATCTGTCCCGGACGGTCGGCTGGTTCACCACGATGTTCCCGGTCGCGCTGGACGTCCCGGACGACTGGGGCACCGCGCTGAAGTCGGTCAAGGAGCAGCTGCGGGCGGTGCCGCGGCGCGGCATCGGCTACGGCGCCCTGCGGTACCTGACCGGCACGGCCCCCGCGATCGACCCCCTGATCAGCTTCAACTACCTCGGCCGGTTCGACGACGCCGCCGGCGGGCTCGACGCCGACGTCGACCCGGACGCGCCCCGCACCCACGCCCTCGACGTCGTCGGCCGGGTCGTGGGCGGCGAGCTGGAGCTGGCCTGGTCGCACATCGCCGGCGTGCACCACCGGAGCACCGTCGAGAACCTCGCCGAGCGGATGCTGACGGCGTTGCGGGAGATCGTCGCGCACTGCGCCGAACCGGGCGCGGGAGGCCGGACCCCGTCGGACTTCCCGCTGGTGTCCCTGAGCCAGTCCACAGTGGACGACCTCGTCACCCGGGGCGCCGAGGACGTCTACCCGGTGACGCCGATGCAGGGCGGCATGGTGTTCCACGGGCTTTCCCAAGCCGCCCAGGGCTTGTACTTCGAGCAGGCGACGTTCGTGCTGGACGGCGTCACCGACGTCGACCGGCTCGCCGACGCCTGGCAGCGAGTTGTCGACCGCACGCCGATCCTGCGCACGGCGTTCGTCTGGGCCGGGGTCGCCGAGCCGGTCCAGGTCGTGCACCGCGGGGTCACCCTACCGGTCCGCCGCCTCGACTGGACCGGGCTGGACCACGACGAGGAGCTGCGGAAGCTCTTGGCCGAGGACCGCGCGGAAGGCCTCGACCTCGGGACGGCGCCACTGGCCCGGGTCGCGCTGGCCCGGCTCTCCGGCACGGAAGTCCAGGTGCTGTGGACGTTCCACCACGTCCTGCTCGACGGCTGGAGCGTCTTCCAGGTGCTCTCGGACGTCTGCACGGCCTACGCCGGGCAGCCGCTGCCCCCGCGGCCGCCGTTCCGCGAGTACCTCGCCTGGCTGGGCCGCCAGGACCAGGCGGACGCCGAACGCTTCTGGCGCGCCGCGCTCGACGGCGTCGAGGGCCCGACGCCGGTGCCCGCCGACCGGACGCCGGCCCCGGGCCACGCGCCCTGCTCGGCCGAGTGGCTGCCGGTCAAGCTCGACGAGACCGCCACGGCCCGGCTCGACGCGTTCGTCAAGCGCCACGGCCTCACCCACAACGTCGTGCTGCAAGGCGCCTGGGCGCTGCTGCTGTCGGTCTACAGTGGACGCGACGACGTCGTGTTCGGCGCCACCACCTCCGGCCGCCCGGCCGAGGTGCCCGGCGTGGACGACATCACCGGCATCTTCATCAACACCCTGCCGGTCCGGGCGGCTGTCGACCGCCGCGCCCGCGTGGCGGACTGGCTCGCCGGGCTGCAGGCCGCGCAGGCGGAGGCCCGCGGGCACGGCCACCTGCCGCTCGCCCGGGTGCAGGGCTGGGCGGGGCTGCCGGGCGGGGTCGACCTGTGCGCCAGCCTGGTGGTGTTCGAGAACTACCCGATCACCGGCGCGTCCGCCGGCCACGGGTTGAGCGTGCGCGGCCTGTCCGCGCGGGAGACGACCAACTTCCCGCTCACCGTGGTCGCCTCGCCGGGGGCCGAGCTGTCGGTCGACGTCGGGTACGACCCGGGCCTGTTCGACGCCGCGACGGTGTCGAGGCTGGCCGGGCACCTGCTGACCGTCGTCGGCGAGCTGGCCGCGGACGGCGACCGGGCTCTCGGCGCGGTCACGATGACCACGCCGGACGAGACCCGGCTGCTGGCGGAGTGGGCGGCGACCGGCGACGAGTCCCCGGCCCGGTCGCTGCCGGAGCTGTTCGCCGAGCAAGTTCGCACCCGGCCGGACGCGGTCGCGGCCATTCTTGATGGCGAGGCGGTCACCTACGCCGAGCTGAACCGGCGGGCCAACCGGCTCGCGAACCGCCTGGTGGGCTTGGGACTGCGGCCGGAGGAACCGGTCGGGCTCGCCGTGTGCCGCGCCGACGCCGTTGTCGCCGAGCTGGCCGTGGTCAAGGCCGGTGGCGCCTACCTGCCGATCGACACCCGCGCCCCGGCCGAGCGGCAGAAGCTGCTGCTCGACGGTGTCCGGTTCGTCGTCTCGGCGGACGAGTACCCGCTCGGGCGGACCGTGCTCCTGTCCACTGTGGACGATGAGTCCGCCGCGGACCCGGAGGTGGCCGTCGATCCGGACCAGGCGGCGTACGTGATGTACACGTCCGGTTCCACCGGGGTGCCGAAGGGTGTCGTGGTGCGCCACCGGGACGTGGCCGCGCTGGCCGCCGACGAGCGGTTCCGCGGTGGCGCGCACGACCGCGTCCTGCTGCACTCGCCGCTGGCCTTCGACGCCACGACGTACGAACTGTGGGTGCCGCTGCTGAACGGCGGCCGCGTGGTCGTCGCCCCCGGCGAAGGCGTCGACGCCCCGGCGTTGCGCGAGCTCATCCGCGAGCACGGCCTGACCGCGATGTGGATCACCGCCGGGCTCTTCCGCGTCCTCGCGCAGGAGACGCCGGACTGCTTCACCGGGCTGCACGAAGTCTGGACCGGCGGTGACGTCGTCCCGGCCACGTCGGTGCGGCGGGTCCTCTCCGCGTGCCCCGGGCTGCGGGTCGTCGACGGCTACGGCCCGACCGAGACCACGACGTTCGCGACTTCGCACCCGATGGGCGACGTGGTCCCGGACCGGATCCCGATCGGCCGGCCGCTCGACGGGGTGCGCGCCCGGGTCGTGGACACCGACCTGCACCCGGTGCCGCCGGGCGTCCCCGGCGAACTGTGCCTGGCCGGCGCGGGACTCGCCCGCGGCTACCGGGACCGGCCCGGGCTCACCGCGGACCGGTTCGTCGCCGACCCCCTCGGCGCACCGGGGGAGCGGATGTACCGCACCGGCGACCTCGTCCGCTGGACCGCCGAAGGCACCCTCGAGTTCCTCGGCCGCCGCGACGACCAGGTGAAGCTGCGCGGGTTCCGCGTCGAACCGGGCGAAGTCGAGACCGTGCTGGCCCGGCACCCGGACGTGGCGCAGGCCGCGGTCATCGTGCGGGAAGACCAGCCGGGCGCCAAGCAGCTGGTCGCCTACGTCGTGTCCGATGTGGACGAAGGCGCGCTGCGGGAGTTCCTGGCCCGCACGCTGCCGGACTACCTGGTGCCGACCGCGTTCGTCACGCTCGACCGGCTGCCGGTCAGCGCCAACGGCAAGGTCGACCGCCGCGCGCTGCCCGCCCCCGCCGCGCCGGAAACCCGGCACGTCGAACCGGAGACCGAAACCGAGCGCGCGCTCGCCGGGATCTGGGCCGAGGTGCTCGGCGTGGCCCGGGTCGGCGCCGAAGACAGCTTCTACGCCCTCGGCGGCGACTCCCTGCGGAGCCTGCAGATCGCCGCCCAAGCGAGCGCGCTGTTCGACGTCCGGCTCACCCCGGCCGACGTGCTGACCGCGCGCACGGTCGCCGGGCTCGCCGGAACCGTCGAGGAACTCATCCTGGGCGAGCTGGAAAGCCTCGCCTTCGACCAGGAATCGTGAGGACTGCTCCATGACCACGTCCCGACAGGACCGCATCGCGGCGCTGCCCGCCCACCTGCAGGAAGCGCTGCGCCGGCGGATGGCGGGAGCGGGAGCGCGCACGCCGGAGATCCCGGCCGCCGCCGACCGCTCCCGCCCGATCCCGCTGTCGTCGGCTCAGCGCCGGCTCTGGTTCCTCAGCCGGCTGCGCCCCGGCGACCCCGAGTACAACAGCGCGTTCGCCCTGCGCCTCACCGGCGAACTCGACGTCGCCGCCCTGGGCACCGCGCTGCGGCTGCTCGTCGCCCGGCACGAGCCGCTGCGCACCACCTTCACCGAGGTCGACGGCGAAGGCGCGCAGGTGGTCCGGCCGCCGTACGACGTGCCGCTGCCCGTCGTCGACGTCGGCCCGGACGACCTCGACGCCGTGCTGCGCGAGGAGTACGTGCGGCCGTTCGACCTCGGCCGCGGGCCGCTGCTGCGCGCCCTGCTGGCCCGGCTGGGCCCGGCCGAGCACGTGCTGCTCGTGTGCGTGCACCACATCGCCACCGACGGCGCCTCGATGGGCGTGCTCACCGAAGAACTCGGGCTGCTCTACCGCGACGGCTCGCACGCCGAGCTGCCACCGCAGCCCCTGCAGTACGCGGACTTCGCGTTGTGGCAGCACGACCGGCCGACCCGCGCCGCCGGGCTGGAGCACTGGAAAGACCAGCTCACCGGGATCACGCCGCTGGACCTGCCGGCCGACCACCCGCGTCCGGCCACCCGCGGCACCGCGGGCGCGGTGCGCGAGTTCACCGTTCCCGACGACGTCGCCCGGAAGCTGGCCGAACTGGCCCGCACGTCGGAGACGACGCTGTTCACCGTGCTCGTCGCCGCCTGCCAGGTACTCTTCGCGCGCTACACCGGGCAGGACGACGTCGCGCTCGGCACCGTCGTGCAGGGCCGCGACCGGCCGGAGCTGGAGCGGGTCGTCGGGTTCTTCGTCAACACCGTCGTGCTGCGGTCCACAGTGGACGTGTCGGTCCCCTTCGCCGACCACCTGGCCACCGCGCGGCAGACGGTCCTGGACGCCTTCGCGCACGACGACGTGCCCTTTGAGGAACTCGTCGACGCCGTGCACGCCGGCCGCGACCCCGGCCGGCACCCGCTGTTCGACGTCATGGTGCTGCTGCACAGCGCCGGCGGCGGGCCGGCGTTCCCCGGCCTGACCGCCGAACCGGCCGAGGTCGCGCGCGACTCCTCGAACTTCGACCTGTCCCTCGAGTTCGAGGAGTCCGGCGGCCGGCTGGCCGGCCTCGTCGAGTACAGCACCGAGCTGTTCGAGGCCGCGACCATCGACCGGCTGCTCACCCACCTGCTGCGGCTCCTGGCCGGCATCGCCGCGGACCCGGCCCGCCGGATCGCCGACCTGCCCCTGACAACCGAGGCCGAAGAGGCCACGCTGCTGGAGTGGGGGAGCAGCCCGCTCGACGTCCCCGCCACGACCGTCGTCGACCTCCTCGACCACCAGGCGCGGACCCGGCCGGACGCGACCGCGCTGGTCTGCGGCGACGTCCGGCTCAGCTTCGCCGAATTCGCCGCCCGCACCGACGCGCTCGCCGCCGACCTCGCCGCGCGGGGCGCCGGGCCGGACCGCGTCGTCGCCGTGCTCCTGCCGCGCTCGGCCGACGCGATCGTCGCGCTGTTCGCCGTGCTCAAGGCGGGTGCGGTGCACCTGTCCCTCGATCCCGGGCTACCGGAGGAACGCATTCGCGTCCTGCTGGCCGACACGCGGCCGGTGGTCGTGCTGGACGGGACCGTCGTGCCCACCGGGAGATCGAGACCCGCCGGGCCCCGCCCGTCCGACGCCGCCTACGTCATCCACACCTCCGGCTCGACCGGCACACCCAAGGGCGTCGTCGTCGAGCACGCGGCCCTGGTCAACCTCCTCGCCAACCACCGGCGCGTGTTCGGCCGCGAGCCGATGCGCGTGGCGCTCACCGCGACGCTGTCGTTCGACACCTCGTGGGAAGGCCCGCTGCTGCTGGCCGACGGCCACGAACTGCACCTGATCACCGACGAAACCCGGCTCGACCCGGCCGCGCTCACCCGGTACGTCCGCGACTCGCGCGTCGACTTCCTCGACGTGACGCCGTCCTACCTGCGGCAGCTCCTGCCCGCCGGGCTCCTGACCGGCGAGCACCGCCCGCGGTTCCTGATGGTCGGCGGCGAAGCCGTGGACCGCGACCTGTGGCGCGAACTGGCTGCCGCCGACACGGCCGCGCACAACTACTACGGGCCCACCGAGTCCACTGTGGACGCCACCTGCGCCCCGGTGACCGGGGACCGGCCGCTGATCGGCCGCCCGCTCGGCAATGTCGGCGCGTACGTCCTCGACGAGCACCTACGGCTCGTCCCGCCTGGCGTGCCCGGCGAACTCTGCCTCGCCGGGGCGCAGCTGGCCCGCGGCTACCTCGGCCGCCCGGGCCTGACCGCCGACCGGTTCGTCGCGAACCCCTTCGGCGAACCGGGATCGCGGCTGTACCGCACCGGCGACCGCGTCCGCTGGGTGGACGGGCAGCTCGAACACCTGGGCCGGATCGACGACCAGGTCAAGGTCCGCGGGTTCCGGATCGAGCCGGGCGAGGTCGAGGCGGCGCTGCGGCCGTTCGTGACCGACGCGGCCGTCGACGTGCGCGGCGGCCGGCTCGTCGCCTACGTCGTCGGCGACACCGCCGACTTGAAAGCCGAGCTGTCCCGCACCCTGCCCGCGCACCTCGTGCCGACCGCCTTCGTGCGCCTGGACCGGCTGCCGCTGACCCGGCACGGCAAGCTGGACCGCCGGGCCCTCCCGGAACCGGAACTGGCCGCGGCCACCGAGTACGTGGCCCCGCGAGACGATCGCGAGCGGCTGGTGACCCGCGTCTGGGCCGAGGTGCTCGGCGTCGAGCGCGTCGGCGTCGACGACGACTTCTTCGACCTCGGCGGCGACTCGCTGCGCGGCATCCGAGTCGTCTCCCGGCTGCGCGACGAGCTCGGCGCCGACGTCCCGGCCCGGCTCGTCTTCACCGCGCCGACTCCGGCGCAGCTGGCCGCGCAACTGCCCGAGGCGGCCGCGCCGCAGGCGGCGATCCCGCTCCTGCCGCGTGCCGGCGGGGTGCTCGAAGCGCCTCTGTCCTTCGCCCAGCAGCGGCTGTGGTTCCTCGACGAGTTCGAGCCCGGCAGCACCGAGTACGTGTCGCCGACCGTGCTGCGCCTGCGCGGCGAGCTGGACACCGCCGCGCTGAACCAGGCGCTCACCGCGCTGGTCGCCCGGCATGAGTCCCTGCGCACGACGTTCGCGACCGTCGACGGCCGTGGCGTCCAGGTCATCCACCCGCCGTACGCGGTCGAGGTCCCGGTGGCGGACGGCGACCTGGCCACCGCCCTGAACAGCGCGACCGGCCCGGTCGACCTGCGCACCGGACCCCTGCTGCGCACGGCGTTGACCCGGCTCGCGCCCGGCGACCACGTGCTCACCTTGGTGCTGCACCACATCGTCACCGACGGCTGGTCCTCGGGCGTGCTCCTCGGCGAGCTGGCCACGCTCTACGCCGCGTTCAGCCGCGGCGAGGACCCGGCGCTGCCGCCGTTGCCCCTGCAGTACGCCGACTACGCGGTCTGGCAGCGAGACCGCACGGAGTTCGACGAGCAGCTCAGCTACTGGCGGCACCGCCTCGACGGCGTCCCGGTGCTGGACCTGCCCACCGACCGGCCGCGCCCGGCCGTCCGCACCAAGAACGGCGCCCTGCACGAGTTCAGCGTCCCGGCCGGCACCACCGCCCGGCTCAAGGAACTGTCCCGGCAGCACGGCGGCACGCTGTTCATGACGCTGCTCGCCGCCTGCCAGCTGTTGTTCGCCCGCTGGTCGGGGCAGGACGACGTCGCCGTCGGGACCGTCGTCACCGGCCGCGAGCGCACGGAACTCGAAGGCCTCATCGGGTTCTTCGTCAACACCCTCGTCCTGCGGTCCACTGTGGACATGCATCGCGGGTTCGACGCCTTCCTCGGCGACGTGCGCGACACCGTGCTGGACGCCTTCGCCCACCAGGACGTCCCGTTCGACCGCGTCGTCGACGACCTGCAGCCCGAACGCGACACCAGCCGCACGCCGCTGTGCCAGGTGATGGTGGTGCTGCACAACACCCCGGACGCCCGGCCCGCGCTGCCCGGCCTCGACGTCGAAGAGCTGGCCCCGCCGATCGTCACCGCCGGGTTCGACCTGATGGTGCACTTCCAGGAGACGGGCGGCCGGCTCGACGCGCTCGTCAACTACAACACCGATCTCTTCGACGCGGCCACGATCGAGCGGCTGACCGGCTGGCTGCGCACCCTCCTGGACGGCATCGCGGCCACGCCGTCGCGTTCCCTGGGCGGGCTGCCGTGGCTGACCGATGTCGAGCGTGATCTGGTGCTGCGCCAATGGAACCCGGTCGGCGAGCCGGAGCCGCTGCCGACCCTGCCCGAGCTGTTCGCCGCGCAGGTGGCACGGACGCCGGACGCCGTCGCCGTGACGCATGACGGGACTGAGCTGACCTACCGCGAACTCGACCGGCGAGCGAACCGCCTGGCCCACCGGCTGATCGCCGAGGGCGCCGGGCCCGAGCATCTGGTGGCGCTTCGGCTGCCGCGCTCGGCCGACCTCGTCGTCGGGGTGCTCGGCGTGCTCAAGTCCGGCGCCGGGTACCTGCCGATCGACCCGGACTACCCGCCCGCGCGCATCGAGGCGACGCTCGCCGACGCGCGCCCGGTCTGCGTCGTCGACGACGTCGGTGCCGAGGACCGGCCGGACACCGACCCCGGGGTGCGGGTGGACGCGGAGAACACCGCGTACGTCATCTACACCTCCGGCTCCACCGGCGTGCCGAAGGGCGTGCTGGTCCCGCACGCCAACGTCACGCGGCTGTTCTCCTCGACCGCGCATTGGTTCGGCTTCGACGACCGGGACGTGTGGACGCTCTTCCACTCCTACGCCTTCGACTTCTCGGTGTGGGAACTGTGGGGCGCGCTGCTGCACGGCGCCCGGCTCGTCGTCGTCCCGGCCGACGTCGTCCGCGCTCCTGAGGACTTCCTGACGCTGCTGGCCGAGCAGCGCGTGACCGTGCTCAACCAGACGCCGTCGGCGTTCTACCGGCTCGGCACGCTGCCGTCGCCGCCGCTCAGCCTGCGGTACGTCGTCTTCGGCGGGGAAGCCCTGGATCCGGTGCGGTTGGCGGACTGGCGCCGCCGGCACCCGGACGGCCCGCGGCTGGTCGACATGTACGGCATCACCGAGACCACCGTGCACGTCACCCACCGCGTCCTCGACGACGACCGCGCCACCGTCGGTGTGCCGATCCCGGACCTGCGCGCCTACGTCCTGGACGCCGAGCTCGCCCCCGTCCCGCCGGGCGTCACCGGCGAGCTGTACGTCGCCGGCGCCGGACTCGCCCGCGGCTACCTGAACCGGCCGGGCCTGACGGCGTCCCGTTTCGTAGCCGACCCCTTCGGCGCGCCCGGCACCCGGATGTACCGCACCGGCGACCTGCTGTGCTGGACTTCCGGTGGCGAACTGGCCTACCGCGGCCGCGCCGACCACCAGGTCAAGATCCGCGGCTTCCGCATCGAGCTGGGCGAGGTCGAGGCGGCGCTGACCGCGCACCCGGACGTGACCGGCGCCGCCGTCGTCGCGCACGGCACCGGCGACACGCGCCGGCTCGTCGCCTACCTGACCGGGACCGTGCCCGGGACCACCGCGCTGCGCGAGTTCCTCGGCCGCTCCCTGCCCGCGCACATGGTGCCCGCGGTGTTCGTCGGCCTGGCCGAACTCCCGCTCAACGCCAACGGCAAGCTCGACCACAAGGCCCTGCCGGAACCCGGCGCGCGCACCGAAACCCGTTATGTGGCCCCGCGTACGCCCGAAGAGACCGTGTTGGCCGACGTCTGGTCGGCGGTACTCGGTGTCGACCGCGTCGGCGTCGAGGACAACTTCTTCGGCCTCGGCGGCGACTCGATCCTCAGCATCCAGGTCGTCGCCCGCGCCCGGCAGGCGGGGCTGGGGATTTCGTCGAAGGACCTGTTCCAGCACCAGACCGTCGCCGAGCTGGCCCGGGTCGCCACGCCGAGCGCGGCGCCCGCGGTCGTCGAAGAGACCGGGCCGGCGCCGCTCGGCCCGATCCAGTCGTGGCTGGTCGAGCACCTCGACGACCCGTGGCGGCTGACCATGTCCGTCCACGTAGTACTGTCCACTGTGGATAGAGTTCGGCTCGTCCGGGCGGTCGCCGCTGTGACCGCCCGGCACGACGCCCTGCGCATGCGGTTCTCCCACGCCGACGGCACCTGGCGGCAGGAACCCGCCGCCACCGAGACCGCCGACGTCCTCCGGCACGTCGATCTGTCCGAAGTGGACGACGTCGGAGCCGCGATGCACGCCGAAGCCGTCCGCGCGCAGACGTCGCTGGACATCGCGAACGGCCCGGTGTGGCGGGTGGTGCTGTTCACCTTCGCCGACCGCCCGCCCCAGCTGTTCCTCACCGCCCACCACCTCGTCATGGACGGCGTCTCCTGGCGCATCCTGCTCGGCGACCTCGACCGCGCCTACCACGGCGAAGCGCTGGAACCGGTGGGCAGCTCGTTCACCCACTGGGCTCGGTCGCTGGCCGGGCACGTGAAAATGGGACACCTCGACAAGCACACCGCGTATTGGGAAACTGCCCTCCGCGGTGCGCGGACGGACCTCCCGGTCGACCACTCCGGCCGCAACCGCGCGAAGTCGGCGCGCGCGGTCTCGGTGTCACTTGGCCGGGCCGAGACCGCGGCGCTGCTGCAGGACGTGCCGGCGGCGTACCGCACCGAGGTCAACGACGTCCTGCTCAGCGCCCTCGGCCGGGTGCTCGCCCGCTGGACGGGTCGCCCGCGCGTCGTCGTCGCGATGGAAGGCCACGGGCGCGAGGAAATCGCGGCCCCGCTGGACTTGTCCCGGACGATCGGCTGGTTCACCGCCCAGTACCCCTTGGTTCTCACGGTGCCCGACGGTGATTGGGGCGAAGTCCTCAAGGCCGTCAAGGAACAGCTGCGCGCGGTGCCCGACAAGGGAGCCGGGTACGAAGCTCTGCGTTACCTGAGCCCGCCGGACGGGCCCGGTGCCGCGCTGCGCGACGACCCGGCCCCGCGGATCTCGTTCAACTACCACGGCCGCTGGGACGTCGAAGGCGACGGCTGGTACCAGGGCCGCGGCGAAGCGCTCGGGCACGACAGCGACCCCGACGGCACCCGGCCGTACCTGCTCGACGTCGTCGGCGTCGTCGAAGCCGGCGAACTGCACTTCACCTGGGAGTACTCGGAAGAAGTGCACGACGAGACCACCGTCCGCGCGCTCGCTTCGGAGCTGGTCGACGCCTTGGCCGAGGTGGTGGACCACTGCGCCGGCGCCGGTGGCCGCACCCCGTCCGACTTCCCGCTGGCCCGGCTCGACCAGGCCACCGTCGACCGGCTCGCCGGCGACGGCCGCGACGTCGAGGACATCTACCCGCTCACCCCGCTGCAGGCCGGGATGGTGTTCCACAGCCTGGTCGACCGCGACTCCAGCGCGTACTTCGACCAGTTCCGCCTGCGGCTGGCCGGCGTCCGCGACCCGCGCGCGCTCGCCGAGGCGTGGCAGCGCGTGGTGGACCGGACGCCGATCCTGCGCAGCAGCATGGTCTGGGACGGCGTCGACGAGCCGCTCCAGCGCGTCCACCGGCACGTCCGCGTCCCGGTCGGGCAGCACGACTGGCGCGACCTGGCCGAGCCCGAGCAGCAGGCGGCCCTGGCGTCGCTGCTCCAGGCCGACCAAGCGGCCGGGATGGACTTGGCGGCACCGCCGTTGATGCGCCTGGAAATCGCCCGCGTCGCCGACGACGAGGTCCAGCTGGTCTGGACGTCGCACCACGTCCTGCTCGACGGCTGGAGCACGGCCCAGGTCTTCGGCGAGGTGGCCGAGCAGTACGCGGCGATCGCCGGCGGCCGGACCGCCGAGCTGGCCCCGCGCCGCCCGTTCCGCGACTACCTCGCCTGGCTGGCGGCCCAGGACCACGCCGAAGCCGAACGTCATTGGCGCGCGGTGCTCGGCGGCTTCGCGGCCCCGACGCCGTTGCCGTACGACCGCCGTCCCCAGGAGGCTCACCGCGCCGAGTCGGCCGCCGAAGTGCGGGTGGAGCTGTCCGATTCGGAGTCGGCCCGGTTGCGCGAGGTGGCGAAGGCGGCCGCGCTGACGGTGAACTCGGTGGTGCAGGGCGCGTGGGCGCTGCTGCTGGCCCGCCACAGCGGCGAGTCCGACGTCCTGTTCGGCACCACGGTCTCCGGGCGTCCGGCCGAGCTGCCCGGCGTCGAGGCGATGATCGGCATGTTCATCAACACCGTGCCGACCCGGATCGAGGTCCACAATGGACTCTCGGTGGCCGAGTGGCTGCGGGGAGTCCAGGGCTCGCAAGCCGAAGCGCGGCGGTACGACTTCCTCGCGCTGTCGCGGCTGCAGGCGTTCACCGCGGTCCCGGCCGGCACCGCGTTGTTCGACAGCGTGGTGGTCTTCGAGAACTACCCGATCGAGGACAGCGGGCAGGACGGCGTGCGCGTGCTGGACGTCAGCTCGCTCGACACGACGAGCTACCCGCTGAACCTGACGGCGTTCCTGCACGACCGGCTGGGCCTCGAGCTGTCGTACGACCCGCGGCTGTTCGACGAGCCGACGGTCCGGCGGCTGGCCGGGCAGCTCGCCCAGCTGGTCCGCGCCATCGCCGCCGACCCGGACCGCCGCCTCGGCGAGCTGTCCCTCTCGAGGCCGGAAGAACGGCTTTCCCTGGTGCAAGCCGGGATGGGGGCTGCGCTCGACATCCCGGCGGGCACGGTCCTGGACGTGTTCGAAGCGACGGTCGCGCGAACCCCGCACGAGACGGCGATCGTGTTCCGCGACACGCGGCTGACCTTCGCCGAACTCGACGCGCGCGCCACCGAGCTGTCCCGCCGGTTGATTGCCGTGGGGGCCGGGCCCGAGCGAGTGGTGGCGATCCGGTTGCCGCGCTCGGCGGAGGCGGTCATCGCGATCCTGGCCGCGTTCAAGGCGGGGGCGGCTTACTTGCCGATCGATCCCGGGCTGCCCGAAGATCGGGTGCGGATGCTGGTCGATGACGCAAGCCCGGTGGTGGTGCTGGACGGCACCGAACCGCCGGCCGCATCGGTTGCGGTCGCCGACGGCGCCGGCCCGGCGCCGGGTGCGGCAGTCGCAACCCGCCCGAGTCCCGCGCACACCGCGTACGTCATCTACACCTCCGGGTCCACCGGCCGGCCGAAGGGCGTGCTCGTCGAGCACCGCGGCCTGATGAACATGCTCGCGAACCATCGCGGCGTTTTCCTCGGCGGCCCCCGGACCCGGGCCGCGCTCACCGCGTCGTTCTCCTTCGACACCTCCTGGGAGCCCCTGCTCGCCCTCGTCGACGGCCACGAGCTGCACGTCCTGGACGACGACACCCGGCTCGACCCGCACGCCGCCGTCCGGTACGTCCGTGACCACCGGATCGACCTGCTCGACCTCACCCCGACCTACCTGCAGCAGCTCCTCGGCGCCGGTCTCCTCACCGGGGAACATCGCCCCGCGACCGTGCTCGTCGGCGGCGAAGCGACCGGTGAGGCGCTCTGGCGCGAGCTGGTCGGGTCCGGCGTCAGCGCCCACAACTACTACGGCCCGACCGAAGTGACCGTCGACGCCACGCACGCCCCCGTCACCGGCGACCGGCCCTCGATCGGGCGGCCCCTGGCCAACCTGGCGGCCTACGTGCTCGACGCGGCGGGCCACCCGGTGCCCGACGGCGTCGCGGGGGAGCTGTTCCTCGCCGGACCCCAGCTGGCCCGCGGCTACCTGAACCGGCCGGGCCTGACCGCCGACCGGTTCGTCGCCGACCCCTTCGGGCCGCCCGGGTCCCGGATGTACCGGACCGGCGACCGCGTGCGCCGGGCCGCCGACGGCCGGCTGGACTACCTCGGCCGCGTCGACGACCAGGTCAAGATCCGCGGCTTCCGCGTCGAACCGGGCGAGATCGAGGCCGTGCTCCGGCAGCACCCGGCGGTCACCGACACGACGGTGGTGGCCCGCGACGGCCGGCTCGTCGCCTACGTCGTCGGCGAGACGCGCGAGCTGCGGACGTGGCTGCGCGGCCGCCTGCCGGACTACCTCGTCCCGTCGGCGTTCGTCGCGTTGACCGCGATCCCGTTGAACCGCAACGGGAAGATCGACCGCGCCGCACTGCCCGCGCCCGAGCGGGACGCCGAAGCCGAATATGTCGCTCCGAGAACGACGACCGAGATCCGGCTCGCCGAAATCTGGGCCGACGTGCTGCGCGTGGAGCGCGTCGGGCTCACCGACAGCTTCTTCGAACTCGGCGGCGACTCGATCACGAGCATGCGGATCACCTCCCGCGTCCGCGCGGAGTTCGACGTCGAGGTCTCGCCGCGCGCGTTGTTCACCGCGCCCACCCTCGTCCGGTTCGCCGCCGGGCTGCCCGGGCTGCGGGCCACCGCGCGGCCGATCCCGGCCGTGCCCCGCGACGGCGCCCTGCCGCTTTCCTTCGCGCAGCAACGGTTGTGGTTCCTCGACGAGTTCGAACCGGGCAGCGTCGAGTACCTCTCGCCGACGGCGCTGCGGCTGCGCGGCGACCTCGACGTGCCCGCTTTGCGCCGGGCGTTGAACGCCGTCGTCGCCCGGCACGAGTCGCTGCGGACGACGTTCGCCACCGTCGACGGCCGGGGCGTCCAGCTCGTCCACGAGCCCCACGAGGTCGAGCTGCCGGTCGAGGACTTCACCGAAGAGGCGCTGACGCGGGAGCTGCGGGAGCCGTTCGACCTGCGCACCGGACCGCTGCTGCGGGCGCGCCTGCTCCGGCGGGCGCCCGACGAGCACGTGCTCCTGCTGGTGCTGCACCACATCGTCACCGACGGCTGGTCCTCCGGCGTGCTCACGTCGGAACTCGACGCCTGCTACACCGCGTTCACCCAGGACGCGGAACCGGACCTGCCCGCACTGCCCGTGCAGTACGCCGATTTCGCCGTCTGGCAGCGGGAATCCCTCGACGGCCCGGTGCTCGCCGAGCAGCTCGGCCACTGGCGCGAGCGCCTCGACGGCGTGGCGCCGCTCGAACTGCCGACCGACCGCCGGCGCCCGCCCGTGCGCACCACCGAGGGCGACTGGGTCGAGTTCACCGTGCCGGCCGAGGTGACCGCGCGGCTCAAGGAGCTGGCGGGCGAGGGCGACGGCACGCTGTTCATGACCCTGGTCGCCGCTTGCCAGGTGCTGCTCGCCCGGTGGGCGGGGCAGGAGGACGTCGCGGTCGGCACGGTCACCGCCGGCCGGGAACGTCCCGAGCTGGAACGGCTGATCGGCTTCTTCGTCAACACCCTCGTCCTGCGGTCCACTGTGGACAGAAGACGGCCGTTCCGCGAGTTCCTCACCGACGTGCGGACCACGGTCCTCGACGCCTTCGCCCACCAGGACGTGCCGTTCGAGCGCGTGGTGGACGCGGTGCAGCCGGTCCGCGACTCGAGCCGGACCCCGCTGTTCCAGGTGATGGTGGCGCTGCAGAACACCGGCGACGAGCCGGGCGGCGGCCGCCTGGCGGCCGAGGAGGTCGCGCTGCCGATGACGTCCGCGACCTTCGACCTGCTCGTGCAGTTCGAGGAGCACGACGGCGCCCTGCGCGGGGCGATCAACTACAGCACCGGCCTGTTCGACGCGGCCACGATCGAGCGGGTGGCCGCGCGGCTGCGGGTCCTGCTGACCGAAGCCGCGGCGGACCCGGACCGGCCCGTCGGCGACCTTTCGCTGTTCCTGCCCGGCGAACGCGAGAACGTCCTGGCCACGGCCCCGCGGGACCCGCGCCCGGACGTCACCCTGCCCGCCTTGCTGCGTCACGACTCCGACGACGTCGCCGTGTTCGACGACCGGGTTTCGCTCAGCCACCGCGAACTGGACGTCCGCGCCAACCGGCTGGCGCACCGGCTGCTCGCCGCCGGGGCCGGGCCGGAGACCCGGGTCGCGGTCCTGCTGCCGCGGTCGGCGGACCTGCTGGTGGCGCTGCTGGCGGTGCTCAAGACCGGGGCGGCGTACGTCCCGATCGACCCGGGCTACCCGGCCGACCGGATCGCCTACATGCTCGAAGACGCGCGTCCGGTCTGCGTGCTCGAAGACGTCGACGCAACCGGTTTCCCGGACCACGCACCGGAAGTCGCGCTCGACCCGGAGCAGCCGGCGTACGTCATCTACACGTCCGGCTCGACCGGCCGGCCCAAGGGCGTGGTCGTGAGCCACCGCGCGGCGGCGAACTACCTGCGCTGGGCGGTCGACGCGTACCCGGGACTGGGCGGCACCGCCGTGCTGCACTCCTCGGTGTCGTTCGACCTCACCGTCACCACGCTGTTCGGCCCGCTCCTCGCCGGTGGCCGCATCCGGGTCGCCGACGTCCTGGAGGCCGAGCCCGTGCCGTGCACGTTCCTCAAGGCGACGCCCAGCCACCTGCCCGTCCTCGCGGGCGACCCGCGGGACCTCGTCGTCGGCGGCGAACAGCTGCTCGGCGACGTGCTGGACCGGTGGCGGCGAGCGCACCCGGACGCGACCGTGATCAACGAGTACGGGCCGACCGAGACGACCGTCGGCTGCATGGAGTACCGCGTCGAGCCCGGGGACGCGGTCCCCGCCGGGCCGGTCCCGATCGGCCACCCGATCCGCAACACCCGGCTCTACGTGCTCGACGCCGGGTTGAACCCGGTCCCGCCGGGCATCCCCGGCGAGCTGTACATCGCCGGCGACGGGCTCGCCCGCGGCTACCTCGACCGGCCCGGGCTGACGGCGTCGCGGTTCGTCGCCTGCCCGTTCGGGCCGCCGGGGGAGCGGATGTACCGCTCGGGCGACCGGGTGACGCGGCGGCCGGACGGCGAGCTGGTCTACCACGGCCGCGCCGACGAGCAGGTCAAGATCCGCGGCCACCGGATCGAACCCGGCGAGATCGAGGCCGCGCTGCGCGCGCACCCGGCCGTCACCGACGCGGCCGTGCTCGCGCGGGACGGGCGGCTGGTCGCCTACGTCGTGCCGGACGCCGAACCGGACCTGCGCGAGTTCCTCGGCCGGTCGCTGCCGGACTACATGCTGCCCTCGGCGATCGTCGCGCTCGACGCGTTGCCGGTGACCCGCAACGGGAAGCTCGACCGGGCCGCCCTGCCGGACGCCGACGCCGAAGAACACCGGTACGTCGAGCCGTCCGGACCGGTCGAGCCGGCGCTGGCCGCGATCTGGGCCGAGGTGCTGGGCCGCGAGCGGGTCGGCGCGCGGGACAACTTCTTCGAGCTGGGCGGGGATTCGATCCTCAGCATCCAGGTCGTGCACCGCGCCCGCCTCGCGGGACTGCGGATGCGCTCGAAGGACCTGTTCGCCCACCAGACCGTCGCGTCGCTGGCCACCGTCGTCACGGCGGCCGACGACGTGCAGGCGCACCACGAGGCCGTCGTCGGCGAAGTGCCGCTCACGCCGATCCAGCGGTGGTTCCTCGACGCGGAGCCCGCGAACCCCGCCCACTTCAACCAGTCCGTGCTGCTCGAACTGGCCGGGCCGCCGAACGAGGAGGCGCTGCAGCAGGCGCTCGACGCCGTCGTCGCCCACCACGACGCCCTGCGCCTGCGGTTCACCCGGGACGACGGGCAGTGGCGGCAGCACAACGACGCCCCCGAACCGCCGGTGCCGTTGCGGATACTGTCCACTTCGGACCCGGAAGCCGTCGCCGACGAGGTGCACGCGAGCTTCGACCTCGCGCGGCCACCGCAGCTGCGGGCGGTGCTGTTCGCGCCGGACCGGCTCTTCCTCGCCGCGCACCACCTGGTCGTCGACGCGGTGTCGTGGAGCATCCTGGTGGAGGACCTCGAGCGGGCCTACGGCCAGGTCCTGGCGGGGGAGAAGCCGGACCTCGGCCCGAAGACGACGTCGTTCCGCGACTGGGCGCGACGGCTGCGGGAGTTCGCCGAAGGCGGCGGCCTGGACGACCAGCGCGAGTTCTGGGCGCGGGAGCTGCCCGGCTGCGCGCTCCCGCTCGACCACACCGGCGACGGCCCGGCCGCGGTCGAGTCCGTGCCGGTCGAGGTCGGCGAGCGCGACACCGACGCCCTGCTGCACCTGGCGCCCGGCGCGTACCGGACGCGCATCAACGACGTGCTGCTCAGCGCGCTCGCGTGGGCGGTCCGCCGGTGGACCGGACAGGACTCGGTCGCCATCGACCTGGAAGGCCACGGCCGAGAGGAGGTCATCGACGGCGTGGACCTGTCCCGGACGGTCGGCTGGTTCACCACGCTGTTCCCGGTCGGGCTGACGATCGACCCGGACGCGGACTGGCGCGCGCTGGTCAAGTCCGTGCGGCGGCAGCTGCGGGCGGTGCCGGGCAACGGCTTCGGCCACGGCGTCCTGCGCACCTACCGGTTCCCCGAGCTGGGCGCGAACACCCCGCAGCTGGCGTTCAACTACCTCGGACAAGGCGACGGCACGGGCGGCGGTGACGGCCTCTTCCGCGCGTCGCACCCGCCGATCGGCCGCGAGCAGGACCCGGCGAACGTGCCGGCGCACCTCCTGGAGGTGGTCGGCGGCGTGCGGGCGGGCCGGCTGGAGTTCACCTGGTTCTTCCGGCCGGACCGGCACGACCGCGCGACGGTCGAAGCCGTCGCCGCCGGGTTCGCCGACGCCCTGCGGCGCATCGCCGCCGACTGCCGGGGGGAGGAAGCGTGAGCGCCCCGAGCGAGGTCAAGCTGTCCCGCAACCGGGACTACCGCCTGCTGTGGAGCGGCCAGGTCGTGTCCGAGGCCGGGTTCAGCACCACGACGATCGCGTTCCCGTTGCTGGTCCTGGCGATCACGGGCTCGGCCGCGCAGTCCGGGCTGGTGCTCGGCGCGATCGCGATCGCGCAGCTGGTCGCCGGGCTGCCGGCCGGCGCTCTGGTGGACCGCTGGTCGCGCAAGCGGATCATGCTCGGCTGCGAGGCCGTGCAGGCGCTCGGGGCGGCGAGCCTGGTGCTCGCCCTCTGGTGGGGCGTGGCCGGGGTGGCGCAGCTCGTCGTCGTCGCCGTCCTGATGGGGCTGTGCCGGGCGTTGTTCGAGCCCGCCGAGGAAGCCAGCCTGCCGCGGCTGGTCAGCACCGAGCAGGTGCCTTCGGCGGTGGCGCTGAACGCGGCGCGCACCAGCGCCGGCCAGCTGTCGGGCACCGCGCTCGGCGGGTTCCTGTTCGCCCTGGGCCGGCTCGTGCCGTTCGTCTTCGACGTCGTCGCGCACGTGGTCGCGTTCGTCTCGCTGGTGTTCGTCCGCCTGCCCGCGCGGCCCGAACCGGCGGAAGAACGGCCGCCCGCGCACCTGGGCCGCGAAATCGCCGAAGGGCTGCGCTGGGTGTGGCACCAGCCGCGCGTGCGCGTCACGGCGGTGTGCGCGATCGTCCTGAACCTGTTCTTCGCGGCGTACTACCTGGTGATCATCGTGCTGGCGAACGAACGCGGCGTGCCGCCCGGCGAGATCGGCGTGATGGCCGCGATGCTCGGCGCCGGCGGCATCGCCGGGGCGCTGGCCGCGCCGTACCTGCACCGCCGGTTCACCCCGTACGCGCTGATCATCGGCGTGTTCTGGGGACTGACGCTGCTGACGCCGCTGGCGGTGTTCGTGCGCGGCGGCTACCTGATGGGGCTGCTGTTCGCGGCGATGGCGTTCCTGGCCCCGGCGGCCAACACGACCATCAACACCTACCAGCTGCTCTACACGCCCGACGAGCTGCGCGGCCGCCTCGGTGGCGTGATGGGCGTGACCGGCGGGCTGGCCGCGGCGCTCGGCCCGGCGCTCGGCGGCTGGCTCGTCGACCTCCTCCCCGACTCGGCCGCCGTGCTCACCTGCGCGGGGGCGATCGCGGCGGTCACCGTGCTGACGACGTTCAGCCGGACCCTGCGCGGCTTCCCGGCCGTCGCGGACCTCGAAGAAGAAACCCTCAACCCCAAGGAGTCCTGATGGACGAGAACACCACCTACCAGGTCCTGGTCAACGACGAGGGCCAGTACTCCCTCTGGCCCGCGGACAAGGAGGTCCCGGCCGGCTGGCAGCCCGACGGCACGCGCGGCACCCGGCAGGAGTGCATGGACCACGTGGACGAGGTGTGGACCGACATGCGCCCCCGCAGCCTGCGCGAACGGATGTCGGCGGGCTGAGGCCGGGGAGGCCCGGGCTCCGGCCCGGGCCCTCGCCCGGGTTCACCCCGAGCGAGGCCAGGACGAATCGCCGGACGATCAGCCGGCCGCGTTGTCCGCATACGTCACGGTGATGTTCTTGAACCCGAGGGACTGCAGCAGGCCGACGAGCATCGTCTTCGTGTTCCGCTCCGCGTCGGCCACGAGCGTGCTCTTCCCGGCCGCCTCGCCGATCTTCTTCTGGGCCAGCTCGTACAGTGCCTGCTGCGAATTCGGGTTGCCGTTCAGGAAGTCGTTGACCCGGGTGAACAGACCCTGCTGCTGGGCGTACACATAGGACTCCTTGACGTCCAGGTTCGCCGGCTCCAGCTGGGCGTGGGGGAGGGTGATCGTGGCGGACAGGCGGTCGTCGGACACCTTGACCGCGTCGCCCTTCAGCCGGGAGAAGTCCACGTACGAGTTGTCCGTGCCCACGCCGACGAACATCGTGTCGCTGCCCACGAGGAAGCTCGGCAGGATCGAGCTCGTCGTGATGTCGACGATCACCTGGAACGACCCGCTCGCCGCCTCGTAGCGCGACAGCTCGACGATCGACTGCAGCAGGACCGGACCCGAGCGCTCCTCGGTCTTCTCGGCGAAGGGGTTGCGCAACTGGGGTAACAGGTGCACCGCCGACGCGACCAGCACCGCCACCGCCAAAAACACCACTGCCACCCCGAGCGCGACCAGCCGCTTGCCCCAAGCTCCCATGCCGCAAGGTTACCCAGGCCGGCGCGCGGTCAAGCGGGCCCGGCGGTACGGTGTCCGGTGTGCGCAAGTCCGTGTGGCTGTGGATCCTGGTGATCGTCGTCGTCATCGTGGTGCTCGGGCTGATCTTCGGCGGGTACCGCAAGGGCGAGAAGCTCGGCGAGCCCGCCGGGCCCGTGGCGGCGTGGAGCGTCGCCCGGGCGGCTTGACGCCCAGGCGACGCTCTGTCCACAGTGGATGCTCAGCGGGCCGTGCAGGTCGACGTGACGCCGTCGGCGCTGCCGGTGCCCTGGAAGCCGAACTCGGTGGACTGACCGGCCGCCACACTGCCGTTGTAGCTCACGTTGGTCCAGGTCACCGCCCCGCTGGTGCCGCTGTTGCCGGCGCTCCAGCCGTTGGTGACCGCCGCGCCCGCCGGCAGGTTCGTCGTCACCGACCAGCCGGTGAGGGCGCTCGACCCGGCCGTGACCCGCACCGTGGCCACGAAACCGCCGTTCCACGAGTTGAGCGACACCGAGCTGGTGCAGCCGCCCGGCCCCGAGGTGGTCGGGGTGGTCGGTGTCGTGGGTGTCGTCGGGGTGGTGGGCGTCGTCGGCGTCGTGGTGGCGCCGCCGGCGTTCAGCGCGTCGAGGACGCTGGTGTACGCGGCCTTCTTGTTCCCGTTGGCGTCGAACAGGAGCGGGTTCTCGCCGGTGCGCCAGGAGTCGCTGTCGCGGATGCCCCACACGGTGATGCCGGCGCAGCGGGCGACGGCCATGCAGGCCCGCGTGACCGTGCCGTACACCGCGGCCTGGTTCGACCCGGAGATGTCCAGCTCGGTGATCTGGACTTCGACGCCGAGGTCGGCGAACCGTTGCAGGTTGGCCTGGTAGTCGCCCGGAGCGGAGTTGCTGAGGTGCGACTGGAAGCCGACGCAGTCGATCGGCACACCGCGGGCCTTGAAGTCCTGGACCATGTTGTAGACGCCGGTGCTCTTGGCGTTGACGCCGTCGGTGTTGTAGTCGTTGTAGCAGAGCTTCGCGCCCGGGTCGGCGGCCCGCGCGGCGCGGAACGCGGCTTCGATCCAGTCGTTGCCGGTGCGCTGGAGGTTCGAGTCCCGGCGGCCGCCACCGCCGCCGTCGGCGAACGCCTCGTTCACGACGTCCCACGCGTAGATCTTGCCCTTGTAGTGGGTGGCGACCTGCGTGACGTGGTTGATCGCGGCCTGGCGCAGGGCGGAACCGCTGAGGCCCTGGGCCCAGCCCGGTTGCTGCTGGTGCCACAGCAGGGCGTGGCCGCGGACGCGTTTGCCGGTGCTGACGGCCTGGTTGAGGATGCGGTCGCCGCCCGAGAAGGAGAACTGGCCCTGGCTGGGCTCGGTCGCGTCCCACTTCATCTCGTTCTCCGGCGTGACCATGGAGAACTCGCGGTCGAGGATGCCGACGTACGTCGAGTCCCCGAGCTTCCCGGCCGAGACGGCGGTGCCGAAGTACCGGCCGGTCTGGGCGGCCGACGCGCCGAGCGTCGAGGCCGCCCCGGCGGACGTGGCGAGCACCAGCGAAACCCCGAGCGACGTCGCCAAGAACGTCGACGCGAGTACGGCGCGCGAAATCGGTTTCATGGCTCCGCCCCTCAGCCGATGCTCGTCGAGAAGGAGTTGACCGCGAGGCCGACGCCGCCGCTCCACGGCTCGAACCCGGCCTGGATGCTGGTCAGGTACCAGGACCGGTCCACCCGGGTGCGGTTGTCGACGTCGTTGACGAAGTCCATGACGTTGAACGACCAGCCCGAGATCGCCGACTGGGCCACGTAGGACACCACGTCGTTGCCGCCGTTGTTGCCCTGCCACACTTCCCAGCTCCGGCCGCCGATCGTCGTGGTGCCGACCCGGCCGCCGACCGGCTGCACGCCGCCGACGCGGTTGAACCAGATCATCAGCTCCATCTGGTTGACGCCGTTCGTCTTCGCGGTCGGGTCCATCCAGATGTCGTAGGAGGCGTCGAAGGTCGAGCCGCCGACGTAGGTGTAGGAGATCGACGACGGCGCGCTGCCGATCCGGCTCAGCTGCCGGGGCAGGGGCGAGCCGGGGGAGCAGTTCCCGTAGTGGCACCCGAGGTAGACCGCCGGGTAGGACAGCGGCGCGCCGCCGCTGGTCGAGCCCTGCTGGGTCTGGATGCGGAACCCGCTGCCGGTGACGTTGATGCACTGCTGGGCGCTGCTGCCCCAGCGGTTGTTCATGACCACGTACCGGCCGCCGATCGTGGTCGAGCCGTACTGGTCGCAGATCAGGGTGTCCGCGTGGGCGGCCGGCGCCGCGCCGACGACCGGGGCCAGCAGGCCGGCCGTGAACAGTGCTACCGCGGACAGGGCGTGCTTGAGTTTCACGTGCCGCTCCACTTCGTCGTGGGGAACGCTTCTGGGAGCGCTCTCAGCTCGGACCGTTCTCGATGAAACCACACCGGAACCGGCGAGCAAAGACCTGAACGGTGATCAATTTTCCGGACGCCCTTCGAAACTTTCGCCGTCATTGCCAACGGCGTCCGGGAGCGGTTACCGTCACCTGGGAGCGCTCTCAGTCCGGGATCACCATCGGAACGCCAATGAAGACGAGGAGATGGCGAATGCGGGCAAGAAAGCTGCGGGCCGGTCCGGCCCTGCTGGTCGCGGTGGCGCTCGGGCTGACGGGTGGCACCGCCCCCGCGGCCGCCGCGGAGTACGAACGCCTGCTCAACGGCACGTTCTCGAGTGGCACGCTCGACCCGTGGTGGGCCGGGGCGGGCACGACCGGGCACGTCACCGGCGGGGAGTTCTGCACCGACGTCCCCGGCGGCACGGCCAACGGGTACGACGCGCTGGCCGGCCAGAACGGCGTGCCGTTCGAGGCGGGGCAGCAGTACACCCTGACGTTCGACGCGCACGCGACGACCGCCCAGCAGATCTCCGCCGTCGCGGGCGAAGCCGTTTCGCCGTACCGGCAGATCTCGCGAACCGACCTGACGGTCACGCCGTCGACGCAGCACTTCAGTGTAACTTTCACGTCCACTTTGGACTTCCCGGCCGCGGGCAACGGGCAGCTGGCGTTCTGGTTCGGCGGCCAGGCCGCCGCCAACACCGTGTGCCTGGACAACATCTCCCTCGTCGGCGGCGTCGTGCCGCCCGGCGGCCTGCCGCCGACCAGCGGCATCCGCGTGAACCAGGAAAGCTACGCGCCCGGCCTGCCCAAGCGGGCCACGCTGATCAGCGACTCGGCGACCGCGCAGACCTGGACGCTGAAGAACTCCGCCGGCACCGCTGTGGCCACCGGGCAGACCCGCCCGCGCGGCGCGGACGCGGCGTCCGGCGAGAACGTCCACGAGATCGACTTCTCCGCCTACGACACCGTGGGGACCGGGTACACGCTCAGCGTCGGTTCCGAGACGAGCTTCCCGTTCGACATCTCCACCGCCGGGCCGCAGAAGCTCCGGTACGACTCGCTGGCGTTCTTCTACCACCAGCGCAGCGGGATCGCGATCGACGCCGCCTACGTCGGTGCGGACTACGCGCGTCCGGCGGGGCACGTCAACGTGGCGCCGAACCAGGGTGACAACAACGTTCCCTGCCGGTCGGACCTGAACTGCGGCTACACCCTCGACGTGCGCGGCGGCTGGTACGACGCCGGCGACCACGGCAAGTACGTGGTCAACGGCGGCATCGCCGCGTGGGAGCTGCTCGACGAGTACGAGCGCGCGGTCCGCCTGGGCGACGCGAGCGCGCTGGGCGACGGCAAGCTGGCGATCCCGGAACGCGCCAACGGCGTGCCCGACATCCTGGACGAAGCCCGCTGGGAGGTCGACTTCCTGCTCTCGATGCAGGTGCCGGACGGCAAGCCGAGCGCGGGCATGGTGCACCACAAGATCCACGACGCGCAGTGGACGGCCCTGCCCACCCGGCCGGACCAGGACAGCCAGCCGCGCCGGTTGTCCCCGCCGAGCACGGCCGCGACGCTGAACATGGCGGCGGTCGCCGCGCAGGCGTCCCGGCTGTGGCAGACCATCGACCCGGCGTACTCGGCGAAGCTGCTCGCCGCGGCCGAGAAGGCTTACGCGGCGGCGAAAGCCAACCCGAACGTCCTGGCCGACCCCAACGACGGCACCGGCGGCGGCACCTACAGCGACAACACCGTGACCGACGAGTTCTACTGGGCCGCCGCGGAACTGTTCGCCACCACCGGCAAGAGCACCTACCGCTCCGACGTCACCGGGTCGGCGCTCTACCGCGGCAAGAGCTTCACCACCCACGGCTTCGACTGGGCCTCGACGGGCGCGCTCGGCGACATCACCCTGGCCCTGGTGCCCACCGACCTGCCCGTGGCGGACGTCGCCGCGATCAAGACGGCGATCACCACGACCGCCGACAGCCACCTGGCGCAGCTGGCGACCATGGGCTACCCGGCGCCGTACCGGACGGCCGACGGATCGTACGAGTGGGGATCCAACGGCCTGGTGGCCAACAACGGTGTCGTGCTCGCGCTGGCGTACGACTTCACCAAGCAGGACAAGTACCGCGACGGCGCGTTCGCGGCGATGGACTACCTGCTCGGCCGCAACCCCGCGAACTATTCGTACGTCTCCGGCCACGGCGACCAGCCGGTGCGCAACGTGCACCACCGGTTCTGGGCGCACGAGCTGGACGCGTCGCTGCCGATCGCCCCGCCCGGCGCGTTGTCCGGCGGGCCCAACAGCGGCCTGCAGGACCCGACCGCGGCCCGGCTGCTCGCCGGGTGCGCGCCCCAGCGCTGCTTCGTCGACGACATCCAGGCGTACTCGGTGAACGAGGTCGCGATCAACTGGAACTCGGCGCTGGCCTGGCTCTCCGGCTGGGTCGCCGAGAAGACGTCGTCCACTGTGGACACGACGGCGCCGGCCGCGCCGGGTACCCCCGCCGTGTCCGCGGTGACGAGCGGCGGCGCCACGGTGACCTGGCCGGCGGCCACGGACCCGGAAAGCGGCGTCAAGAGCTACGACGTCGTCCGCGTGAACGGCTCGGCCCGCACGGTCCTCGCCACCGTCACCGGTACGACGGCGACGCTCACCGGTCTTTCGCCGTCGACCGCGTACACCGTGGTCGTCGTGGCCCGCAACGGCGCGGGCCTGACGAGCCAGGACTCGCCCCCGGCGCAGTTCACGACCCAGCCCGCCACACCGGCGGGCGGCTGCGCGGTGACGTATGCGGCGAACACGTGGAACGGCGGCTTCACGGCGGCGGTCACGGTGAAGAACACAGGTACCACGCCGTGGACGGCCTGGAAGCTGGGCTTCACGTTCCCGGGCACCCAGAAGGTGACGCAGGGCTGGTCGGCGACCTGGACGCAGTCGGGCGCGACCGTGACCGCGGCGTCCCTGTCCTGGAACGGTGCGCTGGCCCCGGGCCAGTCGGCGTCGATCGGCTTCAACGGCAGCTACACCGGAACCAACGCGAACCCGGCCGCTTTCACCGTCGACGGGAGGGCGTGCGGCTGAGTGGAGGTAGCTGACACCGAAGAGGGCGGATGAGTGGGATCTTCCGCCCTCTTCGCCTTCCCGTGACCGCGCTTAAGGTCGTGCCTGCTGGGAAACCCGACGACCGAAAGAGACGATCATGGACGGGCTGATGCAGCCGCGGCCGCTCACCATCGCCCACATCCTGGACCGGGCCGAGCGGCTCTTCGCGCACAAGGAAGTCGTGACGCCGGGCGAACGGCGCACGTACGCCGAGGTGCTGGGCGACGTCCGCCGCCTCGCCGCCGCGTTGGACGCCCTGGGGGTCCCGGCGGACGCGCGCGTCGGGACGTTCGCGAGCAACACCCGCCGCCACCTGGAGCTCTACCTCGCCGTGCCGGCCACCAAGCGGGTGCTGCACTCGATCAACATCCGGCTCTCGGCGGAGCACCTCGAGTACATCGTCGACCACGCCGAGGACGACGTGGTGTTCGTCGACCGCGGGCTGCTCCCGCGGATCTGGCCGAGTGCCGGGAAACTGCCGAAGGTGCGGCACTGGGTGGTGCTGCCCGACGGCACCGACACCGAAATCCCGGCGGACCCCCGGATCTCGGACTACGACGAGCTGATCGCGGCGGCCGAGCCGGTCACGGGCCCGTTCGAGGCCGGCTTCACGCTCGAGGAGGAGAACCTGGCCGCCGGCCTCTGCTACACCTCCGGCACGACCGGGCCGCCCAAAGGCGTGCTCTACAGCCACCGGTCCACCGTGCTGCACTGCCTGGGCACCCTCGCGGCCGGCCTGATCGGCCTCTGCGAAAGCGACGTCGTGCTCCCGATCGTCCCGATGTTCCACGCCAACGCCTGGGGCCTGCCCTACGGCGCGATGATGGCGGGCGCCTCGCTGGTGCTGCCCGGCCCGTCCGCGGAACCGGCGCACCTGCTGGGGTTGATGGCGGCCGAGCGGGTGACGGTCGCCGGCGCCGTCCCCACGGTGTGGACCAGCCTCGCTCCCGAGCTCGGCGCGTACGACTTGAGCGCGATGCGGTTCCTGCTCGGCGGCGGCTCCGCCGTTCCCCCGGCCCTTTCGGAGACCTACCGGGCCGCGATCGGGGTCCCCATCACCCATTCCTGGGGGATGACGGAGGTGAGCCCGGTCGGGGTCATCGGCGGCACGCGGTCCCAGCACGCTGCTTTCGCCGAGTCCGAGCAAGTGGCTGTCCGGGCCGCTCAAGGTCAGCCGCTGCCGCTGGTGAACGTGCGGATCGTCGACGTCGAGACCGGCGACGAGCTGCCGTGCGACGGGCGCGCCGTCGGCGAGCTGCAGGTCGCGGGCCCGTGGGTGGCCGGCGGCTACTTCCGGGTGGACACCCCCGGCAGCTTCACCGGCGACGGCTGGCTGCGCACCGGCGACCTGGCCACCATCGACGGCGCGGGCTACCTGCGGCTGGTGGACCGGATCAAGGACCTGATCAAGTCCGGCGGCGAGTGGATCTCCTCGGTCGAGCTGGAGGCCGCCATCGCCGCCCACCCCGACGTCGTCGAGGTCGCCGTGATCGGTCGCCCGGACCCGCGGTGGATGGAACGGCCCGTCGCTTACGTGGCTTTGCGCGAGGGGAGTGCCACCACGGCCGACGACCTCCTGCGGCACCTCACGCCGCTGGTCGCGAAGTGGTGGCTGCCCGACGAATTCATCTTCCTGCCCGCGCTGCCCAAGACGGGCACCGGCAAGCTCTCCAAGCTCGACCTGCGGGAGGCGCAGCGGATCGCCTAGGTGACGGTCGCGCGGAGGGCGTGCAGGCGGAGACCCAGCTGCAGCTCCAGATCGTTGCCCTGGCGCCAGTCGAAGCCGAGCACGCTCCCCGCGCGGTCCAGCCGCTTGAGCAGCGTGTTGACGTGCACGTGCAACGCCCGCGCGGTCGCCGCGACGTTCGCCCGGTTGTCGTAGTAGGCGCCCAGCGTGTCCACGAGTTCGGTGCCGCGCTGCTCGTCGTACTCCAGCAACGCGCCGAGCGAGCCGGCCAGGAAGCGGTCGAGCTCGCCGGCTCGCTCGGCGTCGAAGACCATCGCGTACAACGCGTACCGGCGCGTGGTCGCGCCCGTGTCGGTGTGGCCGAGCGCCCGCAGCACCGCGCCGCAGCGGCCCGCCAGCGAAAACGCGCGGGACCAGTCGTGGCCGGCCGCCCGTTCGCCGACGACCAGGACCGGGGCGCCCAGCGTGCGCCGGAGTCTACTGTGGACTTCCGACACCGTTTCCTCGTCGTCCGCGCCGGGCAGCAGCATCGTCGCGCGGCCCAAGTGCTCGCCGGCCAGCCCGGCGTGGTCGCGGGCGATGTCGTGCAGGTGGCGGGCCAGGTCGGTCGGGGCCACGGCGGGGGAGTCCGCGACGACGACCAGCTCCAGGCGGTCGGCGTCGATGCCGCGGGCGCGGGCGCGGGTGCGCTGGGCCGGGCTGATCCCCGGGCTGCCGACCAGCAGCTCGGTCAGCAGCTCGCCGCTCACCCGTTCGCCGGCCTCCGCCACGGCCCGCTCCTTGAGGATCAGCAGGCCGAGGATGTGGGTAGCCCGCTCCAGCGTGCGCAGGTCCGTGTCGTCCGGGACGCCGTCCCGGCGCCACACCAGCGCGCCCAGGTAGCTGTCGCCCGCCTGGATCGCCGCCACGCTCAGGCCGGCGGCCACCGTGCAGCGGCCCGAGCGCCGGGCTTCTTCGACGGCGCCGGCCAGCTCGATCTCCCCGGCCCGGTCGAGGAGCGCGACGCTGCCGCCCAGCTGGTCGGCGAGCAGCTGCGCGACGTCGTCCGGCGTCCCGCCGGCCAGCACCACCCCGGTCAGCGCCTCGTGGATCGCCTGCGCCCGCTCGATCTTGCGGTACGCGCTTTGCAGCTCCTGCAACGCGGTCCGGCTCGCTTCGTAGAGCCGGGCGTTGTCGAGGGCGACCGCGGCGTGGTCGGCGAACGCGTTGAGCAGCGCGATTTCGTCGGCCTGGAACGACCTTTCCGAGCGGTACGCGGCGAACAGCGCGCCCACCGCTTCGCCCCGGATCACCAGCGGCACTCCGAGCAACGCGACCAGGTCCTCGGTCCCGACCAGCCGGTCGAAGTCCGGATCGTGCTGGATGAGCGTCGAGGACGCGTAGTCGCGCACCCAGTGCGGGCTCCGCGAAGCCAGCACCTTGCCCCCGAGCCCCACCGTGGCCGGGATGGCCGCCGCGAGGAACTCGGCCGAGATCGTGCCGTCCGACGCGCGGGCCGAGAGCCGGCCGTCCGGGCCGACCAGCGACAGGTAGGTGAAGTCCGTGCCGATCAGGTCGTGGGCGTGGTGGACGATCGACTGCAGGACCTCGTCCAGCCCGCCGAGCGCGGTGAGGGACTTGACGGTCGCGTACAACGACGCCAGCTCCCGCTGCCGCCGCGCGAGCGAACCCGGTTCCGCCGTATCGGTCACCGCGCGCTCCTCCTCGCGATTCAGGTGGACGAAAGGCCCACCACCCCGCCGTGAGGAGTGGGTGGTCCACACCTCATCCGCAGCGTAACCGCGTCCTAGCATCACCGCCATCACCAGGCTGCGCTCAACGACGAAGGCGGCATCCATGGCAATCCCGCTCACCCAGCCCGAAGGGCACTCCGGCTCCGCCGTGTCCCCGGCCCCCCGCCGGGCCTTCCGCAAGCTGCTGGCCGCCGGGCTCGTCGGCAGCTCGATCGAGTGGTACGACTTCTTCCTCTACGGCACCGCGGCCGCGCTGGTGTTCCCCAAGGTCTTCTTCCCGCATTCCTCGGCGCTGACCGGCACCCTCCTCGCCTTCAGCACGTTCTGGGCGGGGTTCGTGGCGCGGCCGATCGGCGGCGTGCTCGCCGGGCACCTCGGCGACAAGTACGGGCGCAAGCCGGTCGTCGTCGCCTGCCTGGCGGTGATGGGCGCGGCGACGTTCCTGATCGGCTGCCTGCCCACGGCGGCGGCCGTCGGCTCGCTCGCTCCGACGCTGCTGGTCATCCTCCGCTTCATCCAAGGACTCGCGACCGGCGGCCAGTGGGGCGGCATCATCCTGCTGCTCACCGAATCCGCCGGGCCGAAACGGCGGGGTTTCGCCGGGACCTTCGGCCAGACCAGCGTTCCGGTGGCCGTGATCATCTCCAACCTCATCTTCGTCGCCGCCAGCGGCCTGATGCCGGACGCCGCGTTCCTGTCCTGGGGCTGGCGGATCCCGTTCCTGCTCAGCGTCTTCATGTTCGGGGTCGTCCTCTACATCCAGGCCAAGGTCGAGGACACGCCCGAATTCCGGGAGCTGCAGGAGAAAGCGGCGAAGTCCGACGACGAGGTGGTGGTCCGGGCGCCGCTCGCGCAGGTCCTGCGCAGCAAGTGGGGGACGATCCTGCTCGGCTGCGGACTCCTGTCGGCCACCAACAGCCTGTTCTACGTCAGCATTTCCGGGCTCCTGAGCTACGGCACGGGAACGCTCGGCCTCAAGCGCGACGCCCTGCTGGCGGTCGTGCTGCTGGCGTCGGCGGCGATGCTCGCGACCATCCCGTGGTCCGGGTACCTCTCCGACAAGATCGGCCGCCGGCCGCTGATCCTCATCGGCGGTCTGGGCGTCGCCGCGTGGGGTTTCCCGTACTTCGGGCTCGTGGGCACCAAGTCCCTGCCGCTGATCTTCGTCGCGGTGGCGGTCGGGTTCGTCTTCCAGTGCCTCACCTACGGCCCGATCGCGAGCTTCCTCAGCGAGCTCTTCGCGCCGGCGGTGCGGTATTCGGGCGCGTCGCTGGCCTACCAGCTCTCGGCGATCATCGTCAGCGGCGGGACGCCGTTCCTGATGACCGCGCTCATCGCGGACACCGGCAGCACGCTGCCGGTCGCCGGCTACATCACGCTGATGGGGCTGATCACCTTCGCCAGCGCGTGGTTCCTGCCCGAGACGAACCCCGCGTCGGTCCGCGAAGACCCGGAAGCCCTGCCCGGCGCGCACCTCTACCGCTGAGCCGTCCCCGAACTCCCGAAAGGAGGCCAGAGTGCGGAAGTTCACCCTGTTCGCCGTGGTGCTGGTGGCCGGTGCGGCCACGCTCGCCGGGGCCGGCCCCGCCACCGCCACGACGGCGTGCGCCGGGCTGACCGGGCTGACGATCCCGGCGTCGACGATGAGCCTGCCGACCACCGGCGGCCGCGTCACGGCGGCGTCGGTCGCGACCGGTCCCGCCGGCGAGTACTGCCGGGTCGACGCCGACATCTTCCCGGTCGACCCGACGGCGCCGTCGATCAAGATGCGCGTCGCGCTGCCCCGCGACTGGAACCGCAAGGCGCTGATGTTCGGCGGTGGCGGCTACAACGGCACCATCCCCGACGTCGCGTCGAACGTGCCGTTCGGCCCGGCCGACCAGCCCGTGCCGCTGGCCCGGGGGTACGCGACCTTCGCGAGCGACTCGGGGCACCAGCAGAACCCGGCGTCCCCGCCGTCGCTGGACGGCTCGTTCGGCGCGAACGACGAGGCCCTGGTCAACTTCGCGGCCGGTGACGCGCTGAAGAAGACGCGGGACGCGAGCCTGTTCGTCATCCGGCACGCCTACGGGACGTCACCCGCCGAGACGTTCTTCGCGGGCGGGTCGACCGGCGGCCGCGAAGCGCTGAACGTCGCGCAGCGCTGGCCGACCGCGTTCGACGGCGTCATTTCCGCGTTCCCCGCCTGGAACAACATGGCGGAGATCCTGGATCTCGGCTACCTGGTGCAGGTTCTGTCCCAGCCCGGTGCCTTCCTGGGGCCCGACAAGCAGAAGCTGTTGTACACCAGCGTCATCAACGCGTGTGACGGGCTGGACGGCGTGAAGGACAACGTCGTGTCGAACCCCGGTGCGTGTCACTTCGACCCGCGCGTGCTGCGGTGCCCGGGCGGGGCCGACGCCGGTCCCGCGTGCCTGTCCGATCCGCAGATCGGTGCGGTGAAGGCGATGTCGTCGCCGTTCCGGTGGCCGTACCGGATCGCCAGCGGGGAAACGCAGTACCCGGGCTTCCCGTTCCTGTCGGGCGCGGACATGAGCACGCCGTTCCTCGGCTTCGGGACGACCGCCCCGGCGAATCCGATGCCGGTCACGAGCGGCTACGGGATGCAGTACTGGGACCAGTGGGTCAAGTACTTCCTGACGCGGGATCCGCAGCACCGCTCGCTCGACGTGGACCCGAGGCACCCCGGGCAGTGGCTGGCCCGGATCAGTGAGCTGTCGAAGATCGAGGACCGCAACAACGCGGACCTGCGCCCGTTCGCCCGGGCCGGCGGCAAGCTGATCCTCCTGCACGGCGCGGCGGACGAGCTGGTCTCGCCGTACTCGACGAGCGACTACTACGAGCGGGTGCGCTCGGTGGTGGGTCCCCGCTCGACCGACGCGTTCCTGCGGTACTACGTCGTGCCGGGCGCGAACCACGCCAACTTCGGCACCCCGGCGTTCGCCGCGGCTTGGGATTCGCTCACGGCGCTGGAACACTGGGTCGACAAAGGACAGCCGCCGGTGAACCCGGTCGTGACCGACTTGGCCCACGCCCGAACCCGGCCGCTGTGCGCGTACCCGGGATGGCCTCGGTATCGCGCGGGGGACCCGAACAGCGCGTCGAGCTACGTCTGCACCCGCTGACCGGTGACCCACCGCGGCTCACCGGAGCCGAAGGTGGCGGTGGCGCACGCGTCGGCGCGGGTGAGTGACGGCCCCGTCACCGTGACCGCAGTCGGGTCGCGGGCCGGGGCCGCCGTCACGGGGTCGATGATGTGCGCCCCGCGTTCGGCGCTGCCCGACGTCGCCGCCGCCGTTGACCGCGTGGTTGCGGCTGCCGCGCTCGCGCAGCAGCGCGCTCGCCCGCTCGATCGCCCAGCCCTTCACCAGGCCGGTCGGGTCGGGCGTGCCGCGCCAGCGGGCCGTGAAGTAGCCGCCGGTCTCGACTTCGAACCGTTCGCAGAGGCGGAAAACCTCCGCGACGAGCGGGTCGGCCGCGGCGACCGTCAGCTCGCCGCGGCCGAGGCGGCTGATTTCGCTCTCGGACCGGTAGGTGCTGAACAGCGCGTCGACCCGGTGCAGCCACGCGACTACCTCCGCGATCGGCCCGGCCCAGTCGCCAGGGTCGCGGACGTCGATGCTGAACACCGTGTCCATGCAGTGCTCGACGTGCACGGCGGTCGTGCCGGCGGAAGGTCAGCGCTGGGCAAACCCGGTCAGTTCGGCCGAGACGTCCCAGAGGCGCCGGGCCTTCGCGGGGTCGAGGGCCCACTCCTTGACGCCGTGCGGGTGGTCGGCGAGGTCCGCGTCATCGGGGACGGTGTAGGCCTCCCGCGCGTCGTCGAGGTAGTGCCCGCCGGTGCGGGCGAACTCGGGGGCGACGGCGGCGACGATGCTCGTCGCGGCTCCCTGGCCGACCGACTTGTACCGGAAGATCCCGGCCGCTTCGGCCGCGGCCAGGGACGCCTTCTGCGCGTCGGTGAAGTCGCGCTGGAGGCCGGTCGCGACTCCGCCGGGGTTCACGGCGTTGGCGAAGATCCCGTCGGCTGCCCAGCGGCGCGTCGCTTCGACCGCGAAGAGTGAGTTGGCCGTTTTCGATCGGGCGTAAGCGATCTGGGGGTCGTACGGCCGCCTCGTGAAGTGCAGGTCGGCGAAGTCGACGCCGGCGCGCATGTGCGCGGTCGAGCTGACCGAGACGATCCGCGCCTCGCCCCGCTCCGCCGCGCCCGCCGCGAGGGCGTCGTGCAGGCCGGTGGCCAGGGCGAAGTGGCCGAGGTGGTTCGTCGCGAACTGCAGTTCCCACCCCTCCGGCGTGCGGGCCGGGCCCCCGGTGACGATGCCCGCGTTGGCGACGAGCAGGTGCAGGGGGCCGTCCCAGGCTTCGGTGAACCGCCGGACGGACCCCTGGTCGGCGAGGTCCAGCCGCGCGACCCGCGACGGACCCGCGACGGCGGCCGGGTTACGGACGGCGAACGTCACCTCGGCGCCGGCGGCGGCCAGCACGCGGGCGGTTTCCGCGCCGAGGCCGGAAGACGCGCCGGTCACGATCGCGCGGACCCCGGAGAGGTCGACGCCGGCCAGCACCTCGGTCGCGGTGCTGGCGGCGGTGAACGGTGTGGTGATCAAAGTGGGCACGGCTTCGACTATACGACTTAGAACAAAGTTGTAAAGTGAGTCTAGTGCTCGTAGGGTGGCCGCATGGTTTCCGAACCGGCGAAGGCCGGCCGTCGTGACGCGGTGCTCGAGGCGGCGCTGGAGACGTTCGCCCGGCACGGCTACCGGAAGACGTCCATGGACGAGGTGGCGCGCGCGGCCCGGATCTCCCGGCCGGGCCTCTACTTCCTGTTCGAGTCGAAGGAGACGCTGTTCCGGGCCGCGGTCACGCGCACGCTGGAGCAGGACCTCGCCGTGGCCGAGCGCCTCCTCGGCGACGCGGGCAAGCCGTTGCGCGAACGGGTCGCCGGGGCGTTCGACCAGTGGGCCGGCCGGTACGTCGGGCCGTTGAGCCGGGACGTGACCGGGGTGATCGAGCAGAACCCGGACCTGCTGGGCGACATCGTCGAGACGGCTCCGGCGCGCTTCGAGGCGCTGGTGACCGACGCGCTCGCCGAGGTGACGGGGCGGGCGACGGCGACCCGCGTCGCGCAGACGTTGATCAGCGCGTCGGTCGGGCTGAAGCACCAGGTCGCCACCCGCGAGGACTACCTCCGCCGGTTCACCACCGCGGTCGAGCTGCTGGTCCCGTAGCCGCGCTACGAGGACCGCCAAGGCATCAAGGCCCACACGGTCTTCACGACGGCGTCGTGGTGGACATCCCAAGCCAGCGCCAGGTTCGACACGACCGCGAGGCCGGTGCCGGGCCCGCGGGCGCCGTCGCGGATGGCCGTGAGCGTTTGCGTCCGGTGCGGTGCCGCGTCGGTGACCTCGAGCAGGAGCCCCGTGCGGTGGCGGGTGTACCGCAGCTGCAGCGGTGCTTCGGCGTGCACGTACGCGTTGGTGACCAGCTCGTCGGCGACGAGCACCGTGTAGCCCAGCGCGGCGGTGGCTGCCGCGCCGAACGTGAGCCGGTCGGCGAGCCAGCGGCGGACCGCCGGGGCTTCCGGCCGGGGCCGGAGGTCGAGGCAGCCTTCGGCGACGTCGGCGATCTTCGCGCTCAAGCGGCCGACCTGGATGGTCAGCCAGCGGTGCTCGGGCTGGGTGTCCACGGCAGCACCTCCGATGCGAATGCGATCCAGCCGGGGGTTCCCGCGTGGCGACGTCCGGCCTGACCGGCCGTTCCGTGTTTCAATACGCGTCCAGAAGGAGGCCGGATGAGCCGTAACGCCGGACCGCGGCCGCTCAGCTCGAGCGAGGTGGCGCGGACGCTGGGGGTGTCCCAGGTGACGCTGCGCACCTGGGAGCAGCGGTACGGGATCGGGGCCGCGGAGCGGGAGGCGAACGGACGGCGGCGGTACACGCCCGAGGACGTCGAACGGCTGCGCCGGATGCGGGCCCTGCAGGCCCAGGGGACCAGCGCGCGCGACGCCGCCCGGCTGGTGCTGGAGCGCTCGGCCGCCGAGGTGACCGCCGGGCAGCGCCGGCAGCGGCTGGCCGAGGCGGCGGAGTCGCTGGACCTGGCCACGATGGGCGGCCTGGTCGACGACGCGCTCGGCAGCCTGGGTGTCGCGAAGGCCTGGACGGAGGTGATCGCGCCCGTGCTGCGCGCGATCGGGGAGCGGTGGGCGCGGCTGGGCGACCGCGCGGCGATGGCCGCGGAGTGGGCCTTGGCGACGGCGTCGTCCGCGGCGCTGGACCGGTACCCGGCACCGGCCCGCGCGGGCCGGGCGCCGGTGCTGTTCGTGTGCGGCCCGGCCGAGCGCCACGAGCTGCCGATCAAGGTGCTGTGCGCGGCGCTGAACGACGACGGCGCCCCGGCGTGGTTCCTGGGCGGCCTGGTCTCGCTCGACGTCCTGCGCGTGGTGGCCGACCGCTTCACGCCGTCGGGCGTGGTGGTGTGGTCGATGACGTCGCAGTCGGCGGACGTGCGGATCCTGCGCGCCCTGCACGCCGACGGGGTGCCGGTGCGCCCGGCCGGCCCGGGGTGGCGGGGGCTGCCGATCGTGGGGGAGCCGGTGCCGGCGTCATTCACGGCGGCCCTCGCGGCTTTCTCCGGGTGACAGCTCGCGCCGCGGAAGGTGCCGGACGGGGTGCTTCCGCTTCGCCGGGACGTCGTTGGCGATGAGCACCGCGGCCCACGGCAGGGGCACGGACACCGCGAGGAACGCCAGGGCCAGCCACCAGATGTGCGCGGTGAGCCCGGCGAGGACCAGGCACGGGATCCGGCAGGCCATCATCACGACGTACTTGCGGCGCCGGCGGGCGAGCTGCTCGTCGGCCGACGGCGCGGCCGTGGTGATCACGACGGGCTTGCTCACGAAACCACCTTCGGTCCGTTGTGGACGGCGAGCACGGCCAGCGGCCCGGCGACGTTCTCGAGGATCTGCACGGCGATCAGGCCCGGCTGCCCGGGGAAGTGCGCGGCCGCGGTCCAGAGCGAACCGGCGAGCAGGAAGCAGGCGAGCACCGAGCCGACGGTGATCGCCGGGCCGCGCAGCCGCCGGTCGTGGCTGTCCACAATGGTCAGCAGCAGTACACCGTGGACGGTCAGCGCCATCCCCGCCGCCACGGCGGGCGATTCCAGCGGCAGCCACCCGAAGCTGGCCGTCGTGGCGAACGCGGACAGCAGGGCCGCCCCCGCCGCGCACCCGGCCGCCAGGCGGGTGGTGACCATGACGGTCATCGCCGCCCCCGGTCCAGGGCCCGCGTCTCTTCGGGCGGGTCCGGCGTCAGCAGCGAGCCCGGGACGGCGTGGCCGCCGGAACCCAGCTTGTTCATCTTCTTCGGCACCGGCGCGCCCTGGTACTCGAGCGGTGTCGCGGCCAGGGGCTGGTGGATCTCGACGAACTCCCCGTGCGGCAGCCGCTTGATGATGCCCGTCTCGACGCCGTGCTCGAGCACCTCGCGGTCGGCCCGCTGCAGGCCGACGCAGAGCCGGTAGGTGGCGAAGTAGGCCAGCGGCGGCCCGACGAGCAGCCCGATCCGGCCCGCCCACGTCATGGCGTTGAGCGAGACGTCGAACTGGACGGCGAGGATGTCGTTGAAGCTGGACAGGGTGAGCACGAGGAAGAACGTGATCGCCATCGCGCCCAGCGAGGTGCGGACCGGGACGTCGCGCGGGCGCTGCAGCAGGTTGTGGTGCGCGGTGTCGCCGGTGAGCCGGCGTTCGATGAACGGGTAGCTCAGCAGCAGCGTGACGAGCACGGCGATGCCGATCGCGCCGGCGAAGAACACCGGCGGCACGGTGTGGTCGCCGAGGTAGAGCTCCCACGGCGGCCACACGCGCAGCAGCCCGTCGGCCCACCCCATGTACCAGTCCGGCTGGGACCCGGCGGAAACCTGGGAAGGGTTGTACGGGCCGAAGTTCCACACCGGGTTGATCTGGAACAACCCCGACATCAACGCCAGCACCCCGATGACCAGGGTGAAGAACGCCCCGCCCTTGAGCGCGAAGTACGGCATGATCCGCACCCCGACGACGTTGGTTTCCTTGCGCCGCACCCCGGGGAACTGGGTGTGCTTCTGGTACCACACCAGCGCCAGGTGCACCCCGACCAGCGCGAGCATGATGCCCGGCAGCAGCAGGATGTGCAGCGTGTACAACCGCGGGATGATCTGATCCCCGGGGAACTCCCCACCGAACAGCGCCCAGTGGATCCAGGTCCCGATCACCGGCACCGACAGCACGATGCCCGACAGGGTCGCCCGGATCCCGGTACCGGAGAGCAGGTCGTCGGGGAGGGAGTAGCCGAAGAAGCCCTCGAAACAGCCCAGGATCAGCAGCAGCCCGCCGATCACCCAGTTCGCCTCACGCGGGCGCCGGAACGCGCCGGTGAAGAAGATCCGCAGCATGTGCACGGCCATCGACGCCACGAAGATCAGCGCCGCCCAGTGGTGCAGCTGCCGCATGAACAACCCACCACGGACGTCGAACGAGAGGTCCAGGGTGGTGCGGAAGGCCTGCGACATCTCCAGGCCCTGCATGTTCTTGAAGCTGCCGTGGTAGACGACCTCCTGCATCGAGGGGTCGAAGAACAACGTCAGGTAGACGCCGGTCAGCAGCAGGATGATGAAGCTGTAGAGCGCGATCTCGCCCAGCAGGAACGACCAGTGGGTCGGGAACACCTTGTTCATCTGGTGCCGCAGGCCCTTGGCCAGGTGGTACCGCTGGTCGGCGTTGTCCGCGGCGTCGCCCAACGCCTTCTCGACCGGGCTCGACCCCTTGGTCGGCGTGGTGAGTGAACTCATCGGGCCCCTCCCGCTCGGTGGGTTACTCCGATCGTCACACCGGTCCGCCGGGAATGCACGTCGTTGCATCGAAGATGAATCGCTTGACAACGGCAAGATCAGCGGAAATCGGGTGCGCGAGCTAGGCTTGCGGCGAATCTGCATCGGAGGTGCGCGTGGTTTTCGAGTTCTCCAGCGTCGTCGGCGCGCCCGTCGACGAGGTGTTCGCCTGGCACGGCCTGCCCGGGGCGATCACGCGGCTCGCGCCGCCGTGGCAGCCGGCCCGGGTCGGGGCGGAGGCCGGGTCCCTGCGCGACGGGACGGCCGAGCTGGTCCTGCCCGGCGGGCCGAAGTGGATCGCGGCGCACCAGGCCGCCGCGTACCGGCCGCCGCACCAGTTCGTCGACCGCCTGGCCACGCCGGTGCTTTCGACCCTCCTGCCGTGGCAGCACACCCACCGGTTCGAAGCCGACGGCCCCGGCCGCACGGTCGTCACCGACCAGGTCGAGACGCCGGTGCCGGCGGCGCTACTGCGGTCGATGTTCGCCTACCGCCACCGGCAGCTGGCCGCGGACCTGGCCGCGCAACGGCGGTACTGGCACGAGCCGCTGACCGTGGCGGTGACCGGCGCGAGCGGCCTGGTCGGCACGTCGTTGACGGCGTTGCTCACCACCGGCGGCCACCGGGTGGTCCGCCTGGTCCGGCGGCCCGCGCGCACCCCCGACGAACGAACCTGGCAGCCCGAGGAGCCCGCCGCCGACCTGCTCGCCGGCGTCGACGCCGTGGTCCACCTCGCCGGCGCGTCGGTCGCCGGGCGGTTCGGCGAACGCCACCGACGGGCCGTGCGGGACAGCCGGATCGGCCCGACCCGCAAGCTCGCCGAGCTCGCGGCCCGCACCCCGGACGGGCCCGGCGTGTTCGTCACGGCGTCCGCGGTCGGGTTCTACGGGCCGGAACGCGGGGACGAGATCCTCACCGAGGACAGCGCCCGCGGCACCGGCTTCCTCGCCGACGTCGTCGACGACTGGGAGGCCGCCACCGGACCCGCCGCCGCGGCGGGGATTCGCGTCGTCCGGGTGCGCACCGGCCTGGTGCTCAGCCCGCGCGGCGGCGTGCTGCGGCTGCAGCGCCCGCTGTTCGCGGCCGGGCTGGGCGGGCCGCTCGGGACCGGCCGGCAGTGGACGCCGTGGATCGGCCTCGACGACCTGACCGACATCTACCTGCGGGCACTGACCGACCGGGCCCTCGCCGGCCCGGTCAACGCCGTCGCCCCGGAGCCGGTGCGCAACGCCGAGTACACCCGGGTCCTCGCGCGGGTGCTGCACCGCCCGGCGGCGCTCGCGGTGCCGTCGCTCGGGCCGCGGCTGCTGCTCGGCCGGGAAGGCGCCCGCGAGCTGGCGCTCGCCGACCAGCGCGGGTGCCCGCGGCGGCTGCTCGACACCGGGCACGAATTCCGCCACTCCGGGCTCCGGGACGCCCTCGCCCACGTGCTGGGCGCCGACTCCGGTGTCCCGGCCCGGCCGACCGCAGGAGAACCGGTATGACCACCGTGCCCCGCCCCGCTCCGCCGCTCGCCCTGGCCGGGTTCGTCGCGGCGGTGGCCGTCGTCGCCGCGGTCGGCAGCCTCGCCGCCACGCGGTCGCGCGCGGTCTACTCCGGACTGGCGCAGCCGCCGTGGGCGCCGCCGTCCTGGCTGTTCGGTCCCGTGTGGACAGTGCTGTACGTGCTGATCGCGGTGTCCGGCTGGCTGTTCTGGCGCACCGGGGCCCCGCGCCGCGAGTTCGCCTGGTACGCGGGCGGCCTGGTGCTCAACGCGGCGTGGACGCCGTTGTTCTTCGCCGCGGGCGCCTACACCGTCGCGTTGGTGGAGATCGTGGTGCTGGACGTCGTGATCGCGGCGACCGCGCTCGTGTTCCGCCGCCGCTCGGCGACGGCCGCCGCCTTGCAGCTGCCGTACCTGGCGTGGACGCTGTTCGCGACCGCGCTCAACGCGGCGATCGTCGTCCTGAACTGATCGGAGAACCGGCTTGCTCGACACGCTGCTCGACCGCTCGGTGGCCCTCGGCTACTCGCGCCTCGGCTACGCGCTGCGCCGGCGCACGTGGGCGGCGGACGACCCCGCTCCGGACGTCCTGCGCGGCCGGGTCGCCCTGGTGACCGGCGCGAGTTCCGGCCTGGGCGAGGCCACGGCCACCGGACTGGCCCGGCTCGGCGCGGAGGTGGTGCTGGTGGTGCGCGACCTCGAGCGCGGCGACGCGGCGCTCGCCCGCGTGCGCGCGGCGGTGCCGGAGGCCAAGGTCCGGACGGCCCGGTGCGACGTCTCCTCGTTCGCTTCGGTGCGGGAGTTCGCGGCCCGGGAGCCGCGGGTGGACGTCCTGGTGCACAACGCCGGGGTGCTGCCGCCGGAGCGGACGGAGAGCGTCGACGGGCACGAGATCACGTTCGCCACGCACGTCCTCGGGCCGTTGCTGCTGACCGAGCTCCTGCGTCCCGCATTGCGCGACGCGCGGGTGATCTTCGTGTCGTCCGGCGGGATGTACACCCAGCGGCTCCCGGTCGACGACCCGGAGTTCCGCGACGGCCGCTACCGCGGCGCGACGGCGTACGCGCGGACGAAGCGGATGCAGGTCGAGCTGACGCCGTTGCTGGCGGAGCGCTGGCGGGCGGACGGGATCGCCGTGCACAGCACGCATCCCGGGTGGGCGGACACCCCGGGGCTCGCGGATTCGCTCCCGGCGTTCCGCAGGCTGCTGGCACCGGCGCTGCGCACGGCGGCGGAGGGGGCCGACACGGCGGTCTGGCTCGCGGCGACCCAGCCGGGGGTCTCGCCGGGGCGGTTCTGGCACGACCGGCGCGACCGCCCGACGCACGTACTCCCCGGGACGCGCCCGGCCCCGGGCGATGCCGAGCGCCTGCTGCGGTACTGCCTGGCGGCCGTGGGCTTGTGAACGCCCCGGTGGTGCTCACGGCGACGGTGGACGAGCTGACCCAGGCGGCGTGGGATTCCTTGCGCCCGGGCTTGGTTTCCGCCGGAGCGGTTGGTCGTCGGCGCGCATGTGACGTTGTTCCACGCGTTGCCGGGGAGCCACGAGGACGAGGTCGTCGCCGAGTGCGCGGCGGTCGCGGGCTCGACGGGCCCGTTCACCCTTGCGGTGGACGGGGTTCGGTCACTAGGCCGCGGGGTGGCGCTGGTTGTCCGGTCTCCGGAACTGGTGGCGGTGCACGCGCGGGTGCGGAGTCGGTGGGTCGAGTGGCTGACGCCGCAGGACAAGCAGCCGCTGAAGCCGCATGTGACGGTGCAGAACAAGGTGAGTCCGGAGACCGCGGCGGCGACACTGGAGGTGCTGCGCGAGGATTTCGGCCCTCGTGTGGGAACGGCGACCGGGCTGGCGGTGTGGCGTTACGTGGGCGGCCCGTGGGAGCTGGTGAAGGCGCTGCCTTTCGGCGGCTGAGCACCGGCGCGTGCGGCATGCTGGTCCGGTGACAGAGGAGGCGCGATGACCCTGCCGTCCACCATGACCGCCTGGCGCGTCACGCGGCCCGGGCCGATGGCTTCCCACCCCCTCGAAGCCGCCCGCGTCCCGGTCCCGAGCCCCGCCGCCGGGGAACTGCTCGTGCGGGTGCGGGTCTGCGGCGTCTGCCGGACCGATCTCCACGTCGCGGAAGGCGACCTCCCCGTCCACCGGCCCGGCGTCACGCCGGGGCACGAGGTCGTCGGCGAGGTCGCCGGACTCGGCGCCGACGTCACCGGGTTCGGGATCGGTGACCGGGTGGGGATCGCCTGGCTGCGGCACACCTGCGGCACCTGCCGCTTCTGCTTGCGGGGCCGGGAAAACCTGTGCCCGGACTCGCGGTACACCGGCTGGGACGCCGACGGCGGCTACGCCGAGTTCGCGGTCGTCCCGGCGGCCTATGCCCTGGCGCTGCCCGCCGGCTACTCCGACGACGAGCTGGCACCCCTCCTCTGCGCCGGGCTCATCGGCTACCACGCGCTCGCCCGCGCCGAGGTCCCCGACCAGGGGCGCCTGGGCATCTACGGCTTCGGCGGCAGCGCGCACCTGACCGCCCAGGTGGCGATCGCCCGCGGGGCCACCGTCCACGTCGTGACGCGCAGCGCCGAAGCCCGCGAACTCGCCCTGGCGCTGGGCGCCGCGTCAGCCGGCGACGCGCCGCCCGAACCCCTGGACTCGGCGATCCTGTTCGCTCCCGTCGGCACCCTGGTCCCGCCGGCGCTGGAAGCGCTCGACCGCGGCGGCACGCTGGCGATCGCGGGCATCCACCTGTCCGACGTCCCGCCGCTGAACTACCAGCGTCACCTGTTCCAGGAACGTCAGGTCCGCAGCGTCACGGCGAACACGCGGGCCGACGCGCGGGAGTTCCTCGACTTCGCCGGGACGCACCACCTGAGCGTGAGCACCGTGCCCTACGCCTTGGCCGACGCCGACCGGGCGCTGACCGACCTCGCCGCCGACCGGGTCACCGGCGCGGCGGTGCTCCGGGCCGGCTGAACCGGGCGGTCGACCTGGTCGTCAGGCCTGCGGCGTGAGCAGGACGACCGGGATCACGCGCTCGGTCTTCCGCGCGTACTCCGCGTAGAGCGGGAAGATCTCGACCATCCGCGGCCAGAGGGCTGCACGCTCGGCCGGCGACGCCACGCGGGCGCGGGCGGTGAACCGGCGGGGGCCGACCTGGACGCCGACGCTCGGCTCGGCCTCCAGGTTCTTGAACCACGCGGGGTCCTCGTCGGCGGCGCGGTCGAGGTCGGCGGCGACGGCCATGGTGGCGGTCCTTTCCGGTGCGGTCGGTCGTGGTCGATCGTGCCGGGGACGGAGCCGGTCCCGCTTTCTCGACACGCGGTCACCGCCGCATCCGGGGATCTTGCGACGGGTCGGGGTACAGCGGCGGGCACCCCTGGTCGACGGCCTCGGGACGCAGCTCGTAGTGCCACGGCTCGTTGCGGTAGATCTGGCACAGCCCGTACCGGCCGCCGTGCTCGGCCAGCCACGCCCGGGCGTCGGGTGGCCAGACGTCGACCGCGTCCCCGGAAACGTGCGCCGACGTGCCGGGCGTGGCCACCCAGCGGGCGGCCTCCGCCGGCGAGCCGTACTTCGCGACCGCCTGCCGGAACAGGTGCTCCTGGTACTCCGGGGACCGCCAGCCGCCGTTGACGAAGAACCCGAACGCGGCGTCCGCGGCGGCCCGGCGCAGGGCACCGAGCAGGGCGGGGTCGAGGTTGACCACGGCCGGGGTCGTGTCGTCGAAGACGGGCACCGGCCGGGGGACGGCGCCGTGCGCGGTGAAGTCCATGCCCCCAGTCGAGGCGGCGGCGCGTTGCCGGCCCGTATGCGGTTTTCGATAAGCCGGCGATACGGGCCCGCTCGTAGCATCGGGGGCATGCGTGTGCTGGTCGTCGAGGACGAACCCTTCCTGGCCGAGGCGATCCGCGACGGGCTGCGCCTGGAAGCGATCGCCGCCGACATCGCCGGCGACGGCGACACCGCGCTCGAGCTGCTGAGCGTCAACGCCTACGAGCTCGCGGTCCTCGACCGCGACATCCCCGGCCCCTCGGGCGACGAGATCGCCGAACGCATCATCGCCTCCGGCAGCGGCATGCCGATCCTCATGCTCACCGCCGCCGACCGGCTCGACGACAAGGTCACCGGGTTCGAGCTCGGCGCCGACGACTACCTCACCAAGCCGTTCGAGCTCCGGGAGCTCGTGCTGCGGCTGCGCGCGCTCGACCGCCGGCGCGCCCACAACCGGCCGCCGGTGCGGGAGATCGCGGGCCTGCGGCTGGACCCGTTCCGCCGCGAGGTCCACCGCGACGGCCGGTACGTCGGGCTGACCCGCAAGCAGTTCGCCGTGCTGGAGGTCCTCGTCGGTGCCGAAGGCGGGGTCGTCAGCGCCGAAGAGCTCCTCGAGCGGGCCTGGGACGAGAACGCCGACCCCTTCACGAACGCCGTCCGCATCACCGTCTCCGCCCTGCGCAAGCGGCTCGGCGAGCCCTGGCTCATCGCCACCGTGCCCGGCGTCGGCTACCGCATCGAAGCCCCGGGAGGCGACCGTGGGTAGGAAGCCCGGCCTGAGCGTCCGCCTCAAGCTCACCCTCAGCTACGCCGGCTTCGTCATGGTCGCCGGGGCGCTGCTGCTCGCGGCGGTGGGCCTCTTCCTGCTGTACTACCAACGACTGGGCATGGAAACCATGCCGGTGGTGATGTCGCCGCCGGGCCGGGTCCTCATCCGCGGCTTCGCGCCGTCCGCGATCGCGGTGCTGATCTTCCTGCTGGTGTTCGGCCTCGCCGGGGGCTGGGTGCTGGCCGGCCGGATGCTCGCCCCGCTGACCCGCGTCACCGACGCCACCCGCCTCGCCGCGGACGGCTCGCTCTCGCACCGGATCCGGCTGCCGGGCCGCAAGGACGAGTTCCGCGAGCTCGCCGATGCCTTCGACACCATGCTGGAGCAGCTCGAGTCCCACGTCACCGCGCAGCAGCGGTTCGCGGCCAACGCGTCGCACGAGCTCCGCACGCCACTGGCCGTGACGCGGACGCTGCTCGACGTCGCCCGCAAGGACCCCACCCGCGACGCGGGCGAGCTCGTCGACCGCCTGCACGCGGTCAACACCCGGGCGATCGACCTCACCGAGGCGCTGCTCGTGCTCAGCCGGGCCGACCGGCGGTCGTTCGCCCGGGAACGCGTGGACCTGTCGCTCACGGCGGAAGAAGCCGCCGAGACGCTGCTGCCGCTCGCGGAAGAACGCGGCGTCACCATCGAGACGTCCGGCGAGCCGACGCCCACGCTCGGGTCGCCCGCGCTCCTGCAGCAGCTGACGACGAACCTGGTGCACAACGCGATCGTCCACAACCTGCCCGGCGAGGGCACGGTGTGGGCCACGACCAGCGTGCGCCCCGGCAGCGTGGTGCTCACGGTCGAGAACACCGGCGCGGCGCTGACGCCCCAGCTGGTGTCGACGCTCGTCGAGCCGTTCCGCCGCGGCACGGAACGCATCCGCACCGACGACGCCGGCGTCGGGCTCGGCTTGGCGATCGTGCACAGCATCACCCAGGCCCACGACGGGACGTTGACGCTGACCCCGCGCGACGGCGGCGGGCTCCACGTCACGGTCCGGCTGCCCATCTGCGTCGCCCGCCTCCCGCGGTGAGGTCCTTGAAGTAGCTGTGCGAGGTCGACGTGCGCAGGTAGCCGAGACCTTCGTAGAACGGGTGGGACGCGGGGCGCACGACGTTCGAGCGGACCACGATCGCGGGCAGGCCCTGCCGGGCCGCCCACTGTTCGGCGGCCCGGACGAGCGTGCGGCCGAGGCCGGCCCGGCGGGCCGCCGCGTCGACGACCAGCCCGGTGATCTCGGCGTGTTCGTCCTGGTGCAGCAGGGCCGGCCGCCGCTCGACGCCGACGTAACCGTCGATGCGGGCGCCGTCGGCCGCGACGAACACCTGCTGTGCGGCCGAATCGAGGATGGTGGCCAGCCGGCGGGTCACGGCGCCGGCGTCGCTCGGGTACCCGAGCTGGGCCAGCAGCCCGGCCAGCCGAGGGGCGTCGGCGGCCCGTACCGGGCGGATCTCCCGGCTATCCGATGGGGAAGTCAAAGTACGTGTCCGGGTAGGGCTCGTCGGTCAGGGTGTAGTGCCACCACTCGCGGTCGTACCGCCGGAACCCGCACGACTCCATGATGGAGCAGAGATCGGTCCGGTTCCGCGCTTCGGTCTCGGTGATCCCGCTCGCGCCGTGGTGGGAGATCGCGTCCATCAGGTCGTGGTCGCCGCCCATGGCCGCGAGCTCGCCGGTGTCCAGGTGGTACAGCGTCAAGTCGACCGTGCTGCCGCGGCTGTGACCGGACTTGGTGGCCACATAACCCTTTTCGAACATCTCGGCCCGGTCGAGCCTCGGGTAGTGCCGCGGCTTCGTCCGGCCGTCCTCCGGCCGCCGGGACCAGCGCAGGAAGCAGTCCACGGCGCGCTGCGGGCGGTAGCCGTCCCACAGCAGCAGGCCGAACCCGCGGGACGCCGCCTTCTCCTGCGCCCGCCGCAGGGCCGTGCCCAGGGCCGTGGTGCCGACGACCCGGTTCGCCAGGTAGCCGTCCACCGGCTTGCCGGTGAAGTTGTCCCAGGTGGCGTACTTGGCGTCCCAGCGGATTCCGGGCGCGACCTCGTCCACGTACACGAAATCGGCCTTCACCGGGGGTTCTCCTTCAACGCCAGCGACACCACCCGGTCGAGCACGTCGCCGAGCGGGATCCCCGCGGCCGCCATCATCCGCGGGTACCGGCTGTAGGACGTCAGGCCGGGCAACGTGTTGACCTCGTTGAGGACCACGGTCCCGTCGTCCTTCAGGAACATGTCCACTCGGGACAGTCCCCGGCAGCCCAGGGCGCGGTACACGGCCTTGGCCGTCTCCAGGACGAGGGAGCGCGCCTCCTCGGGGATGTCGGCGGGAACGATGAACGTCGAGTTCTCGGAACCGCCTTCCGGGTTGCTTTCCTGGTGGATCTTGAAGAAGCCGTGGGTGAGCGCGACCCGGTCCAGCTCGCCGGTGACCAGGTCCGGGTCGTCGCCCAGCACGGCGCAGCCGATCTCGCGGCCGGCGACGGCTTCTTCGACCAGGACCTTCGAGTCGAACTGCCGTGCGGTTTCCACCGCACCGGCGAGTTCTTCTTCGCGGGTCACTTTGCTGACGCCGAAGGAAGATCCCGACCGGGCGGGTTTGACGAACACCGGGAAGGTGAGCCGGTCGGGATCGACCTTCTCGTCCGCGGTGACCGTCCGGAACTCCGGCGTCGCGATCCCCGCGCTCCGCACGGCCAGGTACGTCAGGGACTTGTCCATGCACAGTGCGGAACTCTGGACGTCACAGCCGGCGTACGGAACGCCGGCGAGTTCCAATAAACCCTGCGTCGCACCGTCCTCCCCGAGCCGGCCGTGCAGGAGCGGCAGCACGACGTCGAGACGGATCGTCTCGTACTTCCCGTCTTCCAGGACGAGCAGGCCGTGCACGCCGCGGTCCGGGGACAGCACGGCCGGGCGGCACCGGCCGGTTTCCCAGCCGGGGCCGGGGCCGTCGCACAGCAGCCAGGTGCCGGCGCGGGTGATCCCGATCCAGAACGGCTCGTACTTCCCGGTGTCGAGGTGCTTCGCGACCTCTTGCGCGGATTTGACGGAAACGGGGTGCTCTTCGGTGGATCCCCCGAAGATGATTCCAACCTTCACCTTATCCATGTCGCAGCTCGCTTTCGAAGGTCAGGCAGTTGATGAGGCTGTTTTCGACGGTGTCGCTCAGCGCGTGGTCCGTGTAGTACGCGGTGTGCGGGCTGATCAGCACGTTGGGCAGGCTTTGCAAGCGCACCAGCAAATCGCTGTCCGGCGATCTGGTGCGGTGGTCGGCGTAGAAGATCCCTTCCTCCCCTTCGAGGACGTCCAGCGCCGCGCCGCCCAGCCGGCCGCTTTCCAGCGCCTCGACCAGCGCGCGGGTGTCCAGGAGCGGACCGCGGCCGGTGTTGACGACGACCGCGCCGCGCTTGAGCTGCGCGATGCGGCGGGAGTCGAGGAGGTGGTGGGTGTCCGCGGTCAGCGGCGTGTGCAGCGTGACGACGTCGCTCAGCTGCAGCAGTTCCTCGAGCGAGGTGTAGTCGGCGGAGTTCCGGGGTCGGATGTCGTAGGCCAGCACGCGGCAGCCGAAGCCGCGCAACCGGTCCATGACCGCCACGCCGATGCGGCCGGTCCCGATGACCCCGACGATCAGGTCGCGCAGTTCCCGCCCGCGGGCGTCGGGCTGCCGGTAGTCGTAGACGTCCGCGCGCCGGAGCAGGGCTTTGACGCCCCGCGCCGCCATCAGCATCAGCATGACGGTGTAGTCGGCCACGCTGTCCGGCGAATAGGCGACGTTCCCGACCTCGATGCCGACGCTCTTCGCGTAGTCGACGTCGAGGTGGTCGAACCCGATGCTGCGCGTGGAGAGGTACCGCACGCCGGCGCGGCCGAGCGCGTCCAGGGTGGCGTTCGTGATCGCGGTCTTGTGCGCGACGCTGACGCACCGGTTTCCGCACGCCAGCTCGACGTTTGCTTCGGAAAGCGCGGCGCCGGTGATGGTCGGCACGACGCCGCAGCGAGGCGCCAGCTCGCGGAACAACGCGGCCTCGTCCGGCTCGCAGCCGTAGATCGTGATGCCCAGCGCCGTGTCGGTCATGCCCGCCAGTCAAGGCGAGGCGGTGTTGCCGGCACGTATGCGTTTTCCGATACGCCGACGATAAGGCGAGCCGCCGCGGATCACCGCGGCGGCTCGCTTCGGGTCCAGGTCAGAGCAGGGCGAACTTCTGGGCGCCCGAGCCGTTGCAGTCCCAGATCTGCAGCCGCGTGCCGTTGGCGGTGGCGCCGTTGGGGGAGTCGAGGCAGCGGCCGGACTGCGGGTTGCGCAACGACCCGTCCGCCTGCTGCGTCCACCCCTGGCCGCCGACGCCGTTGCAGTCCCACAGCTCGACTTGCGTGCCGTTCGCCGTCCCGTTGCCGTTGATGTCGAGGCAGCGGCCCAGCGTGCGCAGCGCGCCGCCGGAGAGGTGGAACCAGTGCTGGTCGACGGCGAAGGACTGGCAGTCCCACAGCTGCACGGCGGTGCCGTTGCCGCCGGTGTCGTCGCCGGCGACGTCGACGCACTTGCCGCCGGGGCCGGTGATCGGGCCGCCGCCGGTGACGGAGAACTTCTGCGCTGCCGAGCCGTTGCAGTCCCAGATCTGCAGCCGCGTGCCGTTGGCCGTGGCGCCGTTGGGGGAGTCGAGGCAGCGGCCGGACTGCGGGTTGCGCAGCGAGCCGTCGGCCTGCTGCACCCACTTCTGGCCGCCGACGCCGTTGCAGTCCCAGAGCTCGACTTGGGTGCCGTTCGCCGTGCCGTTGCCGTTGATGTCGAGGCAGCGGCCCAAAGTGGACAGTGACGAGTCCGCGTTGTGCGCCCAGTGCTGGTCGGCCGCGTTAGCCTGGCAGTCCCACAGTTGCACGGCGGTGCCGTTGCCGCCGGTGTCGTCGCCGGCGACGTCCAGGCACTTGCCACCGGGCCCGGAAACCGTTGCGGCGTAGGGTGGCGTGCCGGTGCTGCCGGCGTAGCCGACGGAGACCACATTGGACTGGACGGCGTCGTCCGCGGCGTCGGTCGGGTAGCCCGCGGTCATCACGCCTTCGAAGAACGAGCCGATGGAGGCGTTGCTGTTGTCACCGCCGGTGCCGAGCACGATCGAGCCCTCCTGGTGCATCGGCGTGTACCCGCCCGAGGGCAGCGTGCCGTTGTACCAGGTGGTGAGGCCGCCGCTCTGGGAGTTGCCGCCCTTGAGCGCGAAGGTGGTCTGGCCGTTGTTCTTCAGCAGCGCGGTGACGAACGGCGTGGCGTTGCCGCGGTTGGCGGTGTTGGACCGGTTGCCCTGGAACAGGCCGTTCTCGAGGTCGCCCGCGACCCACGGCCCGATGCCGGTGCAGGGCGGGAAGTAGCAGGTGGTGCCGAGGTTGACGGCGTCCATGTGGCCGTTGCCGGTGTCGGCGATCTGCGCCTCGACGTTGCCGTAGTCGAAGCAGCAGCCGCCGTTGACGTGCGTGCCGCTGGCGACCATGTACATGCCTTCGGGCTGGCCGTTGACCGCGACGCCGGCGCCGACGTAGTGCCGGTACCCGGTGCCGGGGGAGACGTAGACGCCGTAGACCTTGTGCCCGCCGGCGGTGACCGGCAGGGCGGTCGCGACGGCGGCGACGTCCTGCCCGCCCGCGGTGCCCGGACCTTCGACGGTGAGGTCGTTGTGGCGCGGCGACTGGTCGTAGATGACGGTGATGACGCAGGAGGTCCCGGCGCAGAAGGAGTCCTGCGCGGCGGCGTTGGCGTACCCGCCGGTGGCGAGCAGGCCGATGTCCGTTTCGGCCCGGTCGGAGGCGCGCTGCACGCGGTAGAGCGCGCCACCGTAGGCCGAGTACAGGGCCCGGGTGGTGCTGTGCGCGGCAACGCAGGCGGTACCGGCGGAACCGTAGATGTCGCAGGGCAACGACCCGGCGGCCTGCGCGGGGGCGGCCAGGCCGAGCACGGTGCCGAGGACGAGCAGGAGGGTGGCGAGCAGCCTTCGACCGGCGGACACGGGAACCTCACTCTCGAGCCGCAGGTCGAGGACCCGGGCGGATTTTTACAACGTTGTATTTCCGGGAGAGAAGGGTGACGCGGGGGAAGCGATCGGGATGGGGGAAGGGTAGGGCCGCGTTCTCGGCCGTGTCAACGGTAGTGGTCCAGTCCACCACCGGACGGCGTAGAGCGGGACTGCGGGCGCCGGACTTGGCGGGGCTCACGGGGGCATCCGGCGGCGGTTTCGGACTCGATCTTTTCGCGCCTCGGCGGGCGAAAGGTCGACTTCCGTTCACCGCGGATCCGCCCGGAACCCATTGTCACGGGTGAACCATCGCCGGTCCGAAACCTGTAACAACGCCCCTCGCACCGAGCGACTCCTGGCCGGGACAGTCGGTCGGAAGGAGTGTCATGGCGGTCGATGTCGGGGCGGGGCGGAACCAGAACTGCTGGCGGTGCCGGGCCGTCAACCTGCCCGGGGACGGGTTCTGCCAGCAGTGCGGCGCCTCGCTCGTCCACCGCGACAACACCACCCGCTACCTCTGCGCCGCCGCTCAGCTCAGCCAGGACTACGCCGACGCCGCCATGCGGGAGTTCCTCGTCGAACCGCTGCGGGCCATTCCGCCCGCCCCCGGGGTCGACAGCGCCGCCGTGCTGCGGGAAGCCGTTGCCGCGCGTACCCGGCGGCGGATCCGGGACGGCGTTCTTCTCGTGCTGCTGCTGGTTTTCCTCTTCGTCGACCCCGCCGCGCTGCTCTTCTGGCTCTTCGCGGCCGTCGTGCTGGCGCTCGTCCCCGGGCCGTTCCGGGCGCGGGGCATCGGCGACTTCGTCGTCGCGGTCGGGCTCATGGCCACCGCTGCCTTCGTCACGAGCATCCAAGTCGCGAGCACCGTGCTGTCGGCCGGCCGTTTCGGCTCTTCGTCGGCGGTGGACAGCGCGTTCCGCACGGTCGTCTTGACCGTCGTGCTCGGCCTGCTGATGGCCGGGGTCCTGCTCGCCGACCGGCTGGCCGTGCGGTTCCTCGTCCTGCGGCGGTTCCGCCGCGGCACCTTCGTCGCCGACGGGCGCCGGAGCGCCTCCGAAGGGGAACGGCGGCTGCGCGGGCTCGGGCTCGACGCCTTCCAGCTGCCGCTGCAGCGGGTGGTCGCCGCCGAGGAAGCGAGTCACGAGGCCGGTGCCGACGTCGTCGTGCACCGCGGCTTCTCGCCCTTCGTCGGCGCCGGCATCCCGGTGCACCAGCAGGTGATCACCCTGCCGCTCGACTCCTCGGACGACGACGTCGCACCGCGGCCGATCAGCGTCCCCGAGCTGCAGCAGCACGTCGGCGAGGCGATCGAACTGCTCAAGGAGACGTCGTCGCTGGGACCCGGCCGCCGCCTCGAAAACCTGATCCACCGGGAGCAGGTGCTCGTGCCCGCCGACCGGCTCGTCGTCGACCACCGCGCGGTCCCCGAGATCCTCGCGAGCCTCGACCGTCCGCCCGTCCACCGGCTGCCGGTCGAGCGGGCGCGCGCCCTGTCCGACAGCGTCGTGGAATGGGCGCGCTACTACCGCTGCTACCGCGTCGAATCCTGGGACCGCGACCTCGCGACGTCGTGCTACCTCCACGTCGGGACCGACCAGCGGATGCTGTACCTGGAGTGGCAGTTCCTCGCGCTGCTGCCGATCGCGCCGGAGTTCCGCGCGATCGACCGGCACCACTCGCTGGCCCGCTCGCTCGGCCACACCGTGCTGGAGCTGTGGGTCCTTCCGGCGACGGTGTTCCGCCGCGCGAGCTCGGTGTTCCGGCCGTTCAAGCCGCTGCGGCAGGACGCCGGCGAGGCCGTCCCGGCCAAGTACGGCGCCGACCGCAGCCTGCGCGAGCTGGCCCAGGCCGACCGGGTGCAGAGCTACTTCCAGGACGTCGACGTCGAACGGTACGTGCGGATCCTGGACGCGACGCTGTTCCGCGCGGTCGGGCAGTACCTCCAGGACCGCGGCTACTCGGTGGTCGAGTTCATGAAACTGGCCGATCCGGTCGTCAACAGCTACGACATGCGCGGCAGCACGTTCGTCGACTCGGCCGTCGGCACGAAGAGCAAAGTGACCAACAACAACGGTTCCGCGAAGGGAAAGCAGACGAATGGGTGACCGGTACGACTTCCGCGACGCGACCATCTCCGCCAGCGCCATCGGCACGGGCGCCACGGTCCACAACGACTCCGCGGCCGCCGCGTCGGTGCCCGAGCTCGTCGCGGCCCTCGTGCAGTCGCGGGAGGCGATCGCCGCGGCGGCCCCCGAGCCCGACCGCGAGGAGGTGCGCGACGCGCTCGCCAGGATCGAGGCGGAGCTGCGCAGCGACACCCCGCGCGGCGCGGTCGTCAGCTCCCGCTGGAAAACGGTCACCACCCTGATCGGCACGCTCACCGAGCCCGTCGGCAAGATCGCCGAAATGGTGGCGAAACTGTTCGGCTAGGTCACCGGGGCTTGGAGTTGCCCGCCGGGCCGCCGGTGTGCATGAGCCGGCTGGCGTGGCAGTCTTCGCGGGCGAAGTTCTGTTCGTCGCACCACGCGTTGGCTTCCTCCGCCGTCCGGAAGGCCGCCGGCTCGAGGGTCACCCAGAATTCGTGGCGCGAAAAGTTCGTGAAATCGCCGGAATTGACCATGATGGCGTCGGGAAAGCGATCGTGCAGCCGCCGGAAGTCGGTCATGATCGCCGGGTAGTCGTAGGTCACGCCGCCGACGACGAGGCCGAGGCTCTTCGACGACAGCTGCGGAACCCACCGCCCGACGATGCTTTCGGCGACCGCGCTGTCGCCGGTGACCTGCCGGCGCAGGTCCGCCTCGGTGACCGGGAGCGGAACCGCGCTCGACGTCACGGTTTCCGTCGGTGCCAGCGCCTGCGCCGTCGTCACGGGGACGGTCACCGGCGAAGCGGCGGGCTCCGGCGGCGCGGGGTCCGAGCCCCGCGTCAGGGCGAAGGTCGTCACCCCCGCGGTCGCGACGAGGACGACCGCGGCCACCACGAAACCCGTGGTCTGCCGTGATCGTGGCGCGCCCGGCGAAGCGACGGCGGGGGCGTTCTGCGGCTCCGGGGAAACTCCGCCGGCGGGCGTTCCGCACGACCCGCAGAACCGGGCTTGCGGGGCGAGTTCCCGTCCGCACGTCGAGCAGGGGTTCATACCCCGGAAGTCCGCGCACGGGGACGCGCTGTTACACCCGGCCGCCGTTTTTCGCATTCCTTTTCCGGGTGGTTATGTTCTGAACAACTGTGCGAATGCGTTTCCGGACCGGCGCCGTGGAATCAACCCCATCGGGGCATCGGCTCCCCGGTCAGCGGCTTCCGCCACGCACACGATGGTGGCGCCGCGCGGAACCGCACGCCGTTCTTCAGTACGTTTTCCTCACCCGGGACGGCCAACACACCTCGCCGCGGTCCCGGTCGTTTCGTACGTCTACTCGAGGAGTTCCCATGCTGAAGAAGCTCGGTTTCGTCGTGGCCGCCACGGCCGCGGGCGCGTTCCTGGCCGGCGGTGTCGCCGCCGCCGGCACGCCCGACCACCACGGTCACCACGGCCACGACCACAGCAGCCAGCTCGGCCTGCTGAACCTGAGCAACACCGACGCGCTGCACAACGTCAACGTCACCCCCGGCGTCTGCGACAACAACATCAACGTCCTGGGCGTGCAGGTGCCGATCCAGAACTCCCTCAACGGCATCGGTGTGCCGATCCTGTCGCCGGGCGACAACGAGGCCAGTGGCGAGAACCCGCAGAACTGCGCGTCCGGGGCCATCGCCGACGGTGGCACCAGCCAGGACAACTGAGTCCCCGCGCCGAGGTCGCCCGTGGTGTGTGCGGAAGCCGGCCCGGCGCGGATCCCGGCGTGGCGCGGACGTCGTACCGCGTGCCCGGAACAGGGAGCGAGCCGCACACTCCGGTTCCCCGTCCCGGGCACGCCGCGACGCCCGGTGACGCCGGCCCGGGTGGGGCCGGTCACGAGCCGGCCCCACCTGCCGGCGGCTACGGTTCGAGCTGTCCCTTGTGGACGGACCCGACCACGCGCCCGTCCGACAGCAGCCACGCGGCCTCGCGCCCACCGAGGCGTTCCGCGGCCGCGGCCCGAGTTTCGCCGAGCCCGACGGCGGGCAGGGAAGCGGTGACGTACCCGGCGATCGTGTCGCCGGGCTGGACGACGCCCGCCTCGACCGCCCGCCGGAGTTCGGCGACGTCGAGCGCGCCCGTCACCTCCGCGACCGACGGCGGCTGCGCGGAAGCCCGAAGACCCACCGGCCGCATCGCGTGCCCGCCGGCCGAAGCCAATGCCTCGCCAGCCGTCGCCGTTTCGGGCAGACCCGGCGCCGCCGGCGGCAGGGGACCGACCACGTCGGCGACCGTCGCTTCGCCCGCGTGCTCGACGGGGATGCCGAGGCGGTCCAGCCAGCCGTCGTCGTAGTACTTCGACAGGTACGACCGGCCGGAGTCCGGGACCACGACGACGACCAGGTCGTCCGGTGACAGCCCGGCGGCGACCCGCAGCGCCACGGCCACCGCGGTCCCGGCCGAAGCGCCGAGCAGCAAACCCTCTTCCCGGGCCAGCCGCCGCGTGACCTGGATCGACTCGCGGTCGCCGATCGGCACGACCTGGTCGACGACGTCGAGGTGGTACGAACGCGGCCACAGGTCCTCGGCGGTGTCCGGGTGCCGGTAGTGCCCGATGCTCTCGACCAGGTACGGGCTGCCGTCGCCGCCGGAGTAGACCGAGTGCTCGGGATCCGCGCCGACCACCCGGACCCGGCCGCCGCTGACCTCCTTCAAGTACTCGCCGGCGCCGCTGATGGTGCCGCCGGTGCCGATCCCGGCGACGAAGTGGGTGAGCCGGCCGCCGGTCTGGCGCCAGATCTCGGGCCCGGTCGTCTCGCGGTGGGCGGCCGGGTTGGCCGGGTTGTCGTACTGGTCGGCGAGCCAGCCGTCCCGCTCGCCGGCGATCCGGCGGGCGAGCTGCCGGACGTGCGCCGGGTCCTCCCGCGGCACCGTCCCGGGCGTGGTCACCACCTCGGCGCCGTACGCGCGCAGGATCGCGATCTTCTCGCGGCTGGTCTTGTCGGGCACCACGACGGTCAGCCGGTACCCGAGCTGGGCGGCCACGATCGCCAGCCCGATACCGGTGTTGCCCGAGGTGCCTTCGACGATCAGGCCGCCGGGCCGGAGCGCGCCCGAGCGTTCCGCGTCGAGCACCATCGCCAGCGCGGCCCGGTCCTTGACGCTGCCGCCGGGGTTGAGGAACTCGGCCTTGACGTACACGCGCGGCCCGCCCGGCGGCGCGACCCGGGCCAGCCGGATCAGCGGGGTGCGGCCGATCGCGTCGAGCACGGAGTCGAACGCCTCGATCTCGGCGGGTTCTTCGGCTGCCACGCGCGCTCCCTCGGGTCCGGGTAGTCCACAGCTGTCCCCGCCAGCGTGCCAGAAGCCCGCGTTGCCTAAGTGGGACGTTGTCCCGTATGTTAACCGGGACAACGTCCCACTTGAGGAAATGAGCGGTCATGACGGTGACGTACGTACTGGTCCACGGCGCCTGGCACACCGGGCAGGCCTGGGCGCGGGTGGTGCCGCGGCTGGCGGCGAGCGGACGGCGTGTGTTCACCCCGACGCTGACCGGCTACGGCGAGACCGCGCACCTGCTGAGCCCGGACGTCGGGCTCGGCACGCACACCGCCGACGTCGTGCGGCTGCTCGAGGAGGAAGACCTGCGGGACGTCGTCCTGGTCGGGCACAGCTACGCGGGCATGGTCATCTCCGCGGTGGCCAACCAGGTGCCCGAACGCGTCGCGCGGCTGGTCTACCTCGACGCGATGGTGCCCGAGCACGGGGAAACCGCGCTCGACGTCATGCCGATCCCGCGGAGCATGCTCGGGACGGACTGGCGGGTTCCCCCGCTGCCGGAGTTTCCGGCACCGTTCGGGCTGTTCGGCGTCACCGATCCCGGCGACGTCGCGTGGGTGCGGACCATGCTGTCCGACCAGTCGGTCCGGTGCCTCGAAGAGCCCGTCGCCATGGACCACCCCGGCCTCGCCGCGATCCCGCGCACGCACATCCACTGCACGGTCAAACCGGAGGGGTTCGACCGGCGCCCGGTACCCGCCGTGCAGCCGAACGGCGAGCCCGCGGACGTGCGGGAGCTGGCCACCGGGCACGACTGCATGATCACCGCGCCCGAGGAGCTCGCCGGGATGCTGCTCGACGTCCCGGTTAGCATGCCGGTGTGACGGATTCCCGTGCGGCGGCCCCGCAACGCGCGGACGCGCGGCGCAACGCGTCGAACGTCCTCGAGGCCGCGGCGGCGGTGTTCGTGACGTCGGGGGTCGACGCCCCGATCCGGGAGATCGCCGCGCGGGCCGGCGTGGGCACGGCGACCATCTACCGCCACTACCCGACCCGGGCGGACCTCATCCTCGCGGTGTACCGGCTGCAGGTGGAGTCCCTGGCCGAAGCCGGCCCCGCGTTGCTGGCGGCCGAACCGGGACCGCACGAGGCCCTGGCGAAGTGGATCGACCGGTTCGTCGACTTCGTCATCACCAAGCAGGGCCTCGCTTCGGTGCTGCAGTCCGACGAACCGTGCTACGACCCGCTGCACGCGTACTTCCTGGAGCGGCTCGGCCCGGTGTGCACCGCGCTGCTGGACGCGGCCGCGGAGGCGGGGGAGATCAACCCGGGCCAGGACGCGTACGAACTGATGCGCGGCGTGGGAAGCCTGTGCGCGGGCAGCGCGAAAGGCTACGACGCGCGCCACCTCGTGCGGCTGCTGGTCGCGGGGCTGGCGGTCCGGCACCCCTGAGGCGGGGCGCCGGACCGGATCGGTCAGCCGAAGTTCACGTCACTGCACCACATGTAGGTCTGGTCCTGGTGCGAAGCCTGCCAGATCGTGAACACGACGTGGTGTCCCCGGTACGAGCCCGGCGTCTGGATGGTGAAGGTGATGTCCTTGGCCGGGGCGTACTTGCCGGTCTGGGTGATGAAGTCGAGGTTGCCCCACCCGAGGCGCTGCGTGGCCGGGTCGAACCCGTTCTTGCTGATGTAGACCCGGAAGTAGTCGGCGCCGTGGCTGGCCTGGTCGTACAGGTGCATCGAGAAGGTGCTGCCGAGACTGGTCGTCTTCCACGGGCCGGGGGTGTTCAGGGAGTCGTTGCGGGCGAGGGCGTTGCTGCACAGCTGACCGTCCGGGGTCGCGCCCTGGAAGTTGCCCTTGAGCCCGTCCCGCAGCGCGCTCATCCAGTTCCACATGGTGTCGGCGTTGGCCTGGAAAGCCTGCCAGCACATGGGGTCCTGCTGCTGCATGGCCGGGTTCGTGTGCTGGCTGCCCCAGTCCGACCAGCACTGGTAGGCGCGGGTGGCGGGGCCGACGATGGTGCCGTGCGCGGACGCCGCCGGGACCCAGACGAGGAGTCCGGCGAGGGTGCCGACGATCAAGGTGAGGACGCTCCGCCGGCGGCTGCCGGACCCGGAGCTGCTGCGCATACGCATGAATGGGCCTCCATTCTCGGGATGAGCGTGGTGATCCATGGGAGCGCTCCCAGCGTGCTGGGCAGCTTATCGGTCGCCCGGCGAAAGTTCAACCAACAGTAAAGCCGGATGGTGGGACTGTTCCCGTCGTCAGTGTTCGGTCGCGTCGAGCGGCCGGTCGTGGCGGCGCAGGGTGACCGCCGTCAGCACGCCCGCCAAGACGGACGCGATCCCGAGGACGGCGAGCGCGCCCTGGAGCCCGCCGGTGCCCCCGCCGATCGCGGCCAGCGCGAGCGGACAGGCGAACTCGCCGAGGAACAGCGCACCCGTCCACAGGCCGGTGCCGCGGCCGCGCTGCTCGAACGAAAGCCGGTTGACCGCCCACGTCAGCAGGGTCGGCAGCAGCATGCCGGTGCCGAAGCCGGTGAGTACCGCGCCGAGCGTGATGACCACCGGCGACGCCGTCGCGAAGACCAGCAGCAGACCGGCGGCCGAGAGGCCGAACTCGGCGGGCAGCAGGACGCGGGGTGTCTTCCCGGCCAGGCGGCCGAACGCGATCGCCCCGCCGGCCGTGGCCAGGGACATGATCGCGGAGACCGCGCCGATCGTCCCGGTCGAAGCGACCCCGACGCCGGTGAGCACAAAGGACAGTTCGACGATCAGGGCGTAGAAGACGACTCCGCCGAAGAGCGTGACGAGACAGGGTGCGGCGAGCTGCCGCCACGGGAGCTTCGCCAGGTGCCCGGCCGTGGACCGCCGCCGGGGCTGCCACAGCTTGAGTGCCATCGGGAGCGCCAGGGGCGCGGCGACGACGTACAGCCAGAACGGCGTCCGCCAGCCCGACGCGCCGAGCACACCCCCGAGCGCCAGGAACACCGTCGCCGACAGGGTGGCGACCAGCGTCTGCAGGCCGAGGTACCGCGCCCGGCGCGCGCCGGACCAGTAGTCGCCGATCAACGTGGTGCAGCAGGTCATGATCGCGCCCTCGCACAGCCCGACCAGGACGCGGCTGGCCAGGATCGCGCCGAGCGAACCCAGGTAGAGCGGGGCCGTGCCGAACACGGAGTAGGCGAGCATCGCCAGCAGCAGCAGGCGTTTCCGGTCGATCCGGTCGGCGACGACGCCGGCGAACGGCGCCGTGAGCCCGATCAGCAGCGCCGGCGCCGTCAGCACGATCGGCACGAGCACCTCGGCACCCGGCGTGGCGGCGAACGCCCGCGTCATCTGCGGCAGGACGGGGGCGATGAGGACGGCGCCGAGCACGGACAGGCAGCTGCCGGCGAGCAGCAGGAGCAGCTGCGGCAGGCCCGGCGACCGGTCCGCGGCGGGGGCGGCGACGGCCGGCGGCACGTTCAGGGCGGAGCTTTCGGACATGGCGGCACCAGGGCTTCCGTGAGGGTGCCGAAAGTGTGGGTTCCCGTGCGGCCGAGCGGAAATCACTTCTCCCGAACCGCGGTATCAGCCCGGTGGATGCCCGGCGACTTCCTCGGCGACGCGGGAAAGCAGGTCGCGCAGGTACTGGTGCTCGGGGTCGTGCTCGTACATCGGGTGCCACCAGAACGCCTCGACCAGCGCCCCCGCCTCGAACGGGCACGGCAGCGCCCGGACGCCGAGGTCGCCCGGAATGCGGTCGGCGAGGCGGCGCTGCAGCAACGCCACCCGGCCCGTGCCGGCGATCAGGCCCGGCACCGTCAGGAAGTTCTCGGTGACGATCCGGACGTGCGGTTCGATGCCGAGCATCCGCATCTGCAGCGCGGCCGGGGTCGACGCGGTCGGCCCGTGGTAGGTGACCACCCACGGCATCGTCTGCAGCTGCTCCACGGTCAGCCCGGTTTCGGCCGCGGGGTGCCCGGCGTCGACGAGGCAGACCCAGTCGTCGCGGTGCAGGTCGCGGTGGGGGAGGCCGTCGAGGAAACCGTGCGGCAGTACCAGGAGGTCGATCGCGGTCAGGGCCTGCCGCGCGTTGTCGACCACCGCCGGGGTGTTGGCGAGGAACCGCAGGCGCGCGCCGGGCGCCTCGCGCTCGAGCGCGGTGGCGAGGACCGGACCCAGCACGGCGACGCCGTAGTCGCTCATGACCACCGAGAACTCGCGGGACGTCGACGCGGGGTCGAAGTCCGGTTCGGCGGCGAAGACCCGTTCGACGCCGGTGACCGCCGTCCGCACCCGGCCGCGCAGCTGCACGGCGAGCGGGGTGAGGCGGTAGGTGTTGCCGAAGCGGGCCAGCAGGTCGTCGCCGAAGTGCCGGCGCAGCCGCGCGAGCTGGGCCGACACCGCGGGCTGGCTGAGACCGACCTGCTCGGCCGCGCGGCTCACGCTGCGGTGCTCCAGCAGCGCGTCCAGCGTGACCAGCAGGTTGAGGTCGAGGCTCGCCAGGTTCACGACCTCAGGTTATCCATCGCGGTGATACCGCGCATAGGGTATTTCGTCTTCCCTGATGCCGGGCGGTGCCGGACGGTGGGCCCATGGACCGCACCGATCCCGAAGCCGCGATCGCCGCCGCCGCGAAGCGTTGTTCCAACTGGGGCCGCTGGGGCGCTGACGACGTCCTCGGCACGCTGAACTTCCTCGACGACGCCAAGCGCCGCGAAGGCGCCGCGCTCGTCCGGCGCGGCGTGAGCTTCTCGCTGGCCCAGCGGTTCGACGCGAACGGGCCGCAGAAGGGCTGGCGCCGCCGGACCAACCCGGTGCACACCATGCTCGACACCGGCCTGGACGCCGAGCGCGGCACCCAGGGCTTCCCGCACGGGATCGGCGGCGCCGACGACGTCGTGTTCATGCCGCTGCAGGCTTCGACGCAGTGGGACGGGCTCGGCCACATCTTCGACCACGGCGCCGCGTGGAACGGCCGCCGCGCCGGCGACGTCGTGACCAGCGAAGGCGACCGGGTCACCGGGATCGAGACCACGTCGGGCCGGATCGCCGGGCGCGGCGTCCTGCTCGACGTCGGCCGCGCGCTCGGCACCGACGGCGAACTGCCGGACGGGTTCGCGATCACCGTCGCCCACCTCGAAGAAACCCTGGCGGCGCAAGGGGAAACCGCCCGCGTCGGCCGCGGCGACCTGCTCCTGGTGCGGACCGGCCGGCTCACCCGGGCGCGGCGCGAAGGCTGGGGCGACTACGCCGGCGGCCCCGCGCCGGGCCTGTCGTTCACCACCGCGGACTGGCTGCACGGCACCGAGATCGCCGCGATCGCCACCGACACGTGGGGGTTCGAGGTGCGGCCCAACGAGTTCGACGACGCCTTCCAGCCGCTGCACCAGGTCGCCATCCCGCACATCGGGCTGTTCCTCGGCGAGATGTGGGACCTCGACGCGCTCGCCGCGGACTGCGCCGAAGACGGCCGCTACGACTTCTGGCTGACCGCCGACCCGCTGCCCGTGACCGGCGCGGTCGGCGCGCCCGTCGCCCCGATCGCCGTCAAGTAGGGAGTCCCCATGCCCGCCGTGCACACCGTCCTCGTGGTCGGCAGCGGCCTCGCCGGCACCGCCGCCGCGATCCCGCTCGCCGAGCGCGGCGTCGCGGTCGACCTCGTCGAGGTCAAGCCGGACATCGCCACCGCCGGCTCGGGCATCACGTTGCAGGGCAACGCGTTGCGCGAGCTGCGCAAGCTCGGCGTCTGGGAAGCCGTGCGGGAGCGGGGGTACGGCTTCGACAGCCTCGGCCTGCGCGCCCCGGACGGCACCTTGCTCGCGGAAATCCCCGACGCGCGCACCGGCGGGCCCGACCTCCCGGCCACGGTGGGGATGCCCCGGCCGGACCTGGCGCGGATCCTGGCCGAGCGCGCCGGTTCGGCCGGGGTGAAGGTGCGGTTCGGCTGCACCGCGACCGCGCTGGCGCAGGACGCGACCGGCGTCGACGTCACCTTCTCCGACGGCACGACCGGGCGCTACGACCTCGTGGTCGGCGCCGACGGGATCCGCTCGGCGGTTCGCCGGCTGCTGGGCATCGCGCTGGAGACCCGGCCGACCGGCATGGGCATCTGGCGTGCGTTCGGCCCGCGCCCGGCGTCGGTGACCCGGACGGACCTCTGCTACGGCGGAGCCTCCTACATCGCCGGGTACTGCCCGACCGGCGAGGGCACGTTGTACGCCTACATCGTCGAAGACGCCCAGGACCGCAGCGGCCTGTCACCTGAGGAGCGGCTCGCGACCCTGCGCGAGCTCGCGGCGGCCTACCACGGGCCGTGGGACGACATCCGCGCCACGCTGACCGACCCGGCGCGGGTCAACTACACGTGGTTCGAGACCCACCTCCTGCCGGCGCCGTGGCACCGCGGCCGGATCGTGCTCATCGGCGACGCCGCGCACTCCTGCCCGCCCACCCTCGCCCAAGGCGGCGCCCAGGCCCTCGAAGACGCCGCGGTGCTGACGGAACTGCTGCTCGCCGCGGACACCCTCGACGAGGACGTCTGGACCGCGTTCACCGAGCGCCGGCACGCCCGGGCGGCCGAGGTCGTCACCGCGTCCGTCCAATTGGGACAGTGGCTCCTGGACCGGGAACCGGGTGACGTGCCCGGCCTGATGGCCCGGATCGCCGCGCTCGTCAGCCAGCCCGCCTGACCTCCCGAAGGAGAGAGATGATCACCCACCTGCGGCACGTCGACCTCGCCGTGCCGGACCTGGCCCGCCAGCAGGACTTCTACACCGGCGCGTGGGGCCTGAAGACCGAGCACACCGACTCCGGCGTCGCCTTCCTCGCCTCCGAGGGCTCGCCCGAGCAGTACGTCGTGCGGCTGCGCCAGGCCGGCGACAAGCGCATCGACCTGATCGCGTTCGGCGTCGCCACCGCGGCCGACGTCGACACCCTCGCCGCCCGGCTGGCCACCGGCGGCGTCACGCTCGTCCACGAACCCCGCGCCCTGCACACCCCCGGCGGGGGCTACGGGTTCCGGTTCTTCGACAACGAGGGCCGCACCATCGAGATCAGCGCGGACGTCGCCGTCCGCGCACACCGCAAGATCGAGGCGGGCGAATCCGTGCCGGTCCGCCTCTCCCACGTCGTGATCAACTCGACGAACCCCGAAGCGACGCGGGCGTTCTACGAGAAGCACCTGGGGTTCCGGCTGTCGGACATCCTGATGCACCCGCGGATGGGCGAGATGATGTGGTTCCTGCGGGTGAACTCGTGGCACCACAGCATGGCCATCGCGCGCTGCCCGCACCCGTCGCTGCACCACGTGTCGTTCGAGATGCGCGGCCTGGACGAGTACATGCGCGGCACCGGGCGGCTGCTGCGCGCCGGCGTCGAGAAGATCTGGGGGCCCGGCCGGCACCTGGCGGGCAACAACACCTTCAGCTACTTCCTCGACCCGCACGGCAACACGGTGGAGTACACGACCGAACTGGAGCACGTCGACGAGGACACCTGGCACCCGCACCTCTACGACTTCAGCGACCCCGAGGTGTCCGACCAGTGGGGCACGGCGAACGCGATGAACGAGTTCGTCGCGCGCCGGTCGTTCAACGACCCGGACAAGGGCCTGTTCGTGGCCCCGCCGGTCTGATGCGCCTCGCCACCTACGAGCACGGCGGAACCGTGCACGCTGGTGTCGTCTCCGGCGACGGCGTCCAAGCGTTCCCAGCTGGGGTGACCGTGCTCGACCTGGTCCGCGGCGGGTCGGCCGTCCCCGGTGGACCGCCGGTGCCGTTGGCCGAGGTGCGGCTGCTTCCCCCGCTCGACCCGCCGGCCGTCCGGGACTTCGTCGCCTTCGAGGCGCACGTCGAGGCCATGGTCGCGCCCGGGTCCGTGCCACCGGAGTGGTACGAGGCGCCGACGTTCTACTTCACCAACCCGGCCGCCCTGATCGGCGCGCACGACGACGTGCCGATCCCGCCGGGCTCGCGGCGGTTCGACTTCGAACTGGAGGTCGCCGCCGTCCTGGGCCCCGAAGGAATCTTCGGCTACACGATCTTCAACGACTGGTCCGCCCGGGACCTGCAGACGCGCGAGATGAAGGTCAACCTCGGCCCCGCCAAGGGCAAGGACTCCGCCACGACGCTGGGGCCGTGGCTCGTGACGGCCGACGAACTCGAGCCCTACCGGGACACCGACGGCTTCCTGCGGCTGGACATGCGCGTCTCGGTCAACGGCGAGGAGGTCGGTCACGACCTGTTGTCCAACATGGGGTGGCCGTTCGAGGAACTGGCCGCCTACGCCGCCCGCGGCACCCGCACCCGGCCCGGTGACGTCCTGGGGTCCGGCACGTGCGGCAACGGCGGCTGCCTCGCCGAGCTGTGGGGCCGCGGCAGTACGCGTGCCCCACTGCGGCCGGGCGACGTCGTGGAGATGACGGTCGAGGGCATCGGGACGATCCGGAACACGGTCGTCCCCGGCGTCGAGCTGCCGCCGGTCCGCCCGGCCCGGCGGCGGCCGCGATGACCGGCGAGGTCGTGGTCGTCACCGGTGCCGCGCAGGGCATCGGCGCGGCGACCGCGCGGCGGCTGGCCGCGGACGGGACGCGGGTGATCGGGGTCGACCGCGCCGAAGACCCCGGCCTGCCCGGCGTCGAACACCACCGGCTCGACGTCACCGACGACGCCGGCTGGGCCGCCCTCGCCGCGAGCCTGGAGCGGGTCGACGGCCTCGTCGCGAGCGCGGGCCTCACGTGGCGGGCCCGGCTCGGTGAGCTGGACGTCGCCGATCTGGCCCACGTCCACGACGTCAACGTCGGCGGGGTCCTGCGGGCGGTGCAGGCGGTGGTGCCGCTGATGCCGGCCGGCGGGTCGATCGTCGTGGTCGGCTCCGCCGCCGCGCTGACCGGGCACTACCCGGTCGCCTACACGGCGAGCAAGTGGGCGCTGCGCGGCGTCGTCAAGGCGGCCTGCCTCGAACTGGGTGGCCGCGGCATCCGCGTCAACGCCGTGCACCCCGGCTACATCGACACCCCGATGACGGCCTCGGCGCCGCCGGGGTTCCGGGCCGCGAACCTCGCCGAGACCCCGCTCGGCCGCACGGGGACCGCCGACGAGGTCGCCGCGCTCGTCGCGTTCCTACTCGGCGACGCGGCCGCGTTCATCTCCGGCGCCGAGATCCCCGTCGACGGCGGCCTGACCGCGCACGGCGGCGTCAAGTCGATCAGCGACGCCACCCGAACCTGAAAGGACTTCCCGTGTTCGAATACTTCCCCGGCAACTACGTGTGGAACCTCGGCGTGGTCGCCGCGCTCAACAGCGGCGGGCTGATCGACGAGGTCGACCGCGCCTGCCGGCCCATCCGCGAAGCCGCGGCCCGCGGTTCGGACGCGGGCACGCCCGACTTCCTGCGCGCGTGGACCGCGTTGACCGACCAGCTCGTCGGCCAGGCCGAAGAAGCCGAGAAGGCCGGTCACAACCGCACCGCCGGCGAACTGTACTTCCGGGCCACGAACTACCTCTGCCAGGCCGAGCGGATGCTCGCCCACTCCGACCCGAACCGGCTGCCCACCTACCGGCGGGTCCTCGACCTCGCGCAGAAGTCCTTCGCGCTGCGCGATCCCGGCGTCTCCCGGGTCGCGATCCCGTACGAGGGCACGACCTTGCCGGCCTACTTCAGCTCCGCGGGCGCGTCGGCGCCGGTGGTGGTGCTGGTCAACGGCCTGGACTCGACCAAGGAACACATGTACAGCTCGGGCCACTGGCAGGAGCTGGCCGCCCGCGGCGTCTCGTGTCTGATGCTCGACCAGCCCGGCACCGGGGAAGCGTTGCGGCTGCAGGGACTCACGGCCCGCATCGACGCCGAAGCCTGGGCCGGCGCGGCCGTGGACTGGCTCGAGACGCGGTCCGATGTGGACACGAGCCGGATCGGGATCGTCGGCTGGTCGCTCGGCGGCTACTACGCGCCCCGCGCGGCGGCGTTCGAGAAGCGGTTCGCGCTCTGCGTCGCCTGGGGTGCGAACCACAATTGGGGCGCGGTGCAGCGCCGGCGTCTCGAACGCGAAGGCGAGCGGCCCGTCCCGCACTACTGGGAGCACGTGCTGTGGGTGTGGGGCCACGACGACCTCGACGCGTTCATCGAGTTCGCCGACGGCGTCCACCTCGACGGCGTCGTCGAGAAGATCACGGTGCCGTTCCTGATCGCCCACGGCGAGAACGACCGCCAGATCCCGCTGGAGTACGCGCACCGGTCGTACGAGCAGGCGGTCAACTCGCCGCGTCGCGAGCTGCGGGTGTTCACCCCGGAGGAGGGCGCGACCGAGCACATCGGCCTGGACCACCTGGCCCACGTCAGCACGTACATCGCGGACTGGGTGGCCGACACGTTCGCGGCCACCGGGAACCGGTGATCTGTGCCAGGGTGGGGGAGACCCGACCCGGCCGAGAGGACCCCGATGCACCGGCTCACCGTGCTCTACCCGCCGCCCGCCGACGAAGCCCACTTCCGCGAGTACTACGTCCGGACGCACCTGCCGCTGGCCGAGAAGCTCCCGGGCCTGCTGGCGTGGCAGTACTCGTTCGACGTGGCCTCCCTCGGCGGGGAGAGCAAGTACTTCGCGGTCTTCCACGCGGACTTCGAGTCGGCCGAGGCCATGATGGCGGCGCTCGGTTCGGCGGAGGGCAAGGCCGTGTCCGCCGACGTGCCGAACTACGCCTCCGGCGGCGCGGAGCTGATCCACTACCCGCTGAGCTGAGCCGGCCGGCCCCGGTAGGGTGAGCTGCTGCTCATCGTGTCTGGGGAGGAATCGATGACCGAGTTGTCCGGTGGTGGGCGGAACCGGAAGTTCCTGCTGATCCTCGCGGTGTTGCTGGCGATCGTCTTGTTCCCGCTGGTGCGCGGGCTGGTCTCGGGGGTCAGTGCGCCCAGTGCCGCGCCCGCGCCGACGACGCCGGTTCCGGCCGCGGTGGACGTCGAGACCGTCCCCGGCACGGGGACCGCCACCGAGTTCGACGCGTGCGCCGTGCTGACTTCGGACGTCGTCGCCGCGGCGGGGCTGAAGTACGCGTCGGCGGTGGTGAAGACGTCCGGGCCGAACTCCTGCGGTGGCCCGGTCGAGCCGGTGACCGCGAGCTCGGCCCCGACGGTGCTGCTGACGGTCGGCGAGCAGAAGGTGACCGGCCCGGCGACGAGCCACGGCATCCGGTACGAGCGCCAGGACGGCGTCCTCGACGCCGTGGTGGTCTTCCCGGCGGCCAAGCTGCAGCTCACCCACGTCGCCGTCATCCACGACGGGGAAGGCGTGCTGGCCAAGCTGATCGACGGCGTCGCCGCGCGGCTCGCGGAGGGGCCGAAACCCGCGCCCGCGTACCGGTACCCGGCGCCGTACGACCTGACGGCGAAGCCGTGCGACGCCTTGCCGGACGGGCTGTTCACCGCGCTCACGGCCCACCCGGCGGACGGCAGCCGGAGCGAGTCGTTCACGCAGCACGAGGCGTTTTCGGTGTCGGGCACGAACATCAAGATCAGCTGCACGCGCGGATCAGCGGAGCGCGAGACGATGACGGTCACCCAGACGATCTACCGCGACGCCGACGCGGCGGCCGCCGAGACCCGGTTCCTGTGCGAGTCCGAGCCGGGCTGGAAGGCTTCGCCGGTTGCGATCGGCGAGGTCAGTTGTACGTCTCCCGGGGCGGATGGCCGGCAGCAGATCCTGTTCCGCGCGGGCCGGGACCGGGTGCTGGTCGAGTACCAGGCCGATCACCCGCCGGCCGGGGACCTAGGGGGAGTCGCGAGGAAGGTTTACGACTCGCTCCCGCACTGACGGGGTTGCGTGGGCTGGGGAAGGTCGGCGCTGGCATGGGGTGGCCGGGCTGGCGTGCGCCTGGCCCGCGGTGGCCCGGGTCGGCGGGCGCCTACCTGCCGCGGCCTCAGCCCCAACCCACGCGCCCAGCGGCCTCAGTCTCGGCAATCGCGCTGCGCAGCCGCGCGGACCGGTGCCTCGAACAAGTCCGCGATGCGCGCGTAGCCGATTTCGTTCGGGTGGAACCAATCATCCGCGAGGGTGCCGCGGATCGGGCCCAGGGCCGGGCCGCGCAGGTCCGCCACCCGCACCCGGCCCGCCGCCTCCGCGGTGTCGATCAGCGCGTTGACCTCGCTCGCCGCCGCGTTGCGCCGGGGCAGCGTTGCCACCACCGACCGGCCCGGCGGGAGTTCGTCGAGCAGGCGGGCGAACCGGCCGGCGACCCCGCGGCGGCGCGATCGGGTCAGCATGTCGTTGGCGCCCACCAGAACCGTCACCAAGGCGGGCTCCGCGGGCAACCTGGGGAGCTGGCCGGCGAGCACGTCGGCGACCCGCGCGCCGGACGCCGACAGGTTCACCACCGCGAACGGCGCGCCGAGCCGGGCGTTCAGCTGGGGCACCCAGCCGCCCGCGACGGTGCCCGCGCCGATGCCTTGCGTCATCGAGTCGCCGAGCGCCACCCACAGCGGCCGGCCCGACGCGAGCGCCGCGTGGTTGATCTCTTCCCACGCCCGCGCGAACGGCTCCTTCTGCGCCCGGACCCGGCCGATGCCGGGCAGCACGACGGCGGCCGCGTCGAGCAGCCGGCCTGTCCACGTCGGCACGCGCACCCCTCCCTTTTCCCGGCATTCGGAGCCGGGCCCGCATCGGTTTGCCGGCGTTTTCACCGGGTAAGCGGGGACTCCACGGATGAAGGAGTGCCGATGCCCGCGTTGACCCGCGTTCTCGGAGCGGTGACCGCCGCCTACAGCGTCACGATCATCGCCGCACCGCGCGTGCTGGCCAAACCCTGCGGCCTGACGACGCCGACCGGCGGGGTCACCGCCGCCGTGCGGACCCTGACCGCCGGCATCGGCGCCCGCGACGCGGCGATCGGCCTCGCGATGGTGTTCGCCCCCGTCGGGAAACCGCTGCAGGTCGCGTTCGCCGCCCGCGTGGCGTCCGACGCCGCCGACGCGGTCGTCTTCGGCACCAACCTGCCCGACCGGTCCGCCCGCAAGAAGGTCGCCGCGTTCGCCACGACCTGGGCCGCGCTGTGCGCCGCCTCGGCTCTCGTCCCGTAAGACGCCTCAGGCAGCCACGTTCTTCAGCGCCAGCAGGCTTTCCGCGGTCTCGACGATGGTGTCGGCGATCGGCCGTGGCGACCAGCCCAGTACCCGCCGGGCCTTTTCCGACGTGGCGTCGTAGTTCCGGCCCAGCTGCGGGCCGAGCACGCGCAGCCCGGGGTTGACGCGCTCGAGGACGCGCGCGGTCCAGAGCGGCAGTTCGCGCGTCGGCACCTTCGCCGCGCGGTCGCCGAGGCGGTCGCGCAGGATCGCCGCGATCTCGCGCACCCACAGGCTGTGCCCGGAGATCGCCAGGAACCGCTCGCCTGCCGCGGCCGGGTCGGTCATCGCGCGCAGGTGCAGGTCCGCGACGTCGCGCACGTCCACGTACCCCATGCCGAACTTCGGCAGCGCCGGCAGTTCCCCGTCCAGCATCCGCCGCAGGAGGCCCAGCGACGGCGAGTAGTCGGGGCCGAGCACCGGCCCGAGCACGCCCACGGGGTTCACGACGGCCAGTTCGACGCCGCCGTGCTCGGCGACGAACTGCCACGCCGCTTTTTCGGCCAGGGTCTTGGACTTCTGGTACGGCGCGACCCCGGCGTCGACGTCGGTCCAGTCGGCTTCGGTGAACACCCGGGACTTCTCAGGGTGCCCCATCCCGATCGCGCCGAACGCCGACGTCAGCACGACCCGCTTGACGCCGGCCTCGCGCGCGGCCCGCAGCACGCGCAGGACGCCGTCCCGGGCGGGCACGACCATCTCGTCGTCGTTCTTGGGCACGCTGGTTAGCGTCGGCGAAGCGACGTGCAGCACGTAGTCGCACCCTTCGACGGCCTCGCGCCAGCCGGCGTCCTCCTGCAGATCCGCCCGCAGGACGGACAGTTTCGCGTCGCCGGGCGCTCCGCCCGCGTGCAGCATCGCCCGCATCGCGGGCTCCTTCTTCAGGTCGCGGACGGTGGTGCGGACCGTGTGGCCGTCGGCCAGCAGCGCGAGCACGCACCAGCTGCCGATGTAGCCGGAGCCACCGGTGACCAGTACTTCAGCCATGGAAAACCCTCGCAAGTCGGAGTGGGAGTTGGTGTGGCGACCCGTCCTCGCCTATGGTTCCGGAGAGGTCTCCACCTACGGTAGTGGAGACCTCTCCGGATAGCAAGGACGGCACATGGTTCGCTCGGACGCCCGCGAAAACCGGGCTCGCATCCTGCAGGTCGCGCGCGCGGCGTTCACCGAGGCGGGTGACGTCTCGATGAACCGGGTCGCGCAGCTCGCCGGGGTCGGGCCCGGCACGCTCTACCGCAACTTCCCGACGCGCGAAGCTCTCGTGCTGGCCATCTACCAGGACGAAGTCGACCGGCTCCTCGAGACCGTCCCGGAGCTGCTCGCGCGGCTGCCCCCGCTGGAGGCGCTGCGCGAGTGGACCGTCGACCTGGTGGCGGCCATGCGGAAGAAGCACGGCCTCGGCGACGCGCTCAGCCCCGGCGCGCACCAGGCGATCACCGAGCAGACCTACGGCCCGGTCATCGCCGCCATCACCCGGCTGCTCGACGCGGGCAAGGCCGACGGCACGATCCGCGCCGACGCCGACCCCCGCGACTTCCTGCAGCTCACCGGCGCGCTGTGGCGGGCCGCGTCGGGGCCGGAGGACCGGTCGCCGTCGATGCTCGCCCTCATCCTGGACGGTTTGAGCGCTCCTACGAGGTGAGCGCGGCGCGACCTTCGGCGAAGAAGGCCGCGATCGCGCCGGCGTCGCCGAGGTCGCCGACCGGCCGGGCGGCGCCGAAGGGAGCGTTCCAGAACTCGCCCTGCCGCGGCGTGAACGGCCCGACGTACGCGTAGGGCTCACCCAGGTGGCCGTCGCCGGGGGAGACGCCGTAGTTCACCTCGTCGAGCGTGATGGCGACGTCGAAGTGCTCCGGCCACAGGATCGGCACCGACCCCGGCAGGAACGCGCGCAGGGCGCGGTCGCCGTCGGCGAAGGCCTGGAGCAGCAGCTTCAGCGCGTCGGCGGCGAAGACGATCGTCTCGTCCGGCCGGATGCCGGGACCGCCGGAGTAGACACCCGCGGGGGCGCCCGCCTCGACCCCCGCTTCCGCCGCCACTTCGGCGAACGTGCGCCCGGCGAGCCGCACGCGGGTGGTGCCCGCCAGCAGTTCGTCCCCTTCGACGCGCAGTGCGGGCTCGGCGGCCGTCGCGAAACCGCCGTCGGCCACGGTGAGGTCGATGCGCCCGGTCGCGCGGTGCTGCGGGCCGGCGAGCAGCAGCTCGGCCACGCCGTGCAGCGACCGGCGCGTCGGTTCCCAGTCCATCCGAACTCCTCGTGTAACGCCCGGGAGGGTTCCGGGCACTGAGCCTGCCGTCACCGCAGTGTCCCCGAACCCAGGAGGCGTTACATGGCGGAGTGGCATCGGGTGGATCCCACCGACGTGCCCGCGGACGGCCGGGTCCGCAGCGTCACCGTGGCCGGGCGCAGCGTCGCGCTGTCGCGGTGCGGCGCGCGGCTCGGCGCGCTGGAGAACCGCTGCCCGCACCAGGGCGGCCCGCTCGGCGAGGGCTCGATCGAGAAGGGCTGGCTGCGCTGCCCCTGGCACGGCTACGACTACGACCCGGTCACCGGCGAGTCGCCCGGGGGCTTCGGCGACGCGGTGCCGACCTACCCGGTCGAGGAGCGCGCGGACGGCGTCTTCGTCCGGCTGCCGGAACCGGCGCCCGCGGTCCGGACCGTCGCCGACGTCCTGGTCGAGACGCTCGTGGCCTGGGGCGTGCGGCACGTGTTCGGCATGGTCGGGCACTCCAACCTCGGGTTCGCCGAGGCCCTGCGCCGCGCCGAAGCCCGGGGTGAGCTGACGTACTTCGGGATCCGGCACGAGGGCGCGGCGGCGTTCGCGGCGAGTGCGTACGGCAAGCTCACCGGCCGGCCCGCGGCGTGCTTCGCGATCGCCGGGCCGGGCTCGACGAACCTGCTCACCGGCCTCTACGACGCCAAGCTCGACGGGGCGCCGGTGCTCGCGATCTCCGGGCAGGTGCCGTCGAAGGTGCTCGGCCGGGGCGCGTTCCAAGACGTCGACCTCGCCGCCGTCTTCCGCGACGTCGCCGTGTCCACCACGACCGTCCACAGCGGAAGCGACCACGGCGAGCTCGCGGCGCTCGCGGTCAAGCACGCCGTCGACCGGCGGGGCGTGGCGCACCTGGTGCTGCCCGACGAGGTCCAGGTGCAGCCGAGCGACGCGCCACCGTCCCCACCGGACGGCCGCCGCGCGGGCCGGGCCGGCCGGCCGGACGCCGTCGCCGTCACCACGGCCGCCGCGCTCCTGCGCGACGCCCGGCGGCCGGTGTTCGTCGCCGGGCACGGGGCCCGCGGCGCCGGCTCCGAGCTCACCGCGCTGGCCGAACGCCTCGGCGCGCCGGTGCTCACCACGTTCAAGGCGAAGGGCCTGGTGCCCGACACCCACCCGCTCGGGGCCGGCGTGCTGGGCCGCAGCGGAACGCCGGTCGCCAGCTGGCTGATGAACGAAGCCGACCTGATCGTCGCGGTCGGCGCGTCGTTCAGCAACCACACCGGGATCGCCGCCTACAAGCCGATCCTGCAGCTCGACGACGACCCGGGCGCGATCGGCCGGTTCGACGCGGTCACGGCGTCGCTGCTCGGTGACGCCCGGCTCGCCCTCGACGCGCTCGCGGCCGAGCTGGGGGAGGCGAAGGCCGAAGACCAGCGCGCCGATGTCGCCGCCCGCTGGGCGATCTGGCGCGCGGAGAAGGCCCGCCGGGTCGCCGACGACCGCGGCCGGGGTGTCTCGGCCGCGGCGGTGTTCGACGCGCTGTCGCGCCACCTGCCCGAAGACGCCGTCGTGGCCGTGGACGTCGGCAACCACGCCTACTCGCTGGGCCGCTACCTGGAGTCGAAGGGCCAGCCGGTGCTGATGTCGGGCTACCTCGGCTCGATCGGGTTCGGCTACCCGGCGGCGCTCGGCGCCTGGGCGGCGGCACCGGAGCGGCCGGTCGTGGCCGTCACCGGTGACGGCGGGTTCGGGCAGTACGCGACCGAGCTGACCACGGCCGTCAAGTACGGCATCCCGGTGAAGCACGTGCTGCTGAACAACAACGCGCTCGGCAAGATCAGCAAGGAACAGCTCGCCGGGGACTACCCGGTGTGGCAGACGTCGCTGGTCAACCCGGACTGGGCCGCCTACGCGGAACTGTGTGGTGCCAAGGGCATCCGCGTCACCGCGCGCGAGCAGCTCGACGACGCCATGACCGCGCTCTTCGCCGCCGAAGGCCCCACCCTGCTCTGCGTCGACCAGGACGCCGAACTCCTCTGAAAGGGACGACCATGCCGAACTACGACGACCTGCGCGCCCTGTTCCTCAACGGCACCCTCAAGCGCTCGCCCGAACCCAGCAACACCGACGGCCTGATCGACGTCAGCCGCGGGATCATGGAGAAGAACGGGGTCGGGGTCGAGGTGCTGCGGGTGATCGACCACGACATCGCGACCGGCGTCTGGCCCGACATGACCGAGCACGGCTGGGCCACCGACGCCTGGCCGGCCATCTACGAAAAGGTGCTGGCCGCGGACATCCTGGTGATCGCCGGGCCGATCTGGCTGGGGGACAACAGTTCCGTCACCAAGCAGGTCATCGAGCGGCTCTACGCCTGCTCGCACCTGCTCAACGACGCCGGCCAGTACGCCTACTACGGCCGCGTCGGCGGCTGCCTCATCACCGGCAACGAAGACGGCGTCAAGCACTGCGCCATGAACGTCCTCTACAGCCTCCAGCACCTCGGCTACACCATCCCGCCGCAGGCGGACGCGGGCTGGATCGGCGAGGCCGGCCCCGGACCGTCCTACCTGGACCCGGGCTCCGGCGGCCCGGAGAACGACTTCACCAACCGCAACACGACGTTCATGACCTGGAACCTGCTGCACCTGGCCCGGATGCTGAAGGACGCGGGCGGCATCCCGGCGCACGGCAACCAGCGCAGCGAGTGGGACGCCGGCTGCCGCTTCGACTTCACCAACCCCGAGTACCGCTGAGCCCGCCGTGCCCGGCGTCGGGTTCGTCAACCTGTTCGCGGTGGCGGCGATCGCGCTCGCCGCCCCGCTGCTGCTCGGCCTCGTGCCGAAGCTGCGCGTTCCCGCCGTGGTGCTGGAGATCGTGGCCGGGATCGCGCTCGGGCCGTCCGGGCTCGGCTGGATCACCCCGGACCTGCCGGTGCAGATCGTCGCCCTGCTCGGGCTCGCTTTCCTGCTCTTCCTGGCGGGACTGGAGATCGACGTCCACCGGCTGCGCGGCCGGGCCCTGCGGGTGGCGCTGCTGGGCTACGTCCTGACGCTGGCCATCGGGCTCGCCGTCGGCACGGGTTTCGCCGCCGCGGGGTGGGTACGCAGCCCGCTCCTGGTCGCGGTGGCGCTGTCGGCGACTTCGCTCGGTCTGGTCGTGCCGGTGCTCAAGGACGCGGGACAGGCCGAAGGCGGCTTGGGGCAGGCGGTCATCGCCGCCGCGTCGGTGGCCGACTTCGCCGCCGTCCTGCTGGTTTCTTTGCTGTTCTCGGCTTCCGGCGGCAGCACCGGCGCGCGGCTGGTGCTGCTCGTGGCCTTCGTGAGCCTGGTCGTCGTGACCGCCGTCGTGGTCGCGCTGGCCGGCCGGTCGCGCCGGCTCGGCGCGACCCTGCTGCGGCTGCAGGACACCACGGCCGAGATCCGCGTCCGCGCGGCCGTGGTGCTGCTGGTCGCGTTCGTCGCGCTGGCCGAGACTTTCGGCCTGGAAAGCATTCTCGGCGCTTTCCTGGCGGGCGCGGTCGTCGGGCTGCTCGACCGCGACTCCGCGTCGCACCCGCGGTTCCGGGTCAAGCTCGACGCCATCGGGTACGGCTTCCTGGTGCCGGTCTTCTTCGTCACCAGCGGCCTGCGGCTCGACCTGTCCGGGTTGCTCGCCGACGCGGCCGCGCTCGCGCGCGTCCCGCTGTTCCTGGCCGCGCTGCTGCTCGCGCGCGGCGTCCCGGCGGTGCTGTTCGCGCGGGAATTCGGGGCCGGGAAAGCGATCGCGGCCGGTCTGCTGCAGGCGACGTCGTTGCCGTTCCTGGTCACCGCCACCCAGATCGGCGTGCTCACCGGGCTGATGACCCCGGTGACCGCGGCCGCGCTCGTGTGCGCCGGCCTGCTTTCGGTGCTGCTGTTCCCCGCCGGCGCGCTGTCGTTGCTGCGGTCGCGGGAGGGGGCGCCCGTAAGATGACCGTCACCTGTTTCGGCTGTTTCCGCAGCTATATTCGGCTGGTGAGCCCACTTCCGCCGGATACGGAACTCCTCGCGGCACTGCGCGGCGGGGACGACGGCACCTTCGCCGCCGTCCTCGACGCGTGGTCGGCGCCGATGCTGCGCCTGGCGCGCTCGTTCGTCTCCACCCACGCGTCCGCCGAGGAAGTCGTCCAGGACACGTGGCTCGCCGTCGTCAAGAGCCTCGACGCGTTCGAGGGGCGCGCGGCGTTCAAGACGTGGGTGTACCGGATCCTGGTCAACACGGCCAAGAAACGCGGCACGGCCGAGCACCGCAGCATTCCCTGGGCCAGCCTCGCCCCCGACGGCGAAGACCGCGGCCCCACCGTCGACCCGGCCCGGTTCCGCGGCCCGGACGACGCCCACCCCGGTGGCTGGCGCCAGTTCCCCGCCCGGTGGCCGTCGCCGGAAAACACCGCCCTGGCCCTGGAAGTCCGGCAGGTGATCGCCGGCGCGCTCGACGAGCTGCCCGCTCGCCAGCGCGCCGTCATCAGCCTCCGCGACGTCGCCGACCACAGCGCCGACGAGGTCTGCGCGCTGCTCGAGATCACCGCGGCCAACCAGCGGGTGCTCCTGCACCGCGCGCGAGCCGCGGTGCGCGAGCGGCTCGCGGAGTACCTGGGTGCCGAGGGGAAATCGGCATGACGTGCGAAGAGTTCGTCGAACTCGTCACGGCTTTCCTCGACGGAGCACTGGATCCCGGGACCGAAGCCCGGTTCGTCGAGCACTTGGCGTTGTGCGAAGGCTGTGAAACGTACCTCGACCAGTTCCGCACCACGATCGCCGAACTCGGTGCGCTACCGGCCGAAACCCTTTCGCCCGACGTGCGCGACACCGTCCTCGGCGCCTTCCGCGATTGGCGCGGGGCCTAATCCGGCGGGGATGCGTTGCCGGCCAACAGATCGCCGAGGCCACCCCGCGCGTCCGCCAGCACCAGGGCCTCGGCCGCCGCGGAGTCGCCGGCCCGCAGCGCGTGCACCAGCTGCCGGTGGGTCGCGTAGCGGTCCAAGCCGAACGTCTCGTCCACGCTGACCCGCTCCAGCACCCGCGACCGCCGCTCCGGCGACGAGAACACCCGCGTCTGGTCGAGCAGCCGCACGAGAACCGGGTTGCCCGCGCACGACTCGACCACGCCGTTGAACCGCTGCACGGCGTCGAAGAGCCGGCCGACGTGCTTGGCCACCTCCTGCCCGGACTCGTGGCGCTGCTTGATGAGGATCAGCAGGTCGTCGGCCTCGTCGAGGATCGCGTCGAGCCGGTCGAGCTGCTCGGGGGTCGCGTGCCGCGCGGCGAAGCGGGCCACCATCCCGCGCAGGCCGACCTCGACCTCCGCGAGGTCCTGGACGGCGACGCCGCCGAACATCGCCACCTTGACCGTCCGCGGCCCGGCCCGTTCGAGGAGGCCGTCCTGCTCCAGGCGCCGGATGGCTTCGCGCACCGGCGTCGGACTGACCGACAGCCGCTCGGCGAACCCGCGTTCGGTGACCTTCTGGCCCGGGCGCAGCTCGCCGGTGGTGATCGCGTCGCGCAGGGCCCGGTACACGCGGTCGGCCAGCGTGTCGGTCTGCAGTGCTTCACCCAGCATGCCGCACAGCCTACGGCAAAACTCATATGCAACTCTTGACCGTCTTGCTATAGCAAAAGTACGGTGGCGGCCACGAACCGACGGAAGGGGCCGACGATGACGTTGACCACCCCGCGCGTCCGGACCGGGCGCATCACGTTCTTCGTGGCCCTGGCCGTCTTCGCCCAGGAATCGACGTGGAACCTCTACGACTCGCAGGTACCGCCGCTGCTGCGCGAGCACCTCGGCAGCGCCGCGCTCATCGGCGCGCTGATGGGGATGGACAACCTGCTCGGCATCTTCGTCCAGCCGTGGATGGGCAACCGCTCGGACGGCACCCGCACGGCGTGGGGCCGCCGCATCCCGTACCTCGTCGTCGGCATGCCGGTCGCCGCGCTGCTGTTCGTCCTGATCCCGCACGCGGCGGCTTCGCTGCCCCTGCTGATCCTGACGATGTTCGGCTACGCGCTCGTCGCGAACTCCTTCAAGCCGATCGCCGAGTCGCTGCTCCCGGACTTCATCGCCCCCGAACGGCGCAGCCGGGCCAACGCGGCGGTCAAGATCGCCTCCAGCATCACGGTGATCGTCGCCGCGCTGATCAGCCTGTTCCTCATCGACGACTTCCCGAAGCTGTCGTTCGCGATCCCGGCCGTGGTGATGGTGGGCTCGGTGGCCGTGCTCGCGTGGAAGGTGCGCGACAGCCGGTCGCCGGCCTACCGGGCCGCGCTCGAAGAGGACCGGGCCGAACCCGGCGAGGGTTCGCCGCGAGTGCGGATGCGCGAGGTCCTGCTCGACATCGTCCGCGACACCGACCGCAGCCGGCTGCTGGTCATCGCCGCCGTCTTCGCCTTCGGCGGCGCGTGGTTCGCGTCGCGGTCGCTGATCACCAACTACGGCATGGAAACCCTGGGGCTGTCCCGCGGCGACGCGGGCGGGCTGACGCTGCCCAGCGGGCTGGCCTTCATCGTGGCCGCCTACCCGGTCGCCCTGCTCGCCGAGCGCTTCGGGCGGCTGCGCGTGATCCTGGCCGGGATGGTGGTGTTCGCCGCCGCGATGGTGCTGGGCACCGCGGTTTCGACGCCCGCCGGCATCGTCGTGGCGATGTGCGTCGCGGCCGCGGGCGCGGCGGCGTTCATCGTCAACACGGCGGTCGTGCTGTGGAACCTCGCGCCGTCGGCCCGCGTGCTCGGCACGTACTCCGGCCTCTACACGGTCGGCTGGTCGGCCGGCGGCTTCGCCGGCCCGGCCCTGGTCGGCGGCATGGTCGACCTGACCGGGTGGCGGTTCATGCTGCTCGACGTCGGCGTCGTCACGGCGGTCGCGGTGCTGCTCGTCGCCCGCGTCGCCGCGCTGCAGCGCCACCGCCCCCCGGCCGCCGGGCCGGATTCGTGGTGAACCGAGAGGAATGAGGACCATGGACGCAGTGCGCGTGCTGGCGCCGAGCGGCATGCTCGGCGCCGGCTGGGACCACGCGACGGTCGAGCGCGGCATCGCCCTGGGCGCCGACGTCATCAGCGTCGACGGCGGCTCCACCGACTCCGGCCCGTACTACCTCGGCGCCGCGACGGCGAAGACGACGGCCAAAGCCGTGGCGCGCGACCTGCGCAGCCTCTTCACGGCGGCCGCGGGCGCGGGGATCCCGGTGGTCGTCGGCTCCTGCGGCACGAGCGGCACGGACACCGGCGTCGACTGGGTCGCCGGGATCGCCGCGGAAGTGCTCGCGGAGGAGGGCCTGGAGCTGACGGTCGCGCGGATCTACAGCGAGCAGGACGCCACCGGCCTCAAGGAGTACCTCGACCGCATCCACCCGTTGCCGCCCTTGGGAAAACTCGACGCCGAGACCCTCGAAAGCTGCACGCACATCGTCGGCGCGATGGGCCACGAGCCGATCGTCGAAGCGCTGCGCGCGGGAGCTCAAGTCGTGCTCGCCGGCCGCGCGACCGACACGGCGGTCGCGGCCGCCTACCCGCTGATGATGGGCATGCCCGCCGGACCGACCTGGCACGCCGCCAAGATCATCGAATGCGGCGGCCAGTGCACCAGCAACCCGCGCGCCGGCGGCGTCCTGGCCACGATCGACGCGGACGGCTTCACCATCGAGCCGCTCGACCCGGCGTCGGCGTGCACGCCGATCTCGGTGGCCGCGCACATGCTCTACGAGACCGCGGACCCGCATCGGATGCGCGAACCCGACGGCACCCTCGACGTCAGCGCCGCCGAGTACACCGCCGTCGACGACCGGATCGTCCGCGTCACGGGGTCGGAGTTCCACCGCGCCGCCCAGCACACGATCAAGCTGGAGGGCGCGCGGATCACCGGGTACGAAACGATGTCGTTCTCGGCGATCCGGGACCCGCTGGTCCTCGCCGAAATCGACACCTGGGCCGAGCTGATGCGCACGCTGATCACCCAGCGCGTCGGCCAGACCCTCGGCCTGGCCGACGGCGAATACGCGTTCGACCTCCGCCTGTACGGCCACAACGCGGTGCTGGGCGAGCTGGAACCCGAGACCGGGCCGCCGCGCGAGGTGGGCGTGATGCTGTTGGTCAACGCCCCCGACCAGGCGACCGCGACGGCCGTGGCGAAGGTGGCCAACCCGCTGATGCTGCACCTGCCGACGCCGTCGATGGACTACCTGCCGAGCTTCGCGTTCGCGTCGTCGCCGGCGGAGGTCGAGCGCGGCGCGGCGTACGAGTTCGTGCTGAACCACGTCGTCGACTGCACGCCGCTGGAGCTGTTCCGGACCGAGTTCGGCGTCGAAGGGAAAACCCGTGCCTGAAACGACGTTGGCGGACCTGGCCCACGAGGTCCGGTCGAAGAACGCGGGCCCGTTCTGGGTCACGATGGAGCTGTTCCTGCGCGACGCGGACGGCTACCGCGTCGCGGCCGACGAGACGTTCCTGAACGAGCGGGTGATCGCCGCGCTGTACCGGGTGGAGGAGAGCACGATCCGGATCTTCCGGATCCCGTCGCTCAACGTCGTCAAGATTTCCTTCCCCCGCCCGGTCAGCCAGGGCTCGCTGCGCGACCGCGACATGCACGCGGGCCAGCACCACGTCCCCCTCGCGCGGCTGGTGGTGCCGTGAGCTAGACCGGGCACCACCGGATGGCGCGCCCTACCAGGGCAACACCCCGGTCTCGTCCTGCAGTGTTCCGGTCGGGCCGTCGGCGTCCGAGGTGGCCAGGCGCACGACGACCGCGGCGCTCTCCTCCGGCGACCGGCCGATGCCGAACGCGGCCGTCATGTCGGTGGCCGTGGTGCCGGGCTCGACCGCGTTGAACTTGATGCCCGGCTGGGCCTTCGCGTACTGGAGCGTCAGCATCGTGGCCGCCGCCTTGGACGCGGAGTAGAGCGCGAGCGGCAGCTGGTACTCCGGGCGTTCGGGGTTGGTCACCGCCCAGAACGAACCCGCGCTGCTCGACACCGTGACCACCGTGGGGTTCGACGACTTGCGCAGCAACGGAAGCGCCGCCTCGGTGACGCGCACGATCCCCACGGCGTTGGTGTCGAAGACGCGCAGCGCGGTGGGCCCGTCGAGACCTTCGCTGCCGAGCACGCCCGCGTTGTTGACCAGGACGTCGAGGCGTCCCTCAGCCGCGTCGATCGTGGCGAGCGCGTCGGTGACCGAGTCGTCGTCGGTGACGTCGAGCGGGACGAACCGCGCGCCGAGCTCGGCAGCGGCCTTCTCGCCGCGCTCGGGGTCGCGGGCGCCGAGGTAGACGGTGTGGCCCCGCCGCAGGAGCTGTTTCGCGGTCTCGAACCCGATGCCCTTGTTGGCGCCGGTGATCAGGGTGACGGTCATGCGCTTTCCTTTCCGGCGGCGAGCTGACGGCGCAGCTCGCCGGCGTCGTGCAGGGCGGCCATGTGGACGAACCGTCCGTTGTGGACGCGGTAGATGGCGTACTCGGTGATCTCGAACGACGCGCCGGTGGGCGCGACGCCGAGCCACTCCCGCGCCGGGGTGCCGGTGTTGACCAGGCGCGCGGCCAGGCGGTCGCCGTCGAAGAGCAGCTCCTGGAGCTCCCAGTGGAGGTCCGGGACGGCGGCCACGTCGGCTTTCTGGACGGCGATGAGGTCGTCCCGCGTGGCGGGCTCGCCGTTCAGGGTCGTGCGGTCGTCGATGAACTCGTCCATCCGGTCGAACCGGTGGGCGTTGAGCTGGTCGAGGTAGCGCAGGTAGAACGCACGCAGGTCGGACATCGGGTGGTCCCGCTCTCGTCGAGTTCCGCATCGATCGATGCGGAATTCGACCGTAGCACGTTTTGCATCGATCGATGCGGAAAGGTCAGGAAAGCGGCCAGCTGCGCAGGGCGGCGTCGGCCATCTCCTGCAGCTCCTCGCGGGCGACGCCGCTGGCGGCCTGCACGGCGATGCCGTACGCGAGGGCGGTGACGAAGCGGGCGAGCACCGAGGGGTCGGCTTCCGGAGGCAGGTCGCCGTCGTCGACGGCTCGTTCGAACCGGTCGCGCAGGGTGGTGTAGCCGTCGTCGCGCCAGCCGACGAGCAGTTCGCGGGCGCCGCGGCCGGAGTCGCCGGTGACCAGGGCACCTTGGACGCCCAGGCAGCCGTGGGGTCCGGCCGGCCGGGTGGTCGTCTCGATGGTGCCCGCGATGAGCGCGGTGGTCACCTCGAGCGCGGTCGGCATTTCCAGGGCGTCGACGACGTACGCGCTCGGACCTTCGGTGTAGCGCTCCAGGGCCTTGCGGAACAGCTCTTCCTTGTTGCCGAAGGTCGCGTACATGCTGGTGGTGGAGATGCCCATCGCTTCGGTCAGGCCGGCCAGGCTCGCGCCCTCGTAGCCGTGCTCCCAGAAGACCAGCAGGGCGCGCTCGAGCGCCGCGTCGGGATCGAAGGCCCGCGGCCGGCCGGTCGGGCGGCGCTTCCCGGTTTCCATCACCTCAGCCTACCTCTTTCGCATCGATCGCTGCGGAATCGCTCGGAAAGACTTGCTTGATACTGGTACCCCCTAGGGGTATGGTCGACCGGGTCGAGACACCGACCCCGGAGGAGACCCCATGAGCCAGACCACGTTCACCGTCACCGGCATGACCTGCGGGCACTGCGTCGCGTCGGTCGGCGAGGAGGTCGGCGCGATCGACGGTGTCACCGACGTCGCCGTCGACCTGCCCACCGGAGCCGTCACCGTCACCAGTGCCGAGCCGGTCGACGAAGCGCGCGTCCGCGCCGCCGTCGAAGAAGCCGGGTACACCTTCGCCGGGCAGCGCGGCTGACCGGCGACCGGAACCGAGGGAACAACCATGAACACCACAGCACGGCTCGCCGTGTTCGGCGGAGCGCTCGCCCTGCTCGCCGCCGGCGGATTCGCCGTGGGCAAGGCGGCCGGGCCGGTCGCGGCCGCCGAGGACACCGCGCACGGCGAAGGCCACGCGGAGATGACCGCCGCGGCCGACCTGCCGGGCGGCCTGGCGTCCAGTTCGGACGGTTACACCTTCGCCGACCCGGTCGCGGAAGCCGGGCGCTTCACGTTCCGCATCACCGGTCCCGACGGCAAGCCCGTCACCGCGTTCGACGTCGAGCACGAGAAGAAGCTGCACCTGATCGTGGTCCGCCGCGACACCTCGGGCTTCCGGCACATCCACCCCGAGCTGTCGCCGGACGGCACGTGGAGCGTCCCGTTGAGCCTGCCCGCCGCGGGTTCCTACCGCGCGTTCGCCGACTTCGCGCCCACCGGCGGGAAGCCGATGACCCTCGGCGTCGACCTCTCGGTCGCGGGGGACTACCGGCCGGCGACCTTCGCGCCCAGCCGCGTCGCGACCGTCGACGGCTACCGCGTCGAGCTCGCCGGGGACCTCACCGCAGGGAAGACGTCGCCCCTTACGCTGACTGTCAGCCGCGACGGCGTCCCGGTCACCGACCTGCAGCCCTACCTCGGCGCCTACGGGCACTTGGTGGCGCTGCGCGAAGGCGACCTCGCCTACCTGCACGTCCACCCCGACGGCGAACCCGGCGCCGGGCCCCAGGTGAAGTTCGCCGCCGAGGTCCCCAGCGCCGGGACCTACCGGCTGTTCCTCGACTTCCGGCACGGCGGCGTCGTCCGGACCGCCGAGTTCACCCTCACCACCGGCCACTGACCGCGGAAGGAGAGCCGATCATGACCGAGATCGAACTCGCGATCGGTGGCATGACCTGCGCGTCGTGCGCCAACCGCATCGAACGCAAGCTCAACAAGCTCGACGGCGTCACCGCTTCGGTCAACTACGCCACCGAGAAAGCACGCGTGCACGCCCCCGAAGGCGTCGACCCGGCCACGCTGGTCGCCACGGTCGAAGCCGCCGGTTACCAGGCGACGCTGCCCCAGCCGGAAGCACCCGAACCGGCCACGGGCGAGGACGACCCGACGCGGCCGCTGCGGCAGCGGCTGATCACCAGCGCGGCGCTCGCGGTGCCGGTGATCCTCCTGGCCATGGTGCCGGCGCTGCAGTTCACGTACTGGCAGTGGATTTCGCTGACGCTGGCCGCACCGGTCGTCACCTGGGGCGCGTGGCCGTTCCACCGGGCGGCCTGGACGAACCTGCGCCACGGCGCCGCGACCATGGACAACCTCGTGTCGATGGGCGTGCTGGCCGCGTTCGCGTGGTCGGTGTGGGCGCTGCTGTTCGGCACGGCCGGGACGCCGGGGATGGTGCACCCCTTCGAGCTGACGGTCGCGCCCTCGGACGGCGCCGGCAACATCTACCTCGAGGTCGCCGCGGGCGTCACCACGTTCATCCTGGCCGGCCGCTACTTCGAGGCGCGGTCCAAGCGCCGCGCCGGCGCCGCGTTGCGAGCTTTGCTGGAGCTGGGTGCGAAGGAAGTCGCCGTGCTGCGCGGCGGCGTCGAGGTCCGGATCCCGACGGCCGAGCTGGCGGTGGGGGACCGGTTCGTCGTGCGGCCCGGCGAGAAGATCGCCACCGACGGCGTGGTCGAGGAAGGCGGGTCCGCGGTCGACGCGTCGATGCTCACCGGCGAGTCGGTGCCCGTCGAGGTCGGCGAAGGCGACGCCGTGACCGGCGCGACCGTCAACGCGGGCGGCCGGCTGGTCGTGCGGGCCACCCGCGTCGGGGCGGACACGCAGCTGGCGCAGATGGCCAAGCTGGTCGAAGACGCCCAGAGCGGCAAGGCCGACGTGCAGCGCCTGGCCGACCGGGTGTCCGGCGTGTTCGTGCCGATCGTGATCGGCCTGGCCGTGGCGACGCTCGGCTTCTGGCTCGGCAGCGGCGTGGGCGCGGCGGCCGCGTTCACCGCCGCTGTCGCGGTGCTGATCATCGCCTGCCCGTGCGCGCTGGGCCTGGCGACGCCGACGGCGCTGCTCGTCGGCACCGGCCGCGGCGCCCAGCTCGGCGTCCTGATCAAGGGCCCGGAAGTCCTGGAATCCACCCGCCGCGTCGACACCGTGGTGCTGGACAAGACCGGCACGGTCACCGCCGGTCGGATGACGCTGACCGCCGTGCACACCGCCGAGGGTGTCGAGGAGACCGAGCTGCTGCGGCTGGCCGGTGCCCTGGAAGACGCGTCGGAACACCCGATCGCGGCGGCGATCGCCCGCGGCGCCCGGGAGCGCGTCGACCTGCCGGCCGTCGAGGACTTCACGAACGTGGAAGGCCTTGGCGTGCAAGGGATCGTCGATGGGCACGCGATTCTCGTCGGACGCACGGCCCTGCTCGAGGACTGGGGTCAGCCGCTGCCCGACGACCTGGCCGAGGCGAAGGCCGCGGCGGAGGAACGCGGGCACACGGCGGTCGCGGTGGCCTGGGACGGCGCGGCCCGTGGTGTCCTGGTGGTCGCCGACACGGTCAAGCCGACGTCGGCCGAGGCGATCGCTCAGCTGCGCGAACTCGGGCTCACCCCGGTGCTGCTGACCGGCGACAACGCGGCGGTGGCGCGGGCGGTGGCCGCGGAAGTCGGGATCGACGAGGTGATCGCGGAGGTGCTGCCGGCGGACAAGCTGGACGTCGTCAAGCGGCTGCAGGACGAGGGCAAGGTCGTGGCCATGGTCGGCGACGGCGTCAACGACGCGCCGGCGCTGGCCCAGGCCGACCTCGGCCTGGCCATGGGCACCGGCACGGACGTGGCGATCGAGGCGAGCGACCTGACGCTGGTCCGCGGCGACCTGCGCGCGGTGGCCGACGCGATCCGGCTGTCCCGGCGCACGCTGCGCACGATCAAGGGCAACTTGTTCTGGGCGTTCGCGTACAACCTGGCGGCGCTGCCGCTGGCCGCGGCCGGGCTGCTGAACCCGATGATCGCGGGCGCGGCGATGGCGTTCAGCTCGGTGTTCGTCGTCGGCAACAGCCTGCGGCTGCGCGGTTTCCGCTCCAGCGCGGCCTGAAGCGGCCCGGGCCGTCCGGTTCAGCCGGGCGGCCCGGGCTCGCGCCGGCCGCGGTCGAGGTGCTCGTCGATGGCGCGCTGGTGGGCGACGATCCGGTCGTGCAGCTCGCGGAGCGCGAGTTCGTCCTCGCCCGGCGCGGGTTCGTCCGTGCCGTCCGCCATCGGCGCCTCCCACGAGCCCGGCCGTCGTCCGCGGCCCAAGACTTGCCGAGCACAATACTTGTACGGGCGAACTGTCGTGCGCCGGCCGCGGCTAGTTCTTCCAGACCACCGGGGACTTGTCGTAGCCGTCGCCCTTGTCGAACGTCGCGGCCTCGACCGCCGCGCCTTCGCGGGCGCCCTGCAGCGTGCACGTCTCGAACTTCGCGCCGGCCGAGGTGAAGTCCTTGCCCGCCGTCCCGGACTTGCACCGATCGGTGCTGCCGGTGATGATCACGCCCGTCGAACGGCCGTCGGAGCCGAGGGCGCGCAGCGACACCGACGAGTAGGCCAGGTCGGCACCGTCGACGTTCTCGACCGTCGCGCGCAGGTAGTACGGCGTGATGCCCTTCGCCTTGTCGCCGTACTTCGCGAGGTCGGCGTTGTCGCCCTTCTCGATCGCGGTCACGGTGATCGCGATCATGCCCGACTTGGCCGTGCCGTACTTGAACGGGACCACCGCGCGCTCGCCGAGCTTCAGCTCGGTGCCCGGCTTGGTGACGTCGCCGACGGGAGCCGCCGCGGCCGTCGAGGACTCGGGGGCGGCCGAGGTCGGCGCGCTGGTCGGCGCGGCGGGCGCGGCCTGCCCGGACTCCCCGCCGCACGCGGACAGCAGGAGCGCGGCGGCGCAGGCGGCGAGCAGGGCGGTGGTGCGGACGTGCTTCATGGATCTCCTCGGACAACCCGGCCGGACGGGTTCCGGCCGGGCGGAGCCGAGCGCCGCGGCCGCCCCCGGGAACGGTCGCGGCGGCCGGTACGGGGCGCCCTCGCGGCTCCGTCAGCGGGACGCTAACCCGGGCGCGCCGCCGGTGGTGTGGGCTGTTCGCACCACACGGAGGTCACAGATCGTCGACGCCGATCAGGCCGTCCTGGATGGCCCGGGCGACCAGCGCGGCCTTGGTCGGCGCCTCGCGGCCGATGCGCGCGTACTTGACGCGGATCCGCTCGAGGTGGGAGTTCACCGTGCTGGGCGAGATCCCCAGCCGGTGCGCGACGAACTCCTTCGACTCCGACTGGAACCACTCGACGAGCACCTCGGCCTCCCGCGCCGACAGCGCGGGCCGCGTCTCCGACCGGTCCCCGGCGAGCGCCCCGGCCAGCGACGGCGGCGTGTACGGCCGGTCCTGCGCGGCGGCCCGCGTGGCCTCCACCAGGTGCCCGGCGCCCTCGGCCTTCGTCAGGTAGGTCAGCGCGCCGAGCTCGAGGCACTGCAGGGCGACGTCGTCGTCCGCGCGCATCGAGTAGACGACCACCCGGCGCCCGGCCTCGGCCAGCCGCCGCAGGTCGCCGAACGCCGGCGCGGGCCCGCCCAGGTGCAGGTCGAAGATCACCACGTCGGCGGCCGCGCCGGCGCCGAGCCAGGCGGCCTTGACGTCCTCGCCCTCGGCGACGACGTCGATCGGCGGGTCGCCGGCCGCCAGCCAGAACGCCACGCCGGCGCGCACCGCCGGGTGGTCGTCGACCACCACCGCCGTCACTCGGGTCGCCACCGCGCCTCCATCCAGGTCTGTCCGTCCCGGGACTGGGACGTGACACCGACCGCCGCCGATCCGGTGAACTCCGCCTCACCATCGGCGAAGACGGCGACGCGCACCAGTTCGGGGGTCCGCAGCACGCTCACGCGCGCCCGCGTCCGGGCGGCGGCCAGCGCGGCGAGCACCGGCCCGGCCAGCTCGCGGCGGACCTCGGCCGGGACGTCGACGACGTCTCCGCTGACGGCCAGGGCGACGGCGACCCCGCGCCGTTCGGCGACGTCCAGGCCGGCGGTGACCTCGTGCACCAGCGGATCGGGCACGTCGTCGTTCTCGGCGAAGAGCCGCCGCAGCTGCGCGGCGGCGAGCGCGCACCGGGCGCGGGCGTCGGCCGTCCCGGGATCGACGGTCCCGTCGGCGAGCCCGGCGAGCAGCGGCAGGGTGGCCCCGAGCTGTTCGGCGAACCCGGCCCGCAGATCCCGCCCGGCCTGCGCGGCGAAGGCGGCCCGGGTGGCGAGCCGTTCCCGTTCGGCGGCGGCCGCGGCGGCGTCCCCGGCCCGGCGGTCGAGCAGCCGGATCAGCCCGATGACGGCGAGCTGGAAGGCGGTGACGGCGAACAGCACGATGGCGGCGTCGCCGAGCTCGGTGCGGGTGGGGGTCCCGTCGAGCAGGAACTGGCCGACGCTGGCCCCGACGTGCAGGCCGAGCGCGGCGAGCAGGGCGGGGGTGCGGTCGGCGAGCAGGACGAGCAGGTGCCACCCGACGAGCCCGAAAGACCAGTGCGGTTCCCGGAAGAAGGAATCGGCCGGGAGCGCATCGGTGGCGGCGACGGAGGCGACGAGGACGCAGACGGTTCCCCCGAGGGCGACGAGGGCGGGGAGCGGCTTGCGGCGCAGGATCCAGACGGCGCAGAGGGCGGTGACCGCGGTGAGGAGCCCGTAGGCGAGGTCGGGGGCGAGGGGAGGCCGGTAGGCGGCTTGGTGGCGGAGCAGGGGAGGAAGGCTGAGCCCGAGCTGGATGGTGCCGGTGACGCCGAGCAGGATGATCCGGATGGCGGCGGCGAGCCGGACAGCTGGCTCGGCGGCGGGAGCGGTGCGCGCAGGTTCGGCGGGTGCGTGCTGCGCGGCGGCGGGTTGGCTGGCGGGTTCGGTGGCGGGGGAGGTGCGTGCCCCGGGGCGCGCGGTTTCGGCGGGTGCGTGGTGTGCGGCGGCGAGCCGGACAGCGGGATCGGCAGCGGGGGAGGTGCGCCCCTCGGGGCGCGCGGGTTCGGCGGGCTGGCCGACCGGCTCGCCGGGCGTGCGCTGCGCGGTGGCGCCCCCGCTCGCGGGCGCACCATGCCCACCGTCGGTCGGAACCCCGCCACTGCCCGCCGTCGCGCGACCTTCCGCCGCCTCAACCACGGGCCCACCTCAACGTCACCGTCGTCCCCGCGCCCGGCGAGGACCGGACCTCCGCCGTCCCGCCCGCCGCGCTCATCCGCTCCACCACCGAGCCCCGCACCCCGCGCCGCGCCGCCGGCACGCGGGACGGGTCGAAGCCGGTCCCCGCGTCCGTGATCGTCACCGCCACCCCGTCCGGCACCGGGAACAGCCGCAGCGAAACCGACTCCGCCCCCGAATGCCGTTCCGCGTTGCGCAGTGCCTCCTCCGCCGCGCGCACCAACGCCAGCGCCACCGCGGCCGGCACCAGCGGCACCGGCTCCCACACCGCCGTCACCGGCAGAACCCGGGCGGTCAGCACCCTCCGCAACCCCGCCTCGACGTCGACCGGGGTATCGGCCGACCGGTCCGACCCCGTCAAGATCGCCAGGTCGCGGGCCGCGTACCCGGCGACCGCGGCCCGGTCGGCCGCCGCCCCCGACGCCACCGCCAAGAACGTCGCCGACGCCGTGTCGTGCAGCAGCGCCAAGTACTCGCGCTCACGTCGACGCCGGTCCCGGTCGAGCGCCTCCGCCTGCTCGAGGGCCGCCTGCTCGGCGCGCGCCGCGTCCGTCCGGGCCGTCGAACGGACCAGCAGCACGAACGCCACCCGCGCCAGCACGGTCTCCACCACGACCCGCAGCGCCACCGGCAGCCAGCCCCCGCCACCGAACGCCGTCCCGACCGCCAGCAACGCCACCAGCACCGGCCCGGTCAGCCGCGGCGACCGCTCCCACTGCCAGGTGATCGCGGTGATCGTCAGGACGTTCGCCGCCCACAGGCTCGCCGTCCCCGGCACCGACGTGATCCACGGCTGGCACGCCGCCACCGCGCCCGCGCGCACCACCGCCGGCGCGAACGACCGCCCGAAGACGTCGGCCGCGCCCGCCACCAGGCTGAGCCCGAGCAGGCCGAACGCCACCGGCAGCGCGTCCCCGGGCGTGGCCACGACGCCGAACACGCCGACGACCGTCGTCGCCACCGCCCGCGCGGGACCCGCGAACCGCGTGACCGACGCCCGGAACTGCGCCTCGACGGGCCCGGGCGCGCTGGCGGTCATCACCCTCCCGAGAACTGCCGAAATCGGACGCTCTGTTTCTACCAGGCGCCGCCGAACGCGCGATTCTGTCCATAAAGGGCAGTAATCAAGCACTATCGAGCACTTGACATGCCCGGTGTTGCTCGCTTTACTGCTGAACACGTCGGAACGGACGCCCGACGTCAGAGGTACGCCCAGCCGGTATGTCGGCCTCCGCCGCGAGCCCGGACTGAGTCGCCAGGACGCGCTCGTGGTCCGAGGCGGGGTCGTGCCCACCACCATCCGGAGTTCGAGGATGCCCCTTCCCCGCGTTCAGTTCATCACCGGAGCCGCACTCGCCGCCGTGGTCCTGACCGGCACCGCCTGCTCCGCCGACGCGATCCCGGCCGCCGGCGCGACGACGACGGCCGCCGTCACGCCACCCCCGGTCAAAGCCGGGTTCGACTACCAGATCGGCGGGGCCTACACCCCGGCGAGCGACGTCAAGGTCGTCAGCCGCGACCACACGGCCCAGCCCGCCAAGGGCCTCTACAACATCTGCTACGTCAACGCTTTCCAGGCACAGCCCGGCGCCGAGGGGGAGTGGGGCGACCTGCTGCTGCGGGACGCCGACGGCAACGTCGTGATCGACGAGGACTGGAACGAAGCCCTCCTCGACCTGCGCACCGCCGACAAGCGCCAGCGCGTCGCCGCGAAGGTCGACGCCTGGGTCGACGACTGCGCCGCCACGGGCTACCAGGGGGTCGAGCCCGACAACTTCGACAGCTACACCCGCTCCCGGGGACTCCTTTCCGACAGCGACGCCCAGGCCTACATCCGCCTGCTTTCCGCCCACGCCCACGCGAAGGGCCTGGCGATCGCGCAGAAGAACACCTCCGAGCTGTCCGATCAGCGCCAGGCCAACGGCCTCGACTTCGCCATCGCCGAGGAGTGCGGGCAGCAGAAGAACTGCGGCGAGTTCACGCCCGCGTTCGGCGACCACGTGATCGTCATCGAATACACCGACGGCGGCCTCAAGACCGCGTGCAGCCGGTGGAGCTCGCTCAGCATCGTCCGCCGCGACCACGACGTCGTCCCGAAGGGCGAAGCCGGCTACGTCCGCAAGACCTGCTGATGGACCGGCGGGGATTCCTGCGCGGCGCCGCCGGGCTGACGCTCGGCGCCGCCGTCGCGGGCTGCGGGCCGGCCCGCGGCGCCGGCGGCCCGGTCACCGTCGAGGTCTGGCACGGCCAGACCGACACCGGCAAGAAGGTCCTCGACGCGCTCGTCGCGGACTTCCACCGGACCCACCCCGGGATCCGGATCGACCTCGGCGGCGGCGTCCTCGCCGACGCGATGCTGCAGAAGGTCACCGCGGCACTCGCGTCGGGGTCCTACCCGGACATCGCGTACGTCTTCGGCTCGGACCTCGCGAGCGTCGCGCGCAGCCCGCAGGTCGTCGACGTCACCGACCTCGTCGACGCCGGCCCCGGGTTCTGGGCCCCGGCAAGGGAAGCGGTCACCGTCAACGGCCGCGTGCGCGCGGTCCCGGCGCTGCTCGACTCCCTGGCCGTGGTGTGCAACAAGGCGTTGTTCGAGAAGGCCGGGCTCCCGCTGCCGGCGGCGGGCTGGACGTGGGCCGATTTCGTCGATGTGGCAAGGAAACTGACCGACCCGGCCGACGGCACCTTCGGCACCGCCTGGCCCGCCACCGGGGACGAGGACACCGTATGGCGGATCTGGCCGATGGTGTGGGACCTGGGCGGCGACGTCATCGGCGCGGGCGGGCGCGGGATCGGGTTCGCCGACCAGGGCGTGCGGGCCCTGGAGGTCGTCCGCGACCTCGCCGCGGCCAAGTCCGTCTACCTCGACCCGAAAACCGGCAGCGAGCAGATGTACCAGGCGTTCGAAGCCGGGCACATCGGCATGGTCCCGACCGGCCCGTGGCAGCTGCCCGACATCGCCGACGCGGGGGTCGACTACGCGGTCGTGCCGCTGCCCAGCTTCAGCGGCCGCCCGGTGACGATCTCCGGCCCGGACACCTGGACGCTCTTCGACAACGGCGAGGAGCGCGTCGAGGCGGCGCGCACCTTCCTGTCCTGGCTGGCGGACCCGGCCCAGGACGTCCGGTGGGACGACGGCGCGGGCAGCCTCCCGCTGAGCCCGCAGACCAAGGACCTGCCCGCGTGGCAGGCGAAAACCGCCGAGACGCCGGGCCTGCCGGTGTTCGTGGACGCGCTGGCGAACGCCCGCGTCCGGCCGGTGCACCCGGCCTACCCCCAGGTGTCGGCGGCCGTCGGCACCGCGATCGTCGCCGTGCTGCTCGGCCAGGCGACCCCGGCCGACGCGCTGCGCGACTGCGCCGCGGCCGCGAACGCCGCCCTGATCATCCCACGCTAGGGAGCCGCCATGCCCGGACTGCCGAGTCCCCTCACCGTCAGCCCCACCGCCCGGAAACACCGAGAAACCGCGGCCGCGTGGGCCTACGTCTCGCCCGCCGTGCTCATCATCCTCGGCCTCGGCGTGGTGCCGGTGGCGTGGTCGCTGCTGCTGTCCTTCCAGGCCGACGACCTCGTCACGCCGAGCCGGTTCGTCGGGCTCGACAACTACGCCGCGCTCGCCCAGGACCCGCACTTCGCCCAAGCGGTCGGCAACACCGTCCTCTACACGGTGCTCTACGTCCCGCTGAGCATCCTGCTCGGGTTCGCGCTGGCCCAGGCGCTGAACCGGCGCATCCGGCTGATCGGGGTGTACCGGACGCTCGTGTTCGTCCCGTTCGTGCTGTCGGCGACCGCGCAGGGCGTGCTGTTCTCCTTCATCCTCGACCCGCAGTTCGGCGCGGCGAACTCGCTGCTGCACCACCTCGGCGTGTCGCCGCAAGGGTTCCTGACCGATCCGGGGCAGGCGCTGCTGGTGCTCGTCGGGATCACGCTGTGGAGCGGCACCGGGTTCTGCGTCGTCGTCTACCTGGCCGCGTTGCAGGACGTCCCGCCGTCGCTGGTCGAAGCCGCGCGGCTGGACGGCGCGGGTACCTGGCGCGTGCTGCGGCACGTGACGCTGCCGGCGGTGATGCCGGTGACGGCGTTTCTGGTGCTGTGGCAGCTGATCACGTCGCTGCAGGTGTTCGACCTCGTGTACGTGACGACCAAGGGCGGGCCGCTCGGCTCCACGACGGTGATCGTCTACTTCGTCTGGGAGCAGGCGTTCAAGAACTTCACCGCCGGCTACGGCGCGGCCTCGGCGTACGTCCTGGCGCTGGCCCTGCTGGTGGTCGTGGTCGCCGTGCGCCTGGCGCGCCGGCCGCGGAAGGCGCTCCGGTGACCGCCCGCATCGACAGCGTGCCCGCGCCGCGCACGCTGCCCGCGTTTCGCCGCCCGTGGCTGCCGTTCAGCGCCTGGCACCTGCTGCTGCTCCCGCTGGCGCTGGTGTTCGCCGCGCCGCTGGTGTGGCTGCTGCTCAGCTCGGTGATGAGCAACGCCGAGATCAACCGGTTCCCGCCTTCGCTGTGGCCGTCCCATGTGGACTTCGCGGGCTACCGGTACGTCCTCGAGAACGCCCTCTTCCTGCGCTGGATCGGGAACTCGTTCATCGTGTCGGCGGTGACCGTCGTGTCGAACCTGCTGTTCGGCGCGCTCGGCGGCTACGCGTTCGCGCGGATGCGGTTCGCCGGTTCGCGGGTGCTGCTCGCGCTGATGGTCGCGACGATGGCGATCCCGTTCCAGCTGACCATGATCCCGACGTTCCTGGTGATGAAGAAGCTCGGCCTGATCGACAGCCTCGGCGCGCTCATCGTGCCGTCGCTGGTGACGCCGTTCGCGGTGTTCCTGCTGCGCCAGTTCTTCCTGTCCCTGCCCCGGGAACTGGAAGAAGCGGCGTGGATCGACGGCTGCTCGCGCCTGCGCGTGCTGTTCACGATCGTGCTGCCGCTGTCGCGGCCGGCGCTGAGCACCGTGGCCGTGCTGACGTTCCTGAGCACGTGGAACGACCTGACCTGGCCGCTCATCGCGCTCAACCACGACACGACGTACACCCTGCAGCTGGGCCTCACCACGTTCCAGGGCCAGCACCACACGAACTGGGCCGCGGTGATGGCGGGCAACGTCATCACCGTCCTGCCCGTGCTGCTCGCGTTCCTCGGCGCGCAGAAGACGTTCATCCAGTCCATCACCTCCAGCGGGCTCAAGGCCTGACCCCGCACCGCGAACCACCGGATCGGAACCCATGACCCCCAAGATCACCTTCGTCGGCGCCGGCAGCGTCGTGTTCACCCAAGGCCTGCTCGCCGACCTGTTCGCCTACCCCGAACTCGACGGCGTCCACGTCGCCCTGCACGACATCGACCCGGAGCGGCTCGCGACCGCGCTGGCCGCGGCTCGGCGGATCGCCGCCGTGCGCGGGGTGAAACCGGTGCTCACCGCGCACGAAGACCGCCGGGAAGCCTTGGCGGGCGCGGACTTCGTCGTGAACATCGTCCAGATCGGCATGGGCGAGGCGACCCGCACCGACTTCGAAGTCCCGGCGCGCTACGGCGTGCGTCAGACCATCGGCGACACCCTCGGCATCGGCGGGATCTTCCGCGCGCTGCGGACGTTCCCCTTCCTGGCGGAGCTGGGCCGCGACATCGCCGACGTCTGCCCGGAGGCGTGGCTGCTGAACTACACGAACCCGATGGCGATGAACGTCCAGTACCTGACCGAGGCGACCGGGCTGACCCGGGTCGTCGGGCTCTGCCACTCCGTCTACTGGACCGTGCACGGACTCGCCGAGCTGGTCGGGGTGCCGTTCGAGGAGGTCACGTACGTCGCCGCCGGCGTCAACCACCAGGCGTGGGTGCTGCGGTTCGAGCACCGGGGGAGCGACCTGTACCCGCGGCTGGCGGAGCTGGCCGAGACCGATGCGCAGCTACGGCGGCGCGTCCGGTTCGACATGTTCCGGCGCCTGGGCTACTACCCGACGGAGACCAGCGAGCACTCCGCGGAGTACGTCCCGTGGTACCTCGGGCACGAGACGGAGGTCGAGCGCCTGCGGCTGCCGATCGGCGCCTACCTGGACATCGTCGCGGAGAACGAAGCCGAGTACGAGCGGACCCGGCACGCGATCGCGGCCGACGAGCCGCTGCCCGTCGAGGGCACGAACGAGTACGCGCCGCAGATCGTCCACAGCCTGGTCACCGGCACGCCCCGGACGGTGTACGGCAACGTCGTCAACCGCGGCCTGATCGAGAACCTGCCGGCCGGCGGGGTGGTCGAGGTGCCGTGCCTCGTCGACGGCACCGGCGTCCGGCCGACCCGGATCGGCGCGCTGCCGCCGCAGCTCGCGGCGCTCAACCGGACGTACCTGAGCATGAACGACCTGGTCGTGCGCGCGGCGGTCGAGGACGACCCGCGCCACATCCGCCACGCCGCGATGACGGACCCGGCGACGGCCGCCGCGTTGCCGGTCGAGCGGATCTTCGAGCTGTGCGACGACCTGGTCCGCGCCCACGGCGACCGCCTCCAGCCGGGCCTGCGGGCGGTCCTCGGCAGTTGACCATGCGCGCCGGGGGAGGCGTAGGGTGTGGGCTCGTTCCGCGGTTCAGCCAGCAGCCGTCGCCCAGTGTTCGCACTCAGCCCGCGGAGGTCGCCGCCCATGCTCGGTGAGCACGATGGCGACACCCCGACCTCTCCCCGGTTCTCGCTCGACGTCGGCGGCGTGCGGCCGTGGTGGGCCCGCGACGACGCGCCGGAGGTGATCGCCGGGCGGTACGAGGTCGCCGGCCTGATCGGCACCGGCGGCACCGCCCGCGTCTACCAGGCCTTCGACCAGCGGCTGCGCCGCGACGTCGCGGTCAAGGTGTACGACCGGGGCGCGGTGGCCGTCGAGCGGCTGCGCCGGGCGCGGGAGAAGACGATCCAGGCCAGCATCGACCACCCCCGCGTCGTCGCCCTGTTCGACAGCGGCACCGACGGCGACCGGCCCTACCTGGTGATGCAGCTGGTGCACGGCGAGAACCTCGCGCAGCGCCTGCTCGGCGGGCCGCTCCCGGCCGGCGAGGTGACCGAGCTGGGCGTCCGGCTCGCCGACGCGCTGGCCCACGTCCACGACCGGCGGATCGTGCACCGCGACCTCAAGCCCGCCAACGTCCTGCTCGGCGGCGACGGCCCGCTCATCACCGACTTCGGCATCGCGCACGAGCTGGAGTCGACGCACGTCACCGGGTCCGGCCTGGTGACCGGCACGGCCGCGTACCTGGCCCCGGAGCAGGTGGCCGGCGAGCCGATCGGCCCGGCGGCGGACGTCTACGCGCTCGGCTTGATCCTGCTGGAGTGCCTGACCGGGGAGCGCGAGTTCCCCGGCACGCCCGCGGAGTCGGCGACGGCGCGGCTGAACCGGTCACCCCGGGTGCCCGCCGGGCTGCCCGCTCCGCTGGCCCACGCCCTGGAGCGGATGACCGCGCTGGACGCCGCTCGGCGCCCCACGGCCGGTGAAGTGGTGCGGCTGCTGCGGGAACCGGACGCGCCGATCCTGGCTCCGGTGCCCGCGCGGCGGCGCCACCGGCTGGCCGCCGCCGGCGGCCTCGCGACGGCGGCCGCGGCGGTGCTGCTCGGCGTGCTGCTCACCCGGCCGGACGCCGCGGGTCCCGACGCGGGCCGGGAGCCCGTCCCCGGCTCGGTCACCCCGGGCAGCCCGGTGCAGCCGCCGCCGTCGGTGGCCGCGACGCTGCCCGCGTCGACCGTCCTGATGGGGTCGCCGCAGGGCGGGTCCTCGGTGACGTCTTCGGAGCCGCCGGCCATCGCGGCGCCGCCCGCTACGTCCGGTGCCGCGCACAGCACGAACGCCGAAAGCGGCAAGGCCAAGGGCAAGACGAAGGGGAACGGGCCGGTGAAGGGCAAGGGACAGGGCGGTCCCTGACCGGTCACGGCTCCCGCGTCACCCCGAGGGCGACCGCGCGCAGCAGCGTCGTCAGCTGCTCGCGGAACCGCAGCGCGCTGTGCGCCCACCGCGGCACCTCGTCGTACAGCCGGCGCAGCGTCGGCGACGGCCGTGACAGCTGGAAGAGGTAGGCCGCGCAGCTCATCGCGGCCGTCAGGATCGTGCGCGCGCCCTCGGCGCCCAGGCCCTTCCCGGCTTCGACGAGGGCCGCGGTCATCGCGTCGAAGGACTCCGAGGCCGCGGTCTTGTACCGGCGCGCCCGCTCCAACCGGACCGCGCCCTCCAGGCTCAGTCCGACGTGCGTCTGCAGGTCGCAGAACAGGGGGAGCGCGTCGAGGGACCCGGCGACGACGTCGGCGACCTCGACCGCGGTCAGGCGCCGGCCGCCGAGGTCGGCCAGCAGGCGCTCGCGCCATTCGGGCCAGCCCTGTTCCGCCAGTTCGAGCAGCAGCTCTTCGCGTGATTCGAAGTACCGGCGCAACGCCGACGGGTGCAGGCCGACGCGGCTGGTCACCTCGGTGAGCGTGACCTCGCGCACGCCGCGTTCGACCGCGAGCTCGCGCGCGGCGGTCAGGAGGGCCGTCTTGCGGACCTCTTTGTCCTGGTCGGAGCGGGCGCGCTGGCGGGGCTGGGGCACGCGTCCACGATAACGCAACCGCTTTGACTTAACCGCGTGCCGGGCATACGTTCGGCTTAACGCAAAGACGTTGCGTTGACTGAGGAGCTACCCATGAGTTCAGTGTTTTTCGTGACCGGCTCGTCGCGCGGGCTCGGCCGGCAGATCGCCGAACGGGCCCTCGCCGCCGGGCACCGCGTCGTCGCGACCGCCCGGGACCCGCGGGCCCTGGCGGACCTCGCGACCCGCTACGGCGACCGCGTCCACGTCGAGCGGCTCGACGTCACCGACGCGGCGGCCGCCGAAGCCGCGGTGGCCGCCGGGGTCGCCGCGTTCGGCCGGCTCGACGTCGTGGTCAACAACGCGGGCCAGGGCGACCGGGCGTCCCTCGAGGACATGACGCTCGACGTCTTCCGCCGGCAGCTCGAGACGAACTTCCTCGGCACCGTGTACGTCACCAAGGCGGCGGTCCCGGTGCTGCGCCGGCAGGGCGGCGGCCGGATCATCCAGGTCTCGTCCCTGGGCGGGCGCGTCGGCAGTCCCGGGATGACGGCGTACCAGTCGGCGAAGTGGGCTGTCGGCGGGTTCAGCGAGGCGCTGGCCACCGAGGTCGCGCCGCTGGGGATCAAGATCACGGTGCTCGAGCCGGGCGGGATGCGCACGGACTGGGGCGGCGCGTCGATGACCACGCCGCCGATCAGCGAGCCGTACGAGGCGACCGTCGGCGCGTCGGCGCGTGCGATGGCGGACTTCGAAAAGCACGCGAACAGCGACCCGGCGAAGGTCGCCGACCTGGTGCTTGAGGTCGCGGAGCTCGACGAGCCGCCGCTGCGCCTGCTGGCGGGCAGCGACGCCTACGAGTACGGCCGCGAGGCGTGGCAGCACCGCGTCGACACGGACGCGAAGTGGGCCCACCTGAGCACGTCCACCGACGACGCCGAAACCGGCGACGCGTGGCGCCGGCAGCGCGGCCGGAGCCTGCCCGACGTGCGGGCCTGACGACACCGACGGGTGGTTCGAAGGTTCCGACGGGCGGTTTGCGGGTAGCCCGGTGGTGTGAGGCTGAGCAGGCCCGGCCTGCGGGACTAGTGAGAGGTGAGCACATGAGCCAGGGCGATGCTCCGGTCGGACGGTCCGTGAAGACGGCGGCGGCCGGCGTGAAGGACCTCGCGGCGGAGGCGGCGCGCGTGGGCGCGGCCGCGGCCGCGCGAGCGGTGGAGATCACCGACCGCAAGCTGTCCGAAGGCGCGGACGAGCTGGCGAAGGTGGGCCGTTCGGCGACGAAGGACTTCGACAAGAGCACCCGCTCCTCGCGCCGCGACGTCCGGAAGCACTCGGTCGCGGCCCGCGACGAGGTCTTGAACCGAGCGGTCAAGCTGCGCGACCCGGGCCGCAAGGCGGCCCAGGCGCTGGCGACGGTGGCGGGATCGGCGAACGAGTCGAACCGCAAGCGCCGCAAGGCGGTGGCCACGGCCAAGCGCGACCTGGCAGTGGCGCTGCAGGAGGCGAAGAGCGTGGCCCGCGGCGAGCGCGGGCGCAAGGCCAGGTGGCCGTGGCTGCTGGCGCTGGGCGCACTGGCGGCGGCGATCGTGGCGGTGACGCAGGTGAAGAGGTCGAACCCGTTGGCGGAGGAGAAGCAGGCGCCTACTCCTCCGGCCCCGCCCGCTCCGGCTGCTCCGGCGCCGGTCCCGGCGGACAAGACGGTGACCCCGGCGGACCAGGCGGTCCCCCCGACCCCGGCGAAGACGGAACCCCCGAAGCCGGCAACATCGAAGCCGGTCAACGGCGGCGACGCGAACGGCCACGCTCCGGCGGGCAAGGGCAAGAGCGAGCACAAGTCCCGGTAAGCCGGGCCCCAGCCGGGGCGTCGCCTGTGCGGGCGGCGCCCCGGCTTTCGTGTGTCAGCGCCGTCCAAGCCGTTCCTGCTGCGGTGGAATGCCATGCTCCCGTCGGCAGATGGCGTCGCAACGCGGGCACTGGCGTGGGATCTGCCGGCTTCGGCGTTCGCCCAGCGGCTGGAACGCCGCGATACCGGTGGCGCCGCAGAGCATGGTGATGGCTTGGCCGGGCTCCGGAATCCCGCCGAGGCGCGTCCGGTGCCACTCGCCGTCGATCACGGGATGGATCGCGAGTGGGTCGATGTAGATCACCGCGGCGGTCACGACGCCCACACCCGGTTCGAGACAGTCGCTTGCCGCAGAAGCGCTTTGGCCGTGCGGTGGTAGCTGCCCAGCAGGTCCTTGTCGGTCACGTAGGTCGTGCTGTGGTCGTGTCTGAGCGCGACGGCGACGGGCCGGTTGCCCGCTTCGAAAACGGTGAACGGGCCCGGAGTCCCCAGCGAAGAGGTAGGTAGGACGCGGATGTCGACGTGCGCTCGTTGGCTGTCCGCGAATGGTTCATGGCCTGCCGAGCGCATAGCTTGATCGCCGACCATGAACACGTAGCGACGGCCCCCATCGTTCATGACCTGCCGCCGCACCTCACGGTGGAACAGCTCCTGGTCCGAGCGCTCCGTTCGCGGCAACGCGTCCTCCGAGGAATCCGAAGTCGGTGTCCGGATCAGATCGGGCAGACGGAACGGCGCCCACTCGACGATCCGGCTCGACAGCCGTTCATAGGCACTCAGGAGATCGATGAACGGCGATGCCGACTGGTCGACCCAGTTGGCGTCACCGACGTGTTCGGCGAGAGCCATGATCTGCTCGTACTCGCGCCCCTTGACCCCGAGAAAACCCAGAACACGCGCGACGCTCGCCGGCCGCGGACCGGCCGCGCCCAATTCCCAGTTCGACAGGTTCGCGGGATGGACGTTCACCTACGGTCCCGACGGCGGCCTGACCGCAGGGCAGACCTTGGTGACCGACCCGGCGGGGCACAAGACGCTGGATACGTACCAGAACAGCCTGCTGACGTCGGAGACGAGGGGCTACGGCACAGCCGATGCCGGAACCTCCTCCTACACCTACGATCCGGTCACCCTCGGCGTGAGCACGCAGACGGACGCCGACGGAAACCTGCAGACGTTCACCTACGACGACCACGGCAACAAGACGTCGGAGTCGAACGCGCTCGGCTTCACCACCGACTACGTCTACGACGACAGCGGGAACCTGCTGGAGACCATCGACCCGAACGGGGTCGCGACGGTCAACCAATACGACCAGGCTGGGCAGATCCCGCCCGCCGCGGCCGGGATCCACGACCTGACATCCACCACCAAGACCCGCTCGAACAACGTCGTGGAGTCGACGACCGGGAACTTCGGCCCGGCGCCGGTCCGGACGGCGAAGTTCTTCTACGACGACGCGGCCCACCCCGGTGACCGGACCCGTATCACCGACCCGAACGGCAAGACCACCACGACGGCGTTCGATGCCTTCGGTGACAAGGTCTCGGAGTCCGACGGGGCCGGGGACAAGACCCAGTCCGGTTACGACACCGCGACCGGCCTGTTGACGTCCATAGTGGACGGCAACGGGACCGCAGCAGGCGTCGTCGCCGGCTGCACGCCACCGGCGAAGGGCTGCACCACCTACGGTCACGACGCCTATGGCAACGTCACCCTCACCACGGATCCGCTCGGGCACAAGACGTCGGCGGTGTATGACGCCGACGGCAACAAGAAGTCCGTCACCGACGCCAACAGCCACACCACGGCCTCGACGTTCGACCCGGCCGACCAGTTGGTCAAGGCGACCTTGGCCGACAACACCACTCAGATCACCGACTACAACCCGGACGGCACCGTCGCCGGCACCATCGACGGCCTAAATGCGAAAACGACCTACGGCTACGACAGGCAGGGACGCAAGAACTCCCGCACCGACCCGGACAATCGCACCACCAGTTCGCACCTCGACCCGGTCGGGCGGGTGCTCACGACGACCGATCCGGCCGGCCGGGTCACCACCATCGGCTACGATGCGGCCGGGCAGTCGAAGACGGTGTCCTATTCGGACGGTGTGACGCCGAACGTCGGCTATGGCTACGATCCGGCCGGCCACCGGTTGTCGATGACCGATGGCACTGGCACGTCGACCTGGACGTACAACACGTTCGGCGAGGTCATGTCGCAGACTCAGGGTTCGGGTGCCTCCGTCGGGTACGGCTACGACGACAACGGCAACCAGACCTCGATCACTTATCCTGGCCAGACGACCTCAGTAGTGCGGACGTTCGACGACGCCGAGCGGCTCAAGACGGTGACCGATTGGGGCACCAACAAGACCACCTTCGGCTACGACAACGACGGCGGCGTCAAGACCGCGGCCTACCCGAATGGCACCACGGTCACCAACGGCTACAACGACGCCGTCCAACTGACTTCCACTACCGCGGTCACCGGAACCGCGACCGTGTTCTCGATGACCTTCGGGCGTGACCCGATCGGTCAGCTGTCCTCGCGGCAGATCGGGACGGCGTCGCAGACATTCGACTACAACGCGAAGAACCAGCTCAAAGCCGACGGCGCTACCACCTACGGCGTCGACGCGGCGGACAATCCGACCACGGTCGGCACCTCGACTCAGGTGTTCGACGCGGCTGGTCAGCTGTGCTGGACGTTGCCGAGCGGAACGGTCGCCAATCCCAGCTGCGACACGGTCCCGACCGGCGCGACGTCGTCCACATCAGACGGTCTCGGGGAACGGAAGACCACTGGTTCGAACACCTACGGCTACGACCAGGCCGGTCGGCTGACGACCTTGTCCGGCCCGGCCTCGGCGAGTTATCGCTACAACGGCGACGGCCTGCGGACCGCGAAGACCGTCGGCGGGACCACGACGACATTCGTCTGGACCGCGGAAAAGACCCCGAACCTCCTGACGGACGGGACGAACAGCTACCTGTACGGCCCGGGCGGCCTGCCGATCGAGCAGATCGGCGCGGCCGGTTCGTCCTGGTTCGTGCATGACCAGGTCGGATCGACCGTGTGCCTGCTCAACGCCACGGGCGGGGTTGCGGGCAGCTACACCTACACGCCCTACGGCGTCGCCACGCATACCGGCACGGCGGTCACACCGCTGCAGTTCACCGGTCAGTTCAACGACACCGAGTCCGGCCTGGTCTACCTGCGCGCCCGCTACTACGACGCGGTCACCGCGCTGTTCCTGACCGTCGATCCCAAGGTCGGCGAAACCCGCACGCCCTATGCGTACACGTCGGACGATCCCCTCAACCTTACCGATATCGCCGGGTTGAGCTGGTGGAACCCGTTCAGCTGGTCCAAGGACACGTGGTCGACGATCGGTGCATATGCCGGTTACGCCGGTCTCGCGGTCGGCGCGATCGGAATCGGCCTGGCCACCTTCGGTGTAGGTGACGTCCTGATCGGCGGTGCGGTCACTGTGGGCGTCGTCGCCGACGTCACCGCCACCACGCTGGGTGCTGTGAGCACCGCGGTCACCTGCGCGCAGAACCTGATCAGCATCGGCTGCGGCGTCGGCATCCTGTCGACCGGGCTGGGCGCGTTCGGCACCTGGGCCGGCTGGGGCTTCGCGCCCGGTTCGTGGGGTATGTACGCCAACGTGAACTCGCTGACCTCCGGAATCGCCGGCACGGTATGGGGGCTGAACGAGAGCGGCGGCGGTGGCGGCGGGGGAACGGCAGCGCCGGCGCCGCGCACCTATTCTCCGTATGGCGGGGCGGCGATCGTCTGCTGACCCTGGAGCGGAGGAATCGTGATGACCGAATACGGCATGGAACGCGAGCGACGCCGGCGGGCGAGTTCGCTCATCGGCTTACTCTTCTTGGCCGCCCTGTCCGCGTCACTCGCGTTCAAGGTGGGCTGGGTTGCCGCGGTGGCCGGGGCGGTCGGGTTTCTGGTGCTGGTGTATGTCGCGTTCATGTTCGTCGTGTGGCGCGACAGGCGGGCCGAGGCGCGGCGGCGGGCGTCCGGTGCCGCGCCGTCGTGGTCCGCGCAGCTGCCGGTCGCTTCCGCCCTGCAGCTCGGGGCCAAGGCGCCGGGGCGGCATTCGCGGCAGCAGGAGGTCGGTGAGCTGCTCGGTCGGCTTTCGTTGGTCGACGGCGGATTGCGCTGGGAGCCGCGAGAAGGTGACCGGAAGCGGGGAGTGGGGCCGGTCGTCTGGGACCGGTCGTGGACGCCAGAGGTCGTGTCGCTTTGGGGTCCGGGCAGTCAGGGATGCCTCACCCTGACCCGTCCCGACGGGATGGCGGTCGACCTGTGGATCCGGCATCCCGCGGACCTGCGCCGTGCGCTCGGCTCGGCGGAACCCGGTAGCCGGCGGCATGCGCACGGAAATTCGGAGTCATAGAACCTGGCGGAGGTTCCGGTCGACGAGCGGGAAGTCCCCCGATTGCCTGGGTGCCAATCACCGTGGCTGCGTCGGCGGCAGCCACCAGGTGTGGGTCGAGGCCTTGGTGTTGGGCGTAGCGGTCGCATACGGCGACCACGCTGCGATAACGCGCATTGATGGAGAACACCGCGTCCAGCACGCACATCGGAAGATGGACCCATCGGCGGGCCCGGGGCTGAACGCTCAGATTGGCGGCAGCCTCGACCACCCTGGCCACATGAGCGTCAGCGACCACGAACCGTCCCCCGCCGGACACGAACAACGCCGATCACAAGATCACTTCTCCGACGCCCGCTTCCGCGCTGGCTTCGGCGCGGCCACCTCCGCCGGCGCGGCCTGGGCTGTCTCGCAGGCATTGATCAGCTCGCTGTTCGTTACGTCCGACCACGAGTACGTGAGCGCCGCGGGCGGCGAGAGCCAACGCCGTAGCCTTGCCGATCCCGCTCGTCGACCCGGTGACAAGCGCGGTCCGGCCTTTCAGATCAGTCATTCGCTGTGTGTCCTCACTTGAAAACTGGGTTGCACAACTCAACCTCGCACTGTCGGACTGGGTTGTCAACCTCAAAATCCTGCTAGCATGGGTGCATGGTCAACGAGACGAGTGGTCGGCCGAGGCTCACCGCCAAGGGAGCACGCACCCGGGCGCGGATAGTGGAGGAGGCTGCCGCCCTGATCCATGAGCGCGGGGTGGCGGACACCACGTTGGAAGACGTCAAGGTGGCGGCGGAAGTGAGTGGCTCTCAGATGTACCACTACTTCCCCGACAAGAACGACCTGGTGCAGGCGGTCATCGACTACCATGCCGACGCCATCGTCAGTCGCAACCGGCAGGCCCTCGGCAGCGCGAACGGAGTCGAGGTTTGGCGGAAGATGGTGATCGCCGCGGCGAAGCGCACCAAGGCAAAGGGGGGTTGCGCACTTGGCTCGCTCGTTGGTCAACTGGCCGAGAATGACCCCGAAGCCCGAGCGCTCATCGCGGCAGGGTTCGATCAGTGGGCAGCCGCCATCGGCGATGGACTACGGTCCCTTCACGCCGAGGGGAAACTCCCATCCGGCGTTGACCCGGACGACCTCGCCATTACTCTGCTCGCCACGCTCGAAGGAGGCCTTCTGCTCTCCCAGGTGCACCGGAGTAGCCGTCCGTTGGAAACTGCGGTCAATACCCTCCTTGCTCTGACCGTCGGCAGATGAGCCCAAGCCGGGTTCGTTCACAGCCATCGCCGAGGTCGGCTCACGGTTTTCGGATAGAGCAGTTGCCTGAGCCTGATGTGCTTTTCATCCGCTGCCATTCGCCGGTGTGGACACCTGGTTGCGCCCGGGCTGACATTTTGTGAGCTGGCCTCGCCGAGCAGGACCGGCTCTGTCTCTTGGGCATGGGCTGGTCCGCTCAAGACAGTTGACGCCGACGGGCGACGGGCGACGGCACGACTGTTGTGGAGATACAGCTGTCCGGCCTGAGGGCGAAGGATGATGTCTTCTATCCGCAACTGTTGGAGTGTCACCTTAGCCGGACCGCAGCTGCCGTCACTGGCTCCGAACCGGTGCACTTCGTGGCAACCAGCTCGGGGACCTCGCCTCAGAAGCCAATCTGCGGCTCGCCAGGTCAACTCCATGCAACCCACCGGCCACGAAGTGGAGCTCAGCCGCGCCACGCACGGCGACGTCCGATGTTGCCGAAATCGGCTTGTCGTCGGCTATTGACGGCGGCATCCGCTTCGTAGTCGGAGACGGCCTGGACAAGATCGTCCTTGTCCGGGAAGTAGTGGTGAAGCTGCGATCCGCTGACATTCGCTGTGGCCTTGACGTCTTCGAGGGTGGTGTCAGCTACGCCGCGCGGGATGGATTACGTGGGCGGACGCCGCAGCGACTCGGGCTGGGCGCGTGCTCTCGTGGCGGTGAGCGTTGGTCGCTCCCGGGCGTGGCTGACCATGATGCCACGATCAGGTTCTGAGTTTGACAGCCCACTTCGACGCTGACAGACTGGGTTACGCGACTCACTCCTGCTGCGCATCATTCGAGGAGAGACCATGAGCAAGTTCGATGCTCAATTCGCCGGTCGGCTGAACGGACAGACCGTGCTGGTCACCGGCGCCGCCGGCAGTATCGGCTACGAAACAGCCCAAGGCATGGGGAACAGTGGAGCGACCGTGCTGGTGCACGCCCGCGCTGCCGACCCCGCCCGACGCGCTGTCGACCTGCTGGTCACCAACGGCAACGGCAAAGGCCGGTACCTGGCCGTTGCCGGAGACCTCGGATCTTTGGCCGGTGTTCGGGGGCTGGTCGACGCTGTGCACGAGACCGCGCCGAAGGGACTCAACGGACTGGTCAACAACGCGGGCGCCGCGTTCGCCAGCAAGGCACTGTCACCCGACGGGTACGAGCGGACCATCGCCATCAATCACGTCGCGCTGGCGGCACTGACCGACGGGCTGCTCGACCTGCTTGGGAAGGGCGCTGATGATGTCGGTACGCCCTCGCGGGTGGTCAACATGACCGCCCTGGTCGAGTCGCGGGGCAACCCGATCACCGACTGGAGCTACCCGGGCAAGTACAAGCAAATCCAGGCCTACGCTGACGCCAAACTGCTGGCCCTGATGTACACCTACGCCCAAGCTCGCCGCCACGAGGGGGAGGGCCTGACGTTCAACGCAGTCAGCCCGGGCGCGGTCAAAACCAGTCTCGGCAGCAAGGCCGGCGGGCCGTTCAAAATGATCGAGGCGCTGACCAATCCGTTCATCCCGCGTCCGGAGAAGGGGTCACGCGGCTGCCTGCGGCTGATGGCCGATCCGGAGCTCGCGACCGCGACCGGGGGCTACTACAGCTCCGCGAAGTTGAAGAAGTCCTCGAAGCAGTCCCAGGACGTCGAAGCCCAGGAACGCATCTGCGCCCAGACCGAACGGGAATTGCGAGCCCACCCCTGAGCCGGCGGGCACCTACCGATGAGACCCGCCGACGCAGAGCTCACGCAAGCGTTGCGGGCGCCACGTGATCCTCGCGCCTGGGTTCGGTGGGGCATTCCTGGGCCCGTCGCCAAGCGCCGACGCCATCACCGGAACTGCCGCTCACACCCAAGGCCCAGTCCATGATGTGGGCGGCACTCGCCCCGCCCACATCACCGATAGGAGTTGCGTCGTGGCAGACTTTCCCGCCCCAGCCGAGGGCATCGTGCTCACCCATTTCCTCGTCTCCGACGATGTCGGCCGCTCGCGGGCCTTCTACACCGAGGTGCTCGGTGGCGAGGCGCTGACGGATGGCGAGCCGACGATCGTGGCGCTGGCCAACAGCTGGATCATCATCAACACCGGCGGCGGCCCCACGGACGACAAACCCTCGAGTACGCTCGAGGCCCCGCACGATCTGGACCGGGTCAGCGCGTTCCTGAATATCCGTGTTGCCGACATCGCCGCTGTATACGCCGACTGGTCGGCCAAGGGCGCGCAGTTCCTCACCGAACCGATCGATCGTGGCCCGGAGATCCGCTGCTACCTGCGTGACCCCGACGGTCACCTCATCGAGGTCGGGCAGAGCCGACGCGGAGTGCCCATCCCCGCCATCACTCCTCACACCCGGAGTTGGATATGCAGGACAAATGATTGCCGTCACCAGTACTCCAGCCGGGGATGCTGACCTTGGCTGAGCTGCGGGGTGATGCGCTGCGGGAACGACACGCACCGACCACCGCGCGGGGTCGCGCGACCCGAAAGCGCATCCTTGATGCGGCCGCGGACCTGATCTTGCGGCGCGGCGTCGCGGCGGTGACGCTGGACGAAGTCGAACGCGCCGCGGGAGTTGGCCGCAGCCAGCTCTACCACTACTTCGACGACCGGGACGATCTCATCCGCTCGGTGGTTCATGTCACCGTGGACACGGTGTTGGCCGCGCAGGAACCGCTGCTCCAGGAAGTCGACTCGCTGGCCGGGATCGACCGCTGGTTCGACGCGATCGTGGCCAACGGGACGCGGCAGGACGCGGTGGGCGGTTGCGCGATCGGCTCGTTGGCCGCCCAGCTCGGCGGCCAGGACGACCCCACCCGACAGGTGTTCGTGGACGCCTTTGCGCGCTGGGAGGCGCCGCTCATCGCGGGCCTGCGCCGGATGCAGGGGTCGGGCGAAGTGCGCCCGGACGTGGACGTGACCGAGCTGGCCCACCTCACCATGGCCGCAATCCAAGGCGGTCTCCTGCTGGCTCAGATCCGCCGGACGCCGGAGCAGCTCCGTCTCGCCCTGCGCGGCGCGCGGGCAGCGCTGGAAGACGCGCTCACCTCTCTGCCCTGAACGCGGTCCCGTGCCGCTCAGCGCGGGTGACCATCCGTCCGTCCTCGGGGCCGTGCGTCGGCGCGGGCCCCGCCCATGCCACCTCGACGATTCGGGGTGCCGCCCCGGGGCGCCGGGCCGCACCGCCCAGCAGAGCGCCGGTGATCGCCGCAGCACGAGCAACCTCAGTTCGGCTGCGCGCACAGTGGCAGGGTGCGTGCCCTACGGAACGATGATCCGGCGCTGGTCCAGGTGGAGCGGTTCTCTGAGAATTCCGGTATGCGGGGTCGGTGCGCCGGCCGAGCGCGCCACGCAGTTGGTTGTCGATGCGCTGGGAGCAGCTCATGCGAAATTTTCCTTTCCGGGCAACAGGGCCAGGGGGAGGCGGACGTTCCTGGCCGACAGGTAACGGCGGCGGTCGGTGACCAGGATGGACACGAGGGTGCCGACGAGGAGCCACGCGGCGAGCTGGGCCACGCCGGTGGTGAGGCCCGTGCCGTCGGTGGCGGTGGCGCGCAACGCCAGCACCGCTCCATGGGTGGGCAGGTAGTCCGCGATCGTGTAGAGCGGCGCGGGCAGCGTGGAGACGATGCCGGTCGCGCCGGCCAGGACGAGCACGGCCAGGGAGGCCAGCCGCCCGGCCCGGCCGAAGATCGCCGTCGCCGCCTGGTTGAGCGCGACGAACGCCGAGGCCGCGAGCAACGCGATCAGCAGGAACCCGATCGTGCCCGCGAAGCCGAGCTTCAGCACGGGGACGGCGATCGCGGTGATGGCCAGCGCCGCGAGCGCCGCCGCGGTCGCCCCCGGGATGGCCGCGCGCAGGATGATCCGCCAGGTCGGTTCGCGGGCGGTGAGCACCGCGTCCGGAACGGCCCGGGTGACGATGTACGTCGCCAGCGCCAGTGCCCACAGCGCGAGCGCCGCGAACAGCGTCAGCGCCAGGGTGCCGACCGGCGTGCCGTCGGTGGTGGCGATACTGGGGTCGGCAGCGACGGTCTTGAGGTGCGCGCGTTCGGCGTCGGTGTAGCTGGGTACCTGGTCACGGCCCTTGTCCAGCTGCGTGGCGAGCTCCTGGGCGCCGTCGTCGACCTTCTTGGCGCCGTCCTTCAGCTGCCCGGCACCGGACGCGAGCTTCTGCGCCCCGGAGTTCGCTTGCCGGACGCCGGCGTCGAGCTGACGGGCGCCACTGGCGGCGGACGCGATCCCGGCGGCCAGCTCACGCGACTTGCCGGCCAGCTGGGCGTTTCCGTCGGCGACCTTCCGGGCGCCCGTGGCCAGGGCCTGGACCGAGTCGCGGGCCTTGACGGCGTTGGCCCGGACGGCGGCCTTGGCGTTGTCGATCTTCGCCGCGTCGGTCGTGAACCGGTCCGCGGTCCGGCGGAGGTCACCGCAGAACGAGGCCGAGCCGCCGCCCGCGGCACACTGGTCGGCCAGCTGCCGGAACTGCGTCGCGGCACCACCCGCCGAGGGCAGCGCGTCGATCGCGGCGATGATCCGGTTGGCCAGCGGCACCACCGTGGCCGCCAGCTGCTCGTTGCCGTCGGCGACCTGATCCGCGCCATTCGCCAGCTGCCGGGTCAACGCGGGCAGCTGTGCGGTGTCCCGCTCGGCCTGGGTCAGTCCGGAGGCCAGCTTCCCCGAACCGGCGGTGAGCTGCGCGGTCCCGTCGGCGAGCTGGTCGGCGCCGGTGCTCAGCTGCCCGGCCGCGTCGGCCAGCCGCCGGGTCCCGTCGGCCAGCTGCCCCGCACCGTCCGCCGCCTGCCCGACCTGCTGGTGCAGGGTCGTGAACCCGACGTACACGTTGTCCAAATAGGTCTCGACGACCTGCTGGTTCAGCGTGCGCTGGGTGGCTTGGGCGACGTGGTCGGCCAACCCCGGGTCGCTGACGCCGGCGGCGTCGGACGTCCGCACCTGCAGCTGCGCCTGCCGGGCGGCGAGGGGCTTGCCGGTGGCGGCCGAGGTGGCGCGGGCGGAGAAGTCCGGCGGGATGGTTACCGTGGCCGCATAGCTCCCGTCGGCCAGGCCGACCGCCGCGTCATCGGCGTCGGTGAGCACCCAGTCGTACGCCGAATCTCCGCTGTGCGTCAGGTATCCGGCGAGCTGACGGCCGAGCGGGATGGTCTGGCCGTTGACCTGGACGGGCTCGTCGTTGTTGACCACGGCCGCCTTCGCGGTGCCGTGGTTGGCGTCCGGCGTCCAGAACGCCCACGTGAGCAGCCCCATGACGATCAGCGGCACGGCGATCAGGCCCGCCCAGGTGCGCCAGGTCAGCGGGCCGGTGGCCAAAGCGCGGGCGGAGTTGGCGAAGGGTTTCAACATCAGGAGACCTCGGCGGGCTGGGCGATGGTGAGGGAGTGCAGGTGGGTGGCGCCGCCGGGCAGCAGATCCCGGATGCGCTCGGGGTCCTGGCAGGTCAGCACGAACGTGGTGCTCCCCCGCTCGGCGAGCATCGTGCGCACGCGGTCGCGGACGTCGGTGCGGAGCACGAGGTCGACGTCGTCGAGGACCACGAGCGCGGCGTCGCCGATCCGCCGGGTGGGGTCCGGCTCCTCGCGGCAGGGCACGACGGCGACATCGCGGCGAAGGGCGTGGGTGTGCTGAGGCAGGACGCGGCCGAGCACTTTGAGGTCGCCGGTGAACTTCGTGACGCGCCCGGCGAGCGTGTAGAGCAACGCGGTCTTGCCGCATGCGCCCGCGCCGTGCAGCACGAGGATTTCCCCGCGCCGCAGATGGAGGTCGACTCCGGTGTAGACCGGGCGGCCGCGGTCGTCCTCCAGGTGGAGCGCGTGGGCGCTGACCGCCTCGGTGCTGCCGGGAGCGGGCCAGTCGGCGAGCCGCAGCTCGTGCACCAGCGCGTCGCCCTCGGCGTCGAACACCGGCAGCGCCCGGTCGAGCTTCGGCGGCAGGCCCCAGGCCCGGCGGCCCAGCAGCGCCAGCACCGCGGGCACCAGGGTCATCCGGATGATGAAGGCGTCGACGAAGACGCCGATCGCGAGGCTGAACGCGATGGGTTTGATGGTGGCGCTGCTTTCGGGCACGAACGCGGCGAACACCGCGAACATGATCACCGCCGCCGCGACCACCACCCGGGATGCGGAGACGAACCCGGACGCGATCGCGTGATGCGGATCGCCGTGGTGGACGTAGTCCTCGCGGATCCGCGAGACGAGGAACACTTCGTAGTCCATCGCGAGTCCGAAAAGGACACCCATCAGGATGATCGGCAGGAAACTGATCACGCTGCCGGTGTGCGTCACGCCGAGGACGTCCGCGAAGTGTCCTTGGACGAACACGAACGACGTCGCCCCGAAGGCCGCGGCGACCGAGAGCAGGTAGCCCGCGGTGGCCTTGATCGGCACCCAGATCGAGCGGAACACCATGGCCAGCAGGATCAGAGAGAGCCCGACGACCAGGATCCCGAACGGCAGCAGGGCGTTGCCGAGCTGGGCGGAGACGTCGATGCCGACCGCGGTGATGCCGGTGACCGCGGTCTGCGTGCCGTAGAGGTCGAGGAAGTGCTGCTCCTGCCCGCGCAACCGGGACACCAGGTCGTCCGTCTGCGCGGAGTCCGGCGGGGTTGCGGGGACGACCTGGATGATCCCGGTGTCGCCCTTGGGGTTCGGGGTTGCCAGCGGTACCGAGGCGACCCCGGGGACGCGCCGGATCTCGTCGGCGAGCTTGTTCACCAGGCCGATCGGGTCGGTGCTGGTGATGATGTCCGCGGTGACGATCAGCGGGCCGTTGTAGCCGGGCCCGAAGTGTTCGCTGACGACCTCGTAGGTGTCGCGGGCGGGACTGCCGTGCTCTTCGGTGCCGTTGTCCGGCAACGCGAGCCTCAGGGACGCGGCGGGGATCGCGCAGATCGCCAGCCCGGCGACCACGAGCAGCACGGTGACCAGCGGTGCCTTCGTCGCGGTCCGCACCCACCAGCGCGCGACCGGCGGTTTCCGGCGGCCGCGGCGCTTCGGTTTCGGGACGCGCGGGCGCAACCGCTTGCCCGCGAAGGACATTAGCGCCGGGACGAGGGTGACGGCGATGCCGACTGCGAGGGCCACGGCGACCGCGGCGGCGATGCCCATGGTGGTCAGGAACGGGATCCCGGCCACGGCCAGGCCGAGCAGGGCGATGACGACGGTGAGGCCGGCGAAGATGACCGCCGAGCCGGCGGTGGCGGTGGCGCGGGCGATGGACTCCTCGACGTCGAGCCCGTCGCCGAGCTGGTCTCGATGCCGCGACAGCAGGAAGAGGGCGTAGTCGATACCGACCGCGAGGCCGATCATCACCGCCAGCATCGGCGCGGTCGAGGAGATCGGTGTGACCAGGGTGGCGAGGTAGATCAGTCCCGCGGCGAAGCCGACCCCGAGGACGGCGGTCACCAGCGGCATGACCGCGGCGATCAGGGAGCGGAACATCAGCACCAGCACCAGCAGCGCGATGAGCAGCCCGATGCCCTCGGTGGGACTCAGCTTGGGCACCCGGTCGGAGAACGCGTCACCGCCGGTGTACACCCGCGTCCCGGTCTGCTTCCCGAGGTCGGCAGCGATCGCGGCGAGCTGCGTCCGGGTGGCCGGATCGACGGCGGTGAGCTGCACCTTCAACGGCACGGCGATGAGCGCGGCCCGGCCGTCCCCCGACACCGCGCCGTGGACACCTCCGTCGAACGGGTTCACGACCGTGGCGACCTGGCCGACCTTCCCGATCCGGATCACGGCCTCGGCCACCGCGGCCCGGATCCGCGGGGTGTCGGCCTTCGCGCCTTCCCCGGCGACGAGCACCAGCTGGGCCGACGTACCGCTGACCTCGGGGAAGACCCGGCCGAGGTGATCGAGCGCGTCCTGCGACTCCGAGCCGGGGATGGCGAACGTGTCGTCGGTGCCGTGGTTGAACGCCACCGCGGCGCCGCCGGCCACGGCCAGGACCACGACCCACACCGCGAGGACGAGCACGCGCGCCCGGGCGGCGGCGCGGCCGAGACGGTAGAGGAACGACGACACGAGGACTCCTGACCACGTTGGATACGTCATGTATCGTAATGCACGATGTATCCGATGCAGAGTGCATCCCGTCACTCCTCCGAGTGGATCGGGGAAAGTAAGGTGACCGCATGACGACCAGCGAGACGAGCCGCGGGAGCCCGAAGGGCATGACGCGCCGGCGCGCGGAGACGCGGCGGCGGGTCATCGAAGCGGCCTACGACGTCTTCACCGAGCTGGGGATCCGTGACGCGCCGGTCGAGCTGATCTGCGACCGCGCGGGGTTCACCCGTGGCGCCTTCTACTCCAACTTCGCCAGCAAGGAGGAGTTGTTCCTCGCGGTCTACGAGGTGCAGATGCAGGAGCGCACCGAGCGGCTGCGCGCGGCGGTCGCCGAAGCCACCGCGGCCGCCGATCCGGCATCCCCCGACGCGGTCACGCGCGTACTGCAGGACGCGGGCGTCCTCTTCATGGAGTCACTCACCGCGGACGAGACGTGGTACCTGCTCAACGTCGAATTCCGCGCCCAGGCGCTGCGCCAGCCCGAGCTGCGGGCCCCGACCGCGGCTGCCGAGCGCCGGTTCCACGACGCGCTCGCCCAGATCCTGCTGGACCTGCTCGGCCGGCTGGGCCTGCGGCTGACCGTCGAACCCCAGAACGCCGTGATCACCATCGTCCGGCTGTACGAAACCATGCTGGAACGGGCCATCCTCGACGAGGTGCCGAGCACCGCCGACAACCGCTATGTGACGCAGGTGCTGCCCCGCCTGCTGACCGCCCTGGTCGCGCCGGGCGGCGACTGACTGCGCGGTCCGATCGGCGAGATAGGACACACCGGAGTGGATCGCCGCCCGGCCACTGTCACGACGGCGGGCAACTTCCAGGTCGCCCGTGGTGCGGTGGGCGGCCGCTGCGCGCCTGCGGGATGACGATGGCGGGAGTCCGTGGACTCCGGCCATCGTCGCATCCGGGTCAGAATGGAACAGGTGTCCGTGCTCGCGGTAGGTGCCCCACGACCACTGGGTGAACTAGTTCCCAGCTGCTCTGGGATCCGAACCGGGCGTCGTTGCCGGACGCGCCGTGCCGCCGAAACGGTTCGTACGCGTCGTTGTTCAGCGTCTGGTCGTTGACGTGGACGATCGCGTTGGCGACCTCGACGGCCTCGTCCTCGTTGCGGACCACCCCTACCGGGGCCACCGGACCGAAGATCTCTTCCCGGGCACGCGGACGTAGCCCGCCTGAAATGGCGGTGCCGATGAGAACTTCGTTGAGGGCGAAGCGAGTGTCGGTGTCGCGGGCTTGGTCGAAGCAATCAAGATCCCGCCTGGAGATCCGATCTCGTTGAGGTGACGTCGGCAACCCAATCGGCGATGTAGGTCGTCGTCGGGGTGATGTTGTCGGCGGCGACATGTTCGACGCCGCCGTCGTGTTCGGTCATGATTTTCAGCTCCCGTCGGACGCTGGTGACCGCGGCGTCGTATTGGTGTCGGGCCATCTCGACCGGGACTTGGCGGTCGTTGTTGCCGTGCAGCACGAGGAACGGCATCCTGATCCGCGCGCTGTCTTCGACGAGGTTCATCCGGGCGGTGAACCGCGCCAGTTCTTCGATCGAGGTTTGGCCGAAGGTCCAGAGCACGTGTTCCCAGAAGTGCGGCACGGACTTCTCGGCCGGTGTTTCGGCGAGCTGTTGCTGACGTCGGCGTTGCAGGGCGCCCCAGTCGTAGATGGCGCCCCAGGCGACGCAGAACGCGAACCGCGGCTCGTAGGCGGCGACGCGCGGGGCGAAGTAGCCGCCCAGCGACCAGCCCGCGATACCGATGCGATCAGGGTCGCAGTCTCCGCGGGAGAGCAGGTAGTCGAGGCAGGCGGTGCCGTAACGTTCGCTCTCGACGATGCCGGGCATGCCGCGCAGCCGTAAGGATTCACCCGAGCTGGGCTGATCCACGATCAGGGTCGAGATGCCGCGGCGGGCGTACTCGCGGGCGATGCCGGTGCCGTAGATCATCTCCTTGGTGGAATCGAGTCCGTTCAAGTGGACCACAATCGGCGGCTGGAATTCGTTCCCGTGGGCGCGGACGAGCAGCCCAGGCAAGGATTCCTCGCCGTAGGGGATCTCGACGAATTCGCAGTCCTCGCGGCCCAGGGTGATCGCTTTGCGGAAGCTGTCGAGACCGGCTCGATACGCGTCGGCTCGTGGGGCGTAGCCGTGCTTCTGCATCCGCTCGGCGGTGAGGAAATAGATGGACGCGCGCCGGTGACGTTCGGCAGCGGACAGGTGATGACCTCGTGCTTCGTCGGCGTCGGCGAGGTCGACCAGCCGCCGGGCCAGGGTGCACCAGGAGGTGAAGAACTCCTCGGTCGTCGGGTCCGGCCCGAGTGGCCGGCACGCTTCGTCGACCTCGCCGATAGCGGCTCCCTGGCTCAGCGCGAGGTTGAGCGAGAGGTTCCACACGTAGTTGCCGGGAAAGTATTCGAACATCGTCAGCTACCAGTTTCAGAGGGTCGGGTCTACCAGGATCTTGCCGTCGAGCCGTCCGGTGGCCAGCGGCTCGAGTCCCCGGGGCACGAGGTCATCGAGGCTGATCACCGCGTCGAGCAGCAGGGGGCCGAGGGTGCCTTCGGCCAGGATGTCCAGTGCGGCGCCGAGGTCGTCGTCGCAGACGTGCGCCACCGTCGAGTCGATCGTGACTTCGCGCAGCGCGAGGGAGAACATGTCCACCGTCGGCTTGTCCTCGGGCAGCCCGACGGCCAGCACGCGGCCGCCCGTGGTCACCATCCGCAAAGCAGTCTCGAACTGCCCAGGCGCGCCGCTGGCTTCGATCACCACGTCGGCGCCGCGGCCCCCAGTCAGCTCCAGTACCGCGGCGACGACGTCGTCGTGCGCGGAGAGGGTGCGGGCCGCGCCGAGTGTCGCGGCGCGGTCGAGCTTCGGGCCGGGCAGGTCGATGACGGTGACGTCGACGTGGATCAGGTGGAACAGGCCGGCGAGGACGAGGGTGCCGATCGCGCCGGCGCCGATGATCACCACGGAGTCGCCGTGGCGGGCCCCGGCGCGGCGGGCGGCGTGCAGACCGACGGCCAGCGGCTGCGCCATCCCGGCCGCGTCGAGGGACAGACCGCAAGGGATCGTACGCAGCGTCCTCGCCGGTGCCGCGACGTACTCAGCCAGCCCGCCCGGGGCGTTCAGCCCCAGCGTGTAGTAGTTGCGGCAGATGTTGGTGCGGCCTTCGGCGCAGCGGTCGCACCGTCCACACCAGACTCCGGCGCCCGCGGCGACGAGCGTTCCGGCGGCGAGCTCGCCGGAACTGTCGACGACTTCGCCGACGAACTCGTGGCCGGGGATCATCGGGCCGAGGTGGCCGCTGGCCGGGTGCCGGTGGTGGAGCGGGACCATGACCGGCCCGTTCGTCCACTCGGTCGCGTCGGTGCCGCAGATGCCGCTGCGCTGCACTGCGATCAGCACCTCCCCGTCCCGGGGGTGCGGGATGGGGACCTGCTCGATGCGGATGTCGCGGGTTCCGTGGTAGACGGCGGCCTTCATGGTGCTGCTCATGCGGTGACCCCGTCGCTCCGGCGGACGTCGGCGGCGTGGTCGATGCTGCCGGTGCGGGGCAGCAACAGGGTAGTGAGCGCGGCCAGGCCGAAGAAGCCGGCGCACACGATGAGGCCGCCGCTGAACCCGACCGTGCCCGCGAGCCCGGCCAGCAGGAACGGCGCGAACGCCGACACGCCGCGGCCGACGTTGAAGCAGAACCCGGCGCCGGTGGCGCGGGCGCGGGTCGGGAACAGTTCGCCGAGGTAGGAGCCGAACAGGCCGAAGAACGCGGTGAAGGCGCCGAAGAGCGGGCCGAGCCACAGCAGCGTGGTCTGGTGGGTGGTGAAGGCGTAGATCGGCAGGGTGAGCATGACGCCGAGCAGGGTGAGGATGATCGTGCGGCGGCGGCCGATCCGGTCGGCGAGGGTCCCGAAGCCGTTGTAGCCGGCGAACATGCCGAGGTTGAGGATCGTCACGAACAAGGCGACGGAACCGGCGGGCAGGTCGCGTTCGGTGGTCAAGTAGGTCGGCAACCAGGTGGTGGCGCCCCAGTAGCCGGTCAGGGCCAGCGCGGCCATCAGCGTGCCCAGCAGGGTCCTGCGGCGCAATGAGCTGCCGAGAACGGCCCGCACGGTGACGGTGTCCTGCAGGTGCCGGTCCTTCTCCGCCGCCCAGGTGGCCGATTCGCGGAAGAAGACCGCGACGACGAGCACCGGCACGACGACCGCGACGCCGGCGATGAGGAACATCTGGCGCCAATCGGGGAGGAACTGCCCGGAGATGGTGGCCGCGATCGCTCCGCCGGCGGGGAAGGCGCTGATCACGAACGCGGCAGCGCGGCCGCGGCTGCGCGGGGGCCAGGTTTCCACAACGTAGGCCGACACGACGCTCCAGACGGCGCCGAGCCCGATACCGGCGAGGAACCGCAGGATGAGGAAGACCGCGAAGCTCGGGACCACGGCCAGCGCCGCGGTGAACCCGCCGAAGACGATCAGCGAGCCGATCAGGGCCTTCTTCCGGCCGAAGTTGTCGGCGAGGTAGCCGCCGGTGACGCTGCTGACCCCGATGCCCAGCAGGGTCGAGGTCGCCAGCAGACCGGCTTGGGTCACCGACAGCCCGAGATCGTGCCGGATCACCGGCAGCGCCAGGGACAGCAGGACGATCTCCAGCGCATCGAACAGGTAGGCGAGGAAACACCCGCCCAACACGATCCAGCGAGTACTTCTCATGGTGGTGCACCTCCACGTTGAGCTGCGGTACGCAGGCTGAACCGGCGGGCCGGCGGGAGTGCCGGCTCGCGGGTGTCGAACGGGGTCAGGGGGCGGCGGGTTCGGCGACGAGCACGAGGTCGAACGCGATGCTCGTCCAGCCCCCCGGCCGGTCCGAGCCGTCAGGAGCCGCCCCGGCGGGGTGGTGCTCGACGTCGACGACGAGGCCATCCTTGACGCCGAACACCGCGTCGCAGCCGAGGTAGGGATCGCCGGCGACGAAGATATGCGTGATCAGGGTGCGGTGGCCCGGTGCGGTGACCATGAAGTGCAGGTGCGCGGGCCGCATCGGGCCGCGGCCGGCCGCGGTGAGCAGGTCGCCGACCGGCCCGTCGTGCGGGATCGGGTACGGCGCCGGCAGCACCGACCAGAACCGGTATCCGCCGTCGGCTCCGGCGCTCAGCCGGCCGCGGCCGGCCGAGCGGTCGTCGGTGTACTGGACGTCGTAGAAGCCGTCCTCGTCGGCCTCCCACACGTCGATGCGTGCCCCGGCGATCGGGTGCCCGTCGGTGTCGCGGACCTGGCCGGAGACGTAGCAGGGGAGGCCGGCCGCGCCGCGGGCGATGTCGCCGCCGAGCTCGACCTCGGGGGCGTCGTCGCTGAAGAAGGGGCCGAAGACCGTCGCCTCGGTTGCCCCGGGCACCGCCGGTTCGTTGATGGCGACGGTCAGCATCGACAGCCCGAGGACGTCGGAGAGCAGGATGAACTCCTGACGGCGGTCGTCGGTGATGTGCCCGGCGCGGGTGAGGAACGCGATCCCCGCTTCCCACTCCTGCTCAGTGAGCCGGACGTCGCGGGCGAAGGCATGCAGGTGCCGCACGAGGCTCTGCATAACCTGGCGCAGCCGCGGGTCGGTGGTGGCGGCGAAGCTGGCCAGGACCTCGTCGGTCACGGCCTGTTCGCGCTCGGCGGGCGTCATGCGACCTCCCCGGCGGGGTCGGTCCCGGCCCACGCCGCATGCAGCAGCGTCCGGAGGCCCTCGGCGGTGATCGGGCGCGGGTTGTCGGCGGGGGCGAGCGCGAGGATGTCGCCGTGGACGGTGTCGAGGTCGGATTCGCGCAGCCCGAGTTCCCGTAGCCCGGCCGGGACGCCGAGCTTCGCGCCGAGGTCGCGCAGGGCTTTGACCGGATCGGGGTGGCCGAGCGCGGCGGCGATCCGGGCCACCGCGTCGGGAGCGTGGGGTGCATTGAAAGAAAGGACGTACGGGAGCACGATCGCGTGGGTCCGGGCGTGCGGGAGGTCGAACGCGCCGCCCAGGACGTGGCAGATCTTGTGGTGCAGGCCGGATCCGGTGACGGCGAACGCGGATCCGGCGAGGTAGGCGCCCAACAGCAGCTCGGTCCGCGCCGCCGCGTCGGCGGCGCCGCGGGACAGGCCGGTGGTGAGGTGCCGGATGCCGTCCTCGGCGACGGCGGCCGAGACAGGGTTGCGGCGTGGGGCCCAGAAGGCGTCGACGCAGTGGGCCATGGCGTTGAGACCGCTGGCGGCCGACAGCTCGGCCGGCAGCGTCGCGGTCAGGTCGGGGTCGTAGACGACCGTGCGGGGCAGCACCCGCGGGTCGGTGCCGGTGGTCTTGCGGCCGCGCTCGGTCAGTCCCCACACCGGGGTGACCTCGGACCCGGCGTAGGTGGTGGGCACGGCGAGGATCGGCAGCCCGCTGGTCAGTGCGACGGCTTTGGCGGTGCCGGTGGTCGATCCGCCGCCCACCGACAGCAGCAGGTCCGTGCCCGTGGCCGTAGCGCGCGCGAGGTCGGCGGTCTCGATCGGGACGTGCGGGCGCACGGCCGTGAACGTCGCGGCGATCCGGTCGGCGAACGGCGCGGTGAGCTCGCGGGCCAGTGCGGTCTCGGTCTCCGCCGCCACGAGCAGGATCCGCGTGGCGCCGAGCGCGTCGACCTCGGCGTGCAGGCGGGTGCGCGCCACGGCGGGGCCGAACACGATGCGGCTGGGCAGGGCGTCGTAAGTGAAGGTGGTCATCGGGGCGGCTCCGGCAGGACGGTGGGCTGGTAGGCCAGCAGCAGCCAGCGGCCGTCTTGGCGCACCCACACGGCCATCGCGCGGTTCGCCAGGGTCTTGCGGGTGCCGCCGGCGGTGATGTCGGCGTGCATCTCGCCGACCACGACGGCGGTGTCACCGGCCACGAGGATGCGATCCACCGGGTGCTCGATGTGGTGGTAGACGTAGAACCCGGACCGGAGCTTGTCCTGATAGGACTCCAGGGTGTCGGTGACACCGTTGGAGTGGGTGTAGGCGAGGTCGGGGTGGGCGTACGCGGTGAAGGCGTCGACGTCGCCGGCGATCACCGCGGCGTAGCGGGCATCTTCCAGAGCGCGGACGGTCGACTCGACCTCGCCGACGGTGCTGGGCATCATGAAAGCGCTTCCTTCTTTGTGGTACGCCCACGCAGGGCCGCGAGCACCTGAGCCATGTCCTTCTCCCCGAGCCCGGCGGCAGTCGCGTCGTCCAGCACGGCGTAGGCGGCTTCGGCGCCCGGCAAGGCGAAGCGGCCGCCGGCCAGGTCGAGGGCCAGTCCGAGGTCCTTGCGAATCAGCGAAATCGGCGCGGCGACCCCGGCCGAGTCCGGGGCGAGGAACGCCTCCTCCTTGTATCCGACGTAGGGTGCGCCAGCCGCGCTGGCGCGCAGCACCTCGTAGAAGACGGAGAGGTCCAGCTCGCCCGCCTCGGCGATCAGCAGCCCTTCGGCGATTCCTTGGCTGAGGGTGGCGAGCACGGCGTTGACCGCCAGCTTCGCCGCCGAGCCCGACCCGGCCGGGCCGGTGTGGAACTGGGCCGCCGTCATCGCGGCGAGGACCGGGCGGATCCGGGCGAACTGGTCGTCCGTGCCGCCGACCATGGTGGTGAGCGCGGCGGTCTCGGCCATCGACACGCTTCCGGACACCGGCGCGTCGACGACGTCCACCGGGCCGGCGACGGCCAGGTCCCGCACCACGGCGGGCCCGACGGTGCCCATCACGACGTGCAGGTGATCGCGACCGGCGCCGGCGAGGCCGCGTTCGACCAGTTCCCGGGTCGACGCGCCATCCGGCAGCATGCTGATGCTCAGCTCCGTGGCGGCGAGCTCGGCCGCCGCGACGGCGGTGATGCCGTCCGGGACGCGGTCGAGGCCCGGATCGTGGGCGAGCACCGTGTGCCCGGCCCGCGCCAGGTGGGTGGCCATCGGCCGGCCCATCCGGCCGAGACCGGCGAATCCGATCAGCATGCCGGCTCCTCTCCATCGACGTTGACTCAAGTGTTCACTAATATTGAACACATGAGAGCGAACGTCAAGTGAGAACGGACACGTAGAGACCGGTCAGTCGCGCTGCGAAGACAGCAGGTCGAGTGCTTCGACCACGTTGGCCGGGCGCGGCGAGGCCTCGGCGGCGTGGTCGCCGAGCTGGGCTTTCACCCACTCGCGGGTGTGCTCGAGCTCGTGTCGGCCGGCCACGAACCACACGCCGCGCGCGGGCTCCGTGCCGTGGTTGAGGTACAGGTGCGGGCGCGCGGAGTCGAAGCACAGCGAGTCGCCGGCGGTGATCAGGTGCCGGTCGAAGTCGAGCAGCAAGGTCAGCTCGCCGGAGAGCAGGTAGGCGTATTCGGTTCCGCTGTGCCGCATCAGCGTCCGGTCGGCCGAACTGGCGGCACCGGGCGCGTAGGTGACCAGCAGTGTGTCCACGTCGGCGCGGCCGGCGAGCCGTTCCCAGCGGACACCGTTGGCCATCTCGAGGACGGGATTGTCGGCGGCGCGCTGCACGACGTCGGACTCCGCTCGCGCGACCGGCTGCTCGGCGGCGACCGGCGCGGCCTGACCCGCGCCGGTACCGGTGCCGAGGAGGCTGTCGAGGGAGATGCCGAGGTGGTTGACCAGCGCGTACAGCGTGCTCACCGACGGCTGGGACCGGCCGGTCTCGACCTGGGAGAGCAGGCTCGCCGAGATGCCGGCCGCGGTCGCCACGCTGCGCAGGCTCAGCTTCCGCGCCAGCCGCGCTTGCCGCAGCCCCGGCCCGATCTTGTCCTCCATCGCATGTCCTCCACGCCTGGGTTCGCTGCCACTGAACATTACCGGGCGACATCAAGAGTATGCAGCGAGTTCCGTTGGCAGTGCTGTACCAGAAGCGACTGCGGATGCGATTATTCTGGATATATCGCAGGTCGGCGGACAGGGGGCCCGATGACGACAGTGCACGGGAAAGTCCAACCTGTCGGATCCCGCCGGACCGGTGGACGGGCCGCAATGGTCGTCGCAGCCGTGCACCGGGCGACGTCGGAACTGCTGGGCGAGGCGGGCTACGACGCTCTGGAGTTGCCGGACGTCGCCACGCGAGCGGGGGTCGCCAAGAGCACCGTCTACCGCCGCTGGCCGACGAAGATGCACCTGGTCGCCGACACAATGCTCGCGACCGCCGCTCAGGCCGTACTGCCCGCCGACACCGGCACCCTGATCGACGATCTCATCGCCCTGATCAGCGACATTGTCGAACTGCTCGGGTCACCAGCGGTCCGGGCGGCGCTCACCGGCGTGACGGCCGGCGACCTGGATCCGGTCGCGAAAGCCGCACGCGAAGCGTTCTGGAACGAGCGATTCCGGTGCGGCGCAGTCATCGTCGACCGGGCGATCGCCCGCGGCGAGATCCCCGCTGCGACCAGCCCGCGCCTGCTGCTGGAACACGCTTGCAGCCCGGTCTACTTCCGGCTCCTGGTGACCGGCGACCCCGTCGGGCCCGCCGACATCGAGCTGTTCGCCCGCCGCGCGGCCGCCTTCCCCATCGCAGGGTGATCTAACCCAGTCCCACTTGACAGCAGTGTTCAGTAGCGTTAAACAAAAGGCGACTACAGTAGCTTTTGCACGCCTGGAGGCATCGATGCCGACACACGAGCCGACGATCAAGGCCGTCCTGGCCGGACGCCCCGTCAGCCAGGACGACGTCCGGGCGTGGGAGACAGCGCGGCTGCGCAAGGCCGCCCGCAAGATCGGCCTCCCGGCCCCGGCCGGTGAACTCGCCCGCGCGCGGCAGTCGTTCGCCGACGCCAAGCTGGCGCTCGGCCCGGACGAAGTCCGGCGCCGGCTAGCTCGCGACATCCGCCGCGCCGACGCCGTCGCCCGCGCCTCCACCCGGCTCTCCCGCGGGCGCCGCACCACCAGCACCTGCGACCTCTACGTCACCGGAGCCGGCACGGCCGCGGAGTTCGTCGCCTGGTTCACCGGCACCGACCGCGAGGACTACGCCCGCAGCATGATCGCCGCCAACCCCGACCACTTCCTGATCGACACCGCCCCCGACGGGCGCCAGGAAGTCATCGAGACCACCGGAGGCAGCCCGCTCGCCACCCGGTTCCTGATCGACTACTCCGATACCGCCGAGATCGTCACCCAGCGAGACCCGGCGTTCCCGCTCGAGACCTCCGGCGTCGCCCGCGCCGGCACGGGCCTGGCGATCGGCGCGGTCCGGCACGAGTTCCGCGACCACGGCGACGGGTTCCACGCCCGCCTCTGCGTCGAATTCCCCCAGCTCGCCATGCCGAGCATGATCAAGCAGCACCGCATGCATCTGGCCTGCGAGTTCTCCAACTGGATCACTTTCGCCTTCACGCACTGACGGCGGAAGCCCGTCTGCTCCCACAGGCGGGCCATCGGCCGCTGCAGGACGCGCCTCGCGGCCACCGGCCGGCTCGCGAATTGCCGCGTGGCCGGATAGTCCCGATTCGGCGTCCGCCCTCGGGGCGCCGTTTTCTGTCAACGACAAGGAGCCTCCATGAGCAACGACGGCACGGTCACTCTCAGGACCGAGGACCACATCGCGATCATCACGGTCGAGAACGAGGCCAAGCTGAACTCCTACACGCCGGACATGATGCGTCAGCTGGCCACGCACCTGACCACGTTCGACGAGGACGACACCCTGTGGGCGGCGGTGTTCTCCTCGGCGGGCGAACACACGACGGCAGGGCTGGACATGCCGAAATTCTTCGGCCCGGACGCGGACGCGGACGTCGACCCCGCGCTGGTCGACCCGTTCGCCCTGGGGCGCCGGACCACCAAGCCCGTCGTGGCCGTGGTGCAGGGATACACCTTCACCGTGGGCATCGAGATGATGCTCGCCGCCGACATCGTGGTCGCCGCGGACACCGCGCAGTTCCAGCAACTCGAGGTGTCTCGTGGGATCGCGCCGCTGGGCGGAGCCCACTTTCGGTACCTGACCCGCACCGGTTGGGGTAACGCGATGTATCACCTGCTGCGCGCCGACCGCTTCGATGCCCAGCGCGCCCTGGAACTCGGCTTCGTGCAAGAGGTCGTGCCGTTCGGGCAGCATTTCGACCGTGGCCTGGAGCTGGCGCGCGAGATCTGCGCCAACGCCCCGCTGGGTGTGCGCGCCACCAAGGCCGCAGCGCTGAAGTATCTCGACGAGGGCGAAGCCGCCGCGGTCGCCGCGATCGACCAGGTCAAGGAGTCGGTGTTCAACAGCCAGGACTTCCGCGAGGGCATCCAGTCCTTCGTCGAGCGACGCAAGGCGCAGTTCCAGGGGAAGTAGCTCGCGCCATACGCACGAGACACCCCGATCAGAGTCGACCCCTGTGTCAGCGGCGATGCTCGCCGCAGGACCCGGGGATCCGTTTATCGAGCCGGCTGATCTCGCGCGGCATTCCACAGGCCGCGACGAAGTCGACCCGACTGGTCGCGAAGGCCTGCCATGGCTTGAGCAGATCAACGAGTTCGCCATGCCGCCCTGGAGACGGACGGCCTCCCCGGGGAAGCTCACCCCCGGCCGTGGTGTCACGCAACGCGGCGATCTGAAGCAGTTCGGCGTGGCGGCCAAGCCCTGCGGCCCGCCGACCGAGCCCGCGGGCTACCGCTGTGCCTCGATTTTCATCTAGCCCACCACGTGAGGAAGCAGTCATATGAGTTCGGATTTGTTCTCTGTTGCGGGGAAAACCGCCCTGGTAACCGGCGGCACTCGCGGCATCGGCTACATGATCGCCGAAGGGCTGGTGAAAGCCGGGGCGCACGTGATCGTCTCCTCCCGCAAGGCCGCTGCCTGTGCCGCAGCGGAGGAAGCGCTGTCCCAGCACGGGCGGGCCACGGCGATCCCGGCCGACCTGTCCGACCCCGCGCAGACGGCCGCACTGGCGGAGAAAGTCGCCGCCCACGCCTCGCAGGTGCACATCCTGGTGAACAACGCCGGCGCCACCTGGGGCGCCGAGTTCGACGAGTTCCCGGTTTCGGGCTGGGACAAGGTACTGAACCTGAACCTGCGAGCGCCGTTCCTGCTCGCCCAGCGACTGCGGCCCCTGCTGGACAAGGCCAGCAGCGCGGACGACCCGGCCCGAATCATCAACATCGGTTCGATCGACGGGATCGCCGTGCCCACGTTCAAGAACTACTCCTACAGTGCGGCCAAGGCTGGTCTGCACCACCTGACCAAGCACATGGCCGCCACACTCGCACCGGGCATCCTGGTGAACGCGATCGCCCCGGGACCGTTCCCCACCAAGATGACCGAAACCGTGCTTGCCGAGCGCGGACAACAGATCCTGGACGACTCACCGCTGCACCGGATCGGCCGCGCCGACGACGCCGCGGCGCTGGCGATCTTCCTGTCCGCGCGGGGCTCCTCGTTCATCACCGGAGCGACCATCCCGCTCGACGGTGGCCTGTCGACCACGATGCGGATCGGGTGAACGCCATGTCCTACATCGCACCAGTCCAGGAGTATTCATTCCTGCTGCGGCACGCGTTCGACGGTGACAAGCACCTCGCCGACGCCAGCGGGGGCGAGCTCACCGTCGACGATGCCGAGACCATATTGGGCGCCGCGGCCGAGTTCGCCGTCGACGTCCTGCATCCGCTCAACGCCGCCGGCGACCGGGCAGGTGCCCGCCTGGAGAACGGACGCGTGATCACGGCACCGGGCTTCGCCGAAGCGTTGCAACAGTTCGCCACGGCGGGGTGGATCGGATTCGCCGCGCCCGCCTCGGCGGGCGGCGACGACACCCCGCGCCTGCTCTCCAGCGCGGTCGAGGAACTGTGGGCCGCAGCGAACCCCGCTTTCGCCCTGTGCCCGGGACTCACCTTGGGTGCCATCGCCGCGCTCGACGCGGCCGCGGACGCTCAGCAACGCGACACCTACCTCGCGCCCATGGTCCAGGGGCGCTGGACCGGCACGATGAACCTCACCGAACCCCAGGCCGGCACCGACCTCGCCGCGATCCGCACCACCGCACACCCCGCGGAGGACGGCACCTGGCGGGTGACCGGCCAGAAGATCTTCATCACCTGGGGCGATCACGAGATCGCCGAGAACATCGTTCACCTGGTCCTGGCCCGCACGACCGACGCACCGGCTGGGCTGGGCGGCTTGTCGCTGTTCATCGTCCCGAAGTACCTCCCCGCCGCAGACGGCTCCGTCGGTGAACGCAATGCGGTGACCACCGTGTCGCTGGAGCACAAGCTCGGCATCCACGCCAGCCCGACCTGCGTGCTGGACTACACCGACGCCACCGGCTTCCTGCTCGGCGAGCTGCACCACGGGCTGGCGGGCATGTTCGTGATGATGAACATCAGCCGCCTCGGCATCGGCGTGCAAGGTCTGGGCGTGGCCGACCGCGCCTACCAGCAGGCCCGCGACTACGCCGCCGAACGCGTGCAGGGCACCGTCCTCGGCGCACCCGCGGGCACTCCGATCTCCGGGCACCCCGACGTCGCGCGGCTGCTGACCTCAGCGGCCAGCACGATCACAGCGATGCGCGGCCTACTGCTGCTGGCCTCGGCCTTCCACGACCAGGCCATGGCGGGCGACCGGCCCGCAGCCGCCCGCGCGGAGTTCCTGTCGCCGGTGGTCAAAGGCTGGCTGACCGAGGAGGCGCTGCGCATCACCTCCGACGCCATCCAGGTCCACGGCGGCGCCGGGTTCATCGAGGAGACCGGGGCCGCCCAGCACTACCGCGACGCCCGCATCAGCCCCATCTACGAAGGCACCACCGCGATCCAGGCCAACGACCTGGTCGGCCGCAAAGTGATCCGCGACCAGGGCCGGACCGCGAACGACCTGCTCGACCTCATCGATGCTGACACCACCACGCTGTCCACGGTGGAGCACCCGGCCGCCCACCGCGCCGCCCAGCGCCTGCGCCACGCCACCGACACAGTCCGTCGAGCGACCTCCACGCTGGTCGGCTTCGCCGAAGACAACCCGCGCGACGCGTTCGCCGGCAGCGTCGGCTATCTCACGATGTGGGGGCTGCTGGCCGGAGGCTGGGCCCACGGGCGCATCTTCTCCGCCGCCATCACCACCCACCACGCCGGCGACCTCGACGAGGCCGAGCTGCACCGCCGCGTCGTCGAGGCCGACTTCTACGGCGCCCATCACCTCAGCCGCATCGCCGCGCTCGCCGCGGCGCTGGAAGCAGGAGAGATCCGATGACCGGCAACCCCGAGCTCACCCTCGACGTCTACACCTGCCCGGCTTCGCACTGCCCCACGGCGGCCAGTTCTCACCCACCACCTCGACCTGGTACTGGGGCCGACCAAAACATTGCTGGTCGACACGCAGTACCTGCCCGAACACGTCGAGCAGTACGATCCCGCATCGAGCGGCGTCGCGCAGGTCCTCGCCGGCAGCGGCCTGGACGACACCGGCGATCACTCCCTGCTGCTCGCGCTGTGGTTCAGCACCGTCTCGACCACCATCAGCTGGTGGAGCGAGCATGCGAGCGAACCCACGAGCAGATGACCCAGCACTGCATGCGGATCTTCGACGCCGTCCGCCGCCCGGCCGGCGACGCACCGAGGCGATAACCTGCCCGATCCGCCACCGGTTACGAGAGCGTGCGATCTGACCGGCGGGCGATGAGTGGGGTGAGCCGCCGCAGGTCTGCGGGAATCCGCAGCAGGTCCGGGGGAATCCGCAGCTGCTTCGCGTCAGCTCGGTCCTACGCTTGAGGCCGGAGGAGGTGAGGCCGGTGAGCGAGGTGCTCCGGGGGCTGGAGGAACGCCACACCGCCGGCGACCTGCTCGCGGAGATTTCCGCGCGGACGCCTGTGCTGGGCGGCAATCCGGGGAATTGGCCGGGCCTGACCTTCTACCGGTACACCCAGCCGGCCGAGCCGCAATGGGAAGAGGTGCAGTCGCTGTCGCTGTGCATCATCGCGCAGGGCCGCAAGTGCGTGGTCACCGACGGGCAGAAGCACTGCTACGACCCCTTCGACTACCTCGTGCTCAGCGGGCGCCAGCACTTCACCGCGGAGATCGTGGCGGCCTCGCCGGCCCGGCCGTTCCTGTCGCTGGTACTCCAGATCGACCCGGATCTCGTCCGGCGGGTCTCGGCCGACGTCGTCGACCGGCGGGCGACGGCCTTCGGGCCGCCGGCACGGACGAGTACCGACCGGGCATTCGTCACCCCGCTCGACACGACGCTGATGGCGGCCACGGTCCGCTTCCTGCGGTCCGTGGCGGCCACGGGGACGGACCGGAGGGTGCTCGCCCCGATCTACCTCGCCGAGATGGTGTACCGGGTCCTGCAGGCCGAGCAGTTCTCTCGCCTGCTGGATCTCGCGGCCACCGAAGTGGCGCGCAACCCGGTGAGCGAGGTGATTTCGTACGTGCGGGGCAACATATCCGAGTTGCTCACCGTGAGTGATCTCGCCGAGCGTGTCTCGATGAGCCCGTCGGCGTTCTCGCACCTTTTTCGCGAGGTCACCGGGAAATCCCCGTATCAGTTCGTGAAGGAAATTCGCCTGAATCGTGCCAGAGAGCTGCTCGTCGAGGGCGCACTGACCGTCACGCAAGTTTCCCGGGCGGTCGGCTACGGGAGTGCGTCACATTTCATCAACGAGTTCCGCTCGCGGTTCGGCGCGACCCCGAGGGCGTATTCCGATCTTCGTTCGATGCGGGAGGAGCTGAGTGGCTGAGCGCTGCGCGGACCCGGAATGGCCGGTGAGGGCGAGGCCCTCACCGGCCGTTGCTCATCGGGCCTACCCGACCGGCTGCAGCACCGTGACGAGCTCTTCGGCCAGTGGCGCCGACGACGCCGGGTTCTGTCCGGTGTAGAGGGTGCCGTCGACCACGACATGCGGCTCCCATGGGCCGCTGCTCTTCTCGAACCGGCCGCCGGCGGAAGCGAGGCGGTCCTCCAGCAGCCACGGTGCCCGGTCAGCGAAACCGACCTGGGATTCTTCGACGTCGGAGAAGCCGGTTACCCGCTGTCCGGCGAAGAGCCAGTTGCCCTCCGGGTCCGTCGCCGGCAGCAATGCGGCAGGGCCGTGGCACACCGCCGCCACCGGCTTGCCGGCGGCGGCGAAAGCCGCGACCAGGGCGCCGAACTCCGCCGACACCGCGAGATCCTCCATCGGCCCGTGCCCGCCCGGCACGAAGACGAGGTCGAAGTCGGCGGCATCGGCGCTGTTGAGATCGGCCGGCGTGGCGAGCTCGGCGTCGATCTCGGCGAGGTAGGCCCGGAACCGTTCACCCGGCTCGGGTGAACCGCCGTTCATCTCGGGGCTGAAGCCCGCCTCATCGGCCGTGGGGCGGACGCCGCCCGGCGTCGCGATCACGATGTCGAAGCCGTTCTCCCGGAAGATGTGGTGCGGCACAACCAGTTCCTCGGGCCAGAACCCGCACGGGTGCTGGGTTCCGTCGGCGAGTGTCCAGTGGTCCGAGCCGGACACCGCGAACAGTACGCGTGTCATGAATTCCTCTTTCTCTGCCGGAATGATCTCTCCGGCGGCAGCCGGAACGACTCGACGATAGCGACGCGCCGGACGCCGTTGCCCGCTCGCTGCACGAATCTTGCAGAGGACCGTAGGAAATCGCACCTAGGGAGGGGCTGTTGGCGGAATCTGCACAACTTGCGGCGGAATCTGCGATGCGACCGGAGTCACATGCTGGTTAACGTTTCGGCACGCCATCGACAACCGCACGTTCATCTGGAGGTGACATGGCGCGCATCGCCTACCTGGTCTCGAGCGCGAGGGAGATCGAGCTCGCCGACGGCAGCCGTCATCCCACGGGCTACTTCGCCGAGGAAGCGCTGAAGCCTTACGAACGGTTCACCGCCGCCGGGGCCGAGGTGGTCGTGCTGACCCCTGACGGCCGTCCGCCGCTCGCCGACCCGTACGGGCTGGAGCACTTCTTCCACTATCCCGAGGAGGATCAGGACTTCTTCGCTTCGGTCACCCGGACCTTCCACCACGATCCGGACGACATCCGGGTCACCCTGCACCAGACCACCGAACTGGACCTCGTCGCGGCGCGGCGGATCGTCGTCCGGCTGACGGCTCGCGGCTTTACTCCCGCGGAAGCGCACGCCTTGGTGAGCAAGGCCGCCAAGATCGCCTGGCGGGAGGATCGCCGGCTGGGTGCGGTGATGGTGTCCGATGGGCTCGACGGCGGGCTGTCCGCAGGTGAGGTCCAGGCTGCGGTCGACGAGCTGGACGCCGCCGCCCGGGAGCTGGCCGCCGAGCGGAAAGCCCGGCTGGACGCCATTCCCGGCTTCCGTGAGCCGGCCGCGCTCTCGTTGGTGAGCGACGAGGAACTGGCCGGATTCGACGCGGTGTTCGCTCCCGGCGGGCACGGGCCGATGGTCGACCTCGCCGACAACCCGGACGTGCGCCGGCTGCTGGCGGTACTGCACGGGAAGCAGGCCCCGATCGCCTCCCTGTGCCACGGGCCGGCCCTCCTGCTGTCCGCTCCGGACCGCGACGACGGGCAGTGGCTGTTCGACGGGTACCGCCTCACCTGTTTCACCGACGAGGAGGAGGACCAGACGGCGCCCGGCAAGCTGGGGCTGCCCTGGTACGTCGACACCGCGCTGAAGAACGCGGGCGCGGTGTTCGACGACGGTCCCGCGGCCTGGGTCTCGCACGTGGTCGTGGACCGGAACCTGATCACCGGCCAGAACCCGGCGTCCACCGGGGCGACCGCGGACGCGCTGCTGAAGGCGGTGTCACTGCGGTGAGGCTGTTCACTCGCAAGGCAGCGCGCCACGAGGAGGAAAGGGAGCAGGGACCGATGACGACTGCCACCACCACGACCACCACGCCCGCCCGGACCGTGACGAGGTTTCTCACCGCGTTCGAGCTGGGCGACGTCGCGACCGCACTGTCGGTTGTGGACGAATCGGTGCGGGTGAACCTGTACGCGATCGGCCTGCGCGGCGCCGGGAAAGCCGAGCTGGGCGGTTTCCTCGCGGACACCGCGGCGGCGTTTCCCGATCTGCGGCTGACCGTCCGCCGCACGATCGAGGCGGGGTCCGTCGTCACGGTCGAGCTCAAGCTCGAGGGCACTCAGGCGGCCGGCTATCTCGGCGCGATCAACCAGGAGAAGCACCTCGACGTCGACCAGGCGTGGCGGTTCACCGTCGACGGCGATCGCCTCACCGGGGTGGACGCCTACTGGTGCCAGAACCAGCTGTACCGGCGCCTCGCCGTGAAGCGTCTCGACCAGATTTCGCTCGTCTGAGGAGAGGAACCGATGACCACGACCGAACCCCGGCCGACCGCGGCCGCGTCCGAGACCCTGGTGCGGGAGTTCTTCGACGCGTACCGCAGGCAGGACCTCGACACCATGACCGACCTGTGCGCCGACAACGCCGACTTTTCCTACGTGCCGTACGAAGTGTGGGGCAAGCAGCGGGTGCTGCGAGGTGACGGCAAGGTCAAGACCGTCGGCAAGACCATCTGGACCGGTTTGGTCAACTCGTTCCCCGACCTGACCAACACCGTGCACACGGTGGACGCCAACGACGCCGGCGACGTGGTGGTGACCTGCGACATCGGCGGCACCCAGCACCTGGCGTGGGGGATGGCCGAACCGCGGGGCAAGGCGTTCTCGGAGCCGCACCTGTTCGTGTTCCACGTGGACGACGCCGGTGAGATCGACCGCATCAGCGCCTACTGGGACGGGGCCGGCATCAACCGGCAGCTCGGCCACCTCGAAGTCGACTGAGAAGGGAAGCAGTACCGATGGCTCTGCTGAAGCGTGAGGAATGGCAGCAGTACGTCCGCGACGTGAACTGGACCTACAGCTACGTCGACGACGAGGCGGTCTACCCCGAGTGGCACAGCGGCACCGGCAAGGTGCCGCGCAGCGCGTGGCTGAAGTGGGAAGAGGACTACAAGGTCAGCTACCCCGAATACGTGGCGACCCAGCGGGAGAAGGAGTCCTCGGCCTACGCGGTGAAGGCGGCCCTGCAACGCTCGACCACCTTCGACCACCTCGACGAGGGCTGGAAGTCGTCCACCAAGATGCACTTCGGCGGCGTCGCGCTCGTCGAGTACGCGGCGGTGCTCGGCGAGCTGAAGATGGCCCGCTTCGGGCTCAACGCCGCCTGGCGCAACATGGCCACCTTCGGCCAGCTCGACGAGCTGCGGCACGCGCAGATCACCACGTTCTTCGGCCACGAGTTCGTCAAGAAGGACCCGCAGTACGACTGGACCCAGAAGACGTTCCACATGGACAACTGGGTGCCGATCTCGCTGCGCAACCTCTTCGACGGCATGATGATCGCGCCGAACGTGGTGGACCTGGCGATCGCGCTGCCGTTCACCTTCGAGACCGGGTTCACCAACCTGCAGTTCGTCGCGCTGTCGGCCGACGCGCTCGAAGCGGGCGACGTGAACTTCGCCAACATGATCTCCTCGATCCAGACCGACGAGGCCCGCCACTCCCAGCAGGGCGGCCCGACGATGGAGATCCTCGTCGAGCACGACCCGGTCCGCGCCCAGTGGATCATCGACAAGAACTTCTGGGGCTCGGCCCGCGCGTTCGCGGCGCTGACCGGACCGGCGATGGACTACTACACCCCGCTCGAACACCGGAAGCAGTCGTACCGGGAGTTCATGGAGGAGTGGATCATCGACCAGTTCATCCACACCATCGAGGACTACGGCCTGAAGAAGCCGTGGTTCTGGGACGAGTTCATGCGGGGGCTGGACACCTGGCACCACGGGCTCCACATGGGACTGTGGTTCTGGCGGCCGACGTTGTGGTGGCGCCCGAAGGCCGCCGTCAGCAAGGACGAGCGTGACTGGCTGCGCGAGAAGTACCCCAACTGGGAGAAGGTCTACGGCGACAAGTGGGACGTGATCATCGACAACATCAACAACAACAACGTCGAGGCCACGCTCCCGGAGACGCTGCCGTGGCTGTGCAGCATGTGCAACCTGCCGTGCTGCAACGCGGTTCAGGCCCGCAACGGCCGCTGGCGCGTGCCGGAGTGGTCGCTGACCTATGACGGCAAGACCCACCAGTTCTGCAGCAACGCCTGCCGGCAGATCTGGTGGAAGGACCGGGACAACGTCAACCACGAGACGCTGATCGACCGGTTCCTCGCCGGCCAGATCCAGCCGATGGACGTGGGCGGCATTCTCGCGCACATGGGCCTCACCCCGGAGGTCATGGGCGACGATCCCGACTACGAGGCGTGGACCAAGGACTACACCGGACGCCCGGCGACGGGCATCGCGGCGGTGGCCGCGCCGGCCGGACAGGCGGGTGCGTGATGACCGGGACGGCCGAACTGGGCGTCGAGGACCAGGCACCGCAGCTGGTACCGCTGAACGCGATCTTCGCGACCGACTTCGTGCAGATTCTCGTGCCGGTCACCACGGCCGACACGATGCGCGAGGTCGCCGCGGCGGTCGCGCACCACGCCGAGGGCAAGCGCGTGCGCGCCCTGCCGTACGAGAAGGCCGTGTTCCACCACGGCCGCCGGCTGCCGCCGGAGATGACCGTGGCCGAGGCCGGGATCCGGCCGCTCGAGCACGTGCGGGTCGAGTACGACGTTCCGGAGGGAGCACAGTGAAGAATCCGGTGGGCCCCATCCTGCGGATGGGCGACGAGGTGGAACAGGTCATCGCGGCCATCGAGGACGACAACCCGGACACGGAGATCGAGGTCATCGACCGCGGCTCCTACGTGCGGGTGCAGGGTGAGGACCGCGTCGTGCTGACCCAGGACACGCTGCGGGAGTACCTCGGCCCCGAGTTCGAGATCCGCTCGCTCGGAGCGATGATGTCGAGCTTCGCCGGCCGAGTCATCAACACGAGCGAGTCGATCGTGTGGGAACGCATCTCGGCCCGGCGTGACGCGCCGGCCGGGGAAGGAGTGCCGGCATGACCACGGCTCAACCGCGCAAGAGCAGGCCACGCAAGACGTTCAGCGCCTTCGGCGACGTCCGCCGGATGCCGTCGGACTACGAGGTCGTCACGCACGCCCAGAACTGGACGATGCGCAAGAACCGCACGAGCGCCTTCGAACAGAACCCCTCGTCGCCGCCCAACCTGTGGTTCCTGACCTACCGCGACCACTCACCGCTGCAGGTCGAGGACTGGGACCTGTTCCGCGATCCGGACGCGTTGACCTACCGCACGTACGTGGGGGCGCAGGCGGAGGCGGAGACGAAAACCGGCGGTGTGCTGGAGCAGTACGCCGAGGCCGGAGCGGACGCGACGCTGAGCCCCGGCCAGATCTCCCTGCTGACAAAGGTCTTCACGCCGTCGAGGTATCTGCTGCACGGCATGCAGCAGATCGAGGCCTACGTCGGATACCTCGCGCCGACGTCGTACGTGACCAACACCGCCGGCTTCGCCACAGCCGACTATCTGCGGCGCGTGACACTCGTCGCCTACCGCACCCGTGAGCTGGAACTTGCGCACCCCGGTGCCGGCGCCGGTGCCGCCGATCGCGAGCTGTGGGAACGCCACGAGGCGTGGCAACCCGCGCGGAAGGCGATCGAGAAGGCCCTGGTGGCCTACGACTGGGGTGAGGCGTTCACCGCGTGCAACCTGGTGCTCGCTCCGACCCTCGACGACGTGCTGCTTCGGCAGTTCAAGGAGGTCTCGCGCGACAACGGCGACCAGGAGTCCTGGCTGCTCGCCTCGTACCTCGAAGAGGACAGCTCGCGGCGGGCCCGGTGGAGCAGCGCGCTGGCGCGGTTCACCCTGGAGCACCGGCCGGAGAACGACGCGGTGCTGCGCCGATGGATCGACCGGTGGGCACCGATCGCCGACGCCGCGGCGGCCGGCCTCGGCACCCTGCTCGAGACCTTGCCCGAGCGTGGTCGCAGCGCGGCGGAGGTCGAGTCCGCTGCCCGTGCCAAGCGTGAGGAGTTCCTCGCCGGGATCTTCACCGGCGCGGACACGGACACCGGGAAGGAGCGTGCGGGGCGGTGAGCAGCACGATGACCGGACGGTGGCAGGCGACGCTGCACATCGACGAGCTCTGGGAAGGGGAGATGGAAGGCGTCGAGGTCGGCGGTGAGAAAGTGCTGCTGATCAATGTGGACGGTGAGGTGCGGGCCTACCGCAACCGGTGCCCGCACCAGGCGTGGGCGCTCGACGAAGGTGACTTCGACGGCGAGACGCTCACCTGCGTCCGGCACATGTGGGTGTTCGACGCCCGCAGCGGCTCCGGTGTCAACCCGGACAACTGCCGGCTGAACTCGTTTCCGTGCAAGGTGGACGAGGACGGCACGATCCTGGTGGACGTCGGATGAGAAGGCGCAAGTGCGTGCTCGTCGGAGGTGGGGTGGCGGCCGCGTCGGCCGCTGCCTCCTTCCGCAAGCGCGGCTACGACGGTGAGGTCGTGCTGGTCGGCGGCGAACCGGTCGTGCCGTACGAACGGCCGCCGCTGTCGAAGGATTTCCTCCTCGGGGGCACGCAGCTGCCGGACCTGCACCCGCAGGCCCCCGAGTGGTACGAGACCGAGCAAGTCGAGCTGCGGCTGGGCACCCGGGCGACGGCCGTCGACGTCGGCGCCCGCAGCGTCACACTGTCCACAGGGGAACGGCTGGGTTACGACGACCTCGTCCTGGCGACCGGGGTGCGGCCGCGCCGGCTGCCCGGGTTCGCCGGGGACGGCGTGCACTACCTGCGGACCGCGGCCGACGCGACCCGGCTGCGCGAAGAGCTCGCGGCGGCCGGCCGGATCGCCGTCCTGGGTGCCGGTTTCGTCGGCTGTGAAGTGGCCGCGGCGGCGGCCACGCTCGGCAAGCAGGTCACCGTGTTCGAACCGGAGCCGGTCCCGCTTGCCCGCGCGCTCGGCAAGGCGATCGGCTTGGTGCTCATGGACATCCACCGTGAGCACCGCGTCGAGATCCGGGCGGGGGAGTACGTGACGAGCTTCGAGCGCGGGCCCAGCGGGTTCGTGCTGACCACGAGCCGCGGGGAGCGTGCCGAAGCCGACGTGATCGTGGTCGGTGTCGGTTCGCAGCCGAACGTGGAGCTGGCCGAAGCGGCCGGCCTGGCGGTCGACGGCGGGATCGTGGTCGACGAGTACGGGCGGACGTCGGCTCCGCACGTGTACGCGGCAGGTGACGCGGTCATCCAGCACCACCCCCGGTACGGCAAGCACATCCGGGTGGAGCACCACGACACGGCGGTGCGCCAGGGAGCGCACGTCGCGGCCACGGTGGCGGGGCAGCCGGAGCCCTTCGAGGAGGCGCACTGGTTCTGGTCCGACCAGTACGAGCACAGTCTGCAGTCCACCGGCCGCATGGCCGGGTTTGACACCGTGGTGTTGCGCGGCAGCCTGGCGGAGCGGAGCTTCTCGGCCTTTTCGCTGGTGGACGGCCGCGTCCAGGGCGTGATCTCGCTCAACCGGCCCCGCGACGTGCTCGAGGTCCGCCGGGTGCTGTTCGCCCCGCACGAGGTCACCGCCGGGCAGCTGGCGGACGAGTCCGTGCCGCTCAAGCGATTGTTCCCGCGCGCCAAACCCGTCCGCGCGCACTGACCCCTTCCGCGAAGGTCCGGGAGACAGGGAGAAGGACATGACGACGCTCGCCGTGCTGGAGACAGTCCAGGCTCAGGCCCGGGTACCGGCGGAGGAGGCGCGTTCGGCGCTGGCCAAGGTCCGTGGTCTGCGGGCCGGCGACGCGCTGAGGAAGCTGCGGCTGGGCCCCGGCCGCACGTGCGAGCCCGTGGCTCGCGTGCTCGACCGCGCCCTGGTCGACGCAGCGGATGCCGGGTTCAGTGCCGATCAGCTGGTGGTGGCCGGTGGCAGCGCCGAACCGGCCGAGCCGATCGTCCGGGTCCGCCGCAAGGCCCACGGCACGGCCGACTGGATCTCGAGCCCGACCGCCGACATCAGGGTCGAGCTGCAGCCACTCGGTGTGTGGGAAACGCAGGCGCGGGAGACCGTCGTGCGGTCCACCGAGCCGGAGCCGCCGGTTGTCATTCCCGCCTCCCGGGCGTCGGGAGCGGGGGCGACAGAAGTCCTTGAGGCGCTGAAGGACGTGCTTGACCCCGACCTCGGTGTGAACGTGGTCGATCTCGGTTTCGTCCGCGGAGTCGAGGTCGACGAGCACGGATTCGCGGTGTTGATCATGACCCTGACCTCGCCGGCATGTCCGCTGACCGGAGTCATGGAGGACCAGATCCGCACGCTGCTGCTGGAGGAGACGGCGCTGGTCACCGGCTTCCGGATCGAGTGGGTCTGGCTGCCGACGTGGCGACCCGCCGACATCAGCGAGGACGGCCGGGAGCAGCTGCGGGCGATCGGCTTCACCCGCTTTTGACCGAAGGGAAGACATCAGATGGCTTACGTAGTGCTCGCGACGTGGATCGCCAAGCCGGGCGAAGCGGACGCGATCCGGAAGATCCTCGAGACCGTGACCCCGGGCAACCGGGCCGAGGAGAAGGTGCTGGCCTTCCAGGCCCACGTCAGCATGCACGACCCGAACACCTTCGTCCTGTACGAGAAGTACACCGACGCTTCCGGCTACGCCGATCACCGCGAGACCGCGGCGTTCAAGACCCACGTGCTCGGCGATGCGATCCCCCGGCTGGCCGACCGGACAGTTCAGGAGTTCGAGACGATCGAGTGATCGGAGTAGACGGATCTGCCATTGAGAGTATTCGGCGCGTATAATTTCAACCCCCAGACGGCAGCGACGCCGCCCGAGTCGGCGGCTCAGTGAGGTGAGAGGCTGACATGGTGCGGTCGGTTCCGCCCTTGGAGGACCGGTTGACCCCCGGTGACCTCGTCGCGGAGCTGGCGGACCGCGCGCCGGACATCGGTGGCAACATCGGTCTGTGGCCGGGGCTCACGATCTACCGATTCCACGAGCCGGCCGCTCCCACCTGGGAGGAAGTGCAGTCGCTGTCGTTGTGCGTGGTCAGCCAGGGCCGCAAGTGCGTGACCGTCGACGGCGAGCCGTACTTCTACGACCCGTTCAAGTATCTCGTCCTCAACAGCCATCTCCACTTCCAGGCGGAGATTCTCGAGGCCAGCTCGGCAAAGCCGTTTCTCTCCTTCGTCCTGCAGATCGATCCCGTCATCGTTCGCAAGGTGTCGGTGGAGATGCTCGAGCAGCGGCGCAGCGAGATGCTCGCCGAAGCGACGCCGAGGCCGTCGACGGCGTTCGTGTCGGCTTTGGACGCCGGTCTGATGAGTTCGGTGATCCGCTTCTTGAGGGCGTTGACGACCGGACCCGACCGCCGGATCCTCGCGCCGGCGTACCTGCAGGAGATGGTCTACCGCGTTCTGCAGGCCGAGCAGTACGAGCGGCTCCTGGAGATCGCTGCCAGCCAGCAGAACCACGATCCGATCGCCCGGGTGATCGCCTACCTACACGAGAACCTGGCCGAGCCGGTGACGGTGGCGGATCTGGCCGAGCAGGTCGCGATGAGCCCCTCGACGTTCACTCCCCTTTTCCGGCAGAGCACAGGCAAGTCTCCGTACCAGTTCCTGAAGGAGATGCGGCTGACCCGCGCTCGGGATCTTCTCGTGCGAGGCAACTGCACGGTCGCCTCGGTATCCCGGGCCGTGGGCTACCCCCATGCTTCGCACTTCATCAACGAGTTTCGTCGCCGCTTCGGGCTTTCACCCCGCGCCTACTGCGACTTGACCGTCCTGCGAAGCGAGCTTGGGCGCCAACAGGAAATCGCGCCGCGATAAGCTGTCCGGCCTCAACGCCCTGGTCGTCACCGAGGCCGCCGCGGCCGAGCGGGCGGCCGAGATCGGTGCCGGGCTGGCCGCCTCGGTGATCGGGTCCGCGGGCCAGCTGTGCACCAAGCCGGGTCTCGTCCTGATCCCTGCCAGCGCCACCGGGGATGCCGTGGTCGACGCGGCGGCGCAGGGACTCGAGGGCGCCGACGTGGTTCCGCTGCTCAACGAGCGGATCCACGCCCCCTACCTCGCCGGCCCCGGCCGCCTCCGCGGCCCCGGAAGTGTCCACAGTGGCCGAAGGCGACGCCGGGCAAGGTGGCTTCCGGGTGGCTCCGTTGCTGGTCTCCGTCGAGGCGAGCCGCCTGTCGGAGCAGGCGCTCGCTGAGTACTTCGGCCCGGCGACGGTGCTCGTGCGTTACCGGACTGAGGACGAACTCGCGGCCGTGATCGGGCGCCTGCCGGCGTCGCTGACCGCGTCAGTGCACCTCGGCGCCCGGGAAACCTCGCCGCAGTGGCTCGCTGCGGGAGACGGCCGGACGGCTGGTGTTCAACAGCTACCCGACGGGCGTCGCGGTCGGCTGGACCCAGCACCACGGGGGACCGTGGCCCGCCACCAACAGCCTGTTCACCTCGGTCGGGGCGACCGCGATCCGCCGGTTCCTGCGGCCGGTGACCTGGCAGGACGCACCGGAGAAGACGCTACCGGACGAGCTGCGCGAGCACCCCGTGCACCCGGTGCCCCGCCGGGTGAACGGCGTGCTGCGACTACCCGCAAGTTCGATGCGGCGGAGGTCGTGGCGACAATCGAACGCGAGCGCCCGACGAACATCTGGCTGGCCTCGGCGATGATGAACGCGATCCTGCAGTTGCCAGACTTCGCCAGCCGGGACACGTCCTCGATCCGGTTCATCATCGGCGGCGGTGAGAAGATGCCCGTCCCGCTGGTCGCACGGATTGTCGCCGCGTTCCCGAACGCGTGGCTCGGCGTGGCCGCACGGTAGGGGCGGACGTCGTCGAGTGCTGCGTTCCGCGCACGATCTGACACTCGAATTCATTGTCAGAAAAGTCCCCACAGTTGTGGCGGACCCCGGCCGCTCATCAACCCCCGGTGGCACATGGGTTCGCGGCTCGGGGGAGGGCACGGGGGAGGGCGCCTCTCTCCAGTCGAAACCTTCGGCAACCGGTGAGATGTCGGTCGCCCTCGACGGGGTGGCGAGGTCTCACCGGAGACGTGACGTCTGGGCCGGCTGTCGGTTTCTGCATGTGTATTGACGAGCCGCTGCCTCACGCTCGAGCGAGCATTCGCCGGAGCGTTCGCGGCGCGCCAGCGTCGACGGGAAGCCTTTCAGGACAAGAGCCTGCTGTGCGCTCAGTGGATCGTTGCGCACTGCTGACGTTCGGTGCTCTCGTGAGCGGGACGATTGAAGGTGCGGTGGCCGCCGAGGCAGCCGAACCGTCGTCCGCCACCGACGTGGTGTCAGACCAGTTGGACGTCGCACGACGGTCGAGGACATCGACCTGATCATCGACCGTCTGCGGGGACGCTGTCGCCGAACGTGATCGGCGAGTGCCTATCATCGTGAGGTGGCAAGTTCCAAGACGTCGGCGCGTGGCGAGGCCAAGACGACCGTGAGCCCGGGCGCGGTCCGGGACGCCGCGCTGACCCTGTTCGCCGAACGGGGCTACCACGGCACCGCGCTGAGCCAGATCGCCGAGGCGCTGGGCATCCGCACGCCGAGCTTGTACAACCACATGAAGGCCAAGCAGGACCTGCTGCGCGACATCATCCTGGAAACCAGCGAGCAGGTGTGGGCGGAGCATGAGCAGGCGGTGCACGGGGTGGGCGACGTCGTCGAACGCCTGCGCCGGACGGTGCGCGTCTACGCGCTGCGGCACGCCACCCACCGGCGCGAGGCGCTGATCGTCAACCGGGACGTCGACAATCTCGAAGAGCCCGTGCGCTCGGAAGTGCTCGAACTGCGGCGACGTCATGCCCACGCCATCCGGGACCTGATCGAAGAGGGTGTCGCCGCGGGCCGGTTCACGGAGGAGGAGCCCACCTTGGCCGCCTTCGGCATCCTCGAGATGTGCGTGAGCATCGCCCGCTGGTTCCGCGAGGACGGGCCGCGGTCCGCCGAGGCGGTCGCCGAAACCTACAGCCGCTACGCGCTCCGCATCGCCGGCCTGAACTGACCGGGGACTCCGGGCGTCACGACTGACCCTTGTGCGCGCACGAGGTCGGCGCTACCCTCACAAAACTAACGAGCATTAGTTAGTAACGTCAGGAGTGTTCATGCTCAAAGTCGAGCTGATCCGTCCCGTGCCGCAGTTGCTCGCCGAGCAAGCCGAGCGGTTCGGGGACAAGATCGTTTTCCGCGACGACCGCCGATCGGTCGGCTACCGGGAGCTCGCCGAACGCACCCGCCGGGTGGCCGGTCATCTCGTTGCCGCCGGCGCTGCCCGGGGCGACCGGGTGCTGATCTACCTGGACAACGGCGCCGACATCGCCGAGGCCTACCTCATGACGACCCGGGCCTCGCTGGTCGGGGTCTGCGTGAACGCCGACGCCGCGCCCGCCGAGATCGAGTACATGTTCCTCGACTCCGGCGCGTCGGTGATCATCACGGACCGGGCCCACGTGGCGCACGCGCGCGAGCTGGCCCGCACCCGGGGAGCGACGGTGCTGGTGGTCCGCCCCGGCCGGGTCGATGACGTGCGGTCCTATGAGGAACTTGCGACCTCCGAGCCTGCCGGGCCGCCGCGGGACGACCTCGGCCTGGACGAGGTCGCCTGGATGCTCTACACGTCCGGCACCACCGGCCGGCCGAAAGGCGTGCTGCTGACCCAGCGCTCGTGCCTGTGGGTGGTGGCGGCCTGCTGGGCGCCGATCGCGGGGCTGTCCGAACGGGACGAAGTGCTGTGCCCGTTGCCGCTGTTCCATTCCTACGCACTGGTCCTGTGCGTGCTCGGCGTGTTCGCGACGGGGGCGACCGAGCGCATCATGACCAAGTTCTCGCCGGGCCGGGTGTTCGACCTCCTGGCGCAGGAGAAGTTCACCATCCTGCCCGGGGTGCCGACCATGTTCCAGTACCTCGTGCACGCCGCGCGGGAGCGCGCCGTCGACCCCGGCGGCCTGCGGCTGTGCCTTTCGGCCGGGGCGATCCTGCCGGCCGCCCTCAACGCCGAGTTCGAGGCGGTGTTCGGGGTCAAGCTGCTGGAGGGCTACGGCATCACCGAAACCTCGACGATGGTCACCATGAACACCGTCGACGGCGGGCGCGTGCTGGGTTCGTGCGGGCTCCCGATGCCCGGGGTCGGCGTGCGCCTGGTGGATCCGGTGACCGGCGAGGACGTCGGCGTGGACGAGGAGGGCGAGCTGTGGGTGAGCGGGCCGAACGTCATGCGCGGGTACCACAACCGCGCCGACGCGACCGCCGAAGTGCTGCACCACGGCTGGTACCGCACGGGAGACCTCGGACGGCGTGACCCCAACGGGTTCGTGACCATCAGCGGCCGGACCAAGGAGCTGATCATCCGGGGTGGGGAGAACATCTACCCCGCGGAGGTCGAGGCCGTGCTGCTGAAGTCCGAGCAGGTCCGCGACGCGGCCGTGGTGGCGCGCGAGCACCCGGACCTGGGCGAGGTGCCGGTGGCGTTCGTCGTCGCGGAAGAGCCGGGGAAGCTGGACGTCGACGCCCTGCTGGGCGGCTGTGCCCGTGAGCTCTCCAAGTTCAAGATCCCGGCCGAGGTCCTCGAGGTCGAGGCGATTCCTCGCACCGGTTCCGGGAAGATCCAGCGCTTCCTGCTGCAGAAGCAGCTGACGGCGCCCGCCGGGTGAGACGCGGGTGCCGTTGACCCCGGCGGCACGCTGCCCGTAGCCTACAAACTAACGTTAATTAGTAAGGTGGTGCCTGTGGAGCTCTCCAACACCTTCACCGTGAACCTGCCCGTCGACGACGCGTGGAAGGTGCTGACCGATCTGCCGCGCGTCGCGCCCTGCCTGCCGGGGGCTTCGCTCCAAGGCGTCGAGGACGACGTGTACCGCGGCTCGGTGAAGATCAAGGTCGGTCCGGTCTCCGCGCAGTACCGCGGCACCGCGCGGTTCGCCGAGAAGGACGACAATGCGCACCGCGCGGTGGTCCGCGCCGAGGGCAAGGACGCGGGCGGTCAGGGCAACGCCGCGGCGACGGTGACGATGAGCCTGACCGGGCAGGGATCGGGCACCAAGGTCGACGTCCGCACCCAGCTCGACCTGTCCGGCCGGGTGGCCCAGTTCGGCCGCGGGGTCATCTCCGACGTCACCAACAAGCTGATCGGGCAGTTCGTGCGGCGGCTGGAGGCCGAGTTCGCCCCCGGCGCCGCGTCCACCGACGGCCCGCCGGCCGCCCGGGCGATGCCCACGAGCGATGACTCCGAAGTCGAAGCTCTCGACGTGTTCTCCAGCATGGGCGGCCTCATCGCCAAGCGCGCCCTGCCGGTGGTCGGCGGCCTGGTGGCCCTGCTGGCCGGGATCCTGCTCTTCCGCAACCGCGGCCGCGGCGGTGGCCGCCCGGGACCGGCGCCGGCCGGCCCGCCCGTCGTGCTCAACCTGTCGTTCCCGGTCCTGGCCGGCCGGGCCAACCCCGAGGAGACCGTCCGATGACCGACGAGCTGATCCGCGAACCCGCCCTCTACATCGGCGGCGACTGGGTCGCCGGGCACGGCGAGGACAGCGAGGTCGACAACCCGGCCACCGAAGAGGTCACCGGCGTGGTGACCCAGGGCACGGAGTCCGACGTCGAGCAGGCGGTCGAGGCCGCACGCGCCGCGTTCCCGAGGTGGGCCGCGACTTCCGTGCGGGACCGCGCCGCCGCGCTGCGCCGCCTGCACGACGTCATCGCCGAGCGGGCCGACGTCTTCGCCGGCCTCATCACCCGTGAGCAGGGCTCGCCGCCGCCGGTGGCGCGGAAGCTGCACGTGGACGTGCCGCTCGCGGTCATCGCCCGCACCGCCGACGCGCTGGAGGAGTTCCCCTTCCGCCAGAACCGCGACAACTCGGTGATCCTGCGCGAACCGGTGGGGGTGGTCGCCGCGATCACGCCGTGGAACCTCCCGCTGCACCAGGTGATCGTCAAGGTCGTGCCGGCGATCGCGGCCGGCTGCACGGTCGTGCTCAAGCCCGCCGCCCTGACCCCGCTCGCGGCTTTCGAGCTGGCACGCGCCTTCCAGGCCGCCGGTTTCCCGCCCGGCGTGCTCAACCTCGTCACCGGAGGCGGCCGGGTGGTCGGGGACCTGCTGTCCCGCCATCCCGGCGTCGACCACGTGTCCTTCACCGGTTCCACCCCGGTGGGCCGGCAGGTCGCCGCGGCGGCGGCCGAGACCGTCAAGGGCGTCACCCTCGAACTCGGCGGGAAGTCCGCGAGCGTCGTGCTGTCGGACGTGTCCGACGACCTGCTGGCGAAGGCGGTCAAGGTGACCGTCGCGAACTGCTTCCTCAACGGCGGGCAGACCTGCACCGCGCTGTCCCGGCTCATCGTCCCGGCCGCCCGGCTGGCGCAGGTGGAGGAGCTGGCCGCCGCGGCGGCGGCGAAGTACGTGCCCGGACAGCGGCTCGGCCCGCTGATCTCCGCGGGGCAGCGCAAGGAAGTGCAGAGCTTCCTCGAGCCGCAGGGCGCCAAGCTCGTCACCGAGAACCTCCCGCTGCCCGACAAGGGGTACTTCGTCACCCCGGCGGTGTTCAGCGAGGTCAACCCGGCGTCGCGGCTCGCGCAGGAAGAGATCTTCGGCCCCGTCCTGTCGATCCTGTCGGCCGAGTCCGACGACCACGCGATCGAGCTGGCCAACGACTCGATCTACGGGCTCGGCGGCGCGCTGTGGCTCGAGGACACCGACCGCGCGCTCGACTGGGCGGCCCGGATCCGCACCGGCCAGATCGACGTCAACGCGGCGCCGTTCAACCCGCGCGCGCCCTTCGGCGGCTACAAGCAGTCCGGCATCGGCCGGGAAATCGGCGACTTCGGTATCGAAGACGTCCTCGAGATCAAGGCGGTGCAGCTGTGACGGACGGATACCAGGTCGAGGTCGACGCGCTGGTGCTGCGCTCGCCGGACCAGCCGATGGAGGTCGAACGCATCCGGCTGCGCGACGTGGGGGAGGGCGACATCCGGGTCCGCATCGACGCGACCGGGGTGTGCCACTCGGACCTTTCCCTCGCCCGCGGCGTGCTCGCCCAGCAGCTGCCCGCGGTGCTGGGACACGAAGCCTGCGGAACCGTCGTCGAGACCGGCTCGGGCGTCACGGATCTGCGCGAAGGCGACCGCGTCATCCTGCTGTGGATCACCCCGTGCGGGCACTGCGTCAGCTGCGCCCGCGACGAGCCGCACCTGTGCGTCAACGGCTCGGCCCGCGGCGCCGAGCCCTACGCGCTGGACTCCGCCGGAGAACCGGTCTACCCGGGGCTGACCGTCGGCTCCTTCGCCGAGCAGACCGTCGTCCCGGCCGCGGCCGCGGTCAAGGTCCCCGACGACATCAGCACCGCCGACGCGGCACTGCTGGGCTGCGCCATCACCACCGGCGTCGGCGCGGTCACCAAGACCGCCGCGGTCACGCCCGGCTCGTCGGTGCTGGTCGTCGGCCTCGGCGGCGTCGGCCTGGCCGCGGTCCAAGGCGCCCGGCTCGCCGGCGCCACGAACATCATCGCCGTCGACCGCAACCCCGACAAAGCAAGCCTGGCCGCCCGGCTCGGGGCGCACCACTTCGTGCCGGCCGACGACGAGACGAAGAAGGCCGTCCGCGCGCTCACCGGCAAGCAGGGCGTCGACTTCGCCTTCGACTGCGTCGGCTCCGCTCGCACGATCCGCGACGCCTGGGGCATGACCCGGCGCGGCGGCACCGCGTGCGTCGTCGGCATCGGCGGCAAGGACGACCAGGTCGGCTTCAGCGCACTCGAGCTGTTCCACTTCGCGCGCACCCTCGTCGGGTGCGTCGCCGGCTCGCTGAACGCCGAGCAGGACCTGCCGCGCTACTTCGACCACATCCGGGACGGGCGGCTCGACCTGGCGGCCATGGTCACCGGCCACGGCAAACTGTCCGATGTGGAGGCCGCCCTCACGGAGATGTCCGCGGGCAAGGGAATCCGCACCCTCGTCGTGCCGGAGGGCACCCGATGAAGGTCGGCGCGCTGACCGTCGAACCCGTCTACGACGGCTACGGCCAGGAACCCGCCCGCGAAGTGCTCACCCGTCCCGGGGTTTCCGACGCCTGGTCGTGCCACGAGCACCTGCTCGACGACGCGGGCCGGCTGCGCCTCGAACTCGGTGGGTTCCTCGTCCGGACCGGCGACCGGGTCATCCTGGTCGACGCCGGCGTCGGGACGATCGACAACGACAAGTACCACGGCGGGCAGTTCCTGGAGAGCCTGCGCGCCCTCGGCGTCGATCCCTGGGACGTCACCGACGTCGTGTTCACCCACCTGCACTTCGACCACGTCGGGTGGGCCACGAAGAAGGGCCAGGTCGTGTTCCCGGAGGCGACCTACCGCGTCCACCGGGCCGACTGGGCCCACTTCGTGGAGAGCCCCGACGCCGACCCGGGCGCGGTGCGCAAGCTCTCCCCGCTCACCGAGCACCTGGAAACGTTCGAGCACGACACCACCCTCGCGCCGGGGTTCGACGTCCGCCACCTGCCCGGGCACACCCCGGGAACCGCGGTCTACGTCGTGTCGAGCGAGGGCGAGCGGGCGCTGCTGCTCGGCGACGTCGCGCACGCCCCGGTCGAACTGACCGACCCGGCGTGGGAAGCGGTGTTCGACCTCGACCCGGTGGCCGCGCGCGAGGTCCGCGCGGACCTCGTCCGGGACGTCACCGACCGGCCCGACCTCCTCGCCGCCGCGCACTTCCCTCCCGGCCGGCTGATCACCGTGGACGGCGAGCGCCGCTTCACCCCACTCGAAAAGGAATGAGCATGGATCTCAAGCTCCGCGGCAAGAACGTCCTCGTCACCGGTGCCGGGCAGGGCCTGGGGCGCGCGATCGGAGTCGCCTTCGCCGGCGAAGGCGCCAACGTCGCCTTCCACTACAACTCCTCGGCCGACGGCGCGGAAGAGGGCGCCAAGGAAGCGGCCGCCCTGGGCGTCAAGGCGATCGCCGTGGGCGCGAACCTGCAGGACGGCGAGTCCGTGACGCGTGCGGTCGCCGAGGTCGCCGAGCAGCTGGGCCCGATCGACGTGCTGGTCAACAACGCGGCCGCGACCCAGAGCAAGCCGTTCCTCGAGACCACCGAAGAGGACTGGGCACCGCAGATCGGGGTCACGGTGGCGGGCACGCTGCGCGTCACCCAGGCCGTGGCCCGGCAGATGGCCGAGAACGGCGGCGGCTCGATCGTCAGCCTGATGGGCGACTCCGGCCGGGTCGGCGAATCGCGGCTGCTGGTCACCGCGACCACCCGCTCGACCACCGTCGGCCTCACCAAGTCACTGGCCAAGGAGCTCGCGCGGCACCAGATCCGCGCGAACGCCGTCTCGATCGCGCTGGTGCGGACCCAGAGCCTCGACGCCCACACCGGCAACGCCGACGAAGCCAAGATGAAGAAGATCCTCGCCGCGTACCCCTTGCGCCGCCTGGGCACGCCGGAGGACATCACCCCGACCGTCCTGCTGTTGGCCTCGCCGCTTTCGTCCTGGACCACGGGACAGATCGTGTCGGTCAACGGCGGATACACGATGCCATGACGGCACCCGAGCAGACCCACGAGGCCGAGCCCGCAGTCGGCCGGACCGTCCGCCGCAAGGAAGACGCCCGGCTCATCACCGGACGCGGCCGGTACGTCTCCGACCTGCAGCTGCCGAGAATGCGCCACATCGCCTTCTTGCGCAGCCCCTACGGCCACGCCCGGATCAAGTCGGTCGACACCTCCGCCGCCGAGGGCGCGGCCCGGGCGGTGTTCAGCGGCGACCACCCCGCCTTCGCCGCGATCGGCCTGCGCGCCCAGTCGGCGCTCCCGTCCTATGTGGAGACCGAACAGCCGATCCTGGCCCGGGAGAAGGTGCGGTTCGCCGGTGAGCCGGTCGCCGTCGTGGTGGGCGACGACCGGTACCAGGCCGAGGACGCGCTCGAGCTGATCGACGTGGACTACGAGCCGTTGCCGGCCACGGTCACCGCTTGGGCGGAGCCGGCCGAGCCGCTGCACGCCGACGCGCCGAACAACATCCTGCTGGAGCGCACCTTCGACACCGGTGCGGTGCCGGACGCCTTGGCGGGGGCGGACATCGTGGTCGAACGCGAGCTGATCACCAACCGGCACGCCGGCAACCCGATGGAATGCCGGGCCGGGGCCGCGGTCTGGGACGGCGAGCGCCTCACGTTCTGGTCCGGGACCCAGGTGCCCCACATCGCGCGGAACATGCTCGCCGAACTCCTCGGCGTCCCCGAGGGCACCATCCGCGTCATCGCGCCCGACGTCGGCGGCGGCTTCGGCGTGAAGGCCGTCCTCTACCCCGAGGACGTCGCCGTGTGCCTGGTCGCCCAGCAGATGCCCGGTGTTCCGGTGAAGTGGGTCGAAGACCGCGCCGAGCACCTGCTCGCCGCGACCCACGCCCGCGACCACCGGTACCTGGTGCGGGCCGGGTTTTCCGCCGACGGCACCCTGGTCGCCCTGGACGCCGACGTGACCTGCAACGTGGGGGCGTACTCGGTCTACCCCTGGACGGCGGGGATCGAGCCGCTGATGGCCGGCGGGCTCCTGTCCGGGCCGTACCGGTTGCAGCACTACCGCTGCACCGTCCGCGGGGTCGCGACCAACACGTCGCCGTCGGGGCCCTACCGCGGGGTGGCCCGGCCCGCGAGCGTCTTCGCGATGGAGACCCTCCTCGACGACGCCGCGGGCCGGCTGGGACTGTCGAGTTTGGACATCCGGCGGCGCAACCTGGTGACGCCGGCCGAGATCCCGTACCGGATGCCGTCGCGGTTGGTCGACGACTCCGGCTGGTACGGCGAGTGCCTGGAAAAGGCGATCACGACGATCGGTCACGAGGACTTCCTCGCCGAGCAACGGCGTCGGCGTGAGGCGGGCGAGAACCCGATCGGGCTCGGGATGGCCTGCTACAACGAGCTCACCGGCCTCGGCCGGGCCGCGTCCGCGGGCCCGCGGATGCCGTTCCGCACCGGCCACGACGCGTGCACGGTCCGGATCGACCCCGACGGCCGGGTGACCGTCCTGTCCGGGGTGACCTCACAGGGCCAAGGCCTGGAGACGACCGTCGCGCAGATCGTCGCCGACGCCGTGGGCGTGCCGTTCGACGACGTCGAGGTGCGCATCGGGGACACCAACGAATCCCTGTGGGGCTTCGGGGCGTTCTCGTCCCGCCAGGCGGTCATCGGCGGTGGCGCGGCACACCGTGCCGGCCACACCGTCCGCGAGAAGATCCTCAGGCTGGCGAGCGAGCTGTACGAGGTCGGCCGGGACGACCTGGAAGTCGTCGCCGGCGAAATCCGGGTCACGGGCGACCCGAAGCCGCTCGGAACACTGGCCGAAGTGGCCCGGGTCGCCTACCTCGAGTCCAACCGGCTGCCGAAGGGCATCGAGCCCGGGCTGGAGGCCACGGAGTTCTACGACCCGGTCCGCGGCGCGTTCGCGGCCGGCGCGCAGGCGGCGGTCGTCGAGGTCGACCGGGCGACGGGCGCGCTGAAGATCCTCAAGTGGGTCTGCGTCGAGGACGCCGGGACGGTGATCAACCCGCAGATCGTCGAGGGACAGATCGCCGGGTCCATCGCCCAGGGCCTCGGGGGCGCGCTGTACGAGCACCTGATCTACGACGAGGCCGGGAACCTGTCCACCGGCACGCTGATGGACTACCTGATGCCCACCAGCGCCGAGATCCCGGACCTCGTCATCGACCACGTGTCCCATCCCGCGGACAACCCGCTGGGCGTCCGCGGGGTGGGGGAGGGCGGCACCCTCGGCCCGAACGCGGTGCTGGCCGGGGCCATCGCCGACGCCCTCGGCGTCCGGATCACCCACCTGCCCTTGACACCCGCCACGGTCTGGGAGGCCCTGCGATGATCACCACCGAGGACCAGGACGGTGTCGGCCTGATCGTGCTCGACCGCCACGGAAAGCGCAACGCGCTCGACGTCGAACACCTCGACGCGCTGCGTGCCGCGGTCGAGAAGCTCGCCGGCACGGCCCGGGCGATCGTCGTGACGGGCTCCGGCACCAGCTTCTGCGCCGGCGCCGACCTCCGCGGCGTCTACGGCGACGGCTTCCGCACGGCGCTCTACGCCGCGCTGCGCGCGATCACCGCCGCGCCGGTGCCGGTGATCGCGGCGGTCAACGGCCCCGCCATCGGCGCCGGCACGCAGCTCGCGATCGCCTGCGATCTGCGCGTGGCCGACAGCACCGCGGTCTTCGCCGTCCCGACCGCGCGCAACGGCCTCGCCGTGGACCCCTGGACCGTCCGGCGGCTCGCGCTGCTCTCGGGCGGGGGACCGGCGCGGGCGATGCTGCTGGGCGCCGACCGGCTCGACGCCGGGCGAGCGCACGCGTGCGGCTTGGCGGACCGGCTCGGGCCGGTCTCCGACGCGATGACGTGGGCCCGCGAGATCGCGGACTTCGCACCGTTGTCGCTGCAGTACGCCAAAACCGCGCTGGAGTCGCTGTTCGAGCCGCAGCCGCAGGAGCCGCGGCTGGACGAACTCTTCGAATCCTGCTGGAGCAGTGAGGATTTCGCCGAAAGCCGGCGTGCCCACGCCGAAAAGCGCGCCCCGTGGTTCCAAGGGCGCTGAAAGGTCCGTCATGAAACCCGCACCGTTCGACTACCACCGGGCCACCAGCGTCCGGGACGCCGTGCAGGCACTGGCCGACGCGGCCGGCGACGGCAAGATCATCGCCGGCGGGCAGAGCCTGGCGCCCGTGCTGGCGCTGCGCATGGCCCGGCCCAAGGTGCTCGTGGACATCAACCGGATCCCCGGCCTGTCCACGATCGTGCCCGTCGACGGTGCCGTCCGGATCGGGGCGCTGGTCCGCCACGCCCGCCTGGTCGAGCAGACCGGGCACCCGATGCTGGCCGAAGCCGCCCGGTGGATCGGGCACACGGCGATCCGCTCCCGGGGCACCAGCGGCGGCAGCATCGCCCACGCAGACCCCGCCGCCGAGCTGCCGGTGGTCGCCGCGGCGCTGGAAGCCACCATCCACATCGCCGGCCCGCGCGGCACCCGCACCAGCTCCGCGGCGGAGTTCTGCACCGGCGCCCTCGAAACCACGCTCGCCGAGGACGAGCTGGTCACCGCCGTCGACATGCCGCTGCCCCAGCGGTGGGGATTCGCGGAGTTCTCCCGCCGGCACGGCGACTTCGGACTGGTCACGGTCGCCGCCGCCGAGGTCGGCGGGCGCTGGCGGATCGCGGTCGGCGGGGTCGGCAGCGTCCCGCTGCGCGTGGAGGAAGCCGAACAGCTGCTCGACGCGGGCGCACCGGTGGAGCAGGCCGCCGCGGCGGCCGCGGCCGCCACGTCACCGAGCTCCGACATCCACGCCTCGGCCGATTACCGGCGCGCGATGACGGCGGAATTCGTCCGCCGTGCCCTCGTCCAGGAGAAGGAGCGTGTCGCAGCATGAAGGTCGAATTCACGGTCAACGGCGATCGCCAGGACGTCGACGTCGAACCGCGGCGCACCCTGGCCGACGCTCTTCGCGAGGACCTGGGGCTCACCGGCACCCACGTCGGCTGCGAGCACGGAGTCTGCGGCGCGTGCACGGTCCTGGTCGACGGCGAGCCGGTGCGTGCGTGCCTCATGTTCGCCGTCCAGGCGGAAGGATCGTCGGTCACCACGATCGAGGGCATGGCCGGGCCGGACGGCACCCTGCACCCGCTGCAGGAAGCGTTTTCGACCCACCACGGGCTGCAGTGCGGCTTCTGCACCCCGGGCATGCTGATGTCCGCGCTCGACCTGCTCAACCGCGAGGAGCGGCCGTGCCGGGCACGGATCCGCGAAGAGCTGTCGGGCAACATCTGCCGCTGCACCGGCTACGCGGGCATCATCGACGCTGTCGAGGCCGCGGCGAACGAGCTGGCCACCGGTCCGGAGCCGGCGTGACCCGCCGCGGCGTCGTGCTGCGGCTGCGCGACCGGCCCGCGGCCGAGCTGCGGCGCACCTGCGAAGTACTCGACGAAGCGGGCTGCGACACGATCTTCTTCGAAGAGGACTTCACGTCCTGCGCCGCCGCGGCCGTCCTGACCAAGCGGGTCCGCGTCTGCTGTATGACCACCTCCCGCGACGCACCGCTCGTGGCGGACGCCGCCGAAACCCTCCACTACCTCAGCGACGGCCGCTTCATCCTCGGCGTCGGGCCGTTTTCCGGCGGCGACGGCCCCTACAGTGACCTGGCTGCGGCCGAAAGGGTGATCGAAGAGGTGCATGCGCGGGTGCCGGGGATTCCGGTGCTCGTGGCGGACGCCGACGATGTGGTGACACAGTTGACGAAACGGCTTCGGACCGTGGACGAGGCGTCCGCCTGGCTCGCCGCGGTGACGCCGTGACCGACCTCCGCCCGGTCGTGAACGAGAGTGTGGTGCTCGACGTCGCCCTGACCCTCTTCGCCGAGCGCGGATTCCGCGGCGCTGCCCTGAGCCAGATCGCCGAGTGCCTCGGCATCCGCACCCCAGCCTGTACAACCACATGCGGTCCAAACAGGACTTGCTGCGCGCGATCGTGGACGAGACCACGGCGACAGTACTCGAGGAGTTCCACCGCGCGACCGCCGACGGCGACTGGGAGACGCGGCTACGCGAGGCCACCCGGGTCTACGCCTACCGGCACGCGACTCACCGTCGTGAGGCCTTGGTGGTGAACCGCGACACGGATTCGCTCGACGAGCCCCACCGCAGCCACCCGCAGAACCGGCGCCGAGAGCATGAGCACGCTTTCCGGGTCGACTCGCCGGCTCTGGCCTCGTTCGCGACCCGGGAGATGTGCGTGAGCATCGCCCGGTGGTTCCGGGAGGACGGGAAACTGTCCGCTGCCGACGTCGCGGAGCAGTACGGCGGTTACGCCCTGAGCATCGCGGGCGCGCACCTGTCCTGAAGAGCTGTTTCGGCTGTCTGCCGAGCCCGCATGGTCATCTTGTCGAGCTTGCCCACCGAGGTCTTCGGGATCACCTCGACCGTCCACTGTGGATCCGAGTCGACGGTGGCTGCCAGCAGCGGCGCGACGTTTCGCGGTCCGTTCCCAGGACACCTGCAGCCTTACCCGAGGCGGCGGTCCCGGACCGAGCAACGCCGGGTGCACGATTTACGGGCCGGCCGCCGCGACGACGTGGCACGGCGGCCCGTCGCCGATCGCGACCGTGGCCGCCGGGCGGCCGAGCTCGCCGGGCTCACTGCAGCACACGACGTCGCCGCGTCACCGGGGACAGTCCGCCGGCCAGGGGAAGAAGGCGACGCCCATGGGCGTCGTCACGCCGGGCAGGGTGTGCTGCTTGCCGTCGCTGGTGGCGGTCAGGGTGATCGGTGTGCCGGCGAGCCGGGACCGGATGCGTTCGGCGACATCGAGTAGCTGCTGATGTCCGAAGTCGGTCCCCATGACGGCAAGTTCGTCGCCGCCCCAACGGGCTACCAGGTCCCAGGAGCGGACTTCGGCTTGGACGAGGCCGGCAACGGCCTGGATGGCCTGGTTTGAGCCACCGCGTCCGGTGGCGCGCCCGCTGCTGCGCCTTCGATTCTGCGCGCGACCGGTGCGAAAAGTGGACAGACCTGAGCGAAGAACGGCTCGTCGGACGGTGGCACTCCGCCCTAACGTGATCGGGACCGAATCCGGTGGTGAGCCGTGACGCGGACACAGGCCGGCTGTCAGAGTGGACGGAGAATCAAGTGGTCAAGTCTTGGCTCTTTGAGATTTTCAGCTACCCGTACGATCCGGACCCTGCGAAGTTCGACCCGCAGTTGTGCAAGGATCTCTACGACTGGAAGCTGGAATCGTGGGTCGGTGCCGAAGACCTGGGGTTCGATGGGGTCTTCTTCTCCGAGCACCACTTCACGCCGTACAGCATCAGCCCCTCGCCCAACCTGCTCGTGGCGACCCTGGCTCAGCGGACCAGCCGGATGAACATCGGGGTGATGGCGAACATCACCGCGTTCCACAATCCGCGCCGGCTCGCTGAAGAGGGCGCGATGCTCGACTACCTCACCGGCGGTCGACTCGAGGTCGGCCTGGGACGTGGAGTGGACGAGCCCGAGTTCATTCGCGAAGGCGTCAAGATGGAGGAGACGCGCGCCCGGTTCGAGGAGTCCGTCGCGCTCATCCAATCCGCTTGGAAGGAACACACTTTTACCTTCAAGGGCGAGTTCTACAACTACGACAACGTGAGTCTCTGGCCGCGGCCCCTGCGGTCGGCGCTGCCGATCTGGGTTACTGCGCTGAGCCCGCAGACAGTGAGCTGGGCGGCCCGGCAGGGCTTCCGGTTCACCTCGGTCTTCTCGCCGACCGAGAACATGCGGACGATCTTCGAGCAGTACAAGAAGGCGGCTGCGGAAGCCGGTCGTGAAGCTGAACCCACCGACATGGGCGTGTGCCGCAACGTGTTCATCGCGGACTCCGAACAGGAGGCGCGCGATGTCGCCGAGCCCGCCTTCGACGCGCTGTTCGCGGCGTTCAAGGAAGCGGCCGTGTTCCACGATCTCGACAACGTGCCCGCCGGCTACGAGCACTATCAGTCCTTCTTCCGCCCGTTCGCCGGGGAGGACGTGTCGTTCGACGCTCTCATCGACATCGGGGCGATCTGCGTGGGGAGGCCGGAGACGGTTCGCGACCAGATCGTGAGCCAGATGGAGCAGATCGGCTGCGGGAACTTCCTCAACTGGGGTTCGTTCGGCACCCTCACCAAGGAGCAGACGATGCGCTCCTACCAGCTTTTCGGCGAGCACGTGGTACCCGCATTGCGTTCGCTAAAGGTGTAGGCATGACGTCCGAGCTGGCTTTGTGCTGCATGTCGCACACGCCGTTGTTGGGGTCGGGCGACCCGGGCGAGTCGGTCGTACAGCGGGTCGACGGCGCTCTCCGGGAAGCGCGGCGGTTTGTGGAAGCTTTCGACCCGGACCTGGTCGTCATCTTCGGCCCTGATCATTATCAGGGCTTCCGGTATGAACTCATGCCACCGTTCTGCGTCGGGTTGTCGGCAACGGCCATCGGTGACTACAACACCGGTCCCGGTGAGCTCGACGTGCCACAAGCACTCGCCGACGATCTGGTCGTCCATCTGCTGGCGGCGGATCTCGACGTGGCCATGTCGGAGAAAATGGTCGTCGATCACGGCATTTCCCAGCCGCTGGAGAACCTGTTCGGCTCGAGCACGGCCAAACCGGTTATCCCTGTCTTCATCAACTCGGTCGCCGAGCCGCTGGGCCCTCTGCGCCGGATCCGGCGCCTCGGCGCGGCGGTGGGCGAGTTCGTCCGGGCGCTGGATCAGAAGGTCCTGCTGGTCGGCTCGGGCGGATTGTCACACGATGTGCCGGTCCCGCGGCTGCGCCAGTCTCCACCGGAAGCTGTCGCCTACATCGTGGACAAACGTCGAACACCCGCTGAGCAGGAGGCGCGTGAGGAGGCGGTGTTCGAGGCCGGCCAAGCCTTCGCGCGCGGTGAGTCCTCACTTCTGCCACTCAACCCTGATCTCGACGAGCAGATCCTACGGCAGTTCGAGAAGGGCGATCTGTCCTGGTTCGACGCGATGAGCGTCGAGTGGCTCGGCAAGCAGGGCGGCAGCTCGATTCACGAAGTGCGTTCGTGGATCGCCGCCCATGCCGCGCTGCAAACCGCAGGACCTTACCGGACCGACTCTTCATTCTACCAACCGGTCCCCGAATGGATTATCGGTTTCGCGGTGACCACGGCACGACCACGAGAAACGACCAGGTGAGCGAAATGGTGGAGAAAGAAGAAGCCGTACTGACCGAAGACGGGCCGATGACGGTCACGGTTCGCCATCCCGACGACAGTGGCCCGTTTCCCGTGATCATCGTTTACCACGACGGACCGGGGCTGCGTGACGACATCCACGACGTCAGCCGCAAACTGGCCCGTGCCGGCTATTACGTGGTTCTGCCGGATCTCTACCACCGGCTCGGTCATCAGATTTCCTTCGACCTGGCCGGTATCGGTCAAGGACCGGGATCACCGGAATTCGATCGGCTGATGGCAGCGGTCACCTCGCTCGGTGATGAGATGGTGCTTGCCGACACGGCGGCGATGCTGGAGGTCACCGCGAAGAACCCCGCCGCCGACATGAACGCCAAGGCCGCCATGGGGTTCTGCATGGGCGCGCGCTTCACGCTGCGGCTGCTCGCCTCCGACCCCGCGGGGTTCGCGGCAGGCTCGGCGTTGCATCCGTCGAACTGCGTCACGGACGACCCGGATTCGCCCCATCGGAGCGTCGGGAAGATCTCCGCCGAGCTGTTCGTCGGACTCGGGGCGGCCGACAAGCTCTCCCCGCTCGAGCTGAACAAGCCGCTGCGGGACGAGCTGGGCAGGCCCTCGGTGAAAGCGACGGTCGAGATCTTCGACGGCGCCGATCATGGCTTCATGTTCCCGCAGTTGCCGGCCTATCAACAGCATGCGGCGTCCGTTTCGTGGGACCGCACGCTCGAGCTGTTCCAGCGAACCCTGGGGAAGGGGTAGCGCCGATCATGCGATCTGTGGAGCTTGCTGCCGTACAGACGGAGGACCGGGCCACCGGCGCCGACACGACGCACGTCGCGACGGCGGGAGACCCCGGTGGCGAACCGCTGCTGCTCCTGCACGGGACTGGACCGGGTGCGACGGGAGCGCTGAGTTTCCGACCGCTGCTGCCCGGCATCGCGACGTACCGGTGCATCATGCCCGATCTGGTGGGATTCGGACACAGCAGTCATCCGGAAACCCTGCCCCCTGGTCCGGGACCGTGGTTCAGGCGGCGCGTCGACGCAGTGCTCCGGCTACTGGACGAGCTCGGCCTGGATCGGGTTCACGTGGCAGGACACTCCTACGGTGCCCGTGTGGCGCTCGAACTGGCCGTGCACGCACCCGAGCGGCTCGGGCGGATCGTCCTGATGGGCGCGGGTGGAACTCCGGTCAAAGCCAAGCTCGGATCGCTCACCGCCTTCTACGAGAGCCCGAGTGAGGAGGCGATGCACGCGCTCGTCACCGCGCAGCTGTCTCGAGGCGGTGTTCGCGGCATCGACGACTACGTCAGGAAGCGTTTCGCAGTCGCGATCAGCCCGGAGGTGCGGCGGTCGTTCGAGGCCGCCATGGCCGCCGGCGAGCCCGCGCCGGTCTACGACGAGTCGGTGCTCGCCGCCATACCGCACGCGGTCCTGGCGGTTCACGGGAAGGACGACAGGACGATCTCGCCCGCTGCAGGGCTCTTCCTGGCTGAGCATCTTCCCCGTGCGGACCTGCACCTGTTCGCCGATTGCGGGCATCTACTGCAGTTCGAGGTGCCGGCCCGGCTCAGCGCCCTGATCCGCGAGTTCCTGGCAGCGGCGTAGGCCGAGGAACGCCAAGATCCATTGTGGCCGCCCGCGACCGATCGTGTACCGGATGGTCTGTCCGTCACCAGAATCGAGGATGCTGTGCCGTCGCTCACCGACAACGACCCGGGGCTCGGGATGACAGAAAGGTATGCGGTGCAACGCGAGGTGATCGGCCTGCTGGACGCCGCCGGTGACCGGATCACCGACTACCAGGTCGGGACCACGTCCGCGCCGGGAGAGAAGTTGATCGGCGTGAACAATCCCGATCATGAGCCCGTGCTCGCGTCGACCGTGTGCCACGATTGGCTGCCGAATGCCCTGGGCGAGAACGGGGTCGCACTCGAGCCCGGGCAACTGACCCTGACGGGCGCGCTGCATGCGATCGTCCCGATGGCCGCGGGAGATGTGTTCCGGGCCGAGTTCGACCGCTTGGGCGCAATGATTGTGAGGGCCGCATGATCAGCGTGAGCGAGCTTGCCGCGAAGCTGGATAAAGCGGTCACAGACCGCAGGGTGATCACTCAGCTATCGATCGAACACCCCGAGCTCGATCTCGCCACGGCTTACCTCGTGCAGCGCGAGCTGCGCTCGGCTGCCGGCCCGCTGGCGGGGTGGAAGCTCGGCGTGACCTCGCGCGCCAAGCAAGCGCAAGTGGGCCTCACTGAGCCGATCTACGGGTTCCTCGGCGCCGCCACCGCGGTCGACCTGGGTGAGCAGCTTGACACCTCGGCGCTCATCCATCCGCGTTGCGAGCCGGAGATCGTGTTCACCCTGGGCCGTGACCTCGATGGCCCGCACGTGACTGCGGCGGAGGTGCTCGCTGCGTCAAAAGCCGTCGCGGTGGGGATCGAGGTGCTCGACTCCCGTTACGCCGACTACGAGTTCACGATCGTCGACGCCGTAGCGGACAACGCCTCGGCCGCGCGGTATGTCGTCGGAGCACCGGTGAATCCACTGGACATCGACCTTCGCCTGGTGGGTGTGGTGCTGGCGAAGAACGGATCGGTCGTGGCGACCGCATCCGGCGCGGCCGCGCTCGGCCATCCGGCCGCTGCCGTCGCGTGGCTCGCACGTCAGCTCTCGGCGATGGGGGAAGGGCTTCGTGCCGGCGAGATCGTGTTTTCGGGCGGCCTCACCGCCGCGGTTCCGGTCGCGCCCGGTGATGTCGTCACAGCCGCGGTCGATCGGCTGGGCTCGCTGGAGCTCGGCTGCCGCTGAACCGCTGACGAGGAGGAAACAATGCCACCGGTCGAGACCGTCGGTGCACCGCGCCGTGCCACGGTGAGCCTTGAGACTGGACCCTGCGGCCGTGACAGGAGGCCCGCGTTGATCATCCCCGACCCAGACGAGGCTGACCCACTGCGGCGCGTCTACGGCACCTTTCCCAGTGGCGTGGTAGCCGTGTGCGCGCTGCGCGACGCCGCTCCGATCGGTATTGTCGCGAGTTCGTTCGTCGCCGTCTCGATCAACCCGCCGCTGGTATCTGTATGCGTGCAGCACACCTCCACGACCTGGCCACTTCTGGCCGACCGTCCCCGGCTGGGGCTGTCGGTGCTCGGGACGACGCATAGCCGGGCCTGCCGGCAGATCGCCTCGAAGACGGGGGACCGGTTCGCTGGCATCGACTACACCGCGACCGACGAGGGTTCGGTACTCCTGCGCGGCGCGGCCGCCTGGCTGGACTGTTCGATCGACACGGTCATCAGTGCGGGGGACCATGACCTGGTGCTGCTTCGCGTGGAGGCTATGCAGCCACACGAAGAGGTCGCCCCGTTGGTCTTCCACGGCAGCCGGCTTCACGCACTGTCCACATTGGCGTCTTGATATCCGCCCAGCCCGCCGCCGTCTCGCTGACGACCGAGTGGCTCACGCCGTGGACCCATTGCGCGCCGGACGCCCGGTTCTCGTCGGCGGCGGTAATGACAGCGAGAGCGGTTACGACGTCGTCATCCTTGCGGCACTGGCCGAGCTGCGGTGGACCACACGGACGGTCCGCCACACGTCGGGGAGACTCTGCACGCCCCTTCCGCCCGAGCGCGCCGGCGCGCTCGCCGTCCCCCGTGGTCCGGACAACCAGCATCCACGAAGTCCTGTTTATACCGTCTCGGTTGACGCGGAACACGGCATCATCACCGGTATCAGCGCGACCGACCCGCGCGCAATGCACGGGTGCTCGCTGATCCGGCCTGCGGCCCGGGCTTCCGCCAGTGGCGTTGACTCCCCGGCTGGTCGGCGACGGCGTGGGGAGGGCCAGCGAGGGGACACCGTCCTGCTCGCGGCTCTGCACCACCCACGTGTCGTCCACCTGCGGAGCGCGTTGAGCACCGGTTGTACTTCGGCGATGGGAGCGAGGACGCGTTACCGCGTCACCAACGCTCGGCTGCGACCGAGCACGGCCCGTCCGACGTCGTCGGATACCGCGACGAGGTCACCGGCGCCGAGCACATCGCCTTGGTCGGACGTCTGCGGACGAGTGTGCCGCTCGTGGCGGTGCGCGCCGAGTGTGTGCCCGGCGACCTCCTCATGACTACGGACTGCGACGACGTTCGGTGTGTTCGGTGAATCGGCGGCCGTTACCACCCACGAGGGTGATGTGCGCTGGTCTACCCGCGAAGGCCGACCTCGAGTACCGATCCGTCCGGCTGCTCACTGGGCCGCCGACGGCGCCGCAGCTTGCCCGGCCCGACCTCACCGTCCTCGCGGGACAGAATCTGACGGCGCCTCGTAGCGTCGAACTTCGGCTGATGCGGTTCGATTTCCGGACTGTCGCCATTGTCGCAACGCACTATCATCTTGTGGAAGGGCGATCACCGACCATCTGTACCGGTCGGTGAAGACCAGGTTGTGCTACCCGAAGGCAAGTGGGAGGTACTCGACGATGACGTCGAGGCACACGTCCGAGGGCTACGCGCTTGCAGGACAGATCGCGAAGGGACAACGAGCCACTTCGGGAAGCCTCCTGCGCACCGACGACCTCGATGAGGCCCGCGTCTTCCTCACCAGTGTGTACGCACCGCACCACATCACGGCGGTCGAAAGAGGCCGATTCGGATTCAGCTTGCGGGTCCTGAACGCCGAGCGGCTCAGGATCGGGTACAGCAAGTTCAGTTCCGACGTCCGGCTGGAAGTGCCGCCGCCGTCGTTCTACGTGTTCTGCTACGCGCCATCGGGATCTGTCGATGTGGTTTCGGGCCGCCGGTCCGCATCCGTTTCCCGTACCACTGCTGCTGTGCTGTCGCCCAGCGCGCCTTGGCGGTTCGAACGCTGGACCGACGACAGTACGTTGATGGCGATGCGGATCGACCGCGCCGACCTGGAGGACGATCTGGCCGCCATCCTCGGCAGAAGGGTTGTCGAGCCGATCGAGTTCGGCGACAAGCTGGACCTCACCAAGGGGCGAGGCGCCGACTTCGCCCGTGTGCTGCGCCTCCTGCAAGACGACGTCGGACAGCCGAGCCAACTCGCTCAGCAGCATCCGGTCATGGCATCGCACCTGGGACAACTGGTCCGGTCGGCACTGCTCATGTCGCAACCTCACAACTACTCGGACAAGCTCGACGAAGACCGGGGCTCGTGCCTTCCCGCCGCCATCCAGCGGGTCGTCGACGTGATCGAAGACGACCCCATGCAGCTCGTCAGCGCGGCTGACATCGCGAGGATCGCCTGTATGAGCCTGCGAGCACTCGAGAAGGCGTTCGTCCGGGAGTTCGGCATACCGCCGATGACGTACCTTCGGCAGGTCAGGCTCGCCCGCGCACGGAATGACCTGATCAACGGGGACCCTGACGCCCTCACCGTGTCCGCGGTGGCGCTCCGCTGGGGGTTCGGCCACCTCGGCCGGTTCGGCGCTGCTTATCAGGAGCGGTACGGGGAGCCACCGTCGCACACACTGCGGCGCGGACGCCGAGGACTCGAATTCGTGGTGTCGCGACCGCCCTGGTTTGAAGGTGAACTCGGCAACGGTTACGACGTGCGGCGAGCTTGACGATCGACCCGGGAGGCTCGAACTGAAGGACAGCATGCACTTCTCGAGGAGCTACGGGAAGAGGGATTCGGCGTCGCCCACATCGACACTGCAACCCGAAGACCATCACCCAGGCCGTCACTCAGGTGATCACCGAATACCCAGACCTTGACACCCTCGTCAACATGGCCGGAATCATGGTAGCCGAGGACACGGTCAACGTAAATCTTGGCCCATTCGGCTGATAGCCGCTTTCACCGAACAGCTTCAAGGCCGCCCCGCCGAACCATCGTCAACGTCTCCTCTGGTCTCGCTTCCGTCCCGCCGGCACGCACAGCCACATACTCTGCGACCAAGGCCGCGATCCACGCCCTCTCCGAGGCAATCCGCGTCCAGTACGCAGACACATCCGTCCGGGTCATCGAGCTGGTTCCGCCAGTAGTCCGCACAGGCCTCGCAGACACGCCCGCAACCCGCGCGCGATCCCCGTAGATAGCTTCGCAGACAACGTCATCGCTCTACTGGAGAGCCAGCCCGAGCCCATGAGATCCTTGTTGACCACGTGAAGCTCCAGCGCTATGCCGAGCGCAGCGATGAATACGAAGAGGTCTTCGGGCTCATCAACGGGTTGCAGTGACGCCCCGGGCCCTGTGTAGCCCGCGGACAACGAGGCCGACCTCTCAACCCTCTGGCAGTCGAAGGCCTGTTCTTTTGAAGTGATGCCCGACTCGGCGTGGGCCCGAGTTCGTCAGAAGCACGGGATGGAGCCGGGCCCAGCCCCGGTCCCGGCTCCGCTGAGCGAAGCACTGATAGACCGGTTGCCAGCTCGGTCGTCAGTGTGGTCATGCCGGTTCAACCGGGAGGAGCCGCATCAGTCTGCACTTGCCAAAGTGCGAGGGCTGGCAGCTCGCTGGTGCGAACTACGGCTGGAGGCTGACGGAAGAGGCCGCGCACGCGGGGTCCGATCGCATCCACCGGCTGCTGAACCGCCCCCGGAGTACGTCGCCCGCGCCGCGCGGCGCCAGTGTGGGGATCGGCCGTGGCGCGAAGCCTCGGGATGGGCATCCGCGCTGATCCGCTCATGTCGCGCGACCTCGGCGGGGGCGATCAGCCGTTTCCGGGTGGCCACATGTAGATATCACATGGCCGGACGTCCGGTCATCGCTCACCACGCGTGCTGCCCAGAGGCGCGAAGATGTCCCATACGCTCTTGTTTGGTGCGTAGGTAGCGCATGTTTCGCGGGTTCTCGGCGAAGGGCACCGCGACCCGCTCGATTATCTCGAGACCGTGGCCATCAAGACCGCTGTACTTGGCGGGGTTGTTCGTGATGAGCCGAAGCCTGCGGATGCCGAGGTCGGCCAGAATCTGTGCGCCGGTGCCATAGCTGCGCGAGTCTACGGGCAATCCTTGCGCTGTGTTGGCCTCGACGGTGTCGAAACCTCGTTCCTGCAGAGCATAGGCGCGGATCTTGTGTGCCAGGCCAATGCCACGCCCCTCGTGGCCGCGCATGTAGATGACTGCACCGCTCCCTTCGGCGGAGATCGCCCGGAGAGCATGCTCGAGCTGTGCACCACAGTCGCACCGTAGCGAGCCGATGATGTCGCCCGTCAGGCATTCGCTGTGGACGCGGACGAGCGCTCCTTCCGGCGAGCGGCCCGCTGCCGCGACGTCACCGAGCACGATGGCGAGGTGTTCTGAACCATCGAGTGTCGATCGGTAGGCCACGGCCCGGAACTCGCCGAACACGGTGGGCAGCGTCGAAGTCGCGACGGGTTCGACCATCCGCTCCGTGGCACGTCGGAATCGCACGAGATCGGCGATGGCCAGGATCGGAAGCTCGTGTTTCTCGGCGAACGCCCGCAGCTGTTCTCCGCGCGACATCGAGCCGTCGGGCGCGACGATCTCGCCTATCACCGCGACGGGAACCTGGCCGGCCAGTTTCATCAGGTCGACCGCGGCCTCGGTGTGTCCGCCTCGAACCAGCACTCCACCGTCCCGCGCCTGCAGCGGAAAGATGTGTCCGGGCCGCCGAAGGTCTTCCGGCCGGGTGGTGGTATCCGCGAGCGCGCGCACGGTCCGCGCTCGGTCGGCAGCCGAGACACCTGTACCGCTGTCAACATGGTCGGTGGTGATGGTGAATGCCGTGGCATGTGACTCGGTGTTGTCGGTGACCATCTGCGGCAGGCGGAGCTGTCCTGCGCGCTCTGGCGTCATCGGAACGCACAGGATTCCGGTGGTATGCCTGACCATGAACGCGATCTGCTCGGGTGTCACGGTCGCGGCGGACACAACCAGGTCGCCCTCGTTCTCGCGATCGTCATCGTCCACGACTACGACGATGCGACCCGCCGCGATGGCGGCGACAGCCGTTTGGACGGCGCTGGTGGACGCGAGAGGGGCGATCCCGTCCCTGGGCGTGTCTGAGGAGGTCGGCATCGAAACTCCTTGCTAGTGCTTGTCATCGGAGGCTAAGAGCGGTGGACCGAATGCGCTATCCGCAAATCGCCGTCAGCCATCCGCTCTGCGAACTGAAGGAGCCAGTCGGACACCAGTCGTTCGAAATCCTCGAACACCGATACTAAGGGCTGACTTTGCGTCGACGGTGTAGCGATGCGCTACACCGGGAAGCTGCCGGAACATGGAGATTGTCGCAGGTTGCTACAACTCGCACCGGCTCGGACGTGCAATACTTCCGGGCCGTAACCTGCCGACTCCACAACTCGGTAGCTCGGCAATGCAACGCAATGAGAGGAGCGTTGTGGATCGCCGATGCTTTGGGCGGCAGCGTGATTCGTGTGAAGGAAGGCGGTGACATCGTCGACGAGTCGCAGCTACTGACGGTTCGGGTGAACGTGCCTCACGGCGGTCGCCCGTAGCACGTGGCCTATCACGGCCGGCCCAAGGCGCCAAAGCCCTCCTCACGTGCACAGGCGCGCAAGAGCATCCCGTTGCATTGCAAGGCTTCAGCATCGACGAGGCACGCTCGGTGATCTCGGCGGTAGGACGCGCGTGCTGTGTCTCCGGCGAATCTGACCGCGGTGAGCTCCTGGCGCGCGCCGCCGCCCCAATTAGTCACCGACCCGCCAACCCACAACCCGAGGAGCACCGATGTTCACCGCGATCGTGACCGACAAAGACGAGTCCGGCTACCGCAGCGAGCTGCGCGACCTGTCCGAGCACGACCTGCCCGAGGGCGACGTGACTGTCCGCGTCGCCTACAGCACCCTCAACTACAAGGACGGCCTGGCCATCACCGGCAAGGGGCCCGTCGTGCGGCGGTTCCCCATGGTGCCCGGCATCGACCTCGCCGGTGTCGTCGAGTCGAGCGACCACCCGTCGTACTCTGCCGGTGACCGCGTCGTGCTCAACGGCTGGGGTGTGGGGGAGACCCACTGGGGCGGGCTCGCGCAGCGCGCCCGACTGCGGGGCGACTGGCTGGTGCCGTTGCCGGACGGCCTCAGCGAGCAGCAGGCGATGGCGATCGGCACGGCTGGCTACACGGCGATGCTCTGCCTCATGGCGCTGGAGCGGCACGGCCTGACGCCGGGCGACGGCGACGTGCTGGTGACGGGCGCCAACGGAGGGGTGGGCAGCTTCGCGATCTCGCTGCTGAACCGCCACGGCTACTCGGTGGTCGCCGCGACCGGCCGCCCGGAGGAGAGCGACTATCTGCGGCAACTGGGGGCGACCAGCATCCTCGACCGCGCCGAACTCTCCGAGCCGGGTCGTCCGCTCGCCAAGGAGCGGTGGGTCGCAGCAATCGATTCCGTCGGCAGCCACACCCTCGCCAACGTCTGCGCCGGCACGAGGGCCGAGGGCGCCGTGGCGGCCTGCGGCATGGCGCAGGGGATGGACCTGCCGGCCACCGTGGCACCGTTCATCCTGCGCGGCGTGAGCCTGCTCGGCATCAACAGCGTCACCCAGCCCTACGACACGCGCGTCACGGCCTGGCAGCGACTGAGCCGGGAGCTCGACCGCGCTCATCTCGAGGAGATCAGCCATGACATCGGACTCAGCGAGGCGATCGCGACCGCCGACGAGCTGCTCGCCGGGCGGGTCCGCGGCCGGGTGATCGTCGATGTGACCCGCTGACGAGCGGGGTCGCCTGACCCCCTGGACACGCGACTCCAGCTCGGCTCAGGCCTCGTCGCGGAGGCGAACTTCTGGTTGCCCCCAGCCGAGGTCGTGGGGAGCATGGCGATCACCTCGAGGTCCCGCGGGGCGCCTTGTACTGCATCCTCGTGAACGTCGACGCGATAGGGGCCGCGCCGTCGATCAGCAGCTGGCCTGCGTCAGTGCCACCCTGTTCGGGTTCACCCTGGCTGGGCTTGGCTTCTGATGACGGCCGCCGACATCCGTTGCCCTGAATTCTCCAAGGGTATTGCCGGCTCATCCCCATCCAGGGTGTGGGAGTTGGAGTCCGCAGCTGATGCGATGAAGGAGCGGGCTCTCCGCTCCCGCGACCGCTGCAGCCGTATCACCCTCAGATAAATGACCCTGTCGCGATTTGCGACAGCAGCAGCGGTCACAAGCAGCGTCTACTTACAGCAGCGGCCCCGTCCGAGAGAGGACAGCCTCCGGTACCCGAGGAACAACGATGTCCACGAAGCAGCCGGTTCCGCCACTTGCGGCCACCTATCGAGCACAGGCAATCCTGCGAGCAGTCGCCGCCGGGCGGGTGCGGATGGTGCTCGGGTGTGAACCCGACCTCTTCATCGATGGCCTCGCCTGCTGCGATCAAGCCACGGCGCATTCGCTCCACCACCTCGGCTTGATCTGCCCTGCCAGGCCCGGAGGCGTCGGCGATCTGGTCACGGCGACGCTTACCGCCGATGGCGTGGACATGATTCAGGTGGGCCCATCAGCGGCTTGAGACCCGTTGCGCAGCGGCGGCCACTCGGCCCTGCGGCTGCGCAGCTTCCGGATGGAGCTGAAGTATCCATCGAATTATCGAACGGAGACGATGCATGGGTGAGTATCGGGCGGTCCTTGAGCGCAGCCGGCGCGACCCCAGCGGCTTCTGGCTTGAGGCTGCGGAGGCCATCAGCTGGCACCGTCCGCCCACAACCGCGCTGGACGCGGAGCGGGCGCCGTTCTACGGCTGGTTCCCCGACGGGGAGCTCAACACCTCTTACAACGCGCTGGACCGGCACGTGGAGGCCGGCCGGGGCGGCGTGGCCGCGCTCGTCTACGACTCGCCGGTGACGGGGTCGAGCCGTACGTACACCTATGCCGATCTGCGCGACGAGGTCGCCCGGTGCGCCGGTGCCTTGGCCGGCCTCGGCGTGGTCAAGGGCGACCGTGTCGTCGTCTACATGCCGATGGTGCCGGAGGCGGTGATCGCCATGCTCGCCTGTGCCCGGCTGGGCGCGGTCCACTCCGTGGTTTTCGGCGGGTTCGCGCCGAAGGAGCTGGCCGTTCGGATCGACGACTCCGAGCCGAAGATCGTTGTCACCGCGTCCTGCGGCATCGAGCCGAACCGGCTCGTGGAGTACAAACCGATCATCGACGAGGCGCTACGTACGACCCGTCACCAGCCGGAGAGCGTCGTGGTGCTGCAGCGCGAGCAGTCCCGCGCGCAGCTCACGCCCCGCGACCGCGACTGGGTGGAGCTGATGGCCGCAGCCGAGCCGGCAGACCCCGTGCCGGTGGCCTCCGGTGACCCGCTCTACATCCTCTACACCTCCGGCACGACCGGGCAGCCCAAGGGCGTGGTCCGCGACAACGGCGGTCACGCGGTCGCCCTGGCCTGGTCGATGCGCCACGTCTACGACATCCGCGTGGGGGACGTGTGGTGGGCCGCCTCCGACATCGGTTGGGTCGTCGGCCACTCCTACATCGTGTACGCACCGTTACTCGTCGGGGCGACCACGGTGGTCTACGAGGGCAAACCGGTCGGGACGCCCGACGCTGGTGCGTTCTGGCGCGTGATCGCCGAGCACCGGGTGAAGGCGCTCTTCACCGCGCCGACGGCGCTGCGCGTGATCAAGCGGGAGGACCCGTACGGTGCGCTACTGGCGGGCCACGACCTGTCGCGCTTCACCACGCTGTTCGTGGCTGGAGAGCGGCTCGACCCCGAGACCCTGCGCTGGGCCAACGACCTGCTGGACGTGCCCGTGCTCGACCACTGGTGGCAGACCGAGACCGGGTGGGCTATCGCGGCGAACCTGCGCGGAATCGAGCCGATGCCGGTGAAGGCCGGCTCCGCGACGGTGCCGGTGCCGGGCTTCGACGTCCACGTCGTCGACGAGGGCGGTGAGCCCGTCCCGACGGGAACCGAGGGCGCGATCGTGATCCGCCTGCCGCTGCCGCCGGGCGCGCTGCTGACGCTGTGGAACGACGACGAACGCTACATCGACTCGTACCTGAGCACTTACCCGGGCAGCTACCTCACCGGGGACTCGGGCTACTTTGACGAGGACGGCTACCTGTTCGTCATGGGGCGTATGGACGACGTCATCAACGTCGCCGGTCACCGGCTCTCCACCGGCGCCATGGAGGAGGTGCTCGCCGCCCACCCTGCGGTCGCCGAGTGCGCCGTGATCGGTGTTCACGATGGCCTCAAAGGACAGGTCCCGCGCGGCTTGGTCGTACTCAAAGCCGGCGTTCGGATCGAAGAGGGCGTGCTGCGCGACGAGCTGGTCGCCTCCGTGCGCCGTGAGATCGGACCGGTTGCGGCGTTCCGCGACGTCGCCGTCGTTGAGGCCCTGCCCAAGACCCGCTCGGGCAAGATCCTGCGCCGCACGATGCGGGGCATCGCTGCCGGGAACGACGAGGCAGTGCCGGCGACAATCGACGACCCTTCGGCGCTGGACGCCGTGGCCGCCGTCCTGCGGCCCCGAGGTGTCCTCGGGAGCCGCTCGGCAGCCGCGAAGTGTCTCGTTACGCGACAATCCGACGCGCAGTGACGTAGGTAACATCGCGTAAGCGCGGGGTGGCACCCGGCGGCCCGAGCCGTCGACCGCACCCCCGACTGGACACTGGACATTGGAGTCTGGAGGCCGTGGGATGAATGACTGGCTGCGCACCGCCAGCAGGGCGCGCGACGACGTCTTCTCCAACGCGCTGGATGCACGGGTCGGCGCGGCGGTGGACCTGCGGCCCACTGTGTACGAGTCATGGCGCCGCTCGCGCTTGCAGGGCCTGGCGCCCGAGGCCGTCTCTCCGGCGCCACTGGCCGAGGTGGAGTTCGACGGATATCTGCCGCGTATGGTCACTCGGATCGTCGAGAAGCGCGCCGCCGCGCTCGACCAGAGTGCCTGTGCGCTGGTGCTCACCGACCGTGAGGGCCGACTGCTGCGGCGCTGGGTGCGCGACGCCGATATGGCCGCCGGCCTGGACGCCAAGGGCGTGGCGGCCGGGTTCATGATGGACGAGTCCACGGTCGGCACGACCGGGCTGGTCACGTTGCTCACCGGCAGCCCGGAACTGATTCGGGGTCCAGAGCACTTCTCGGAGCTGTTCAAGCAGTACAGCTGCGCGAGCGCCCCGATCTTCCACCCGGTGCGCCGGGTCCTGCTGGGCAGTGTCTCGCTCATCTGCCGCGTCGCCGACACCACCCCGCTCATGCTCTCGTGGGTCACGGAGCTGGTGATGGCCGTCCAGGAGGCGCTCTTGCTCCGCGCCTCGGAACGCGAGCAACGGCTCTTCGACGCCTACACGACCTACAACCGCGACATACGCCACCCGATCGTCGCCCTCGACGTCACGACCATCATCACCAACGCGGCGGCGGCCCGCCTGCTCGGCGGCGTCGACCAGACCCTGCTGTGGGAGCACGCACGGCGCAGCCTGCGCGAAGGCGACCGCGGCCCGAGCAGCCTGACCCTGCCCGACGGTCAGGTGCTCAAGGTGGACTGTCGCCCACTGGCCCATGACGACGCCGATGCCGGCGCCATCCTGATCCTGCGCAGGGACCCGACAGCCCGGGCGCAGCGGCCCGCGACCGCGCTCGCGCAGGGCTCCTCCGGATCCGCCGCTGAGGACTCCGCGGCCGCGGGGAGCCTTGGGCCTGCCCCCGTCGGTCTGCCCGTTGCCGACGCCCCGGCCGCGTTGCCGGGTCTGGTCGGACGCAGCGAGAAGTGGCGGGCGCTGTGCCGCCGGGCGGCGTCCGTGCGCAACGGTCCCGAGGCTGTGCTCGTGCTGGGCGAGCCCGGCACGGGCCGATTGGCGGTGGCTCGGGCGCTGCAGGACCTGCCGGACGTCCGTGTCGTCGACGCCGTCGAGGCCGTCACACTCGGCGACGACGGCTGGTGCGGCCTGGTGGCCTCGCAACTCGGGGACCCCGACACCGCTCTGGTCGTACGCCACGCCGACTTGCTCTCGCCTTCGGCTGCGCTTGCGACCCTGGCTGCGGTGCGGCGCACGCCGCCGGCCCGAGTGCTGGCGACCGCCCGCATCGGTGCCGGTGAGCCGGCCGTCCACAACCCGCTGCTCGACTCCTTCGAGTCGGTCCTCGAGGTGCCGCCGCTGCGCGAGCGCCCCGACGACTTCCCTGATCTGCTGGCCCGCTTCTCCGCGGAGGCGGCGCGCGGCGGACTGCCCGTCACGTGGTCCCCGGAGGCGGTGCAGGCACTGACCCGGCTCGACTGGCCGGGCAACCTGGCCTCCCTGCGGGCATTGGTGCGTCGTACGCTCACTGGCCGCTCCGCCGGCCGGATCGGCACCGCCGACCTCCCGCCGGAGTGCGTCGCGCGCGCCGCGCGACGCCAACTGGCCACGCTGGAACAGATCGAGGCGCAGACGATCGTTCGGGCGCTGCGAGAGGCGGGGGGCAACAAGCACCAGGCGGCATTGGCGCTCGGCATCGCGCGCTCCACGTTGTACCGCAAGATCCGCGCGCTGGGTCTGGATCTCTCGGCCAGCACCTACTGATCCGACAAGTGCACGTTATCCGCAACGCTGCGCCCACTATTCACCGGGGGATATCCAGTCAAACCGGAATAGTCCAATGCGACCATTCTTCGATATCGCCGGACCGCGCGCTGACTAGCGATTCAAGAAGGCCGAGAGCAGCGTGTTGAAGCGCTCGGGGTGCTCGAACTGCGTCCAGTGGCCGCACTGGCCGAAGACGTGCAGTTCGGCGCGCCCGATGAGCTCCAGGAGCCGGACAGCCGAGCTCAGCGGGATCACGCTGTCCTCGCGACCATGGATCACCAGCGTCTCGTGTGGCAGCGTGGCGATGCGCTCCTCCGGCACCGCCAGGCGATCCAGCACCTCCTGGTGGGGGTGGGGGAACATCTGCTCGTACGCCTCCTGCCGACCCGGAAGGGTTGACGCCTCGAATCGCAGCCGAACCAGGTCGTCGGTGACGAGGGAGGTGTCGTGGGCGAGCAGGTCGACCAGGCCGCGCATGGCGTCGAACGATGGCCGGTAGCCCCACACTTTCCCCAGGCTCGGCGTGACGGGGAGCGATAGTCCGGCACTGCCCATGAGGGCGAGCCTGTCGACACGGTCGGGGTGCTCGGTGGCCAGGCGGAGGGCCAGCGCGCCGCCGAAGCTGTTTCCCACGACGCTGACCCGGTCCAGCCCGAGGGCGTCGAGCAGCGCGACGAGGTGCTCGACCCAGTGCGACGGTGTGTAGACCCCGTCGGCGGGACGCTGCGTGTCACCGAAGCCCGGGATGTCGGGAGCCACGACGCGCAGGCCGCTCGCCAGGGCGGGGATCGTGGGGCGCCACGTGCCCCACGCCGTGGCGCCGGGCCCAGACCCGTGCAGCAGCAGGACGGTGCCCGCCACCGGCCGGCCGTGGGTCGGCGCGACGTCGTGCACGTTCGTCGCTGTCCCGCCGGCGTCGAGCGTTGTCCCGATCTCAGGGTTGCTGGCGTCGCTGCCGGTCATCGGGTTCCTCTCGTACGGCTGGCGCGGTCGGCGGACGGAGCCCTCAGGTCGCGGTCCAGCCGCCGTCGAGGACATAGGAGGCGCCGTTGATCGAGTCGGTGCCAGGGCCGCACAGGAAGCCGACGAGACCGGCGACCTCTTCGGGTTCGATCAGCCGCTTTACGGGTGTCCGAGCCAGCAGCACGTCGGATACGACCTGGTCCTCGGCCACCCCGTGGCGCGATGCCTGATCGGCGATCTGGCCCTCGACCAGGGGCGTACGCACGTACCCCGGTGCGACGGTATTGCTGGTGACCCCCCGCTCGGCACCCTCGACCGCGAGGACTTTCGACAGACCCTCGAGTCCGTGCTTGGCGCTTACGTATGCCGACTTGAAGGCGGACGCGCGATGGCCGTGGGCGGACGTCACGTGCACCAGCCGGCCCCAGCGCCGCTCGTACATCCCCGGTAGGACGCTGCGTGCGAGCAGGAAGGGGGCGTGCAGCATGAGCCGGTGGATCAGTTCGAAGCGCGCGGGTTCGAACTCCTCCACCGGAGCAACGTGCTGAATGCCGGCGCAGTTGATCAGGATGTCGACAGCGCGGTCCCGCAGGCCGAGCGCCTCGATCGCTGCGGGATCGCTGAGGTCGACCGCGAGCGCTTCGCCGCCGACCTCTTCGGCCGCGCGCTCGGCGCCCGCCCGGTCGAGGTCCAGAGCGATGACACGGGCTCCGTCAGCGGCCAGCCGCTCGGCGATGGCGCGGCCAAGGCCGCTGGCCGCACCCGTGACGGCGGCGACGCGGCCCTCGAGCGCGGGTGTGTCCTGGAGCGTTGCCATGGCCGAAGCGTATGGAGGAAGTCAGAGATCGGTTGTCGCACTTCGCTACAGCTGCCGTGGCGGCTCTCACTTCCGTCTCAGAATGCGACAACCGGCAGCGCGATCATCGTGGCAGGCTTCCAGAAGTCGAAAACAGCGCGACATCGGCTCGAAACTTCGCCGAATTCGCATTCCTTGTTCACCGGAAGGGCACACCGCAATGATTCCGAGCGTCCAACTCCTGTTCCAGAATTCCGACCCCGACCAGAGCGACGCCGAGCTGTACCGCAAGGATCTCCACCTCGCCGAGCTCGCGGAGCCCCTCGGCTTCTCGGCCATCTGGTGCGTGGAGCACCACTTCGACGCCGAGTACTCCATGTGCCCCGACAACGTGCAGCTGCTGTCCTACCTCGCGGCGCGCACCAACTCGATCGAACTCGTGCCGGCGGCGATCATCCTCCCGTGGTGGACGCAACCCCTCCGCGTCGCGGAGAAGGTCGCGATGCTCGACATCCTCGCGGGTGGCCGCGTCCGCCTCGGCCTGGGGCGGGGCCTGTCCCGCATGGAGTACGCCTCGCTCGGCATGGACATGAACGAGGCCCGCGAGCGGTTCGACGAGTCCGCCGAGATGGTGCTGCGCGCCCTCGACACCGGCGTGATCTCAGGCGACGGTCCGTTGTTCCCGCAGCCCGAGGCCACGATCGCTCCCGCTCCGCCGCGCGGGTTCCGTGACCGTACGGTCTGCATCGCCATGTCGCCCGACTCGTTGGACGTGGCGGCCGAGCTCGGCGCCGCCATGGCGACGTTCGTACAGTTCCCGATCGAGAAGCACGCGCCGCTGATCGAGAAGTACCGCGAGGCCTTCCGCCAGAAGCAGGGCCGCGAGGCGCCCGCGCCGACGCTGACCGAGTTCGTCTACTGCGCCGAGGACCCGGAGGAGGCCAAGCAGACCGCCATCGAATACATCTCGCGCTACTTCATCCAGGTCATGCGGCACTACGAGTTCGGCGGCACGCACTTCTCGGGGACCGCCGGTTATGAGTCGTACAGCGCGGTGGCCGAGATCATCCGCGACGCCGGCCAGGAGGCATCGGCCGCGGCGTACGTGGACGCCCAGACCTGGGGCACGCCCGAGCAGATCATCGAGAAGGTCAAGGCGCGCCGCGCCGTCATCGGCGACTACCACCTCAACTGCGCCTTCGCCTACGCCGGCTTGCCGCACGACAAGGCCGAGGCGAGCATGCGCCTGTTCGCCGAGAAGGTCATCCCGGCCCTCAAGGAGCTCTGATCCTCGTGCCCAGCGCCGAGTCGGACGCCCTGCGTCTGCACTTCAACTCCTTCACCGAGCGGCTCGCCGCCAACCCGGACGCCGACCTCGCCACGATCCGCCGCATGCTCGACGAGCTGCAGGTGCGCAGCGCCGAGCCGACCCAGGTCACCTACGAGGAGGTGGTGGCCGGCGACCGGCCGGCCATCCTCTGCACCCCGACCCGGCGCTCCGCGACCGGCGCCGTCCTCTACCTCCACGGTGGCGGCTTCATCGGCAGCTCGATGCACACGCACCGCAAGCTCGGCGGCCATCTGGCCCGCCTGCTGGGAGCCCCCGTGGTGGTGCTCGACTACCGGCTGGCGCCGGAGGCACAGTTCCCCGCCCCGCTCGATGACGCGGCTGCCGCGCTGAAGTGGCTGGAGGGCCAGGGATACGCACGGGAGAGCATCGCCCTGGCGGGCGACTCCGCCGGCGGCAACCTGGCCGTGTCCCTCGCGCTCCGGCTCCGCGACGAGGGCGAGACCCGAGCCGCCGGCATCGTCGCCTTCTCCCCGTGGATCGACCTGGCGTGCGTGGGGGAGACGTTCGAGTCGAACGCGGCAAAGGACGCTTTCGTCCAGCGCCCCGTCACTGAGAACATGGCGGCGCAGTACCTCGGCGACGTCGCCACCACTGATCCGGCGGCGAACCCGCTGCACGCCGACCTGACCGGGCTTCCGCCCCTCTTCGTGGCCTATGGCGACCAGGAAACGCTGCAGAGCGACAGCGAGCGACTGGCCGAGCGGGCGCGGGCCGCAGGCGTCGACGTCACCACCGAGCTCGCGGAGGGGATGCAGCACGTGTACATCCTCATGGTCGGTCGGGCTCCCGAGGCTGACGCGACTGTGGCCAACGCGGCCGCATGGCTGACCTCGGTGTGGGGCGCGTCGTGAGTGCTGCGCTTCAGATCGAGCTCGCGCAGCCGGTCGACACCAGCGATCTGCGCCGCGTGTTCGGGGCCTTCCCCAGCGGGGTGGTCTCGGTGTGCGCGCTGGTCGATGGTGAGCCCGTCGGCACGGCTTACAGCTCGTTCACGTCGGTCTCCCTCGACCCGCCGCTGGTGTCGATCTGCGCCGCGCACAGCTCCGAGACCTGGCCCACCTTGCGGGCGGCCACCCGGCTCGGGGTGAGCGTGCTCGGGGTCTCGCACGCCGACGCGGCGCGCAAGCTCTCCTCGCGTCGCGGCGACAGGTTCGCCGACCTGGAGATCGAGAGCAGCGAGGACGGGGCGCTGTTCCTCTCGGGTGCCCCTGCCTGGCTCGACTGCACGGTCGAAACCGAGCTGCCCGGCGGCGACCACAACGTCGTACTGCTGCGTGTGGAGCGGATGGCGACCTCGAGCGACACCGAGCCGCTGGTCTTCCACGGCTCGCGGTTCCACCGGCTCGACCCACTGGTCAGCCCCACCCGAGGCTGACCAGCCCCCGTACGGGACGTACGTCCTCGCTCATTCACTGACAACGGAGTCCGTGCTGCCCGCGGCACGCGGAAGGAATGAACAACATGTCGGAACTGACAACGGTCCTCTCGGGCTTGTCGTTCACGGAGTGCCCGCGGTGGCACGACGGACGTCTCTGGCTTTCGGACTTCTACACCAACCAGGTGCTCTCGGCGGCCGCCGACGGCTCGGGCTTGCGAACCGAGCTCGAGGTGCCGCAGCAGCCGGGTGGCATCGGCTGGCTGCCCGACGGCCGCCTGCTGGTGGTCTCAGCGCAGGATCACCGCATTCTGCGCCGGGAGCCGGCCGGCAACGTGGTGGTGCACGCCGACCTGAGCGAGCACGTCCCCGGCGGCAACCTCAACGACATGGTCGTCGACAGCCGCGGACGGGCGTACGTCGGCAACTTCGGCTTCGACCTCGCCGGCGGAGCGAAGCCTGCCACCACCAACCTGATCCGGGTCGATGCCGAGGGAGGCGTCGAGCAGGTCGCCGACGACCTGTGGTTCCCCAACGGCGCCGTGGTAACCGACGACGGCGTGCTCCTGGTCAATGAGACCCTCGGCAACCGGGTCTCCGCTTTCGACATCGACGCCCACGGCGACCTGCGGAACCGTCGCGTCTGGGCCAAGTTCGGCGACGTGCCGGCCGGCGACGACATCGTCACGATGATCACCGGCGCGGACGTGGCCCCGGACGGCGGCTGCCTGGACGCCGAGGGCGCCCTATGGATCGCAGACGCCCTGCACGGCAAGGCAATCCGGGTCCGGGAGGGCGGTGCGGTGATCGACGAGGTCCAGGCCGACAGTGGGGTGTTCGCCTGCATGCTCGGCGGCGATGACGGCCGGACGCTGTTCCTGTGCACGGCGCCCGACTTCGATCCGGCAGCGCGCAGCGCCGCCCGGGAGTCGCAGGTGCTCGCGACGCGCGTCAGCGTGCCGCACGGCGGCCGCCCCTGATCTCATTCCGGCCCGGCCGCGGAAATACATCCCCAGCGCCCTTGGACGGGCGAAGCAAACCCACTGCAACACAGGAGTCAAAGATGACTGGAAGGGTCGAAGGCAAGGTCGCCTTCATCACCGGAGCCGCACGTGGGCAGGGCCGGTCACATGCACTGAGGCTTGCACAGGAGGGCGCTGACATCATCGCCGTCGACATCTGTGAGCCGGTGCCGTACGAGGTGAGTAGCGCTACGACACCGGACGACCTCGCCGAGACCGCACGGCAGGTCGAAAAACTGGGGCGTCGGATCGTGGCGCAGACGGCGGATGTTCGTGACTACGACGCGCTGCGGTCCGCCCTCGAGCAAGGGGTCGCCGAACTGGGAGCGTTGGACATCGTCAGCGCGAACGCGGGGGTCGTCGGCACCCCGACGGCGACGGACGTCCTGACCGAGGATGAGTGGCGCACGATGATCGACATCAACCTCACCGGGGTCTGGCACACGGTCAAGGCGGCGATTCCGCACCTCAAGGCCGGCGGCAACGGAGGCTCGATCATCCTGACCAGCTCGGTCGCGGGAATCCGCGGCTACGCCAACATGGCGCACTACGTGTCGGCGAAACATGCGGTGGTCGGTCTGACCCGCACGTTGGCGATCGAGTTGGCGCCGGAGAGCATCAGGGTCAACAGCGTCCACCCCACTCAGGTTGACACCGACATGATCCACAACCAACCTATCTATGACCTCTTCGCCGGCAAGCCTGGCGCCACCGGGGAGGAGTTCGCTGAAGCGTCCAGTCGCCTGCAGCTCCTGCCGGTGCCTTGGGTCGAGTCGATCGATATCTCCAATGCCGTTCTCTTCTTGGCCAGCGACGAGGCTCGCTTCATCACCGGGACGGCCCTCGTCGTCGACGCTGGCAGTTCTTTGCTCTGACCCGAGGCGATGCTCCTCGGACGGCGCGTGCGCGCCCGGCTCTGGGTGCGTTCTACTGATCGAAGGGCGCGTGCTTGTCACAGTCCGTGTCCCGCAGGCGGGCGCCCAAGGTGGTCCGTGAGCACGGCGACACCCGTGAGGCGCTGCTGCGGTGCGGGCATGGCGTTGCTGACGGCGCGCGGGCATGAGTTCGACGGGGTGGTCTCCGCCGACCGGCCGGCGGGGCCTCCCATTCATGTCGCGTGATGCTTCCCGTGGCTACCCATCGGCAATGCAGCGCGCGCCGAGCCTGAGACGTGAGTCGCGGCTGGCGGTTGGCCGGCCGAATCGACCCAGGCCGCGGGCTTCCTCGGGCCGGCTGAATCACACCGCGGCCTGGCCTGCGTGCCTTCGCGCAGCAACCGGAACCGGCGGCGGAGGTCATGTGGGGCCTGGTCGTCGCAGCCACCCTGGCCGAGGAGTGCCGGCTGAGCTATCGCCGGACGCGGATGCCGAGCCCGTGATCCGCGGCGCGACCGTGGGCGGGAAAGTCCTCAGCGGGCCCGGCTAGCGGTACAGCTCCGCGTGCCGGGCGCGGAGCTTGTACTTGAGGATCTTGCCGCCGACGGTTTCGGGGAGTGCTTCGGCTAGGACGATCGCTTTCGGGGTCTCGTAGCCCGCGAGGCGTTCGCGGCAGTACGAAATCAGCTCGGCCTCGACGGGTTCGGTGCCCGGCCGCGGGACGACGACGGCCGTGACCGCCTCGCCCCAGTGCTCGTGCGGCAGGCCGATCACGGCCGCCCGCAGGACCGCCGGGTGTTCGTGCAGCACCGCTTCGACGCGCATGCTGGAGACGTTCTCCCCGCCGGTCTTCACGATGTCCTTGTAGCGGTCGACCATCACGCGCAGGCCGTCGTCGTCCACCACCGCCGAGTCGCCGGAGTGGAACCACCCGTCGCGGAAGGCTTCCCGGGTCGCGGCGGCGTCGCGGTAGTAGCCCGCGGTCATCACCGGTGACCGGTAGACCGCTTCACCCGGCGTGCCGCGGACCGGCTCGCCGACTTCGTCGACGACGTCCGAGGCGAGCAGGCCGCTCGGCACACCGACGTAGTTCATCGCGGGCGCCGTGCGGGCGTGCACCTCGGGCCACGCGCTCGGCCAGAACCGGTGGCAGGCGATGGCTTCGGTCTGGCCGAAGATCCCGACCGCGACGAACCCCGGCGCGGTCCGGGCTTCGAGCCGCCGCATGAGTGCCGGGGACAGGGCGCCCCAGCCGTAGACGAGCGCCGTCAGCGAAGTCAGGTCCAGGTCCGGGTTCGCGTCGAACTCGTCGGCCAGCGCGGCCACGAACTGCGGCGAGCCGGCCCAGACCGCGGTGGCGCCGGACCGGGCGAGCGCCGCGGCGACCGGGCGGGGAGCGGGACGGCGGCCGAGCGTGAGCGTGCCGCCGGCGAAGAACGTCGAGTACGTGAACAGCGCGTCGCCGACGTGGTAGATCATCGGCAGGAACGTGCAGACTCGCAGGTCGGCCTCGTGGCGCAGGCCGCGCGTGAGCGAGAGCGCGAAGTTGAGCCCGGCCAGGTGGACGTAGCTGTGCGACAGCATCACGCCCTTCGGCAGCGCGGTGGTGCCGGACGTGAACAGCAGCTGGAAGATGTCGTCGCCGTGGATCTCGACGTCCGGCTCGGACTTCGGCTGCCCGTCGAGGAAGTCGCCGAACGCGGGGCTGCCCGCGACCGGGCCGCCGCCGACCGTGATGGTGGCGCCGACGCGCAGGTCCGTGACGCCTTCCAGCCGTGGCCAGAGTTCCGCGTCGACGATCGCCAGCCGTGGCTCGGTCAGGCGGACGAGGTGGGCGAGGACGTCGGGGGCGAGGCCCGGGTTCAGCGGGACGGCGACCATGCCCGCCTTGGCGATCCCGATCTTGGCCAGGAACGCCTCGACGGTGTTCTCGCAGAACAGCAGCACGCGGTCGCCGGGAGCCAGGCCCGCCGCGGCCAGCGCGTGGGCGAGCTGGTTGGCGGCCTCGTCGGCCTGCCGGTAGGTGACCGTCGCGAATCGCTTTTCACCGTGGGCACCGTCGGCCGAGGCGAGCGCGACCTGGTCCGGGCGGCTCCAGGTGAGGCGTTCGAAGACGTCGCCGATCGACGTCCGCTCCCAGCGGTGCACAGCGCGGCGGCCGCGCAGCGTCTCGACGTCGATCTGGGTTGCGGTGTGCTCGGTCGCGGTCATGCCGATGCTCCTTCGCCGTCGATCCCGCCGACCAGCATGCCGTGACCCAGGTCACCGACGCAAGAAGATAGTTATTCGCCATTCACTGACGTCGTCGGTGCCCCTGAGACGCCCAGGCAGGCGTGCGCCATCTCGTCCAGCAGTTCGGCGAGCCGCTCGGGCGCGAGTCCGCTGCGGAAGAAGAGCGTGGACTGCACCGCGCCGATCGCGGCGTGCACGGCCAGCCGCAGCTCGCCGTCGGCGAGCTCGGGCCGCAGCGGGGCGAGCACGTGGACCCAGTCCTCGATGTAGTGGCGCTGCAGCCTCCGCAGCCGTCGCCGCTCGTCTTCGGGGAGGTTGTGGATCTCGCGGTGGTAGACCGCGAGCACGGTGCGGTCTTCGATGGCGACCCGGACGTGGTCCCGGATCAGGCCGGACAGGGCGGTCCGGTCGTCCGGCCCGGCCGCGAGGATCGCCGCGGCCCCGTCCTGCAGGCGGCCCATCACGCGGTCGAGCAGCGCGACCAGGATGGCGTCCTTGTTCTCGAAGTGCCGGTAGACGCCGGAGCCGACGATGCCGGCCTCCGCCCCGATGTCGGCCATGCCGATCGCGTGGAACCCCCGCCGGGCGGTGAGCTCGGCGGCGGCGGTCAGGATCCGCTCCCGCCGTTCGGGGTCGCGCTTGCGGCGCGTGGCCGGTGAGGGTGCCGTCATCTTGTCATCCTCGCAGACGGGCGCTACGGTGCGCTATTAGTGAATAGCAAATCACTAAGGAGCGTCGGTGTGGACGTGCTCGAGAGCGATGAGACCCGTGACCTCCGGGCCGCGGTGGCCGCCGTCGCGGCGCCCTTCGGCGGCCGCTACTACGTCGAGCACGCCCGCGAAGGCCGGGAATGCACGGAGCTGTGGCACGCGCTGGGCGACGCGGGGTTCATCGGCGTCAACATCCCCGAGGAGTACGGCGGGGGCGGCGGCGGCCTGGCCGAGCTGACCGTCGTCATCGAAGAAAGCGCGGCGCAGGGCGCGCCGATCCTGCTCCTGCTGGTCACCGAAGCGATTTCAGCCGAGGTGCTCACCGAGTTCGGCACGCCGGAGCAGCGCAAGGAGTGGCTCCCGGGCCTGGCGAGCGGCCGTCGGAAGGTCGTCTTCGCCATCACCGAGCCCGACGCCGGTTCCAACACCCACAAACTGGCCACCACCGGCCGCCGCGACGGCGACGAGTGGGTGGTCGACGGCGAGAAGTACTACATCTCCGGCGTCGACACCGCCGACGCGCTGCTGCTCGTGGCCCGCACCGGACGCGATCCCGACGGCACGGCCCGGCTCTCGCTGTTCCTGGTGCCGGTGGACGCGCCCGGCCTCACGGTGACGCCGCTGCCGGTCGACGTCATGCTCCCGGAGAAGCAGTTCACCCTGCGCTTCGACGGCGTGCGGCTGCCCTCGACGGCGCTCGTCGGCGACGAAGGCGCGGGGTTCCGGCAGGTCTTCCACGGCCTCAACCCCGAACGCATCACCGGCGCCGCGCTCTGCGTCGGCATCGCGCGCTACGCCCTCGACGTCGCGAGCCGGTACGCGAAGGACCGCACGGTGTGGGACCGGCCGATCGGCGCGCACCAAGGAGTCGCCCACAGCCTCGCCAAGGCGAAGATCGAAACCGAGCTGGCCGCCCTGATGACGCACCGCGCGGCCGCCCTGCACGACCGCGGGCTGCCCGCGGGCGAAGCGTCGAACATGGCCAAGTACGCCGCCGCGGAGGCCGCGCTGGCCGCCGTCGACGCCGCGATCCAGACCCACGGCGGCAACGGCGTCTCGGCGGACTTCGGGCTGCTGCCGTACTGGGGGCTGGCCCGGTTGCTCCGGATCGCCCCGGTGAACCGCGAAATGATCCTCAACTTCGTCGCGCAGCACAGCCTCGGGCTGCCCCGGTCCTATTAGGAGGACTGATGACGGACCACAACCTCGTCCACCGGGTCAACGTCGGTGACGCGCTGACCCGCGTCGCGTTCGCCCGGCCGGAAACCCTGGCGGTCGTGGACGGCGACCGCCGCTGGACCTACGGCGAGTTCGACGCGTGGGTCAACCGGCTCGCCCACGGCCTCACCGCCCGCGGCTACGCCACCGGTGACGTGCTCGCCCTCGCCTCGGCCAACAGCGCCGAGTTCCTCGCCGTCTACTACGCCTGCGCGAAGCTCGGGCTCGTCTGCGTCCCGATCAACCTGGGCTGGCGCGGCGACGAAGTCGCCTACGTGCTCGGCCATTCGCAGGCTCGCGGCATCGTCGTGGAGCGCCAGCTTGCCGGCGCCATCGCGCCCGCGGTGGCGCAGGTGCCCGCGGTGGCCGACGTGATCCTCGCGCCCGGCACCGGCGGTGAGGCTGACGGGCTCGAGTTCGACGACGTGCTCGCCGACGACACGACCTCGCCCGAAGTCGTCGTCGAGGACCGTGCCCCACTGTCCTATTTGTACACATCGGGCACCACGGCGGCCCCGAAGGGTGTCGTCGGGACGCACCTGGCGATCCACCTGGAGTCGATGTCGGCCGCGCTCGACTCCGGCTGGTCCGCCGCGGACCGGTTCATCGCGATGATGCCGATGTTCCACACCGCGCAGCTGAACGCTTTCTGCACGCCCGCGGTCGTCGTCGGTGCGACGATCTTCGTCCACCGCGGGTTCGATCCGGAGCGGTTCCTGGCCACGATCGAACGCGAGCGGATCACCCAGGTCTTCGGCCTGCCGATGATGTACCGCGCGGCCCTCGAGCACCCGTCCTTCGCCGGCCGCGACCTCTCCTCGTTGCGGCGCGCGGTCTACGCGATGGCTCCGATGCCCGAAGCGCAGATCAAAGCGTGCCTCGACGGCTTCCGCTGCGACTTCGCGCTGTTGTTCGGCCAGACCGAGATGAGCCCGATCACGACGTTGTTCCGGCCCGAGCACCAGCTTTCGCACGTCGGCGCGGTCGGCACGCCGCTGACCGGCGTCCAGGTCGGGATCATGGACCCGGACGGGAGCCTGCTGCCGCGCGGCGAGCAGGGCGAGATCGTCTACCGGGCGCCGTCGACCATGCAGGAGTACCTGCGCAACCCCGAGGCGACGGCGGAGGCCTTCCGGCACGGCTGGTTCCACTCCGGTGACGTCGGGTGGTTCGGGCCGGACGGGGTGCTGTGGTTCGCCGACCGGTACAAGGACGTCATCAAGACCGGCGGTGAGAACGTCGCCTCGATCGAGGTCGAGCGCGCGGTCTACGACGCCGAGCCGAACGTCGCCGAGGTCGTCGTGGTCGGACTGCCCCACGAACGGTGGACCGAGGCCATCACGGCGGTGGTCGTGCCGAAGCCGGGGGAGCGGATCGACGCCGACGACCTGCGGCTGCGGCTGAAGGACCGGCTCGACGGCTACAAGGTCCCCAAGGCCGTGATCGTCGCCGACGAGCTGCCGCGCACTTCGACGGGGAAGATCCAGAAGAACCTGGTCCGGGAGCGGCACGCCGGGCACTACGGGGGAACCGCATGACCGTCCTCAAGTCCCTGCTCGACGTCTCCGCCGAGAGCTACGCGAGCAACCGCAAAGCGCAGCTGGAAGCCCTGGACCGGCTGGAGGAGCAGCTGGAGCTGGCCATCGGAGGTGGGGGCGAGCGTTACGTCCAGCGGCACCGCGACCGCGGGAAGCTCCCGGTCCGCGAACGGCTCGAGCTGCTGCTCGACCCGGACAGCCCGTTCCTCGAGCTCTCCGCGCTCGCCGCGTGGGGCACCGACTTCACGGTCGGCGCCTCGGTGCTCACCGGCATCGGCGTGGTGTCCGATGTGGAGTGTGTGGTCATCGGCCACGACCCGACCGTCCGCGGCGGGGCGATGAACCCGTACTCACTGCGGAAGACGTTGCGCGCGTTGGAGATCGCGCGCGTCAACCGGCTCCCGGTGATCAACCTCGTCGAGTCCGGCGGCGCCGACCTGCCCACGCAGGCCGACCTGTTCGTGCCCGCCGGGCGGATCTTCCACGAGCTGACCGAGCTGTCCTCGATGGGCGTCCCGACGCTGGCGATCGTGTTCGGCAACTCGACGGCGGGCGGCGCGTACGTGCCCGGCATGTGCGACTACGCGGTGCTCGTCGACCGCCAAGCCAAGGTGTTCCTCGGCGGTCCGCCCCTGGTAAAGATGGCCACCGGGGAGGAAGCCGACGACGAGTCCCTCGGCGGCGCGGAGATGCATTCCCGCGTCTCGGGCCTCTCGGACTACTTCGCGGTGGACGAGCTCGACGCGATCCGGCTGGGCCGGCGGGTCATCTCCCGGATCAACTGGCGCAAGCTCGGCCCGGCTCCCCGCCGGAATCCCGAGCCGCCGCGCTACGACCCCGAGGAGATCCTCGGCATCGTGCCGCCGGACACCAAGGTGCCCTTCGACCCGCGCGAGATCCTCGCCCGTACCGTCGACGGCTCCGACTTCGACGAGTACAAGCCGCTCTACGGCACCTCGCTGGTCACCGGCTGGGCGAGCATCCACGGGTATCCGGTCGGCGTGCTCGCCAACCACCGCGGCGTGCTGTTCAGCGAGGAGGCGAAGAAGGCCAGCGAGTTCATCCTGCTCGCCAACCAGACCGACGTGCCGCTGGTGTTCCTGCAGAACACGACCGGCTACATGGTCGGCACGCGGTACGAGCAGGGCGGGATCATCAAGGACGGCGCCAAGATGATCAACGCCGTCACCAACAGCACGGTGCCGCACCTGACGGTCAACATGGCGTCTTCGTTCGGCGCGGGCAACTACGGCATGTCCGGCCGGGCCTACGACCCGCGGCTGATGTTCGCGTGGCCCGGCGCGAAGCTCGCGGTGATGGGCGCGGCCCAGCTCGCCGGGGTGATGTCGATCGTCGGGCGCGCTTCGGCGGCCTCGCAGGGCCGTGAGTTCGACGAAGAAGCCGACCGGAAGCGCACGGCGGCGATCGAGAGCCAGATCGAAAGCGAGTCGCACGCCTTCGCCGTCACCGCGCGGCTCTACGACGACGGCATCGTCGACCCCCGCGACACCCGCGACGTGCTGGGGATGTCGCTGTCCGCCGTCCACTCCAACCGCGTCGAGGGCCGGCGTGGCTTCGGCGTCTTCCGGATGTGAGGCCGATGATCACGAAACTGCTGGTCGCCAACCGCGGGGAGATCGCCGCGCGGGTCATGCGCACCGCGCACGACCTCGGCATCGCCACCGTCGCCGTGTACTCCGACCCGGACGCGGGAGCGCCCTTCGCCCGGCTCGCCGACGAGGCCGTCCGGCTCCCCGGTTCATCCCCGGCCGAGACGTACCTCCGCGGCGATCTCGTCATCGCCGCAGCGCGGGCCACCGGCGCCGAGGCGGTCCACCCCGGGTACGGGTTCCTGTCGGAGAACGCGGGGTTCGCCCGCGACTGCGCCGCGGCCGGGCTGACGTTCGTCGGCCCTCCTCCGGAGGCCATCGCCTCGATGGGGTCGAAGATCGAAGCCAAGGCCCTGATGGACGCCGCCGGGGTCCCGGTCCTGCCGGGGGCGACCGTCACCGACGACACCGACCTCGCCGCGGTGGCCGCGTCCATCGGCTTCCCGGTGCTCGTGAAGGCCGCGTTCGGCGGCGGCGGCCGGGGCATGCGCGTCGTCCACGACTCCGCCGCGCTCGCCGAGGCCGTCGAGGGTGCCCGCCGCGAAGCCGCGTCGGCGTTCGGTGACGGAACGGTGTTCCTCGAACGGTTCGTCGTCGACCCGCGGCACGTCGAGGTCCAGATCCTCGGGGACACGCACGGGGAAGTGGTGCACCTGTTCGAGCGCGAGTGCTCGATCCAGCGCCGCTACCAGAAGATCGTCGAGGAATGCCCGTCCCCGGCGGTCGACGACGCCCTGCGCGCCGAGCTCGGCGCCGCGGCCGTCGCCGCCGGGAAGGCGATCGGCTACACCGGTGCCGGCACCGTCGAGTTCGTCCTGGACGCGGACGGCCGGTTCTTCTTCCTGGAGGTCAACACGCGCCTGCAGGTCGAGCACCCGGTGACCGAGCTGGTCACCGGCCTGGACCTGGTCGAACTGCAGCTGCGCGTCGCCGAGGGGGAGCCGCTGCCACCCGAGGTCACCGGGGCGCGGATCGACGGGCACGCCATCGAGGTCCGGCTCTACGCCGAGGACGTCCCGGCCGGCTTCCTGCCCGCCACCGGGACGCTGCACCGGTTCCGCGTACCCGGGCCGCGCGGCGTCCGGGTCGACTCCGGGGTCGTCGACGGCTCGGTGGTCGGCCCGCACTACGACCCGATGCTCGCCAAGGTGATCGCCCACGGCCGCACCCGCCGCGAAGCCGCCCGAACCCTGGCCCGCGCGTTGCGGCACGCCGAACTCCACGGCGTGACCACGAACCGGGACCTCCTCGTCGGCATTCTGGGCGAGCCGGAGTTCCTGGCCGGCCACACGGACACGGGATACCTGACCCGGCACGACCCCGTCGCCCTCGGCGCGTCCGAAGGTGGCGGCGCCCGGCAGGCGGCCGCGGCGGCGCTGGCCCGGCAGGCCCGCCACCGCCGGGACGCGCGGGTGGTGCCCGAGATGCCCTCCGGCTGGCGCAACGTCGGCGGGGTCCCGCAACGGGTCGCCTACCTCAGCGGCGGCGAAACCCTGGACGTCGCCTACTCGGTCCGCCGGACCGGTCTCCGGCTCACGGTCGACGGCATGCCGCTCGGCGAGTCGGTGCGGCTGATCTCCGCCGATCCCGACCTCGTCGAGCTGGAGATCGACGGCGTCCACCGCGCTTACCGGGTGCACACCCGCGCCGGAACGTCCTATGTGGACGGACCGGACGGGTCGGCGGCGCTGGCCGAAGTCCCGCGCTTCGCCGACCCGGACGCCGCCGCGGCCGCCGGGTCGCTGCTCGCCGCGATGCCCGGCGCCGTGGTGCGGGTCCTCGTCGACGCCGGGGACCGCGTCGTGGCCGGGCAGGCGCTGGTGGTCCTGGAGGCGATGAAGATGGAGCACACCGTCACCGCGCCGATCGACGGCTCGGTCGCCGAACTGCGGGTGCGCCAAGGCGACCAGGTCGACACCGGCCAGGTGCTGGCGGTGGTGGAGGAGTGATTTCCTACGAGGTCCGCAACGGGGTCGCCTGGCTGACGATCGACCGTCCCGAAGCGCGCAACGCACTGTCCAAAGAGGTCCGGGACGGCCTGTGGGCGGGCACCCGGCGGTTCGTCGCCGACGAGTCGGCCGCGGTGCTCGTGCTGACCGGGGCCGGCGACAAGGCGTTCTGCGCCGGCGGTGACCTCAAGGAGATGGCCGAGACGGCCCTCGAAGTACCGCCGCCGGACTTCCTGCCGCAGTTCGGCCGGAACATCGACGTGCCGAAGCCCACGATCGCCGCCGTCAACGGCGTCGCCTACGCCGGTGGGTTCCTGCTGGCCCAGCAGTGCGACCTCGTCGTCGCGGCCGAACACGCGCGGTTCGCGGTGACCGAGGTGAAGGTGGGCCGGGGCGCGCCGTGGGCGGCCCCGCTGTCCTGGCTGGTGCCACCGCGGATCGCCATGGAGATCCTGCTGACCGGCGACCCGGTCGACGCGCACCGGGCGCGGGAGGTCGGGCTGGTCAACGACGTCGTCCCGGCGGCCGAGCTGCGGTCCCGGACGCAGGCGCTCGCCGAGCGGATCGCGGCCAACGCGCCGCTCTCGGTACGCGCGGCCAAGCGGACCGCTTATCTGTCCCGCGCCGACGTCTACGAGCGCGCCGAGGAGATCTGGGCCCCGGTGTACCGCTCGAGGGACGCGCAGGAAGGCCCGGCGGCGTTTCGCGAGAAGCGCCGGCCCGTGTGGGAAGGACGCTGACATGGCCGTCTCCCTGGACGCGCTCCTCGACGACCTGCTGGCGGAAGCCGCCGACGTCGAAGCGATGATCGGCTCGCTGGACGACGGCGGGATCGCCCGGCCGACGCCCGCGGCCGGGTGGACCATCCGGGACCAGGTCACGCATCTCGCGTTCTTCGACGAAGCCGCGACGCGAGCCGCCGTCGACCCCGAGGGTTTCGGGCAGGCGGCGTCGGCGCTGATGGCCGGCGGCACGGACTTCCCCGACCGCGTCGCCGCGCAGCACGCGGGGCTGACCGCGGACGAGGCCCGGGCGTGGTTCACGCGGGCCCGTGCCGCGTTCGTCACGGCGTTCCGCGGGCGCGACCCGCGGGCCCGCCTGCCGTGGTACGGCCCCGACATGAGCGTGGCCTCTTCGGTCACCGCGCGGATCATGGAAACCTGGGCGCACGGCCAGGACATCGCCGACGCCCTCGGCGTGCGGCGCACACCCACCGACCGGTTGCGGCACGTCGCCCACCTCGGCGTCTCGACGACCGCGTTCAGCTTCCGGCTCAACGGCCGTGCGGTGCCGACGACGCCGATCCGCGTGGAGCTGCGCGCCCCGTCCGGTCCACTGTGGACCTGGGGTGACGCGGACGCCGCCGACCGCGTCGAAGGCACCGCGCTCGACTTCTGCCTGGCGGTCACCCAGCGCCGCCACGTCGACGACACCGGGCTCGTCGTGACCGGACCGGTGGCCCACGAGTGGATCGGGATCGCGCAGGCCTTCGCCGGAGCGCCCGGGCCCGGCCGCGAACGGAGCCACGCATGAGCCGCCCGGTCCGGATCGCGAACTGCTCCGGGTTCTACGGCGACCGCTTCGCCGCGGCGAGGGAGATGGTCGCGGGCGGCCCGATCGACGTCCTTACCGGCGACTACCTCGCCGAGCTGACCATGCTGATCCTCTGGAAAGCCCGGCGGAAGGACCCGTCCGCGGGCTACGCCAAGACGTTCCTCGGCCAGCTCGAGGAGGTTCTCGGCACCTGCCTGGACCGCGGCATCCGGATCGTCTCCAACGCCGGCGGCCTGAACCCGCCGGGGCTGGCCGCCGAGATCGGCGCGCTCGCCGAACGGCTGGGCCTGCACCCGAAGATCGCCCACGTGGACGGCGACGACCTCGTCGACCGGCTCGGGGAGCTGCGGGCGGCCGGACACGACCTGGCCCACCTCGACACCGGGCGCAAGCTCGCCGAGGCCGGGGTGGCCCCGGTGACGGCCAACGCCTACCTAGGTGGCTGGGGCATCGCCGAAGCGCTGGCGGCCGAGGCCGACGTCGTCGTCACCGGCCGCGTCACTGACGCGTCGCTGGTGGTCGGCCCGGCGGCCTGGTGGCACGGCTGGGCGTCCACGGACTTCGACGCGATCGCGGGCGCGATGGCCGCGGGGCACGTGATCGAGTGCGGCCCGCAGGCCACCGGCGGGAACTACGCCTTCTTCGAAGAGATCACCGACCGCCGCTACCCGGGCTTCCCGATCGCCGAGGTCGAGGCCGACGGCTCGAGCGTGATCACCAAGCACGACGACAGCGGCGGCCTGGTCTCGGTCGGCACGGTCACCGCGCAGCTGCTGTACGAGATCGCCGAACCGGCCTACGCCGGACCCGACGCGGTCGCGCACTTCGACACCGTGCGGCTCGACCAGATCGGGCCCGACCGCGTGCGGATCAGCGGCACCCGCGGCAGCGCGCCCGGCGACCGGCTGAAGGTGGCCCTCAACCACGACGGCGGCTACCGGAACACGATGACGCTGGTGCTCACCGGCACGCGGATCGAGGAGAAGGCCGCGTGGGCCGAGCAGCAACTGTTCGAGCTGCTGGGCGGCAGGGAGCAGTTCGCCGAGGTCGACGTGACGCTGTTGCGGTTCGACCACCCGGACGCGCCCGTGAACGCCGAAGCCACCGCCCACCTGCGGGTCACGGTCAAAGACCCGGACAAGGCGAAGGTGGGCCGGCGCTTCTCGAACACGACGATGGAGCTGGCGCTCGGCGGCTACCCGGGGTTCCACACGACGACCCCGCCGTCCGCAGAGAGTGGATTCGGCGTCTACTGGCCGACGCTGGTTCCGGCCACCGAGGTCGAGCACCGCGTGACCCTGCCCGACGGCACCCGGCGGGTGATCCCGCACCCGCCGTCCGGGCCGGTGCCGATCGTGACGCACTCCGTCGCGGCCGAACCCCGGGTGTACGACGGCCCGACCCGCAGGGTGCCGTTGGGCGAGGTGGCCGGCGCCCGGTCCGGCGACAAGGGCGGCAACGCGAACATCGGGCTCTGGACCCGGACCGACGAGGAGTACGACTGGCTCCGGCACCACCTGGACGAAGACCGATTCCGGGCGCTGCTGCCCGAAGCGGCCGCGCTCGAAGTCCGGCGCTTCGAACTGCCGAACCTGCGCGCGCTCAACTTCGTGGTGGTCGGGCTCCTCGGCGCGGGCGTCGCGGCGTCGGTCCGTCCGGATCCGCAGGCCAAGGGTCTTGGTGAGTACCTGCGCAGTCGTGCGGTCGACGTGCCGGAGGACCTCCTCCGCCGGTGTCGGCGATCGCCTCGTCGGGCATGCCCTGATGGACGAATCGCCAGTCGGTGACGACACACTGGTCGCGTGCTCGGCCCGGATCGATCCGCGCAAGGCGCAGCCGGCGAGCGGCTGCTGCGGCCTGGTGCCGTGCCGCCGGAAACGCGACGCTGATCGGTTCGCCGAGCAGCCCTCGAAGTCCGGCCGGATTATGAGCGTCTTGTTCAGCCGATCGGATCCGCGCTGTCGCCCGCAAGGAGCAGCTGGGGGACTTGGGCGAAAGACCAGCCCGCCCCGGTTGGCGCCAGGACCCACACGACGTCGAATCTGTTGTCCGGCCAGCTCTTGGGCGGCGCGGGATCGATCGTCCCGACCGCCGCGGCCAGCGCGGGGATTTCTTCGTGTTGCCAGCTGATCAAGGTGACGCCGCCGCGGCGGGTGACTTCCGCCGCCAACGCGGCCTCGCCTCCTTTGGCGAAGGTGGTGGTGACCGGGAGGCCGAGCCGCGCCGCCAGGGGGCTGACGGTTTCGCGGGGGCGCTGGCCTTCCCCGCCGGTGCCGCCGGCGGCGTAGATCGCCGTGGGACGGGCGAGGCCGCGGCGGACGCTCCCGGCGCCGGGGGCGAACAGTTCCACCAGTGCGCCCGCGCGGGTCCCGCCGCCGATCGTCAGGGAATGCGGGTCGGCGTTGCCTTCGGCGTCGATGCCTCGTGGTGCGCCTGAGCCCGCCGGCTTCTCGGCGTGCCTGATGATCATGATCAGGGCGCCGCTCGCCGGTGCGGGCGGTAGCGCGGCGGGCTGGACCTGCTGAGCGTTACCGCAGCCGCCGGCCAGCAAAGCCGTCGATCCGGCGGCGGCGCCGAGCAGTGTCCGCCGCGACAGGGGACGGGTTCCCATCTCACTCCCTTTCGTTCGCACAAGGTGGAATGTAACAGGTGATACACTGACGCTCGTGGCGGAGAGATCGGGCAAGTGGCAGGTGCTGGTGGTGCGGGTGCCGGCGGCGCCGTCGCGGCATCGGGTCGCGGTGTGGCGGGAGCTGCGCCGGATCGGGGCTCTGTCGCTCGGCCAGGGCACCTGGACGGTGCCGGACGTGCCCGGGTTCGCCGAGGGCCTGCACCGGGTGGTCGCCCTCGCCGAGCGCGGCGACGGTGAGGTGGTGGTGCTCGACGCGGCCGGGCGCAGCGACCGCGACGGCGCGCGGCTGGAGGAGCTGTTCACCGCCGATCGCGAGGACGAATGGCGTGAGTTCCTGGCCGATTGCGGCAAGTTCGACGCCGAGATCGACAAGGAGATCCGCGTCGAGAAGTTCACCATGGCCGAACTGGAAGAGGAGGAGCAGAGCCTGGAGCGGCTGCGCCGCTGGCATCGGGAGCTGAAGGTCCGCGACGTGTTCGGCGCTCCGTCGGCGGCCGAGGCCGAGGTTCAGCTCAAACACTGCGCCGACCGGCTCGCCGAGTACACCGAGCTGGTTTTCCAAGCCCTGCACCAGATGTGAGCCGAGAGTCGACATGAACGCCGATACCCAGCTGTTCCTCTTGATCAACGATTTCGTGCGGACGACCCCGTGGCTGCACACGATCGTCTCCACCTACGCCACGTACGGTCTGGTGTTGTTCGCCGCCTTGCTGCTGGCCGGGTGGTGGTCGGCGCGCCGTCAAGCGAACCCGGTCCGGGTGGCGGCGGCACTGTGGGCGCCGCTGGGCATGCTGCTCGCACTGGGCGTCAACCAGCCGCTCTCCGCGCTCGTGGGAGAACCCCGTCCGTACACGACGCTGCCGAACATCGTCGTTCTCGCGCAGCGCAGCCTTGATCCGTCGTTCCCGAGCGATCACGCGGTGATGGCCGGCGCGGTCGCCGCCGGGCTGTTCCTGGTCGATCGGCGACTCGGTGTGCTCGCGGCTCTCGCCGCGGCGGTGATGGCCTTCTCGCGCGTGTACATCGCCGCGCACTACCCCCAGGACGTGGTAGCCGGGCTCGTGGTGGGTGCCGCGGTCAGCCTGGCCGGGTTCTGGCTGGTCCGCCGCGTGCTGGTGTGGCTGGTCGAACGGGTCGAGCGCACCCCGCTGCGGCCGGTGCTGACCAGCGCACCACGTCCGGTCGTCCCGGTGTCGGGCTGACATGACCGCCACACCGGAGCTGCCGGGGGTGCTGGGAAGCCTGGCGCCGCTGCTGGACCACTACGGTTACCTGGCGGTCGCCGGGCTCATCGTGCTGGAGGACTTCGGTGTCCCGGCACCCGGTGAGACGGTGCTGATCGCCGCCGCGGTCTACGCCGGCGCGGGCCACCTCGACATCGCAGCCGTCGTCCTGGTCGCGATCGCCGCGGCGATCGCCGGCGACAACATCGGGTACGCGATCGGCCGGTTCGGTGGCCGCCGGCTGGTGCTGCGGTTCGGCCGCTACGTCTTCCTGACCGAACGACGCCTCGACACGGCAGAGCGGTTCTTCACCCGCCACGGCGGGAAGATCGTCGTGGTCGCCCGGTTTGTCGAGGGACTGCGGCAGGCCAACGGGATCATCGCCGGTGTCACCGGGATGCCGTGGCGGCGGTTCCTCGCGTTCAACGCGATCGGGGCCGCGCTGTGGGTCGGTGTCTGGGCCGCGCTGGGCGATCTCGCCGGCACCCACATCACAGTCATCTACGAGCAGATCCACCGCTACCAGCTCTACGTCCTGATCGCGATCGCGGTGGGGCTGGCCGCGCTGATCGTCCGGCACCTGCTGCGGCGCCGGCGTACCGGAGAGGAACCGCGCGGGTGAGCACCGAGTCTTCCGAGCACACCACGGCCGGATCGGCCGCCGCGCTGCGGCCGTTGTACGCGGCGGGGTTCGTGACGGCGTTCGGCGCGCACAGCATCGCCGCCAGCCTCGGCGCGTACACCCACGGCGAACACGCCTCGCTGCTCACCCTCGGCCTGCTGCTCGCGGTGTACGACGGCGCCGAGGTGATCCTGAAACCGGTCTTCGGGTCGCTGGCCGACCGGATCGGGCCCCGGCCGGTGCTGCTGGGCGGGCTGCTCGCGTTCACCGTCGCGTCCGCCGCGTTCGTCCTCGCCGGGAACCCGGCCGCGGTGGGACTGGCCCGGCTGGGCCAGGGCGCGGCCGCGGCGGCGTTCTCCCCGGCCGCCGGCGTGCTCGTCGCCCGGTTGTCCCCGGCGAAACGGCAGGGACGCGCCTTCGGCGGCTACGGTGCGTGGAAGAGCGTCGGCTACACGGCCGGCCCGCTGCTTGGCGGCATCCTGATCACCCTCGGCGGATTCCCGCTGTTGTTCGGCACCCTCGCCGTGCTCGCGCTGGCGGTCACCGGCTGGGCCGCGGTGGTCGTACCCGCGGCGCCCCCGCTGCCGCGCACGCGCCAGACCGTGCTGGATCTGGCCCGCCGCCTGACCGCGCCGGCCTTCCTGCGCCCGACCGCGACGCTCGCCGCCACGACCGCGGCGCTGGCGGTCGGGGTGGGCTTCCTGCCGGTGACGGGCGCCGCCGCCGGCCTGACCCCGCTGGTGACCGGCGCGGCCGTTTCGCTGCTGGCGCTCTGCTCGGCGCTGGTGCAGCCGTGGTCCGGACGAGCCCGCGACGCCGGACGGCTGCGCGACGGGATCGGCATGGCCGGCGGGCTTGCCCTCGCCGCCGCCGGGATGGCGCTGGCCGCCGTGGTTCCCGGGGCCGCCGGGGTGCTCGTGGCAGCGGTGGCGATCGGAGCGGGGGTGGGGCTGGCGACGCCGCTCGGGTTCGCCCACCTCGCCGCCGTCACCCCGCAAGAACGGCTCGGGCAGACCATGGGCGCCGCCGAGGTCGGCCGGGAACTCGGCGACGCCGGCGGCCCGCTGCTGGTCGGCGCGATCGCCACCGCGGCCACCCTCGGCACCGGGTTCCTCGGCCTGGCCGCGCTGCTCGTCGTCGCTGCTCTGGCCGTGCTCGGCGCGCGGACCGCGGGAAACGGGGCGCGCGCATGACCGTCCCTTGACCGCGATGTACTACCGTTCATGTAGTAGTCGAGGGAAGAGGGGCGGCCTCGTGGCAGGGCATCGCAAGACACCGGGCAGCCTGGAGCAGGACGTGCTGAGGGCGCTGGCCGCCGCCGCAAGGCCGTTGACTCCGGCCGAGGTGCGCGCCGAGATGGGTGCGAACCTGGCCTACACGACGGTGATGACCGTGCTGGCCCGGCTGTACGACAAAGGGGCCCTGACCCGGCAACGGGCCGGTCGTGCCTACGCCTACCAGGTCGCCGATCCGACCGCGGTGACCGCGCACCGGATGCGGCAGCTGCTCGACAGCGAGGGCGATCGGGCGGGAGTGCTGACCCGGTTCATGGGCGAGCTGACCGACGAGGACGAGCAGCTGCTGGCCTCGCTGCTGCACCGCGCGGAAAGAGAGGACGAGCGGTGATCGGCGCGGGCGTGCTCGTGCTGGCGGTGGCGGTGCTGGTCGCTGTCCTGGGACCGCCGCTGGGCCGGCGGCTTCCGCCCGCCATGGCCACCCGCGTGCTGGTTCCGGCCGCGGTGGCCGTGGCGATGGCGACGGGAGCGGTGCTGGGTATCGCGGCGTTCACGCTGATCGGGCAGGTCCCGCAGATCGCCGAGGCGGGCCGGTGGTCCGCGCAGGTGGTCCGGGACGCCGACCCGGTGCCCGCGGTGATCGCGGTGGTCTGCGGGCTGCTCGTGCTGTACGCGGCCGGCCGGGCGATCGTCCTGCTCGTGCGCCGGGTGGTGGCGTTCACCCGGGTTCAGGCGGCCTGCCGGGATCACCGCGGCGGCACGCTGATCGTCCTCGACGACGACCGGCCCGATGCGTTCGCCACCGCCGGCTGGCGCGCCCGGATCGTGGTCACCACCGGGCTGCTCCGTGCGCTGGACCGCCGGCAGCGGCAGGTGGTGCTGGCTCACGAACGCTCCCACGTGATCCACCGGCACGCCTGGTGGATCCTGGCGGCGGATCTCGCCGCCGCCGCGAACCCGCTCCTCACCCCGACCGCGCGGACGGTGGCCCATGCCGTGGAGCGCTGGGCCGACGAAGACGCCGCCGCGGAGGTCGCCGACCGGAGGCTGGTGGCCCGCGCGGTCGGCCGGGCTGCCCTGCTCCGCCGGCGATTCCCGCCCGCACCCGCACCCACGCCCTCGGCGGTCGGCGGGAACGTGCCCGACCGGGTCGCCGCCCTGCTGGAACCCGCGCCCGAACGGCGTCTGCGCCACGTGGTGCTGCTCGCCGTGCTGCTGCTGGTTCTGGCCGGCGGCAGTGCGCTGGTCTCCGAGCGCGGCCGGGAGCTGTTCGCCCACGCCGACATCTCCCAGCAGCACGACTAGCTACCGCACGGCTCACGCACGGCTCCGGGACACCCGGCCGCCTTCTACTACACGATGAGTAGTAGAGTTTGCTACTACTGAATCTGTAGTAGATCAAGGTGTCCCCACCGGCGTTCCAGGAGGATGTGCGTGAGTACAGCGACAGCGGAAACGTCCGCGGACGGCGAGATCGGCTCGGCCACGGCTGCCCGCGCGACCGGGCTGGTCAAGGTCTACGGCTCCGGCGAAACCCGCGTGACCGCCCTGGACGCCGTGGACGTCGCGTTCGACCGGGGCCGGTTCACCGCGATCATGGGGCCGTCGGGTTCGGGCAAGTCCACCCTGATGCACTGCGTCGCCGGCCTCGACACCACCACGGCCGGAGAGGTCTGGATCGGGGACACCGAGATCACCCGGCTGTCCGACAAGCGCCTGACCCGGTTGCGGCGGGACAAGATCGGGTTCATCTTCCAGGCGTTCAACCTGCTGCCCACGCTGACCGCGCTGGAGAACATCACCCTGCCGATGAACCTCGCCGGCCGCACCCCGGACAAGACGTGGCTGGATCACGTGATCGACACCGTCGGACTGGCCGACCGCCTCGCGCACCGCCCGGCCGAGCTGTCCGGCGGCCAGCAGCAGCGCGTCGCCTGCGCTCGCGCCCTCGCCGGACGCCCGGAGATCATCTTCGCCGACGAGCCGACCGGCAACCTGGACTCCCGCGCGGGCGCGCAGGTGCTGGAGTTCCTGCGGCGCAGCGTGGACGAGCTGGGGCAGACGATCGTGATGGTCACCCACGACCCGGTCGCCGCTGCCCACGCCCACCGGGTGCTGTTTCTCGCCGACGGCCGCGTGGTCGACGAGATCAGTGACCCGACCGCCGATGCGGTGCTGAAGCGGATGACCCGCTTCGACACCGCCGGCCGGCGGAGCTGAGGCCGATCATGCTGAAGACAAGCCTGCGCAGTTTCCTCGCCCACAAAGGACGCCTCGCCCTCGCCGGGCTCGCGGTGGTGCTCGGCGTCACCTTCGTCACCGGCACCCTCGTCTTCTCCGACACCATCAACTCGGCCGTGACCGGCCTGTTCACCTCCACCGCCGCCGACGTGACCGTCTCGCCCCAGCAGGCGTTCACCCCGGAGGTCGAGGACCAGGGCCTGGCCGGCGCCACGCCCACCCTGCCCGCGTCCACAGTGGACAGAGTGGCCGGGTTGCCCGGTGTGCAGGCAGCGCACGGCCAGGTCAGCGTGCAGAACTTGACTCTTGTGGACAAGACCGGCCAGCCGGTCGGCCCGACGAGCGGCGCGCCCACCCTCGGCCAGAACTGGGTCCCCACCGCCCACCCGTCGGTCACGATGGTGCAGGGCCGGCCGCCGGCGAAGGCGGGTGAGATCGTCATCGACCAGGCCGGCGCCCAGCGTCGCGCCGTCCGGCTCGGTGACCCGCTGCGGGTGATCACCCCGTCGGGCGCGACGTCGGCGACCGTGGTCGGTCTCGCCCGGTTCACCGCGGCCAACCCCGGCGTCGGACTCGCCCTGTTCGACACCGCCACCGCCCAGAACGTGTTCCTGGGCCAAAAAGACACGTTCACCGCGATCATCGTCGACGTGGCGCCCGGCGCCGGCGACGCCACGGTGCAGCACGAAGCCCGGACGGCGCTCGGCACCGGATTCACGGTCAACACCAAGGAAGAACAGGCCGCTTCCGCTGCCGCGCAGATCGGGTCGTTCCTGGACGTCGTGACCTACGCGCTGCTCGGATTCGCCGGGATCGCCGTGCTGGTCGGAATCTTCCTCATCCTCAACACCTTCTCCATGCTCGTCGCGCAGCGCACCCGCGAACTCGGGCTGCTGCGCGCCCTGGGCGCCAGGCGCGGCCAAGTCCTGCGGGCGGTCCTGCTCGAAGCGCTGCTGCTCGGTGTCGTCGGCTCGACCGTCGGGCTCGCCGCCGGTGTCGGCCTCGCCGCCCTGCTGAAGTCTTTCGTCGGACGCGCCGGGGTGGACCTGTCCGGCACCCCACTGGTCATCAGCGCGCCCGTCCCGATCGCCGCGTACGCGGTCGGCGTGCTGGTCACCGTGCTGGCCGCCTGGCTGCCCGCCCGCCGCGGCGCCCGCGTAGCCCCCATGGAGGCACTGCGCGAGGCCGCTGCCCCGGCCTCGCCGTCGCTGGGCCGCCGGGCCCTGCTCGGCCTGCCGCTGCTGGTCGCCGGCGCCGCCGCGCTGGCCGGGACCACCGCCGTGTCCGACGACCTCACCACCGCCGCCATCCTGCTCGGCGGCGGAGTGATCACCAGCCTGCTCGCGGCGATCGTGCTCGGGCCGCTCATCGCCCGCGTCGTCGTCAACGGCCTCGGCGTGGTGTTCCCGCTGGTGTTCGGCACGGTCGGGAAACTCAGCCAGCGCAACGCCATCCGCAACCCGCGCCGCACCGGAGCCACCGCCGCCGCGCTGATGATCGGCCTGTCCATGGTCAGCGCCGCCGCCGTGCTCGCCGCCTCGCTCAACACCTCCATCACCCGCGAGGTGGACAGCACGTTCGGCGCCGACTTCGTCGTCTCCGCCGGCGGCGCCCAGCCGATCAGCTCCGACGTCACCGCGAAAGTCCGTGCCGTGCCCGGCGTGCAGACCGTGACCCGGCAGCGCTACGCGCTGGCCCACTACAACGGATTCCAGATCGCCCTCGCCGGCGTCGACACCGCCACCATCGACCAGGCCGTCAAAACCCAGTACGTCGCCGGCTCCACCACGGACCTCGCCCGCGGCGGGCTGATGGTCGACCAGACCACCGCCGCCACCAACAACCTCCACCTCGGCTCCCCGGTCCCGCTGACTCTCCTCGGTGGCGCCACCGCGACCTTGACCGTCACCGCGATCAGCAAAACCCCCGCGGGCGGCGGCAAAGACGGCGGCACCTTCGAGGTCTCCCTCGACACTCTGGCCCGTTACGCCCCGGCCGCCGCCGACGTCACCCTCTACGTCACCACCGCACCCGGTGCCGACAAGACCACCGTCGCTGCCGCGCTCGACCGCACCCTGGCCGGGAACCCCCAGATCCGGGTGCAGAACCAGACCGACTACCGCAACCAGGTCACCGGGCAGGTCACCACGATCCTCACCCTGCTCTACGGCCTGCTCGCCCTGGCCATCCTCATCGCGATCCTCGGCGTGATCAACACCCTCACCCTGTCGGTGATCGAACGCACCCGAGAGATCGGACTGCTGCGCGCCGTCGGCACCAGCCGCCGCCAGATCCGCCGCCTCATCCGGCTCGAATCCGTCCTCATCGCCGTCCACGGCGCGCTGCTCGGTGTCGCGCTCGGCCTCGCCTGGGGCGTCGCCGGGCAGAAAGCCCTGACGTCCCAAGGAATCACCGCGCTGACCGTGCCGTGGAGCACCATCGTCGCGGTGCTGGCCGGCGCCGTGGTCATCGGCCTGGGTGCGGCGATCCTGCCCGCCTACCGCGCCGCGCGCATGAACACCCTCACCGCGATCGCCACCGGATAAGCCAGCACAGTCCGCGCGGGCCCGGCCTCGTCGGGAGCGGCGAGACCGCCGACGAGTGGTGGCTGCTCTACAGAGCCAAGCGCTCCGCCTGAACGCGGAGCCGGTTCAGGCGGACACGTGACCGGGACTGATCAGGGCGTCGATCGCCCCCTGGAAGTGCGGGCACGTGGCGATGTCCTCGTGGTCGCATTCGAGCGCGCCGTCGAGGAGCGCCAACGACGCCTGCGCCGCCGCGATCCGGGCCGCCAGTTCGGCTCGGTGGCGGCGCAGGATAGCGGTCCGGGCTGCGGGGTTCTGCGCGGCGAACATCTCCCGGATGTCCTCCAGGCCGAACCCGGCTTCCTTCGCACGCAGGATCGCCGCGACGCGGTAGAGGTCCGCGGGACCGTAGCGGCGGCGGGACGCCGTGACGCGCGCCGGCTTCAGCAGGCCCATCGACTCCCAGTGCCGCAGCACGTGCGTGGCCAGGCCGAACCGCTGCGCGATCTCGCCGATGCTCATGCTTGACTTCATGTCGACATTAAGTCGCAGCATGGCGATCATGTCCAGCACCGCACCCACCTCCACCGCGTCGCTGATCCGCTTGCTCGACGCCGCTGACACGCTGCCCGGCGCGGCTGAGCTGCGCGCGCACACCTACGACCTGCTCCGGCTTTCCCCTGGTGAGTCCGTCGCCGACGTCGGGTGCGGCGCCGGGCGCGCGGTGGCCGAACTCGCCGGCCGCGGAGTCCGCCCGATCGGGATCGATCCGGATCCGCGGATGCTCGCCGCGGCAGGGGAGCGGTGGCCCGGGCTCGACTTCCGCTCCGGTACCGCCGGCGAACTGCCGTTGGACGACGGTTCCGTGGCCGGCTACCGGGCTGACAAGGTGTTCCACGAGATCGCCGATCCGGCCGCGGCGCTGGCCGAAGCCCGCCGGGTCCTCGCGCCGGGCGGCCGGATCGTCCTCATCGGCCAGGACTGGGACACCATCGTCATCGACGCCGGCGATCCGGACCTGACCCGCACGATCGTGCGCGCCCGCGCCGGCACCGTCCCCAGCCCGCGTGCCGCCCGCGGCTTCCGGTCGTCCCTGCTCGACGCCGGCTTCGGCGACGTCACCGTCGAGGTGAAGACCGCGGTCTTCACCGACCGGCTGGTGCCGGCCGTGCTGTCCGGGTTCGCCGCCGCCGCGTGCGCGGCCGGGGCGGTCGAGCGGGAGCAGGCGGACGCCTGGCTGGCCGAGCAGTCGCACCGCGCCGAGGCGGACCGGCTGTTCTTGGCCATGCCGCTGTTCATCGCGGCAGGCGTCCGCTGAAGACGGTGACCGCGAGGGCGACCCAGCCGACGCTCGGCCCGGCGAAGACCGCACGGCGACCCATCCCGGGCGACCCTGCCGGCCGCCCTCGCTCCGCCACCCGGGTGACGTTCCGGCAGCCCGTCTACTTTGGTTTCTTTGTCCGCTCTCATGAGCCGATCGTCTGGTGACATCGGTGATTTCGTGGAGGAGAATCCGACCGGCTTCGCGTCGCAGACGAAAATCTCCATCGTCGCCGGGGGTGCGGGATGAGACGTTCACGGTCGGTGCTTTTGAGCGGCCTTTTCGGCTTGGTGTTCCTGGGTTCCGCGGTGCCGGCCAGTGCGGCACCGGACGCCGGCCGGCCGCCGGCGGGCACGGTGCTCGACAATTTCACGTTCGTCGGACATTCCGGGCTCGACGGGTTCGGTGACTACGGCGACCTCTACGCGCACGGGAACTACGCCTACATCGGCAGCCGGTGCGCGGCGGCGCACCAGGGCGGCGACGGCGTCCAGGTCGTCGACATCTCGCGGCCGAACCGCCCCCGCCTGGTGAGCAAGCTGCCGAACCCGGCTTACACGCGCGCCGAGGACGTCACCGTGCTCGACGTGCACACGCCGTCGTTCACCGGTGCGCTCGCGGTGGTCGGGATCCAGGCCTGCTTCGGCAGCGGCCACGAAGCCGAGGTCGTGCCCGGCGTCCGCCTGTTCAACGTGACCGATCCGGCGCACCCGGCGCTGCTGGGGCACTGGGACCTGCCGCAGGGCACGATCGGCTGCCACGAGATCGACGCCGTGCAGCGCGCCGACGGCCAGGTGCTCGTCGCCTGCGCCCGCAACCTGGTGGACCACCGGAACAGCAAGGGCGCGACCGCCCTGCACCTGATCGACGCCACCAACCCGGCCGGTCCGACGACGCGAGCTGACTGGTCCCTCAACGTCGACCCCAACCAGGGCGTGGGCTGCACGGCCGCCCAGTTCGCGCACAGCGCCCGCTTCGAAGACGGCGGCAACTCCGTGTACGTCTCGTACTGGGACGCGGGCACCGTCCACCTCGACATCAGCAAGCCGGCCGCGCCCGCGGTGGTGAGCGACACCAAGATCACCCCGCCCGACGAGGACGGCGACAACCACTCCATGACCCTGGCCCACAACGGGCAATGGCTGATCATCAACACCGAAGACACCTCGCCGGCCGACTGCCCCGGCGACTCCGCCTTCGGCGGCTGGGGCGAAGTCCACGTCTACGACAACAGCAACCCGAAGCAGCCGGTGTTCCTCGGCACCTTCTCCACGAGCGACAGCCGCTCGACCCGGACCGACGGGGAGTTCACGGACCACAACACCGAAGTCGCCGCACACGACCAGTTCTTCTCCTCCTGGTACTCCGACGGCATCGTGTGGTGGACGATGACCGGTCACGGCGTCAGCGCCCAGCGCGGCCAGTTCGTGCCGCCACCGAACAGCGACGGCTCGTCGTCCGAGGTCTGGGGCGTGTACGTCGACAAGATCCACAACGTGATCCTGGCCAGCGACATCACCAACGGCCTGTGGATCGTCAAACCGAACCGGCTCGGCAGCTTCTGAGCGAGGAGACATCCGATGGGCCGTTCTCGCCTGTTCCTTTCCCTGTTCGCCGCTGTGGGCCTGGCCGCCGGCAGCACCGCCGCCTACGCCGTCGACGGCCCACCGACCGGACCGGTCGACGCGCAGAACGTGACCTGGCTGGCGCACGCGGACACCCCCTCGGCCGTCGCCGGGCTGGCGTTCATCGCCTACCCCGGACGGCACGACTCGGATGTCCTGTTCGCCGACGGGGTGTTCGGCCTGCGCGCGTGGTCGCTGACGGACCCGCGGCACCCCAAGCTGATCGGCGAGCTGCCCGCGTCGGCGCTGGCGCTGCCCGGCGACGACGTGAGCAAGGGCTTCTGGGAAGGCGAACACCTGCAGGTCGACCCCGTGCGCAAGCTCGTCTTCCTGACCCGGGACCCGCGGGCCTTCGGCGGCAACAAGCAAACCGGCACCTCCGGCCTCGACCTCGTCGATGCCCATGACCCGGCCCACCTGCGGTTGATCGGCTTCCACGAGGAACCGGGCGGCCACACCTCCCAGTGCATCAACGGCTGCCACTACCTGTGGAGCGGCGGGCCTTCGCACACCGGAACGGGAAACCAGCCGCCGGACTGGCAGGGGCAGCCCGCCTGGGTCACCGACGTCAGCCGGCCCAGCCACCCGTACACCTACCCGACGCCGGTGGACCTGCACCGCAACGACGGCGTCACCGACTACGTGCACAACACCGACGTCGACGCGGCCGGCGTCGCCTGGACGTCCGGCGCCGGCGGCGTACGCGGTTACTGGACCACGGGCGTGCACTTCGACCCGGTCCAGGGCCGGATCCGGTTCGCGAGCGCCAGTGACCCGATCCCTTACGCCGGTGGGAAGATCATCAGCCCCAACGATCCCGCGTACACGTTCGACCACAACTCCTGGCACCCGCTGCGCCCGATCGGCGGATTCGCGCCCGGCGAGCTGCTGTTCGTCACCGACGAGGACTTCGGCGACACCTGTGCCGACGCCGGACGGCTGCTGATCGTCTCGCTCGAGGGCAGCTACGGCGGCGAAGCTTGGCGCTCGACGCCGGAGCATCCCTTCCGGCTCAAGGTCGTCGGTGACTGGGGTCCGGTCGGCAGCCCGGGGGAGCAGCCCAACGCCGACTGCTCCGCGCACTTCTTCGACCCGATGCCCGGCGTCGGGGACGGCAACATCCTCGTCCAGACCTTCTACGGCCAGGGAACGAAGTTCATCGACTTCTCCGACCCGCGGCGTCCGGTCCAGGTCGGCTACTTCTTCCCGAAGGGCAGCGAAGCCGCCGTCCCCGCCTATCACGACGGGCTGGTCTACGCGGCCCAGTACTCGGGAGGCATCGACGTTCTGCGCTTCACCCCGCCCCACCGCTGACCGGCCCGGGATCTGGCCGGCGCAGTCCGGCCAGGGTGACGCTCGCCAATCGGCCGGCGGCGGCGCGGGAGGGCAGGGTGCCGGCCGCGGTCAGGGCGTGGAGGCAGTAGCTCGCCAGCTCGTCGCCGGAGACGTCCTCCCGGACGTCTCCGGCTTTCGCCGCTTCGGTGATCAGGTCGCGGAACAGCGCGTGCAAGTGGTGCTGGGCCTGCGTGACGTGCTCGCCGCGGTGCAGCAGCGCCGCCAGTTCGGTGCCGTGGTGGTGCTGGGCGCGCTCGTGCTGGATCTTCGCGTACGCGTTCAGCACCTTCTCGAGACGTTCGGCGGCCGTGCCGTCCTGGTCCCGGATCTCGGTGAGCTGGGCCAAGTGGGCGCGGATGTGGCGCTCATGCCACGCGGCCAGGATCGCCTCGACGTCCGGGAAGTACTTGTACAGCGTCGCCCGGCCGATCCCCGTCTTCGCGGCGATCTGCGCCATCTTCACGCCGGTCAGGCCGTGCTCGGCGACCAGCTCGGCCGCGGCGTCCAGGGTCGCGTCGCGCACCGCCTCCCGGTGCGCCTCGATGGTGTCGTTCCATAGCTTCGGCACGCCCTGAGCATACATAACGACGCCTTCGAGACAGGATGGATTGACAGCGACAGAGTGTCTCGATAAAACTGGGACGATGAACGCCTCAGCGAGCTACTCCCGTTCCCACCGCCCGGGCGGGCCCGACGACCTGTACCGCAGCCCGCCGCCGTGGGATATCGGACGGCCCCAAGGCGCATTCCGGGCTCTCGCCGACGCGGGTGCGATCCGCGGCCGGGTCCTCGACTGCGGGTGCGGGACCGGGGAACACGTGCTGATGTGCGCCGGGCTCGGCCTGGACGCCACCGGAGTCGATCTGGCGTCCGCGGCTCTGCACCGTGGCGAAGAGAAGGCGCGCGAGCGAGGGCGAACCGCGCGGTTCCGGCACCACGACGCCCGTGAACTGGGCGAACTCGGCGAGTCGTTCGACACCGTCCTCGACTGCGGTCTGTTCCACAGCTTCGATGCCGACGATCGCGCCGCCTACGTCCGGGGCCTGCGAGCCGTGCTGAACGCCGGCGGCCGCTACTTCATGCTGTGCTTCAGCGACCGCCAGCCGGCCGGCGACTGGCCTTGGGTGCACCGCGTGACGCAGGCGGACATCACCGCCGCGTTCGCCGACGGGTGGCACGTCGACTCGATCGAGCCGGCGACCATCGAGATCACCACCGACCCTGACGGCATCCGCGCGTGGCTCGCCGCCGTGACGAGGATCTGAACCATGCCGGTTGCCGAAGCACTCATCGAAACCCCGCGCGCCGAGCGGTTCCTCACCCAGCTGTGCCGCCACGCCGAAGCCATGGGCGGGAAGGCGCGGCACCTGCACGGCGGGGATGGCCAAGCGCGTCCCGACGTGGTCGACGTCGAGTACGGCGGGAACGAAGGGAAAATCGTCTTCAGCTGGGGTGACTGCGTCCTGGAGTCCACAACGGACACATTGACGGTGCGCGTCGAAGCCGATGACGCGGACCAGCTGGCGGGGCTCCAGCGCCTTCTCACCGCGGACCTGGAAAGGTTCGGCCGGCGCGACGGGTTGACCGTGAGCTGGCAAGGTGGCCGGGTTGCCGACGCGACCGTTCACGAGAAGGGGAGCCGGTCGCGCGTCACCGTGATCGCGCTCGCGGTGGCTGTCGTGCTGGCCATCACCGCACACGCGGTGGTCGGTACCGCCGCGGTGGCGGCGTGGCGCTGGACGAGCGTGGCCGCCGATGTCCTGCTCGCGCTGGTGATCCTCAAGATCGTCGCCATGGTCCTGCTGGGACGGCGCCGGCTCCGGGGACGTGGTGCCGCACGTTTCCGGCGGTAAGGGCGATGACCGGGGTCTTCCGGTTGCCGATCGGGGCCGAGCGGGATGGGGCCGGGTCCCCGACGGGACCCGGCCCCGGCTCGCCGTGGGTCAGTGGGCGGCGCTGGTGTTGACCTCGCCGTTGACGCCCTTGGGGAAGAAGCCGCCGGAGGTGGCGGCCTTGTTGGTCAGGTACACGATGTTGAGAACCTGGCCGGGGGAGCGGCTGTAGGCGATGCCGTTGGCGTCGGTGGGGACGATGTTGGCGTTGCCGTGGCTGTCGATGACGCCTTGGTCGTCGTCGGTGGGGCCGTCGAGGCTGTCGCGGGCGTCCGACAGCTTGACCGTCGCTTTGGCGTCGCCGCGCTGGTAGAGCGCGCTGCGGATGTTGCCGGCGTGGTAGGCCTCGACGGCGAGGATCCCGGCAGCCGCTTCGAGGTAGGTCTTGTTGGTGATCAGCGGGGCGGCGCCCTTGTAGGCGGTGACGCCGACGTCTTCGAAGAGGAACGCGGCGAGCAGGAAGTTCTCTTCGCAGGCGAAGGCGTCGAAGCTGCGGCCGGGTTTGACGAGCCCGGCGGCCTGGGCGGCGGCGGTGAAGCTGGACTGCAGGTCGATGGCGGGCCTGCTGACCGCGGCTGATCCGAGTGCGGAGCGCAGGAACTGGACGTGGGCCTTCTCGTCGCCCGCGATCTCCTGGGCGTACTGGCGCGCGGCCCTGGTCTCGAACCGGACGGCGCGGCCGCCGGTGACGCCGCCGCGGGTGCCGGTGCCGGTGGTCATCGAGTCGGCGAGGCCCCTGCCGGTGACGGCGTGCAGGTAGAACTCGGCTTCGAGGTATTCGAGGTTGAGGGCGAAGTTCAAGACCGCGCCGTCGCTCACCCCGCTCGACGCGGCCTCGGCGGTGGGCCGGGCGGTCGCGGCGGACGCCGTCCCGGCGGCGAGGCCGCTGAGGGCTCCGGCGCCGACGACGCCGAGGCCGGTCATGCCGGCGGCTTTGAGGAAGCGGCGGCGGTCCTGGTCGTTCTCGGCGCTCCGGTTGATCATCGAGGCGGCATAGCGTTTGCCGAACACGTGCTCTCCTTCCCGCTCGCGCGCAATCCGGGCACGAGCGTGTCCCGTGCACCGGCATGGCCTCCCGGGCACGCGGGATGGATCCGTCGTTGACCTCTCCTGTTCGGGGCCGGAGGGCCGGCGGACAGGTCGGATACCGGATCAGGTGAACGAGGTGGTCAGCGGCGGCAAGTGGTGTCCACTTTGTCCGGCCGGGCCCGAAGAACCCCCGCAGCTGCGCAAAAGTGGCGAAGCGTACCCGTTACTGAACGGTAGAAAACGCGCCGGCGGTCACGCCCCCTTCACGCTGGTGTCAGCTGACCGTGAGGGTCGCGACCGACGGTGTGGTCGGCCGCAGCGACCCGGTGGCGGGCTCGACGGTCACCGCGACACCGTCGACGCCCGCGGGGAGCGCGGTCTCGACGGCGCCGTCGGGCCCGAGCAGTCCCGCCGACCGTGGCGCGCTCGGCCCGGTCAGCCACACCTCGTAGGCGTGGCCGGCGTCCAGCGGTGGGAGCGCCCGCGCGGCGACGAGGACTTGGCCCAGCCGGCGGGAAGCCGTGGCCGAGACCGAGCTGCCATTGGCCGCGGTGGTCCGCACGGTGGTCGCGTCCGGTGCGGAGGTCACCGCGCCGCCTTCGGCCACCGGTACCGGACGGCCGGAGACCGACTGGTCCAGCCCGATGCTGATCCCGCCGGTGAGCACGGCGGCCGCCGCGGCGACGGACGCGATCCCGATCAGCGCGCGCTTGCGCCACGGAGCGCGACGGGCCGGGACGGCGGGCTCGGTGGTGACGCGGGGCGGCAGCTGCCGCGTCTGGGCGACCTCGGCGAGCACCCGCCCGCGGAAGCTTCCGTCCGGAACGGCGGCGGCCGCGGCACCCAGAAGGGCAGCTGTCTCTTGAAAGCCGGCGACTTCCCCGGCGCAGACCGGGCATTCACCCAGGTGCCGGGTGAACGCGGCGCGTTCGAGGTCGTCGACGGCGTCGAGGGCGTACGCGCCGGCGAGGATGTGGGCGTCGGCGGTGGTCATCGGTGCACTCCCCGAGCGTCGCGCAGGCGGATCAGGCCGTCCCGCATGCGGGTCTTGACGGTGCTGAGCTCGGTCAGGACCGCCAAGGCAGCGCGGACCTGCGCGTGGTCGAGGTGGTCCAGCGTCGCCTCGGTGACGTCGTCGTAGGGACGGCGCAGGTCCAGCCGCTCGGCCCGGTCTTCCCGGTTGACGCACGCCTGCTCATCGCCGAGGGCGGAGCGGGCGAGCAGCCGCTCGGGTGTGGTCTCCGGTTCCGGCACCGACGCGATGCCGGTGCGGAGCGCGACTGCGCGGGCGGTCATGGCACCTGTCCTCCCCGGCGGGCGCCGAGTCACGTGCCGCGGTCGGCGGCGTCACGAGGAGTTCGTCCCGGCCGGCCCGTGCGGATTGGTGCTGTGACGAAAAACCCGGCCGGTCACCCATGAGGACGAGCGGAAGCCCGATGTCCACAGTGGATCGGACGAGCCGCGCGCCGGGTCCCGGCGGAGTTCGTCAACGTCCACAAGGGAAAGGTCCGGGTCGGCGCAGCACGCCGGCATCGAGAGGGGCGAAGTCACCGCCGCCTGAGAAAACATTCGCGAACGACCAATCCGGTTCGCGTGAGGCCGCGAATCACCAGCAGCCAGGGAGTTTCCCGCAAGGGATCAGCCGCTTTCATTAACCACATGGAGTGATTTTCGTGCGTAACCTTCGTATTGCCGGTATCGGTCTGACCGCGGCCGCCGCGCTGACCCTGACCGCGTGTGGCAGCAGCAACACCGCTTCCTCGGGCAGCGCCCCGGCCCCCGCGCCGTCGTCGTCGATGGCCGCGCCGTCGTCTTCCGCCGACTCCGCCGCGTCCAACGGCGTGACGACCAACGCCGACGTCTTCGGCCCCGCCTGTTCGCAGCTGCCGCAGGGTTCCGCGCCCGGCTCGCTGGACTCGATGGGCCCGCAGCCGGTCGCCTCGGCCGCGTCGACGAACCCGCTGCTGACCAAGCTGGTGGCGGCGGTCAAGGCCACCAACCTGGTCGACACCCTCAACAGCCAGCAGGCCATCACCGTGTTCGCGCCGGCCGACCCGGCCTTCGCGGCGCTGGGCGACGCGAAGTTCAACGAGCTGGCGGGCAAGCCGGCCGAGCTGGCGCCGATCCTCCAGTACCACGTCGTCGGCAAGCGTTACGACGCCAAGGGTCTCGCGGCCGCCGGTACGCTGGACTCGCTGAACACCGCGGGCGGGCCGCTGAAGATCGAGGGCTCGGGTGACAACCTGACCGTCAACGGCGCGAAGATCCTGTGCGGCAACATCCCCACGAAGAACGCCACGGTCTTCGTGATCGACAAGGTGCTGACCCCGGGTACCAACAAGAACTGACACCAGCGTCCGGGCCGCCGACGGGTGGCCCGGTGTCGACGGCCGCTCCGGCTCCACTCACCTCCTGGAGCCGGAGCGGCTGTTTTCGTTGCCCGCCGCGGGATCGGGGGAGCGGGCAGCGACTGTGGTCTGCCGGCGGGTCGCAGGAGGTCCGCCGGCGGGGGACGCCACAAGCGGCGGTGTCCCGCCGGTCGCCGCCACGGCTTCGTCACTCCGGAGCTTTGGCGGCGGCCGGCCTCCCATCGGTACGCACGAATCAGGACCACAGCGCGGAAAAGAGCCTGATCGGCACCAGCGCCCAGACGACTTTCCCGCCGCTGTCGGCTCGTACGCCCCAATCGAGGGAAAGCTGGCCGACCAGCCGGAGTCCGTGGCGGCCGGTTCCCGTTCGCACCGCCGTGACGTCCGGATCGTGGTCGCTGACTTCGACCATCAGGTTCTCGCCAGTGCGGGTGACGTGCAGTTCGCGTGCCGCGGCGGTGTGCCGGTAGGCGTTGCCGACCAGTTCGTCGATCACGAGGAGAACGGCCCCGAACCTGTCACCGGCGTCCGCACCGAAGGCCAGCGACGTGGCGACGAGGGACCGGACCACACGCAGATCCGGAAGATCGGCCAGCGGTACCACGGTTTCGGCCGCGCCGGCGAGCCGGCGAGTGAGACCCGCCAAGTCCTCCTCGAAATCCATGGCTGGAACCGGCCTTCCCTCGACACCACGCCACGTCGTGTTCGGGCCGGCCAAGCGATCGGATTGGTGCCGGTGGTGCTCTCATCGTCATGACTCCCTTTCGGCGTTGCGCAAGGCGACCCAGGTGCACAGGCCGGCCAAGGCCAGTTCCGGAACCGCGCAGGCGATGGCCTGGGTGAGTTCGGTGCCGGCCTGGGCGGTGAGGACGTCGAACCACGCGTCCATCACCATGAGCGCCGCGACGGCCGATGCCGACAGGCGGGCGCGGTCGTCGCCGCGGTGGAACAAGCGCGAGGTGGTCGCGCAGCCGAGCGCCACCGTCAGGTCGAGTCCGATCCACGCGGCCGGCCAGTGCCGTACCTGCGTGGTTTCGGGCAGGGACCGGCCCAGTACGAACACCCACGGCACCAAGCCCACGGCGACCGCGCCGAGCACCTTGGGCGCCCAGCTGGTCCGGGGTCGCGGCCGGGGCATCGTCCGAACGGTCATGAGAATTCCTCCACCGAAGTCGTGATGCCGCCGGCGTCGGCGGCCCTGCGGCAAAACCTTGCCGCCGCGGCCTGCCGAGATCAGTAGCCCGGGGTTCCGACTTCGTGGTGGTGCTTGGTACCGCATCGACCCGGGCGCCTGCGTGATGGCGCCGTCGGCCCGGTGCTGCCCGCCCACAGGCCAAGATCAAGATCTACAGGTGGTACTAGGTTCACCATGAGATCGGGTGCAGGCTTCCTGGTACCGTCCTCCTGCGGTGCCTTAGCGTCGTGCCATGACGATTCCAGCCGGACTGAGGCGCACGGTCCTCCGGGCGCAGCGGGACACCGGCTTTCTCGCCGCCGGTGTGCTGCCGCACCTGGCCCTGGTGCCCGTGTGGTCCTGGGCGGCGACGACCACCGCCAGGACGGGGAACTGGCTCCTTGCGGTTTCCGTGTCGGCCGCCCTGGTCCTGCTCGGCACCCCGGTGCTGACGGCCGTTCAGCGGGCTCGCCACCGGGTGCTCATCGGTGTGGACGTCCCCCGGCTCACCCCCACCGCGCCGGAACGGTGGACGTGGGCCTCGACCGCCCGGTGGCTCGCGGCGACGCGGCCGTGGCGCAAGATCGGCTACCACCTCCTGCTGGGCCCGCTGCTCGCGTTGCTGGAGCTGCTGGTGCTCGCGGTGGCAGCGGCGTGCCTGGCGGGCGTCAGCGCCTACGCCTGGTCATGGGCGCTGCCCACCGGAATCCGCCAGGACTGGTTCGGCTACCTGACCCAGCTGCCGGCCTACACAGCGGCTGGGCTTGGCCTCTTGTGCGCCCTGCCTTGGACCGCGCGGGCAGTAGCCCGGGCCGAGGCGCGGCTGGCGTCGGGTCTGCTCGGGCCCAGCCGGGCGCAGCGGCTCCAGGAGCGGGTCGATCAGCTGGCCGTCAGCCGGACCGACTTGATCGAGGCCGTCGACGCGGAGCGCCGCCGGATCGAGCGCGACCTGCACGACGGCACCCAGCAGCGGTTGGTGTCCCTCGCGGTCAACCTGGGGCTGGCCATGGCCACCCGCCCGGACCTGGCAGGTGATGCCCGCGAGGTGCTCGAGAGAGCGCACCTGGAGGCGAAGGAGGCGATCGCCGAACTCGATGACCTGGTGCGGGGGCTGCACCCGGCCGTGCTCGACGACCGAGGTCTGGACGCGGCGCTGTCCGGGCTGGCCGCCCGCACGCCCCTGCCGGTGCGGCTGCGGGTCGATCTGGAGGAGCGGGTGGCGCCCACCGTGGAGTCCGTCGCGTACTTCGTGATCTCCGAGGCGCTGACCAATGCGACGAAGCACGCCGACGCGATGCGTGCGGAGGTGATGGTCCGCCAGGTCGGCGAGGTGCTGCGAGTGCGCGTCACCGACGACGGGCTGGGCGGTGCCGACGCCGCCGCCGGCTCGGGGCTGACGGGGCTGGCCAAGCGGGTCGGCTCCCTCGACGGGGCCTTCCACGTCAGCAGCCCCGTCGGCGGGCCCACCACCATCACCGCGGAGCTGCCGTGCGCGCGGTGATCGCCGAGGATTCGGTGTTGTTGCGGGTCGGCCTGATCAAGGTGCTGGAGACGGGCGGGTTCCAGGTCGCCGCGGAAGCCGGCGACGCGGAGGGGCTGTTGGCGGCGGTGGCGGAGCACCGGCCCGAACTCGCCTTGATCGACGTCCGGATGCCGCCCGGCTTCACCGACGAGGGGGTGCGGGCGGCGATGGAGATCCGCCGGCGCTGGCCGGGGACGCCGGTGGTGCTGCTTTCGCAGTACGTGGAGGAGCGGTACGCGGCCGACCTGCTGTCCGCGAACACCAGCGGGGTGGGCTACCTGCTCAAGCAGCGGGTCGCCGACGTCGCCGACTTCGTGGCGGCGGTCCGCCGGGTGGCGGACGGGGGCACGGCCCTGGACCCGCAGGTCGTCGCCCAGCTGCTGCTGCGGCGCGACAGCGACCCGTTCGCGCGGCTGACCCCCCGCGAACGGGAGGTGCTCGCCCTGATGGCCGAGGGGCGCTCGAATGCCGGCATCGCGCAGGCGCTGGTGGTCAGCGAGAGCGCTGTGGCGAAGCACATCAACAACATCTTCGCCAAGCTCGATCTGCCCGTGGTCGACGCCGATCACCGCCGCGTCCTGGCCGTGCTGCGGTTCCTCGAGGCGTCCCGGGCCTGAGCTTCCCAGCCGTGATCACCAAGCCGCCCATTCATTCGAGTCTCCGCGATGCGGTCGCGTATCTGACTCTCGGCGGAGGAGTGTAGGTCGGGCGTGTCGCTGTGGTGGCGGCGCTGATCGAGCTTGCGGGAAGCGCGGACTATCGCGACAGGGCGGACGCAGGTCGGGGCCTGGCCGGCTTCGCCGAGATGCCCGAGGCCCGGGGACCGTTGTTGGAGCTCGTGCTCGACGACCGCGACACGTTCGTCACCCGTGTGACGGCGGAGGCCTTGCTCCGGCGTCAAGACCTGGCCGGGCTCGCGGTGGTCGCCTCAGCGCTCGCCGCTAATTGACTGGATTCACAGTGCTATACGTGATGTGTTCATGGTGTTTGCGCGTGACCGGGACGCCGCTGTGCGGGTATGCGAGGTGCTGGCCCGTGACTCCGACGCGCAGATGCGCTGCGGCGCGGATCAGCTGATCGCCGCCCTTGCCGAGATCGACCCGATCCTCTACCCAGGGCAGGACGACTAGGCATCCTGAGGCGCATCGGGCCACCGCTCAGATCGCCGGCTCCGGAGGACGGACAAACCACGACGCGGAGAGCAGGCACACCCCGCAGCACGCGGGCCCGGTCGCTGCCGCCAGCAGGTCGGTCGCGCCGATGGTGGCGGCTGAGGCGGCGAGCAGCCGGATACCGAGGCGGAACGCGCGTGGGTTCGGTGTCACAGCCAGCTCGGCCACCGTCCGGCCGACCTGGATCACCGCCAGCGCCCACGATCCCCACCAGCTCCAGAGCAGAGCCAGCCGGATCGGCTGGGGGAAGGAAGCCTCGATGCCGTGGACGACGGCGACCACGGCGATGCCCAGTACGGCCGGTGCCAGCAGCCGGAGCGCGAGCCGTCGTCCGGCGGCCAAGGCCGGGCGTGGTGCGACCAGCAGCAGGCCGGCCAGCACCGCGACCGCGCAGCCGTCGAGTACTCCTGGGAGAGCGCGGGTGTCTTCGACCGCCAGGTGCGCCGCGAACCAGCCGATGCCCGTCACCATGACGGCCATCGCGGCGACCCGGGCCTGGCGCTGGGCCGGGGAGCGCGCGGGCCACGCGGCCGGGTGCAGCCACATGCCCACCGCGTTCACCAGCACGTTCGGCCACGACCGGGGGTTCGCCCGGAACTCCGCCGCGAGGTCGGCGCCCCAGCGCTCGCGGAAGGCGCGGGGGTAGACGCGGACCAGCCAGGTCATGCCGGCCGGACGCCGAGGCGGCGCAGGCCCGCGTCGGCTACCCGGGCCATGGCGCGGAGCTCGCGTTCCAGGACGGCGCGGCCCTGCTCGGTGATCCGCACCGGACGCTGCCGGCCTTCGCCGTCGAGCGCCTCCACCAGTCCCTTCGCCTCCAGCCGCGCGAGCGCGCCGTAGAGGCTGCCCGGTCCGAGCCGTTCGCCGGTGAGCTCGTCGATGGCCGTGTTGATCGCGTAGCCGTGCCGTGGTCCGTCGGTCAGCGCGTAGAGCACCAGGATCTGGGCGTCGTTCGGCATGCGTGGCTCCTCCGCGGTAGTACGTTCAGCGTACTACGTGCGACGTACCACCAAGCCGACGTCGTAGGCCAGGACCACCGCCTGGACCCGGTCACGCAGCTCGAGCTTGTTGAGGATGCGCCCCACGTGGGTCTTCACGGTCGCCTCCGACAGCACCAGCTCGTCGGCGATCTCCGCGTTGGACAGGCCGCGGGCGACCTTGCGGAGGACTTCGAGCTCGCGCTCGGTGAGCCGGTCGAGGCCGCGTTCGGTGACCGGGGTACCCGGGGGCGCCGCCGGGTCGGGGAGGCGGTCGGCCATGGCGTCCAGCAGCCGTCTCGTGACGCTCGGCGCGACGACCGCGTCGCCGCTCGCGACGGCGCGGATCGCGGAGATCAGGTCCTCGGGCGGGACGTTCTTCAGCAGGAACCCGCTCGCGCCCACCTTGAGCCCGGGGAACGCGTACTCGTCGACGTCGAAGGTGGTCAGGATCAGCACCCGGGAGCGGGCGTGCGCGCGGACGATCTCGCGGGTGGCCTCGATCCCGTCCATGCCGGGCATGCGGACGTCCATCAGGACGACGTCGGGGTCGAGCTCGGCGGTGCGGCTGACCGCGGCCGCGCCGTCGGCGGCTTCGCCGACGACGGTGAAGTCCGGCTGGGACTCCAGGACGAGTCGGAAACCCAAGCGCAGCAACGGTTCGTCGTCGACGAGCAGAATGCTGATCACGTGCCGGCCGCCGATCCGACGTCCCCGGGGACGCGCCCCGGTTCGAGCCGGGCGGTCACCCGCCAGCCGCCGCCCGGGCGCGGCCCGGCGGTGACTTCCCCGGCGAAGACGCCGACGCGTTCGCGCATGCCGCTCAGGCCGTGTCCGGCCGACGGGCCGGGGTGGTGGCCGGATCCGGCGCCGTCGTCGTCGACCTCGAGGGTGACGACCGGGTCGGCGTAGGTCAGCCGGATCCGCGCGGCCGACGGCCGGACGGCGTGTTTCAGCACGTTGGTGAGCGCCTCCTGGGCGACGCGGTAGAGCGTGAGCCCGGCGGTGGGGGAGAAGGGGAACCGTTCGCCGGTGATCGTCCACGACGTCGGGAGGCCGGTGGTGCGGACCTGGGCGACGAGGTCGTCGATCTGGGCGACGCCGGGCTGCGGCGTGCGCGGGCTTTCGCCGCCGGTGCCGCGCAGCACGCCGAGCAGCCGGTGCATCTCGTCGAGCGCCTGCCGTCCGGTCGCCGACACGTGCAGGGACGCGGTCTCGGCCGCGCCGGCATCGGTCCGCGCGGCGTAGGCGGCGCCGTCGGCCAGCGCGATCATCACCGAGAGGTTGTGCGCGACGATGTCGTGCATCTCGCGGGCGATGATCGCGCGTTCCCGGGCCGCCGCGATCTGCGACTGCTGGTCGCGTTCGCGTTCGGCCCGCAGTGCCCGGTCCCGCAGCGACGCCAGGTACACCCGGCGCATCCGCACGTTCACGCCGAGCACGAACGCCGCGACGACCACGGCCGCGGCGAACACGAACCGGGCGGCGGACTCGGCGAGCTCGTCGGTGCGGAAGACCACGACCGCGATCACCACACCGAGCGCCGTCACCGCGATGAGGGCGCGCCGGCGCCCGGTGTGCCCGCCGACCGTGTAGACGGCGACGAGCACCGCGATCACGGTCGGCGGGAACGGCGGGCCGAGGAACCCCTGGACCAGCGCGAAGGCGCTGGACGCGGCCAGGGTCGTCAGGGGGAGGCGACGGCGGAACGCGAGCGTCGAGACCAGCAGGACACCGAGCACGAACAAGACCGGGCGGGCGCTCGGCGCGACCCCGCGGTGCTCGACGGTCAGGGCGAGCGGCAGCAGCGCGCACGCCAGCAGCACGTCCGCGGCCACGGGATGACGCCGCGCCCAGCTCCGGAGCCCCTCGGCTCCGGGCCACCCGCTGACCAGGCCGTGTTCGGAGACCGGCCACGCCGCACCCGCGTCGCTCACGCCGCCATCATCCTCCACCGCCTCAGGCGTCGCGGCGATCGAGCAGGATGACCGCCGCGACGAGCGCGACGGCGACGTAGGCGCAGAAGACCGCGAAGCCGGTCCACGGCGCGAGCATCGCGGAGTCCGGGCGGACCGTGATCAACGCCTGGCCGGCGTTGCTCGGCAGGTACGGCACGATGTGCGGCGCCCAGCTGTCCGGGAGCGCTTCGGCGATCCCCGGCAGCACCAGCAGCAGGCCGAACAGGGTGGCGATGGCGCCGGCCGTGTGCCGGATCAGCCAGCCGAGGGCGACGCCGAGCATGCCCACCACGGTCAGGTAGAGACCGACGCCGAACACGGCCCGGAACACGCCCGGCGCCGACAGCGTCGTCTCGATGTGCTGGGAGCTGAGGAAGGCCTGCCCGCCGAGGAACGCGGCGAAGGAGCTGACCGTTCCCACCACGAACGCCACGACCGCGAAGATGACGAGCTTCGCCCACAACACCGGCGTCCGGGTCGGGACGGCGGAGAAGGTCGCGCGGATCATCCCGGTCCCGTACTCGCCCGAGACGACGAGCACGCCCAGCACGCCGAGCACCAGCTGCGCGAGGACGTAGCCGCGGATGCTGACGTCGGTCGGGTCGAAGTGGGCCTTGGCCTGGGGACGCATGACCGGCCAGCGGCTCGCGTCGGCGGCGGAGAAGATCCAGCCGAGGGCGATCATCCCGACCACGGTCACCGCGACCGCGAGCGGGGAGGACCGGACCGTGCGGAACTTCAGCCATTCCGAGCGCAGCACCCGCACGGGCGTCACCGCGAGGTCGTCCGGCAGCGATGCCCGCGTACCGCCGCTGGGGGCCGGGGCGGTGGTGGTCGTCATGACGCGGACCTTTCCTGAGCGGTGGGGGAGACCCGGTATTCGAGGGCGTCGTCGGTGAGTTCCATGAACGCCTGTTCCAGGGAGGCCTGGACGGGCGTGAGCTCTTCGAGCGGGACGGCTTCGCGGCAGGCGATCCGGCCGACCTCGGCGCCGTCGAGCCCGCTGACTTCGAGCAGGCTCGGCGCCAGGCTGGTGACGCTGACCCCCGGCCCGGCGAGCAGGTCGCGCAGCCGCTCGGCCTCCGGCGTGCGCACCCGCACGACCCGGCTCGACGCGCGCTGGATGAACTCTTCGACCGAGGTGTCGGCGATGAGCTTGCCCTTGCCGATCACGATCAGGTGCTCGGCGGTCAAGGCCATCTCGCTCATCAGGTGCGAGGAGACGAAGATGGTGCGGCCCTCGGCGGCCAGGCCGCGCAGCAGGTTGCGGATCCACAGGATGCCCTGCGGGTCGAGCCCGTTGACCGGCTCGTCGAGCACCAGGGTCGAGGGGTCGCCGAGCAGGGCCGCGGCGACGCCGAGGCGCTGGCCCATGCCGAGGGAGAACCCGCCGACGCGCTTGCGGGCGACGCCTTCCAGGCCGACCAGCTCGATGACCTCGTCGACCCGCCGCCGGGGGATCCCGGTGCTCAGCGCGAGGGCGAGCAGGTGGTTGTAGGCGGATCGTCCCGTGTGGACGGCTTTCGCTTCGAGCAGCGCCCCGACCTCGTGCAGCGGCGCGGAGTGCTTGCGGTAGGCCTTGCCGTTGACCGTGACGGTGCCGGACGTGGGCGCGTCCAGGCCCATGATCATCCGGATCGTCGTGGACTTGCCGGCCCCGTTGGGACCCAGGAAACCGGTCACCACACCGGGTTTCACCGTGAACGTGAGGTCGTCGACGGCGGTTTTGTCGCCGTAGCGTTTCGACACGGCACGTGCTTCGATCATGAGTGTTTCGTCCTTCCGGCGGTGCGTGGCCGAACCCTAGGACCGCGGTGGCCGCGGGATCGACGGTCTGACGGGCGATCTGTGCGGCGGAGGTGTGCGACTTGCGGCGTAGTCCGTACGCCGCAAGTCGCATCTTCGCCGCTGCGCGGGTCGTCTCGTGCGAGAGTGGCGTCATGAAGTCGGAAAGCTGGGCACTGGCGGGTGCGGTCGCGATCTGGGCGGGCAGCTGGCGGATCATGTACCTGGAGGTGCACCGGTGGCACCACCTGGACGCCCGGCTCCGCTTCGCCCCACCGCCCGTCCCGCCGGGCTTTCCGCCGGTGCGAGCCGGGATTCCGGTGCGTGCGGCGCGGGCCGCGGCCGTGCTCGCGCCGCCGGTCTCCGTTGTCCTGGCGTGGTTGTCCTTGCGGGACCGGCGAACTCACCGCTCGACTTCGGGATAGGGCGGCGGGCCGGTGAGCAGCGGCTCGGGTTCGCCGCGTGTCACGTGGTCGGCGAACGCGCCGAGGTAGGCGTCGACGATGGTGAGGGCTTCGGAGCCGGCGATGTCGCCGAGGGCGAGCGCCGACCGGATCGGCGCGGCGAGGTAGTAGGCGTTGTAGTCGCTGAAGTCGAAGTGCTCGGTGCCGCGGATCCGGTAGCGCCAGGCCGGGCCGCTGCTCGCGGCCAGCATGGTCCGCGCGGTCTCTTGATCCGCCCGGTCGGCGGGTGCCGCCGGCAGGCACATCCCGGTGACGCACGAGTTTTCGCTGCCGAAGAGGAGCACCGGTTTGGTGAGTCCGCTGTGGACGACCGCGCCGTACTGGGTTCCGTCGAGGTCGGCCGCGCCGGCGCAGTGCGGATCGGAGTGGCACGCCTCCAATGCGGCGGCCCCGCCGAGGGAGTGACCGATGTAGACGGTCGTGGCCGGGTCGGCGAGCGGGCTCGCCGCCGCTTGGGACGCGGCGAACCGGGCGTCGGCGGCCCAGACGTCGACCAGCCGGTCGCCCGCGGCCTGGGCCGCACCCTGGTGCAGGTCCCCGGCGTCGAACACCGGTGGGTTGCCCGCTTCGGTGGCCGGCACCGCGGCTCCGTCGAGCACGGTCAGGTTGGCGCTGTAGGTCGGCGTGACGCCCAGCACCAGATATCCCCGGCCGGCCAGGGATTCCGCGAAGGCGGTGTACTGCGGCGCCGCGAAGCCGAGGCCGGGTTCCAGGACGATCACGGGGAACCGGCCCGCGGCCGCCGGCGCGTCGGCGGTCGAATGGGTGCGGACTTCGTCGAAGCTCGTTTCGCCCCAGCCCATCGGGGCGCCCAGGTGCAGCCCCGCCCACGGGCCGGGGGTGTACGGGGCCGGGTTCGAGCCGGCCGAAACCGTCGTCGGGTACCACGACCACACGGACAGGCGCCGCGGCGTGCCGGATCGCGGAGCCAGGGGATCGTCGCGGGTGTGGTCGGTCCACTCGGCGATCGTGCGGCCGACCGCGTACGGGCCGGCCGGGGTGGGCAGCGTGACCGGCCGGGACGCGCGGACGGCGGCATATCCGAGGTAGCCGCCACCCAGCAGGACCAGGGCGGCCACCAGCACGAGGAGAACCCGGAGCGCGCGAGCCATGCCGCGATAGTACACGGCGCGTACTACGCGACACGTAGTAACCGATCACGCCGGTGGTCCGAAGGTGAAGCCGCGACCGCGGCAGTCGGCGATGATCGCGGGAAGGGCGCCGAGGGTGGCGCGCCACGCGCCGTTGCCGGTCGTGACGTCGCTGTCGTGCAGGAGGATCGTGCCGCCGCGGCCGAGGTTCGCGGCCACCCGGCGGTGGATCGACTCCGGCGTGCAGCCCTCGGTCCAGTCGAAGCCCCACGTGCTCCACAGCAGGGGCGTGAGCCCGAGCCGCCGCGCGGAGACCAGGGACGCGGTGCTGAAAACACCGTAAGGCGCCCGGAACCAGCGCGGCGGCGTGCCGGTGAGGTGGTGCAGCAGATCGCGGGTGGCCCGGAGGTCGCGATGGGTGGCGCGGGGCGTCCGTCGCAGCAGGCAGCGGTGGTCCCAGCCGTGGACGCCCAGGTCGTGACCGCCGGCGACGATCTGGCGGACGACGTCCGGCGACCTTCGGACCTCGGCGCCGAGGACGAAGAAGGTGGCGCGCACGTCGTGCTCGGCCAGGACGCGCAGGAACTGTGGGGTCGAGGCGGGGTCCGGGCCGTCGTCGAAGGTCAAGGCGACCCGGCCGGGCTGGGTGGTCCCCGCCAGACGCGGCAGCAGGGCGCGCCGCGGGCCCGGCAGGAACGCGGCCGCGGGCGCGGCGTGCGCGGCGAGCGCGACGGCGGCGGCCGCCAGTACGGCTTTCACGCGACCTCCAGGAGTTTTTCCAGCAACGGGACCGCGTCGGCGGCCGGCTGGGGGCGGTGGTCCGGGCGGGCCGAGAGAAGGGCGGCGGCGAGGTCGTTCCGGGAGTGCAGCCACGGAACCAGGCCGAGGTGGTCGAGCGTCACGGCGTTGGCCCGTCCGTGGCCGGGCAGGCAGCGGTAGGTCAGCACCGGGAGGCCGCTGGCCAGGGCCTCGGACGTGGTGAGCCCGCCGGCGTTCTGCACCACCACGTCGACGGCGTGCAGCAGGCGGGGCATGTCCTCGACCCACCCGAAAACGTGCCGGTGAACCGCGGCCAGCTGCTCGCGCAGCGCGGTGTTGCGGCCGCAGACGACGACCGGGACCGCGGCGCCGGACGCGGCGACGTCGGCGGTCGTCTCGCGGACGTCGCCCACGCCCCACGAGCCGGCGACGACCAGGGCCAGGCGACCGCGGTCCGGCAGGCCGAAGGCTCGCCGCGCCGCGGTTCGTTCCGCTGCCGTGGGTGGCCGGAACCGCCCGCCGACCAGCGGAGCCGCCACGGCCACGTCCGGTGCGCCGAACGCCCGGGCCTCGCTTGCGGCGTAGTGGTTCTGGGCCAGGTGCAGGTCGGCCGCGGCGTGCACGCACAGCCGGTGCACCGCGGGATCGGTGAGGTACACCGCGAGTGGAGCCGTCAGGTGCCGGCTGCGGCGCAGGGCGGCGAGCGCTTGCGTGGCGAGCGGGTAGGTCGAGACGGCGAGGTCGGCGCCGTCGAGAGTGTCGGCGGTCCGGCCGCGGGCCAGGGTGGCGGCCCGGCGGGCCAGCCCGGCGCCCCAGGGGGTGCCGAGCGCGGCGAGGGTCCAGTCCCAGCTGCGCGGCACCACGTCCAGCTGCCGGTGGTAGAAGGCGCAGAGGCGGCGGCCGAGCGAGCCGGGGAGGAGGTCCAGGAAGTCGATCACCTCGACGTCGTGGCCGGTCAGCCGGTCGGCCAGGGCGTAGGCCGCTCCGTCGTGCCCAGCGCCCACGCGCGCCGAGACGATCACGATGCGCGTCATGATCCTCCTCCTACGACAATTCAGTAGAAGTTCTACACGCTCGTAGATTAAAGTGGGGTTTACGGCCCGCCGGTGGAAGATGCAGCGAGCGGTCCTTTGCCGTGCCTTGATAAATCCATTGTGGATGGACAAGAATCGTTTGTTCACTTGCTGTTCGCGCTGTGCTCCTCTGGCGGCCGGATCGGGGGCGTGGGATGCCGGGGACGCCCTGCCCGAGGGCTCGCACGAGGAGGAACCTTGACCCGGAAACGGATTCGCGCCACGGCCGCGCTCGCCGCCCTGACGCTGCTCCCCATCACGGCGACCGCCGCCACGGCCGCCGACGCGCGCCACGTCCTGCTGATCTCCGTCGACGGCATGCACCAGGCCGACCTCGTCGCGTACGCGGCCGGGCACCCGGACTCGGCGATGGCCGGCTTGCTGGCGCGCGGGACGGCCTACCGCAGCGCGAGCACCCCGGTGCCGTCGGACTCGTTCCCCGGCCTCATCGGCCAGCTGACCGGCGGTGATCCCGCCGTCACCGGGATCTACTACGACGCCGCGTACAACCACGGCCTGCTGCCCGCGGGCACCACCCGGTGCGCCGGCGTGCGACCCGGCGCGCAGGTGGACCTCACCGAGGACCTCGACCGCGACCAGAGCAAGCTCGACGCGGGACAAGGCCTGACCGGTCTGCCGAACTCGGTGCTGGGCATGACCGGCACCCCGCAGACCCTGCTGAACCCGGCCGGCCTGCCGGTCGACCCGCACACCTGCCGCCCGGTGCTGCCGCACGAATACCTCAAGGTCAACACCGTCTTCGAGGTCGCCCGCCGCGCGGGCCTGCGGACGGCGTGGTCGGACAAGCACCCGGCCTACGAGATCCTGAACGGACCCTCGGGCACCGGGATCCAGGACCTGTTCACCCCGGAGATCAACAGCACGCCTCCGTCGGGCACCGGCGACTGGACCACCGACAACGCCGCCACCCAGCAGTACGACGCCTACAAGGCGCAGGCCGTGCTCAACGAGATCGACGGCTACGACCACTCCGGCACCCACCGCGTCGGCACGCCGGCGGTGTTCGGGCTGAACTTCCAGTCCGTGTCCACGGCGCAGAAGCTGCCCATGTCGGGCGGCCGGCCCGGCGGGTACCTGCCCGGCGGCACGGTGCCCGGACCCGTCTTGACCTCGGCACTGGACTTCGTCGACGCCCGCATCGGCGCGTTCGTGGCCGAGCTGCGCCGCCGGCACCTCGACCGCACGACGACGATCATCCTGTCGGCGAAGCACGGCCAGTCACCGACCGACCCGGGCGCCCTGACCCGCGTCGACGACGGCAAGCTGCTCGACGGCCTGAACGCCGCCTGGAAGGCCGCTCACCCGGGCGCCGGTGACCTCGTCGTCCAGTCGGCCGACGACGACGCGATGCTGCTCTGGCTCGCCGACCGCTCGCAGGCCGCCACTGAGTTCGCGAAGCGCTACCTGCTGGCGCAGAACGGAACCGGCACGGACCGCGCGGGTGCGCCCAAGGCGTTCAGCAGTTCCGGCCTGCGGCAGGTGTACGCGGGCGCGGACGCCGCGCGCTACTTCGGGGCGCGCCCGGGTGATGACCGGGTTCCCGACCTGTTCGGTGTGGCGCAGTACGGCGTCGTCTACACCGGCGGGACGAAGAAGATCGCCGAGCACGGTGGAGTCGCCCCGGACGACCGGGCGGTGCCGCTCGTGGTGAGCGGCCCCGGCACCGATCGGCGGACGATCTCCGCGCCGGTGACGACGACCCAGATCGCGCCGACGATCCTGGCGCAGCTCGGGCTGGAGCCCCGCGCGCTGCAGGCCGTTCGCGCTGAAGGCACGCGGGTGCTGCCGGGCCTCGGCTGACCTCGGCGCCTCCGGTGCGGGGCTAGCGGCCGATCTGCGCGATCTCGATTCCGTCGTGCAGGTCGGCCGCGCTGTCGAGGGCGGTCTCGGCGGACACGCCCGCGAGCCCGACGACCAGCGCGCTCAGCAACGCCACCGGGACCCGGCCGCGGACGCGCGGCCGTGGTGTCAGCAGCGCCGACACCCGGCGGGGGACCGGGCCGCCGGTCGCGGCGAGCGCGAACCCGTGGTGCGGGCGGCCGGCGAGGGCGGCCTTGGCCACCGCGTGCGCGACCACGGTGCGATCGCCGATCCGCTGGGCCGCGGCTTCGTCGGCCCAGCGTTCGAGGGCGAACCTCGCCGCCGAGCACAGCGGCCGCAGCAGCGGGTTCAGGGTCACCGACAGCGTCAAGGCGATCAGGAACAAGTGGTGCCGGAACGCGAGGTGGGCCCGCTCGTGGGCCAGCAGCGCGGACTGTTCCCGCGGGTCGAGTGCGGCGAGCATCCCGGTGGAGACCGCGACGCGCCCGCCTCGCCCTGGTACGGCGAAGGCCACCGCGTCTTCACCCGGCAGCAGCACGACTTCGCCGCCGCCGTGCACGTCCAGCTCCCGCGAGAGGCGCCGAGCCCACCGCACGTACCGGAGCACGGCCCGCGTCAGCAGGACCAGGAGCACGCCGAGAACCGCACCCGCCGCGATCGACGCCGGGACGTCCACCCCGTTCTCGGCCCGCAGGGTCTGGGGCGACCAGTGGCCGAGGTCGGCGACGACCGGCAGCAGCGACAGGCCCGAAAACGCGAGCAGCGCGAGCGCCGCGGTGCTGCCGGCCGCCAGGACCAGGCAGGCGCCGGTGAGCAGCCAGCTCGCCGTCCGCGGCGGCAGGCGGGGTTCGACCAGCTGGGCCGCGGGCCGCGCCAGGAGCGGCAGCAGCAGCGGGATCAGCAGGTCGATGGTCATTTCTTGCCGCGCAGGAGAGAGCGCAGCAAGGCCTCGTCGGAGTCCGACAGCTGGGTGACGAACCGGGCGAGGACGCTGTCGCGGTCGGGCTCGCCGTCGAGGACCTTCGTCATCTTCCGGGCGGCGAGGCCGGCTTCGTCGTCGACGGCGTGGTAGCGGTACGCGCGTCCGTGCTTCTCCCGGGTCGCGGCGCCCTTGTCGTGCAGCCGGCTGAGGATCGTCACGACGGTCGTGTACGCGAGGTCGTCCGCCAGCCGGGCCTGGACTTCGGCGGGGGTGAGGGGCTCGGCCGCGCTTCCCAGGACGCCCAGCACCTCGGCCTCGAGCGTGCCGGGCGCGCGCCGCGCCGGTTCCTTCCGCATACTCCCGAATCTACACTGCTGTCGTATCAGCGAAGGGTGAGCACGGCCAGGGCGCCGGCGCCCGCGAGCACGCAGTAGAGCGCGAACCGGCTCAGCGTCCGGGTGTGGAAGTAGCGGGTGAGGAACCGGACGGCGAGGTAGGCGCTGGCGAACGAGGCCACGCTCCCGGCGAGCACTTGACCGTGGATCCCGGTGCCCAGCGGCCCGAACAGGTCGGGGATCTTCAGCACGCCGGCGGCCAGGATCACCGGCGTCGCCAGCAGGAACGAGAACCGGGCGGCGTCTTCGTGCGACAGCCCGCGCAGCAGCCCGGCGGCCATCGTGACCCCGGAGCGGCTGATCCCGGGCAGCAGGGCGAGCACCTGCGCGGTGCCGATCAGGGTGCCGCGGCCGAGGGACATCCGGGACAGCCGTTCGTCGGCCTTGATATCCGCGTCCTCCGCCGCGCCGGGCGCGTCCGCCGGCTCGGCGACCGCGGGTTCGGCCGTGGCCGCCCGCCGGCGCAGGCGTTCGGCCAGGTACAGCAGCACGCCGTTGACGATGAGGAACGCCGCCGCCGGCACCGGTTTGCCGAGCGTCGTGCGGAACAGGTGCTCCAGCAGCAGGCCGCTGACACCGACGGGGATCGTCGCGAGGATGATCAGCCAGGCGAGCCGTTCCGCCGGGGTCCGGATCCGGCGGTACCGGATCGAACTGACGAACCCGCCGATGATCCGGACCCAGTCCCGCCAGAAGAACAGCAGCAGGGCGGCCGCCGTCGCGACGTGCAGGCCGACGATGAACGCCAGGTAGGGCGACTCGGGGGAGGACACGTTCAGGTCCTGCGCCCACTGGCCGCCCACCACGGCGGGGATCAGCACGGAGTGGCCGAGGCTGGAGACCGGGAACAGCTCGGTCACGCCTTGGAAAGCACCGACGACGATCGCTTCGAAGTAGTCCAGCACGGTGCCTTCCGGGGGTGAGCGCGTCTTGGTCGCCCAAATACTACATGGTCGTAGAAGTTGCCTGAACTCGGTGCCACGAAACGGAACCGCGACACGCCAGCCGCCCGCCTCGACGTCGGCCGGGCACGCGCTAGGCTGGCCGCCCGACGAACAAGGGCCGGTCAGCGGCCGTTCCCCAGGAGCTTCGCCGTCATGCCAGCCGATCGGGCCGCGGCCCGCACCCGCCACCCTCGTCACCAGCGCCGCGGTGAGGCGCGCCTGCCGGCCGCCGTCGCGACCCTCGTGGCCATCGCGCTTTACGTGGCACTGCCCGAACAACTGCTCGTCGGTCCCCGGTTCGTGGTGCCCGCGCTGGAGATCGTGCTGCTGGTGCCGCTGATCGCGATCAACCCGCGGCGCGTCACGCGGCAGACCCGGTTTTCCCGGGTCGTGTCCCTGTCGCTCGTCGTGGTCATCGGCGTCACCAACCTGGGGGCACTCGCGCTGCTCATCCACGACCTGGTCGCCGGCGCGGCCGACAGCGGCCAGGCCCTGCTGCTGGGCGCGCTGCAGGTGTGGCTGACGAACGTGATCGCGTTCGGCCTGGCCTACTGGGAGCTGGACCGCGGCGGCCCCGTCAAGCGCACCCAGGCCGGCCGCGCCGACCTGCCGCTGGCCGACTTCCGGTTCTCCCAGGACGAGAACGCCGACACCGTCGAGGAGGTCGCCGAGGGCTCCAGCGTCAAGTCCGACTGGGTGCCGGCCCTGCTGGACTACCTGTACGTGTCGGTGACCAATTCGACGGCGTTCAGCCCCACCGACACCATGCCGCTGTCCTCGCGGGCCAAGGTGCTGATGGCGATCCAGAGCATCGCGGCGCTGCTGACGTCGCTGCTGGTCATCGCCCGCGCGGTCAGCGTGCTCAAGTAACGCCCGCCGAGTTCCGGGGATCGCCGGGCACGACCCGCGGCGTGGTGATCACCGTGGGTCGTGGAGGTAAGGCCTCAGCTTCTCGGCCAGCGACGTGCGGGTCGCGGCCGTCGCCGGGCCGGGACTGTCCTGGCCCGGGTGGTGCCCGGCGACGGCGTCGGCGACGAACTGCGCGACCGCGCTCGGGGACGGCACGAGGTCGTCGGCGTGGCGCGCGATGACGACCGGGTCGTCGGCGGGGTCGGTTTCCACCGCGAGCGACCAGCCCCGCCGTTCGCTCCACACCAGCATCACGTCGTGATCGGGCCGGTCGAGCCAGCGCCGGGGCAGCCCGAGGTAGGCGGTGGCCGTGTCGCTGATCTCCACCGTCGTGCTCTCGGCCGGGACGCCGACCGCGGCCGCCACCGCGCGCACGTACTCGCCCAAGCCGCGTTCGAGGGTTCTGGTGTCGGGTTCGGGGTGCTCCATGCCCGCCACGCTAGAGGGCCACCGCGGCCGGTGCCCTCGGTGCCGGCCGCGGTGCCCGGTGGTCACACCGGGTCGTCGGAGGTGCCGGCCGGGGAGGCGATGTCGGTGTCGGCGCCGTTGTCGGCTTGGCGTTCGGTGCGCCCGGTCCCGTGCCAGTCCAGGCACAGCACGGTGGCGTCGTCCTGCAGGTGACCGCGGCTGGCGCGCGTCACGGCCCTGGTCGCGGCCCGCACCAGCTCCCTGGTGTGCAGTCCGGCGGTCTGGCGGATCAGGGCGGGCAGGTCGGCGTCGGCGGCGTTCCGTTCGAACATGCCGTCGGTGAGCAGCACCAGCCGGTCACCGGGGCGCAGGTCCAGCCGTTGCACCCGGTACTGGTGCGGCCGGACGCCGAAGAGCAGGTCGCTCTCCAGCTCGACCGGCTCGACCGCGCCGTCGCGCAGCAGCAGGGGTGCGGGATGTCCGGCGTTGACCAGCTCGACATCGCCCGTCCGCAGGTTCACGCGCAGCAGCAGCCCGGTCGCCAGTGCCACCTCGCCGCCGTGGTCGAGCAGGGCCTGGTTGGCGTGCTGCGCCTGCCCGGCCAGGTCGCGACCGGCTCGGCGGGCGCCGCGCAGCGCACCCACCAGCAGGGTCGCGGTCAGCGCCGAGGCCACGTCGTGACCCGCGGCGTCGGTGATCGACAGGTGCAGGGTGTCGCGGTCCAGGGCGTAGTCGTAGGTGTCGCCGCCGATGTCGTCGGCGGGCACCAGGGCGCCGGCGATGGTGAACTGGGCCGCCTCGCAGCAGGCGGCCGAGGGCAGCAGCTGGTGCTGGATCTCCGCGGCCAGGCTCATCGGCGTGGTGCGCCGGCCGGTGTGGTAGTGGTCGGTGAAGCGGCGGTCGGTGACGATGACGTAGGCCAGGGCGTGTGCGGCCTGCCCCAGCTGGGCCAGCACTTCCTCGTCGCAGAAGGGCACGGTCGCTTCCAGGACACCGACGCAGTCGCCCCGGTTGGTCACCGGCAGCACGGCCCGCACCCCGCTGTCGTTCTCCACCTGCCACGGCTGCTGGGTGCGCAGCACCCGCTCGTAGACGCTGTCGTGCAGATCGACCGGCTCCGGGGCGCGTCCGTCCGGGTCCTGCGCGGTCGAAGTGAGGCGCACCAGGTGTTCCTCGACGAGGTCGACCAGCAGGAACGACACGTCGAAGGCGCCCAGCCGCTTCGCGAGGTCGCGGGCGACGACCTCGACCGACTCCACGGGCGGGGCGGTCTCGGCGGCCGCCAGCACGTCACCCGGTCCCAACGCCACACCGTCCACGGCCACTCCGATCACCCGGAACTCCACCCGACCGACCCCATCATCGCACCCGGCCGGGCACCGGGACCAAAGCAGCGCGCGGTGACCTGTGCGTCAGCGCAGCTCGCGCTTGAGGACCTTGCCGGTGGCCGTCATCGGGAACTCCTCGCGGAACTCGACCAGCCGCGGGTACTTGTAGCCGGCCATGCGCTCCCTGCTCCAGGCCACCAGCTCGGCCTCGGTCACCGTCGCGTCCCGGTGCCGGATGACGAACGCCTTGACCTCTTCGCCGTGGCTCGGGTGGGGGACGCCGACCACCGCGACCAGGCTCACCGCCGGGTGCGTCATGATCACTTCTTCCAGCTCGCGCGGGTACACGTTGAAGCCGCCGCGGACGATCATGTCCTTGGCGCGGTCGACGATGAAGTAGTAGCCGTCCTCGTCGCGCGTCGCGATGTCGCCCGTGCGGAACCAGCCGTCGCGGATCGCCTCGGCGGTCGCCTCGGGACGGCCGAGGTAGCCCTTCATCACGTTGTGCCCGCGGATGGCGATCTCACCCGCCTCGCCTTCGGGGACGTCCTGCCCGTCCTTGTCGACCAGCTTGACCTCGACACCCCAGACCGGCTGGCCGATCGACCCGGGCTTGGCGACGCGGCCGGGGTGGTTGAACGTCGCGACCGGGCTGGTCTCGGAAAGCCCGTAGCCTTCGCGGACCTCGACGCCGTAGATCTCGCGCGTCCGCTCCAGGATCTCGACCGGGAGCGCGGCCCCGCCGGAGACGGCGATCCGCAGGGAGTCCGCGATGGCCTCCACGTCGAACTCGGCGGTGTCGGCGGTGACCAGGCCCCAGTACATCGTCGGGACGCCGGCGAAGAACGTCACCTTTTCCCGCCGCATCAGCGAAAGCGCCGTGCGAGCGTCGAAGCGGGGGAGCAGCACCAGCGTGGCGCCCGCGCCGAAGCCGGAGTTGAGCTGGACGCTCTGGCCGAAGGAGTGGAACAGCGGGAGCGTCACGAGGTGGACGTCGTGCTCGCCGGTGCCGAACACCTTGTGGCACGTCAGCGCGTTCAGGACCATGTTGGCGTGCGTCAGCTCGGCACCCTTGGGGGTGCCGGTGGTGCCGCTGGTGTAGAGGACGACGGCGGTGTCCCCGGGCTCGGTGACGGCCGTCTCGAAGGTGGTCGGCTCGGTCAGCGAGTCTACAAAGGACTCATCGACGAGGAAGAACTGCTCGCACGACGGCGTGGCGTCGAATCCGGCCCGCCCTTCCGCACCGAGCGGGAGTCCCGGGCCGCCCGCGAAGCAGAAGAACGCCTTCGCGCCGGAGTCGGCCAGGTGGTAGGCGATCTCGCGGCTCTTGAGCAGGACGTTGAACGGCACGACGGCCGCGCCCGCTTTGAGGATCCCGTAGTAGACGATCGCGAACGCGGGGATGTTGACCGAGGCGAGCGCGACCTTGTCGCCGACGCCGATCCCGTGGGCCCGCAGCAGGTTCGCGACCTGGTTCGCGGCGGCGTTCACCTCCCGGTACGTCAGCCGGGTGTCCCCGGCGACCAGCGCGTCGCGGTCCGGGTGGGTGGCGGCGCTTTCTTCGAGCAGCATGGCCAGGTTGAGCATCGGAGCGTCTCCTTCAGGACAGGAAGCGGTGGATGAGCGGGACGAGGTCGGCGGCGTGCGTCAGCAGGGCGAGGTGACCGCCGCCGGGGACGATGTGGACGGTGCCGTGGCGCAGCAGCCGCGCCATCAGCCGGGCGTTGACGGTGGGGATGATCGGGTCGTCGTCCCCGGCCACGAGCAGCACGCGCTGCCGCAGCCGGGGCAGGTACCAGGCGCTGGTCCAGCCGGCGCCGGCGAGGATCTGCCAGTAGTAGCCGAGCGGGTCCGGCGCCCGGGTCGACGCGGCGAAGTGCGCGGCGATCGCGGGGTCGTCGCCGAACCCGCCGCCGTAGATCCGCGCGCCGGTCTCGCGCAGGTGGCGCGGGCCGAAGTACCGCAGCGGGCTCGCCAGCGTGAGCAGGACCGCCGGTTTCGCCGGCACCATCACCATGCCCATGCTGGTCGCGCAGAGCACGACCCGCCGGCACCGCCGCGGGTTGCGGTGGGCGAACTCCTGGGCCAGCGCGCCGCCCCAGGAGATGCCCAGGACGTCGACCTCGTCGTAGCCGAGCTCCGTGACGAGATCGGCGAGCATCCGCGCCAGCCGGGGCAGCCGGCGCGGCAGCCGGGTGACGGGCGAGCCGCCGGTGCCCGGCATGTCGAACCGGATCACCGGCACCCGCCGCCCCGGCTGGGCGGCGAGGTCGTCCACCAACGGCTCCAGCAGTTCGAGGTTGGCGCCGATCCCGTTGCACAGCAGCAACGGCGTTCCCTCGCCCGGCCGGTGGTCGATGTGCAGAGCGATTCCGCGGACCGTGATGATCATGCGCGCACGTAGCTGCCGGGCGCCGCTTCGATCGGCGCGTACCGGTCGCTGCCGACGACGGCCGGTGCGTCGACCAGCTCGCCCGAGCGCTCGCCGAGCCACTCCAGCCAGCGTGGCCACCAGCTCCCCGCCACCTTTTCCGCCTCCGCCTTCCACTCTTTTGCGGACTCCGGGTTTTCGGTGTTGCGGTAGTAGCTCGCCTTGGGGTTGCCCGGCGGGTTGAGGATGCTCTGGATGTGCCCGGAGCTGCTCAGCGCGAACTCGACGTCGCCGCCGAGCCGCTTCGACGAGCGGTAGCAGGCGTCCCACGGCGTGATGTGGTCGGTGGTGCCGGCCATCACGAACGCGTCCGCGGTGATCTTGCCCAGGTCCAGCGGGACGCCGTCGACGACGACCTCGCCCGGGTGGGCCAGGGCGTTGTCGCGGTAGACGTCGATGAGCTGGCCGTGGAACGCGGCGGGCAGCCGGGTGGTGTCGTTGTTCCAGAACAGGATGTCGAACGCGGGCGGCCGCTTGCCGAGCAGGTAGTTGTTCACCCAGTACGACCAGATGAGGTCGTTGGGCCGCAGCAGGTTGAACACCCGCGCCAGCTCGCGCCCGTCGAGCACGCCGTGCACGTGCGAGTGGCGCTTGGCCGCGGCGAGGGTCTCCTCGCTGGCGAACACGCCGAGCAGCGTCTTGTCCTCGGCCATGTCGAACACGCTCACGAACAGCGTCAGCGCGTGGATCACCGGCTTGCCGCGGCCGGCGAACCAGGCGGCGAGCGACACCGACGTGATGCCGCCGGAGCAGGCGCCCGCGAGGTTGACGTCCGGGCTGCCGGTGATCTCGCGGACGGCGTCGATCGCCTCCTCCAGGGCCTTGAGGTAGGTGACCAGCTCCCAGTCGCGCTGGTCGGCGGTCGGGTTGCGCCAGCTGACGATGAACACCTGCTGGCCCTGCTCCAGCGCGTACTTGACCAGGCTCTTCTCCGGCGAGAGGTCGAAGACGTAGAACTTGTTGATCTGCGGCGGCGCGATCACCAGGGGCCGCGCGTGCACCTGCTCGGTGCGCGGGACGTACTGGATCAGTTCCAGGACCTCGTTGCGGAACACGACCGAACCCTCGGTGGTGGCGACGTTCTTGCCCACGGCGAACTTCTCGGTGTCGACCTGGCTGGGGAACCCGCCGTTGCGCCGGACGTCGCCGGCGAAGTGGCGCACGCCCTCGACGGCGCTCTCGCCGCCGGTGTCGATGAACCGCTTGACCGCGGCCGGGTTCAGCGGCAGGTTGCTCGGCGAAAGCGCGTCGAGCGCCAGCGACAGCACGAACCTGGCGCGTTCACGGTCCACTTCGGACAGTTCGCTCCCGCCGAGCCAGGCGTCCAGCTCGGCGTCGGCGGCGAGGTAGATCCCGAGCAGCCGCCGGTAGAGGAAGTTCTGCGTCCAGGCGGAGTCGCTGAAGCGGCGGTCCTTCGGCGCGGGCGTCAGCTCGCCGCGACCGCGGGCGGCGGCGACCGCGGTCCTGGCCAGGTGGCGCAGGCTCGCCGTGGTGTGCTTCGGGTGCTTGACGGCCTCGCCGACGACCGTGCGCAGCGAGTCCAGCAGGTCCTTGCGGCGGAAGCCGATGATGGGGTTGGGTCCGCCGATCGCGTCGGCGACCATTTCGGGGGTGGACATGGTGACTCCTTAAACGAATGCGGACTGGCCGGTGATGGCCCGGCCGACGATGAGGGTGTTCATTTCGCGCGTGCCCTCGTAGGAGTGGATGGCCTCGGCGTCGGCGACGAACCGGCCGACCTCGTGCTCCAGGAGGATTCCGTTGCCGCCCATGAGCTCACGGGCCATGCCGACGGTTTCGCGCATCTTGGTGGTGCAGAAGGCTTTCGCGAGGGACGCCTGCTCTTCGGTCATCTTCCCCGCGTCCTGCAGCCGGGACAGCTGCGCGACCAGGCAGAGCGACGCGGTGATGTTGCCGAGCATCTTCACGAGCAGGTCCTGGATGAGCTGGAACCCGCCGATCGGGCGGCCGAACTGCTCGCGCTCCTTCGCGTAGGCCAGCGCCCGCTCGTACGCGCCGATGGAGCAGCCGACGGCCAGCCACGCCACCGACGTCCGGGTCATCCGCAGCACCGCCGCGGTGTCGGCGAAGGTGTTCGCGTGCTGCAGCCGGTCGGCTTCGGGGACGCGCACGTCCTCGAGCAGGATGTGCGCGTTCTGCACCGTGCGCAGCGCCATCTTGCCCTCGATCTTGGTCGGGGTGAACCCGGGCGTCCCCTTCTCGACGAGGAAGGCCTTGACGTGGCCGTCCTCGAGGTCCCGGGCCCAGATCACGACGACGTCGGCGAAGGTGGCGTTGCCGATCCACTTCTTTTCGCCGTTCAAGACCCATTCGCCGCCCTCGCGGCGGGCGGTGGTCGTCAGCCCGCGGGCGACGGCCGAGCCGACGTGCGGCTCGGTCAGGCCGAACGCGCCGATCTTCTCGAAGCGGTGCATCGGCGGCAGCCACTTCGCCTTCTGCTCCTCGGAGCCGCACAGGTAGATCGAGCCCATCGCGAGGCCCGTGTGCACGCCGAAGAACGTCGCGAACGACGGATCGGTGCGCGCGAGCTCGAGGGCGACGAAGCCGTCCAGCAGACTGGTGCGGCCGGGCAGGCCGTAGCCGGAGTAGGAGAGTCCGCCGAGGTCGAGCTTGCCCAGCGGTTCGACGAGGTGGTGCGGGAAGCGTTCGCGCGCCCAGTGCCAGGTGGCGACCGGCGCCAGTTCGTTGTCGAGGAACTCGCGCAGCCGGTGCAGCAGGTCGCGGTCCTCGGCCGGGAGGTCGTCGGCCAGTGCGTAGAAGTCCGTGGTGTCCATGTGGATGAAGGTAGGTTTCCGCGCTGGTCAGCGGCCCTGTCCAAAGTTAGGTTGGGGTTGTGCAGGTGGTGGCGACGAAGCTGCTGATCCCGCCGGCCCGGCCGGGCGCGGTCGCGCGGCCGCGGCTGCTGCGCCTGCTCGACGCCGTGCCGGCGCACCCGGTCACCCTGGTCACCGCGCCCGCCGGGTTCGGCAAGACGACGCTGGTGAGCACGTGGCTCCGGGACTTCGGGGGCCGCTCGGCGTGGCTCACGCTCGACGAGGACGACGACGTCCCCGGCCGCGTCCTCGACTACCTCCTCACCGCCCTCGGCACGAGCCGGACGCTGCTGGACTCCGGCACCGCGTCGACCCCGGCGGTGATGACCGAACTGGTCAACCAGCTCGTCGACGCCGAACTCGTGGTCGTGCTCGACGAGGTCCACGTGCTCGGCGAACCGGAGATCCTGGACGCGCTGACGTTCTTCGTCGAGCACTGCCCGCCGGGCGTGCACCTGGTGCTGCTGGGCCGCACCGAGCCGGACCTGCCCCTCGCCCGCTGGCGGGGGCGGGGCCTGCTCGCCGAGATCGGCGCGGCCCAGCTGCGGTTCTCGGCCGGCGAGGCCGCCGGGCTGTTGTCGGCCGTCATCGGGCGCGAGGTCGACGCGGGCACCGTCGGTGAGCTGAACCGCCGCGCCGAGGGCTGGGCGGCGGCACTGCAGATGCTCGGCATCGGCCTGCGGGAGGGCACCGCCGCGGCGCCGTCGGTGCGGTTGCAGCCGGGCAACCGGTACGTCCTGGACTACCTCGCCGAGGAGGTCGTGGCCGGCCAACCCGCCGACATCCGCGACTTCCTGCTGCGCACGAGCGTGCTCGAGACGCTGTCGTCGTCGCTCTGCGACGCCGTCACGGGGCGGTCCGACAGCGACCGGGTGATCCGGGACCTCGAGCGCGCCAACCTGTTCCTGACGCCGATCGACGACGCGGGGGAGTGGCACCGGTACCACGGCCTGTTCGCGGACTTCCTGCGCGGTGAGCTGGATCCCGAGGTGGCCGTCGAGTGCCACGCGCGGGCGGCGCGCTGGTTCTCGACCCGGGAGATGCCCGCCGAGACGATCCGGCACGCGGTGCCCGGCCGGGAGATCGGCCTGGCGGTCGAAACCGTGCGCGCGCAGGCCGACGACCAGGTCCGGCGCGGCGAGCTGGCCACGTTGTTGTCGTGGCTCGACCGGCTGCCCGAGGACGAGGTGCGGGCCCACCCCGACCTGGCCGGGTTCAAGGGCTGGCTGCTCTACCTCGCCGGGCGCGCCGACGACGCGGAGGCGTACGCGGCGATCGCGGACGCGGGCATGGGCCCGTCCTCGCCCGCCGCGGATCGCGCGATGCTCCGGACGTTCCAGGCCTACCTCGCCCTGACGCACGGCCGTCCCGCCGACGCCGCCGGGCTGGCGACCACGGCGCTCGACCTGCTCGGGGACAGCACGTCGTTCTTCCGCGCCGCGGCGATGGGCGTGCTGGGCCAGGCCCGGCGGCTGACCGGCGACCGGCGGGGCGCGATCGAGGTGCTGCGCGAGGCCGTCCGGCTGGGGGAGCGCAGCGGGAACCCGTTGAGCGCGCTGGAGGCCACCGGCTACCTCGCGCCGCTGCTGTACGTCCAGGGCCGGCTGCGCGAGGCCGTCCTGCTGTGCCGTGACGCCCTGCGCGCGCACCCCTCGGCGCCGATGGCCGGCTTGGCCGAGGTGCCGCTCGGGACGTTGCTGTACGAGCGTGACGAGCTGACCGAGGCACGCACGCACCTCGTCGAGGGGATCGCGCGCTGCGAGCAGCTCGGCACGACGTCGTACACGCTGCTGGGGCTGCGCACGCTGGCGCGGCTGCACCACGCGACCGGCCACGTGGACGAGGGTTTCGAGGCACTGCTGGCCGCGCGCCGCCAGGCGGACGCCGCCGAGGACTACCGCCGCGCCCGGCTGGTCGTGGCGACGATCGTGGAGCTGCACCTGCGTTCGGGCAACATCGCGGCCGCGTCGCAGGCACTGGCCGAGATCACCGGCGACCAGCCGTCCTCGTCGGACTACGAGCAGCTGACCCGTGCCCGCCTGCTCATCGCGCGCGGCTCGCCCGCCGCGGCACTGGACGTGCTGGGCGTGATCGAGGACCGCGCCCGCGAAGAGGGCCGGGACGGGAGCCTGGTGGCCATCCTCGTCGTGAGCGCCCTGGCTCGTGCGCGGTCGCGGGACGTGCTCGCGGAGGCGGTCGGGATAGCGGCGCCGGACGGCTACCGCCGCACGTTCCTCGACGAGGGCGCGGGGATAGTGCCGTTGCTGAAGGACGTCCGCGCGACGGCACCGGAGTTCGTCACCGACCTGCTGTCCCGCTTCCGGGGCGCGCCTTCGGTGCCCGCGCGCGGTTCGGACCTGCGGACGGTGCCGGGCGTCGGCGTGGTGGAGACGCTGACCGAGACGCAGCGGCGGATCCTCGGGCTGATCGCCACCGGGATGTCGAACCAGCAGGTGGCGGACAAGCTGTTCATCACCGTCGGCACCACGAAGTGGCACTTGAACCAGATCTTCGGCAGGCTGCAGGCCCGCAACCGCACGGAGGCGGTGGCGCGGGCCCGCGAGCTCGACCTCCTTTAGGCGCCGCCCGTCCGCTCTTGCGGCCGAACGTGGAGCGGCCGGAGCAGGCTGTAGGTGCGGACGATCGCTCCGGCCGTTCGGTATCGGCCGGAGAGGTTCGCCCACTGTGCTTCGGAGAGCGAGTGGTCACGCACCACGGCGTCGACGGCGCCCAGGAGTTCGGCATCCGGTCCCGGCCATTCGTGGAGATCGGCGGTGGTGATCCGCGTCGCGTGAGTTGTCGTCACGACGGGTCCTTCCTGTCGATCGTCGGGGCCACGTTTCACGGGGTTGCGCGGTATGGCGGTATCGCCGCGCAGAGGGCAGCCAGGTCGCGCCCGGCGCGGTGCACCGTCGCATCGGGACGGACGACCGCGGCGCGGGCGAAGCCGCGGCGCAGCCAGCGGTGCAGGGCACTCCCCGGCCGGGCCACCACGAGCACGGCTCCCCGTCGTTCGATGTCCGCGCGCTGCGCGGGCGACGGCTCGGCGGCGCTGATGACGGCGAACCGGCCGGCTGTCACGTCGTCGAGGCGCCGGCCGCCGTCGACCGGTGCGTTGGGGCATTGCCGGCCGGCGAGGGAAGGCCCCAGGGGCGGGCGCACCACCAGGGCGGAGCGGTGCAGGGCTGGGCTTTCGGTTCGGAGCACGCGGTTGCGCAGGCCGGGTACGAGGTGCAGGCGGGGTGCGGCGACGCGGCGAAGGAGGTTGCCGAGTTCGCCGCCTTCGGTCATCGCGGTGCCCATCAGCTTGGCGAGCCGGATCATGGTGGTGGCGTGGGGTTTGCGTTCTGTCTCGTAGCTGCCCAGGACGGTTTCCGCGAGCGTCCCGTTGAGCACGCCCGCGAGCTTCCAGGCGAGGTTCATCGCGTCGCGCATTCCGGCGCCCATGCCCTGGCCGATGAACGGCGGGGTGAGGTGGGCGGCGTCGCCGAGGAGGAAGACCCGCCGGTCGCGCCAGCGGTCGGCGACCTGGGCGCGGAAGGTGTATTCGGCGACGCGCACGATCTCCAGCCGGTCGGCCGGTGTCTCCCCGGTCCACGGCTTGAGCAAGGGGAGCAGCGTGGCCGGTGCACGGTAGTCGCCGGCCGTTTCGCCGTCGGCCAGCTGGAACTCCCAGCGGTAGCGGTTCTCTCCGACGCGCATGTAAGTGGCGGCGCGGGCCGGGTCGGAGACCTGGTGGACCCCTTCCCAGGCGCCGAGTTCGGCGTCGGTGCGGATGTCGACGACGAGCCAGCGCTGGGTGAACCCGAGGTCGCGCAGGACGGCACCGATCGAGGTCCGGGTCAGGCTGTTCGCGCCGTCGCAGCCGAGGACGTACTTGGCGAGCACGGAGTCTCCTCGGCCGGACTCGGTGAACGCGACGCGCACCCCGCCGGCGTCCGGGGCGAGGGAGGTGACCTCGGCGCCGACGCGCAGCGTGGCCGCGCTGTGCCGCTTGAGGCCCGAGAGCAGGAGCGCTTCCAGCTCGGGCTGGTCGAACATGCTCGCCTCGGGGTAGCCGTGCCTGCCGTGCGCCGCGTCGCGCCGGAACTCCGCGAGCACGTGCAGGTCCCGGTCCACGAGCCGCAACCCGTTGCAGCGCCAGGAGATCGCCGAGAACTCCTCGAAGACGCCGAGCCGGCCGAGGATGCGGCAGATCTCGTCGTCGAGGTGGACGGCGCGGGGCCGGGGATAGATCGTTTCCCACCGGTCGAGGACCAGGCACTCGACGCCGTACTGGGCCAGCAGGGTGGCGGCGGTGAGGCCGGTCGGGCCCGCGCCGATGATCACCACCGGTACCTCGCTCACGAGGCACCTGCCAGGCGCCAGCCGATCGCGTAGCGACCGAGGACGGCCTTGATCGCGGAGTCGTCGCCTGTGGTCCGTACCACCGCGACCACGGCACCGTCGTCGATCTCGGCCTCGACGTCCAGCACCCCGGGGACGCCGGCCAGCGCTTCGGTCAGCTCGCGGCGGGTGGCGTCGGCGCGCAGGGCGGGCTTGTACGGCTTGCCGAGGTCGGTCAGCGGCAGGGCGTCGAGCACCGTGACGGTCTTCGGCGCGGCCGCGGACTCGGGGACCTGGTCGCGGGCCCAGTCGCCCAGTTCCCGCTCGGTGACCACGGCGCCGGGAGCGAGCGTCACGTAGGCGACGGGGACTTCGCCGGAGTGGGCGTCGGGCCGGCCCACCGCGCCGGCGGCGGTGACCGCGGGGTGGGCGAGCAGGGCGTCCTCGACGAGCGCGGGGTCGATGTTGTGGCCACCGCGGATGATGAGGTCCTTGGCGCGGCCGGCGAGGTGGACGAACCCGTCGGCGTCGAGGCGGGCGAGGTCGCCGGTGTCGAGCCAGCCGTCGACGAGCTTGCCGAGGCCGTCGAGGACGTGGCCGTGCTCGTCCCGGCCGGTGACGTAGCCGGGGAACACGGTGGGGCCGCTGATCGCGAGCACGCCGGTGTGGCCGGGCGGGAGGTCTTCCCAGGTGCCGTCCTCGCGCACGCGCACGGTCTTCACCCGCTGGTAGGGCAGCCGCTGACCGACCGAGCCGGTCCGGGGCGCGTCGGGGAAGCTGCGCGCGCTGGCACAGGTCGCTTCGGTCAGGCCGTAGCCTTCGACGAGCGTGATGCCGGTGCGGGCCTGGAAGCTTTCGCGGACCGCGGCCGGCAGCGGAGAGGCCCCGACCATGGCGAACCGCAGGCTGCTGATGTCGGCGTCGACCGGGCACTGCGCGAGCACCGCGTAAACGGTGGGGACGGCGCTCATCGTGGCGATCCGGTGGTGCTCGACGATCTTCCAGAACTCGCCGTAGAGCGGGACGTCGCGGTAGCCCAGCGGCCCGGCCCAGACCACGGCCTGTCCCTTGAACAGCGGAGTCAACAGGGTGACGACCAGCGCGTTGACGTGGAACAGCGGTAGCGCGGCGAAGAGTGTGGCGGCGTCGTCGAGCAGCGAGTTGGCGGCCAGCATCCAGGCGTCGGCGATCTCGCCGGCGTGGGTGTGCGCGGCCAGTTTCGGCGCGCCGGTGGTGCCGCCGGTCGGGAAGAACGCAGCCAGGTCCGCTGGACTCGGTGGATCACCCAAGAACACCGAGGTGTCCTGCTCGGCCGCCAGTTCGCCGAGGTAGCCGGCGCGGACCCCGGGCAGGCTCGGCAGGTCCGGGGCCGGCTCGGCGGCGCCGGTGGGCCGGAGGACCAAGAGGGAGTCGACGTGCCCGTCCTGGGCGAGGGCTTGCGCGGTCTCCCAGACCGCCGGGGACAGCTCGGGACCGGCGGTGACGAGGACCCGCGCGCCGGACCGCCGCAGGAGGTGGGTGAGGTGCTTGCGGGAGAGGCCGCCGTTGAGGGGCGCCGCGATCCCGGCGAGCTGTGCGGCCAGGGTGGCGGGCACCAGCTCGGCGGTGTTGGGCGACATCAGCGCGACCGCGTCCTGCCGGCGGACGCCGAGTTCGTGCAGGAGGTTCGCGTAGCGGTGGACGTCGCCGAGCAGTTCGGCGAAGGTGCACTGCTCGGATTCGCGCCAGCGCGCGGCTTCCGGCAGCACGGTGAGCGCGGTGCGGTCCGGCCAGGTGGTCGCGGCGCGGACCAGGAGGGCGTAGGTGGACGCGGGAAGGCCGCGTGCCGTCAGCGGCACGGCTTCGATCGCGGCGACGTCGGTGGGGGCGGAGTACTCCGGCCACAGCAGGTTCCCGGTCATCGGGCGTGCCTCACCACCGTGCGCTGGGTGCCCAGGTCGATCGCGCCGTCGTCGGTGGCCACGCCGGCCTCGATGACGTCGCCGTCCTGGAGATACCGGGGATTGCGTGCCTGGCCACGGAAGAACAGCTTCCACTTGAGCGCCGGTGGCAGCAGCGAGCCGATGATCTCCACCGGTTTCGGCGGGGCGGACAACGCCGTGCCGACGGGGGTGCCGGTCAGGACGAGGTCGCCCGGGTCGAGCCGCTGGAACCGGGCGAGCGCCCGGAGGGTTTCGGCGGGCCGGTAGATCATGTCGGCAACCGTCTGGTCCTGGCGGGTTTCGCCGTTGACCGTCAGTTTCAGCCGCAGGTCGGTGAACCGCTTGAGTTCGTCGGTGTCGAGCAGGACCAGCGCGGGCCCGGTGGGGGTGAACGTCGGGTAGGACTTGGCTTCGTAGAACTGGGTCTGGGGCAGCTGGATGTCGCGCGCCGAGATGTCGTTGGTCACCACCAGGCCCGCGACGTACCCGGCGATGTCGTCGCCGATCTCCGTGCCGACCGGGATTTCCGTGCCGATGACCAGGCCGATTTCGACTTCGTAGTCCAGGAGCCGCACGTGGGCGGGCCGCACCACGTCGTCGTGCGGGCCGCTGATCGAGCCGGACGACTTGCGGAAGAACGTCAGCGGCACGGTGTCCGGGTTCCCGCCGGTGTCCTCGACGTGCGAGGCGAAGTTGGTCATCTGGGCCACCACCCGGCACGGCGCGGTGACCGGCGAGACCAGTGCGAGGGTCTCCACGCCGACCGTGCGCCCGCTCGACGCCGCCGCGTCGAGGGCGTCGCGGTCGGCCAGCAGCTGCGCGGTGGTCGTGGCGCGGGTGGCGACCTCGGCCGCCCCGGCCGGGGTGGCCACCCACCAGGCGTCGGCGGTGCGGAGGACGGAAATGCTCATGACACAGCTACTTTCAGCAGGCCGCGAAGGCGGTCGAAGTCGAATTCGTTCTCCTCGCGCAGCGCGCCGATGATGGCGCGCAGCTCGCCGAACGCTTCCCGGCCGGGTTTGACGCCGAGGAAGTCCTTGGTGGCGGGCGGGCCCCACTGGGCCAGTCCCGACGCGGTCATCGGCGCCCAGCCGGGCTCGAGCGAGCAGTCGAACACGTCGCCGTCGCTGAAGTGCTCGACGAGGAACCCGTCGGGGTCGCGCCAGTAGTCGAACAGCTGGCTGCCCTGGATGTGCCTGCCGATGCCCCACGACCGCCGGTAGCCCCGCTCGAGCAGGTACTCGCCGCCGGCGGCGAGCGAATCGAGGTCGGGCACCTGGTAGGCCGAGTGCACGTACCGGTTCGCCGGGCCGAGCACCATCGCGAGGGTGTGGTGGTCGGTCGGGGTGTCACCGCGGTCGCAGCGGATGAAGCTCATGACCGGGCCCCGCCCGCGCTGGCCCGGGTAGTAGAGGAAGTCGCTCACGATGAGGCCCAGGTGGGCCAGGTACCAGTCGAGCGTTTCGCGGTACTTCCGGGTCTGCAGCACGACGTGGCCGAGCCGCTGCACCTTGACCGGCTCCCGCCGCGGCCGCTGGGTGGCGTTCACCCGCGTGATGTCGTGCCCGAAGTTGAAGGTCAGCGGCTCCTGCGCCGGCAACGCCGGCAACTCGTGCGTGCCGGACACGACCCGCACCCGGGCGCCGCTCGGGTCGTGCAGGTCCACGGTGGCCCCGCCGAGGCTCTCGGGCAGGCGGGTGACCTGGTGCCCGGTCGCCTCCGCCAGGCGTAGCACGTCCGCCGGGTCGGCGGCCCGGAACGCCGGTCCGGTGAACCGCGAGCGCGGGCCACGGCGGATCAGGACGCAGGGCGCGCCGGGTTCGGTGCCACGCAGCTGCAGCTCGTCCGCGGTGCGCAGCGACGTGGTGAACCCGAAGGCGTGGGCGAACACTTCGGCCTTGGCCAGGTCCGGCTTCTCGAATTCCAGCCACGCCAGGTCGTGCACCTTGACGACCGGGTTGGGCGCCCTCCCCGGGTGTTCGCCGGGCAACGAGCCCTGCTCGCTGTGCAGGTCGGCGTGGGGATCGTGGTGGTCGATCATCGCCCCTCCCATTTGATTGACGATATCGTCACTCTAGAGCGTATCGTCAGTCAAGTGGTTCTGACGATTTCCTCATTTCCGAGGCGATCCGCGAAGGTTGGTCCGGAGGGTCCGCACTCGTGCCGCGCTGCTCCGGGCGCCCAGGCCGATGTCGGGATGGGTTCGTTCTACAACCACTTCGAGAGCAAGGAGCAGCTCTACCGAGCGGCGGTGAAGGACGCGCTGGACCGCGGACCCGGCCGATGCTTCGGCGCGCACTTCCGGCCGCTGCGTCCGGGATTCACGCGACTTTCGTCCGAGTGGGGTGATCCGTCCACAATGGCCCGGTGTCACGCGATCTCCCTCAAGGCGGCGACGGGGCAGGAGGTGATGGCCGCCCGTGCAGCGGCAACGTGTTCCGGCGGAACGGTGCCGCCGTCGAAGCGGTAGACGAGTTCGCCGTCGTCGTCGAGTTCGAAGAGCGCCGGGCCCTGTTCGGTGCACAGGCCGTGGCCTTCACAACGGTCGTGGTCGACGGAAATCTTCATCGGTCGTTCCCCTCAGGCCGGGACGAGTTCGAGCGGCAGCCGCTCGAGGCGGTGGATGATGTTGTTCCGCGCCCACACGGGTTCGCCGGCGGGCACGATCTTCTCGACTCGGGCGACGAGTTCGCGCAGCATCGCCTGGGTCTCCAGCCGGGCGAGGCCCTGCCCGGCGCAGCCGTGCGTTCCGTAGCCGAAACCGAGCTGGCGCGCCGCCTCCCGGCGGATGTCGAAAGTGTCCGGGTTCGCCCATTCCAGCGCGTCGCGGTTGGCCGAGGCGTAGAGGACGAGCACGCGTGAACCCGCGGGCAGCTCGGTGCCGGCCACCTCGGTGTCGAGGACGACCTTGCGGCTGAACGCTCGCAGTGGGGACTCGAACCGGACGATCTCGTTGACCGCGTTGGGGATCAGGCCCGGCTCTTCCCTGAGGAGCTGCCACTGTCCAGGGTGCGTCGCGAACAGGTGCAAGGCGCTCGCGATCGCGCTGAGCGTGGTGTCCAAGGAGGGCGCCAGGTAGTCGATCATCAGGGCCGGGCATTCGGCGTGGCCGAGCTTGCCCTCGTCGGCGGCGCGCAGCAGATCGTCGCCCATGCTTCCCGGTAGCACCGATCGCTGCCGGACGACGCTGCGGGCGAAGCGCATCATTCCCAGCCCGGCGGGCACGGCCTTCAGCGCCTGCCCGTTCAGCGGGCCCAGGGAGTCGAAGGTTGCCGCACCCCAGCGGAGGAGGTTTTCCCGTCCCTGCTGCGGCCATCCGACGAGGTCCGGAACCACGGCCGAAGGCAGGGCCGCCGCAACGTCGACGCCGTCGACGATCCGCTGCGCGACCGCGGCCTCGACCACCTGCGCGGCCTGCTCTTCGACGACGTCCTTCATCCCGCGCAGCGCCCGGGGGGTGAGCCGGTGGGCGACCAGGACCCGGCGGCGAGCGTGGTCTTCGCCGTCGCTGTTGAGCGTCGTGCCGCGCGAAAGCCGGTTCGTCACGGGGTTCAGCGCGACCCCGTCGCCGGAGATGAACGTTTCATCGTCCAGCAGCACGGCTTTGCATTCCGCGTACCGGGGCAGGGCATGGACCTGGTGCTTCGGCAACCACACCACCGGGCCCAGCTCACGCAGGTTCGCGTAGTGCGGGTACGGGTCGAGGATCGCCTGCGGCGAGTAGATGTCCGGCTGGTACACGGGAACATCGGGACGCGGGGGCATCATTGCTCCTTTTCGGCGAACTCCTGCCACACGGTCCACCTCTTCGTCGGTTAATGACGATATCGTCAGTCACGAACGGGTCGTCAGTCAAGACCGTCTGCTGAAATCGTCAGGATTGACGCCTTCCGCTATCCTGTGCTTCGGCAGGCCGGGAGGACGAAGCATCCATGCCAGAGCAGGTTTCGAGCCGCTTGGAGCGGCGCAAGGCCCAAACCCGCGCGGCACTGGTCCGGGCGGCGCAGACGCTCATCGCGACGGGGCGGACGAACGTCCCGGTCCTGGAGATCACCCAGGTCGCCGACGTCGGGATGGGGTCGTTCTACAACCACTTCGAAACGAAGGAGCAGCTGTACCAGGCGGCGGTCGAAGCCGCCCTCGAAGCCCAGGGCGCGCTACTCGACGAACTGACCACCGACCTGAGCGACCCGGCCCAGACGTTCGCCCAGAGCTTCCGCCTCATCGGGCGCATGCACCGCCGCCAGCCCGAACTCAGCAAGGTGCTCCTGCACTACGGGCTCGAACTGGCCACCGCCGACCACGGCCTGGCCCCCCGCGCCCGCCGTGACATCGACGCCGCCGTCCGAGCCGGCCGCTTCACCGTCCGCGACACCGAGCTGGCCATGCTGACGGTCGCCGGCGCCGCACTCGGCCTCGCCCGCCTGCTCCACAGCCACCCCGACCGCGACGACGCCGAAACCACCGATCAGGTGACCGAGGACGTCCTGCGGATGCTCGGCCTCTCCGCCGCCGAAGCCCACGACCTGTGCACCAGGCCCCTACCCGACCTCGACACGGTCTTCAAACGGCCGAACCCCGCCGCCTGACGGTTGCGGCGCCGCGGACGGGGCAACGCCATCTGCTCGCCCGACGTGCACCGCTCCGCGAACCTGCTGCGCGAGCTCGGGTCCGGCGCTGCGACGTCGTCGCTCCTCGATGTTCGGGCCTGCAGCCTGGCAAGAGCTGTGCTGTGTGGCCGAGTGGGGCATGCCGAATCGATATCGAGTCTCGCAATGGGCCTACGGTGGTTTGAGGGGATACCCCGCTCTCTCCAGTGGGAGTTGGAACGTGCGGATGGTGTACCTGACTTGGCTCAAGATCGCTGATCTTGGGTAGAGTGCTGGCTGTTGAGCTGCGGTTTCGTCGTATGAACGGCGAAAATCTGCGCACTAAGCGGCCGGTTCTAGGGGTCTGCCCATCGCTTCCCGGTTACGGCTTCAGCGACAAGCCGGCCGCGCCGGGGTGGGGGATCGAGCGGATATCCGACGCGTGGTGCGAGCTGATGGCCCGGCTCGGCTACCGGCGGTTCGGCGCCCAGGGCAGCGACTGGGGTACCAGCATCGGTCAACGGCAACCCGATCGGGTCGCCGGCATCCATCTCATGCCGCCGCTCGTACCGCCCGATCCGGCCACGTTGGACGACCTCACCGGTGCCGAGCGGGCGGCGCTCGCGACACTGCGGGAGGCGGACGAATGGGGCTCCGGATACACGGCGCAGCAGTCGACCCGGCCGCAGACGGTCGGCTACGGGCTGGTCGACTCGCCGGCCGCCCTCTGCGCCTGGATCGTCGAGAAGTTCTGGTCGTGGACCGACTCCGGTGGCGACCTGCATCGGGTTGTTACCCGAGATGAGCTGCTCGACAACCTGATGCTCTACTGGCTGCCCGGCACCGGTGCCTCATCCGCCCGGCTGTACTGGGAAAGCCTCCGGCAGGTCAACGAATGGATCTCCGGGTCGGCCGGCGCGCCGGTGACCGTACCCACCGGCTGTTCGGTCTTCCCCAAGGAGCTGCAGCGCCCGTCTCGGCGGTGGGCGGAGCGCCGGTTCCCGAACATCCGGTACTGGAACGAGCCCGGCAAGGGCGGCCACTTCGCGGCGTTCGAGCAGCCGGCGTTGTTCGTCGACGAGGTCCGGTCATTCTTCCGGCTGGTCCGCTGATGGTCACCCGTGCTCGGTAAGCGGCTGGCTGAAGATCAGCAAGTGCCCATCGGGTGTCCGTACGTTGAAGTCGCGCATCCCGTAGGGCCGGTCAGCCAGTGGCTCGACGATGTCGGCGCCGCGGGCGCGCAGCTCGTCGTGGCAGGAATCGACGTCGTCGACGACAACCGTCACCCTGGCCGGGCTGACGCTGCTTTCGGCGTACAGGTGGAACTCGGCGGTGTCGCGGATCACGGCCGCGTAGCTAGGTGGGGTCTCCCAGGTGAATATGGTGTCGAATCCGAGCGCGTCCGTGAAGTACGACCGCGCTGCCTGCACATCTCGGCACGGCAGCACGGGAATCGCCACCCGCATGACCATTCCGTCACCTTACCCGACTTTGGCTCAAGATCGCTGATCTTGGGTAGGGTGCTGGCTGTTGAGCTGTGGTTTCGTCGTGTGAACGGCGAAAATCTGCGCACGGTGAAGACGGCGTCGGGGGCCAGGGCGGTGCAGATCGTGCACTCCTCGCGTCGCGGGTCGCGGGACATCGAGCACATCGGCTCGGCGCATGACGATGCGGCGTTGGAGGCGCTCAAGGCGGTGGCGAGGCAGCGTCTGGCTGTGGGGCAGCCCGAGCTCGACTTTGGCCCGGACTTCGCGGCGTTGCAGGCCGGCAGTGGTGCTGGTGGTGACGAGGTGTTCCGATTACTGGTACTGGCACCGATCGTCGAGCCGACCAGCAAGCTGGACAGCCTGCGGGTGGTCGAGGAGGCAGGTTTCGACCCGCCGGCGTACGCGACCCTCGAGCGGCGTCTGCCCGCGTTCGCGAAAGAGTCCTGGCGGCAGAAGTTGGCCGCGGCGTGCGCCGCACCGCTGATCTGGGGCCGGCGTCACTGGTTCTCCACGATGTGTCCACCTTGTACTTCGAGACCGATGCCGGGGACGGGTTCCGTGAGCCCGGGTTCTCCAAAGAACGCCGCCTGGAGCCGCAGATCACGATCGGGCTGCTCACCGACGCAAGCGGGTTTCCGTTGATGGTTGACGCGTTCGAGGGCAACCGGGGCGAGACCACTACGATGCTGCCGACCATCCGTGCGTTCATGGATGCCCACCAGCTGGCTGATGTCACGGTCGTGGCCGACGCTGGCATGATCTCTGCGGCCAACCAGCAGGCCATCGAGGCCGCGGGGTTGTCGTTCATCCTCGGCGCGCGGATACCCGACGTGCCGTACGTGGTCCAGGCGTGGCGCCACGAGCACCCGGATGAGCAGATCCCCGACGGGCACATCTTCACCCAGCCCTGGCCTGCCGGCCCCAAGGACCAGCGCCGCGACCAGATCATCTACTACCAGTACCGGGCGGACCGGGCTCGGCGCACCCTGCACGGCATCGACGAACAGGTCGCCAAGGCCGAGCAGGCCGTCGCCGGCAAGACCGCGGTCGAACGCAACCGGTTCATCCAGCTCACCGGCGCCACCAAGGGTGTCAACCGGACCCTGGAAGCCAAGGCACGCGCCCTTGCCGGCCTCAAAGGCCACGTCACGAACCTCCCGGACGTCACCGCCGAGTTCGTGATCGACGCCTACCACCGACTGTTCCACATCGAGAAGTCGTTCCGAATGTCTGAACTCGACCTACGTGCGCGGCCGATCTACCACCACAAGCGCGAGTCGAGCGACGCGCACCTGACGGTCGTGTTCGCCGCCCTGGCCGTCAGCAGGTGGATCGAGCAGACCACCGGCTGGTCGATCAAGAAAGTTCGTGCGCACCACCCGCCGCTACCGCACCATCAACATCCAGGCCGGCGAGCACACCCTCACCGCCGTCGACCCGCTACCCGACGACCTCCGCGATGCCCTCACCCGCATCCACGACCGCGGTGCGCACTGATTTGAGCCAAGTCAGGTATCAGTTCGACCCGTCTACGGTGATTTTGAGGGGATGCCCCGCTCTCCAGTGGGAGTTGGAACGTGCGGATGATGTACCGCTGCAGAGGAGTAAAAGGCGTGTCATGGCTTACGTCGAAGCGGAAGCGGTTGGCGGAGTGCAGATTCTGCGCACGCTTCGTCGAGATGACTTGACGCCCGAGTTGGATGCGGTGGTGAGGCAAGGATGGCGCATCATCGATGGGGCCTTGTTATTGTCGCGCTGGTACGACAGCTACCACGGTGACAGGTCGACCTTCTCTCAAGTAGTGGACTACGAGGTGGCCGTCAACGGCCGTGGAGTACCTGACCTCGACTTGACCGAGGGGCGGAACAAACGCGTCCCTAAGCTATTGCGACGGGGAATGGCTTTTGCCTGGCGCGCTCCTGGCAGCAATATTTTCAGGAGACTGCGTGATCGATCTTGACTGGTGACGCCTGTCTATCAGGTCGACGTGCTGAGTGGTGAGCCTTGATGGTTGGCGGAAGAGGCGGCGGCGTCGAGCGTGGGCACGACCAGCTTTTGCTGGTGGCCGCGGTGCCGGTTGAGCGCGTCGAGCACCTGGCGGACCCGCATCGGTTCCGTTGCGTCCCACAGCACGTCCATCACCGACGCTTCAAGCTCGCCCAAGCCCGGCATGGCACCTCCCCGGGCCAGGATACTTGTGGCCGGGGCGGCACTCGGCCGCCCCGGCCACCCGGGCTCAGCCCTGCGTGAGCAAGCCCCGCATCTCGGTGATCTCGGCCTGCTGGGCATCGATGATCTTCTGGGCCAGCGCCTTGGCGTCGGCGTTGGCGCCCTTGGTGAGTTCCGTCTTGGCCATGTCGATCGCGCCCTGGTGGTGCTTGATCATCATGTCCAGCCACATCTTGTCGAACTCCGCGCCCTTGGCGGCCCCGAGCTGCTTCAGGTCGGCGTCGGACATCATGCCGGGCATCGACCCGCTCATGCCCGGCATCGACTGCGAGGACATCCCCGGCATACCGGCGCCCCAAGTGGAGAGCCAGCCGTGCATCTGCTGGATCTCGGGGTCCTGGGCCTTCTCGATCCGGCTCGCGAGGTCGAGCACCTTCGGGTTGGTGCTGCGCGACGGGACGAGCTTCGCCATGTCGAGCGCCTGGCTGTGGTGCGGGATCATCTGCTGGACGAACGTGACGTCGTCGGCGTTGTGGCCCGCCTCCGCTTGGGCCGATGAAGGCGCCGGTGAAGCTGCCGACGAGCTCGAGCTCATCCCGGGCATGGAGTCGTTGCCGCCGCAGGCGCCGAGCAGGACGGCGGAGGCCAGCATGAAGCCGGCGATGATGAAGTTTTTGCGCATGACAAATCTTTCTCTGTGGGTGTGCGGGATTCGACGGTCGGGGGAAACCGCCCGATCAGGTCCGCAGAACGCACAGAGAAGTCAGGATGGTGCGGCCGTTCCCGTCCGGCGGGCGTCCCCGGCTCGGTGAGCCACGGGAGCCGGGCGCCCGGGGGAACGTCGTGGTGAACCACGAAGTGCCCAGAAGGACGGCGACGGTCAGCAGAAGGGCGCCCGCCGCGCACAAGACGGCGAGGCAGAGGTGGAGGACGTCGTGCAGGCCGCCCGGCATGCCCGGATCGTGTTCACCGGAGCCGGTTTCCGGCGGAGCGGTGGCTGCCTGCGGGCCAGGGGCCGACATGGCGTGCATCGCCGTGCCGCCGGCGGCGTTCGCCATGCCGACGTGGTGCATGGCGACGACGCCCAAGGCGAGCGCGCACAGGAGGAGAACCTGCTGCACCTTGCCGAGCCGGGTCGCCGTCACGACTTCACCGTATCAACCACGTGCAGTCCCATGGCGGCCGCGGGGGAGAGCGCGGTCGTCAGTTCTCGCGGCGGGCGTAGTCGCCGATCCCGTGGCCGGTCATGTCTCGCGCCGCCTCGAGCCAGTCGCTGAAGGCCTTGCGCCGCTGGGGTTTCGGGTGGGACCGGATGTAGGCCATCACCTCGGGGGAGGCCATGGTGCGGTAGATCATCACGAGCTGCGCGGCCGCGATGCGCGGCTGGGGTGCGTGGGGCGGCACGCCGGTTTCCGCCGCGAGTTCGGCGGCGACGGCTTGTTCGAAGCGTTCCCACATCAGCCGCATCCGCGCGTGCAGGCCCGGGCTGTCACCGACGATGCGGTGCAGGCGTTCCAGCTCGGCGACCGCCCCGGCCGGGCTGGCGGTCATGCTCGTGCTGAGCACGTCCACGACGGCGTCGAGGGGGGTGGTGCCGGTGGGACGGTCGCGGATGCCGTCGACCAGGCTGCGCAGCACCTCGTCCTCGCCTTGGAAGACCAAGTCCTCCTTGGTGGGGAAGTAGACGAACACGGTCTTGGTCGCCACGTTCACCGCGTCGGCGATCTCCGCGACGGTGACCCCGTCGAACCCGCGTTCGGCGAACATCGCCTCGGCCGCGTCGATGAGCGCTTGCCGGGTGAGCAGCTTCTTGCGCTCACGCAGGCTCAGCCGCGCGCCGTCTTCCTCGTGCCCGCCGCCCATCCGAGCATGCTAGCACGCGTCAGGCAGCCGATAACCTTCGTGCCTCTGTGTGTTATGTGATCCACGCGATTAATACACTCACTAACATTTGTTACTCGATGGCGCTACGGTGGTGAGGTAGCCGGACGAAGGGAGAACGCGGTGGTGGAGTGGAGCGGCCGGGTCGCGGTGGTGACCGGCGGGAGCAGCGGAATCGGGCTGGCCACCGCGGCCGAACTGGCGGCGGAGGGTTACGCGGTGGTCATCGTCGGCCGCGATCCCGGCAAACTCGCGGCTGCCGCGAACCGGATCGGCGGCACCGCGCCGGTGCACACCGTGGGCGCGGACGTGTCGACCGTGGCCGGGATCGAGCAAGTCGCCGCCCAGGTCGGCGCGCGGTACCAGCACGTCGACCTGCTGTTCGCCAACGCCGGCCGGTCCGACGCGCCGCCGATCCTCGACACCGGTGAGCAGGACTTCGACCTGATGATGGCCACCAACGTCAAAAGCGTGTTCTTCAGCGTCGTCAAGCTGCTGCCGCTGCTGCGCCGGGGCGGCTCGGTGGTGGTCACCGGTTCGGTCGCCGAGGCCAAGGGCCGTCCTGGCGACCCGCTGTACTCGGCCAGCAAGGCCGCGGTGCGCAGCCTCGTGCGCACGCTCGCGCTGGACGACGACGTCCTCGGGCGAGGCGTGCGGGTCAACGCGGTCACCCCCGGGTGCATCGCGACCCCGCTCACCGCGCAGGCCGACCCCACCCTCCAGGCCGCGATCGACGAGTACGTCACCGGCACCGTTCCCCTGGGGCGCTGGGGCCGCCCCGAAGACGTCGCGCACGCGGTGGTCTTCCTCGCGAGCGAGAAAGCCTCGTACCTCACCGGCTCGGAGATCGTCGTCGACGGCGGTCTCGCCCAGATCTGAACCATCCAGGACAGGAGTCCGCCATGACCGAACGCGCCACCGCGGCACAGGCCCTACGCACCGCCGACGTCGTCATCCTCGGCGGTGGCCCCGCCGGGCTCGCCGCCGCCCGGCTGCTGAACCAGCGCGGCCTGACCCCGCGCGTCCTCGAACGCGATGCCAGTCCGCACGCCCGGTCCCAGGGCGGCAGCCTCGACCTAGCCGAACAGGGCGGCCAGCTGGCTCTGCGGGAGATGGGTCTCGATCGGAAGTTCGAGGAGCTGGCCCGGCCGCTCGGGCAGCGGCTGTGCCTGATGGACCCGGACGGGACCGTCCGGCTCGACGTGGACGACTCGGCGGGCGAGTACCGGCCGGAGATCGACCGGGTGCAGCTCCGCCGGCTCCTGATCGACGCCCTGCCGCCGGAGACGATCACCTGGGGCGCCGAGGTCAGCGGTGTCACCCCGCTGAAGGGCGGCCGGCACCGGGTGAGCCTGGCCGATGGTCGCCGGCTCGACGCCGACCTCGTCATCGCCGCCGACGGCATCCGCTCGCGTGCACGTCCTCTCGTCACCGCCGAGCAACCGGCCTACAGCGGCATCACGTTCATCCACGCCGATGTGCGCGACCCCGGCCCCGGCTCGTTCGTGGCCCGGCACACCGGTGAGGGTGCTCTTCAGGCTCTCGGCGACGACAAGGCGATCCTGGCCCAGCGCGCCGCCGATCGTTCGGTGCGCGTCTACTTCGCCGTGCGCACCGCCGAAGACCCCGCCCGCGTCCAGGGCGAACGGTTCGGCGACCCCGCCTCCGTCCGGGAGCGGCTGCGCGAGACCTTCGCCGGCTGGAGCCCGGACCTGCTGGGCGTGCTCGACGAGATCGACGGCGACTTCGCCTACTGGCCGCTTTACGGCATGCCCGCGCACCAGCGGTGGCACCAGCACTCCGGGATCACCCTGCTCGGCGACGCGGCCCACGTGATGCCGCCCTTCAGTGGAGAGGGCGTGAACATGGCGCTGCTCGACGCCGTCGAACTCGTCCACGCCCTGTTCTCCCCGGCCCACGCCACCATCGACGAAGCGATCACGGTGTTCGAGCGCGGCATGCTGGACCGCATGGCCGGCGCCGTCCTCGACACCGGCGCCGCCGGCGAGCTGCTGCTGAACCCGGCTGGGACAGCGCCTCTGCTGACCCACTTCACCGCGGCAGCCGAACGGTGAGAACGCTCAGGCGGCGATCTGGTGCAGCAGCAGGACCGCGCCGATCGTGAGCATCGCGGCGCCGGAGCAGCGGGACACGATCCGGGCCCAGGACGGGCGGGCCGAGAGGATCAGCCGGGAGCCGACCGCGACGGCGGTGTAGACGATGGCGCAGCTGGTGACGAACACCAGGCCCAGCACCATGATCTGGGCCGCCAGTGGCCAAGCCGAGGACGGCGTGGTGAACTGCGGCAGCAGGGCCAGGAACAGCAGGAGCGCCTTGGGGTTCAGTCCGCTGGTGCCGGCGCCGATGGCGGCCTGGCGCATCCAGGTGCCGGCGCCGCCGTCGGCCTCGCCGACCCCGGCCGGCCGCAGCAGCGCGTTGATGCCCAGCCAGATCAGGTAGAGGCCGCCCACGGTGGTCAGCACCGTCAGCACCACCGGCGAGCTCGAGACCAGCGCACCGACGCCGGCGGCCACGACCGCCGTCAGCACGAGGTAGCCCACCAGCAAGCCGGTGATCGCCGGTACCACGGACCGCGATCGCAGGCCCGCGCCGATCACGTACGCCCAGTCCGCGCCCGGCGTGAGCACGAGAAGGATCGCCACTCCCCAGAACGCGACGACGGCACCGACTGCCATGACCTGCCTCCCGACTCCCCAGGTGCTTCCCCTGGCCAGCACAAAGGCTATTTCGAGAGGCGGGCAAAGTGCTTTCAAAGTAGCCGCTGTTGTCGGCAATCCAGCAAGGAAATCTGTGCTTTGGCGCTTGCTGAGCAGTATCCTTGCGCGCGAGGAAGCGAGCTACCGAGGAAAGATCTGCCCCGTGGACGAGACCGATCGCAAGATCCTTGCCGAGCTGCAGCGTGAAGGGAGGCTGACGGTCACCGAGCTGGCCGAGCGAGTGCGGCTCAGCGTCGCGCCTTGCCATCGGCGCCTTCGCGCCCTGGAGCGGTCCGGCACGATCGCCGGCTACCGGGCCCACCTCGACGCGAAAGCGCTCGGCCTCGGGTTCGACTGCCTGGTCTTCGTCACGATGCGCGAGTCCGACCGCGACACCATCACCGCGTTCGAGCTGGCCGTCGACGCGATCGAGCACGTGGTCCAGGCGCAACGCCTGTTCGGCGACCCGGACTACCTGCTGCGCGTCGTCGCCCGGGACCTGCCCGCGTTCCAGCGGCTCTACGACAGCCGCCTCGCCACCCTGCCCGGCGTCCAGCGCCTGACCACGACCCTGGTCATGAAGAGCGTCGTCGACGATCGCCCGCTGCCGATGTGAGAGTCAGGCGGCGCGAACTGCTTCTCATCCCCATCGGGCGAAGTCGATGAACGCGTCGGCGACCAGGGTCGGAGTAAGCGGGACCAGCAGCGCGGCCCGCCGATGGACTGGATGACCTCCTCGGTCACGCCGGACACTCGCCGGCAGTTCCAGAACTTCGCCACCGGGGTCAGCAACCGGGACACCAGCCACTCGGACACGTCGTCCCGGGCGTCCTCGGCGCGAACCACGTGGAACCCGAGGTGCGCCGCGCCCGGGGCAAGCTCGACCGGCTGCAGACCAAGCGGTTGGCCTCCGGATCACCGAGTGATGCCGGTGTGGCCCAGGGAATAGCGGCCCGGCTGCGGCCAGACGCACAGGCCGTGCGGCTCGTTCCCGACGGGGATCTTCGCCAGCAGCGTCCCGTCCTTTGTGGACAGTACGTACACCACCCGGTTGTAGCGGCCGGACAGCCAGAGCTGGGTGCCGTCGGCGGTCACGTTGCCCATGTCCGGGCTCCCGCCGCCCGGGATGCGCCAGGTCGTCACCGGTGCGCCGGTGTAGGCGTCGAGCACGCTGACGCTGCCCTCGTGGCGGTTGGTCACGTACAGCTGCTTCGCGTCCCGTGACAAGTAGAGCCCGTGCGCGCCGCCGCCGGTCGGGATGAAGCGGAGCACCTTCGTCGCCGCGCCGTCGAGGACCCAGAGGCCGTTCGCGTCGGAGTCCGCGATGTAGTAGACCGAGCCGTCCGGCGCGAGCTTGATGTCCTGCGGGCCCATGCGCGTGTTGCGGTGCGGCATGTCGATCATCCGCAGCAGGTGGTGGGAAGCGACGTCGACGACCGCGACGCGGCCGGCGAACTCGCACGTGAAGACCGCCGTGCGGCCGTCGGGGGAGAAGTCCGCGTGGTCGACGCCCGCGCACTCCGGCACCGGGGTTTCGTCGTGGGCCTGCCAGGTGTGCGGGTCGTACCAGACCAGCTTGCGCAGCCGTTCGGCCACCGAGATCGCGTACCGCCCGTCCGGGCTGAAGTACATGTTGTACGGGTCCACGACCGGGAACGCCTTGCCCGGCAGCCCGGTCTTCGGGTCGAACGGCAGCACGTGGTCGCCGCGGTCGTCGGTGGCGTAGAGCGTGCGCAGGTCCCACGAGGGCACGACGTGCTGCAGTTCCTTGCCCGCCGGGTACTTCGCGACGACGTGGAAGGTCGCCGGGTCGATGACCCAGACGTCGCCCGAGCCGCTGTGCGGCACGTAAACCAGGGGCTTGTCGGCCGCGACCGCGGGAGAGAGCATCCCGGCACCCGCCGCGGCGTCGACGTTGTGCGAGTCGGGGATGGCGGGCATCCCGGGCAACGGGTTCGGCGCCGGGGGCGGCGGGGTGGGCAGGTGCGGCACGGACGTGCCGGGGCCGCCGGACATGCCCGGCATGCCGGACATGTCCGAGCCGGTGCCCGACGAGCAGCCGGCGGCGAGGACGAGACCGAGGACCACGGCGGTCAGCCGGACGCGCATCCGCTACGCCAGCAGTTCCGACGCGGTGACCGGGGTGAGACCGCGGTCCGCCAGCGCGGTCAGGATGCCGGGGAGCGCGGCCACCGTGCCCGGGTGCCCGAGGTGCATGCTGACCACGCTGCCCGCGCGGGCCTTCGCGACCGCGGCACGGATCGCGGCCGGCCCGGGGTCCTTCCAGTCCAGGGAGTCGATGTCGTAGGACAGCACCCGGGCGTAGCCCGCCTTGCCGGCTTCGACGAGTTCCTCGGGGGTGGCGTGCTGGCCCTGGGACTGACGGAAGAAGTTCCCCGGCGAGCCGGTCAGTTCGGCGAGCTTGTCCCGGCACCGCTGGATTTCCGCGTACATCGGCTCCGGCGCGTAACCCGAGAGCGCCGGGTGGCTCCAGGTGTGGTTGCCCAGCTCGTGGCCGCCGTCGCGGACCATCCGGGCGGCGTCCGGGTGCTCGGCGAGCCAGGTGCCCACCGCCAGCACGGTGATCCGGGCGCCGTGCTGGTGCACGACGTCCAGCACCTGGCGGGTGACCTGCGGGTCACCGGCGCCGTGGAACGTCAGCGCGACCTGCGGCCGTCCCGATGAGGAGCGGACGAGCTCGGTGGCCGGCCCCTGCGGAGGCGAAGAGGGGGACGGCGGGGGTGTGGTCGACGGCGGCGGCACCGCCTGCGGCGGGGTGGAACCGACCGGAGCCGGGGTTTGCCCGGGTGCCGAGCACGCGGCCAGCGCGGCGGCGCCCAGCGTCACCCCGAACAGGCGGCGCCGGGTCAGCGGGTCGTCCACAAAACCTCCCTTACGACGTACGGCGGAACCTTGGCGCAAACCCGCTGTGAAAACGCTGAGTGGCCGCGTTCAGCGGAGCGGGGAGCAGGGTACCTGTCAGTCTGAGTCCCCTTCGTTGCTTGGCGGGGCTCGGCGACGGCGTCGGTTCAGCAGCGAGCCGGCGTCCTCGTCGCGCCCCTCCGCGCAGGGTCAGTGCCGGCTCGAGGAAGCCGTGACCTCGGCGACGAATTTTTCGGCGACGTCGCGCAGCTTCACGTTCTGCTCCTGCGACGCCTTGACGAGCAGGTCGAACGCGTCGTCGGATTGGATGCTGTGCAGGGCCATGAGGATGCCCTTGGCCTGGTCGATCACCGCGCGAGAGGTCAACGCGGTGCGCAGCTGTCCCATGGTCTCGCGGGCGGCTTGGTGCCGGAGGGTGCCGCGCAACGCGGATTCGGCGGCGGCGGTGTAGAGGTCCAGCAGCGCCGCGTCGAGCGCGCCGAAGCTGTTGCCGCCGGTGTCGTACAGGTTGAGCGAACCGTGGTACTGGTGGTCGACGAACAGCGGCGCGGACAGGTAGGCGACGACCGAGGACTCGCTCGCGGCGGCGGCGAACTCGGGCCACCGGTGTGCCACCTCGGTCACCGTGACGCGTTGGAGTTTGCCGGTGCGGGCGGCTTCCAGACAGGGCCCGCGCCCGGCGTCGTACTGTGCCTGGTCGACGTGGTGCGCGCGGTCACCGGTCGCGGTCGCTGTGTAGGGGGCGCCGTCGCGCAGCAGCGTGATGCTGGCGATCTCCGCATCCGGTACGGCGTGCATGACCTGCCGGCACACCCGCTGCAGGACCTCCAGCAGTTCCTCTTCTTCAGCGAAGGTACCGGCCAGGCGGTCCAGTGCGTCGGTGACATCGTCCACTCTTCGTGCGGCGTCCCGCTCGTACAGCAGGTTGTCTTCCATGCGGTGCTCCATCGAGGCGGGGACGGGGAGTCCCGGACAACACTAAGTGTTGCCGGGGGCCTCGGCAGGTCCAGGCGTTGATGCCGGTAGCAGCGTGGCCGTGGGTCGACCGCAATCGCGAGCGGCATCTGGCCGGGTGGCTGGCTCGGGGCGGGCCGGAGATGGTGATCACGCACGTCGATCCGCACCGGCTGGGCTGGGTGATCAGCAGCCAAAGCGAGCGCTACGTGCGCACCGGCGCATTCATCGACATGGTGGTGGGCCAGGGGCCCTTCCTGGTCGACGGGGCGGATGGCAGCTTGCACATGGTGCACGCGACCGTCGATCTCGAGACAGGTGGGTGGATCGAGGACTACCTCGAGCAGGTCCGCGGGCTTGACCGCGTCGACCCGCTGCGGTCTCGGGTCGCCGAGCTGGTCGACTCGGATCAGCGCCTCGACGCGCTCCGGCTGGTGCGGGCGTCCGCGCCTGATCTCGGCGCGCAAGGAGCCAAGCAGTACGTCGAGGCCGCTGCGGCCGGCATGCCGGTTCCCGAGGAGGTACGCGCTCGCTTACCGCGATCGCCGGTCCGGCGCCGGGTGTGGTGGCGATTGTCGGAGCCGAACCCGCAGCCGTGACCGCAGGCGCCTCGCCATCCGGACTCACGCATCACTCGTCCGTCGCCGTGGCGTCGCTCCTCCGGACGATCTCGACGAACCCCTGGTCGGCGTCGAGGCGGAGAAGATCGCCGGTGCGGATGACCTCGACCGGGTCGTGATCGAGGTCGCTGAGCGTGGGTACCCGGGTCACCACCGCGCCCAGTGCCGCCTTCGTCGTCACCACCGTGAAGATCATGCCCAGCGGTGCCGTGCCGAGCAGGCGGGTCGACTGGAAGAACCCCGACCAGCCCGATGATCCCTTCGCGCCGGGGAAGACGAGGATCTTCCCGGTGAAGCACACCCCGTGCAGTTCGTGGCGGCGCTCGATGATCGTTCCGGTGGCCGGGTCGATGCCGCCCCAGCCCGAGATCGTCTCGTGCGACACCAGCGCCTCGCCCTCGACGACGCCGGGGACGATCGTCCGGCCGCGCAGGACCGTCATCGCAGGTCACCTCGCCAGCGACCGGTGACCGCGGCGTCCACGCAGTCCTCCAGCGAACCGAACCACGCCTCGATCCCGAGGATCGCGGGCAGGTAGTGCGCCTGTTTCGCCGAGTCGGTGGCGAAGACGCGGGTGCCCGGCGGTGCGACGCGGGACATCGCCGGGCACGAGTCCGCGAGCAGCCGCCCGCCCGCCGCCTCGATCACGGCCGTGTAGCCGCTACGGTCCGCCACCGCCTTGAGGGCTCGGGGTGTCATGATCCACAGCTGCGTGCCCGAGTGCAGCCGCTTGCCGTCCAGGGCGCGGGCGGCGGCGCGGATCTGGTCGATCGACGCGTGCGGGCAGCCCAGCAGCACGAAGTCGACGTCGGTCGAGCGGCCCTGGTCGTTCAGCGTCTCGTAGACCGCACGCCGTTCCCGGAGTCCATAGTGGACAGATGCGGGCGGGCGGCCGCGGAAGGCCGCTTCGACCGTCGGCGCCTCGGGCGTGATCCCCGGCAGGTGGTACAGCTCGACCCCGCCGGAAGACGCGGCGGCCGCGCCGAAGTGCTTGAGGTCGACGAGATCGGGGCGCGGGTACGCGCCGGTGACCACCGGGCGTTCGTCCTGGACCAGCCCGCCCGCGAAGTAGCCGAGCATGCCCCAGTCCATGAAGTCGTCAACGCCCGCGTCCACTTCGACGAGGTGCGTGCCGAACCGGTTCTCCGGCAGGTGGTTGCCCCAGCACGGGATCTTCCCGGTCAGGGACGCCGCGCCGGTCGACGTCCCGCCTTCGCAGTTGGTCCGGGCGCCGAGCACGGAGTTGGCGTACACGACCGCGGAGGACTCCATCCACGCGCAGTGCTCGCCGCGGACCGGGAGGTTGCCGACCTGGTACGGCGTGCAGGTGGCGAGGATGTTCACCCCGCGCCGCCCGTAGAACGCCTCGGCGTCGCTCTGCAGCTCGACGAACTCCTTCGGGTACGGCACCACACCGACCGAGTCCGGGCCGAAACCCTGTTGCAGCTGGCAGGTCGGCACCCGCATGTCCGGGATCTCGACGACGTCGTCGCAGTCCAGGTTGAGCACCGCGAACGCCTTGTTCCAGCCGCCTTCGGCCACCAGCTTCGCCTTCACCGGGGACGGCTGGGTGCTCGTCCCGGCGACGTTGCGGGTGTCGCACAGGTGTTCCGCGCCCAGCGCCTCGCCGTAGCGGATGAGCAGGTCCATGGCCGCTGCCACGGCCGGCCCGTCGGTGCCGTCGCGCATCGCCTTCTCGTCGTCGGTGAGGATCACCGCGCGACCTCCCGCGCGGAGACCGCCGGGACCGGATCGGCGACGTCGTTGGTCTCCGGGCCCCGGCGCACGGCCTCGAACATCAGCAGGCCGCCGAAGACGATCAGCGCGATCGGCGTGAACTCGTACGGCATGATCGAGCTGAGCGCGAGCAGCCAGAACGTGTAGAGCCCGGGCAGGATCAGCCCGAACATGTAGCCGATGCCGTACCCGCTCGCCCGCACGGACGCCGGGAACCGCTCGTTGAGGTACACGAGGATGACGCCCAGCGGCGCGGACGGCAGGACCTTCGCCACCACGGCGATCAGCCCGATCAGCCACGCGGGCGCCCCGGCCCGGCCGGCCACCGCGAGCACCGCGAACGCGCCGCCCACGACGAACGTGAGCACGAGGGCCCAGCGCATCAGCAGCGTCCGCCTGCCGATCCGCTGGCCGACCGCGGCGAGCACCATGATCAGCACGATCGTGAGGACCGAGCTGATGATCTCGACGGTCGAGGACAGCCGCGGGCTCTGGTCCAGCACCTGCACCAGCAGCGTCGGCAGGAACGACACCGACATCTGGGTGGCGAACCAGTACCCGCAGGTGAACAGGAAGACGCTGAAGAACAGCGCGCGGTGCGTGGTGAACAGCTCCGCCACCGGCTGCCGGCCCGTGCGGCGCCGCCGGAACACCGAGTCGTCCTCCTTCACGCCGCGGTAGTGCCACAGGTAGACCAGGCCGAGCACGAACCCGAGGAAGAACGGGATCCGCCAGCCCCAGGCCAGGAAACCGCCGTGCGGCAGCACGTCGAGCAGGCCGAGCAGGAGCAGGTTGATCACCAGGAACGAGCCGGGCGCGCCGACGCCGATGAGGCCGCCGACCCGGCCGCGCCGCGCGGGCTTCGCCTGTTCCAGCGCGAGCGGCATCGGGGCGGCGTAGCCCCCGGCGAGGAAGATCCCGCCGATCAGCCGCAGCACGGCGAACACGGCGATCGCGCCGTAGTTCCACGCCGCGTAGCCCGGCAGCAGCCCGATGAGCAGGGTGACGATCGTGAAGCCCCAGCCGCTGATCATGGTGACGGGCTTGCGCCCGATCCGGTCGGACAGGTTGCCGAAGATGACGCTGCCGATCGGCCGCGCGAGCAGCCCGACCGTGAACAGCAGCGTGGTGAACGTCGCGCGGATCGTCGGCGAGAGGTTCGCCGGCATGAAGTACGCCATGGCGGCCGGCAGCACGAGTGCCGGGAGGTACACGTCGAAGCTGTCGACGAACATCGAGAACGCGCCGCCGCGGGCGGAGCGCCGTTCGTCTGCTTCGGTGATGACGGTGGACGGGGGGACTTCGGGCAGCGCCATTGCGGCCTCCTGATCGTGGGGGAGCGCTAGGGACGGAGCACGGCTCCTCGGCCGAGGGGGCGCACGGTGCGCCGGTAGACCGACAGCCAGCCGGTTTCGTGGTGGTCCGCAACGGGTTCCGGGTCCCGCGCGGCGAGCTCGCCGGGGTCGACGTGCAGGTCGCACACCCGCCCGGGCAGGTCGATGTGGACGGTGTCGCCGTCGCGGACGAGGGACAGGGGACCGCCGTCGGCGGCTTCGGGGCGGACCTCGCCGACGACGATGCCGCGGTTGACGAGCCCGGACAGCTGCCCGTCGGTGACCACCGCGACCCGGCCGGTGAGCCCGGCGCGGTCGAGGGCGAAGACGATCTGCGACGCCATCCCCATGCCGGGCCGTCCGCGCGGCCCGAGCCCGCGCACGACCACGACGTCGCCCGCGGTGATGCTCCCGTCCGCCAGGGCGGCGACCGCGGCCTCCTGGCTCCCGAAGCAGCGGGCCGGGCCGGTGAACGCGGCCGGGCGCTCGTCGCCGACCGCGAGCTTGACGATGCCGCCGTCGGGCGTCAGCGAGCCGCGCAGGACCACGATCAACGGCTCGGTCGCGAACGGCCGCCCGGCCGGTCGGATGACCTCGGGATCCGTGACGACGGCCGGGGAAAGGTTGTCGCCCACGGTGGAGCCGCTGACCGTCATCGGCGCCGGGTCGACCAGGTCGCCGAGCTGTTTCAGCACCGCCCGCGCGCCGCCCGCGGCCTCGAACTGCTCGATGAGGTGCGGCCCGTTCGGCCGGACCGCCGACACGACCGGCGTGTCCCGGCCGAGCTCGGCGTAGAGGCCGAGGACGTCGATGTCCACATCGGACTCTTCGGCCACCGCCTGGAGGTGCTTCACGGTGTTGATCGAGGCGCCCACCGCCAGGGCGACGCGGACGGCGTTGCGGAACGCGGCGGCCGTCATGATCCGGCGCGGGCGCAGGTCCTCCGCCACCATCTCCACGATCCGCGCCGCGGCGGCGTCGGCGGCGGCCCACATCGCCGGCGAGTTCGCCGCGACGGGGGTGGTGCCCGGCAAGGCCATGCCGAGTGCTTCGGCGACGACGTGCATCGAGTTGGCCGTGCCCATGCCCGGGCACACGCCGGGGCCGCCGACGGCGCTGTCGCTCATCTCGGCCAGTTCGTCCACAGTGGACGTGCCGCAGGCGTGGAGGAAGACGTCCTCGATGTCGCAGTGGCCGCCGCGGAAGCAGCCGCTGGGCTGGTAGCCGCAGGCGACGAGCAGCGTCGGGAGGTTCAGCCGCCCGGCGGCCATCAGCTGGGCCGGCGCGGTCTTGTCGCAGCTGGCCAGGCACACCATGCCGTCCAGCTGCGCGCCCTCGACGCCGACCTCGATGTCGTTCACGATGAGGTCGCGCGCCGAGAGGATGTACCCGCCGCCGTGCCCGGCCGAGTGGATGAAGTCGCTCGGCGCGGTCGTGCGCACCTCGAACGCCAGCCCGCCGGCGGCGGCGATCCCCTGCTTGACCCGGGCCGCGATCGCGTCGAGGTGGCTGAAGCAGATCGCCAGGTCCGACGAGGAGTTGACGACGGCGATCTTCGGCTTGCGGAGGTCTTCGTCGGTGAGCCCGAGTGCCCGCCACTGGGCGCGCCGGGTGGCCCAGCGGACCGTGCCGGGCGGGAAGTCGCTGCGGACCATCGCTCTGCCTCCGTTCAGGACTCGAGGTTGCGGACGAGGCGGGCGGCGAGCTCGCCGTGGTCGACGTCGTGCACGCTGTCCTTCCCCGCCAGGTCCAGCGCGTGCGCGGTCGCCATGCCCATCGCCCCGCACGGGCCCATCACGCGCACGCTCGACAGCGCGGCCGCGTCGCCGTCGATACACCGGCCGGCGACCAGGACGTTGTGGACGTCCGGGGGTGTCATCGAGCGCAGCGGGACGTAGTGCACGTGCCCGGGCCCGAACGTCTCCCACACGTAGCCTTCGGGGCTGTCGTGCAGTTCCACCGGCCAGGCGGTCCGCGCGACGGCGTCGGGGAAGCGGGTGCCGGCCCGGACCTCGTCGATGGTCAGCTGGTGTACCCCCTGCGCCCAGCGGGTCTGCCGCCGGCCGGGCAGCCCGTAGGCCCGGACGCGGGCGCGGCCGAACGCCTCGGGGAACTCCGCGCGCAGGAACGCCACCACCCGGTCGGCCTGGGCCTTCCCTTCGAGCTGGGCCGCGGCCGCGGCGATCGGCTCGAGCGGGGCCTCGATGTGCGTCATGTTGAGCACCGCGGTGCCCCGGCCGGGGAAGTGGAAGGCGAGGCCGTCGTGCCGGCGCAGGCCGTACTGGGCGGCTTTCGCGCCGACGCGCTCGGCCAGCTCGTCCGGCTCGGGCGCGGCCTCCTCGGCGACGTGCTCGACGACGAGCTGCTGCGAGCCGTAGATCTCGCGCTCCGGCAGGCGGCACGGCAGGCCCGCTTCCCAGATCAGGGAAGCGTCCCCGCTCGCGTCGACGAATCCCGTGGCGTCGACGTCCACGGGGCCGTAGCGGGTGGCGAAGGTGACCGACTCGATGCGCTCGCCGCCGCGCACGACGCCGGTGATCGCCGCGCCGGTGATCACCCGGATGCCGTGCTCCCGCACGGTGTCCTCGACCCACCGGCCGAGCACCACTTCGTCGTAGCCGACGGTGAGCGTGTGCCGCCGCTGCTGGAACAGGTCACCCGTGGCGCCCAGGTCGCGGAAGATGTCGTCGAAGATCCCGTGCGTCAGCTGGTGGTAGTCCGGTGCGTTGCCGAAGACCCCGCAGAACAATCCGATCAGGGAGTTGACCATCTGGCCGCCGAGCACCGGCAGCGCGTCGACGAGCACGACGTCGCGGCCGAGCCGGGCGGACTCGATGGCCGCGGACAATCCGGCAATGCCGGCGCCGACTACGCAGACGTCGGCGGAGACCTGGTGGGCGGCGGAACCGGCGGCCTTGCGGACGGTGTGGACCTTCAGCTCGGTGAGGGGGTGCGGCATGGCTCACACGCTAGGTCGGGCTGCCGGGCCCCCGGAAATAGAGAATCGCGCTGCGGGAGTATCAGCGTGGGTTATAGCTGCCGCGCGAGGTCGGTCAGCACGGTCCGGAGCCAGTGGTGGGCCGGGTCGCCGTCGTGGCCGGCGTGCCACCAGAACCGTTCGACGATCGGTTCCGGATCACCGGGACAGGGGAGGATCCGCAGGCCGAGCCGGTCGGCGACGCGCGTCGCGAGGCGTTCCTGCAGCAGCGCGACGCGGTCGGTGCCCGCGACGAAGTGGGGCACGGCCTGGTAGCTCTCGACGCGGACCCGGATGCGCGGCTGGATGCCGAAGAGCGCGAGCTGGCGGCCCATCGGCGCGGCGGGCGGGAACCCGCGGTCCGGCTGGAACGGCGCGACCCACGGCAGCGCGGCGAGCTGCTGGAGGCTGAGCTCGTCACCCCGCACCGACGCGTTCGCCGCGTCGACGACGCAGACCCAGCGGTCGGTGAACAACGCGACCGACCGCACGTCGGGCAGCTCGAACCGGCTGACCGGGGGAGCGACCATCCCGTCGATCAGCCGGATCGTGTCGGCGATGTCGCTGGCGAACGCCTCCCGGACCAGCCGGACGTGCAGCCGGACGTCCGGCGCCCGCGCCGCGAGCAGCGCGGACAGCCGTGAACCCAGGACCTCGATCGTGTAGTCCGCCATGACCAGCGTGAACTCGCGGGAGGAGGCGCCGGGGTCGAAGTCGTGACCGGTGCCGAAGAGCCGTTCCGCGCCGGCGCACACCGCCTCGACCTGGTCGGCCAGCTGCGTGGCCAGCGCGGACAGCACGTAGCCGTTCCCGGACCGCACGAGCAGCTCGTCGCCGAAGTGCCGCCGCAACCGGGCGAGCGCGGCGCTCGCCGCGGGCTGCGAGACCCCGAGCCGGGCCGCCGCGCGGGTGACGTTCCGCTCGCCGAGCAGCTCCCGCAGGACCACCAGCAGGTTGAGGTCCAGGTTCGCCAGGTGCACCGCCGAATGCCTCGCCACGGTGGAACTATAAATCAGGCTGACACCTGTTTCGGCCTGGTGCCGGTGGTCAGGTGACGCGGGCGCCGGTCGTCGTGGTGAAGCGCAGCTCGACCCGGGTCGGCAGCGCCTCCAGGTCGAGGGCCTGGCACAGCCGGGGCACGCCTTCGCCCCGGATGCGGTCGCGGATCCCGGTGGGGTCGCCGTCGTGCTCGAGCGACACCGTTGCCAGCAGGACCGGGTGGTCGCGGGGGCCGGTGAGGGACGCGGTCGCCGTGCGGACGCCGGCGTAGCCGCGCAGTTCCTCGGTGAAGGGAGCGACGGCCGCGGTGGTGGCCAGCTCGGTGCTCCCGGCGCCGGGGTCGGCTTCGAAGCGCCAGGTGCGGCTGCCCGGTTTGCGGACCAGCTGCGCGGCCAGCCACCGCAACGCGGTCAGCGCGACGACGATCCCCGCAGCCGCGGTCACGTACAGCGCCCACGTGGGCGGCAGCGCGGTGCCCGGGACGACCGGCCGGTCGGCGCCCAGGGCCGGCAGCCGGCGGAAGCGGATCGCCGCCGGGATCGCGCCGGCGGCGAGCAGCAGCAGCCCGAAGATCGCGAGCAGAGTGCGGTTGAGTCCGGCGGGACGGTTCACGACGTGCTCCTCGATGCGCGAAGGCGGACTTTGACCTCGGGACGGCGGGCGGGGTCGATCCGGTCCAGCCGCGCGGCGACCGCGGCGCGGACCGAGTCGGCGATCCCGTCGGGGGCGGTGCGCCGGGTCCGCACCCGTACCCGCACGCTGCGCCGCCGCAGCTTCAGCCGCGCTTTCTCCACCCCGTCGACTCGCGCCGCGGCCGCCCGCAGAGCGGTGCCGAAGCCGCGGCGGGAGACGCCGGTGTCCGGCTCACCGCGGAGCGGGATCACCGTGGGCCTGCCGGGCAGCACCGCCGCCGTCAGCAGAACCAGGCCGAGGACGGCGACGACCGCGCCGGCGATGACGACGGGCAGGTCGGCCCAGCGGAAGTCGTGCAGCCGCCGGGCGATGGCGCCGTAGTCCAGCCACGGGCGCTCGCCGAGGATCATTTGGATGGCCACGATCGCGGCGAGCGCGCCGGCCGCGGCCAGCACCAGCGCGGTCAGCGTGGCCGGGACGCTCCGGCGGGGACGGCGTTTCACGAGACCCTCCTCGACGACCGGGCCGGCGCGTGCAGCGCGGCGACGGTGATGTCCACCCGCTCGACGTCGAGCCCGGTCAGCTCACCCACCCGCTCGCGCAGGCGGGCCCGGGCCAGTTCGGTGGTGCGGCGCACCGAGGCCGGGTAGGTGATCGAGAGCCGGGCGGCCAGCCGCACCCGGTCGCCGTCGACCTCGGCGGTCACCTGCACCGGGCGAGCGGCGTCTTCGCCGCCGAGGGCGACCCCCAGGACGCGCCCGGCGGCGCCGCCGACCTCGGTGACTTCCCGCGCGGCGTGCGCGGCGATCCGTTCGACCGCGTGGCCGGCGATGACCAGCCGGCCCCGCTCTTCGGCGGGTGCTGTGGTGGTCATGGCTCAGCCCCGGTCCCGGCCGAACAGGCGGGCGAGGTCGATCTCGCCGTCGAGGTGGCGGCCGATCAGGAACCCGATCGCGCCGAGCACGAGGACGGCCAGGAACGCGCCGAAGCCGCCGAACGCGAGGGCGAGGCCGAGGACGAGTCCGGTCAGCAGACCGGTCCGGGTGGCATTCATGGAAACCTCCGTCAAGGGGTGGTGGACGCGGCGAGATCGCCGATGAACACGTGCACGGGCCGGTCGAGCGGGCCGACCGCGGCGCGGACCGCGGCCGCCGCGTCGGTGGCGGTGGCCGGGTGGCGGAGCACGACGCCGATGGTCACTTCGCCGTCGGCGACGCGGACCCCGGCCACGCGCCGCCCGGGCAGCAACGTCGCGATCTCCCCGACCCGGCCGCCGTGCGGGCCCGCCACTTCCGGCAGGCCCGCCACCGCGGCGGCGATCACGACCGCGTCCGGGGTCACTGCACCCGGCCGGTGTCGGCGGTCTTGTCGTCGCCGTCGTCGCCGGGCAGGTAGAGGTCACCGACGGCGATGTTGACCTCGACGACCTCCAGGCCGGTCGTCCGCTCGACCGCGGTGATCACGTTGCGCCGCACCGATCGTGCGAGATCGGCGATGGACACGCCGTATTCGACGACGACCTGGAGGTCGACCGCGGCCTGCTTCTCGCCCACCTCGACCGAGACGCCCTGGCCCGCCGAGGCGGTCGCGCCGGGGATGCGTTCGCGGATCGCGGAGAAGGCGCGGGCGGCGCCGCCGCCGAGGGAGTGGACGCCGGGCACTTCGCGGGTGGCCAGGCCGGCGATCTTCTGCACCACCGTGTCCGCGATCGTCGTCGTGCCCTGGCTGGTCACCAGCGCGCCGGTCGTCTCCTTCGCCGCCGGGGGAGCGGGGGTCTTCGTGGTCGTCTCGGTCATGGTGTTCCTCCTTGGTCAGGTGAACCGCTGTGCCGGGAAGACCCGGGGCGCGCCGGAATCGTCACGACCCCGTTCGTGTGAACAGGGTCACGCTGCCGGGGAAGTGACGAACCGCGCGCCCGGGTGTCTTGATGATCAGGTCCGTCCACAGGGGACGGTGCCCGACGCGGAAGGAGCGGCTCATGTCGCTGGGCGACAAGATCGGGAACAAGGCCGAAGACCTCGGGGGCAAGGCCAAGGAAACGGCGGGCAAGGCCACCGGGAACGACGAGCTGCGCGCCGAAGGCCAAGCAGATCAGGCGAAAGCCGGTGTCAAGGACGCGGTCGAGAACATCAAGGACGCCGTCGGCGACGCCGTCGGCAAGGTCAAGGGTGCGCTGAAGAAGGACTAGGCCGCACCCGCGGGACCGGTGGCCGGCGCGTGCCGGTCACCGCCCGCGTGCCGACTGTCCCTTCAGGACGGTCGCCGGCCGCTGGGTCACTCTTCGGCCGCGCGGGCGATCGAGCGGGCGAGCCACCCGAACACCAGGTCGTGCGCCGGCTTCTGGAGGTGCCAGTAGGCGTCGCCCAAGCGGCCGGCCGGGGTGAAGCGCACGCGCTGCCGCAGCAGGCTGCCGGTGCCGGCCGGTTCCGCGCGCAAGGTCAGCTCGGCGTCGCCCGGCAGGCGCATGTCGGCGGTCAGCACGAGCTCACGCCGGGCGTCGTCCCGGTGCCGGACCGTCCAGAAGTCGATGACGTCCCCGGTTGCCGGTCGGTCCGGGCGCCCGCGGTACAGCCCCGCGCCGCCGAGCGCCTGGTCGAGCAGGCCGCGCAAAGCCCAGGCGGGTGCGGGTGGGAACCGGCCGCCGCCGAGCCTGGTGATCGCCCGCCACAGCCGCTCGGGGGCGGCCGCCGAGCTTTCGGCGTTCTCCTGCCGGTACGAACGTCCTCCCGGAGCCGCCGGGATGGGGACACCGAGGGCCGTCCGCAAGGCGTTGTCGAGGCTGGTCGCCCCGGCGGCCGGGGGTGGCAGGACGGTTTCCACCGGGACGTCCACCGGCAGCAGGTCGTGCTCGAGCGAGGCGAACAGGCCGGCCGCGACGGCGGTGGGAACGGGCGACGTCGCCCCGGCGATCCGGGCGGCGACCTCGTGCGACCACACCGGCGAAGGCAGCGCGAGGGCGGCGGGCCGGCGCAGGACGCGGGCGCACCGGCGCACCAGGTCGTGGTAGCTGATCGTCTCCGGCCCGCTGACGTCGAACCGGCCCCGCAGCGGCGCGAGATCGGCGGCCGCTCGCAGGTAGTGCCGGACGTCGGCGAGGGCGACCGGACGGCTCCGCCGGGCGGTCCACCGCGGCCGCGGCCGGATCGGCAGCCGGGCCGTCCGGGACAGCAGTTCGACTCCGGCCGATCCCCGGCCGAGGATCATCGACGCCTGGAGCGCGATCGCCGGGACTTCGCCGCCGAGCAGGATGTCGGCCACTTCGGACCGCGAGGCCAGGTGCGGCGACGTCGGCGTCACCGGCCGCGGGCCGCCGAGGTAGACGATCTGCCGGACCCCCGCCGCCGCGGCCGCGGCGGCGAGGCGTTCGGCGATGACGCGGTCCTGCTCGGCGAAGTCGGCTCGCGCCAGCGAGTGCACGAGGTGGAACACCACATCCGCGCCGGCGACCGCGGCCGCGAGCGCACGCGGGTCCTCGGCGTTCCCGACTGTCACGTCGACGCCTTCGAGGAAGTGGTGCGCCGCCGAGCGGGAAAGGACGCGGACGGGGTGCCCGGCGGCGACGAGGTCCGCGACAAGCGCCCGGCCGGCGAAACCGGTCGCGCCCAGCACCGCGCAGCGCGGGACGCGGGTCGTCATCGTGTTCCCTCGCGCGGGAGCGGGTTCGCCGGCGCGGCGGCGACGAGCGCCCGGCCGGCGAAACCGGTCGCGCCCAGTACCGTGCGGCGCGGCAGGTGGGTCGTCATTGTGGTCCCTCGCTCGGGAGTGGGTTCGCCGGCGCGGCGGCGGTGTGTTGGTAGATGGCGGCGAAGCCGGTCGCGCCCAGTACCGTGCGGCGCGGCAGGTGGGTCGTCATCGTGGTCCCTCGCTCGGGAGTGGGTTCGCCGGTGCGCCGGCGGTGTGTTGGTAGACGGCGGCGAAGCCGGTCGCGCCCAGTACCGTGCAGCGCGGTGGGCGGGTCGTCATCGTGGTCCCTCGCTCGGGAGTGGGTTCGCCGGTGCGCCGGCGGTGTGTTGGTAGACGGCGGCGAAGCCGGTCGCGCCCAGCACCGTGCAGCGCGGTGGGCGGGTCGTCACCGTGTTCCCCCGCGCGGGAGCGGGCTCGCCGGCGTGCCGGCGGTGCGTTGGTAGACGGCGGCGAAGCGGCCGGCGACCTCGTGGATGCCGAAGCGCCGGGCGACCGTTTCCCGGCCGGCGGCGGCCACCGCCCGGGCGCGGACCGGGTCGTCGGCGGCGGCGCGCACGAACGCCGTGAGCGCGTCGCCGAACGCGGGCGGGGCCGAGGTGTCGGCGAGCAGGCCGTTGCGGCCGTGGTCGATGTAGTGGCCGAGCCCGCCTCGGCGGGGGCCGAGGACGAGCAGCCCGGCGTCCATCGCTTCGAGCACGGCGATGCCGAACTCCTCCTTGCGGCTGGGGCACACGTAGAGGTGCGGCGTCGGCGCGGGCAGCCGGCGGACCAGGCCGTGCTCCAGCGAGCGGACGTCCTCGTTGCTCACCGCGGCCAGCACCGCCAAGCGCCCCGCCGCGTCCGGGTACCGGCTCGCCAGGTCCAGAACCCGGGTCAGGATCCGCGATTCGTCGTCGGTCGGGTGGGCGGGGTCGCCGCCGACGAGCACGAGCGCGGTGTGGTGGTACAGGCCGCGGGCCAGCCAGGCTTCGACGAGCAGGTCCTGTTGCTTGACCGGGTGCAGCCGGCCCACGGACAGCATGACCGGCAGGCCGCGGGTTTCGGGAGCCAGCCGGGGCAACCCGGAACCCGAGCCGAACAGGGACCCGATCAGCTGCTCCTGCCGCGCGTCGGCCGCGGCGACGGGCGAGAGCAACGGGATCCCTTCGGCCGGGGACTCCGGTTCCGGGCCGCCGCGCAGCCGCGGGAAGTAGGCGGCCAGCTCGCCGTCCGGCCGGCCGGGCAGCCCGAGCAGCGTGTCGGCGGCCGCCACCAGCCGGTCGGCGGTGTACACCCGGTGCAGGTCGAACCGGGCCGCCGGGCGATCCGCGGCGGCACCGGCCCGGTGCCGCTCGGCCAGCGAGCGGTGCGGGTCGGCGGTGAGGGTGAACACCGTGCGCGCGCCGATCGCCCGGGCCGCGTCCGCGACCGCGGCGGAGCCGTCGTCGGAGTAGCGCACGTGGACGACGTCCGGGGTGCAGCCCGCGAGCCACAGCAGGTACCGCGCCAGGAACGCGATGGCTGCCCGGTGCCGGGAGAGTTCGGCTTGCGCCGGTGCGCCGGGCGAGTCGACGGGCACCCGCAGCACGACGTGCCGGTCGGCACCGGCCTCCGCGAGGGTGCTCCGGCTCCGCAACAGGTCCTGGCCGGCCAAGGTCAGCGTGACGACCCGCGCGATGCCCGCGTGGCGGGGCAAGGCGGTGCCCAGGTGGCGCAACAGGACCGTGAGCCCGCCGCTGGCTCCGGCGCCGGGCTGGTCGAAGGAGCCCAGCAGCATCGACTGCGCCAGGGTCAGTCCACTCGGGCCGGTCGCCGGTACCGTCCACAAGGGACTGTCCAAGCCCTGGCCGGACTGCCGGGCCAGGCACACCGCGGACAGGGCGCGTTCGTAGGGATCCGCGGCCCGGACGTGGGCGGCGGCGAGGACTTCGGTCGCGGCCGGTGCTTCGCCGAGCTGGGACAGGTAGCGCCACATCGCGTGCCGGTACGCGCGATCGCCGTGGCCGGCGTCGGTCACCGTGCTCACCGGCAGGCACGGGAAGCCGTGTCGTTCGGCGAGATCCAGCAGGAGCGCGCCGCGCCGGGGTGACGCGCCGGCGAACGCGGACCCGATCGACGCGGCCGCGGCCGCGGGGCCGTGCGCGGCGACGGCGTCGGCGAAGAGGTCCAGGGCGACCGAGCCGGCCAGGTCGTCGAGCGCGGCGTCGCCGGTTTCCGGGACTGCGGCGAGGACCTCGCCGGGAGTGGGCGGGAAGGCTCGGCGGGTGAGGCCGCGCAGCGCGGCCACCGCACCGTCGGGATCGGCGTCCGCCGGCGGGTCTCCGGCGTATTCGACCAGCGCGGGCCCGGCGAAGTCCGGGTGCAGGGCGCGGCGGACGGCGTCGACCCGGACCGGGTCGGCGCCGGGGGTGAGCGTGCGGAGGACCGTCAGCGGGTCGGCGATCGCGGTGGTCCGGGTGTCCTGGGTGATCACTGCGCTGCTCCGGTGGTCGGGCCGTAGGGTCGGCGGGGACGAGGGAGGAGTCGGGATGAGGGCATCGCGGATCGTGGTGGTGAGCCCGCCGTTCGCTTCACACGCGCGTCCACTCGCGACGGTGGGGGCGGCGCTCGCGGCCGAAGGCGCGGTCGTGACTTTCGCCTGTGCGCCGGAGTTCGCGGGTCTGGCCGCCGAGCACGGGCTGCCGTTCGCGCCGCTGGCGTTCGGCGACAACGCGAACACCGGCATCGCCGAACGCACCCGCCAGGAGGCCGACGGCGTGCGGCGCCTGGCCGAATTCCTCGACGCCACCCGCGCCGGGGCGGTGCCCGCCCTGCTGGCCCAGGCCCGGCACCGGCGGGCCGACATGCTGCCCGATCCCGAAGCCGTGTTCGCCTCGGTGCGGTCGCTCGACGAGCGGCTGCGGCCGGACTGGTACCTGATCGACCAGCTCGCCTACGCCGTGACGCTGGCGGTCTACGCGCTCGGCCGCCGCTGGGCCGCCTTCTGCCCCGGTCACCCCAGCTACGTCTTCGAGGGCGCGGACCGCTTCTTCGGGCTGCCGCCGTACTGGCCGGCCGCGATCCGGCCGGCGGACGAGGAGCTGGCCGTCCTGCGCGGCGAAGCCGAGGCGAACGACCGGGTGTTCACCGAGCTGTTCGCCGGGTTCCTCGCCGGGCACGCCCCGGACCGGCAAGCGCCCGCGCGGGCGTTCGGGCTGACGTCCCCGGAGGCGGTGCTGTTCAACTACCCGGAGCTGCCCTGGCTGCCGGACCTGCCCGCGGGCCCGGCCCGGATCTTCGCCGGGCACTGCAGCGACGTCGGGACGGCGGCGCTGCCCGGCGCCTGGGCCGCGCGGGCCGACGCGCTGACCGGCGGCGCCCGGCGCCGGCTCGTCCTCGTGTCGTTCGGGACCTTCCTGTCGGCCAGGGAGGACGTCTTGACCACGGTGGTCCGCGGACTGCTCGACGTGCCCGGTGTCTCGGTGCTGGTGGCCGCGGGCGAGCGGGCGGGAGGTCTGCGCGCGGCGTTCGCCGGGGAGCCGCGGGTCGACGTCGCCGAACAGGTGCCCCAGCGAGCGCTGCTGTCCCGGACGGCCGTGGTGGTGCACCACGGCGGCAACAACTCGTTCACCGAGTGCCTGGCCGCCGGGGTGCCCGCGGTCGCGCTGCCGTTCTCCAGCGACCAGTTCGCCGTGGCGCACGACCTCGAACGGATTCCGGCCGGCCGGGTGCTCGACCCCCACCGCGTCACTCCCGCCGCAGTGGCCCGCGCGGCGGCGGAGGTGAGCGCTCATGACGCGCGCGAAGCCCAGCGCCGGCTCATGGCCGGGCGAGGACCACGACACGCCGCTCGCGGGTTGCTGGCTGCCATGTGACACCCTCTCGTCATCGATGCAGAGACGATGCGAACTTACGTGCGCGGCGGCTCTGATGCCGCGCAAGTGGGCGTCGAGGAGGTCGGTCTCACGCTTGCGACGGGATGATCAGAGGCGCCAGCTAGGGTAAATCTGCAGGTGAAGCCTCGGATTCGAGGAGGTCCCGCATCGCGCGAAACAGTGTCGAGGCGCGGGCTTTTGAATCGAAGTTGCATCGATAGTCGACGGTGTCGCCCCACAACCGGCGGCTAAGGTGGCGCTCGTGTCCGACGATGCCGCGACGAACGGCACAGCCGACGACCTCGCGTGGCGCTTCGCCGCGGGCGAGCCGGAGACGCTGCGCGCGGTGTTCGACCGCCACGGCCCCGCCGTGCAGCGGCTGGCCCGGGTCAGCCTGCGCGACCCCGCCGACGTCGACGACGTCGTGCAAGCCACCTTCGTCTCCGCGTGGAGCGGCCGGCACACCTACGACCCGGCGAAGGCGGGCCTGCCGGCCTGGCTGCTGGGCATCGCCCGGCGGCGGATCGTCGACCTGCTGCGGGCGCGCGGCCGTCAGCAACGCGACAGCGCCGCTGCCGCCGCCGTCGCCCCGGTCGGGGAAGCGGTCGCCGAATCGCCGGAACGCGTGCTGGACCGGCTGGTCATCGCCGACGAGCTGACCCGGCTGCCCGACCCGCAGCGGGAAGTCCTGCGGCTGGCCTTCTACGCTGATCTCACCCACACCCAGATCGCCGAGCGCACCGGACTGCCGCTGGGCACCGTCAAGAGCCATCTCCGCCGCGGAATGCAGAGCTTGCGCTCCCAGCTGGACCGCACGCCGGAGGAGGTGACCGATGCCGCACCCGGACCCCGATCGGCTCGTGCTGCTCGCCCTTGACGAGCAGCCCCCCGGCCCGGCGGAAGCCGCCCACCTCGACAGCTGCGCCGACTGCCGCGACGAGGTCGACTCGCTGCGCGCGGTCGCGGCGCTGGGGCGTGAGAGCAGCACGGAAACCGCTCTGCCGCCGGTGTCCGAGGCCGTCTGGGACCGCATCGCGGCCGAGACCGGCCAGACCGGCCGGGCACCGTCCGACGAAGACAGCGCCCGGGTGCAGCCGCCGGCCGCCCGGCGCCGGTCGCGGCGCGGCGTCCGTTACGCGGTCGTGGCGGCCGCGGCGGCCGCGATCGGGGTCGCGGGCACGGTGCTCGTCCTGAACACCGGCGACGGCGAGCGGGTCGTCGCGGAAGCACAGCTGAACCGCCAGGCGTCCGCGCCGGCCGGCGCGACCGGGCGGGTCCGGATCGTCGACCCGGGCACGGGCGCGCTTCGGCTGAAAGTCCAGCTGAGCGGGATGCCGGCACCGGCGGGGTTGTACGAAATCTGGCTCTTCGACGGCCGCACGACGATGATCCCGCTCGGCGTGACCGCCGGCGGCGAAGCCGACGTCGCCGTGCCCGCGAACCTCACCTGGAGCCGGTTCCCGGTCGTCGACATCTCCGCGCAGGAGCTCGGCCAGCAGGAGCACGGCGTCAGCATGCTGCAGGGCACCTTCCGCCCCTGACCGCCCCGGCCGCCGGATTCCGTGGCGCCGGCTGCATCCGATCGGCTGCTTCCCGCCGTACCCCTCGTGTCCAGGAAGCAACGAGAACGGAGTGATCATGCGCCTTCGCATGCTCGGGGTGTCCATCGCCGCGGCCGCGGCCCTGGCCGGCGTCACCGCGGCGCCCGCCCAAGCGGCCCAGCCGGTCCACGCGTCGTCGTACACCGTGTGGCACCACCACGGGTACCACTTCGGCAAGGGCCGCACCGACCTGACGCTCGACCCGGCCGCGGCGAGCGCGCTGACCTCGCTGGGCGTGAAGGTGTCGCCGGTGCTGGCCAAGGTGCGCCAGGCCGGGGGCAAGACCGTGTTCGGCTTCACGATCGTCGGCAACCCCCACGACGGGACCATCGAGCACATCGGCGGTCTGCTCCTGCGCGCCGGCGGGAAATGCCTGTACCTGACCAGCTACACCATCGATCTGGGCCGCGGCGTCCTGAGCGGGCGGATCGACTTCGGGGCTCGCGCCGACTTGTTCACCCTCGGCGCGGCGACCCCCGCCGGCGTCACGCTGGCCCTCACCGCCCCGGCGGCCGCGCTGCTGAACAAGACGTTCGGCGTCACCGCCTTCACCCCCGGGCTGGTCATCGGCTACGGCAACCCGATGATCCGCAAGTAACCCGGCCAGCAGGCGTCCGGCTGAGCGCGGTCGTGCTCGTGATCGCCTCGGCCGGCGCCCGGGACCGAGTCCATTGTGGACAGGCCGGTCGCGTCCGGGCGGCTCACGTCAGGCGTGCGGACGGCGGTGGTTCGGGCCGGGCGTCCCAGCCGAGGTGCGCCGACACCGCGGCCGCCGCTTTCGCCGTGATCCGGCCCGCCGCGTCGAGGCGCTCGCCGAGCCGTTCCGCCGGGGCGGACACGTTCAAGGCGGCCACCACCCGGCCGCGGAAGTCCCGGATCGGCGCGGAGACGCCGACCAGGCCCTCCTCGAACTCTTCGCGTACTCGCGCGTAACCGTCACGCCGGCCTTCCTGGATCTTCGCCCACAGCTCGGGCAACGAGTGCACTTCGGACAGTGGCCGATCCGGGGTCAGCGCCGGGAACCGGACGTACAGGTCGTCCGGCGTGGCGTCGAGCAGCAGCACCCTCCCGGCCGAGGTGCAGTAGGCGGGGACCCCGCGGCCTTCCCAGCCGTTCACCCGGAACGAGTGGCCGGACACCGACAGCAGGGTGAGCACCTCCTGGTCGCGCAGCACGCAGAGGTGGTTGGTCTCCTCGAGCTCGGCCGACAGCTCCCGCATCACCGGCTCGGCGACCCGCACCAGCCGGTTTTCCACCGTCCGGGCGGCCAGGGAGAACAGCCGCCAGCCCAGCCGGTAGCCGAGGGTGTCGGGGTCGCGTTCGACGATGCCCTCGTCCGCCAAGGCCTTGAGCGCGCGGGAGACCTGGCTCTTCTCCCGCCCGGTGAGCTGGGCGAGCCGGACGACGCCCAGTTCGCCGGCGCGCTGCGCCTCGGGTGAGGCGAGCGCCTCCAGCAGGACCAGGTCGCGGCGGAGGCCGTGCCCCTGGGGCCGGGCACCGTCGTCCGGAAGAGCCATGTCCCGAAGTGAAGACGACGAGTTGGCGCGAGCGCAACCCGCGTTGCAATGTCCGGCCGCGCCTTGCCCGGCGTTTCGGCGCGCTCCTACCGTCGGTTCGACCGCACGAACCGTCGACCTGGAGCCCCCATGACTTTCGCGTCCACCGCGCTGATCGGCGAGGCCTTCGTCGGCGAGGGCGCCAACGCCGCCCACACGAACATCGTGCTCGGCCGCCGGGGTGGCCCGGTGGAAACCGCGTGGGCGACCTCGCTGGCCACGCCGAGCGCGGGCCACGTGCCCTTCGTGACCGTGCTGCGCCCGTCCGTGCCGGTCCAGCCGCCGACCCTCTTCGTGCCCAAGGCCGCGGCCGGGACCGACCTGCACCAGCGGGCCACCTGGGGCGCCGCGCAGGCCGGGCTGGCGCTCGGGGTGGCCGACGCCGTCGAGGCCGGGGACCTGCCCGCGAGAGAAACCGGCGACCTGCTGATCATCGCCGCGATCTGGGTCGACCCCGCCGTGGACGACCTCGACGCGGCCTTCGCCAACCAGCGCCTCGCCGCCGGCCGCGCGATCCGCGCCGCGGTACTGGGCACGCCGACGATCGACGTCGTGTCCGACGCCGCGCGCACCGGGCCGGTCAACCCGTTCTACGCGCCGGACCCGGGCGTGCTGGCCCGGACCGCGCCCGAGCTGGAGGCCCTCGGATGAAGATCACCGCCATCACCCTCGACCGGCTCCGGCGGGAACTGGACCCGCCGCTCGCCGCCGCGTGGGACCCCGAACCGCGGCGGCACTTCGACGCCACGATCGTGCGGGTCCACACCGACGACGGGATCACCGGCATCGGCTCCGGCGACACGATGGCCGGGTTCGAGGCCGTCGAGCACCTGTTCCTCGGCGAGGACCCCCTGGACATCGTGCGGCACGTCAAGGCCATCGAAACCGCCAACTTCCACGGCGGGAGCTACTGGCCCCTCGAAGCCGCGCTCTGGGACATCATCGGCCAGGTCGCCGGCCTGCCCGTGGCGACGCTGTTCGGGAACGCCACCCGCTCGCTGCCCGCGTACGCCTCCTCGGCCGAGCTCAAGCCGCCGGCCGAACGAGTGGAGACGGCCCTGCGCGCCCGCGAGGCCGGGTTCCGGGCGATGAAGATCCGCATCGACCGGGATCGCGTGGACGAGGGCGTCGCCGCGGTGGCCGCCGTCCGCGACGCCCTCGGCCCGGACTTCGAGATCATGGTCGACCTCAACCAGTCCTGGCGGATGGCCGGCGACACCGCGCCCGCGTCCGACCTGGTGAAGACCCGCAAGCTGGTCCGCCGGCTGGCCGAGCTGGACGTCTTCTGGGTCGAAGAACCGTTGCCGTACAACGATCTTGACGGCTTCCGGACCCTGCGAGCGGACAACCCGGACGTGCGGATCGCGGCGGGGGAGATGCACCACTCGGTGCCGGAGCTGCTGAGCTACCTCGAAAACGACGTCCTCGACGTCTACCAGATGGACGTCGTGCTCGCGGCCGGCATGCACCGAGCCCGGACGCTCGCCGAGCTCGCCCAGCTCAAGCACCGCGCGTTCACCCCGCACAGCTGGACCAACGGCATCGGCGTGCTGGCCAACCTGCACGTCTCGGCCGGCGTCGGCGGCGGCCCGTACTTCGAGTTCCCCTGGGACCCGCCCGGCTGGACCCCCGAGCGCCGCGACTTCATGCTGGCCGAGCCCGTGATGATCACCCCGGCGGGCGAGCTCGAGGTCCCGCGGCGGCCGGGTCTCGGCGTCGAACTGGACGAGGAGGCGGTGGACCGGTGGCGGATCTGACCCACCAGGACTGGGTGGCGGCGGCGGAAGCGCTGCCCCCCGAGACCCGGCCGTTCATCGGCGGCGAGCACGTGGAGTCCACTTCGGACGAAAGGTTCCCGAGCGTGTCACCCCGCGACGGCCGCGAGATCGCCCGCGTTCCCGTGGGCAGCGAGGCAGACGTCGACCGCGCGGTGCGGGCGGCTCGCGAGTCCTTCGAGGACGGACGCTGGCGCGACCTGCCACCCCGTGAGCGCAAGCGGATCCTGCTGCGCTGGGCGGACGCGATCACCGCGCACACCGCGGACCTGGCTCTGCTCGACACCCTCGAAATGGGCAAGCCGATCAGCGAGTCCCAGCGCGTGGACGTCGCCAAGACGGCCGAGACGATCGCCTGGTACGCCGAGGCCATCGACAAGACCTACGACGAGGTCGCCCCGACCGGCGGCGACGCCCTCGCGTGGATCACGCGCGAACCACTCGGTGTGGTCGGCGCGGTCGTGCCGTGGAACTACGCCCTGCTGATCGCGTCCTGGAAACTCGGCCCGGCCCTGGCCACCGGCAACTCGGTGGTGCTCAAGCCCGCCGAGCAGACGTCGCTGGCCGCCCTGCTGCTGGCGCGGCTCGCGAGCGAGGCCGGCCTGCCGGACGGCGTGCTCAACGTCGTTCCCGGGCTCGGCGAAGTCGTCGGCCAAGCCCTGGGCCGGCACCCGGACGTCGACAAGATCGCCTTCACCGGCTCGGCCGAGGTCGCTCGGCTGTTCCAGGTCTACGCCGGGGAGTCCAACGGCAAGCAGGTCGCGGTGGAGGCGGGCGGGAAGTCGCCGCAGCTGATCCTGCCCGACGCCGACCTCTCCGCGGCCGCCTCCGCCGTGGCGTGGGGGATCTTCTACAACGCCGGCCAGACGTGCAACGCCGGTTCGAGGGTGATCGTCCCCGCGGCGCTGAAGGACGACCTGCTCGCCGAGCTCGTGAAGATCACCGAGGAGACCTTCCGGCCCGGCGACCCGCTCGACCCGGCGACCGTGCTCGGCCCGCTCGTCGACGACGTCCAGCTCGACCGCGTCCTCGGCTACCTCGACACCGCCCGGGCCGAAGGCGGGACGATCGTGCTCGGCGGCGGCCACGACGGACTGACCCTGCAACCGACCATTGTGGACGATGTCCGGCCCGGCACGACCATCGCGCGCGAAGAGGTCTTCGGCCCGGTGCTGTCGGTGCTGACCTACGACGGTTCGCCCGAAGAAGGCGTCCGGCTGGCCAACGACACGGACTTCGGCCTGGTCGCGTCGGTCTGGACGCGGGACGTCACGACGGCCCACCGCGTCGCGAAGCGGCTGCGCGCCGGCACGGTCTGGATCAACACCTTCGACGCCAGCGACGTGGTCACCCCCTTCGGCGGCTTCAAGGCCACCGGTGCGGGCCGGGACAAGTCGCTGCACGCCCTCGACGCCTACACCGCCCTCAAGACCACCTGGCTCAACCTCCCGGAGACTTAGCATGAAGATCGGTTTCATCGGCCTCGGCAACATGGGCCGGCACATGGCCCGGCACCTGATCCTCGCCGGCCACGACGTCACCGTCCACGACGTCCGCTCCGAAGCGGCACTGGAACACCTCGACCTGGGCGCCCGGTGGGTGGACAGCCCCGCCACCTGCGCGGACGGCGTGGACGTGCTCATCACGATGCTCCCGACCCCCCGCGTCGTCGAGGACGTTCTCCTGCGCGGGGGAGCGGCCGAAGCGCTCTCGGCCGGGGCGCTCTGGATTGACATGTCGACTTCCACGCCCGCGGCGGCGCGTCGCGTCGCCGAAGAGGTCCTCGACGCGCGCGGTGTCCGGCGGCTCGACGCGCCGGTCAGCGGCATGGCCCGCGGGGCCGAAGCCGGCACGCTGCAGATCTTCGTGGGCGGCGACGCGGACGACTTCCGCGAAGCGCTGCCGCTGCTGGAAGTCCTCGGCGATCCGGAGAAGATCCTGCACGTCGGCGCGGCCGGGCACGGCTACACCGTCAAGCTGATGATCAACCTGCTGTGGTTCTGCCACCTGGTGGCGACGTCGGAGGTGCTGGCCGTGGGGGTCAAGGCGGGCGTCGACCTCGGGGTGCTGCGCTCGGCGCTGCTCGCCAGCCCGGCCGCGTCGCACTTCCTCGAAAACGACGTGCTGTCCGTGCTGGCGGACGGCGACTACGACGACTCGTTCGCGATGGTGCTGGCCTGCAAGGACCTCGGCCTGGCCGTCGACCTCGGCCGCGACGTCGGGGTGCCGACCGAGCTCGCCGCGCTCGTGGAGCAGATCTTCCGCCGGGCCAAAGCGGTCTACGGCGATCTCGCGGGGGAGATGAGCCCGGTGCGGCTGTACGAAACCTCGGCTGGGCAGGACTTCCGGCTGCCGCTGCCCACCGTCCCGGCCGTCTGAAGGGGACCAGCATGCGCCTGTCCGTCGAGCCGGCCGGCCGCACCGAATACGGTCTCGGCGTCGTTGCCGAGCTGCCCGGGTTCGTCGAGAGCCTGGGCCACAGCCGCGTCTTCGTGGTCACCGACCGGGGCCTGCGAGCCACGGGGATCGTCGAGCGGGTCGAGAAGATCCTGGCCGCGGCCGGGGTCGAGCACGCCGTGCACGAGGACGTCGGCCCGAACCCGTCGACGGCCGAACTGGACCGCGGCGCCGCCGCTTTGCGCGGCTTCGGTGATTCAGTCGTGCTCGCGCTCGGCGGCGGCTCCGCGTTGGACGCCGCGAAGGGCATCTCCCTGCTGGCGGGCAACCCCGGCGCGGCCGCGGCGGACGCGGACCGGTTGTGGGATGCGGGCGACGGCTTGCCGGTGATCGCGGTCCCCACCACCGCGGGTACCGGCGCGGAAACCAACGGGTTCGGTGTCACCGAAGACGTCTGCGCCCGCCGGAAGGTCTACATCGGACACTCGTCGGTGCGGCCCCGGATCGCGGTGCTGGATCCGGAACTCACCCTCGGGCTGCCGGCCCGGGTGACGGCGGCGACGGGACTGGACGCGCTGGTCCACGGCATCGAGTCGCTGGCGTCCCGCGGGTCCACGCCGTTCTCGGCGGCGTACGCGACCCAGGCGGTCACCCTGGTCGGACGCTGGCTGCCGGTGGCCTACCGGGACGGCGGCGACCTCGAGGCGCGATCCGGGCTGATGCTCGGCGCGCACCTCGCCGGGCACGCCCTCACCCTGTCCGGCCTCGGCCTGGTCCACGGCATCGGGCACGCGCTGACCGCGCACACCGGGACCCCGCACGGCGTCGCGCTGGCCGCGGTGCTGGAGGAGGTGATGGCGTTCAGCGCGACGGCCGCGGCGACGGCGTACGAGACGACGGCTCGCGCGCTGCACGCGACCCCGGCACCGGATTGGCCGGGCGCGGCGATCGAGGCCGTCCGGGAGATCTCGGGCGGGATCGGGATCAAGCGCCCGTTGCGCGAGCTGAACGTCACCCGGGAGGACATCCCGGCGATCGCGGCGGACGCGGTCGCCGACGCCGTCACCAAGAACGCACCGCGCCTGCCGTCGGAAGCCGAGGTCGCCGAACTGCTGCGTTCGGTTTACTGACCGGGAGCGGGCGGGACGAGCAAAGCGCCGTCGTTCGTGATGGTCAACGCACGGCGGTCCAGAACTTCAACGACCGCCCGGTTTCCGTGCGGAAGGTCGCGCCGCCGTCGTTGCTGTAAGCCTCGCCGCTCGCCGGGTAGGGCGCGGAATCGTTGTACTCCAAGCCGTAGCACCCACTCGTGGTGGCCGAACGCAGCAGCAATCCGTACCGCTGCCCGGCCGTCACGCGGATGTCCGGCTGCACCGTGATTTCGCGTGGTGACCAGCCGATTCTCGTGGTGGGCACGACGGTGGTGCTGAGCGCGGTGCCGGTCGGCCGGGAGGTGTCGTCCGCGCGGTAGACGCTGATCTCCAGCCCGGCGTTCGGGTTGCCCGCCTGGAAACCGGTGTAGGAGACCCCGGACAGGGTGCCGGTCCGGCCGGCGACGAACGTCTGGAACCGTGCTACGCCGGAGCCGATGTCGCAGTACGTGCGGAAACCGCTGACCCCGTCGGACTGGTCGGCTTCCGGCAGCGGCAGCTGGTTGCCCGGTGCCCCCTGGGCGAGGGTGAGGGAGAAGTCGTTCCGGCAGCTGATCGGCGCGATCGCACCGGCCGGGGTGAACTCCAGCGGCGTCCAGAAGTAGTTCGCCAGGGCTTCGTTGCGCTGGCCGTTGTTCCAGAGGTCGCTGGCGTAGAGGTAGGCGGTGCCCGACGGCGTGGGGATCGCCGAGACGAACGAAGGCTGGCCGCCGCACGAGTTCTCGCTGATCTTCGCCGGCGCGGACCACGGGCCCAGCGGGCTCGGGGCCGTGCGGTACGACGTCCCGGTGCCCGAGCAGTAGCCGCAGTTGGGATCGGAGTACGTCAGGTAGTACGTGGTGCCGCGCTTGAACAGCGCGGGCGCCTCCGTCCGGCTCTGACCGACGCGCGTGTACTGCCCGGTGCCGGTCAAGTAGTTCCGCGACAGGCGTTCCACGACGATGTCGCCATCGCTGCGCCAATCCGTGTAGGCGAGGTAGCCGGTACCGTCGGCGTCCACGAAGACGTCGTGGTCGCCGTTGTTGGTCTCGCGCGCCGGCGCGTTGTTGTTGACGGCCAGCGTCGGTACCGGTGCCTCGGTGAACGGCCCGGTCGGCGATGAGCTGGTGAGCACGCGGAAGCCGACCTGGTTGTCGTAGACGTTGACCCACAGCACGTACCGGCGAGCGTGCGCGTCATAGCCGACGTGGGGACGGAAGCAACCGTAGGTGGCGCCGTTGCAGCGGCTCTGCCAGACGCCGCTCGCGTCGAACAGCCGGCCGCGATCGGTCCAGTGCACGAGGTCGGGGGAGCTGTAGACCTTGAAGCCGCAGAACGGTGAATTCGTGGCCTGCCAGGCGAACCCGCAGTCGTAACTGGTGCCGTAGAGGTAGTAGGTGCCGCCGAAGAAAGCGATCTCCCCGTCGTGGGCGTCCACGGAGTTGCCCCGGGTGTCGAATCGGACGACTTGGTTGCCCTGGGCGTCGAAGTTGGTCACGGTCGTGGTGTAAGCGCATTCAGCGGCGGCGGTCGCCGGCGAGGCCAGCGCCAGCGCCGTCGCCAGCGCGAAGATGAGGGCGCGGATCGATCTCATGATTCCTTCCGGGCCGGCTTGAAACGATTCAATTCCAGGCAACGTACGTGACCCAGGTCACGGGCGTCAAGGAATGACCACCAACTTGTCCGCCGGCCGGGCCGGCCGGGGGTTCACGGCGTGACGTCGAGGCGGTCGACCAGCATGTAGGTGCCGCTGCGCTTGATGGCCCGGACCGTGTGGCGTCCAGGCGGCAGGGCGCAGGCGCTGAACACGGCTTGCTGGGCTTGGCGGACCTCGCTCGTGGTGTCGACGGTGCGCTGGAAGACGTCGTCCAGGTAGACGTCCATCCGGCCCTCGTCGGAGAAGGTTTCGCTGAAGAGGGCGATGCCGGTTCCGGTGAAGGAGTAGTCGACCCAGCTGCCGTTCGTCTTCGTGTAGTGCACGTCGGAGTGGAAGTCGCCGAACTCGCGGTCCCTGCTCACGTTCCACGAGCCCCGGTAGGCGATGCCGTCCGAGTCGTCGTTGAGCGTCACCGTATCGGCCGTCGGGCAGTGCCGGGCGGCCGTGATGACCGGCGGCGGCGCGGCGCTCGCTCGGGTCGTCGAGGGCGTCGGCGTGGTCGACGTACTGGTCGCTGTAGAGGGCGCGGTGGACGGACTCGGGGGCGCGCTCGCGCTCGCGCTCGAAGCGAGCGTGGCCGCGGGCTGGAGCGGTACCGATGACAGCGCCGTGTTGCGCGGGGCCGGGCGGGAGACCGTCGCGAGCAGGGCGATGCCGGCCACTACCGCCAGCCCCGCGACGACGATCGCCGCCCAGCGGATCCGCGCCCCCGCGCGCAGCTGCGCGCGAGCGGCTTCCCGGGCCTGGCGTTCGAGGCGCGCGCGGTGCTCGTCCGGGTCGGAGACCGCTTTCCCGAGCTCCGCGCCTGGCCCCGGATACTCGCCTGGCGTGATCGGGCGGGCGTGCTCCCGGGCCTTGCGCAGAAGGTCCTCGACTGTCAGCCGCTGCGCTCTTCGCCGGCCGGCACGCGCCATTGCGGAACCTCCCGATCCTCACCACCGAGCCTGCCGGCTCGTGGTGCGGAATCCTAGAAATCCCGCCCCGGATTGTAAACCCGGCAACAGAAAGCGTTTCGTTATCATTTCGAGGCATCCGGATCGCCGCGCTGACCGTATCGGCCGTCGGCGTTCTGCCGAGTCACGGACTCGGTGCGCCGGGACGCGCCACGTCCGCGTGCCCGAGCGGCTGCTTGTCCTTTGTGGACGACGAAACCGCCGGGCTGTTCGCTCGCTCCGGGGCGTCAGCCGGCGAGGTCGAGCGCGATGTCGGTGATCATGTCCTCCTGGCCGCCGACCATGCCGCGGCGGCCGACTTCGACGAGGATCGCGCGGGCGTCCAGGCCGTAGCGCGCCGCGGCCGCTTCGGCGTGGCGCAGGAAGCTGGAGTAGACGCCCGCGTAGCCGAGGCTCAGCGTCTCGCGGTCGACCCGCACCTCGCGGTCCTGCAGCGGGCGCACCAGGTCGTCCGCCGCGTCCATGAGCGGGAACAGCTCGCAGCCGTGGTCCCAGCCCATCAGGTCGGCCACCGCGATGAACGCTTCGAGGGGGCAGTTGCCCGCTCCGGCGCCCTGCCCGGCGAGGGAGGCGTCGACCCGGACCACGCCGTTCTCGACCGCGACGACGCTGTTGGCGACGCCGAGGGCGAGGTTGTGGTGGGCGTGGATGCCGATCTGCGTCTCCGGTTCGAGGACCTCCCGGTAGGCGCGAACCCGGTCCCGGACGCCGTCCATGGTGAGCCGGCCGCCGGAGTCGGTGACGTAGACGCACGCGGCGCCGTAGGACTCCATCAGCTTGGCCTGTTCCGCGAGCTCGGCCGGCTCGGCCAGGTGGGACATCATCAGGAACCCGGCGACGTCCATGCCCAGCTCGCGCGCGGCGCCGATGTGCTGGGCGGAGATGTCGGCTTCGGTGCAGTGGGTGGCGACGCGGACCGAGCGGACGCCGAGCCGGTGGGCCTCCCGCAGGTCGTGCAGCGTGCCGATGCCGGGCAGCAGAAGCGTGGTCGGGATCGCGTTGTGCGTGACGTCGCAGACCGCTTCGATCCACTCCCAGTCGGTGTGGGCGCCGACGCCGTAGTTGATGCTGGAGCCGGACAGCCCGTCGCCGTGGGCGATCTCGATGGCGGCGACGCCGGCCGCGTCCAGCGCGCCGGCGATCGCGCGCGCCTGCTCGACGGTGTAGCGGTGGCGGATGGCGTGCATGCCGTCCCGCAGGGTGACGTCCTGGATGTACAAGTCGGTCATCGGAGGGCCTCCTGGTGGCCGGCCATGCGTTCGGCGGTGCGCAGCGCGGCCGAGGTCATGATGTCGAGGTTCCCGGCGTAGGCGGGCAGGTAGTGCGCGGCGCCCTCGACTTCGAGGAACACCGAGACCTTGACCGCGTCGCCCGCCGGGACCAGGCGGTGCAGGGGGTCGTCGGCGGCGACGGTTTCGAACTGGACCTTCTGCTTGAGCCGGTAGCCGGGGACGTAGGCCTGCACCCGGCCCACCATCTCTTCGACTGACGCCGTGATGGCCTCGGTGTCCACAGTGTCCACTTCGGACACCAAGCAGTGGACGGTGTCGCGCATGATCAGCGGCGGTTCGGCCGGGTTGAGCACGATGATCGCCTTGCCGCGGGTGGCGCCGCCGACCTTTTCGATCGCGGAGGCGGTGGTTTCGGTGAACTCGTCGATGTTGGCCCGCGTGCCCGGCCCCGCCGAGCGGGAGGAGATGGACGCGATGATCTCGCCGTAGTGCACCGGCGTCACGGCGCCGACCGCGGCCACGATCGGGATGGTGGCCTGGCCGCCGCAGGTGACCATGTTGACGTTGGGGGCGTCGAGGTGCTCGCCGAGGTTGACCGGCGGCACGACATAGGGGCCGAGCGCGGCGGGCGTGAGGTCGATGACGGTGCGGCCGAGGCCGCGCAGGACCTCGTCGTGGCGCCGGTGCGCTCCCGCCGAGGTCGCGTCGAAGACGTACTGGACGTCGGCGAACTCGTCGAGGCGGACGAGCCCGTCGACGCCTTCGTGCGTGGTGGCGACCTTGAGGCGGCGTGCCCGGGCGAGGCCGTCGGAGTCGGGGTCGATGCCGGCCATGGCGGCGATCCCGAGGTGCTCGGACAGGCGCAGGATTTTGATCATCAGGTCGGTGCCGATGTTGCCCGAGCCGATGACGGCGACTTTCGCGGTCATGCGCCCGTCCCCTCGAAGCGGATCCCGACCTCGCCGAGCCCGGAGATCCGGGCGGTGAAGACGTCGCCGGGGGCGGCGGGGACCATCGGGCCCAGTGCCCCGGTGAGGACGACGTCGCCGGCGCGCAGGGGCTCGCCGCGGCGGGCGAGGGTGGTGGCGAGCCAGGCCGCGGCGTTGAGCGGGTCGCCGAGGCAGTCCCGGCCCGTGCCCTGGGAGACGAGCTCGCCGTCGCGGTGGAGCTGCATCTCGACCTCGGCCGGCTCGACGGCGTCGAGTGCCTCGCGGGTGTCGCCGAGGACGAACAGGCCGGAGGAGGCGTTGTCGGCGACGGTGTCCACGATGGTGATGTCCCAGCCGGCGATCCGGCTGTCCACGATCTCCAACGCGGGGGCGAGGAACGCGGTCGCCGCGCGGACGTCGGCGACCGAGCACTCGGGACCGGGCAGGTCGGCGCCCAGGACCAGCGCGATCTCCGCTTCCACCTTGGGCTGCAGCAGCCGGCCGGCCGGGATGCTTCCGCCGTGGTCGAGGGCCATGTCGGAGAACAGCGCGCCGAAGTCGGGCCGGTCGACGCCCAGCTGCCGCTGCACGGCCGGCGACGTCAGGCCGATCTTGCGCCCGACCAGGCGGTGCCCGGCCGCGAGCACCCGCTCGGTATTGACCCGTTGCACCGCGTAGGCCGCGTCGAGGTCGCCGTCGGCGAACAGATCGCGGATCGGCGGGCACGGCGTGGCAGTGGCGGCCGCGGCCGCGAGCACCGCCGCGGCCTTGGGGACGGCCTCGTTCATCGGGACCTCCGGAGCAGGGATCGTGACCCGCCAGGTATAGGCCGTGGTCCGGCGGTGTGCCAAAGTTTGTTCCGTGACACGGAACGGCGAAAACGGCAACATGCTCGACAAGGCGGCCGCTGTCCTCGCTGTCTACCGGCCGGATGGTGGGTCGTTCCGTTTGACGGAACTGGCGGCCCGGGCGGGACTGACGAAGACCACGGCGTTCCGCCTGGCCGGCGAGCTCGTCCGGCTCGGGTTCCTCGAGCGCGTGGGGGAGCAGTACCGGCTGGGCGGCACCCTGTTCGAGCTGGGTTCGCTGGTGCCTCGCCGCCAGGACCTCCGGGAAGCCGCTTTGCCGTTCCTGCAGGACCTGTTCGAGAGCACCCGCCAGACCGTCCACTTCGGCGTCCGCGAGAACCGCGAAGTCGTCTACGTCGAACGCATCCACGGCCACGACGCGGTGCCGCTGCCGTCCCGGATCGGCGGCCGGCTCCCGCTCACCTGCACGGCGATCGGCAAAGCGCTGCTCGCGTTCTCCGAGCCCGGGCTGACGGACGCGATCCTGGCGGACCCGCTGCCGCGGCTGACGCCCTTTTCGATCCTCGACCCGCTGCGGCTGCGCACCGCGCTGGAGCAGACTCAAGTGGCCGGCTTGGCGTACGAAGAACAGGAGGCGGCGCTCGGGGTGAGCTGCATCGCGGCCCCGGTGTTCAGCGGCGCGGTGGTCGTGGCGGCGCTGTCGGTGGCGGTCCCGCGCGAACAGTTCCGGCCGGCGCACCTGGCCCCTGCGGTCCGGACGGCGGCGCTGGGCTTGTCACGGACACTGCGCCTGTCCGCCGAGCCGAGTTGACGGCTGCTGGATGTTCGCCGTCGTCGTCACGAGTCGTTCGGTTCCTCCGCGCGGTACGTGGTGTCGGTCCGCTGGGACTGCTCGACGATCCGGTGCAGGGCCGCGACGTGGGCGCGCAGCGTGCGGTGCCCGGACTCGCTGAGGTTGAGCCAAGTTCGCGGGCGTTTGCCCACGTACCCCTTCTTGACTTCGACGTATCCGGAGCCGGCCAGGTTGGTGATCTGCTTCGACAGCGCGGAGTCCGACAGCCCCGCCGAGTCGCGAACCCAGCCGAACTCGGCCCACTCCGCGCCGGCCAGCAGCGCCATGATGGACAGCCGGGTGGGGTCCAGCAGGAGGGGATCCAGGTCAGGCGTGGCCATTCGATGCGCCTCCCGCGCGGCTGCGCCGGATCAGCGCGGCCAAGCCTCGCCGCAGGTGCCGCCCGAACCCGATCGGCGCGATCGCCAGCACCGCGCCCAGGATCGTGTTCCCGTAGGGGATCCGTACGTGCAGCAGCGCCACCGCGACCGCCGCCGCCACGCACACCACGACGAAGACCAGCCCGACGCCGAGGGCGACCCTGGGCCGGATCGCCGACTTGTCCACCCGCACGCTGTGTCCCAGCCACGTCGCACCCCGCCGGGTGCGCAGCACCAGTACGTAGGCCAGGACGAGCCCGGCCAGCACCAGCCCCTTCCACCCGGCAGCGCCGGGCAGGAAGTCCGTCGAGGCCAGGTACAGGAAGACCACGAGGGCGAACATCACGTCCACCCACCTCGCCCCGTGGAGAGCGCCCAGTGCCTGGTCCCTGCGGTGGTCGACGTCGCGCAGAGCGCGGGCCGCCTCTTCCGGGGAGGGGTGCTCGGCCATGATCGTCCCCTTGCCTTGTCAGAATAACTTTCCTGAGAGGAAAGTACCTCATCGGTTTCCTCTCGGGCAAGTACTGGCCTGATGCGAAAACTAATGGGCCTCGTGCGGCTTCGCGTCCAGTACGGCGGCCACGAACGACGCGACCAGCGGCCGGCGGTCGTGCTCGTTCCAGGCGAGCACGAGACGACTAGGTGGCGCGTCGATCACCGGGACGCACACCACGCCGGCCTGCCTCGGTTCGATCAGGGAGCGGGGCAGCACGCCGATCATCCGGCCCACCTTGATCATGTCGACCAGCTGGACCACGTCGGCGACCTCCGGGCCGGTTCCGTCGCCGCCGGGGACGCCCTTCCAGCGCGGCAGCGTCTCACCTGCCAGATCGGCCATGCGCACCGACTCGCGGACGGCCAGCCGGTGCCCGGGCGGAACGATGGCCACGCGGTGCTCGGTGTACAGCGTCTCGTGGGCCAGGCCGTCGAGGTCGTCGAAGGGGGCGTAGAGCAGGCCGACGTCCGCTCGGCCGTCGCGCAGGAAGTCGGTGCGGTCGGCGGGGCCGCTGAACAGGATGTCGACCCGGCGGGCGCCCGGCTGGTGGGCGTAGCCGGCCAGGATTCCGGACAGCAGGCCGGCGTCGCCACCGGGCTTGAGCACGAGCCGCAGGTGGGCCTGGGTGTCGTCGGCGCGGCGGGCGTTCCGGACCGCGGCGCTGACCGCGTTGAGCGCGTGCCTGCCGTGTTCCCGCAACGCCTGCCCGGCCGGGGTGAGCGACACCTGACGGCTGGAGCGGACGAACAGCGCGACCCCGAGCCGGCCCTCGATCCGCCGGATCGCCTTCGACAGCGCGGGCTGGGCGATCGAGAGGCGGACGGCCGCCCGGCCGAAGTGCAGTTCGTCGGCGACGGCCATGAAGTACTCGAGCTCCCGCGTCTCCAGTTCGACCATGCCTTCAGGCTATCGCCGAATGTCCGATCGGTCTTGGACGCCGACGCCGTGACTGGCCAAGAATCGAGGAATGATCACGCATACGAGGGTGGTTTCCTTAGATCAACCCCTCCCCGACGCCGAACTCGACGAGTACCTCGCGGATATCGAACGGGCGATGCTCGACACCGGCTTCGGGCGGTCCGTCGCGGCTCGCCGGCAGTCGCGGCACCCGTACCGGGTCGCCCGGGCGAACCACGAGCCGCTGTCGTGAGCGCCCTGCCCGGCAAGCGGGGACTGGTCACCGGCGCGGGCAGCGGGATCGGCCGCGCGGCGGCGATCGAGTTCGCCCGGCAAGGCGCCTCGGTCGCCGTGCTCGACCTCGACGTGGACGCCGCGGCCGAGACCGCCGCCGTGATCGAGGAAGCCGGCGGACGCGCGGTGGCCGCCGCCGTCGACATCGCGGACGAAGAATCCGTGCGGGCGGCCGTCGAGCACACGGTCGCGGCCTTCGGCGGCCTCGACTTCGCGGTGAACAACGCCGGCCTGTCCTCGCGCGGGCCGCTCGACCGGACGACCCTGGACGAGTTCGAGCGGGTGGTGCACGTCAACCTGGCGGGGACCTTCCTGTGCCTGAAGCACGAGCTGCCCGTGCTGGAGCGCGGCGGCGCGATCGTCAACGTCGCCTCCAACGGCGGCTTGGCCGCGATCCCGAACGCGCCCGCTTACGTGGCCGCGAAGCACGGCGTCGTCGGGCTCACGAAGGTCGCCGCGGTCGACTACGCGTCACGCGGCATTCGCGTCAACGCGGTGTGCCCCGGCCCGACCCGCACCCCGGGGTTCGAGAAGTGGGCGGCGGGCACCGACATCATCGCGATGCAGGAGGCGATCACCCCGCTCGGCCGGCTGGCCACGCCGGAGGAGGCTGCCGCGGCGGCCGTGTGGCTGTGCTCCGACGCCGCGTCGTTCGTCACCGGGATCGCGCTGTCGGTCGACGGCGGGCGCCGGGCCTGAGGCCCCGTCGTTCCTCAACCCTCCAAGGAAAGCTGAGTGCCATGCGTCTCATCGCGATGGAAGAGGCCTTCGCCATCCCCGAACTGCAGGCCAGGTTCCCCGTTCCGAGAACGGGAACCGCCGCCCACTGGATCGAGGACTGGGCGAAGCGCTTGGGCGACTTCACCACCTTCCGGCTGCCCGACATGGACGAACACGGCATCGACGTGCAGGTGCTGTCGCTGACCGCGCCGGGCATCCAGGGCCTGACCGACGCGCGGCAGGCCGTGGCGGACGCCCGGCTCGCCAACGACCACCTGGCCGGCGTGCTCGCCGCGCACCCGGACCGGTTCCGCGGCCTGGCCGCGCTGCCGCTGCAGGACCCCGAGGCCGCCGTGGCCGAGCTGCACCGCGCCGTCGGCACCCTCGGGCTCAGCGGGGCGCTCGTCAACGACCACACCGGCGGCAGCTACCTCGACGATCCGCGCTACGACCCGGTATGGGCCGCGCTCGAAGACCTGGACGTGCCGCTCTACCTCCACCCGGGCGCGCCCCCGGCCGAGCCGTGGCGGGTGCTCGCGGACCGTCCCGAGCTGCGGGGCCCGTTGTGGAGCTGGGGCGCCGAAACGAGCGGGCACGCCCTGCGGATCGTCTTCGGCGGGGTCTTCGACCGGCATCCCCGCGCCACGCTGATCCTCGGCCACCTGGGCGAGTTCCTGCCGTTCCAGCTCGCCCGGCTCGACTCGCGCTACGCCCGGCAGGAAAAGCGCCCGCTCGCCCGGAAGCCGTCGGAGTACTTCGGCCGCAACATCCTGATCACCACGAGCGGCGTGTGCGCGCCGGCCGCCCTCGCCGGCGCGGTCCTCGCCATCGGCGCCGACGCCATCCTGTTCGCCGTCGACTACCCGTTCGAAGACACCGCCGAAGCCGTGCGCTTCCTCGAACACGCACCGCTCAGCGACGCCGACCGGGCGAAGATCGGCCACGGCAACGCCGAACGGGTGCTGCACCTGCCGCGCCGGCCCCAGGACGGAGGAGCCCGAACGTGAGCACACCACCACCGCCCGGCCTGCCGTGGAAAGCGGTCGGCATCGGGCTCGCCATCATGACGCTGGAGGGCTACGACCTCGTCGCCTTCGGCGCGACGACCCCGCTGTTGCTCCAGCACCAGCCCTGGCACCTTTCCCTGGCCACACTGGGGATGCTGGGCAGTGTGACCCCGGTCGGGATGCTGATCGGCGCGCTGCTGGTCGGCCAGTTCACCGATCGCCACGGCCGCCGGGGCACGACGCTCGTCAGCATCGGGCTCGTCGCGCTGGGCATGTTCGCCTCCGGCTTCGCCGCCGACCCGGCGATCTTCGGCGCGGGGCGGCTGGTCGTCGGCCTGGGCGTCGGCGCGATCTTCCCCGCGTTGGCGCCACTGGTCTTCGAACTCGCCCCGGCGAAGCGGAAGAACCTCACCTCGGCGATCGTGCTGTGCGGCAACACCGTGGGCGGCTCGCTGGCCGCGGTGGTGGCGAACACGCTGCTGCACGGGAACTTCCGGCCGGAGTACCTGATCGGCGGGGCCGCGGCGGTGGTGCTGCTTCCGGCCACCCTGCGCTGGCTGCCCGAGTCACCGGCGTACCGGGGGAAGACCGCACGAGCGGCGAACCCGGACCGGGACAGCGGGACGCGCCTCGTGCTGCGCCCGCCGTACCTGGGCACGACGATCCTGTTCTGCGGCATGGTGATCTGCTCGTTCCTGCTGATCTTCGGCATGAACACCTGGTTGCCGCAGCTGATGCAGGCGGCGCGGTACCCGCTGGGGTCGTCGCTGACTTTCCTCATGCTGCTCAACCTCGGCGCGACCATCGGGGGGCTCGGGATGGCGGTGGTCGCCGACCGCGTCGGGTCGAAGGGCCCGGTCGTCGCGAGCTTCCTGGTCGCCGGGATCGCGATCGTCGCGCTGAGCGTCCGGACGCCGCAGGTGGTCCTCTACGCGACCGTGCTGGTCGGTGGCGCCGGGGTGCTCGGTGTCCAGGGACTCGTCAACGTCTACCTCTCCCGCGTCTACCCGGTGCACGCCCGCGCCAGCGCGATCGGGGTCGCGCTGGGGGTCGGCCGGATCGGCGCCATCGCCGGGCCGACCCTCGGCGGCTGGATCCTCGCCGCCGGTTTCGCGCCGCGGTGGAACTTCGTCCTCTTCGCGCTCCCGGCGTTGCTCGGCGCGCTCCTGGCGATCGCCAACCGGGCGAAGAGCCCGCTGCGGGCCACCGAAGCCCTCCCCGACCCGCGGCCGGCCGAGCCGACCCGATGAGAGAGACCACCATGGACACTTACGACATCGCCGTCGTCGGCTGCGGACCGGTGGGACTGGCCCTCGCGCGGCTGCTCGGCCTGAAGGGGCTCCGGGTCGCCGCCGTCGACCCGAACCGGATCGTCTGCCAGCATCCCCGGGCGACCCATCTCGACGACGAAACCATGCGCCTCCTGCAGACCTTGGGCGCGGCCGACCTGGAACGGCGGTTCCTGCGCCAGACCGGGTGGACCCTGCACCGCCCGGACGGTGCGCCGTTCCTCGCCTTCGCCCACCCGGCCGACGAATCCGGTCAGGGCTGGCGCACCGACTACCAGTTCCACCAGCCCGACTTCGAATCGCGCCTGCGCGGCCTGCTCGCGAGCGAGGAGAACGTCGACCTCTGGTTCGGCTGGGCGGCCACCGCGCTCGACCAGGACGCCGACGCGGTGACGGTCACGATGACCGAGCGCGGGACGAACCGCGTGACGGCGCTGAAAGCGGCGTACGTCGTGGGCTGCGACGGGGCGAACTCCCTCGTCCGGCAGCTGATGGGCGCCGGGGTCGAGGACCTGCGGGGCACCCAGCGGTCCCTCATCGTCGACATCCACCCGTTCCGGCATCCCGCGGAACTGCCCGCGACGACCGGCTTCATCCTGTGCGAGGGGCGGCGCCCAGTGACGTACGTGCCGATCTTCCCGCCGATGCTGCGGTTCGAGTTCATGCTGCTCGACGGCGACGACGCCGCCGAGCTCGAACGTCCGCAGGCGGTGTACGACGCGCTCGGCCGCTGGATCGAACCGGGCAGCTACCGCATCATGCGCACCGACACCTACGAATGGCACGCCCGGCTCGTGCGCGGCTGGCGCTCGGGCAGGCTGCTGCTCGCCGGCGACGCCGCGCACGAGATGCCCCCGATGCTCGGCCAGGGCATGTGCTCGGGGCTGCGCGACGCGGCGAACCTGGCCTGGAAGCTCGCGGCCGTCGTCCGGGGCACGAGCGCCGACAGCCTGCTCGACACGTACGAAACCGAGCGCTCCCCGCACGTCCGGCCGTACATCGTGGAATCGGCGCGGCAGGCCAACCTCATCGAGTCCTTCGGCATCGGCGACAGCCACCCGGAACCGGCGGAACCCCGGACCCTCGAGCCGCTCCGGCCACCACTGGGCCCCGGACTGGCCGGGCGACCGGCCGGGCTGTGCCCGCAGCCGCGGGCCGCCGACGGCGCGCGGCTCGACGACGTCACCGGCTACCACTTCGCCGTCGTCGGCCGGCACGCGGTGTCGGCCGGCACGGCCGGCCTGTGGCAGCTGCTCGGCGTCGTGACCGTGGCCGAGACCGGGCCGGCTGTCGACGCTTGGCTGGCGGAGAACTCGGCGACCGCGGCGATCATCCGCCCGGACCGCTACGCCTTCGCCCTCGCCGCCGACACGACGGAGCTGGAGACGGCGACGAAGGAGCTGGCACGCGTCCTGCTCAGCCGGGAGGTGGGCTCGTGAAGCCGTACGCCGCCGGGATGAGCTGGGGCGAGGGACCACGCTGGCACGACGGTGCGTTGTGGCTGTCCGACACCCAGGGCAGCAAGCTGTGGACCGACCACGGCGGGCACTGGACCGCCACGGAGCTGGAGTCCCCGTCGAACGGGTTGTGGTTCCTGCCCGACGGCAGGCTCGCTGCCGCCATGATGCACGAGAAGCGCGTCGGAGTCTGGACCGGAGAACGGTTCGCCGCCTACGCGGACCTCAGCGGACTGGCCACCGGCCCGCTCGGGGATCTCGTCGGTGACCGGCACGGGAACCTGTACGTCGACGACGTCGGTTTCGCCCCCGGTGAGCCACCGCGGCCGGGTCGCCTGCTGCGGATCGCCACCGACGGCTCGGCGACCGTGGCCGCCGAGGACGTCGAGTTCCCCAACGGCCTCGCGTTCGCCGACGACGGCCGGACCCTGCTCGTCGCCGAAACCGGCGCGCAGCGGCTGACGGCCTTCACCGTCCGGGCGGACGGGACCCTGCGCGACCGTCGGCGCTACGCCGACATCGCCGGTCTGGTCGGCCGCGACGCCCGCCCGGACGGGATCTGGCCGACCCCGCGCGGGGTGTGGGTGGCCACCACGACCGGGCACGCGGTCGCGCTGGTCCGGGAGAACACGCTGGTCACGACGATCGGCACCGGTGCCGCGTTCCCCACCGCGTGCTGCGGCGACGGCGGGAACAGGCTGTTCGTCACGCTGGCCGACACCGGAGGACGGCCGCTGCTCGAAGCGTTGGCGGCCAAAGCCGTCCAGGCCACCGTCGCGGTCGTCGACCTCGAGGAGGTGCGGTGAACTCGTCGTGGGCCGCGGCCTCAGGGCTGACCGTCCACAAGGGACTTCGCACGCGCTTCGGGGACTCCCAGCATGAGCAGGCTCGTCATCGTCGCGGCGTGGACGCCGAGAGCGCCGTGCGAGAGGTCGTTGTCCGCGATGGCGAACACGGCGGCGAAGGCGACCTCGCTCAGCACGTCCGCGGGCAGGTGCCGGCCGAACGCCCCGCGGTCCTGACCTCGTTCGACGAGATCGGCCAGCGTCCGCTCGACCGGTCCGAGGAGGGAGTGGATCGCCTCTCCGTACTGGCCGCGTCGAAGCACCACCAGCACCCGGTACCGGTGCGCCAACGGCCAGAGGTGGGCGATGAACCCGACCCAGGCCTCGTCGGCCGCTTCGTGGGCCGCGGTGATTTCGGCGAGTACCGCGACGAGCTCGCTCACGGCCCGCTGCGTGAGAGCCAGCACGAGGTCGCTTCGGGAGGGGAAGTGGCCGTAGACGGTCCGCCGGACCACGGCGGCGGCGGAGGCGATGTCGGCCATGCCCGCGTCGGGGTTCTTCCCGAGGACCTCGAGCGCGACGTCGAGAATCCGCTCCCGCGTGTCACTCATGCCGCGCACCTCGAGGTTCCCGTCCGCACCCGCCGATCATTGCACACGGGTGTGCAATCGGGCTAGTCTGCACACCGGTGTGCAATCGGCGCCCGCACCGTGTGACCGGAGTTCAGGAGACCCAGACGATGACCGCACCGTCAGAGCTCGTCCGCCCGTTCCGCGTCGCGATCCCGGAGCCGGAGATCGCGGACCTCGAGCAGCGGCTGGCCCGGACTCGCTGGCCGGATCCGGAAACCGTCCCCGACTGGTCGCAAGGCGTCCGCGTGGAGAACGCCCGGTCGCTCGTCGCGTACTGGGAGCGGGAGTACGACTGGCGCCGGTTCGAGTCGGAGCTCAACCGGTTCCCCCAGTTCCTGACCACGATCGATGGCCTGGACATCCACTTCATCCACGTCAAGTCCCCGAACCCGGGCGCGCTGCCCCTGATCCTGACGCACGGGTGGCCGGGCTCGGTCGCCGAATTCCTGAAGCTGATCGGTCCGCTCACCGACCCGGTCGCGTTCGGCGGCGACGTCGAAGACTCGTTCGACGTCGTCGTCCCGTCCCTGCCCGGGTTCGGGTTCTCCGGGAAGCCGGCCGAAGCCGGCTGGACGGTGTCGCGCATCGCCGCCGCGTGGGTCGAGCTGATGAAGCGTCTCGGTTACGAGAACTGGGTGGCCCAGGGCGGTGATTGGGGTTCGGTCGTGACCACCGCCCTCGGGGCACTGCGGCCCGAGGGCCTGCTCGGGATCCACTTGAACACGCCCTACGCTTTCCCCGCTCGGATACCCGAAACGCTGTCTCCCGAAGAGCGCCACGCCGTGGACGGTCTCGCCCTCTACGCGGGCGAACTCGGTGGCTCGAACCACCTTCAGGGCACGAAGCCGGAGACCGTCGGGTTCGCCCTGGCGGACTCCCCGGCCGGCCAGGCGGCCTGGATCTACGAGAAGTTCCAGTCCAAAACGGACAACCAGGGGCTCGCCGAGGACGCCATCGGCATCGACGACATGCTGGACGTGATATCGCTCTACTGGTTCACCAACAGCGCCGCCTCGTCCGCCCGCATCTACTGGGAGAACCGATCGGCCACCATGGCCGGCCCGAAGCTGAGGCTGCCGGTCGCGGTGACCGTGTTCCCGCGAGACATTCCCCGCTTGCCACGAAGCTGGATCGAAGCCACCTACAGTGATTTGGTCCACTACGGCGAGGCCGGCAAAGGCGGACACTTCGCCGCTCTCGAGCAGCCCGAGATCCTGATCAGCGAAATCCGGGCCGGGATGAGGAGTCTCCGCCGGTAAAAGAACGCAGGCGGCCCCACCCCCTCGCGGGAGCGGGGCCGCCGGTCACGCGATCAGTTGACGTACACCGAATAACCGATGCCACCCGACCTGGTGCCGTCGGCCATGGTGCCCCACACGATGACCGCGTAGGTGCCCCGGTCCGGTGGGGTCCACGTCATCGTCCCCGCACCCGAACCGTCCGCCGGCACGGTGGACTCCGCGGTCACGGCGCCCCGGTCGTCCCGGACGTAGTAGGTGTACGAGACGATGCCCGGCATCCCCGGCGTGAAGGTGAACGTCCCCGGCACACCGGCACCGCCCGACCACTCGCCTTCCGGGTACTCCTTGGACGACACGTACGGCGCGCTCAAGACGGTGAAGTAGTACGTGTTCTCCTGCGAGGACACGTTGTCGGCCGTCACCGTGTGCACCCGCAGGGTGTGGGAAGCCGAGCCGTCCGGGGGCAGCGGGGGCGTCCACGCCAGCACGGCGCGCCCGTTCTGAGCGGCCACCTGCTGGAACGGACCCCAGTCGAACGAGTACTCGAACGCCACCGCGCCCGGCTGGCGGGCATCGAAGGTGAAGGAGCCGGGGAACGCCCGCCCGTTCGCCTGGAACTCCTTCGAGCTCACCGTCGGATCGTTCGTCACCGTCCACGTGAGGTTGTCCGTCGCCGACCACACGCCCGCCGCGTTCTTCGCGCGCGCCACCATCTCGTAGTCGCCGATCTTCGGTGGGGTGAAGGTCGCCTTCGCCGTGTTCCCGCTGACCGGCACGGTCCACCTGGTCGCCGGGTCCGCCGTCAGCCAGTACTCGAACTCGACGGCGTTCGGCATCGGGGTGGTGAACGTGAACGTGGCTGTCTTGCCTTCGGTCCCGATGTCGCCCTCGTAGCCGATCTCCGGTCGCCAGGTGTTGAGCGACAACCGTTTCTCCGCCACCGGCGACAGCCCGCCGGACGCGTCGCGGGCCTGGACCCGCAGCAGGTTCTGGTCGGCCGAGGTGAACTCTACCGGCAGCGCGGTGGCTCCGCCGGCGTTCGCCTTGACCGTCCACTTCGTACTCTCGGCACTGGCGAACCAGTAGTCGTACTCGACGACGGCCGGCATCCTCGGGGTTGCCGTGTACGTGGCCGAGGTGCCCAGGTCGACGTTGTCGGGCCCGCTCACCACCGGTGAGGCATCGACGAAGAAGCGGTACTCCCGTTCCGGCGACGCCACGCCCGAGGCGTCGGTGCTGCGCACGAACAGCACGTGGTCACCGCCGGTGGCCGGCGTGATCGTCACCTCGGCGACGCCGTCCTGGCCGGCCCTGACCGTGGCGGACGCGCCGTCGTCCAGCCGGTAGTCATACGCGACGACGTTCGGCATCCCCGGCGCGAACCGGAACATCCCCGGCACGCCGATGCCGCCGTCCGGACCGCCCTGCGGCGGGTAGCGGTCGGACGTGACCGTCGGCCGCGTCTCCTTGACGATGAACGAGTAGTAGGTGCTGAGCGAGAGGTTGCCCGCCCGGTCCCACGCCCGCACGACCACCGACTGCCAGCCGTTGGCCGTCGGCGTGTAGCTGACGGTGGCCGTGCCGTCGGGGCCCGCGGCGATCTCCCGCGTGTCCGAGCCGAAGTTGTAGTCGTACCGCGCGACGTCGGTAGAACCGTTGGGGGAGAAGGTGAACTGGCCCGCCACGCCGACCCCGCCGCCCTCGGCGTTCGCCGGGTACGTCGCGGAGACGACGGCAGGCGCGTGCGGATCGGTGCGGTCGACGGTGAACCGGCAGGGGCCCGCCGTGGCCGACTTCGCGCCCCAGCTGTCCTGTGCGTAGACCTCCCACGCGTAGGTGCCGTCGGCGAGGTCCGAGGTGTCCGGGTACGCCGCGGCGGGGTTGCCCGACCCGGCACCGGTGTGCCGTTGCGACGGGTCCGCCACCGGCCACCACGCGAACTGCCCGGACGTGAGGTCGCCGTTCGGGTCGGACACCTGCGCGCTCAGCTCCAGCTGGCGGCTGGCGAGGGGTCCGGTGCCGTCCTTGGCGCAGGGTGCGTCGTTGGTGCGGAGGTCGGCCGGCGTCGCGGGCGGCGCGTTGTCGACCACCCGCAGCGTCGGCGGGGCCTCGATCAGCCGGTAGAACGCCGGGTCCGCCTCGTGGGCTTCGGCGACGCGGAAGCCCAGCGTGAGGTGACGCTCCTTGTGGCCGACCGCGTCCCGCACCGCGGTGGTGACGTCGAACGTGGCGTTGTTGTCGATGCAGGTGCCGTCGGCGCCCCTGGACGCCACCCGCGTCCGCTCCGCCGGGCGGTTCTGCCAGGTCGTCTGCTTGGTGTAGGCGGAGGTCCGCCACACCTCGGTGGCGCGGCTGTCGCAGTCGACGTAGTGCGTCTCGCCGGCCGACAGCAGCACCGTCGTGAACGGCTTGCCCCGCAACGAACTCAGGTCGAAGTCCACGTACGAGCGTTGGAGGTGCGGTGTGGTGTCCCACGTGCCGATCGGCAAGCGGTCGGCCGGCTTGAAGTGGGCGGTGGTCGGTTCCGCCGAGTCGACGTAACCCCAGGACGTCGCGGACAGCGTTGCTTCGGAACGCTGTTGAGCAGCGGTTTCCGTCGCGGCCATCGCGCTTTCGGTGACGGTGAGCGGTATGGCGAGCGCGACGGTGAGCAACGTCAGCGATCTTCGTAAGGTCATGCTGGCCCTCCCTGTTGCATGTGAGCACGACGTACACGCCCGAAGGGGAGGATCGGTTGCTCTCTAAGGCGTGCCCGCGCGGAGGCCGGCCAGGACGACGTCGACGATCTTCTCCGCCACCTCGCGGGTGAAGGGGTGGCGTCGCCGGTTGGCGTAGAGGTACACCGGCCCGGACAGCAGTTCGGTGACGAAGTAGCTGTCGACGGGCGGGATCTCGCCCGTCTCGGCGGCGCTGTCGAATCGTTCCCGGACCGCGGCGAGCCGCTGGTCGTGGACAGTTCGGACCGCCTCGTCGAGATCCGCGTTCACGGGAGCCGCGATGGTGGCCTGCATCAGGGCCCGGCCGATCGGGCTCGACAGGCGCTCGGACAACGCCAGCAGGAACTCGACCAGGTCGCGGCGAAGGTCGCCGGAGTCGTGGAGAGGTGCCGAGTCCTCCGCGTACCGCAGCAGCGCGTCGCCGACGAGGTCGGCCCGGTCCGGCCAGTTGCGGTAGACGCTGTTCTTGTTGACGCCGGCGAGTTCGGCGACCTCCTCGTAGCGCAGGCCGGTCACGCCGTTGCGGGCGACGAGCTCCGTGGTCGCCGCGAGGATCCGCGACCGCACGCGAGCGTTGCGACCACCCGGTCGCGCCGCTGGTCGCGCGTCGGTCGTCTCGGCGGGTTCCGCGTTCTCCGGCACGGCTCTGATTTTGGCATCCGCCTCTCGGTGGACAGCGGGGGAGACCGAGGGTAGCTTAAAGAGACAAGTTGTCGCTTTAAGGAGCGCTGAACACGGTGACGGCCGGCGGGATCGAGATCGCCTACGACCAGCGCGATTCCGGAGCGTCGGTCAACCCGCCCGACCCGTACGGCATCCCCGACCTGGCCGCGGACTGCGCCGCGCTGATCAGGGGACTCGGGGACGAACGAGCGCACCTCTTCGGGTCCTCGTTCGGCGGCTTCTGGCCGGACTCCGGTCGATACTGGTCCACCGCTCACCGGAGGCGGACGCGCGGCGGCTGGCCGCGATCCCCGGCTTCGACCTCACCGAGCGCCTGCCCGAGATCACCGCGCCCACCCTGCTCGCCCACCCGGTTCGGCACCAGTCCCCGGCTCATCGCTACCTTTGTGGAGAACGCATGAACATTCTGGTTTCCGGCGCGGGCGTCGCCGGTCTTTCCCTCGGCCGGGACCTCGGGATGCGCGGTCATCGCGTCACGCTCGTCGAGCGGGCCGATCGGCTCCGCGGCAACGGTTCGCCCATCGACGTCCGCGGCGACGCGATCGAGGTCGCCGGGAAGATGGGCATCCTGCCCGCGGTCCGCGACGCGCGTATCCGGATGACCGAGCAGGTGCACTTCGTCGACGAGAACGGCGCGGCCGTCGGCCGGCTGCCCGCCGACATCGGCGATTCCCCCGACGACATCGAGATAGCCCGCGAGGACCTGTCCCGGATCCTGGCCGACGCGCTGCCCGAAACCGTGGACTTGCGGCTGGGCGAGTCGGTGGACTCGCTCGCCGAGCACGGCGACCGGGTGGACGTCGGGTTTGCCTCCGGCACTTCGGAAAGCTTCGATCTCGTCCTCGGTGCCGACGGTGTGCACTCGGCGGTGCGGCGGCTGGTGTTCGGTCCGGAGCGGGACTGGATCCGGCACCTCGGTCTCTACGTCGCCATCGCCGACATGCCCGGCGAAGCCGACGCCGACGCCGAGCGGATCAATCCGATGTACAGTTATCCCGGGCACCTGGCCGGCATCGCCCGGTTCAAGGACAAGGCCATCGGGCTCCTGATGTTCGCCTCGGACCCCCTCGACTACGACTACCGCGACGTCGAAGCGCAGAAGAAGATCCTGTACGACCAGTTCGCCGACTGCCGCTCGTGGAAGGTCCAGGCGATCCTCGACGCGGTGCACGACGATCCCGGCGTCTACTTCGATTCGGTCAGCCAGATCCACCTGCCCACCTGGCACCGGGGCCGGGTCGCGCTCGTGGGCGACGCCGCTCATTGCGCGTCCCCGCTGGCGGGCCGGGGCACGTCCCTGGCGATGACCGGGGCTCAGTTCCTCGCCGAGGAACTCGAGCGATCGGCGGGAGACCACGTCACCGCGTTCCCGCGCTACGAAGCCCGCCAGCGGCCCTATGTCGACTTCGCCCAGGGCACGGTCGAGGGGGGAGGGGCACTTCTCGTGCCACCCACCCATGACGCCATTGTCGCGCGGAACCGGCTGCTCCAGCCCGTCGCGGACGGTCGGTAGCGCGCCGGACCATCGCCTGCGGGCCCGTGGCGGGTTAAGGTGAGCGCCCGACGAGAGGGGAGTGCCTTGGCCGTGTTCAGCCGGGGGTTCCAAGGGCGGCGCGAGCGCGACGCCGGGCTCCCGCCGGGGCAGTACCTCACCGACGACTTCCCCGTCCTCTCGGCGGGGCCGACCCCGCCGGTGACGGCCGGCGACTGGTCGTTCACGGTCACCACGGAAGCCGGCGAGCGGACGTCGTGGAGCTGGGCCGACCTGATGGCGCTGCCCGTCGAGGAACCGACCGTCGACATCCACTGCGTGACCCGCTGGTCGAAGCTCGCCACCACCTGGCGCGGCGTGTCGCTCGACGTGCTGCTGGCCGACGTCGAGACCGCCGCCGACTACGCGATGGTCCACAGTTCCGGCGGCTACACCACGAACCTCCCACTGGAGGACCTGCTCGACGGCAAGGCGTGGATCGCCTACGAGTTCGACGGCGAGCCCCTCGAACCGGTGCACGGCGGCCCCGCGCGGCTGCTCGTGCCGCACCTGTACTTCTGGAAGTCCGCCAAGTGGGTCAGCGGCCTGGAGCTGCTGCCCGACGACGAGCCCGGGTTCTGGGAAGAGCTCGGCTACCACAACTACGGAGACCCGTGGCGGGAACAACGCTACGACGGCGACTAGACCACCGCCGCCGGACCGCCCGGCTCGTCGAGACCCGCGACGAGACGGCCACCGCGCGCACCCTCCGGTTCGCCGTGCCGGGCTGGCCGGGACACCTCGCCGGGCAGCACGTCGACCTCCGGCTCACCGCCGACGACGGCTACACCGCGCAGCGCAGCTACTCGCTGTCCGCGCCCGCCGACGGCGAGTTCGTCGAGGTGACCGTGCAGCTGGTGCCCGGCGGGGAGGTCTCGCCCTACCTCGTGCGCGACATCGAGGTCGGCGACGTCGTCGAGGTGCTCGGCCCGCTCGGCGGCTGGTTCGTGTGGCGGCCGGAGCAGCCGGAGCCGGTGGTGCTGATCGGCGGCGGCTCGGGCGTCGCCCCGCTGATGGCGATGGTGCGCGCCCGCTCGGCGGCCGACCCGCCGTTCCGGCTGCTCTACTCGGCCCGGACCCCGGCCGACGTGTACTTCGCCGGCGAGCTGAGCGGTCCGGGGCGGGTCGTGCTGTACACGCGGGAGGCACCCGGTGGCGTCGAGCGCGCGCCGCACCGGATCGACGCGGCCGACCTGGAGGCGTACGGGCTGCCCGCGGCCGACGAGCCGACGTGCTACGTGTGCGGGCCGACGCCGTTCGTCGAGGCCGTCACCGGTCTGCTGGTCGACGCCGGGCACGATCCCGGCCGCGTGCGCGCGGAGCGGTTCGGAGCGAGCGGAGGGTGAAATGACGGACGCACACATCGACGGGAACGTCCTGGCCGGGCCCCTGAGCAGCGTGTTCACCGCCGACGTCACGAGCGCGACGGCGGTGTGCGCGGGCTGCGGCCGGTCCGATCGCCTCGCCGCGGCGGTGGTGTACGGCGCCCCGATGGGGTACATCGCGCGGTGCCCCGGCTGCGACCAGGTGCTGCTGCGGTACACCGAAGTCCCCGCCGGCGCCACCCTCGACATGCGCGGGATCGCCACGCTGCGGCTGACGACGGGTTGACCGGCGGGGCTCCGTCCAGCTGGAACACCGTCCTACCGGAACACCTCCGGCCGGCTCTTGGCGAAGCTGATCAACCCTCCGGCGTCGAGCATCTCGACCAGGAACGGGTCGGCCGCCGCGCCGCGCACCGTCGTCCCCGTCGTCAAGTTCGTGAACTCGCCGCGGGTGAGGTCCACCCGCACCCGGTCGCCGTCCACCGCGAGGTCGGGGTTGCGGCCGATCTCCAGCGCCGGCAACCCGATCTCGAAGCAGTTGCGGTAGAACGTCCGCGCGAACGTCTCCGCCACGACGCAGCCGATCCCGGTCGCCTGCAGTGCCTTCGTGGCGATCGCGCGTCCCGATGACTGGCCGAAGTGCTTGCCCGCGAACACGATGTCGCCGGGGCGCACCTGCTTCGGGAACTCCGGGTTGAGGTCCTCCAGCACGTGCCGCACCAGCACGTCCATCGGTTCGAACACGTACTGCGTCTTCACGAGCCGGTCGGTCGGGATGTTGTCCCCGAACCGCCAGCAGCGGCCTTCGAACTTCACGCGGTCCTCCCTGCGATCACGCCCGCCACGGCCGACGCGGCGACGGTCTCCGACGACGCCAGGTACATCGACCCGTCGGGACTCCCGTTGCGGCCGGGGAAGTTGCGGGCGTGCGTGGAGATCATCGCCTCGTCCGCGGCCAGCGCACCCATGTTGTACGCCTGGTTCGAGCCCGTGCTCGGCGGGAACCACGTCGCACCCGCCTCGTGCAGCGCGAGCACCAGCCCCTCCCGCGCCGCCTCCGCGAAGACCTCGCGGCTGGAGGGCACGAGGTGGAACCGCACGTCCGGGTGGACCCGGTGCCCGGCCAGCACTTCGGCCGCCGCGCGGAAGTCCTCGAGCCGGCCGCCGCCGTGGCCGCCCAGCTCGGCGTACTGGATCGGCGTGCCCGCGACCTCCGGCACCGGCTTGACGTTGCCGACGGTCGGTGGGCACGCGACCTGTGGGTCCACCTCGCCGACGTCGAAGCGCAGCACCTGCACCGCCTCTTCGCCGTCGCCGCGCACCAGCAGGTCCGGCCCGTCGCCCGGCAGCGTCCGCACGAACGCCTCGGTCACCTCGTCGGGTTCGACGAAGCTGCACTTCGCCCCGAGGTCCACGCACAGCAACGGAAAGAGCCAACGGTCCCAAAAGGACAGTCCGCGCAGGTACGGCCCGCCGAACTCGACGGCCCGGTAGTTCAGCTCGCCCTCGCCGATGCGGCCGACGAGCCACAGCGCGACGTCGCGCGGTGTCACGCCCGGCTTCGGCGTGCCTTCGAGGTGGACCCGGGTCGTCTCGGGCACCTTGAACCAGGCGGTCCCGTACGGCAGCACGGTTCCGGCGTGCGAGTCGTTGCCCAGCGCCACGGCGAGCGCGCCAAGCGTCCCGTGCACGGGCGTGTGGCTGTCGGAGCCGACCACGATCATGCCCGGCTTGATGTGTCCTTTCCGGACGACCGCGTGGTGCAGGTTGCCGTTGCCGCAGTCGTACAGCGTGAGGCCGTGCTTGCGCGCCCACTCCCGGTTGTGCCGCAGCACGTCGGCCTGCTGCTCGGTGGGCGGGGCGAAGTGGTGGTCGAACACCAGCACGGCCCGCTCGGGATCGGGAATGGGCGCGTTGACGCGCTTCTCGTACACCTGCGACGTCAAGTACCCGGAGAGGTCGTGCATGATCAGCCGGTCGACCTTCGCGACGACGATCTCGCCGGGCTCCACCGACTCGCGGCCGCTCGCGCGGGCGAGGATCTTTTCGACGAGGTTCACGCGACCACCGCCGTCGCCACGATCTCACGCGGGTCGGTGATGACCCCGCGGATCGCCGAGGCCGCGGCCGTCGCCGGGCTCGACAGGAAGATCTTCGAGTCGTAGCTGCCCATGCGGCCCTGGAAGTTGCGGTTGGCCGTCGACAGCGTGGTCTCGCCGTCGGCCATCGCGCCGCCGTTGCCCGCGCACGCGCCGCAGCCCGGGTTCGTGATCATCGCGCCGGCGTCGATGAGCTTCGTGAGTACGCCGTTCTCCGCCGCCTTCGCCATGATCTTCGCCGACGCGGGGGTCACGATGAGCCGCAGGCCCGGCGCGACGCGGTGGCCGGCGAGCACGTCGGCCGCGATCACGAGGTCGTCGTACTTGGCGTTGGCGCACGAGCCGATGAACACCTGGTCGAGCTTGGTCCCGGCGACGTCGCCGACGCCGACGACGTTGTCGACGGTGTGCGGCACGGCGATCTGCGGCGCCAGCGCCGGCCCGTCGAGGCGCACGGTGGCGCGGTAGGTCGCGCCTTCGTCCGGCAGCAGGATGTCCAGCTCGTCGCGCGGCACCCCGGCCTCGTCGAGGTAGGCGAGCGTGGTGGCGTCCGGGGCCACGTAGGCGTTCTTGGCGCCCATCTCCATGGCCAGGTTGCAGAACGTCATGCGTTCCGACACGGACATGCCTTCGACGTAGGAGCCGGAGAACTCGGCCGACTCGTAGGTCAGCCCGTCGGCGCCGAGGTCGCCGATGAGCTTGAGCATGACGTCCTTGGCGTACACGCCGGGCGCGAGGTCGCCGTCGATGACCACGCGGACCGACTCGGGCACCTTGACCCACAGCTTGCCGGTGACCCACGCGGCGGTGATCTCGCTGAACCCGACGCCGGTGCCGAAGGCGCCCAGCGCGCCGTAGATCGTGGAGTGCGAGTCGGTGCCGATGATGAACTGGCCGGGCCGCACGAGCCCGTGCTCCATGAGCACGATGTGCGCGATCCCGCTGTTGACGTCGAAGAAGTTCTTCACGCCCATCTTCTTCGCGAATTCGCGGCACAGCGCGTGGTCGGCGGCCGTCTTCGCGTTCATGGCGGGGGAGAGGTGGTCCATCACCATCGCCACGCGGTCGACGTCGAAGAGCCGCTCGACGCCCATCTTCTCCAGCGTCCGGATGCACCGCCAGCTCGCGGTGTGGCTCATGTACAGGTCCGGGTACGCGTCGACGATCCGCCCGGGCGCGAGGTCCGCGACCCCGGACGCGCGTTCGATCGCCTTCTGCGCGAAGGTCTTGCCGGTCATTTCGTTCCTCCCGCGGCGAAGCTCGCCATCAGGTGCGGGATCAGGCCGCCGTCGGCCATGATCTCCCGCAGCACCGGCGGGTACGGGCTGAACGGGAAGGTCTGCCCGCCCGTTTCGACCGTGCCCGCGTCGTAGTCGACCCACAGTTCGGCGCCGTCGGCGGCCGCTTCCGCCGCGGCGGGCGATTCGACCGCGACGAGCCCGGTGTTGATCGCGTTGCGGAAGAACACGCGGGAGAAGGAGGCCGCGACGACCGCCTTGATCCCCGCGCCGATCAGGCACGTGGCCGCTTGCTCTCGCGCGCTGCCGCAGCCGAAGTTGCGCCCGGCGACGACGACGTCGCTGGCCCGCAACCGTTGGTGTGTTTCCGGCCCCAGCGGCTCGAAAGCGTGCTCGGCGAGTTCCGCCGGGTCGATGCTGACGAGGTAGCGGCCGGGGATGATGACGTCGGTGTTCACGTTGTCGCCGAAGGTGATGACCTTGCCCCCGACTCGATGTGCACTGCCCATGGTTTGCGTCTCCGCTCGAAGGTCCGGTGGTGGCCGCGCGCCCGGTCAGGGGCTGGTCTCCTCCAGGAACCAGTCGGTCGGCACGGTGTTGCCGAGGTCGCGCTGCTCGGCCAGCGCGAGCGCCCGCGCGCAGACCGCGGCGAACTGGATGCCCATGCCGGTGTTGTTGGCGAACACGGTGATGTCGTCGGGGCTCGTGCGACCCGGCGCGTCGCCGAGCAGCAGGTCACCCAGTTCCCGGATGTCGTCCCACCGCATGAGGCCGCGCTCGACGGGCCCGAGGATGTCGTACTGCTTGTCGTGGTGCACCTGCTCGCGCGAGAGCACGGTGATGCGCGCCGCGCGGTCGAACGTCGTGTCGTCGAGCTCGCGCCGGGTGGCCGTGCCGTCCGGCGAGGTGATCGCCGTGACGTGCGTCCCGGGGTCGAGCCACGCGCCGTCGAAGCACGGCTCCATGGCCGCGGTGGCGCACGTGACGATCTGGCAGCCCGCCACGGCGTCACGCCGCTCGTCGACGGCCACGATCTTGCGGCCGGTCTTTTCGCTCCACACGCGCGCGAACTCCTCGCGGTGCTCGGCCGTCGGGCTGTAGACGCGCACTTCTTCGATACCCGGCCGCACCATGAGCAGGCACTCGAGGTGGGCCTCGGCCTGCCAGCCGGAGCCGAACATCCCGGCGACGGTCGCGTCCGGGTTCGCCAGCTCGCGGATGCCGAGCGCGGACGTGGCGCCGACGCGCATCTTCTGGATGAAGCTGTCGTGCATGATCGCCAGTGGTTCCAGGGTGGTCAGGCTGTAGAGCGTGACGAGCCCGACGTACCGTCCGCCGGGCGCGGCCGGGATGAGCCGCCGCCGCTGCACGCCGCTCGGCAGCGTCTCGACGCCGGCGATGTCGGAGGTGATCCGCAGCGCCCACACGCCGCTGGAGACGTTGCCGCCTTCCTGGGACTTGAACCGGAAGCGGAAGCCGGGGTGGCGGCTGTCTTCGACCGGGAAGTACGTGTGGTTGCGCGGCCGGTTGGCGCCCTGGCCGGACGAAAGCTCCTTGTACGCGGTTTCCAGCGCGTCGAGCGTTTCACCGGCGGTCAGCACCTGCTCGATGTCGCCGTTGGAAAGGATCCTCACCGTCGCGCTCCTGTCAGGTGTTCGGGTTCGCCGTCGGTGACGCGAACGGTTTCGGCCACGGCCGCGCTGCCGCCGTCGGCGAACGCGACCTCCACGGACACCGCGCCCGCCTCGCCGTCGGCCAGCACGGTTGCGGGCTCCTGGGCGCGGAATTCGCCCGCGGTGGACAGGTCCGCCTGGTTGACCCAGCGGACCTCGGTTTTCGCGCCTTCGGGCAGCTTCGCCAGCGCGGGGGCGGCGGCCTCGGCGAGGGCGCCGACGGTGGTGCCGGACCGGGCCGCGGCGATCGCCCTCGCGAGGGCATCCTTCAGGGCGTCAGGCCAGCCGCCGTCGTCGAGCACCCGGCTGGCGTGCACCCAGTTCATCCGGTACTGACCGGTGACGGCGAAGGACGTCACACCGTCCGAAGTGGACAGGGAGAGCGGGTACAAGTCGAGGAAACCGCCGCCACGCAAAGCACGTTCGACGGTCTCGACGCGGCTGCCCGCGGTGTTGCCCGCGACCGTCGCCTTCGCCGCGGCGTCGTCCAGGATCCGGCCGGCCGCGCGCAGCAGCTCGATCTCGGCCGCGGACGGCACCAGCCGCTGCTCGCGCACCAGCCCGCCGAGACGGCGGACCTCCCAGCCGGGTGCGGCGTCGACGATCTCACCGGCCACCTGGGCGGGCCACAGCGCGGCGTCGACCAAGCCGATAGTCCCGTTTTCCCGGCCCTGCACGTACTTCGCGACGAGGTCGGCGAAGTTCTTGCCGCTGCCGAACTCCGTGACCGTCGACGACCGCCGCATCCAGTTCTGCACGCGCAGCGAAAGCTTCGTCAGGAACGTGACGGGCCCCTCGGCGGGAATCGCGAGCACGCCTTCGTTCCAGTAGAGGCACAGGTTGGTCAGGTAGGCGAGGTCGTCCGACCGGGACACGTCGGCGTAGACGAGGGCGACGTCGACGCCCTCGGCGGCCATGGCCCGCTGCAGTGCGGCCACGCGGTCGTGCCACTCCCGGTCGGGGACTTCCGCGGGATCGAGTACGTGCAACCCTCGTTTCACGCCACGGCTCCTGTCTCGAACAGCTTGCGTTCGGTCGTGATCAGCACTTCGCAGCCGTCGGCGGTCACGCGCACCGGGTCGCCGAGCACGTGGTAGCCGGCCAGCGGCGTGTAGGTGTTGGGGTGGATGATGAACACGGAGTTCTCGGGGAGCACCGTGTGGTTGCCCTCGATGATCGGCGTCTCGTCGAGGTGCAGGCCGTGGCCGTGGCCGCGCACGCGGGTGTACTCGCTCGTGCAGTACTCGCCGTAGCCGTACTTGCGGAACACGTCGTTCTGCGCCACGGCGACCTCGTGCGCGGTGATGCCCGGCCGCACCACGGAAATGCCCGCTTCGACAGCCTCGTTGAAGAGGTCGAACGACTTGCGCTGCCCGTCATCCGCCGCGCCGACCACGGCGGAGCGGCAGATCTGCAGCCAGTAGCCGTCCATTTTGGGCGTCAGCTCGGTGCGCACCAGATCGCCGGCTTCGAGCCGCCGGTCGCCGGGCGGGGTCATGCCGCGGACCTCGTCGCGGCCCGACGCGATGAGCATGAAGTTGTCCTCGGCGCCGAGGTTCTTCAGCCGGGCCTCGACCTCGGCGACGATCCGGTACTCCGGCAGCCCGGGCTCGAGCACGTCGACGAACGCTTCCCAGCCCGCGGCGCACACCGCGGCGCTGCGCCGCATCCGGGTCAGCTCCCACTCGCTCTTCACGAGCCGGGCCGTGTCGAGCAGCTTCGTCGCCGAGACGACTTCGGCGCCCGGCGCCGCGGCGCGGATCGTCTCCATGAGCACGAGCGGCACGAGCTCGTGGAGCGCGATCCCGATGCGCCGCGGCGCCAGCTCCTTCAGGACCACGCCCAAGTCCGCGGGGTTCGCCGGGTCGAGGCGGCGGGCTTCGCCGACCCAGCCTTGCGAGGTGAACGCCGTGAGGTCCGACGGCCGGGTCGAGAAGGCGACGGCGTCGCCCTCGGCCGGGAAGACGACGAGCGCGGCGCTGCCGGCCGGGGTCACGTCGGTGAAGTAGCGGATGTTCTCGCGCCGCCAGGCCGGGCCGTAGGCGAGCACGACGTCGAGGCCCTGCTCGGCCATCGCGTCGCGGACCTTGCGCTGCCGCAGCCGCAGCTCCGCCTGGTCGGCGTGGTCGATCGTCATCGTTCCTCCACGGTGTGGTGGGTCGGTCAGGAGCGGGCCATCGCACGCGAGGCCGCCACCGGTGCCCCGGTGATCTCCTGGGTGATCTGCTCGACGGTGCGGCCGCGCGTCTCGAAGGTCGCCACCAGCGCGGCGAGCCCGGCGAGGACCGAGATGACCCCGAAGAGCAGGAAGAACAGGAACTGCGAGGTGTGCATGGCCAGGACGAACCCGGCCAGCGCCGGCATGACGAGCCCGCCGACCTTCTGCCACGCCGCGGCCCAGCCGAGCCCGGTCGCGCGGCTCGCGGTCGGGTAGAGCTCACTGGCGTAGGCGAAGAGCGTGCTGCCGGCGAGGCCGCTGCCGAAGAACGTCGCCAGCGAGCCGAGCAGGATCACCGCGCCGGCCGCGGACGTGGTGCCCCAGAGCAGGCACAGCAGTCCACTGAGGACGAACCCGCCGCCGAGCACCACGCGGCGGCCGATCCGGTCGATCAGCTGCCCGGCCAGGAGGGCGCCGACCACGCCGGCCGCGGTGATGATCGCCGTGTAGCCGAAGCTCTTGAGCTGACCGACGCCTTGCTTTTCGAGGATCGAGGGCAGCCAGCTGGAAAGCCCGTAGAGGAACGCCCCGGCGCAGACCTCCATGAACCAGAGGGCGACGGTGTAGCGCAGGTAGCGCCGGGCGACGAGCGTGCGCACGGTGCCGCGCGTTTCGGGCGCCTCGGGGTGCTCGGCGGGTGCGCTCGCGGCGGTGCCGCGGCAGAGCGTGTCGACGATCGCCGTCCCGGCGGCGAGCCGGCCGCGGCGCAGCAGGTAGCGCACCGACTCCGGCAGCGTCGCCAGCATGGCGGCGCCGACGAGCACCGGCACGGTGGCGATCGCGAACATCGCCCGCCAGCCCCACACGGGCACCACGGCGGTCCCTACCGCGGCGGCGGTCGGCAGGCCGATCAGCCAGGCGGCCGTGGCCGCGGTGACGAGTGGCCCGCGGTGGCGGGACGGCGCGAACTCCGCGATGTAGGGCAGGGCCACGGCGATCTCCGCGCCGAGCCCGATGCCTTGCAGCGCCCGGAAGGTGAGGAGCGTGCCGAAGCTGGGCGCGAACACGGCGGCCAGCGAGAACAGCGCGTAGACCATGATCGTGATGGCCAGCGGTACTTTCCGGCCGAACCGGTCGGACACGCTGCCGGCGACGGCCGCGCCGACGAGCATGCCGGCGAACAGGACCGAGGAGAACACCCCGGCCGATTCGCTGGTGAGGTGGAACGTCTTGACGACGCCCGGCAGGACGACCCCGGTGAGGTTGATGACGAACCCGCACAGGAAGTGTCCCAAGAGGACGGTCAGGTAGATTCCGAGGTGCCGTGCGGTGAACGCCGACTCGTCGAGCCGGGCGAGCACCGAGCGGGACGCGGCGGTGGGGGACGGGGGCATGGCGGGCCACCTCTCTGTGGCATGGACCAGCGGTTGTGCGCTCTGCGGACCCCCCTTGGGTCTTCGCCGGCTACCGGTCGTCGAGGTTGCCCTGGACGCCGTGGTAGAGCTGGGAGAGCGTGGGCAGGAGCTGGTCGCGGACCTCGGGGGTGAGGCCCGCGGTGAGCTCGGCGGTGAACTTGTCGAGCGCCCGCCGTGCGGCGTCGCGCGCGTCGACCCCTCGGGCGGTCAGGTCCAGCTGCATGGTGCGCCGGCTCGTGGCCGACGGGCGGCGGGACAGAAGTCCCTGGTTGACCAGCTTGTCGACGCTTTCGGACATGGTCGACGGGTTGCGGTGCGCGAGCTTGCACAGCGCGGTGAGCGACGTGTGCCCGGCCCCGACGCGCGACAGGATCCGGTACTGCCGGATGGTGAGCGGCTGGTCGAGGCCCGCCAGCAGCTCCGTTTGGAGCCGCGTCAGCCGCCCGCCCAGGGCGAGGAGGACCTCGCCGAGGGTGGCGTCCGGCCCCGGCTCGTCGAAAGTCGCGGTGTCGCGAGCGGACATTTAGGCCCCCGTATGTTCCGGTACCCGAAGTGTTGCCGAGCCCGACTATACGTCGGGAGAGGCTCGCTGCAAAGAGCCGATTCCACGACCGCGCCCGGCGCCGGCTTCGAGCGGTTCGCGGTCGAGGCGGGCGCAGGTCGCTGCGTTCCGAGCCGGGGCAGCTCGGCGCGTTCGACCACGGTCTGCCCGGCGGGACGCGCGGTCCTGCCGAGGATCCGCTGCGGGCAGGCTCGCAGGCCCGGCTCGAACCACTTCCGCGGCGACGCCGGCGAGGAGACGGGTGCGCGGAATCGACTACCGCGCCCCGAAGCGTGAGCTGATCGGCATCGAGGCGGGCGAGATCACCGACGGCACCCGGAGGCTTGCTCGACCTGATGGACCTGGCGGATCAGCCCGGCGAGCTCCGCCGACGAGACCTTGACTGCGGCGTCGGCCGCGTTGACGTCGCCTTGACCCCGGGTGCCGCGGCCGGGCGTTAAGAAACCGTCAATACGTGTAAAGCGCCTCGCGACCCGCCGCCATCGACGGCGTCCGGACACAGTGGATCGGTAGGGTTTCGCCTCGAGGTGCCAGGCGGACTGGCCGGAGGAGGACGCGTGAGCCAGCAGACGACCACGGCGGAGCGAACACCGTCGTCCGCCCGCGATGTGGCCCGGCTGGGCCTCGTGGTCGGTGCGCTCGGGGTGGTGTTCGGGGACATCGGCACCAGCCCGATCTACACGCTGCAGACGGTGTTCAACCCGGCTGACCCGCACCCGGTGCCGGTGAGCCCGGAGAACGTGTTCGGCGTGGTGTCGCTGATCTTCTGGTCGGTCATGATCATCGTGACCGTCACCTACGTCCTGCTGGCGATGCGCGCCGACAACGACGGCGAGGGCGGCATCATGGCGCTGATCACCCTGCTGCGCCGCTGGAGCGGGCCGCGCGGCCAACGCGCCGCCGCCGTGCTGGCCGGGCTGGGCATTTTCGGCGCCGCGCTGTTCTTCGGCGACAGCATGATCACGCCGGCGATGTCGGTGCTGTCCGCCGTCGAGGGCCTCAAGGTCGTCGACGCGTCGTTCGACGACTGGGTCGTGCCCATCACCGCCGTGATCGCGGTGGTGCTGTTCCTCGTCCAGAAGCGCGGCACGGCCGCGGTCGGGCGCGTCTTCGGGCCGGTGATGATCGTCTGGTTCGCGGTGATCGGCCTGCTCGGGGTCATCGGCATCGCCGGGCATCCGGAGATCCTCAAGGCACTTTCACCCACGTACGCGCTGGGCTTCATGATCGGCCACTTCGACATCGCGTTCTTCGCGCTGGCGGCGGTCGTGCTCGCGGTGACCGGCGCCGAGGCCCTCTACGCGGACATGGGCCACTTCGGCCGCAAGGCGATCACCCGGGGCTGGCTCTTCCTGGTGCTGCCCGCCTGCGTCCTCAGCTACTTCGGCCAGGGTGCGCTGATCCTCGAGGACCCGGCCAACACCAGCAGCCCGTTCTTCCTGCTCGTCCCGGGCTGGGGCCGCCTGCTCATGGTGCTGCTGGCGACGGCCGCGACGGTGATCGCGTCCCAGGCGGTGATCACCGGAGCGTTCTCGGTCGCGTCGCAGGCCGCCCAGCTCGGCTACCTGCCGCGGCTGCGGATCGCGCACACGTCGGAGACCGAGCGCGGGCAGATCTACGTGCCGTGGGTCAACTGGCTCCTGATGGTCTCGGTGCTGACGCTGATCTTCGCGTTCCGCAGCTCGGCCGCGCTCGCGTTCGCCTTCGGGATGGCGGTGACCGGCACGATCACCATCACCACGCTGCTGTTCTTCTACGTCGCCCGCGCCAAGTGGGGCACGCCGCGCTGGCTCATCGGGGCCGGCGCGACCGTGCTGCTGGTCGTCGACCTGCTGTTCGTCGGCGCCAACCTGACCAAGCTGGTGCACGGCGCCTGGCTGCCGCTGCTGATCGGCCTGACGGCGTTCACCGTGATGATCACCTGGCAGCGCGGGCGGAAGATCGTGACCGCTGAACGCGAGCGTCGCGAGGGCTCGCTGCGGGAGTTCATCGACGAGCTGAGCGACCGCGAGATGCCGGTGCAGCAGGTTCCCGGCACGGCCGTCTTCCTCAACCGGGGCGGGCAGACCGCGCCGCTGGCGTTGCGGGCCAACGCCGAGCACAACCACGTGCGGCACGAACAGGTCGTCATCATGTCGCTGGAGACCGAGCCGGTACCCCGGGTGCCGGCCGGGCAGCGGGTGACCGTCGAGGACCTGGGCCACCGGGACGACGGGATCATCTTCGTCACCGCCCGCTACGGCTACATGGAGACCCCGGACGTCCCGGGGGCGCTGGCGCAGCTGGACCCGGCGGAAACCGAGGGACGGCTGAACGTGGCCGAGGCGTCGTACTTCCTGTCGAAGATCGAGCTGCAGCGCGGCCCCGAACCGACGATGGCGGCCTGGCGCAAGAGGCTGTTCATCGCGACGTCGTACATCACGGCGGACGCCGCGGAGTACTTCAGCCTGCCGCGCGACCGCACGGTGATCATGGGCTCGCACATCGACGTGTGAGCCTGCGTTGGGGTCACGTTGTTGCCGTGCGCGTTTCATCGATGTACCGGCGGGCGTAGCGGGCCAGACGTTGCTGGGCCTCGGGGTATGAGGTGGCGGAGGCCGGCTGGGTTCCGTCGCGGAGAGCGGTCGCGACGCCGACCGCCGCGTCCAGCGCCGCGCGGTAGGGAAGTGACCCGGTGCTGACGCGGCGGATGCCCGTTTCGGCCAGCTGGTCGAGTGTGCGGCCGGGGACGACGAGCACGTTGACCGGCAGCGGGATCGCGTCGGCGAACGCGCGCAGTTCGGCCAGGTCGGTGGCCCCGGGAACGAAGATGCCGTCCGCCCCGGCGTTCGCGTAGGTTTCGGCCCGGCGCAAGACCGCCTCGACGGTGGCGTCTTGGCCCAGCCAGTAGTTGTCGATGCGGGCGTTGATGAACACGGCCGGCGTGGCCCGTTTGACGGCGGCGATCTTGGCCGCGTGCGCTGCCGGGTCGATCAGGCGTTCGCCGGTGCTGTCTTCGATGTTGATGCCCGACGCGCCGAGGTCGGCGACGTAGGCGGCGACCTCGTCCGGGTCGTCGGCGTAGCCGTCCTCGATGTCGGCGGAGACGAACGCGGGCAGCGCGGCGAGCGCGTGCACGAGGGCGGTGGTGGCGTCCCGGCTGCCGCGGGCGCCGTCGGGGTGTCCGGCCGCGGCGCCGACGCCGAAGCTGGTGGTACCGACGGCGGGGAAGCCGGCGTCGGCGAAGGAGACGGCTGACGCGACGTCCCAGGCGTTCGGCAGCAGTAGCGGGATGTCCCCGTGGTGCAGGTCGTGGAAGTTCATCGGGTGCTCCCAGGGTCGGCCGGTCGTCGTCTGCTCAGGGACTGGGTGGCAATGGTGGCGCGCAGGGTTTGTTCGCTGCCGTGCGGGAGGGCGCCCAGGTCGCGGGTGATGGTGAAGGGGCCGGCCGGGTCGCCGTCGTCCAGGGTGAGCTCAAGAGCGATCTGCGCTCGACCGGATGCGACCAGTCGATCTGGACGCGCAGCGACTGGAAGACGCGACTCGAGAGCCGGACCGACAGGCTGGCTCCGTCGTCGGCCGGCCGGCTCAGCACCAGTGCAGCGCCGGTCAGGACGAGGTCGTTCACGGTGACTCCCTTGCGTGCCGCGAAGTTCAGTCGCGGACGTCGTACTCCTCGATGACCCGGTTGGCCAGGCGTGGCGCGATTTCGCCGAGCAGGTGTTCCTTGAAGTGCGGGGCCTCGCGGTGGGCGGCCAGGGCTTCGGGGGATGCGTAACGCTCGAGCAGGACGTAGCTGCGTTCGTCGTCGATGCTGCGGTAGGCCTCGAAGGCGAGGTTGCCGGGTTCGGTGCGGGCCGCGGTGATCAGCTGCCGCAGTGCGGCGAACACCGCTGCTTCTTCGCCGGGCTTGATCGTGTGACGGGCGATGAGCTGGATCTGGGACATCGGTTCGACCTGCTTTCAGCGGTGGTTCACGGGACGTCGGAACAGGAACAGGGTGACGGCGGCGAGCAGGCCGGTGGCGAGCTGCACGGCCCACGCGCGGTCGAAGGTCCGGGTCGCGGGGGCGCCGGCGATGAGGGCCACGAGCAGGGCGACGCCGATGGCGCTGCCGATCTGGCGGCTCATGTTCAGCACGGCACTGCCGGTGGTGGCGCGGTCGGCGGGCAGGCTGCCGGCGGCGGCGAACAGCGGGGCCTGGGACAGGCCGCCGGAGACGCCCATCAGGACGAGGCCGGGGAACAGGGTGGTCCAGTAGGCCGGGGTGTCGGTGACGGTCGCGAGCCAGTAGCCGGCGGCCAGCGCCATCGTGGCGGTGCCGGCGACGGCGGGCAGCACGCGGCCGAACCGGCGTCGGATCGGCCCGGCGCTCATCGCGAAGCCGACCGAGACGATCGGCGCGGGTGCGATGGCGATCCCGGCTTCCACGGCGGTGAAGTGCCAGACGTCCTGGACGAACAGCGCACTGCCGAGCAGGAAGATCGCGAAGCCGGTGAAGAAGCCGAGCAGGGCGATGGTGGCCGCGGTGAACTCGCGGCTGCGGAACAGCCGCGGTTCGACGACGGGCATCCGCGCGGTCAGGCTGCGCCGGATCGTGACGGCGGCGAAGATCGCGGCGGCGGCGAACAGGCCGATGGTCTTCGGATCCGCCCAGCCCCAGGACGGGCCCTGGACCGTGGCCAGGACCAGCAGGCTGACGCCGGACAACAGCGCCAGCGCCGAGGCGATGTCGGGGATCTTCCCGCCGGCCGGCTCGCGGACCTCCGGCAACAGCCGCAGGCCGGCCAGGATCGTGGCCACGCCGATCGGCAGGTTGATCAGGAAGATCCACCGCCAGTCGAGGCTCACCAGCAGACCGCCCACGGGCGGTCCGGCCGAGGCGGCCACGCCGGCGACGCCGGCCCACAGCCCCACGACCAGCGTGTGCTGGTGACGCGGGAAGCTCGGGTAGAGCAGGCCGAGCGACGTCGGGACGATCATCGCCGCGCCGATCGCCTGCACCGCTCGCGCGGCGATCAGCACGGCCAGGCTCGGCGCGAACGCGGCGAGCGCGGAGGCCAGGGTGAACACGCCGATCCCGAGCAGCAGCACGCGTTTGCGGCCGTAGAGGTCGGCTAGCCGGCCCGCGGGGACCAGCACCGCGGCGAACACGATCGCGTAGGCCGAGAGCACCCAGGACGCCGCCGCGGGGGAACTGCCCGCGAACGAGTGGCCGATGCCGTCGAGGGCCACGTTGACGATGAAGAAGTCCAGCTGCGCCATGAAGGCGACCGCACCCAGCACGGTCATGATCGCCCAGCGGTGCGGGTCGCCCTGCTCGCCCGGGGGCGTGGAGCGAGTGTTCATGGTGCTCGAGACCATCTCTCCTCCTCATTTTGGGCTTGGTAGCCCATTTAAGGATGAAGGTTCTGGGTTGTCAAGCCCAGAACGGGTAGGGTGAGGTCATGACGACGACGGAACCCCGGCTGACCCGCAAGGGGTGGGCGACCCGGCAGCGCATCATCGAGGCCGCCGCCGACCTGATGTACGAGCACGGCGTCAAAGGCACGAACAACGACCTGATCCGCCAGGCCGCCGGCGTCAGCGGCTCTCAGCTCAGCCACTACTTTCCCGACAAGGAGAGCCTGGTCCGCGCCGTGCTCGACTGGCAGGCCGACGCGATGATGGGGGCCCACAGCCAGCCGCCGCGAGGCGAACTGGACAGTGTTGCCGCCCTGCGGGCCTGGGCCGCGTCCTACCTCGGGCCGGGCGAGCCCTGGCGCGGCGGATGCCGGTTCGGCTCGCTGGCCGGCGAAGTGCTGAAGACCGAGCCGGCGCTCCGGGACGACGTCGTGCGTGGCTTCGGCCGCTGGCGCGACCAGTTCCGCGGCGGCCTGCTGGCCATGCGCGACCGCGGCGAACTGCGAGCGGACACCGACATTGACCGGCTCGCCTACGTCCTGATGACCGCGTTCCAGGGCGGGCTTCTGCTCGCGCAGGCCACCGGGGATCCCGCACCGCTGCGGGCCGCGCTCGACACGGCGGTCGGCGAGGTGGCCCGGCACGCCGTCGCCTGACCGGCTTCGTTGGGGAAGTGGCACAGCTCACACCGTAGCAGGAATGTGCGTGCGCACGCACTTGTTAGCCGTGTCGAACCTTCGACAACGAGGAGTCACCATGTCCCACGAACTGGCCGGCCGCACAGCGCTGGTCACCGGCGCCACCGCCGGGATCGGCGAAGCCGTGGCCCGGCAGCTGGCCGCACTCGGTGCGGAGGTCGTCGTGCACGGCCGCGACACCGGCCGCGGCGCCCACGTCGTCAAGGAGATCCAGGCCGACGGGGGCACCGCCCGGTTCGTCGCGGCGGACCTGGGCGACCCGGCCGAGGTGCGACGGCTGGCCGAGGCCGCCGGCGACGTCGACATCCTGATCAACAACGCCGGCATCTACCTGTTCGGCTCCACCGCCGACACCGACGACGAGACCTTCGACGCGCACTTCGCGGTCAACCTGCGGGCCCCGTTCATCCTGGTCCGCGAACTGGCGCCGGGCATGGTCCGGCGGGGCCAGGGCGCGATCGTCAACCTCAGCACCTTCGGCGCGTCCGTCCCCGGCCGCGGCGGTGGCGCCTACGGCGCGTCCAAGGCCGGGCTGGAACTGCTGACCAAGATCTGGGCGGACGAGTACGGACCCGCCGGCGTCCGGGTCAACGCGGTCGCGGCGGGCCCGACCCGGACTCCCGGCACCGCGGCCTACGGCGAATTCGCCGAAGCGCTCGGCGGCGTCACCACCCTCGGCCGCGTCGCCGAGGCCGAGGAGATCGCCAACGCCGTCGTCTTCCTGGCCACCCCGGCCGCCGGCTACGTCAGCGGCGCCGTCCTGCCGGTGCACGGCGGCCTGCAAGCCGTCGCGCCGCACTGAACCCTTCCACCCCAAGGAGAACTCGTGAACAACCGATTCGACGGCAAGGTCGTCATCGTGACCGGCGGCGGCTCCGGCATCGGCGCCGCCGCGGCGCTGCGGTTCGCGGCCGAAGGCGCGACCGTCGTCATCGCCGGCCGCACCAAGTCCACTTTGGACCAGGTCGCCGCGCAGGCGCCCGGCCGGATCGAGGTCCGCGTCACCGACCTGGCCGAGGAGAACGCGGCAACCGAGCTCGTCGACGAGGTCGCGCGCGCTCACGGCCGCCTCGACGTCCTGGTCAACAACGCCGGCGCCGCACTGCCGGGCCGCGCCGAGGACACCGACGACGCGCTGTGGCGGCGGATCATGGCCATCGACCTCGACGCGGTGTTCTTCGGCTCCCGCGCCGCGATTCCCCACCTGCGCGCGACGAAGGGCTCGATCGTCAACGTGTCGTCGGTGAGCGGGCTGGGCGGGGATCCCGCGGCGGTCGGCTACAACGCGGCCAAGGGCGCCGTGGCCAACCTGACCCGGGGCATGGCCCAGGACCACGGCCGGGAAGGCATCCGCGTCAACGCCGTCGCGCCGAGCCTCACCGAAACCGGGATGACCGTGCCGTTCCGGGCGATCCCCGGCGTCGCGGAGGCGTTCGCGCAGCGGATCCCGATGCGCCGCGCCGCGACCGCGGAGGAGGTCGGTGACGTGATCGTGTTCCTGGCCGGACCGGACGCCCGGTTCGTCAACGGTGTCGTCCTGCCGGTCGACGGCGGGCTGACGGCGGGCAGCGGGCAACCCGAAATCGCCCCGCCTGCCGCCTGAGCCCGCTCAGAGCGCGTCGGCGATGGCCCGCAGGGACCGGGTGAGTGCGGCGTGGTCGGCCGGATCGAGGTGGCGCAGGACGTGCTCGCGCACGCTGGCCACCTGGTGCGGCCACGCCGCCTCGACCCGGGCCAGCCCGGCGTCGGTGATGGTCAGCCGCGCGCTGCGGCCGTCTTCGCCGCCGCGGGTGCGCTCGACCTCGCCGCGGCGGACCAGGCTCTCGGCCAGCCGGCTGACCCGGCTCGGCGACAACCCGACCCGGCCGGCCAGCTCGCTGATCCGCAGCCCGTCCGGGCGCGCGTCCCCGAGGTTGGCCAGCGCCACGTACTCCGGCCCGGTGATGTTCGCGCGCTCCTGCAGCCGCAGGTCCATCGTCCGGGGGAGCACGTTCAGCACCCAGGCGAACGCCCGCCAGAGCTCTTCTTCCCCCGCGCTCAGCGGCGTCTTGTCCGTCCCGTCCGCACCCACCTGATCAGCATAGTTCGCCCGCAGAAAGAGACCGCAGATGACCGACCTCGCCTACACCGTCGCGCTGCCACCGACCCGCCGCGCACCCGAACACATCCAGTACGCCGAGGAGCTCGGCTACTCCCACGCTTTCCTGTTCGACACCCCGTTCCAGGGCGACGACGTCTGGGTGCAGCTGCACCGCGCCGCCGAGCGCACCAGCACGATCGGCCTCGGGCCGGGTGTGCTCGTGCCGAGCCTGCGTCACCCGCTCGTCAACGCGGCCAACACCGTCTCGCTGCACCAGCTGGCGCCGGGCCGGGTGAACGTCGCGTTCGGCACCGGCTTCTCCAGCCGCGCCGCCACCGGGCAGTCCGCGCTCAAGTGGTCCTATCTGGAGCAGTACGTCCAGGTGTTCCAGGCGTTGCTGCGCGGCGAATCCGCGGACTGGGAGGGCGCGCCGATCAAGCTGCTGCTCACCAGCGACCTGGCCGGCGAGCTGCCGTTGCGCGTGCCGCTGCTGATCGGCGCCATCGGCCCGAAGGGTGACGCCGTCGCCCGCCGGCTCGGCGCGGACGGGCTGTTCGGCATGCTGCGGCCCACCGAGAACATGAAGGACTGGAAGCGGGCGAGCCTCGCCATCCTGGGCACCCCGCTCGACCCCGGTGAGCGGGTGACCGACGAACGCGTCCGCTTGGCGGCCGGACCGCTCTGGGGCGGCATGTTCCACTTCGTCCACACGATGCAGGGCGCCGACGCCGTGCGTGAGATGCCGGGCGGTCCCGCGTGGCTCGAGGTCGTCGAACGCGTCCCCGAACGCGAGCGGCACCTGGTCATCCATCAGGGTCATGTGCAGGAGATGAACGAGGCGGACCGGGCGGCGTGGGACGCCGGCGGCCACGTCTCGCTCACGGCGACGACGTGGACGGCACCGGCCGAGGAGTTCGGGGCCGCGGTGCGGGCGCTGGCCGGCCAAGGAGTCACCGAAGTCCAGCTGCAGCCGACCGGCCCCGACATCCGACGCGAACTGGAGGTGTTCGCGGACGCCGTCCGCGCGTGACCCGGGTGACGACGCTGCCCTGGCCTATTCGGCCGGTGTGGTGCCGGCGGGTTCGAGTACGACCACCGGAATCGTCCGCTCGGTGTAGGTGGCGTAGGTCGCGTACGGCTTGTAGATCGCCACCGCTCGCTCCCACAACGAGGCTCGCTCCGCGCCCTCGGCGACGCGGGGACGGACCCGCCGGCGTTCGCCGCCGGGGAGCTCTACTTCGGTGGTCGCCATCGCCGTCAGGTTGTGGAACCACGCCGGATGCGCGTCCACGCCGCCTTTCGACGCGATGACGACCAGCCGTGGCGAGTCGTCGAGGTAGATCAGGGGGCTGATCCGGGCCTCGCCGGACTTGCGGCCGACGTGGTGGAGCAGCAGTACCGGCGCGCCACCGAAGAACGACCCGCCGATCTTGCCGCCGGTCCGCTGGAACAGGACCGTGTTGAGCCGCGCCAGCTGCCGGTTCAGCTTCCAGTAGCGAGAGGTCGGTGCGGGAGGTTTCGGCATGCTCGAAATACTGTCACTTCGTGACACTTGTCGTCAACTGACAACTGTCTCTCGGTGACGTGGTTGCCGTACGCTGGCCGCCATGGAGAAGCTCGGCCTGCGGGAACGGAAGAAGCAGCGGACGCGGGAGGCGCTGATCGACGCGGCCCAGGCGTTGTTCTGCGCCCACGGGTTCGAGGCCACGACCATCGACCAGATCGCCGAATCCGTCGAAGTCTCGTCGCGGACGTTCTTCCGGTACTTCGCTTCGAAGGAGGACGTCGCGCTGGCCCTCGCCGACGAACAGATCACCGCGGTGCTCGACGCGTTCGCCGCGCAACCGGCCGGCCTGCCGGTGCTGACCGCGCTGCGGACGGCCGCGGTCGAGGTCATGCGCACGTACGAAACCGACTCGCGCTTCCACGGCCTGCAGAACGTGATCTCGGTCAGCCCCGCGCTGACGGCCGCGCGCGTCGAGCGGGCGACCGCCCGGTTCGACGAGGTGGCGCGCCTGGTCGGCACCCGGATGGGCGTCGACCCGGCCGTGGACCCCCGGCCCCACCTGGTGGTCTCGGTGGCCCTTTGCGCGGTCCAGACGGCCGTCGCCGCTTGGCGGGCGGCCGGCCACGAGGCCCCGGAGTCCGAGCTGACCGGGCAGGCGTTCGACTTGCTGGCCGCCGGCCTCGACTACCCCGCGGGAGGGGCTGTCGCCGGACGCTGAGTTCCGCTTCTCGTCGAGGCGGGACGTCAGCGGAAGAGGCGGAAGAACCCGCGAACCTGTTCGACCAGCGACTCCGGCTGCTCCAGCGCGGCGAAGTGGCCACCGCGCGGCATCCGCTCGAACCAGCGCAGGTCGGTGAACCGCAGCTCGGCTTCCCGGCGCGACGGGCGGGTGATGTCGCGCGGGTAGACCGACAGCCCGGACGGTGCGGTGACCTTGTCCCTGAAGTGAGCGAAGCTTTCCCAGTACAGGCGCGCCGAAGACGTGGCCGAGGCGGTGAACCAGTAGACCGAAACCTCGTCGAGGATCTTCTGACGCGATACCACCTCCTCGTGGTGGCCGTCGTGGTCGGTCCAGGCCTGGAACTTCTCGGCGATCCAGGCGGCCTGACCGGCGGGGGAGTCGGTGAGGCCGTAGCCGAGCGTCTGCGGCCGCGTCGACTGGATCGCCGAGTAGCCGCGGCCGGTGCGCTGGAACTCCTTCTCCGCGGCGAGGTTCGCCAGTTCCGGTGGTGTCGGGTCGTCGAACGCGCCCGCGGCCACCGACCCCAGGTTCAAGTGGACGGCCGCGACCCGCTCCGGCGCGACCTCGCCGAGCGCGCCGGAGACCGCCGAACCCCAGTCCCCGCCCTGCGCGCCGTACCGCTCGTAGCCCAGGGAAACCATCAGCGCGTCCCAGGCACGGGCGATGCGGGTGACGCCCCAGCCGGTCGTCGACGGCTTGTCGCTCCACCCGTAGCCGGGCAGCGACGGGGCGACCACGTGGAAGGCGTCCGCGGGGTCGCCGCCGTGGGCGCGCGGGTCGGTCAGCGGGCCGAGGACGTCGAGGAACTCGAGCACCGAACCCGGCCAGCCGTGGGTGAGCACCAGCGGGAACGCGTCCGGCTCCGGCGAGCGGACGTGCAGGAAGTGCAGGCCCAGCCCGTCGATGGTGTCGCGGTACTGCGGGAAGGCGTTGACCCGCTCGGCGAACCCGAAGTCGTAGTCCTCGGCCCAGCTGCGGCAGAGTTCGCGTGTGTAGGCCAGCGGGACTCCCTGTGACCAGTCGTCGACCGGTTCGGGCTCGGGCCACCGCGTCCGGCGCAGCCGTTCGCGCAGGTCCGCGATCTCGGCTTCGGTGATGCTGACCTCGAACGGCTCGGCGGCCATCGCGCGTCTCCTTCCGTCGGCTCTCGCACCGGAACAACGGTTACGGCGACGCGGGCCCACGCGGATCCGGCACCAGCAGCCGGGCGGCCTCGCGGAACTGGGCCACCAGCGGGTTCGGGTCCCGCGTCCGCGACGCCACCACGACCCGGCAGGGCTCGAAGCCTTCGACGGGAATCGCCGTCACGTCGTCGCGCAGCCGGAGGCGGTGGTCGCCGGCGGGCAAGACCGCCACCGCGCTTCCCGACGCCACCAGTTCCAGCTTGTCCTCGAAGCTGTCGTCCGGCGCGGGCGGTGGGGTGCCGTCCTTCGGGGTGCTCCAGAGCGTCGGCGTCACCGCGCACGCCACCAGTTCCTCGTCACCCAGGTCGTCCGCCGAGACGACTTCCTTGCCCGCCAAGCGATGCGTGACCGGGACGAGCAGTACGCGCGGCTCTTCGTACAACGGCGTCACCGCCGCGGAGAACGCCAGCGGCTCGCGCGTGACCAGGGCGTCGACGCGGCCGTCGGCCAGCGCGCGCACGTCGTGCCAGCGCAGCAGCCGCGTCCGGACGCGCGCGTCCGGCCGTCGGTGGCGCAGCGCCTGCACCGCGGGCGTGACGACCAGACCCTCGACGTACCCGATGGTGATTTCGCCGGGCGGGTCCGCGGCACGGGCGACGGACACGGCGTCGTCGGCGGCTTCGAGGACGGCGCGGGCGCGCGGCAGGAACGCTTCGCCGGCCGGCGTCAGGCTGGTTCCCTGCGGCGTGCGCGCGAACAGCCGCACGCCGAGCTGGTGCTCCAGCCGCTGCATCTGGCGGCTAAGCGACGGCTGGGCGAGGTGCAGGGCCGTGGCGGCGCGGCCGATGTTGCCGTGCTGAGCCACGACCGTGAAGTACCGGACCAGCCGCAGGTCGAGATCCACTCTTCGAGCGTACGCCGCCATGCACCGGCGGTATGGCGGCATGCGGAACGGGACTTGGACGCGGCGGCGGACCCGGCAGTTCACTCGGGTTATGAACGCTTACGAAGGAAAGAACGTCGTGATCACCGGCGGGAGCAGCGGCCTCGGTTTCGCGGCCGCCGAACTGCTGGTCGACCGCGGCGCCCGGGTGCTGATCACCGGGCGGGACAAGGAAAAGCTCGACTCCGCGCGCCGGCGGCTGGGCGAGCGGGCGACGGCCGTGCGCAGCGACTCCGCGTCGATGGCCGACATCGAGGAGCTGGCCCGGCTGGTCGGCGCGGAGTTCGACGCGGTGGACGCGGTGTTCGTGAACGCCGGGGTGACCGCCTTCGCGCCGTTCGAGTCGACGCCGGAAGCGCAGTACGACGAGCTGTTCGCCGTGAACACCAAGGGCCCGTACTTCACCGTGCAGAAGCTCGCGCCGCTGCTGCGCGAGGGCGCGGGTGTCGTGCTCACGACGTCGGTGGCCAACGAAAAGGGCCTCGACATGATCAGCGTCTATTCCGCGACCAAGGCGGCGTTGCGGTCGATGACCCGGTCCCTGGCGCGGGAGCTGCTGCCCCGCGGGGTGCGCGTCAACGCCGTCAGCCCGGGGCCGATCGCCACCGGCATCCTCGACGCGACTGTGCCGCCCGACGTCGCCGACCGGCTGAAGGCCGAGATGCGGGCGCAGAACCCGATGCAGCGCTTCGGAGAGCCGGCCGAGGTCGCGGCGACGGTGGCCTACCTGGCGTTCGAAGCCACGTTCACCACCGGGGCCGAGATCCCCGTCGACGGCGGCGCCGCCCAGCTTTAGCGGGACGGGCGAACCACGGCGCTTTCGCAGCCGTCTTTACGATGTGGCGGTGCACCGGGGGCAGATGGCGTTGGCCGAGATGCTGGCAGGGCTGCGGAGCAGCCGCGGTCTCTCGCAGGAGCAGCTGGCGGAGCTGAGCGGGATCAGCGTCCGCGCGATCGGGGAGATCGAGCGGGGCGCCACCCGGCGTCCGCAGCGCGAAACCCTGCGCGCGCTCATCGGGGCGCTGGGCCTGACGCCGGAGGAGCGGGAGGCGTTCGCCCGGACCGCCCGGACGGCACCGCCGCCGGACACCCGCCGCCGGCGGACGGCGGCCCGCCCGGCGTTGCCCGCGCCGGTCACCTCGATCGTCGGCCGGTCCGACGATCTCGCCGCGGTGCTCCGGCTGGTCCAGGATCCGCCGGTGCGGCTGGTCACGATCACCGGCACCGGCGGGGTCGGGAAGACCCGCCTCGCTCTCGAGGTGGGCTGGCGGGCGGCGAGCCGGTTCGAATCCGTGCACGGCCTCGACCTGAGCGCCCTGCGGGACGCCGACGACGTCCCGCAGGCGCTGGCCGAGTCCCTGCGGACGCCCGACCCGGCCGCGCTGATCGGCGACGGGCGATGGTTGCTGGTGCTCGACAGCTTCGAGCACGTGGCCGCGGCGGCCACCACCGTGGCCACGCTGCTGGCCGGGTGCCCGGGGCTGACCGTCCTGGCGACCAGCCGCTCGCCGTTGCGGCTGCGGGGGGAACACCTCTGGCCACTGGCCCCACTGTCCACTCCGGACAGTGACGACCCGGCGGCCCTGGCCGGCAACGCGGCCGTCCGGTTGCTGGTCGAACGGACCGCCGCGGTCCGGCCCGGGTTCGCGCTCACCGGGGACAACGCCGTCGCGGTCGCGGCGCTGTGCCGCCGGCTCGACGGCCTGCCGCTCGCCCTGGAGCTGGCCGCCGCGCGGCTGCGCACCCAGGCACCGGCCCAGGTGCTCGCCCAGGTCCGCGACCTGCACGGCGACGCGGTGGACCTGGCCGACCGGCACGTGAGCCTGCGCCGCACGGTGGAATGGAGCACGCGCGGGCTCACCGATCCCGACCGGCGGTTGTTCGGCCTGCTGGGCGCGTTCTCCGGCGGCGCCGACCCGGTCGACGTCGAGGCCGTGCTGGGCGCACCGCCGCATTCGCTGGCGACGCTGGCCGCGCACAGCCTGGTCACCGTCACCGAACGGGCCGGCGGTCCCCGGATCGGCATGCTGGACACCATCCGCGAGGTCGTCGAGGACCAGCTCACCGGAGCGGGCGATCGCGACGCGCACGCCGGGCACTTCCTGCGCCTGGTCCGCGACGGCGATCCCCGGCTGGGCGATGAGCAGGACAACGTCCGGGCCGCGCTCCAGCAAGCCGTCGACGCCGCGCCGGCCCTGTTGTGCGCGGAAACCGTGCGCGCACTGACCAAGCACTACGTGGCCCGGGGGCGGTTCGCCGAAGGACGGCGGATGCTCACGGGGGCGGCCGGTGCCGCGCCCACCGAGCAGGCCCGGGCGTGGGCGTGGCACGGCGCCGCGGTCACCGCCAACGAGAGCGGCGACCCGGAGATGGCGCTGGCGCTGGCCGCGTCCGCCGCCGAGGCGTTCGGCGCCGACCCGGACGGCCGGGCCGCGACGCTGACCCTGATCGGCAACGCCCACAAGTTCGCCGGCCGGTACGACGACGCCGCGGCCGCGTACACCGGCGTGCTGGACCAAGCGAGGACCATGGGCGACGCGCGCCGCGAGACGATCGCGCTGAACAACCTGGGCGCGCTGGCGCACGACCGCGGCGCGTTCGCCGAAGCCATCGAATACCACGCGGCCGCGCTGCGCCGTAAGCGCGAACTGGGCGACAAGCGCGGTGTCGCGGTGGCTCAGCTCAACCTCGGCGCCGTGCGGAACGACACCGGCGACCACGCCGGCGCGGCCACCCTGCTGACCGAGGCCGCCGCGACGTTCGCCGCTCTCGGCGAACCGGGCTCGGAGGCGTTCGCGCTGGCCCTGCTGGCCCAGTCCCAGGCCGGCCTGGCCCGCTGGGACGACGCCACCACCACCGGCCGGCGGGCGCTGGAGCTGGCCCGGCGGGCCGAACACGCCCAGGCGACCGGGCTCGCGCTGCTCGCCCTCGGCGAAACGGCGGCCGCCGGCGGTGACGCCGACGGCGCCGCCCGGCTGTTCCGCGAGGCGTTGACGTTCCCGATCGGCCTGCCGGACCAGGCCCGCGTCCGCGCGCACCCGGCGATGCGCTGATCGGCGGAAACCCGGTTCTGCCGGCTTTTCCGCCGGTTCCGCCTGGAGCCGGACGTGCGGTGCTCCCTAGGGTTCGCGCATGCTTCAGCTACCCCGCCTGCTCCGCGCCGCCGTGCTGGTTCCGCTCGCGACCACCGCGCTCGTGCTGACCGGTGCCATGCCCGCCCACGCCGACCGGACCATCTACCCGCCGGTGAGCGGCGACGTGGTGGCCTGGCAGACCAACGAAGGCAGCTGGGCCGGCGGCGCCCCCAAGTGCGTGCAGGTCGACAAGGGACGGCTCGACGACTTCGCCCCGGTCGACCAGCTCTCGTGCGCGTACGGCAACAACCAGCGATGGCGGATGGGGCAGGCCACGGACGACCCGGCCGTGTTCTGGCTGCAGAACGTCCGCACCGGCAAGTGCCTGGACGACTACGCCTACGGGACGAACCAGGGAAACCCCATCATCCAGTACACCTGCCTCGTCGGCACGAACCAGCAGTGGCGGATGCTGTGGGACTACTACAACGGCGTCGCGGAGTTCCAGAACGTGAACAGCGGAATGTGTCTTTCGGTGGACGGCATCAACACCGACAACTACCGCCGGTTGGTGCAGAACCCTTGCTACAGCTTCGTCAACGAACGGTTCCAGCCGGTCTGGTGACCACGTTTTCCTTTTGATCAGGGAAAGGCAATGATGAGAAGTCGGAGAGCCGGCTCGGTCGGACTCGTCCTGTGCGCGGCGACCATCGCGGCGCTGGTACCGGGTGGCACCGCGGCCGCCGCCACCGCGGCCGCCACCACGTTGATCAGCGTCGGCGTCGACGGCAAGCCGGGTACCGGGGCGAGCGGGGAGCCGTCGGTGTCCGCCGACGGACGGTACGTGGCCTTCCGGTCCTCGGCCCGCACCCTCGTCGGCGGCGACACCAACGGCGTCGACGACGTGTTCGTGCGGGACCGGGTGGCCGGGGTGACCACCCGAGTCAGCGTCGACCGCACCGGCGCCGAGGGGAACGGCGCCAGCTGGGCACCGTCCATTTCGGCCGACGGCCGGTACGTCGCGTTCGTGTCGGACTCGACGAACCTGGTTCCGGGCGACACCAACAGGTTCCGGGACGTGTTCGTCCACGACAACCTGATCGGGTGGACGAGCCGGGTCAGCGGCGGGCTGCTGGGCGCCCCGGGCAACGACGACAGCCTCGACCCGGCGATCTCGGCCGACGGGCGGTTCATCGCGTACGACTCGTACGCCGGCAACCTCGTCCCCGGCGACACGAACCGCGTCCGGGACGTCTTGGAGTACGACCAGCAGTCGGACCGCACCGTTCGCGTCAGCGTCGATTCGAGCGGCACGGAGGTCAGGGGCGCGAGCCGGCTGCCGTCGATCTCGGCCGACGGCCGCGACGTCACGTTCGAATCCGACGCCACGACCCTGACGAGCTCCGACACGAACCAGGCGACCGACGTGTTCGTGCACGACAAGCTGACCGGGCTGACCGATCGGGTGAGCGTCAACGCCCACGGTGACCAAGGGCAAGGCGCCAGCACCTTCGCCACGATGTCGGCCGACGGGCGTTACGTCGCCTACCAGTCGGCCGCGGGGAACCTGCTGCCGAACCCGGGGGACACCAACGGCAGGGTCGACGACTTCCTGGTCGACCGGCAGACGTCGACGGTCACCCGGTTGAACGTCCTGTACACGGGCGCGCAGGACATCGACGGCACGACCTCGGGCGTCCGCCCGTCGATCTCGGCCGACGGCCGGTACACGGCGTTCGGCTCCTTCGCGTGGAGACTCGTGCCGTTCGACCGCAACAGCGCGGCGGACGTGTTCGTCCGTGACCGCGATACGGCGACCACGACCCGGGCGAGCGTCGCCGGGAACGGCGCCGAGGGCAATGGAGACTCCGCGACGCCGTCGATCTCGGCCGACGGCAAGCACGTCGCGTTCCAGTCGGTCGCCACGAACTTCGCGACGGGCACCGACATGTGGACCCCGAACGTGTACGTGCGCGACCTCGGCTGATCCTCCCCGTTCTCAGGTCGCGGGGAAGTAGTGGCCGTTGTCCAGATCGGCGAGCAGGCCGGGCCGGGTGGGTTCCCAGCCGAGGGTCTCGCGGGTGATCCGGTTGGACGCCGGGTAGCTCTGTGTCACGACGTTCGCGAGGAAGCCGAAGTGGCCCGGCACCACCAGGGCGTCGACCGGGATGCTCACGACGGGGAGGCCCAGCCGGCTGCCGATGGCCTCGGCGATGGTGCGGAACGGGATGGCGCCGTCCGCGACCGCGTGCCAGTAGCTGCCGGCCGGGCCCTTTTCCCAAGCCAAGCGGAACACGGCGGCGGCATCGCGGGCGTGCACGGCGTTCCACCGGTTGGTGCCGTCGCCGGGGTAGGCGACGGCACCTTTCTCCTTCGCCAGCGCGATCAGCCGCTGGAGGAAACCGGCTTGGTCGGTCGTGCTGTGCGCGATGTTGGCGAGGCGGACGATCGACGACCGCACGCCGCGCTCGGCCAGGCCGATGACCGTGGTCTCCACGATGTTGCGGGCCCGCAGGGTGCCCGCGTGCTCCTCGCCGGCCGGCAAGGCCGGGTCCTGCTCGGTGGCCGGCCGGCCCAGGTTCCCCGGCGAACCGATGCTCCCGGCCGCGACCAGCGGCTTGCCGGTTCCCGCGAGCGCCTCGCCGTAGGCCAGCATGATCGGGACCTCCGCGGCGGCCACGGCGTCGATTCCGCCGGTGGGGAGCAGGTCTTGGCGATGCGCGACGTGGATGACGCCGTCGGAGTCCGCGGCCGCCTCCTTGAGCCCGTCGAGATCTTCGAGGTCGCCGCGACGCACCTTCGCGCCCAGCGCGGACAACGCGGTCGCCGCCGTGTCGGAGCGGGCCAGGCCGGTGACCTCGTGCCCGGCGGCGATGAGCTCGGGGATGATGTGGGAACCGGTGTGACCGGTCCCGCCGGTGACGAAAACTCGCACGATGTGTCCTACTCAGTTCTTGATGGTGACGCCGAGGCTGATGTCGAACCCCGCGCCGTGGCGGGCCAGGCCCATCAGCAGCGGACCGACCGCCTCCAGCCACCGCGCCGCCGCGAGGCCGCCGGCATCCAGCGGGCGCAGCCCGAGGCTCTCGATGAACGCCGACACGCGGGCCTTGGCGTCCGCGTCGTCGCCGGCGATGAGCACGTCCAGGCGGCCGCCCTGGGCCAGAACGTGGCCGAAGACGGTGTTGAACGCCTTCACGACGTGCGCGCTCGCCGGAACGGTCTTGGCGATCTCCTGCGCGCCGGAGGTGCCGGCGGGCGTGACGACCCCGGTGGCGTCGGCGGTGAAGGTGTTGGAGATGTCGATGACGACCTTGCCGGCGAGCGCGTCGCCGAACTGGGCCAAGACCTGAGCGGCGCTGGCATAAGGCACCGCGGAGACCACGATGTCGCCGGCCGGGGTGGCGCCGAACGTTCCGGCCGTCGCGCTGCCGCCGAGCTCGGCGGCCAGGTCCTTGGCCTTGATTGCGTCGCGGCCGATGACCTCGACGGTGTGGCCGCCCTCGACCGCGCGGGTGGCGATGGCGCGGGCCATGCCGCCGAGGCCGATGATGCTGATGGTGCTCATGGTGTGCTGCTTCCTGGAGTCGGATGGTGTCTGCGGGGCGCCCGACATCCATGGTTGCCGCGGGTCCGAGTCGATGTCCAAGACCTCTTCCGGCCGCGGCGATACCCTGGTGGCATCGCCGGATCGCGGGAGGCCCTGATGGATCTGGACCTGCGCAAGCTGCGCTATTTCGTCGCGGTCGCCGACACGCTGCACTTCGGCCGCGCCGCCGAACGGCTGCACATCGCGCAGCCGGTGCTGAGCCGGCAGATCCGCGCGCTCGAACAGGATCTCGGCACCGCGCTGTTCTCCAGGGACAGCCACGGGGTGACGCTGACCGACGCCGGCACGCAGCTGCTGACCGACGCCGCCCCCTTGCTGGCCTCCGCCGACGCGGCCCGCCGCCGGGTGACCGCGGCCGCGCGGGGCGACCGGCGGCTGATGGTCGGCTTCCGGGCCGGCGTCGCGGTCACCCCGGCGATCCACCGGTTCGCCGTCCGGCACCCGGATGTGCGGGTCGACGTGCAGCGCATCGAAGCCGACGAGCAAGCCGAAATGCTGCTCGACGGCCGCATCGACATCGGCTACGTGCGGCTGCCCCTCGACGAAGCGGGCCTACGCGTCGTTCCGCTCTACACCGAGCCGCGGGTGGCGGTCCTGCCCGCGCGCCATCGGCTGGCCGGCAAGGAAGAAGTCACCGAGGCCGACCTGGCCGGCGAGCCGCTGCTCTGGCACGCCGACGCGAGCACGCAACCCACCAGGCGCCCGCACCTCAACGCCGGGTACCTGGTTCGCGGCGTGGACGAAACGCTCGAGCACGTCGCCGCCGGCCGGGGCATCTCGTTCCTCGCGCGCTCGGCGACCGTCTTCTACACGCATCCGGAAGTCGCCTACGTGCCCGTCCCGGATCTGGCGCCGGACCAGGTGTGCCTCGCCGTGGCGACCGCACATTCCTCACCGGTGGTCGACGACTTCTTCGCCGCGGCTCAGGCGGCGGCCGAGACCACGGCGGAATGCGGCAACCACGAAATGTGGCAGCTCGGCGGCGATCCCCTCACCAAGGACCGCTGACCCTCACCGCTGAGGTGACGCCGGGATCGCGTTGTCGATGAGGACGGCGGCGATGGCGGCGGCGGTGGGGAAGGTTTCGGTGTTGAGAGCCCGGTTGCGGGCCGAGGCGCCGTCGAGGAGCAGCGCCAGTTGTTCGCCGAGCTGGTCGGGGTCGGTGGCGCCGGCTTCGCGTGCCGTCTCGGCGAGCCGGGCGGCCACGGCTTTCTTGTAGTCGTGCGCGCGCCGGCGTGCGGGGTGTTCGGGGTCGGGGATTTCGACGGACGCCGCGATGAAGGGGCACAGCGGCGTGATGTCGTCCTGGGTCGCGGTCATCGGCAGCTCGAAGGCCGCGAGGAGCCGTTCGCGAGGCGTGAGGTCGGTGCGGTCGAACACTTCCGGCATGACGTCGGGATCGAACCGGCGCAGGTACTCGGCGACGAGTTCGTCTTTGCCGGCGAAGTGCTGGTAGGCCGTGCGTTTCGACACCTGGGCCGCCGCGCAGAGCTGGTCCATACCGGTCTGGTTGATGCCTTGCTCGCGGAACAGCTGTTGTGACGCGCCGAGGATGCGCTCGCGCGCGCCCCGGCCGCGGCGCAGGCCCTGGGGGCCCTTCTCCAACTCCGTCATGAGCCCAGTCTAGCCGGGTTGGGTACGGACCGGTGTACATAGCTTGCGCCGCGGTCGACCCTCCGCTACGTTAAGCACACAGATCGGTGTACATAACTAGGCAACGGAGTGATCGTGGGAAAGCTCGAGGGCAAGGTCGCGGTGATCACGGGCGGCACGAGTGGCCTGGCGCTGGCCGGCGCCAAGCTGTTCGTCGACGAAGGCGCGTACGTCTTCGTCTCGGGCCGGCGGCAGGAAGCGGTGGACGACGCCGTCAAGCTGATCGGCCGGAACGTGACCGGCGTGCAAGGCGACGCGGCCGACCTGGCGGACCTGGACCGTCTGTTCGACACGGTCAAGCGGGAAAAGGGCGCGATCGACGTGTTGTGGGCCAGCGCCGGGGTGGGCGAGCAGCGCCCGCTCGGCGAGATCACCGAGGAGCACTTCGACACCACCTTCGGGCTCAACGCGCGCGGCACGCTGTTCACGGTGCAGAAAGCGCTTCCGCTGTTCAACGACGGCGGCTCGATCTTCATGACCGGGTCCAACGCTTCACTCAAGGGATATCCCGAGTGGAGCGTGTACGCGGCGAGCAAGGCCGTGCAACAGGCTTACGCCCGCGTGTGGCTGTCCGAGCTGAAGGACCGGCGGATCCGGGTGAACGTGCTGACTCCCGGCCAGGTCGCCACGCCGAAGCAGCAGGAGCTGTTCGACGAGGAGACGATGCGGCAGTTCGAATCCCTGATCCCGCGCGGGGAAATGGGGAGGCCCGAGGAGATCGCGACGGTCGCGCTGTTCCTCGCCTCGGACGACTCGAGCTACGTGAACGGGATGGAGCTGGCCGTCGACGGCGGCGTCGCGGTGATCTGAGCGCCGGAGTCGACCTTTTCGCCCGCACCGTCGGTGGGCTGGCGATGGCCGGCGGCAACGCCGAGGTCATGGGCCGCCGTGCGGCCGGCCGCACGGCGGCCGCACGGCGCTATACGGATACGCCACCTGGTTCCGGCAGTAGCGAGCTTGCCCTACTTCGTCACTGAGCAAGGGTGTCGAGGACCACGCGGAACCGCGCGTTGCCGGACATCATGCGCTCGTACGCCTTCGGGGCCTCCGACAGCGGCATGATCTCGTTGCGGCTGCGGATTCCGCGGTCGTGGGCCAGGCGCAAGCTGTCCTCGTTCTCGATCGACGAACCGGTGAGCGCGCCGGTGACCGAGTGCGTGCCGAAGATCAGGTCCGGCGTCCGGATCTCGATCGGGTCCGGGGCGGCTCCGACGACCAGCAGCTGCCCGCGGGTGCCGAGCCCGGCGACGAGCGGGGACATCGATGCGCCGCTCGACGCCGTCGCGATGATCGCCGCCGCTCCGCCGAGCCGCTTCAGCTCTTGGCCCGGGTCGGCCGCCGTGCTGTCGATGTACTCGTCGGCGCCGAGTTCCGCGGCCAGCTCGGCTTTCCCGGTGCCACGGGCGATCGCCGCGACGCGGTAGCCGAGCGTCTTGGCGTACTGGACGCCGAGGTGGCCGAGGCCGCCGATGCCTTGCACCGCCACCAATGACCCCGGTCGCGCGTCGGCCGTCAGCAACGCGCGGTACATGGTGAGGCCCGCGCACAGCAGCGGTGCGACGTCGAGGGGCTGCGCGCCGGCGGGGATGCGGACCAGGCCGGTGGCGCGGGCGTACGCCACTTCGGCGTAGCCTCCGTCGGTCGTGGTGCCCGTCCACGGCTGGTCGGTGCAGTTGACGAAGTCGCCGCGGCGGCAGTTCTCGCACTGGCCGCAGTGACCGTTGAGGTAGCCGACGCCGACGTGGTCGCCCGGCGCCCAGGCGGTCACGCCGGGGCCGACGGCGTCGACCACGCCGACGATCTCGTGGCCGGGCACGACCGGCACCGACGGATCGGCACGCATCCCTTCGACGGCGAGGGTGTCGCTGTGGCAGACGCCGCAGGCTTCGACGCGCAACCGGACTTCGCCGGGCAGCGGGTCGCGGAGTTCCCGTTCCACCAGGGTGAACCGGCGCGTGCCGGTCACTTCGAACGCACGGTAGGACATCACTGGGCTCCCAAGGGGTTCACCTGGCGATCGAGATCGCGCAGGACGTGCAGGTAGGCTTCGGAGAAGGTCGGGAACGGCTGGACGACGTCGAGCAGCACGGCCAGCGGGACGCGGGCCCGGATGGCCAGCGTGGCCTGCTGGAGCCATTCGCCGGCCTCGGGACCGGCCGCGTACGCGCCGGTCAGCCGCTCGCCGTCGGAGACGACGGTGAGGAAACCGGGCCGTGTGTCGTAGGCGCGGGTGTAGGTCGCGGTGCGCGGGACTCCGGAGAGCTGGACCGTCGCGGTGAAAGCGCCCTCGGCGGCGCCGACGGCCGCGGCCTGCGGGTCGGTGAAGACGACCCGGGGGATGGCGTCGTAGTTCACCGTCGTGGGCCGGCCGAGGATGTTCGCGGCCACGACCCGGCCCTGGTACTCGCCGACGTGGGTCAGGTTCCACTGCCCGGTGACGTCGCCGACGGCCCACAGGCCGTCCCCGGCCGCCATGTGCTCGTCGACCGGGATGCCGTGCGGATTCGCTTCCACTCCAACGGTTTCGAGGCCGATGCCGTCGACGCGGGGTCGTCGTCCGGTGGCGACCAGCAGCCGCTCGGCGCGCAGCTGCGTGCCGTCCGGAAGGTCGAGCACGTACTCGTCGCCGTCGAGCCGCGCGGCGCTCGCGTGCTGTCCGAGGTGCAGCGCGACGCCGTCCGCGCGCAGTGCTTCTCCGACGGCTTCGCCGAGTGCCCGGGGTTCGCGGGGGAGGACGTGATCGGCACCGTCGACCACCGCGACCTCGGCGCCGAGGCGGGTGAACGCCTGGGCCAGCTCGACGCCGGTCGGCCCGGCCCCGAGGACGAGCAGGCGGCTCGGCACTTCCTTCGCACCGGTCGCTTCGCGGTTCGTCCACAGGCCCGGCAGCTCGCGCAGGCCGGGTACGGGCGGGATGACGGGGGCGGAGCCGGTCGCGACGACGACGTGCTCGGCGGTGTACTCCTTCCCGCCGACGGCGACGGTGTGCGGCCCGGCGAGCCGGCCGTCGCCGCGCAGCACCTCGATTCCGGTGTCGCGGGCCCACTTCTCGGCGCCCGCGTCGTCGTAGGACGAGACCATGAAGTCGCGCCACGCCAGTGCGGCGGCGACGTCCGGACGGCCGGTGACCGCCTCGCGGGCGCCCGGGACGTCGCGGGCGGCGGCCAGCGCTTCGCCGGGCCGCAGCAGGGTCTTGGACGGGATGCACGCCCAGTAGGAGCATTCGCCGCCGAGCAGCTCCCGCTCGACGACGGCGACCCGCAGGCCGCCCGCCGCGATCGCGGCCGCGGTGTGTTCGCCCGGTGCGCCACCGCCGAGGACGATGGCGTCGAAATCGCGTTGAGCCATGGTTCCTTCTTTCCGGGTTCCGGGATGGGTTCAGGCGTCCTGGTGTTCGGCCATGTACTTCGCGTACCAGGCCGGCCACTGTTCGTCGTACTGGCCGGTTTCCTTTTCGTGCTCGCCGTGTGCGGCGGCGGCCTCGCGCAGTGCGTCTTCGAGCCGCTGGGTGGAGCCGTAGGTCACGCCGTCGACGCGTCCGGGCAGCCGGGTCGTGACCTCCTGCAGCTGCCAGGTGTTGCCGTCGGGGTCGCTGAAGGACGCGAACGAGGAGTAGGTGCCGCGGTCGGGGTGCACGCCCGGGGCGAACGCGCCGGTCTGGTCGCGGTGGAAGACCTCGCTGACGTCGGCGCCGTGGCCGGTGAGTTCTTTGCGGGCGGCTTCGATGTCGTCGACGACGAGGTAGGTGTTGCGTACCGCGCCGGGGGTGGCGTCGGTGATGCCGGTGCCGAAGTGGATCGAGGTCGGTGATCCCGGCGGGGTGAGCTGGACGATCCGGGAGGTGCCGAAGGTGATGTCGGCGTCTTCGCGCCAGCCGAGCGCTTTGTAGAAGTGTTTGGTCCGGTCGACGTCGGTGACGGGCAGGACGACGACTTCGAGTTTCATGTCCATGATCTGAACTCCTCTTCGGGGAGTGGCGGGTTTCTCTCGCCTTCACATTCGTCGTCCCGCGGCCCGTTCGCCCCCGTGTGACACCCTGGTCCGTCCCGGGCCCCGGCCCCGGGGATCGCGCTAGGGTCCGGGGCATGTCGGGTCCCGAGCTGATCGGCCGCGAAGACGAGCTCGCCGCGCTCGACGGCGTGCTCGCCGCGGCGCGAACCGGGCACAGCCGGGTGCTGGTGCTGCGCGGCGAGGCGGGGATCGGCAAGACGGCGCTCCTGGAGCACGTCGCGGCGCGGGCGACCGGCTTCCGGGTGGCGCGGACGGCCGGCGTCGAATCCGAGCGCGAGCTGCCCTACGCCGGCCTGCACCAGCTCTGCGTCCCCTTCCTCGACCGGCTCGGCCACCTGCCGGCGCCGCAGCGGACCGCGCTCGGCACGGCGTTCGGCCTGACCGCGGGCGAGCCGCCGGACCGGTTCCTGATCGGGCTCGCGGTGCTGACCCTGTTCGCCGGGGTCGCCGAGGACCGGCCGCTGGTGTGCCTGGTCGACGACGCGCAGTGGCTCGACCGGGTGTCCGCGCAAACGCTCGCGTTCGTCGCGCGGCGGTTGCTGGCCGAGCCGATCGCGCTGGTCGTGGCGGTGCGCGAGCCCGCGGAGCAGCTGGACCTGGCGGGTCTGCCGGAGCTGGCCGTGCGCGGCCTCGGCGAAACGGCCGCCGGCGCGGTGCTGGACTCGGTGCTCAAGGGCCCGCTGGACGGCCGGGTCCGGGACCGCATCATCGCCGAAACGCACGGCAACCCGCTCGCGCTGGTCGAGCTGCCCCGGTTCTGGACCGCCGCCGAACAGGCCGACGGGCTCTTCCGCCCGGACGGCGACGCGCTGGCCGACCGCCTCGAGCGGTGCTTCCTCCAGCAGCTGGCCCCGCTGCCGCCCGACACCCGCCGGCTGCTGCTGACCGCCGCCGCGGAGCCGCTGGGGGACGCGACCCTGCTCTGGCGCGCGGCCGGGGAGCTCGGCCTGGGCGCGGACCCCGCGGCCGCCGCCGAGGCGACCGGGCTGGTCGAGTTCGGGCCCCGGGTCCGGTTCCGGCATCCGCTGGTGCGCTCGGCCGTCTACCGGTCCGCTTCGGCCGGGGAGCGGCAGGAGGTGCACCGCGCGCTCGCGGCGGTCACCGATCCCGCCGTCGACCCGGACCGGCGGGCGTGGCACCGCGCGCAGGCGACCGTCGTCCCGGACGAAGCCGTCGCGACCGAACTCGAGCGTTCCGCCGGGCGCGCCCGGGCACGCGGTGGCCAGGTCGCCGCCGCCGCGTTGCTCGAACAGGCGGCCACCCTCACCCCCGATCCGGCGCTGCGCGCCCGGCGCGAACTCGCGGCCGCCCGGGCGAAACGCGGTGCGGGCGCGCTCGAAGCGGCGCTGGACCTGCTGGGCGCGGCCGACGCCGGACCGCCGGATCCGGCGCGGGACGCCGAGTCCGGCCGCCTCCGCGGGCAGATCGCGTTCGACCAGCGGCGGGGGCGGGACGCGGTGGCGCTGCTGCTGCGCGCGGCCGGATGCCTCGACGGCGACGAGGCCCGCGAAACGTACTTGGAAGCGCTCGGCGCCGCCGTGTGGGCCGAATCCGACGTCGTCGAGGCCGCCCGGCGGACCCGGGCGGCGCCGGCGGCCCCGGTGCCACCGACCGCCGTCGACGTCGTCCTCGACGCGCTCGCGACCCGGCTCACCGACGGCTACGCGGCCGCGGCCCCGCGGATGACCGAAGCGGTCGGCGTCGTCCGCGCGCTCGGCACCGGTGGCGAGGACACCGGGCGCGTGCTGTGGCTGCTGGGCAACCGGGCCGCCGGCACCCTCGCGACCGAGCTGCTGGACTACGCCACCGGCCGCGAGCTCGCCGAGCGCCAGGTGCGGCTGGCCCGCGACACGGGCGCGCTCGTCCAGCTGCAGTTCGCCCTCAACTTCCTCGCCAACCACGAGCTGCTGGCCGGCGACCTGACCGCGGCCCGGGCGCTCGTCGAAGAGGACCGGCTCCTCGCCGAAGCCACCGGCGGCCGCCCGGTCGGGTACAGCGCGATCCTGCTCACCGCCTTGCGCGGCCGGGACGGCGCCGCGGAGATCGCGGCCGCTGCGACGGCGGCGTCCGAGCGGGGCCAGGGCCGGGTCGTGCGGTTCGCCGACTACGCGCACGCCGTGCTCGCCAACGGCCTCGGCCACCACGAGGCCGCCCGCGACGCGGCTCTCCGGGTGTTCGAGCGCGACACGGTGGGCCACCAGGCCCTGGCGACGGCGGAGCTGGCGGAGGCGGCGTCCCGAACCGGCGACGGCGACCTCGTCGCCGCGGCGCTGGCCAAGATGTCCGAACGCGCCCGGGTCACCCCGACGGCGTGGACCCGAGCCCTCGAAGCCCGCTTGCGGGCGCTGGCGGGTGTCACGCCCGGCGAGTGCTACGCCGAGTCGATCGCGTTGCTCGCCGGGACTCCGTTGCGGGTCGAACTGGCCCGGAGCCACCTGCTGTTCGGCGAATGGCTCCGGCGCGAAGGACGCCGAGTCGACGCCCGGGAGCACCTGCGCACCGCCCACGTCATGACGTCGGAGATGGGCCTCGAAGCCTTCGCCGACCGCGCGCGCCGCGAGCTGCTGGCCACCGGCGAGACGGCGCGCAAACGCACCGCCGGGACCGCCGAAGAGCTGACCCCGCAGGAGTTCCAGATCGCCCGCCTGGCGCGCGAAGGACTGTCCAACCCGGAGATCGGGACGAGGCTCTTCCTCAGCCCGCGCACCGTCGAATGGCACCTGCGCAAGGTTTTCGGCAAGCTCGGGATCAGCTCAAGGCGCCAGCTGCGCGAAGCTGTCACCAGGTGATCGGGAGGGCGACGGGACCGCGTACCGCCATGCCGCTCTTCCACGTCAGCTCGGCTTCGGCACTGCGGTTCGCGGACATCCCGTACATCCCCAAGCCGCGCAGGCAGGCCAAGCCGGCCCGCCGGCGCCGCACGTGACAACACCCGGGGCCGTGGAGGACGCTGCCGACATGACGAAACTCGACGGGCAGACGGTCGTGCTGGTCGGCGGCAGCGCCGGCATCGGGTTCGAGACGGCGCGCCTGGCGCGGGCCGAAGGCGCCGAAGTCGTGCTCACCGGCCGCGATCCCGACAAACTCGCGCGCGCGGCCGAGACCGTGGACGCGCGCAGCACCGCCGCGTTCGACGCTTCCGACGCTTCGGCCGTCGCGAGCTTCTTCGCGGACTTGCCCGGCACGATCGACCACGTCCTGGTCACCGCGGGCGGCCCGCACTACGGGCCGTTGCTCGAGATGAGCGCCGAGGACGTGCGGACGGCCCTCAGCGACCACATCGTCGTCTCGCTCGAGATCGCCCGCCACGCCGCGCCGAAGATGCGGCCCGGTGGGGCGATCCTGCTGATGGGCGGCACCGGCGGCCGGCGCATCGGGCACGGCCTGGGCATCGTCTCGGCCGCCACCGCCGCGTTGCCGCCGTTCACCGCCGCGCTCGCGCTCGAACTCGCGCCCGTGCGCGTCAACTTGATCGCCGCCGGGTTTGTCGACACGCCGTTGTCGGCGGCGCTGCTCGGGGACAAGCTCGAAGACCGCCGCGCCGAGCTGCGGGAGAAGCTCCCGATCGGCCGGGTGGTGGGCCCGGCCGACGTCGCCGCGCTGGCCGTCCACCTGATGACCAACACCGCGCTGACCGGCGCGACCTACGACATCGACGGTGGGCAGCAGTTCGTCTTCTGAGCGGCGGCTCAGAGCGCGGTGCGGGGCCGGAGCGCCGACGGCTCGCCCCGCTTCAGGGCCTCGACGTGCTCGGCGAGGGCGAAGGCGTCGCTCAAGGTGGCTCCCGCGTCGAGCCGGTCGATGATCGCGGTTTCGGCCTTCTTGATGGCGCGCGCGGCGGTGAGGAGGCCGCGGATCCGGTCCGGGGCCACGACTACGAGGCCTTCGCCGTCGGCCAGGACGAGGTCGCCGGGGTTCACCGTGACGCCGCCGCACGTGACCGGCACCTGCAGCTCGCCGAGCTTCGCCGCCGTGCCGGAGAGCGGGGTGACGAACCGGCTGTAGACGGGCAGGTCGCAGCCGGAGACGTAGGCCAGGTCGCGGTAGCCGGCGTCGACGACGATGCCGCCGAGGGAGCGCGCGAGGGCGCCGCGGGCGAACAGTTCGCCGCCTAGGGCGATCTCTCGCGCGCCACCGTCGACGACGATCACGTCGCCCGGCTCGGCGGCTTCGACCGCCTGGAGCACGCCGAGGAAGTCGTCGCGGCACCGGACCGTGAAGGCGGGCCCGAACATCCGCGTGCGGGCGGAGCGGGCGCGGATCGCGCTGTGCAGCACGCGAGTGGTTTTGTCGGCATCGCAGAGCGCGGTCGTGTCGACCGCGAAGAACTCCTGGGCGAGGTCGTCGTTCACCGGCATGCCGGGATGGTAACCGCGGGCCGGCCGCCTACCCGGCCGGCGGGAAGGTGGCGACGACCGGAGCGTGATCGGAGCCCGACGCGCTGACGTGCGCCGCGGGGCGATCGGTCACCGACGGCAGTTTCCCCTCGTGGACGACGTCGACGCCGGGGAACGGCTTGACCAGCGCGTGACTGACGAGCACGTGGTCGATGAGCTCGCGGCGGCCGTTGTTGACGCGGGAGTAGCGCCGCTCGGCGGGGATGAGCGCCGCGAGGTTCCAGAGGCGCCAGCGGTCGCCGCCGTCGGGGCGGTCGAAGCCGGTGGTGCCGATCTCGGAGCCGGGCGGGCCCAGCAGGATCTGCGTGGTGGCGGCGGTGGCTTCGTCGTTGAGGTCGCCGAGCACGATGAGCCGTTCCTGCTCGCCGGCTTGCAGCAGCGTGGTCGCGAGGTCCCGGACGGCGGTGGCTTCGGCGGTGCGGCGGTAGAGGGCGTAGGCGCCGTAGCGGGCGCGTTCGCCTTCGCCGTGGGGTGCGAACCGGCCGCCGGGGTAGGACAGCAGCTTGGACTTCAGGTGGCAGGTGATCAGGGTGAGCGTGGTGCCGGGCGCGTCTTCCACGGTCACCGCCAGCGCACCGCGGCCGAGCGCGTCACTGCGGGCGGCGGGCGGGTCGGCGACCTGGACCGGCGCCAGCTTCGGTGGCAGGGCCGCGGTGTCGGCGACCACCGTCAGCGGCAAGCGGGAGAGGAAGCCGACGCGGATCCCGCGTGCGTCGGGGTGTCCCGAGCACGTGGTGTGCCACGGTCCGGGCAGCCGGCCGGCCAGGTCGTCCAGCGCGGCGGGGTCGCCGACCTCCTGGACGGCCAGCACATCGGGACCGAACGCCGTGATGGTGTCGCGCAAGGCGTCCAGCTTGGTGTCGTAAGCCGCCTGGTCCGGGGGCCCGTCGCCACCGGGGCGGAACAGGTTTTCCAGGTTCCACGTGCCGATGACGACCATGACGCCTCCCGGGTCCTCCGCGCGGCGGGAACCGGATCCGGCGCGCCCGCTACCCGAGAACTCGCCGGATCCCGGGGCGCGGTTACAGCCTTCACCTGATTGCCGTAACCGGCTGCGAGCGTCCTTTTCGGATCGACGGGGATCCGGGGATGACCATTTTTCCTTGGGACCGCACAGTTGGTCCGGAAGTGGCAACCCGGCGCCTCGCGCAATCGGCAACATCCTTTCCGGACGCGGCCGCCTGCGCCGATCCTGCTCGGCGTCGCGGCCGGGTGGCCGACGCTCAGCCCGCGGTTGCTTGGTCAGTTCTCGCCTTCGAGGGTGTCGACGATCGCGCGCAGGCTGTTGAGCAGCTGCGAGTGCTCGGGAGCTTTCGCGATCGCTTCCATGGCGAGCTGGACCGGCTCGAGCGATCGCCGCGCGTCGAGAACCGCTTGGTGTCCGCGCTCCGTGAGGTGCGCCGGACGGGCCCGTCCACTCGTCGCGGTGGCGGACCGCTCCACGAGACCACGGCGCTGCAGCCCGCGCAGCACGTCGTTCATCGACTGCGCCGTCACGAACACGCCCCTCGCGAGCTGCGCGTTCGTCTGCGCCGGTTCGCGGTGGAGGAGTTCCAGGCACGAGTACTGCGGCACTGTCAGCCCGCAGGGCCGCAGGGCGCTGTCCATCGCGGCGTTCAGTGCCGTCTGCGCCTGCTTCAGCACGTAGCCGAGGTCCTCGTTCAAGGGTTTCCTGGTCACCTCTTGCACGATATCAGGATCCTGACATAGGCTGGCCATATCAGGGTCCTGATATACAGAAAGTGAGAACAGCATGCGCGTCACCGGCCCCACCTTCATCGCGCTCCAAGTCGCGGACCTCCAGGCGTCGGCCGCTTTCTACGAGGGCCGGCTCGGTCTCGCCCGGACCCCGGGCGGGCCACCGCACGCCGTCGTCTTCGACACCTCACCCCTTCCCTTCGCGGTCAGGGAACCGCTTCCCGGCTTCGACCCGGCGGCTGCCCAGCCGTCGCCGGGCGCGGGTGTGGTGCTGTGGCTGGAAGTCGACGACGTCCAGCAGGCTCATGATCAGCTCGCCGAGTCCGGGGTGCCGATCGTGGCGCCGCCGTCGCTCAGTCCCTTCGGGCCGATGTTCACCTTCCGTGATCCCGATGGTTACGCCGTCACGCTCCACAGCCGCGCATAGGAAGAGGGGACGGGCTCAGGAGTTCCAGGCGGACCGGATCGTCTCGAACTCGCGCAAAGCCTGCCGCTCACCGATCTGCAGGGCGTGCACGGCCAGGTTCGGGTCCATCAACATGTGCGGCGGAGCTTCGATTTCACTGAAGTCCGCCTCGATCGCCAGCACCCGCGCGGTGTCACGCAGCCGGGCCAGTTCCTCGTTCGCCCCGGCGATGGAGGTGGCCAGAGCGCTGTCACCCGGCGATCCCAGTGGGTGGCACGAAAGCACGACGACCACATCGGACGGCGGGGCGGCCGGGAGGTTCAGGTGGCTGAGAACGCCACCGTCCATGTGGTGGCGTCCCTCGATGACGACGGTGGGGAACAGCAAGGGCACGCAACAGCTGGCGGCCACGGCATCCCGCAGCGCGGCCCCGGATTCTTGGCTCCACACCACGAGATCGCCGGTCTCGACGTCGATCGACGTGCATCGGAAGCCCGCCGGCCACGGGATGTCGTCCAATGAGCTGAACAACGCGTTGTAGGCGTCGCGGGAGGGCGTGGTCGCCTCCCGCGACGCACGGCCGAGGATCCTGAGCGCCTGCCGGGGATCGTTCCCGAAACTCGCTTGGCGCAACGCGTTCAAGAAAGCCGCGTTGCCCGACGCGAGGAGGTCGGGGGCGATGTCTTGTCCGAGCGCGGCGAGGCCGGCGAGGGCGTCGGTGACCTCGCGGCCGCCGGCCAGGAGCGCGCCGACGAGCGCACCGGCGGAAGTGCCCACGATCGCCTCGGCTCCGGCCAAGTCGATACCGGACTTGCGCAGTCCCGTCAGAAAGCCGATCTGCCAACCGACACCGACGGCGCCGCCTCCGCCGAGCACCAGGGAGCGCGTGGGTGAACCAAACCGTGCGGAAGCCATTTTTTGTCCTTGGTGGAAAGATTCAGAGCGCGAGGCCGTAGAGCGCCGCCGCGTTGGCGGAAGAGAACTTTCGCCGGTCTTCGTCGGAGTCGAAGTGGCCGAGGAAGGTGCCGATCTCGTCCCGGCTCGGGTGCTGGAAGGGGTAGTCGGTGGAGAAGAGCAACCGGTCGACGGTCGTCACGGAGAGGGCGTGGCGCAGCAGGGCCGGGTTGAGCATGCCGGACGCGGTGATGTGGAAGTTCGTCCGGATGTAGTGCGAGACCGGATGCGGCAGGTCGGCGACGCGCGCGAGGCTGTCTGCCCGGTCGAGCCAGAACAGCAGCATCTCTCCCCAGTGACCCAGCACGACCTGCAGCGCGGGGTGGCGATCGAAAGTGCCGCGCAGGATGAGCCGGAGCGCCGCGGTCGCGGTGTCGACGTGCCAGCCCCACCCGAAGGTGGCCAGCGCGAGATCGGTCAGGTCACCAAGACCCCGGTACGAGGCATCGCGGACGCTCTCCGAGGGGATCTGCGGATGGATGAACACCGGCTGGCCGAGGTCGGCCGCCGCGGCGAAGAAGTCATCGTAGGCCGGGTCGTCGAGAAAGCGCTTGCCGGAGCGGCCGTAGACCATGGTCCCGACGTGACCGAGGCCCTTCGCGCGCACGAGTTCGTCGACGACGTGCTCCGGAGAAGACATGGGAAGGGTCGAGAGCGCCCGGAAGCGCGCCGGGTTCCTGCCGACGGCCGCCGCGGCGAGGTCGTTCGCGGTGCGGCTCAGCCGCACGGCTTCCCCGGGCGGTAGCGACTGGGTTCCCGGCGGGGTCAGGGCGAGGACGGAGACGTCGATGCCTTGGGCGTCCATGGCGGCGATGCGGCCCTCGTCCAGGTCCGTCAGGCGCTGCGCATGGTCGCCCAGTTCGTTGAAGGCCAGGCTCTCGTCCGGGCGCGGCACGTCTTCGAGCGCGGTGGTGAGAGCCGGGCAGATCCAATGCTCCTCGATGGCGACGAGAGTCACGGTCGATCCTTTGCGCAGGTCAGGGCCTTGTCGGCAATGCGGCACGGATGTCTATCAGATGACAGCAAAACTACGGCTCAAGCAGTTATCTGTCAAGTGATAGCATTCATGTGACAGCGATCCAGTGCGACCGGAGGTTCTGACGGGATGGACGACGGGCAAGCGTCGAGGCTGTTCGAGCTCGCCGACCTGGTGCTCGCCGTGGGCCGGCACATCGCGGCGGCCAAGGGAGCCGAGATCGAGTCGGGGACCCCGCTCCAGGGAGCGGTGATGCGCTACATCGACCGCAACCCGGGAACCACGGCCAGTGCGGCCGCCGAGGCCACGCAGCTGATCTCGAGCAACTTCAGCCGGGCGGTGCGCGGGCTCGAGGCGGCGGGTCTCGTGCGGCGGGACGTCGACCGGCACGACGCCCGGCGCGTTCGCCTTTACCCCACCGAGAAAGCGGGGGAGAACCTGCGGCGGCTGCGTGCCTCCTGGAGCCAGCTGCTCGAGGGGACCGTGGCCGACGATGGCGAGGTCGACGCCGCGATCGCGACTCTGCGCAAGATCGAAACCGGCCTGGTCACCCGCATCCACGACGGGGGCTGAGGCTCCGGCATGGCTCGAGGTGTGCCCCTTGCGGACCCGGTCGCGCTCATATACTTTACGACCGTAAAGGTTAACGACCTGCGTCGGCGCCCCGCTGAAGGGAATTCGGAGCATGATCGAGGAACGCGACATCCTGGTCACCATGCGGGACGGCACGCGGCTGGCGGTGGACGTCTACCGTCCGGACGCGCCGGGCGGGCACCCCGTTCTCTACGCGAGTGCGTTGCACAACAAGGACATCCAAGGTCCCGACGTCGCGGATGTGCTTCCGCCTCAGCCGGCGCACGCGCCCCTGTGGTTCGGGCCGATCGAGGCCGGGGACACGCGGCGGTTCGTCGCCAGCGGCTATGTGCACGTCATCGCGCAACCGCGCGGATCGGCGAAGTCCGAGGGGCACTACGGCGACGAGGACACCGACCACTACGACCTGATCGAGTGGATCACGCGGCAGCCGTGGTCCGACGGCAACGTCGGGATGGTCGGCATCTCCGGCTACGCGGGGGAGCAGTGGCGCGCCGCGGCGCAGGGCCATCCCGCGCTCAAGGCCATTTTCCCTTACGACGCCTGCAGTGCGTACGGCGGGATGTTCGGGTTCCGCGACCTGCACCCCGGCGGGGTGCTGCACACGTTCCCGTACCTGCTCGACGTGTTCAGCACCGTGCACGAGCCGCGCGACCGGCCCGGCCCCCTGCCGGACGAAGAGGAGGCGTTGTGGCGGAAGGCCATGGCGAACCCCGACTTCAAGCAGTACGTCAACCTGTACAACATCCTGACCCAGAAGGGCCAGCGCACTTTTGTCATGTACCACGCCCTGACCCATCCGTGGGAGGCGGACGGCGTGGTCGAGCAGGCCGAGGAGATCTTCGAGAAGATCAAAATCCCGTTCTACACCGGCTCAGGGGCCTACGCGTACACGTACAAGCTCCACTGGCTGGGCGCGCAGCACTACTTCCGGAACGTCGACCAGCCGAAGAAACTGATCTTCACCGGGCCGGCGCACGTCGAGCGGCCGTTCCACCAGTACCACGACGAGATCATCCGGTGGTACGACCACTGGCTCAAGGGCGTCGACACCGGCATCATGTCCGAGCCGCCGGTGCGCTACTGGCTCATGGGCCGCAACGAGTGGCGCACCGGCGAGGACTGGCCGCTGCCGCGGACTGAGTGGACGAAGTTCCACCTCGGCGCCTGGGAGTCGCTGAGCGTCGAGCCCCCGCGGCCCGCCGCCGAGACGGGCGAGTCCGCGCGGAAGCCCGACGTCTTCACGCAGATGCCGCTCACCGGGACGAAGACGGTCGAGCGCCTGCGATACCTCAGCGAGCCGCTGCCGCACGACCTGACGGTGGTGGGTCCGATCAGCCTCACCCTCTACGCCGAGATCGACAAGCCCGACACGAACTGGATCGTCGTGCTGAAGGACGTGGGTCCGGACGTGTCCGTGCGGACGGCGCGTGAAGGGGAACGCGACCTGCCCGCGGACCTCCCCGAACGGGAGCTCACCCGCGGCTGGCTCAAGGCGTCGTACCGCGCGCTGGACGAGGAGCGGTCCACGCCCTGGGAGCCTTTCCACGAACTGACCCGCGACTCCATCGCCCCGGTCGAACCGGGAGCGGTCACCGAGTACCGGATCCAGATCCTCGCGACCGCCAACACGTTCCGGACCGGGCACCGGATCTGCCTGGAGATCACCAGCGCGGACGTCCCGACCGGAACCGGCGCCATGAACGGCGTGGAGTACATCCCCTACCACGTCACCAGCAGCGAGACCGTGACCCACCGCGTCTACCACGACGCCGACCGGCCGTCGCACCTCCTGCTCCCCGTCATCCCCGAAGCGGCCTGAGAACCCAGTGGAGGAGCGCAGCATGGGCAGCGTTCGATTCGAGCGGCAGGGCGGCATCGGCCGGATCGTCCTCGCGGATCCGCCCCACAACCGCGTCGGCACCCGCTACGCCGCCGACCTGCGCGACGCGGTGCACGCGGCCGGTGAGAGCGATATCCGCGTGCTCGCCGTGCTCGCGGAAGGACCGAACTTCAGCCTGGGCGGTGACGTCCGCGAGTGGCCGGGCAAGGACGGCAACTGGTTCCGCACGTTCGTCCGCGAGGTCGCCACGTCGTACCGGGCGATCGAGGCCTTGCGCGTGCCGACCGTGGCGGTCGTGCGGGGCCTGGCGTTCGGCGGCGGCTTCGAGCTGGCGCTCGCCTGCGACTTCCTCGTGGCCGCCGACACCGCGGTGTTCCGGTGCGTGGAGGTCACCACGGGCATGCTGCCGGTCGCCGGCGGCGTCCAGCGGCTGGCCGAACGCGTGGGCCGGGCGCGTGCCCACCGCTTCGCCACCCTCGGCGAGCCCATCCCCGGCACCTCGGCGGGGGAGCTCGGGATCGCCACGCACGTGGTGCCCGAGCCGCAGCTCGACGCCGAGGCCGATGCGCTCGTGCGACGCCTCGCCGTCGGACCGACGCGCTCGTACGTCGCCACCCGGACGCTGCTCAAGGTCTGGTCCGGTGGCGGTGTCGCGGCCGCTGACGAAGTGGTTCTCGACGTGGCCATGGAGCTGTACGACGGCGCGGACGTCCAGCGCGGTTTCGTCAACACGGCCCAGGCTTTCGACGCCGGCGTCGAGCCGCCCGAGATCGAGTTCGCCGGCAGGTAGGTGCCGGGACAACAGGAAGGTCGCTCCCGGTGTGTCCACAATGGTCGACGGCGACGAACTCGCGCCCGGGGCCACCGGGCCCGCGGTGTTAGGGTTCGGCATGGCATCGAGAAGCACGTCCGCCGCCGGGAAGCGGCCGGAGCAGGGCGCTTCGACGGAAGCCGGACGGCCGCGCCGGCGCGCGGAGCAACAGCGGTCGCAAGCCACGCGCGAGACCATCCTCTCCGCGGCTTTCGCCGAGTTCGCCGAGAAGGGCTTCGAGACGGCCAGCATCCGCGGCATCGCCGACCGCGCGGGCGTGCAGCACCCGTTGATCACGTACCACTTCCCGAGCAAGGACCTGCTGTGGCGGGCGACGGCCGAGGCGACCTTCGCGCGGATCAGGCAAGAGTGGGACGAACAAGCCGTCCGCGACACGGGCCTGAACCCGCTGGAGCGGCTGCGCGCGGAGTACGGGGTGCTGTTCCGCCACACGGTCCGGTTCCCCGACTTCCACCGCTTCATGCGTCAGGAGGCGTCCACCCACAACCCGCGGCTGCGGTGGGCCGCCGACACGGTGCTCAAGCCCCTGCTCGACCGGCTGCTGCCGCAGATCGCGGCCGCCCAGGACCAGGGCCTGCTGCCCGAGGTCGAGCCGATCCTGTTCCACTACATGATGGTCAGCCTCACGGCGACCCTCTCGGAGTTCGGTCCGGAGATGGAGGTCACGAGCGGCGTTCCGGCCGACCGGGCGGACGTCGCCGACGCGTACTGGGGCCTGGTCGACCGGGTCGTGTTCGCGGCCGCGGACCAGTCCGGCGATTGACCCGGTCTCGTCAGCCGAGCCGGGCCGGCGCGTGACCGAGGCCGTGCTCCGCGCCGTGGGACCCGATTCGGCCCGGACGCGTATGGAACCGAGCCGATCGCGAATGGTCCCGCGGGGCCGGCGGGTGGTTCAGTCGTCAGGTCCGGCGTGCACCACCGAGGGAGGAAACCGATGAGGAGCATGGCGATCGTGCTCGAGGAGCTGCTCAACGAGCGGGACACTCCGGTGGAAGAGGTGATGGCCAGGCACTTCACCCCTGCCTACCGGCAGCGGACCGGTGGCGTCTGGGCCGAGTGGCCGGTGATCGCGCGGAACCTCGCGCACGTCCGCACGATGGTTCGCTCGGTGAAGGTCGACCTGCTGGACGAGGTGGTCCGCGGAGCCGTCTACGCCGACCGCCACGTGCTCACGATCGAGATGCGCGACGGTACCCGGCAGGTGCGGGAGTCCTACGTGTTCGGCAGGTTCGCGCCGGACGGCAGGTTCGAGGCGATCGAGGAGGTCACGCTCGTGGACCCGGCCGATCCTCCCTCAGGGAGCCGTGACGTCGGTTTGTGACCGGGTCAGGCGCCGCGCCGCCTCCACGACGAAGGTTCGCCTGCGGGCTCGCTCGTCCGGGTCGTCGGCCTCGGCGCCGGTCAGCATGGTGGCGAGCTGCGGGACGCTGAACCACCACGCCGCGAGCCCGATGATCATGAACATGAGGTGGCCGGCGTCGATGCCGCCGGCGATGGACCCGTCGGCTTGGGCCCGGCCGGTGGCGGCGACCTTGCGGCTGTAGTGCTCGACGCGCGCGGTGGCGTTGACCGGCGGCGCGCCGCGCAGACCTTCCCACAACAGCAGGCGCGCCAGTTCGGGGTGCTCGCCGTAGTAGTCGAAGGTGCGTCCGGCGACCTCGCCCATGTCGCCGAAATCCACGCCCTCCGGCGTTACGACGCGGGAGAGTTCCTCCAGCGCTTCGGTGAGCACCTCGTCGAAGAGGGCGTCCTTGTCGCCGAAGTAGGCGTAGAGCCGTTCCTTGTTGACGCCGGCGCGGGCGGCGATGCGGGTCACGGTGGTGCCGTCGGACCCGTGCGCGGCGAACTCGACCATCGCGGCTTCCCGCAGCAGGCGGCGCGTGTCGTCGACGGTTCGCTTCATGCCCGGAGGTTAACACCGACGCCAACGTTGCCGTTGGCGATGGCGTGGTGTTACGTTGGAGCCAACACCAACGTTGGCGTTGGCGCGATGCGAGACAGGAGACTGCCGATGAAGCCGAGTGAAGCGACGGCTTACACCGACCGGGACGGCGTCGTGGACGCGGTCACGCGGATCGTCGAGGGAATCGACTTCGGCGACGAGGAGCTGCTGCGGTCCGCCTTCACCGAGGACGCCGTGTTCGACCTCGGCGGCATCGACCACAGCATCCACGTGTTCGAGCCCTACGTCGGCCGCGAGCAGGTCGTCGAAACGCTGATGCGGACCGTGGGAACCGCGATGGACACCTTCCACGCGTTGGCCAACATCCGGGTGTGGGTGGACGGCGACACCGCCGCGCTGACCTGCTACCTGATCGGGCAGCACCACCGCATCGGCGAAGGGCCGTCGGTCGAGTTCCAGGACCACCTCCTGCTGGGCAACCGGTTCGAGACCGAGCTCGTCCGCGATCACGACCACGTCTGGCTGGTCCGCCGCAACCGGGTCAGCTCGCGCTGGTCGGTGGGCAATCCCGCGGCCGCCAGGATCCCCGCCGCGACCGCGATCGGGAATTGAGGACCGCATGCGGGCGATCGGCCTGATCGAGTTCGGCGGCCCCGAGGTGCTGCGGGTGATCGACTTGCCCGACCCGGTCCCGGGCCCCGGTGAGGTGCGCGTCCGCGTGCACGCCGCGGCGGTCAACCCCACCGACACCATGCTGCGCGCCGGTGTCGTGAAAGCCTGGTTCGAGGGCCGCCCCGGCCCCTACGTGCCCGGTATGGACGCCGCCGGCGTGGTCGACGCGATCGGCCCGGACACCGACACGGCACTCCGGGCCGGGGACCGGGTGATCGCGATCGTGCAGGCCTACGGCCCACGCGGTGGTGCCTACGCCGAACTCGTCGTGGCGCCGGCGGAATCGGTGGTCCCGATGCCACCCGGCGTGGACTTCCCCGCCGCGAGCACGCTGCTGATGAACGCCCTGGCCGCCCGGCTAGCGCTGGATGCGGTCGCCGTGCCGGCCGGCGGGACCGTCGCGGTGACCGGAGCGGCCGGCGCCCTCGGCGGGTACGCGGTGCAGCTGGCCAAGACCGAGGGGCTGCGGGTGTTCGCGGACGCCTCGGAGGCCGACGTCGGGCTGGTGCGGGAATTGGGCGCCGACGAGGTCGTGCCCCGGGGCGACGACGTCGCCGCCCGGTTCCGGGCGCTCGCGCCCGACGGCGTGGACGCCGTGATCGACGGCGCGGCGCAGCACGAACTGATCGTCGCGGCGGTCCGCGACGGCGGCGGGCTGGCCGTCGTCCGCGGCTGGGACGGCCCGGTCGGCCGCGATGTCCGGCTGCACAAGGTCTTCGTCACCGATGCGGCGACCGATCACGCCCGCTTGCTGCGGCTGCGCGATCAGGCGACGGCGGGGGAGCTGACGCTGCGGGTGGCCGACGTGCTGCCGGCCGACCGGGCCGCGGACGCCCATCGCCGGCTGGCCGAGGGCGGCGTCCGCGGCCGTCTCGTCCTGGACATCACCGCCTTCTGAGACCTGCTTGCCGTGCGGAACGGATCGTCAGCGCAGGTCGAGCACGACCTTGCCGGTGATGCCGCTCTCGACCGCTTCGTGCGCGGCCGCGACGTCGTCGAGGGCGAAGGAGTGCACGGGCAGGGGCGAGAGCAGCTTCTGTTCCAGCGCCGCGGTGATCTCGGTGGCCGCGCGCAGGAGTGGCTCCCGCGGTGCGGTGAGGAGCAACGCGAACCTCAGCACGAGGTTCGGCCACATCAGCCGGAACACCGGCAGGGCCGGGTCCACCGGCTGCGCCGAGTAGGTCACGATCGTCGCCCCCGGGGCGGCGACGGCCAGGTCCAGTTCGAGGTTGTCGGTCAGCGCGACCTCGATGATCCGGTCGGCGGGGCCGGCTCCGTCGAGGATCTGCCGGACGGCGTCGGCGTCGCGGTAGTTCACGACGAGGTCCGCGCCCGCGGCGCGGGCGAGCGCCGCCTTCTCCGGTCCGCTGACGGTGGTCACGATCCGCGCGCCGGCGAGCTTGCCGAGTTCGATCGCGTAGTGGCCGACGGCGCCGGCTCCGGCCGCGACGAGCACGGTGCGGTCTTTCGGTGAGCCGTCGGCGTGCAGGCACCAGTGCGCGGTCATCGCCGGAATGCCCAGACTGGCGCCGAGTTCGTCCGACGTCCCCTCCGGCAACCGGACCGCCTGGTCGGACGGCACCACGGTCCACTCGGCGGCGGTGCCCCACGGCGTGCCGGACCCGGCCAACCAGAGCCACACGCGTTCGCCGATCCGGCTCGGGTCGACGCCCGCGCCGACCGCGTCGACCACGCCGGTGCCGTCCTGGTGCGGGATGCGGCCGCGGTGCTCGCCGACGGCGCCGAAGTCCTCCGGTGACGAGTTCGTCCGCATCCACATGTCGCCGGGGTTGATCGCCGAGAGCGTGACGCGGACACGCACCTCGCCGGGGCCGGGTTCCGGCCGTGCGACGTCCAGCACGCGCAGCACGGTCTTCGCGGGGCCGTTGGTGGTGAAGAAAGCTGCCTTCATTGCTTCGTGGTCTCCAATGTGGACTAGAGAGTGGCGCCGATGCCGCGCATGACCGACTCGAGGTCGCGCTCGCCTTCCGGTGTCTGCACGCCGCGTTCCAGGGCGCGCGTCATGAGCTGTGCGGGCAGCGGCCCGCTCACCAGCTCGGCCCACGCGTCGTGCTCCGCCTTCAGGCCGTCCGCCAGGTCCGTCGGCGGGACCAGCCGCTTCGCCGCGGCGATGAGCTCCGGCGAGAGCGCGGCGATCTTCTTCGCCACCTGGTCGACGACGTCGTCGAGCTCGGCCGCGGGCACCGCGCGGTTGACCCAGCCGTAGGCGGCGGCCGTGTCGGCGTCCACGAGGTCGCCGGTGAGCAGCAGTTCGAGAGCGCGGTTGCGGCCGACCCGCTCGCGCAGGTACTGCGTTCCCCCGCCACCCGGAACGATGCCCATCAGCACCTCGGTCTGGCCCAGGCCCGCGGTCTCCCTCGCGGCGAAGGTCAGATCGGCCGCCGCGACGAACTCGGCGCCGCCGGCGCGCGCTTTGCCGGCGAGCTTGACGATCGTGACCTGTGGCTGGTGCCGGAGCAGTTCACCGACACCCTGGAACAGGTTGGCGTCCGGGTTCCGGTCCGCGATCTCCTGCAGCCGATCCATCTCGTCGAGGATGTGGATGTCGACGTGGGCGAGGAAGAACTCCGGGTTGGCGCTGGAGAACACGACGACGCGGACCCGCCGGTCGTCGCGCAGCGTGCCGAGCACCTCGTGCAGTTCGCGGATCAACGTCGCGCCGAGGACGTTGACGGGAGGGTTGTCCAGCACGATCCAGGCGACGCCCGCGTCGATGGTGACGTCGAGCGTCGAGTACGTGTCCAGGTCCACGGGGGTCCCCAAGGTTGTCGATGAGCCAGTAGGTTTGCGATGCATACCCACACTGGTGCAGGCGCCGAGAATGATCAATAACGCACTTTTGGAGAACCAAGGATCCCCATGGACACCACCTCGCTCCCCGGCGCTCCGCGGTTCAGCGCCGACTGCCCGAGCCGCCCGATCCTCGACCAGATCTCGGACAAGTGGTCGATGATGACGATGGAGGTGCTGGAACAGCCGACGCGGTTCAACGAGATCAAGCGGCAGCTGGACGGCGTCACGCAGCGGGTGCTCACCCAGACGCTGCGCCGCCTCGAACGCAACGGCCTGATCCGGCGCCGGGTGCTCGAGACGTCGCCGGTCGGCGTGGAGTACTCCCTCACGCCCCTGGGCGAGTCCTTCCGCGGGCCGTTCATCTGCCTGCTCAGGTGGACGATCGAGCACAGCGGCGAGGTCGTGGCCGCGCAGAACGAGTACGACGAGCGCTCCTCGGCCCGCTGACGAAAAACAGGTTTCCCGCGGGTGTCGAGAACGGACGGTCGGCTCCGACTGAGGGGCATCGGCGGCCGAAAGGGGCCGCCCGGCACGACTGGAGCACGAACGATGACCAAGGTGACCGCGCAGATGTCGGTGTCCCTCGACGGCTTCTACACCGGACCGCGGGACACGCACGCCCCCGCCGACATGAGCGGCTGGATGCGGGGCCCCGAAGCACCCGGGTTCTTCCGGGTCACCCGCTGGGCCGTCGACGCCATGGCCTGGCGCGAGCGGCAGGGCTTCGCGGGCGGTGAGCAGTCGGTCGACTCCGAGATCGTCGCGGAGATGTTCGCGGCGGCCGGGGCCTACGTCATGGGCCGGCGCATGTTCGACGCCGGCGAGGTCCCCTGGGGTGACGAGCCGCCGTTCCGGGCCCCGGTGTTCGTCGTCACCCACCGCCCGCGGGAGGTGCTCGAACGCGCGGGCGGCACCTCCTTCACCTTCGTCACCGAGGGCGTCGAACGGGCCGTCGAGCTGGCCCGGGACGCCGCCGGCGGCAAGGATGTGGCGGTGGCCGGTGGTGGAGAGCTGCTGCGCCAGGTGCTGGCCGCCGGGCTGCTCGACCAGCTCGAGCTGCACATCAGCCCGGTGCTGCTGGGTGACGGCCAGCGCCTGTTCGACTCGAGCCTCGGGCTCGGCGCGGACGACGGCATCGAGCTGGTCCCGGCCCGGGTCGTCGAGACGCCCGGGGTCACCCACATCCGCTATACCGTCAGCGGGCGGTCGAAGCTGGTGCTGGACGACCGCGGCGCCAGCGGCGACCTGGTCGCGTCGGCCGGGCAGTGAGAGAGGAACGACCCGTGAAGTACATGCTGCTGATCTACGGCAACGAAGAAGCCTTCACCTCGGTGGGCGCGGAGACCCTCGCCGAAATCATCCGCGAGACCGACGCCCTCAACCAGGAGCTGTACGAGTCCGGCGAGCTGATCGGCGCCTACGGCGTCGCCGACGAGGTCAACACCAAGATGGTCCGGGTCACCGGCGGGACCCCGGTGATCACCGACGGCCCCTACGCCGAGGCCAAGGAGTTCCTGGGCAGCTTCTCGATCGTCGACTGCGACAGCCTGGAGCGGGCCCTGGAGATCGCGGCCCGGGCGCCGTCGGCGCGGTACTGGGGTGTCGAGGTCCGGCCGCTGATGGACGAGGCCGACGTCGCGCCGTGACCGATTGGCAGGCCGTCCGGCGGCTGGTCCCGGAGGTCCTCGGCGTGCTGGTGCGCCGTTACGGGCTCTTCGACGCCTGCGAGGACGCCGTCCAGGAGGCCCTGGCGGAGGCCGCGGCCCAGTGGCCGGTGCGCGGCCGGCCGGAGAACCCCCGCGCGTGGCTGGTGACGGTGGCCTCGCGCCGCCTGGCCGACCAGGTCCGCAGTGACGTCGCCCGCCGCCGGCGGGAGGAGGCCGATGCCCTCCGCACGCCCCCTCCCGCCGGTGGCGACGCCGAAGCCGGCGACGACACCCTCACGCTGCTGTTCCTGTGCTGCCACCCGGCGCTGACGCCGTCGTCGCAGGTCGCGCTGACCCTGCGGGCCGTCGGCGGGCTGTCGACCGTCGAGATCGCCCGGGCCTTCCTGGTGCCCGAGGCGACCATGGCGCAGCGCATCAGCCGGGCCAAGCACCGCATCAAAGCGGCGGGAGCCCGGTTCGAGCTGCCGCCGCCGGCCGAGCAGGCGGCTCGGCTCGGCGTCGTGCTCCAGGTGATCTACCTGGTCTTCAACGAGGGCTACACGGCGACGGCGGGGGCGCGGCTGGTGCGGGCCGAGCTGACGGCCGAGGCCATCCGGCTCGCCCGCGAGCTGCACCGGCTGGTCCCCGGCGACGGCGAGGTGGCCGGGCTCCTGGCCCTGCTGCTGCTCACCGAGGCCCGCCGCGCGGCCCGCACGGCCCCGGACGGGGCGCTGGTGCCGCTGAGCGAGCAGGACCGGACGCTGTGGGACACCGAGGCGATCGCCGAGGGCGTGGCCCTGGTGACCGACACGCTGCCGAGGGGCCCGGTCGGCCCGTACCAGCTCCAGGCGGCCATCGCCGCCGTCCACGACGAGGCACCCACCGCCGACGTCACCGACTGGCCCCAGATCCTGGCCCTGTACACGGTCCTCGAGCGCGTGGCACCCAACCCGACGGTGACGCTCAACCGGGCGGTCGCGGTGGCCGAGGTGCACGGACCCGCGGCCGGGCTGGCCCTGCTGGAGGCCCTTTCGGCCGACGAGCGCATCTCGGCGTCCCACCACCTGGTGTCCGTGCGCGCCCACCTGCTGGAGCTGGCCGGTGACCACGCCGCGGCTCGCGTCGGCTACCGCGAGGCAGCCCGGCGCACGACCAGCGAGCCGGAGAAACGCCACCTCCTGACCCGCGCCGCGCGGCTGGGGGACGGCTGACTGTCACAAACCGCGGGGGCGTCCTGTCTTGGCTGGCGACACCGACCTGACGAACCGGAGTACCGCATGGACAGCCGTGGCGCCCACGCCATCGACACGCTCGAGGATCTCCGCCGCCACCTGCAGTGGGCGATCGAACTCGAGCACGCGACGATTCCTCCCTACCTGTGCGCGCTCTACTCGCTGGACGCGGCCCGCAACCCCGAAGCCACCCAGGTCGTGGGCACGGTCCTCGCCGAGGAGATGATCCACCTGGCGCTGGCCGCGAACCTGCTCAACGCCGTCGGCGGCTCGCCGAAGCTCGACACACCGGAGCTGCTGCCGCCGTACCCGCATCCGCTGCCCCACGGCGATCGGTCCGTGCACGTCCACCTGGCGCCGTTCGGCCCGGAAGCGCTGGAGCTGTTCCTGCGCATCGAGCAGCCCGCGTCGGCGGACGCGCCGCCGCAGACCGACGAGTACCGGACGATCGGGCAGTTCTACGCCGCCATCGAGGCGGGGTTGCGCGCCTTGTGCGACAAGCTGGGGGAGGAGCAGGTGTTCAGCGGCGACCCGGCCCGGCAGATCGGGGAGCTCCACCTCCGCGGCGGGGGCGGTGAGGTGATTCCGGTGCACGACCTGAAGTCGGCGTCGGCGGCGCTGGCGGAAATCGTCGAGCAGGGCGAAGGGGCGGCGCGCACCGATGTGTGGGACGGCGATCGCGACGTCTTCCACCCCGAGCGGGAGGAGGTCGCGCATTTCTTCCGGTTCCAGGAGCTGAAGGCGGGCCGCCGCTACCGGACCGGCGACACCCCGCGGTCCGGCCCGACCGGTGAGGAGATCGCGGTCGACTTCGACGGCGTGCTGCCGATGCGGCACAACCCGCGGACGGCCGACTACCCGGAGGGCAGCCCGATCCGGGTCGCGCAGGAGGAGTTCAACCAGACCTACAGTCTGCTGCTCTACCAGCTGGAGGAGGCGTTCACCGGCAGTCCGGGCGGGATGATGGGCGCCGTGGGCACGATGTTCGCTTTGCGCAAGCAGGCGCTGGCGCTGATGGCGATGCCGACCGGTGACGGGAAGACGACCGCGGGCCCGACGTTCGAGTACGTGCCGCCCGAGCGGCGGAACTGAAGCACGGGCCGTGGTGCGGAAAGGGACACCGCGGCGGTTGGTGGTCCGATGTGGACACTCAGGGCGTGGCGAGGTGCCCCCGGCGCCTCTAAGCTGACGCGGTGGACGAGCCGACCCCGCCGCGCATCCTGGTGATCGAGGACGCGGAAGCGATCCGCGTGTCGGTCGAGGCCGCGTTGGCCGGGGCGGGGTTCTCGGTGCGGTCGCGGCCCGACGGGGCCGATCTGGAGGCGGAGCTGACCCGCGCCCGCCCGGACCTGGTCGTGCTGGACGTGATGCTGCCCGGCCGGGACGGCTTCGAGCTGCTGCGGGTGATCCGGCGGGCCTCCGCCGCCGGGGTGGTGATGCTGACCGCCCGCGACGAGGTCGAAGATCGCCTGCGCGGGCTCGGCGAAGGCGCCGACGACTACGTCGTGAAGCCGTTCGTGCTCGCCGAACTGGTCGCGCGGGTGACCGCGGTGCTGCGCCGGACCGGGCGCACCCGCCCGGCCGTCGAGATCGGCGACCTCGTCATCGACGTCGAAGGCGGGCGGGCCCGCTACGGCGGCGCCGACGTCGAGCTGACCTCCACCGAGTGGAAGGTGCTGCTGTACTTCGCCCGGCACCGCGACCGCGTGGTCTCCAAGACGCAGGTCCTCACCGCGGTGTGGGGCTACGGCGACTACGCGCCGAACCTCGTCGAAGTCAACGTCAGCACGCTGCGCCGCAAGCTCGAAGCGCACGGCCCGCGGGTGCTGCACACCGTGCGCGGCCAGGGGTACGTCCTGCGCGGTGCGGCGTGACGGGCCTGCGGACGACGTCGCTGCGCCGGCGGGTCACCGTCACCGTGCTGGTGGTGCTGGCGGTGGTGCTGGTCGCCGTCGGCCTGGTCGTGGACACGGTGTTCCGCGCGCAGGCCGAGCGCGACGTCAACGCCGTGCTCACCGCGCGCGTCCAGCTGGCGCAGCAGCTGGCCAAGCAGAACGTTTCTCCGCAGAACCTGTTGCGGCGCGTCGAGACGCGCGGGGTGCAGGGGTCGCTGACCCTGCCCGACGGCTCGTTCCTCGGCGCGGCCGGGCCGCCGCCGGACACCCGGATCCGCCAAGTGCGCGCGACGCTGTCCGGGCCGGCCCGGATCGACGGCGCGAAGCTGACGCTCACCGCCGACGAGTCCCTGATCTCGGCGGCCGAGCAGAGCCTGCGGTGGGTGCTGCTGGCCACCGGCGTCGCGGCGCTGGTCGTCGCCGCCGTCGCGTTGCTGCTGGCCGTCCGGTTCGCGCTCGCGCCGCTGGACGCCATGACGCGGCTGGCCCGCTCGATCGTCTCCGGCGGCCGGGGCGGCCGGCTCGCCCCGGAACGGACCGGCACCGAACTCGGGCGCGCGGCGGCCGCGTTCGACTCCGCGCTGGACGCCCTCGAGGGCGCGGAGCAGGCGGCGCGCACGTCGGAGGAGCGCACGCGGCAGTTCGTCGCGGACGCGGCCCACGAGCTGCGCACCCCGCTGGCCGGCGTGCAGGCGGCGGCGGAAGCGTTGCTGCAGCAGCCGGCGGACACCCCGCACGAGCAGCGGGAGCGGCTGCAGCTGCTGGTGGTCCGCGAGTCCCAGCGGGCCGGCCGGCTCGTGGCCGACCTGCTGGACCTGGCGCGCCTCGACGCGGGCGCCGAGCTCGAGCGGACACCGGTCGCGCTGCGGGAGCTGGCGGCCGCGCAGGCCGAGCAGGTCCGGCTGACCGCCCCGGAGGTGACGGTCGAGATCACCGGCCCGGACACGGTGGTGCTCGGCGACCGGGCGCGGTTGACGCAGATCCTGGCCAACTTGGCGGGCAACGCGGTCCGCGCGATGGCCGGCAGCGGAACGCTCACCTTGGAGGTCACCGGCGACGGGATGACGGTGACGGACACGGGCCCGGGCGTGCCTGGGCCGGAGCGCGAGCGCATCTTCGACCGCTTGGTCCGGCTGGATGCGGCTCGTGGCGAGGGCGGCTCGGGGTTGGGCTTGCCGATCGCGCGTGGCTTCGCCCGAGCTCATGGGGGCGACCTGTGGTGCGAGGCCGCGCCGGGCGGGGGAGCGCGGTTCCGGTTGACCGGGTTGCCGCCGGCCTCCTAGGAGCGTGGTGGTCGGCGGGGCGTGCTGCACTGATACGGACGAGGCAGCGCTGCGGCGACGTTCTGCTGACAGTCCACCAGGTTTGCCCGGCAATGGACGATCACCTCGCTTTCCTCGAGGGTTCCGGGCGAGCCTCGAGAAGAGCGGCCATCACGATCCGAAGGGGGTCCCTCTCGAGCCGGTCGAAGTCCTGTTCCGGGACCGGGAGATGGACCTGATCATCGCCGCGTTGGTGGCGAAAACGTTGGTCGATCTCAAGAGGTACCGGCCGATCAGGTACTTCAGGACCATCCGGTCGGCACGCCAGCTCCTAGAGGAGCGCGCCACGTCGCGGAAGCAGCGGAACCGAGAGTGGATCGGACAGCTCCTAGGCGAACAAGCCGTCCATTCGTCCACTGTGGCCGGTGAGGACCTTGCCCGCGTCGATCCCGAGCACGTCCTCCAGCACCGTCGCATACACGTCTCGGAAGTCCGTGGTCAGCTTCAAATCTCCGTTGTCCAGGTCGGTCAAGCTCGGCTCCGCTCCGTGGAAGCCGCCCTTGACCCGGGGGCCCAGCACGAACATCGGGCCCGCCGTTCCGTGGTCGGTGCCCTGGCTCGCGTTCGCCGTCACGCGCCTGCCGAACTCCGAATACACCAGCACCGTGGCCTGCTTGCCGCGGTCGGACTTCGCCAGGCGCTGGGCGAACGGGGTCAGCGCGCCGTCCAGTTCGGTCAGCAGCCGCTGCTGGGTGCCGCGCTCGTCGGCGTGCGTGTCGAACCCGCCCAATGACACCGAGTACGCGCGCGTCGGCACGCCCGCCTCGATCAGCCCCGCGACGACGTCCAGCTGGGCCGCCAGCTCGCCCTTCGCCTTCTTCCCGTTCTCGCCCGGCTTCCCCAGGGTCTGCACCGCCCGGTGCAGGTCGGTCACCGACCGCGCCGCGCGCGCCTGCCAGAAACCTTCGCCCGGCTGGGGCGCCCCGAGGTCCTGGAACGCCTTGCCCAGCGCGCCTTCCGGAAGCTTCAGCCCGCCCACCGGCAGCGACGCCGCCGCGGTCCGCTCCCCGGCCAGCAGCGGCGGCAGCACCGGGTCGACCGACACCGCGCGCAGCGGGTCGTCGCCGGTGGCGTCCAGCCAGCGGCCGAGCCAGCCGGTCGGCACCGACGTCTCCGGCGACGCCGTCTGCCAGATCGCCATCGACCGGAAGTGGCTGTGGTCGGGCTTCGGGTAGCCGACACCCCGCAGCACGGCGAGCCGACCGCTGTCCCACAGGCCCTTGAACCCCTTCATTCCCGGGTTCAGCCCGAGCCCCTCGCCGAGGTCGAGCACCTCTTCCGGCCGGTAGGCCAGCTCGGAGCGCGCGTTCTGGTAGGCCGGGTCGCCCGCGGGCACGACGGTGTTGAGGCCGTCGTTGCCGCCGTAGAGGGTGACGACCACCAGCACCCCCGCGTCCGGGTCGAGCGGGTTCTCCTGCGCGGCCGACATCAGCCGGCCCCAGTCGACCTGCGTGGCGCCGGCGGCCAGCGCCGCCGCGGCCGTCACGCCGGTCGCGGTGAGGAACCTGCGACGGTTCACCTGCTGCACGATCGTCACCCGCTCACTACGTATTCGGGGGCACAAGCGGCCACTGTGGACAGTTGGCGGACGTTGCCGCCGACGCCGGCCAGCGCGGCGCGGGTCCGGTCCGACCACGCGTCGACGCCGAGCAGGTCGCCGATCGCCGCGGCTTTGTCCCGCGCCTTCGCCACCGCGCCGAGGTCGGCGTGCTCGGCGACGAGCTGCGCCGCGTGCAGGCGGGCCACGCCCGCCGACGTCGTCAGCCAGGCCCCGCCGGCCGCCCAGCCCCCGACGCTGGGCGGCTGGAACGGCACCTGGCCCATCCCGCGCAACGCCGCCAGCAGCTGCGTCCGCGTCTTCTCGTCGAGCTTCCCCGGCCGGACGCCGAGCGCGCGCAGCAAGCCGGCCAGCCACTCGACCGGCTGCTTGACCAGCGACGTCGCGCTGTCGTGGAACGCCGGTTCGTCGGTGATCGTGCGGAGCAACGCGCCGATGTCGCGGCGGCTCCCGTACGCGGCGACGAGGCGGTTGAGCGTGTCGGCGGGCGGCGGCGTCGCGGACACCAGCCGGAACCAGACGCGCCCGGCGACGAACGGCGCCGACTCCGGCCGGCTCAGGACGAGGTCCACGAAGGACTGCGCGTCGAAGTCGCCGCTGGCGCCGAGGATCCGCTTCACGCCGTCGTCGTGCCGCTTGGCGACCAGCCGGGACGCCGGGTCGTCGCGCTGGGCGGTCCAGCCGGTCAGCGCGCGGGCGGCTTCGCGGACGTCGTCCTCGGTGTAGTGGCCGACGCCGAGGGTGAACAGCTCCATGAACTCGCGGGAGAGGTTCTCGTTGGGTTTGCCCGCCTTGTTGCTGTTGCCGTCGAGCCACAGCAGCATCGCCGGGTCGACGGCCATCGCGCGGGCCAGGTCGGTGAAGCTGCCGAGCGCGTGCTCGCGCTGGGTCCGGATCTGCGCGAGCATCAGCCGCGGGCTGCGCACCTTCTGCTCGCCGGTGGCGAAGTGGCCGTGCCAGAACCAGGTCAGCCGCTCGACGGACGCGAGGTCGGCGGCCACCATCCGGTCCAGCCACCAGCCCACGGCCTGGGTGGATTGGGCCTGGGTCTGCTTGCGGGCCTCCTGTTTGGCGGCCTGGTCGGCGTTCTTGCCGGGTTTGTCCGCCGGCGGGCCGGGATCGGGCATCGGCGTCGCGGCCGCGCCGGCGTCCGGCCCGCCGCCCAGCAGCCGGTCGCGGGTCTCGGCGAACCCGCGGTCGAGGTCGCCGGGCCGCGGCCCGAAGCCGAGGCGGTCGTGCAGCCGCCGGACGGCCGCTCGTTCGGAAAGCACCACCATGCCTTCGATGGTGGAAGCCGCGACGGGCCGCGGCGACCACCCGGCGGGTTCTTTAAGCCGATCCACAGCTACGGCGGTCCCGGCGGGTTCCGCCCCGGTCAGGTGTCCGAAAGCCGGTACTCCGCGTTCACCAGCTCGAGCAGCTCCGCCACGGAGGTGTTCGCGGCCGGCTGGTCGAACGTGATCCGGCCGTGCTGCAGCAGGTTCACCCGGTCGCACACGTCCATCACCTGCCCGTAGTTGTGGGCGATGAGGATGATCGCGATGTCGCCGCGCTGCTTCAGCTCTCGCAGCAGGCGCAGGATCACCGCGCTCTCCTTGGCGCCCATCGCGGCGAGCGGTTCGTCGAGGAGCAGCAGCTTCGCCTTCGAATAGACCGAGCGGGCCACCGCGATCGCCTGGCGCTGGCCGCCGGAAAGCATGCCCACCTCGGCCGTCACCGACGGGACCGTGATCCCGATCGAGTCCAGTGCCTCCCGGGCGCGGCGCTTCATCTCGCGGCGCCGCAGGAACGGGATCGGCCGGTGGGTCAGCTCCCGGTTCAGGTGCAGGTTCAGGTACACGGGCAGGTCGTCGACCATCGCCAGGTCCTGGAAGACCGTCTCGATGCCCAGCGCTCGCGCGTGCACCACGGACTTCAGGATCGCCGGCTCGCCCTCGAACAGGATGCGGCCGGCGTCGGGCTGGTGGTAGCCGGTGAGGATCTTGATCAGGGTCGACTTGCCGGCACCGTTGTCCCCGATGAGCCCGAGGATCTCGCCGCGCCCCACGTGCAGGTTGACGTCGGTGAGCGCGCTCACCGGGCCGAAGCTCTTGCCGACGCCTTCGACGCGGATGACGTCGTCGCCGGGTTCGGTGGTCATGCCGGCTCCCGGGATCCGGCGCGTTTGCGCACGACGATCAGCGTCACGTTCAGCACCATCGCGAGCAGGATGGCGGCGCCGAGCACGACGTTGAACGCGTTGGCGCTGACCCCGGTCAGGTTGAAGCCGTCGAACACGATGCCGAGCAGCAGCGCGCCGAGGAATGCGCCGGCCACCGTACCGGACCCGCCCAGCAGCGCCGTGCCGCCGATCACGGCCGAGGCGACGGCGAAGAACATCGTGGTGAACCCGCCGTTGGTCGGGTCGTAGGAGCCGACCCGGGTGCCCTGCAGGATGCCGGCGAGCCCGGCCAGGGTGCTCGTGATCGCGAAGTTGACCACCTTCACCCGGTTGACCGCGATGCCGGACTCCGCCGCGCCGACCGGGTTCCCGCCGGTGGCCTGGGTGTGGATGCCGAACCGGGACGCGGAAAGCACCACCTGCATGACGACGACGACCCCGATCGCCCACAGGAACTCGCTCCAGCGCGCCCCGCCGAAGACCTCGAGCACCGCGCTGTCCTTCGGCGCCGCGACGGGCCGGGCGTTGGAGATGATCAGGACCAGGCCCTGCAACAGGAACGCCATGCCCAGGGTGGTGATGAACGACGGGATCGTCAGCACCGTCCGGATGAGCCCGTTCACCACGCCGATCAGCGTGCTCACCGCGATCGCGCCGAGCAGGGCGAGCCACAGCGGCCAGCCGTTGACGAACAGCTGCATCAGCATGAAGGGGGACAGGGTGAACACGAACCCCGCGGACAGGTCGATCTCGCCGCAGATCAGCAGCATCACCTGCCCGGCGGCTATGATCGACCACGGCGCGACGTACTGGGCGATCGTGCGGTAGTTGTCGAAGGAGTTGAACGCGTCGCTGGTCGCCGTGAAGTAGATCCCGGCGGCGATCGTGACCAGCAGGATGCTCAGCTCCTTGACCCGCATCACCCCGAGCAGCAGCCCTCTCACCGTTGCCCCCGCTACCGGCTCAGCACCGACGCCGGCGGCAACGGGATCGACGCGGGCATCGCGAGGACGTCCTTCTTGTCGCCGCCTTCGAACCGGCTGTGGGCGGTCGCGTACGGGCCGACGTTCTCCTTGGTGACGAAGGTGAGGCCGGTGTCGGTGGCGGGCGGTGCCACCAGCGTCCCGGACAGCCGGAACAGGTACAGGTAGAGCACCGACAGGAAGCCCTGCAGGTAGGGGGACTGGTCGATGGTGAAGTCGAGCGCGCCGCTCTGCACCCCGGCGACCGTGTCGTCGAGCAGGTCGAACCCGCCGCCGCCGATCTTGCCGGACAGCTTGCGGTCGGCGATGAGTTTCGCGCACGCGGCGGTGCTGCCGGCGTCGACCGCGTAGATCCCCTTGACGCCGGGGTTGCCGGTGTAGGCGGCGGTCATCGCGTTGAGCTCGCCCGCCTGCTCGGCCCCGGTGTTGACCGACTGGACGCGCACGCCGGGCGCGGCCTGCTTGAGCGCGTCGGTGATGCCGTCCAGCCGCGGCTGGACGTTGTTGCCGCCCGGCTGCGCGATGCCGACGAGGATGTCGCCGGAGGTGATCTTCTGCGCGATCCGCTGTCCCATCCGGAAACCGGACAGGTAGAGGTCCTGGCCGACGTAGGTGAGCGGGTAGTTGCCGGCCGCGCTCGCGTTGTAGGCGAGCACGGGGATGCCCTGGCCCAGCGCGCGTTTGGTCAGGTCGACGAACGCGTTGTTGTCGGTCAGCGCGACGGCGATCCCGTCGGCCTTGCCGGTGATCGCGGTTTCCATGGCGCTCGCCATCTGGGCGACGTTGCCGTTTTCCGAGCCGGTCCACTGCGGCTCGGGCACGCCGAGCAACGCCGCGGCGTCGGCGAGCCCGGACCGGGTCGGCACGAAGAAGGAGTTCGTGGTGACGTGGTTGACGAACACGAACCGCCAGCCGGGCGTACCCGGGAACGGGCCGGAGCTCGCGTTGTTCGGTCCATTTTGGACGCTGGTGCACGCGGACAGCAAGGCGGTCGCGGCCACCGCACCACCGCCCAGTCCCAGTCGCTTCAGCGCCGTTCTGCGAGAAGTGGTCCCTGCTGCTGGAAACATTCGAGCGACCCCGCATTCATCTCAGCGGTGTACGTGGGTCATCGGCCGGTCGAGTCTATGCGTTCGACGGAAGTGCGCGTTCCGGCATTCGGCGCAAATGCCGGAGGTCTTGACCGAATCCTCATAACGGCGTCGAGGAATTCTTCGTCGAATTCATCGAAGGAATCGGTTTCGGGGTGCGCGCCGGTGAACCCCAGCCTTGGGGCGGCTGGGGTTCACCGAGCCGGTCAGCGCTGCAGCGTCAGGACGCCCGGCCGCCAGGGGAGCTGGTCGTAGGCTCCGCCGGCGTTGGGGTCTTTGCCTTGGTAGAGGAGTTGGAGGTTGCAGGGGTCGACGGTCATGGTCTGGTCCGGGTTGGAGCGGACGAGGTCGCCGTGGCTGATGTCGTTGGTCCAGTTGGCACCGCTGTTGGCCTTGCCTGCGAAGGGATTGCTCTCACTACTGGCCTGCGGGGTCCAGGAACCGCTGAGGCTGTTGGCTGTGAAGGAGCGGAAGTAGCGGCCGTTCGCCCCGATGGCTTCGACGATCATCAGGTATTGGTTCTGGCCTTGGACTTTGTAGACCTGGACGGCTTCGAACAGGTTGTTGGTGGAGTCGCTCATGACGGTGGTGTAGTTCGACCCGAAGCTGCCGGGGAAGTTCCCGATGGGCATGCTCGCGCGATAGATCTTGCCGTTGTCCCCGGCGAAGAACAGGTACATGTTCGAGCCGTCCGCGATCAGTGTTTGGTCGATCGGGCCGGTACCGGAACCGGAGATGCTCCCGGTGAACAGCGGCTGCGGCGACGACCAGCCGTTGGGGTTGGTCGGATCGCTGGATGTCCGGTAGATGAACGGCCACGCGCCCCATTGGTACGCGAGGACCCAGATGTTCTTCGGCGCGAAGTAGAACAGTGTCGGTGCGACGGCGGATTGGCTCATCCCTGTCTGGCCCGCCGAGGCCATGTCGGACCAGTTGGTGAAGGGGCTGAAGGCCATGGACCCGTAGGTGGATCCGGAGACGTTGGAGGCGTAGACGAGGTGCTTGCCGTTGTAGACGACGTTGGTGAAGTCCTTCAGCGACACCCACCCGTTCTTCGGAGTCGCGAGCACGCCCGTCGACGACCAGCGGTACGTCGACGGCAGTGCGCAGCTGCTGCCACCGCCGGTCGTGGTGGTCGTCGTCGTGGGTGTGGTCGACAGACCCGTCCACTTCTGGTTGCTGGCACCGGTGCAGGTCCAGAGCTGCACGGCGGTGCCGTTGGCGGTGCCGGCGCCGGTGACGTCGAGGCAGAGTCCTGACTGCACGCCGACGATCGTGCCGTCGGAGTTCAGCCGCCACTGCTGGTTGGCGCCGCCGTGGCAGGTCCAGATCTGGACGCGGGTGCCGGCGGTCGTCGCGCTGCCCGGCACGTCCAGGCACTTGCTGCCGAAGACCGTCAGCTGACCGCTCGCCGTCGCCGTCCACTGCTGGCCGGAACCGCCCCAGCAGTCGTAGATCTGCAGGTACGTCCCGTCGGTCTGGGTCGCGTTCGGGACGTCCAGGCAGCGGCCCGACCCGACCCCGTGCAAGGAGCCGGCGACGTCGGCCGCGGCCGGGCCGGCGCCCAGCGTCACCGCCGACGCCACGGCCGCCGCGAACGTCGCCGCGGCGGCGAGCGCCGCGATCCTGCGGCTCTTACCTGCTCTGTTCATGATGACCCCTCCGGTATTGTTAGCGCTAACATTCTGCGACGGTCGAGAGGGCTCGTTCGCCGGTGTGACTCGGCGAACGAGCCCCTTCGCGGGTCAGGAAGCGCTGCAGCTGACGCTGGGCCAGTTCCAGTTCCCGTTGTGCTGGATGGTGACGCCCCAGTTGTTGCCGTTCCCGTTGGGGGTCGCGATGAGGACCTGGCTGCTGGGCCACGTCGCGTTGATGTTCCAGGTGGCACTGATCCGGGCCGGGCTCGGCACGGTCATGGTGACCGTCCACGAACTGGCGCCGCTGACCGAGACGTTGAGGTTGTACCGGTCGCTCCAGGACTGCCCGGCCGACAGCGACGCGGTGCAGCTGCCGCCGCCCGGCGTCGTGGTCGGAGCCGTCGGTGTCGTCGGTGTCGTCGTCGGGTTCGTGGGTGTGGTGGGTGTCGTGGTCGTCCCGCTGCCGGAGTTGAGGACGTTCAGCACCGAGTTGTACGCGGCCTTCTTGTTCCCGTTGCCGTCGAACAGAAGGGGACTCTCACTGGAGCGCCACGAGTCGCTGTCCCGCACACCCCACACGGTGATGCCGACGCAGCGCGCGACGTTCACGCACGCCTGGGTCAGCGCCGCGTACTGCGACGTGGACGCGTTCGTGACGTCGACCTCGGTGAGCGCCACGTCGACGCCGAGCGCCGCGAAGCTGGAGATCGTCGTCTGGAGGCTGCTCGGGACCGAGCTGCCGCCGGTGAAGTGGGCTTGCAGGCCGACGCAGTCGATCGGCACGCCGCGGGACTTGAAGTCCCGCACCATGTTGTACACGCCCTGGGTCTTGGCGTAGTTCCAGTTGTCGATGTTGTAGTCGTTGTAGCAGAGCTTGGTCGACGGGTCGGCGGCGCGCGCGGTCTTGAACGCGACCTCGATCCAGTCGTTGCCGGTGCTCTGCAGGTTCGACGAGCGGCGGCTGCCGTCTTCGTTGAACGCTTCGTTGACCACGTCCCAGTAGGCGAGCTTGCCTTGGTAGTGGGCCATCACCTTCTGGATGTGGTTGATCATCGCGCTGCGGAGCGCGCTGCCGCCCATGCTCTGCATCCAGCCCGGCTGCTGGGCGTGCCAGGCCAGCGTGTGCCCGCGGACCTTGGCGCCGTGGCCGACCGCCCAGTTGTAGACCTGGTCGCCGGCGGAGAAGTTGAACTGGTTCTGGTTGGGCTCGGTCGCGTCGGGCTTCATCTCGTTCTCGGGCGTCACCATGTTGAACTCGCGCGCCGCGATCGTGGTGTAGGCCGAGTCCCCGAGCCTGCTCGCGGCGATCGCGGTCCCGAAGTACCGGCCGGACTGCGCGGCCGCGGCACCCAACGTGCCGGCGGCGGCATCGGCGCCGGGCGCGGTGACCAGGACGGCGGCGGTCGCGGCGACGGTGGCCACTCCGGCCAGTGCCCTGGTGGCGGGTGATCGCCACCATCTGCTGCGCGGGCTCGGCGAACTTCCTGGCATGGGTGGTCTCCTTAACGGCACGCATCGACGTTGTTGCTTACCGTCAGCAGAAGAACACGGGTCCGAGCCGGTCCGCAAAGAGTTTCGATCGACTTTCGAGCCCAGGTGACCGTGCGGGCGACGCGGGAAGTGCCGCCCTTACCGGCGCCGCGCGTCGTCCAGGCGACGGGCCTCGGCCGCCTGCTCGAACGGCGTGTCGCCCGCCGGGTGGCGATCGCCCAGCCCGGCGAACAACGCGGCCACCTTGACCGAGTCGTGGTGGGACGCGAGCTCGGCCAGCGCGGGGTCCGTCGCGGCCAGCACCTGGCGGAACCGGATCTCCGCGAGCGGGCCGAGCCGGTCGTAGATCTGGAGGAACACCTTCTGGGCCCGGTCGCGCGCCCAGTCGGCGGGCAGCAGGTCGGCGGGCAGGTCGGGGTCGCTCTCCGGGAACCGGCGCCAGTCCACGCGCAGCTCGGTGCGGGTGCGGAACGCCTGCGCCGGGCTGATCAGGCCGGCGTCCAGGCCGGTGAGGACCCGCTCGTACCGCTCGACGAACTGCTCGTACTCGCGGGCCAGCGGGCCGAGGTCGAACGCCGTGACCGCGGCGGCCGACCCGGGGGCCTCGGTGGCGCGGAAGACCGTGGCGCTGCGGAGGCCGAGCTCGTCCAGGGCCGCCAGCGCCGGGCCGGTCAGATCGTGCGGGCTGACCCACACGCCGTCGTACAGCGCGGCGAAGCGCAGGACCCGCAGCCGCGACCGCAGCGCCGTGCGCAGCCCGCGGTCCTGCTCCGGCACGGAGAAGGTGACCACGGTCCACCGCCCGTCCCACTCGGGCGCGGTCGTGCCGAAGGTCAGCATCCGGTGCGTGCGCTCGATGATCACCTCGGACGTGCGCGCGGGGATGCCGTACGCCGTCGTCCGCCCGCTGCGCGACACGGTGAGCAGACCGCGGGCGGCGAGGCGGCGGATCGCCGCCCGCGCGCTCGCCGGGCTGATGTCGAACTCGCCGAGCAGCTCCACCAGGGCGGCCGAGGGGATGTGCTCGTCGCGCCAGTACCAGAAGTCGCCGAGCAGGGACGTCAGCAGCAGCTGCGGTTCGGCTCCCTGCTGTGCGCGGGGCAGCGGGCCCGAGGGCGCCGCTGTCATCGCGTGCCCACTGCGGGTGTCCATGGCCTCCATGGTGTCAGTGCGGTCCGGCCGGGCGCATCGAGGGGTTGAATCACGCGACACATCATGCGACGATCGGCACCCGATTAGCAACCTATTGCCTTCCGCAGGAAGTAACCGACATGGGTTTCTCACTTCGTCAATGGCGTCGAAGCACGCTCGCCGCGGTCGTCGCCGGACTCGCGCTGGCCGGGTGCACGGTCGACGACGGCCCGGCCGCGGCGCCCACCGCCGCGGCCCTGAGCGCCGACCAGGCACTGCACGACCAGCTGCCGCAGGCCGTCAAGGACTCGGGTGTCCTGCGGTTCGCCGGCGACTCGCACCCGCCGTACCGCACCGTCGGCCCGGACGGCAAGACGGTCACCGGCATCGACAACGACTTCCAGCAGGCGCTCGGCCAGCTCTTGGGCGTGCGCACGGAAACCACGATCGTCAGCGGTCTGCCGGCCGCGCTGCAAGGCATGCTCAGCGGCCGCTACGAGGCCTTCAACGGGCCGGTCAAAGCCACCGCCGAGCGCGAGAAGCAGTTCGACACCGTCACCTGGATGACCACGCGCACCTCGTACGTCATCCCCGAAGGCTCCGCCGCCGGCATCAAGCAGGCCGCCGACCTGTGCGGCAAGCGCGTCGCGGTGGTCACCGCCAGCGTCGTGGAAGACCAGCTCGCCAAGCTGTCGGCGTTCTGCGAAAAGCAGCAGCGCCCCGCCATCCAAGTGGTCGGGCTCGACGACACGAACGCCACCCTGCTGGCCGCCAAGTCCGGGCGCGCCGAGGCCGCCGGCATGACCCAGGCCGCGGCGATCGACGTCACGACCCAGCAAAAAGGACAGTACGAATACGTCACGCAGACCGAGGAACAGGGCGCCACGAAGGACAACCTCGCGCTCTACACGCCGAAGTCCGGCAAGCTCGGCCCGGTCCTGCAGAAGGCGTTCGAGGAGCTGTTCCGCAACGGCACCTACGCCCGGATCATGCGGCAGTGGGGGCTGCAGGACGTCACGGTCCCGCAGCCGCTGTTCGACGCGGCGTCCGCGAAATGACCGCCGTGTCCACTGTGGAGGAACCGACGGCGGTCGGTGACGACGTCGCCGGGGCCCGCGGCCGGTTCCGCCCGCTGCGCTGGCTGTTCGTGCTCGTGCTGGTGGTGCTGGCCGCGCAGCTGGCCGTCTTCCTGGCCGGCAACTCCCGGTTCCAGTGGGACGTCGTCGCGAAGTACCTGTTCGAGAAGAGCGTCATGGCCGGGCTGGGCACGACGGTCCTGCTCGCGGTCGCGGCGATGGTGCTCGGTTCGCTGGCGGGCGGGGTGGTCGCGGCGATGCAGCTGAGCGGCTTCGGGCCCGCGCGGTGGGTGGCGACGCTGTGGGTGGGGCTCTTCCGGGGGATCCCGCCGCTGGTGCAGCTGATCTTCTGGTTCAACCTCGCCTACCTGCTGCCCAAGCTGTCGCTCGGCATCCCGTTCGGCCCGGTGTTCGGGATGTGGGACGCCAACACCGTCATCACACCGCTGACCGCCGCGGTGATCGGCCTGTCGCTCGTGGAATCGGCCTACCTGGCGGAGATCTTCCGCGCCGGGGTGTCGTCGGTCGATCCCGGGCAGCGTGACGCGGCCCGCGCGATGGGGTACCCGCCGGGCCAGACGCTGCTGCGGATCGTGCTGCCGCAGGCGATGCGCGTGATCATCCCGCCCGCGGGCAGCCAGTTCATCAACGTGCTCAAGGGCACCGCGCTCGTGTCGGTGATCGCGATGTCGGACCTGCTGCACTCGGTGCAGGTCATCTACAACCGCACCTACGAGATCGTGCCGATGCTGCTGGTGGCCTGCTTCTGGTACCTGGTCGTGGTCACCCTCCTGACGGCCGGGCAACGCCGGCTGGAACGCCGCTTCTCCCGTGGCCACCGGAGCGTCCGATGAGCGCGCCGGTGCTGCGGATCCACGACGTCCGCAAGGAGTTCGGCGCGGTGACCGCGCTGGCCGGGGTCAGCCTCGACGTGCACGAAGGCGAGGCGGTCGTGGTGATCGGACCCTCGGGCTCGGGCAAGTCGACGCTCGTCCGCTGCGCCCACCAGCTCGAGCCGATCGACGGCGGCGCGATGTACCTCGACGGCGAGCTGCTGGGCCACCGCCGCTCGCCGGGCGGCCTGCGCCCGCTGACCGAGCGGCGGATCGCCGCGCAGCGGCGCCGGATGAGCATGGTCTTCCAGCAGTTCAACCTGTTCCCGCAGTTCACCGTGCTGCGCAACGTGACCGACGCCGCCGTCCGCGTCCACGGCCGTGATCGGTCCACAGTGGAGCGAGAGGCCCGGGAGCTGCTCGAGCGCATCGGCCTGGCCGGGCGCGAGGACCACTACCCGCGGCAGCTGTCGGGCGGCCAGCAGCAGCGGGTCGCCATCGCCCGGGCCGTCCTGGTCCGGCCGCGGATCATGCTGTTCGACGAGCCGACCAGCGCCCTCGACCCGGAGCTGGTCGACGAGGTCCTGGCCGTGCTGCGGAACCTCGCCGCGGCGGGCACCACGATGGTCGTCGTCACCCACGAAATGGCGTTCGCGCGCGAAGTCGCCGACCGGTGCGTGTTCATGGAAGCGGGCCGGATCGTCGAGGAGGGCCCGCCGGCCGAGCTGTTCACCCGGCCGCGCACCGACCGGCTGCGTGCCTTCCTGTCCCGCCATCTGTCCGAAAAGGAGGGTGTCTCGTGATCACTGTCGGCGCCGTCGGCGACCTCATCCTGGACGAGCCCGACCCGGAGTTCTTCCTCGCCCCGGCCGCGCCGGTGCTGAAGGGGATGGACCTCGCGATCGGCCACGTCGAGGTCCCGCACTCGACCACGGCGGTCCAGCACAGCACCGACGTCCCCGCCCCGCCGGCGGACCCCGCGGCGCTGAAAGCGGTGGCCGAGGCCGGGTTCGAGGTGGTCACCCTGGCGGGCAACCACGTCATGGACGCCGGTGACGGGGGACTGGCCGACACCATCGCCTACGCCCGCGCGGCGGGGATGCGGACGACCGGTGCCGGGCCGGACCTCGCGCGGGCCCGGCGGCCGGCGATCGTCGAACGCGGTGGCCTGCGCGTCGGCGTGCTGTCGTACAACTGCGTCGGCCCGCGCGAATCCTGGGCCACGTCTCGCAAACCCGGCTGTGCGTACGTGCACGTCCTCACCCACTACGAGCTCGACCACGCGAGCCCGGGCGGACCGCCGAAGATCTACACCTTCGCCGACCCGGACAGCCTGGAGGCGATGGCCGACGACGTCCGCCGCCTCCGGGCCGAAGCCGACGTCGTGGTGGTGGCGCTGCACAAGGGCGTCGGGCACACGCCGGTCGTCGTCGCGATGTACGAGAGCCCGGTCGCCCGCGCGGCCATCGACGCCGGCGCCGACGCGGTGTTCTCCCACCACCCGCACATCATGCGCGGCATCGAAGTCCACAGAGGACGGCCGATCTTCCACGGCCTCGGCAACTTCGCCACCGTCACCCACGCCTTGACGCCGGGCGCGGGCGTGGGTGCGGACGAACTGCGCGCGTGGGCCGAACGCCGCACCAAGCTCTACGGCTTCGCCCCCGACCCGGACATGCCGTTCTTCCCGTTCCACCCCGAGAGCCGCAACACTGCGATCGCCTTCTGCCGCTTCGACGAGACCGGGTTGCGCGAAGCCGGGTTCGTGCCGTGCTGGATCGACGACCACGGCCGGCCGGTCCCGGTCGGCGGCACACCGGAAGGCGAGGCCGTGGCGAAGTACATCGAGGACATCACCCGTGGTGCGAACCTCAACGGCCGGTTCACCACCCGCGGCACCGAAGTGCTCGTCGATCTCTCCGAAGGGATTTCCGCATGACCGACCAGCCACTGGCCGGCCGCACCGTCGTCGACCTGACCACCGCGCTCGCCGGGCCGTACGCGACGCTGCTGCTCGCCGGCCTCGGCGCCACCGTGATCAAGGTCGAGAACCCGGCCACGGGCGGGGATTCGTCGCGCAACAACGCGCCTTACGTCGGCCGCGACGGGCTGAACCTCGCCCGCAAGCACGAGGACGACCTCTCGGTGTCGATGCTGCTGCGCGGCCGCAACAAGCTCAGCGTGACCCTCGACCTGAAGAACCCGCGGTCCCGCGCGGTGTTCACCGACCTCGTCCGCGACGCCGACGTGCTCGTCGAGAACTACAGCCCCGGCGTCACCGACCGGCTCGGCATCTCCTACGACCACGTCCGGGAAATCAACCCGCGGCTCGTCTACACCTCGATCAGCGGGTTCGGCGCCCAGGGCGGCCCGGGGTCCGGCAAGGCGATGGACTCGATCATCCAGGCGCTGAGCGGCGTGATGATGACCGCCGGCGAGCCCGACGAGGGCCCGGTCCGCTTCGGCCTGCCGATCGGCGACCTCCTCGCCCCGCTGTTCGCCGTGGTCGGCACGGTGTCCGCGCTGCTGCAGGCCGAGCACACCGGTGAGGGCCAGCATGTCGACGTCTCCATGCTCGGCGCGCTGACCTCGCTGGTCGCGTGCGAGCCGTTCGACGCCTTCGACGCGGTCGGCCTGCCCCAGCGCACCGGGTCGATGGTGCCGCGGCTGGCGCCGTTCGGGATCCTGCCGGCCGCGGACGGCTACCTCGCCCTCTGCGCGCCGACCGACGCCTTCGCCCACGGCGTGCTCCGGGCGATCGGCCGGCCGGAACTGGCCGAGGACGACCGCTACCGCACGCGCGACCAGCGGGTCCGAGCCGCGGACGAGCTGCACGGGCTCATCCGCGAGTGGTGCCGCGTGCGGCCCCTGCAAGAGATCCTCGCCGCTTTCACGGCCGAAGGGGTGCCCGCGGCCGAGGTCAGGGAGCCGCGTGAGGCGCTACGCGACCCGCTGGTCCTGGCGCGCGAGGAAGTCGTCCCGCTGCGGCACCCGCGGCACGGCGACGTGGCCGACCTGGCCGGAACCGGCGTGCCGATCCGGTTCTCCGCGGCCCGCGTCTCCCTCGACCGGCCCGCGCCGGGGCTGGGGGAGCACAACGAGCACGTCTACCGCGAGCTGCTCGGCTACACCGAAGAGCAGCTGGCGGACCTCGTCGCGGAGGCGGTCATTTGAGCACCGTCGGGTACGTCGGCGCCGACGTCCCGGTCGAGCTGATCACCGCGGCGGGACTACGGCCCCTGCGGCTGACCGGGAAGCCGGGTGAGGGCAGCACGCTCGGCGACCGCTACCTCGGCCGCGGCGTCGACCCGGTCGCCCGGTCGGTCCTGACGCGGATCCTCACCGAGGACTACGGCCCGCTCGAAGCGATCGTCGTCTCGCGCGACTGCGAAGCGTCCTTGCGGCTGTTCTACGCCTTGCGCGAGCTGCACCGCGTCGAACCGGCGCTGGGGCTGCCGCCGGTGCGCCTGGTCGACGTCCTGCACCTGCCGCACCACACGACCACCCGGTACGTCCACGCGAAGATCGCCCAGCTGCGCGAGTGGCTGAGCCGGTGGCACCCCATCGGCGACGACGACCTGGCCGCAGCCATCACCGCGCACGACACGCTGCGGCGGTCGCTCGGGCGGCTGGCCGACCTGCGCCGGGCGAACCGGTTGAGCGGCACCCGGTTCCTCGAGGTCGTCGCCGAGACCACCGCGTTGCCGGTCACCGAAGCCATCACGCTCGTCGACGGCGTATCCGCCGACCCGCGTGAGACCGAAGGGGTGCGGCTGTTCCTCACCGGGAGTTCCCACGACGGCCCGGACGTGTACGAAACGCTGGAGCGCAACGGGTTCCTCGTCGTGGGGGAGGACCACGACTGGGGCGAGCTGCTCTTCGCGCGCACCTGCGCGGCACCGACGGAACTCGCGCTCGCCGAGCGTTACCAGTACAACGGCCCGTCGGCGCCGCGCGCGTCGATCCGGCAGCGCGCCGCGCACACCGCCGCGGCCGCCCGTGCTTGCGGTGCGGAGGTCCTGCTCTCCTACGCGCGCGTCCACGACGACGCTCCGCCGTGGGACTTCCCCGGGCAGCGGGCCGCGACGGGACTGCGCGCGGTTCTGGCGGAGCGCCAGCCGTACGGCGAGCTGACTCCCGAGGCGCTGGCGGCACTGGTCCCGGCCGGAGCGGCGGCATGACGGCCCGGCTGGCGTCGGCGACCACCGCGACCGCCTACCAGCGCGAGTGGTTCGCCCGGGTGCGTGACGAAGGTGGCCCCCTGGCGTTGGTCAACGCGGACGCGCCGCAGGAGATCTTCCGCGCTATGGGCATCCCGTACGTCGTCAACCAGTGGTGGGCCTCGATCGTCGCGGCGAAACGCCAGACCCAGCGCTACCTCGGCCTGCTGCGCGAACGCGGCTACCCCGACTACGTCGAGCAGTACAGCGCGACTTCACTGGCGTCCGCGTTCGAGGACGATGCCGGCCAGGCGCCGTGGGGCGGCCTGCCGACGCCGTCGATCGTGCTCGGCGAGACGACCGGGGACGCGTCCCGCAAGATCTTCGACGTCTGGGACGCCCAGCCCGGCGTCACGTACTACCCGCTGGAAAGCGCGGCGGAGAACGAGGTTCCGGAGCGGTGGTGGGAGCTGATGCCGCACCGCTGGGAGGAGGCCATCGGCGGCGATCGCCTCGACCTGCTGACCGGCGAGCTGACCGGGCTCATCCGGTTCCTCGAGCAGACCACCGGCCGGGTGTTCTCCGAGACGCGCTTCCGCGAGGTCCTGGACCTGGTCAACGAGCAGCAGGAGTGGAACCGCCGCACCCGCGACCTGATCGCCGCGGCCCGGCCGTGCCCGATCGCCGTCACCGACGGCATCCCGAGCGTCATGGTGCCGCAGTGGCACCGCGGCACCGAGTGGGCGCGGGACGCGGCCCGCGCGTTCCACGACGAGGTGCGCGACCGGGTCGACACCGGCGTCGCGGCGTGCCCGGACGAGCGGCTGCGGCTGATGTGGATCGGCCGCGGGCTGTGGTTCGACCTCGACTTCTACCGGCGGTTCCAGGAGTCGCACGGCGCGGTGTTCGTGTGGTCGATGTACCTGGCCATCGCCGCCGACGGCTACCTGCGCTACGGCGACGACCCGCTGCGCGCGCTGGCTGCCCGCTTCGCCGCGTTCAGCGACCAGCTCTACACGCCGCCGTGGTCGGCGGAGTGGTACGTCAAGGAAGCCCGCCACCACGGCGTCGACGGCGTGGTCCACCTCGTGTCCGACGACGCGCGCGGCGGCTACTTCACCACCCGCGCCCTGCGCGCGGCCGGCATCCCGGTGCTGGAGCTGCACGCGGACAACGTCGACGCCCGCACGGGCGCCGACCTGAGCGCGCGGATGACCGCGTGGCTCGACGAACTGACCTGACCGTCCGGAAAGGATCCCCGTGAGATCGCCACTTCGCCGACGTAGCCGAAGCACGGTCCTCGCCGCTGCCATCGGGCTGGCCGCGCTCCAGGGCATGCTGGCCGGCCGGTACGACGCGTTCAACGGCCACCGCCGATGACCACCCGCACCGCCTACGTGTTCTCCGCCGATTCGACGGCCGGCATCGAGCGGATCGAGGACCGGCTGAACAAGCTGTCCCGGTTCTGCAGGGAGAACAAGCGGAAGCCGACGCAGACCGTCGGCCTCGACGACACGCTCCTGGCCACGCGCTCCGGCCGCGCGGACGCCGCCGGGATGACCGAGGCCAAGACGTCCGGGCCGGGCCCGGTCTTCGACGCGGCCACCCCACGGTGAAAGGACTTTCGATGGGACGCACCTGGCTCAAGCCCGCCCTCGTCGCCGCCGCGACCGTGCTCGTCGCGGTGACCGCTACGACGGTGCCCGGCTCTCCCGGCGCCGGCGCCGACGTCGCGGCCGCCCCCGCGCCGCCCGCGGCCGCGGTGTTCCACCCGGTGGTCCGCGAACCCGCGGCCCGGACCGGGGACTACGCCGCCGAGTACACCGTCTACCGGCCCGCCGACCCGGACCGGGTGCGCGGGCGCCTGCCGGTCGTGGTGTTCGGCAACGGCGCGTGCCGGCACACGAGCAACGACGAGCTGCTCACCCTGGAGACGCTGCTCGCCGCGCACGGGTTCGTCGTCGTGGCCGTCGGCGGGTTCGACGAGCCCGCCCTGACCGAGAACGGCAGCCCGGAACCGAAGGTGATCCTCGACGCGATCACCTGGGCGGAACGGGAGAACGACCGCCGGGGGAGTGCGCTGCGGACCAAGCTCGACACCCACCGGATCGGCGTGGCCGGGCACTCCTGCGGCGGCATCGAGGCCCTCGTCGCCGGGGCGGACCCGCGGGTGAAGTCGGTGCTTTCGCTCGACAGCGGATTCTTCGCCGACGGCACCCTCGGCTACGGCCGGGAGAACCTGCGGAAGCTGCACACACCGGTCCTGTTCGCCGACGGCGGTCCCGCCGACGTCGCCTACCCGAACAGCGGGGCCAACTACGACCTCGTCACCGTCCCCGCGGTCCGGGTCACCAACCCCGCCGCCGGGCACACCGGGTTCGTCTACGGCCAGCGCGACGGCAACCCCGACCCGAGCGTCCGCGAAGAAGCGGTGCGGGTGCTCGTCGACTGGTTCGACTTCACCCTCAACGGCAACCGGACCGCGCGCGGCTCCTTCCTCGGCGCGGGGTGCGGGCTGTGCACCACGCCGGGCTGGACCGTCACCGCCAAGAACTTCTGACAGGAGCGATTCATGCGTCCCAGGATCACCGCACTGGCCGCGATCGCGGTCCTCTTCGCGGGCCTGCCGGCGACCGCCCAGGCGGCGGAAACCGGGAAACCGTGCCCGGACCCGGTCTCGGCGGCGAGGTGCACCGATGGGCACTTGACCGACGGCACGCCGTACGCCTTCGCCAAGCCGGCGCGGTGGAACGGGGCCGTGCTGGTCGACCTCGACTTCGCCGCGGGCGGCCCGAGCGCGCTCACCGTGAGCCTGCTGGAGCGCGGTTACGCGGTGGGCGGCACGACGCGCACGGTCACCGGCTGGAACATCGCCGGAGCCATCGACAACCAGGCCGAGGCGCTCGGCCGCTTCGAAGCCGCGTTCGGCCAGGCGCGGTACGCGATCGCCGAAGGCCGCTCGATGGGCGGGATGGTCGCCGCGGGAGTGGCGCAGGTGCACCCGGACCGCTTCGACGCGGCCGTCCCGATGTGCGGCGGTCTCGGCGGCGCGGTGGGGCAGTGGAACCAGAAGCTCGACACCGTCTTCACGCTGAAAACGCTGCTGTTCCGCGACTCGGCCCTGCCGGTGACCCGCATCCCCGCCGACGTCCCGGGAACCCAGCAGCAGTGGATTTCGGCGGTGACGTCGGCCCAGGCCACCGCGGAGGGCCGGGCGCGGATCGCGCTCGCGGCGGCGATCGGGCAGCTGCCGGGCTGGGGCCTGGCCGCCGACGGCACGACGACCCCGGTCCCGGACGGCCGCGATGCCGACGGCGTCGAGCGGGGTATGTTCCTGGCGCTCGCGGGCGGCCCGCTGCCGTACCTCGGGCAGGCGGTCAGCAGCCGCCGCGCGATCGAACAGCTGGCGGGCGGGAACCCGTCGTGGAACACCGGGATCGACTACGCCCACCAGCTCACGATGGCCGCGCCGGAGCAGCAGGACGCCGTCCGCCGGCTGTACGCGCGGGCGGGGCTCGACCTGCGCGCCGACCTCGGCCGGCTCGCCGCCGAACCCCGCGTGGCCGCCGATCCCGCCGCCGTCCGCTACCTCGAGCGCGGCATCGTGTTCACCGGCGACCTGCGGATCCCGGTGCTCACGGTCAACGGCACCGGCGACCAGATCTCGACCGTCGCCCAGCAGCGGTCCTACGGCGCCCTGGCCGCCCGGTCGGGCACCGCGCCGCTGCTGCGGCAGACGTACGTCGAGACCGCCGGGCACTGCACCTACACCACCGGCGAACAGCAGGCGGCGATCGACCGGATGCTCACGCGGCTGCGGACCGGGCACTGGCCCGATACCGCACCGCGGACGATGAACCGGCTGGCCGAGGCCGCGGACGGCGCGCCGGGACGCTACCTGCCTTACACGCCGCCGCGGTTCAACCGGGCGTACCCCGCCGTCGGCGGCTGAGTCACTCGAACACCCCGTAGCCCGCGACGGCGTGCTTCCGGACGCCGTCCAGGTCCAGCTCCACGCCGATGCCGGGGGTGTCGGGCAGCGTGATGTAGCCGTCCTTGACGATCGAGCCGCTCCCGTCGGGGGCGTGGACGTAGCTGTCCCACACCGCCCGCTCCTCGAGCGCGTGCCATTCCTGGACGAGGAAGTTCGGGATCGCGCCGCACTGGTGCGACGTCGCCATCGTGCCCAGCGGCGTCGACACCAGGTGCGGGGCGAACGGGATGTAGTGCAGCTCCGCGAGGTTGGCGATCTTCTTGGCCTCGGCGAGACCCCCGCACTTCGGCACGTCCGGCTCGATGACGTCCACGGCCCCGCGTTCGAGCAGCTCGCGGAATCCCCAGCGCAGGTAAAGGTTTTCTCCAGCGCAGATCGGCGTGCGGGTCTGCTCGCGCACCCGGACCAGCGCGTCGACGTTCTCCGCCGGCAGCGGTTCTTCCAGCCACATCAGGCGGAACGGCTCCAGCTCCCACGCGATCCGGCACGCGCTCGGCACGTCGTAGCGGGCGTGCAGGTCGATGGCGAGGTCGACGTCCGGGCCGATCGCGTCCCGGACGGCGGCCACGCGCTCGACCATCGAACGCAGCTCGGCGGCGTTGACCGTGTGGTTGAAGGCGTCGAACTTGGCCGGGTGGCGCAGGTTGTCGATGTCGAACTTGAGGGCGGTGAAGCCTTCGGCGACCATCCGCTGGGCGCGGTCGACGCACCCGGCGACCGAGCCCGCGGGGTCGTCACCGTCGCCGCAGTCGGCGTAGAGGCGGATCTTGTCGCGGAACTTCCCGCCGAGCAGCCGGTGGACCGGCTGGCCCGCGGCCTTGCCCGCGAGGTCCCACAGCGCGAGCTCGATCCCGGACAGGGCGATCACGAACACCCCGCTCTGCGCGCCCGCGAAAACCTTGCTGCGGCGCAGTTTCTCCCAGCACCGCTCGACGTTGCGCGGGTCCTCGCCGAGCAGGAGCGGGGTCAGGGAACCGATCATCCCGACGACGGCGCCCGCGCCCGCGTCGGGATTGGCCTCGCCGAACCCGCTGAGGCCCTCGTCGGTGTCGATCCGCACCAGGGTGGCCTCACCGTGGTAGGCCACCACCGCCGTCGTGACGTTCACGATCCGCATTGCTCTCCTGCCGCTGGGTAGTGCCGAAGAACGGGACTGTCGCGAGGTCCAACTTGTCCTATAAGCTGATGACATGCCAAGGAGACAAGAGTCTCCGGACGCTGTCAAGGTCCGGACCCTCCCGGTGCAGGTGGCGGCCCACCTGACCCGGCGCATCGTCAGCGGTGCCGTCGAGGACGGCCGGGCCCCGTCGGAGCTCGAGATCTCGACTGAGTTCGGGGTGTCCCGGGTGGTGGCGCGGGAGACGCTCAAGATCCTCGCCTCGCTGGACATCGTCGACGTCGCGCAGGGCCGCCGCGTCGTCGTGCGCCCCCGCGCGGAGTGGGACTACCTGAGCCCGTTGCTGATCGAGTGGCTGCCCGCGGAGATCGTCGAAGAGCTGCTGCAGGAACTGCACCAGATGCGCGCACTGCTCGAACCCGAACTGGCCGCGATGGCCGCGGCCAGCATCACCGACGAGACGCTGGAGCGGCTGCGGGGCGAGATCGGCCGCATGGCGGCACTCGAGGCGGACCCCGAGGCCTACCTCGAGGTCGACCACGAGTTCCACATGGAGATCTGCCGGGCGGCCGACAACCGCATCCTCGACCGGATCATGTACTCCGCGCGCTGGCTCGGCACGGCCAGCCGGCGCGTCACCAACGAGGCGCCGGCCGGGCTGCACCGCGCCACCGCCCAGCACACGGAGATCTACGAGGCGCTCGTGGCGCGCGACCCGGCAGCGGCCCGCGCGGCGATGCGCAACCACCTGAGCAACAACTACTCCACGCTCGTCGCGGAGAAGAAGCAGCGAAGCAAGCGGGCCGCCAAGCGGCGTCAGCACACGGCACGACCGAGTTCCGCCAACCGTTGACGAGAACGGACTGGGCATGGGAGCACCGGGGATCCCGCCGATCCGGCTGGGGCTGATCGGCACCGGCCTCGCGGTCGAGAAGCTGCACTGGCCGGCGTTGCGCGGCCTCGCCGACCGGTACGTCGTCACCGCGTTCACCGACCCGTCCGCGGACCAGCGCAGGCGGTTCACCGGCTACAGCGGAACCGACCCGGCGGTGGCCGTCGCCGACCGGGCCGCGTTGCTGGCCCGCGACGACGTGGACGCCGTGCTGATCTCGGTGCCGATCCCGCACCTGTACGAGGTGGCGCGCGACGCGCTCGCGGCCGGCAAGGACGTGTTCTGCGAGAAGCCAGCCGGTGCCGACGCGGAGCAGGCCGCGGCCTTCCTGGCCTTGGCCGCCGGGCACCCGGACCGCACCTTCGTGGTGGGGGAGAACTACTTCTACCGAGACGACCTGCGCTACGCTCGCGCGTTGCTCGACAGCGGCGCGATCGGCCGCCCGCACCTGATGGCGTGGCGGTACGCCGGCCAGTCGGTGCCCCGGCCGGGCGGGTTCACCAGCACGCCGTGGCGGCACCGGCCGCAGTACCGCGGTGGCGTGCACCTCGACTTCGGCGTGCACCACATCGCCCAGATCCGGCTGCTCTGCGGCGACATCGCGCGGGTGCACGGTGCCGTGCAGGCGGCCAACAGCACGATCGACGCTCCGTCGGACCTCGCGCTCACCCTCGTCTTCACCGGAGGCGCCATCGGCAGCTACACCGCGTCCTTCCCCGAAATCCCCTTGCCGCCCGAACCCAACGACATGCGGCTCTACGGCACCGAGGGCGTCCTCGTGCTCGCCGGATCCGAGTCGGAGCTCCGCGTGACGCGCAGCAGCCGCGACGCCACCACCCACACGACCGTCTTCCGCGGCAGCGACAACGGCTACCGGGCGGAGCTCGTCGACTTCGCCGACGCCGTGCAGTTCGGCGTGCGGCCGGTCGGCAGCGTCGCGCAGAGCGTGGCCAACGCGATGGTCGTCCAGCGGGCGCTCGACTCCGCGGACCAGGCGGCCGCACTGGCCCTCGACCCCGTGCCCGGCGCCGGCCCGGTTCCGCTGTGGCGGCCCCGCGGTTCGGCCGGGCTGTTCGACGGGCTGCCCGGGCAGCGCATCAGCAGTTCGGCGTCCTTCGCCGCTTGAAAGACCCGCAGCTTTGAAAGACCGCAGCGTGGCACTCGCCTCGCTGTCCCCGCCGGTCGCAACGTCGCCCCGTCGGTATGAGGAGTTGTCATGGAAGAGAAAACGGACCTGTCGAGGCGCACCTTCCTCGGGATGAGCGCGGGGGTGGGCGCGCTGGGCGTGCTCGGTCTCGCCGGGTGCGGGAGCGGCTCCGCACCCGCGCCGCAGGTCGACGTCCAGGTCCCCCAGGCACTGCTCGATGAAGCTTCCAGGCTGCGCGGCGGGTCGGTGGGGATGCTCTCGCAGAAGCTGTACGCCGAGGCGGCCAACAAGGCGCTGGACAAGTCGCTGCAGGTGTTCGCGCAGGCCACCGGGACCACGATCCGCAACGACCTGGTCTCCGGCGACGCCGGCGACATGGTCGCGAAGATGGACGCCGAGGTGAAGGCGGGCACCAACCGCGACCTGGCTTTCGTGAGCGACCGGCGGTTCGTCGGCCAGCTCCACAACCTCGGCGCCCTCACCGACGTCACCGACGTGGTCACCGAGATGAAAGCGCTTTACGGCAACCCGGCGACCGAGGCGAACGACTACTGCGTGTTCGACGGCCGCTGGTTCGCGATCCCGTACCACTTCATCGCGTCCGGGATGTACCTGCGCAAGGACTGGTACGCGGAGAAGGGGCTCCCGCTCAAGCCCTACTACTCATGGGAAGAGCTGCGCGACAACGCCTTGGCGGTCTCCGACCCGGGGAAGCGGCGCTTCGGCTGGGGGCTCACGGTGAACCGCTCGGGCGACGCCAACGGCTTCATCGCGAACGTCATCAACACCTACGGCGGGGCTATCGCGGACAACACCGGCACGAAGGTGGTGTTCAACTCGCCGGAGACCGTCGCGGCCGTCACGTTCATCGGCGACATCTACACGAACCCGAAGTACCGGCCGATGCTGCCACCCGGGGTCGGGAGCTGGACCGACTCGAGCAACAACGAGAACTGGCTGGCCCAGATCCTCGGGCTCACGCTCAACCAGTTCAGCGTCTACGCCGACTCGAAGACCAAGAAGAACCCGGTGTACGCCAACACGCACGTGTTCAACGGCGCCACCGGGCCGGCGCTCGACCGGCCGCTCGCGTTCGGCGAGTCCAACTCGTTCGTCGTGTTCAAGGGGGCGAAGAACCCCGATCTCGCCAAGCTGGTGGCGAAGTTCATGGCGGGCGGGAGCGCGTTGCTCGGGGTCGCGAAGGAAGCACCGTGCCTGGTCAACCCGTCGTGGGACAAGGTGTGGGACTCCGACCCGTACTACACGAGCGGTGACCCGGCCTTCCCGGCGCTGCGGGAGCAGACCCGCGCGCAGCTCCCGGTGACCACCAAGACCGGCTACGCGTTCCCCCAGGCCCCGAGCCCCGGCGAGCAGGCCGCCACCGCCGCCTACCTGCTGACCGACATGATGCAGTCGGTCATCCAGGGCGCCAAGCCGGCCGACGCCGTCGCCGCGACCCACGGCCGGATCGTGCAGATCTTCGAGCAGCAGGGCTATCGGCAGTGACCGTCCTGCGTTCGCGCCCGGCGCCGGCCGGTCCGGCGCCGCGCGCGTCTTCGTCGCTCACCAGGACGCAGCGGCTGCTCGGGCGCGACTGGCGCCTCGCCGCCGTGTTCATCGGGCCGACGCTGGTGCTGGTGGCCGGCTTGATCCTGGTGCCGATCGTCAGCTCGGTCTTCACCAGCGTCACCGAGCGCCACGGTGCCGAGACGGTCTTCGCCGGGCTGGACAACTACACCGCCCTCATCGACGACGCCTTGTTCCACAAGGGCGTCCTCAACTCGTTCGTCTTCACCGCGTACGCCGAGATCTTCAAGGTGACCCTCGGCCTCATCGCGGCGTTGATGCTGCACCACATGCGCCGCGGCAAGGCGCTCATCGCCGGGGTGATCCTGCTGCCGTGGGTGATCCCGACGGTCGTCACGGCGTTCACCTGGCGGTCGCTGCTCGACCCGATCTTCGGCAGCGTCAACGTCCTGCTCACCGATACCGGGATCGGGCCCGGCCTCGCCGCGATCGGGCTCGTCGACAAGTGGCCCGCGGAGTGGCTGTCCGACCCCGCGCTCGCGATGCCGGCGGTCATCCTGGTCAACGTCTGGAAGGGCATCCCGTTCTTCACGGTGACGTTCCTCGCCGGGCTCAAGGCCATCGACGGCAACCTCCACGAGGCGGCGATGGTGGACGGCGCTTCGCCGTGGCAGCGCTTCGTGCACATCACGCTGCCGGGGCTGCGTCCCGTGATGATCGTGACGGTGCTGCTGTCGTCGATCTGGACGTTCAACAACTTCGACCTGATCTGGCTGATGACCCAGGGCGGGCCGGGGGACGCCACGGCTCCGTACGTGATGGTGGCCTACTCGAAGGCCATCCAGCAGCTGCAGCTGGGCGCGGGCGCCGCGGTCACGCTGGTGATGCTGCCGGTCATCGCCGTGCTCGTGGTGATCCTCGTGCGGATGATGCGACGCAGCGACCAGCCCGGCGCGGCCGACCTGGGGCGCCGGAAGCTGACTCCCGCCCAGCGCCGGGCGCTGCCGTGGGTGATCGTCGTGGCCGCGGTGCTCGTGCTGGTCTGGGCGTCGCCGCACATCGTCTGGAAGGCCGCGCTCGTGCTGGGCGTGTTCGTGGTGCTCGCGGCCGTCGTCGGCCGGGTGGTCTCCGCGCTCGCCGCGCGGAGCAAACGGCTGGCCGCCCGTGTGGTCGGCGGTACCGGCTCGGGGGTCGCGCTGGTGGGGCTGCTGGGCTTCGTGCTCGCCCCGATCTACTGGATGACGATCACCGCGTTCAAGTCCGACGACCAGATCGTCGCGCGCACCGACGACCTCTGGCCGACCCCGTGGAGCACCGAGCAGTTCACGAACCTGTTCACCGGCCGGGCGTTCGGCACCTGGTACGTCAACACGATCCTGGTGTCGGTGGCGTCGACCGCGATCGCCCTGGTCTGCGCGGCGCTGGCCGGCTACGCGCTGGCGCGGCTGAAGTTCCGGGGTTCGGAGAGCTTCACGGTGACGATCCTGCTCACCTACGTGATGCCGGGCGCGCTGCTGTTCATCCCGCTGTACCAGCTGATGAGCGGGATCGGGTTGAACGACTCGTTGTGGTCGCTCGTGCTCGCCTACCCGACGTTCACGCTGCCGTTCGCGACCTGGCTGCTCGTCGGCTACTTCAAGTCGATCCCGGCCGACCTCGAAGAAGCCGCGCTGGTCGACGGCTGCACGCGGTTCGGGGCGTTCCGCCGGATCGTGCTGCCGCTGGCCAAGCCGGGCCTGCTCGCGGTCGCGCTGTTCACGCTCACCAACGCGTGGAACGAGTTCCTGTTCGCCTTCGTGTTCATCACCAAGGACGAGAACAAGACCCTGCCGGTCGGCATGCAGTCGATGATCTTCGGCGACGTCGTGCCGCAGGGGCAGCTGGCCGCGGCCTCGCTGCTGGTCAGCATCCCGGTCGTGCTGATGTACGGGTTCGGGCAGCGGTTCCTGACCGAGGGCCTCACCGCGGGCGCGGTGAAGGGATGAGCGCGATCACGGAGGAGCACGTCTCGACGGCGTCGCGGCCGAGCGACCTGCGCATCACCGACCTGCGGGTGGCCACTGTGGACGGGGTGCCGTTCCGCTCGTCGATCATCCGGATCGACACCAACCAGGGGCTGGTCGGCTACGGGGAGGTGCGCGACCAGGCCAGCGCCACCTACGCGCTGGTGCTCAAGAGCCGGCTCGTCGGCGAGAACCCCTGCAACGTCGACAAGATCTTCCGCAAGATCAAGCAGTTCGGGCACCATGGCCGCCAGGGCGGCGGGGTCTCCGGCGTCGAGATGGCGCTGATGGACCTGGCCGGCAAGGCGTACGGCGTGCCCGCGTACGCGCTGATCGGGGGCCGGTTCCGGGACGAGATCCGCTGCTACGCGGACACGCCGTCGCTGCCGGACCCGCACGCGATGGGCGCCCGGCTGCTGGAGCGCAAGCTGCGCGGGTTCACGATGCTGAAGATGGACGTGGGCATCGACCTGCTGTGGGACATCCCGGGGGCGCTGATCGCGCCGCCGGGAGCCCGGGAGGACCGGTCGACGATGCACCCGTTCACCGGTATCCAGATCACCGCGCAGGGGGTCGACCACCTGGTGTCCTATGTGGACATCGTCCGGTCCGTCGTCGGCTACGACGTCGCGCTCGCCGCCGACCACTTCGGCCACATCGCCCTCGACTCGTGCATCCGGATCGGCCGCGCGCTGGAGCCCTTTACCTTGGCGTGGATCGAGGACCTGATCCCGTGGCAGCTGACCGACCAGTGGCGCCGGCTGACCGCGGCCGTCGCCGTCCCGACGTGCACGGGGGAGGACATCTACCTGCTCGACGGCTTCCGGCCGCTGCTGGACGCGGGCGCCATCCGCGTCGTGCACCCCGACCCGGCGACGGCGGGTGGGATCGCGGAGACCAAGCGGCTCGGCGACTACGCGCAGGAGCGCGGGATCCCGATGGCGCTGCACCTGGCGGCGTCGCCGATCGCGACGATGGCGTGCGTGCACCTGGCCGCCGCCACGGAGAACTTCCTGGCGCTCGAACACCACGCGGCCGACGTGGAGTTCTGGAGCGACCTCGTCACCGGCTTGCCCCGCCCGCTGATCCGGGACGGCCACATCACCGTGCCGGACACCCCGGGCCTGGGGTTCGGCGACCTCGACGAGGACCTGCTGCGCCGCCACCTCGACCCGCGCGACCCGGTGTTCTTCGCCGAGACGACGCACTGGGACACCGAATCGAGCCACGACCGGCTGTGGAGCTAGGCGTGGCCCTGGTCGGCGCGCCACCGCTCGTACTCGGGCCGGGCTTCGTCCGAGAGCGGGTAGTACCGCCGCAGGTCGCCGCCCTCGGCCAGGCGGATCCGGGAGAACTCCTCCCACTCCGCGTGTTCCTGCGCGTGGGCCACCAGGGCGGGGGCGAGCTTGACCGGCACCACGACCGCCCCGTCGTCGTCGGCGACGACGATGTCGCCCGGCTCGACGACCGTGCCACCGCACGCCACGGGCACGTTGACGGCGACCGGGACGATGCCGGTCTGGGCGTGGAAGTTCGGCGTGGCGCCCCGGATCCACAGCCCGAGGCCGAGCTTCTTGGCCTCGGGGGTATCGCGCAGGCACCCGTCGACCACGACGCCGGCGCCGCCGCGGCCCTTGAAGTAGGTCAGCATCATTTCGCCGAAGACACCGCTTTCCATGTCCCCGCGCGCGTCGACGACGATCATGTCGCCGGGCCGCGTGTGGTACATGACGTGCCGGTGCAGCTGCTTTTCCGGCTCCTCGTACTCGTCGACGGGGTAGAGGTCCTCCCGCTTGGGCAGGAACTGCAGCGTCAGCGCGGGTCCGGCGACGCGCACGCCGGGGGTCACCGAAACGGGGCCGCGGATGAAGGCGCTGCGAATGCCCATCCGGCTGAGCTCACCGCTGGCGGTCGCGCTGCCGATGGCCGCGAGGGCCGCGCTGAGCTCGGCGGGCGGGCGAACGATGTCGGGCGTTTCGACCACGTCGATGGCTCCCTCGGGTCCGCGCTGACCGCGCCGGTCGGAGTTTCCGATCGGTCCGGGACCGAGCCTAGCCGGGAAAACCCCTGTCCGGAAGGAAGAAACCCCAGCCGGTGGACGACTGGGGTTCCCTCCTCGGCGCCGGTTACCGCTGCAGCGTCAGTACGCCCGGCCGCCAGGGGAGCTGGTCGTAGGCTCCGCCGGCGTTGGGGTCTTTGCCTTGGTAGAGGAGTTGGAGGTTGCAGGGGTCGACGGTCATGGTCTGGTCCGGGTTGGAGCGGACCAGGTCGCCATGGCTGATGTCGTTCGTCCAGCTCGCGCCGCTGTTGGCCTTGCCCGCGAACGGGTTGCTTTCGCTGTTGGCTTGCGGCGTCCAGGATCCGCTCAGGCTGTTGGCCGTGAAGGAACGGAAGTAGCGGCCGTTCGCGCCGATGGCTTCGACGATCATCAGGTATTGGTTCTGGCCTTGGATTTTGTAGACCTGGACCGCCTCGAACAGGTTGTTCGTCGAATCGCTCATCACCGTGGTGTAGTTCGAGCCGAAGCTGCCGGGGAAGTTTCCGATGGGCATGCTCGCGCGGTAGATCTTGCCGTTGTCCCCGGCGAAGAACAGGTACATGTTCGAGCCGTCCGCGATCAGCGTCTGGTCGATCGGGCCGGTACCGGAACCGGAAATACTGCCGGTGAACAGCGGCTGCGGCGACGACCAGCCGTTGGGGTTGGTGGGGTCGCTCGAGGTGCGGTAGATGAACGGCCACGCGCCCCACTGGTAGGCCAGCACCCAGATGTTCTTCGGCGCGAAGTAGAACAGCGTGGGCGCCACCGTGGACTGGCTCATCCCGGTCTGGCCCGCAGAGGCCATGTCAGACCAGTTGGTGAAGGGCGTGAAGGCCATGGAGCCGTACGACGACCCCGAGACGTTCGACGCGTAGACGAGGTGCTTGCCGTTGTAGACGACGTTCGTGAAGTCCTTCAGCGACACCCACCCGTTCTTGGGCGTGGCCAGCACACCTGTCGACGACCAGCGGTAGGTCGAGGGCAGTGAGCAACTGCTGCCGCCGGTCGTGGTCGTGGTCGTCGGTGTGCTCGACAGGCCGGTCCACTTCTGGTTGCTGCCGCCGTTGCACGTCCAGAGTGCCACGGTGGTGCCGTTGGCCGTCGCGGCGCCGGTGACGTCCAAGCAGAGCCCGGACTGCACCCCGACGATCGTGCCGTCGGCGTTGACCCGCCATTGCTGGTTGGCGCCGCCGTGGCAGGTCCAGATCTGCACGCGGGTGCCCGCGGTGGTCGCGCTGCCGGGCACGTCGAGGCACTTGCCGCCGTAGACGGTCAGCAGACCGCTCGCCGTCGATGTCCACTGCTGGTTCGCGCCGCCCGAGCAGTCGTAGATCTGCAGCAAGGTGCCGTCGGTCTGGCTCGCGTTCGGGACGTCCAGGCAGCGGCCCGAACCGACACCGCGCAGGGCGCCGGTGACGTCGGCCGCGGCCGGGCCGGCGCCCAGCGTCACCGTCACCACCACGGTCGCCGCGGCGGTGAGCACCGCGACCAGAAACCGGATCCTGCGGCTGATTCTTCTTTTCGTCATGACGTTCTCCCGACCTGAGTTCCTTGGGGTGAGGCAGTTGTCGTCGCCGGCAGGTCCGGCCCGCCGCGGCAGGACATCGCACCGTCGACGACATCGGGTCCGTCGGCGAACGCGGCGTCACCGGTCAGCACGAGCACTCGGGCCATCTCGTCGCCTCCTAGCGCAGCGTCCACTGCTGGTTCGCCTGCCCGCTGCAGGTCCACAGGACCAGCTGGGTGCCGTTGGCGGTGCCCTGCCCGTACGCGTCGAGGCAGAGCCCCGACTGGACGCCGGTGATCGTGCCGTTCGAGGTGACGGTCCACTGCTGGTTGGCCTGGCCGTGGCAGTCCCAGACGATCACCGGCGTGCCGTTGGCCGTCCCGTGGCCGGACGCGTCGAGGCACTTGGTCCCGCCGACGGTCAGCTCCTGGCCCGCCCGGGTCCACGCCTGGCCGGCCTGCCCGCCGCAGTCCTGCAGCCGCACCTGGGTGCCGTTGGCCGCGGTCGCGGCGTCCACGCACCGGCCCGACTGCGCGCCGACGATCTGCCGCGCGGTGGACGTCCCCGGGGTGCCGATGCTCCCGGGCACCGACTGCAGCGCGGCGAACCAGGTGGCGGCCATCTTGTCGTACCCGGTGGCCGTGGGGTGGACACCGTCGGTCAGGTCGCCGGTGGTCAGCGCGGAGTGCATGTCCACCAGGTGCACATGCTTCCCCGCGTTCTGGTTGCTCTGCACGATCCCCGGGATCGCTGAGTTGAACGTGCGGGCCGCGGACTCCTGGCCGGAGTTGGCGAGCGGGATGATCGTGGCGACGAAGACTTCGGCGTCCGGCGTGGTCGCGGTGATGTGGTCGATCAGCCCGGACAGCCGGGCGGGTGCGCGGCCGACGTCGTAGTTCTGCAGGATGTCGTTGGTGCCGATGTGCAGCAGGACCGTGTGCGAGCCGGTGTTGCGCAGCCAGGTGACGACGTTCGCGTCGATCTGGTCGATGCGCCAGCCCGGGTGGCCCTCGTGGTCGTGGTCGCCGAGGGTGGCCGGGCCGTTGTACTGCGAGCCGGTGAAGTCGACGCGGTAGCCGCCCGCGCTCAGGCGCTGCCACAGCCCGATCCGGTACCCGCCGGGGACCTGGGTGCCCTCGGTGATGGAGTCGCCCAGCGGCATGACCCGGACCCCGCCGTTGGATTCGGCGGCCGCCGGGGTGCCGGGGAGCAACGCGCTCAGGAACAGGGCCGTCGCGGCCGCGATGAACCGGATTCTCATGGAAACTCCTCGATCGGTCAGCCGAAGGTCCACTTCTGGTTGGCTTGCCCGGTGCAGGTCCAGAGCCGGACGGCGGTGCCGTTGGCGGTCCCGCCGTCGGTCACGTCCAGGCACAGTCCGGATTGGACACCGGTGACGGCGCCGGCCGGCGTGACCTGCCAGCGCTGGTTGGCGCCGCCGTTGCAGGTCCAGACGACGACCTTGGTGCCCGGGGTGGTGCCCTGCCCGGACGCGTCCAGGCAGCGGGTGCTGTCGCCGCTGTAGACGGTCAGCTCGCCCGCGGTGGTCCGGGTCCAGGACTGGTTGGGGCCGCCGTTGCAGTCCCAGATCTGCACCTGGGCACCGGGCGTGGTGCTCACGCCGTTGACGTCCAGGCACTTGCCCGCCCCGGCCGCGCGCACCGGGCTCGCGGCCGGACCGGTACCGCGCGGGCCCACGGCGGCGATGACCTGCTGGGCGTCCGACGGCCAGCTGGTGCCGCTCACCTGGACGTTGCCGCTCAGCACGTTGTTGTGCGGCGGCCCGGTGGCGACGTTGGTCGCGCCGCCGTTGTACCAGTTGCCGCTGAAGGTGCTGTCGTCGGTGTTGTTGCTGCCACTGGCGTTGGTGAAGGCCCAGACCCCGGAGTCCTGGATCACGTTGGCCGACAGGCTCACGTACCGCGAACCTTCGTCCAGGTAAAGGCCGACCGTGCGGTTGTTGTCGTAGACGTGGTTGTGGTCGATGGAGCTGCCGGGGTTCGCGGACAGGTTGTAGATGCTCCCGCCGTCGTGCATGAGCTTCTTCGTGCCGTGCACCCGGTTGTAGCTGACGACGGTGTCCCGCAACGTCGTCGCGGTGGAGTACACGGGCTGGTAGTCGTACAGGCCGCGGTTGCGGTAGTCCTGGCTGCCGCCCGGGTCGTTCGCGCCCCAGCCCCAGCCGACGTCGATCCCGTCGTAGGTCAGGTTCGCCACGTCGTTGTGCGTGATCACGGCGTGCGTGACGTACGTCGACAGGATGCCGGCCATTTCCCGGTAGTCCAGCGCGACCCGGCTCACCGTGTTGTCCGACAGCGTGATGTCCCGGTCGGTCATCGCCGCGTTCGACGGGTGGTGGGCGTCGGGCCGCACGCCGCCGACGACGATGCCGGCGCCGGAGTCCTCGGTGAAGGTGTTGTGGTCCACGGTGATCGACGACGCCCCGAGACCGACCCCGGACGCGTGCGCGTCGGCGTCGTTGCCGATGCCCAGCGCCACCTGCCCGAGGTGGGTGAAGGTGTTGCCGCTGAACGTGATCCCGGTGGCGGCCGAGACCTGGACGGCGGCCGGGGCCTGCGCCCAGCTGTTGCGCGCGCCCTCGAACAGCGGGCAGCCCGACTGGCACGAGCCGAGGAAGTCACCCGGCATCGGCGCCGCGGCCGCGAGGAACGTGCCGCTCTGCTGGTTCGCGTAGCCGGCCGAGGTGCCCGGCGTGAGCCACGTCGTGTGCTCGAAGTGCAGGCCCTTGAAGGTGAGGCCCCGCACCGGGTTGTCGTAGCTGCCGCTGATCCGCAGGAGCGACGTCAGCCGCGGCAGCTCGACGTCGTGGCTGCCGGGGACCCACCCGCCGGGGGCCTTGTAGTAGAGCTTGCCGGCCTGCGGGTCCAGGTACCACTGGCCGGCGTTCTTCAGGAACGAGTAGGAGTTCTCCAGGTACAGCTGGCCACCGCCGAAGGGCTTGGCGAGGGTGTCGTAGCCCCAGTTGTTGTTGTTCCACGCGGGTTGCTGCATGACGATCGACGTGCCGCTGACGTGGTCGACGGGGGAGTACCGGTCGGTGAAGGAGTTCTGGCTCTCCACCTCGATCCGGTTCTGCCGCGGCAGCGTGGCGAGGTAGTTCAGCGCGGAGTTGACGATGGTCAGGCCGGACGTCGTGACCTGCACGTCGCCGCGCGAGATCGGGATCGACGCGCGTGGCGCCAATGCGCCGTCGACGAACAGCTGCCGGGAGTCGGACCCCTGCGGCACGGACGCCACCCAGATGTTCTGGTTCGCGTCCTGCACCGTCCAGCCGGTGACCGAAGAGCCGCCGGACAGGATCGGCGTCTGGCCGGCCGCGGCCTGCCAGGTGACGGTGTGGCCGTTCTGCCCGGAGTCGGCGCTGGTGAACGTCAGCGGGGCGGCGAGCCGGTAGGTGCCGCCGGCGAGCTGCACGACCACGTCACCGGCGCCCGACTGGGCACGGGCCAGCTGCTGCGCCTTGGCCGGGGTGGCGACGGGCTGCTCGGGGGTGCCGGGGTTGGCGTCGTCGCCGCCCGGGGCCACGGCGATGGTGACGGCCGCGGCGTGGGCGGGCGGCGCGGCGAGCGCGCTCACCACGAGGGCGGCGGCGAGCGCGGCGGTCACGGATCCGGTGCGCGGCCGCGTGCCGCGTGGTCGACCCCTCATCGGCTACCCCACTTCGCTGTGGTTCCGGCCCGCGGACCGCGGCGGATGTGTCGGACTCATATGGGGCCATGAGCCGAATCGCGTCAAGCGAGGACGCGAACCGAGCGGCTTTCACCGCGTCCAACTGCGGGGATGCATGTAAATTTCACGCCGGGCTCGCGAGTGTTGACCGGAGTGCGGGGCCCCGAGGTATGGTCACTGGCCGGCGCCCCTTGAGTCATACTCATCGGGTGACCGGTGATGAGAAGACCGCGCTGCCGGCCCCGTACCGGCCCGGCTACGAACTGGTGGCCGAGCAGATCCTGCAGCTGATCGCCGAGCTGGGGCTGAGGCCCGGTGACCGGATGCCGACGGAGGTCGAGCTGGCGGCGCGGATGGGGACCAGCCGGACCGTCGTGCGGGAGGCCGTCAAGATCCTCTCGGCGATCGGCCGGGTACGTGCGCACAAGGGGCGGGGGCTGTATGTGTCCGACGACGAGGGCATGCTCGGCGCTTCGCGCTGGGGCGGCTTCTTCCTGCCCACCGACCTCGACCACGTCTACATGCTGTTCGAGTTCCGCCGGGTCCAGGAGACCGCCGCCGCCCGGCTGGCGGCGGTCAACGCCACCCCGGCGGAGCTGCGCGCGATCGAGACCGCCGCCGAGACCTGCCGCCAAGGGCACCTGACCGGCCGGTCCGCGCTGTTCGACCGCGGCGACGACGACTTCCACCTCGGGATCGCCACCGCGTCGCACAACCAGTTCCTCGTGGCGTCCGTGCGCGAAGCCCGCCGCCTGCAGCGCCAGTCGAACGCCATCGGGATGTCCGGCACGGTCGGCGGGCACGCGGCGGGCGCGATCGACGAACACGCCGCGATCCACCGGGCGATCCGCGACGGCGATCCGGACGCGGCGGCCGCCGCGGTCGCCGTGCACCTCGACAACACCTTGGAGGACTACCGCCGGGAGATCCAGCGCCGCGTCTTCGGCCGATGAGCTCACCGCGGACTCCCCGGGCCCGGCCCGGGAAGCCCGCCGTGAGTTCATTCCTTTGTGGACTCCGGGCGGGGATCCGGTGCCGGTGGGTAATTTTCACGATGGATTGACCTTTGCCACCGGCGGCTCCTATCTTGGCTGGAGTCCGTTCGGTCGGTAACCGGGCGGTTTCGCAGCGCGCACCCCGCGCGCTCCTTGCGCTCCCGAAGAGGAGTACCCGTGACGACGCTGTCCCGTACTCTGCGCGCGGCCCTCCCGCACGTCCTGTCCACAGTGGACGACTCCGGCCGCACCGGGCAACCCGGTCAACGGTCGAATGTTAGCGCGAACACCAGTACCGGGTTCCCGTGGTCCCGCGGGGGCCAGGCCGACCGGCGATGGAGCCTGCGGTGAAACGTCTGCTCGTCTTCCTCCTCCTGCTGCCCCTCGCGGTGGTGTTCGCGACCGCCCGGCCGGCCGCGGCCGCCGCGTTGACCCGCGTCACCGGGTTCGGCGCCAACCCGACCAACCTCGGCATGTACCTGTACGTGCCGGACAACGTGGCGCCCAAGCCGGCCCTGCTCGTGCTGGTGCACTACTGCGGCGGGTCGGCGAGCGCGATCTTCAACGGCAACGGGCACGACTACGCGACGGCGGCCGACCGCTACGGCTACGTGATCGTCGTCCCCGAGGCGACCCGGGACGGCCATTGCTTCGACGTGTCCACGAAAGCGGGCCTCACCCGCGACGGCGGCAGCGACACCACCGGCATCATGGCGATGGTGGCCTGGACCCGCCAGCACTACAACGTCGATCCGGGCCGGATCGTGGTCAGCGGCTTCTCCTCGGGCGCCATGATGACCAACGTCCTGGCCGCCGAATACCCCGACGTCTTCGCCGCCGGTGCCGCGTTCTCCGGGGTGCCCGCCGGGTGCTTCGCCACCACCGACGGTTCGCTCTGGAACAGCCAGTGCGCGGGCGGGAACGTCATCAAGTCCGCGCAGCAGTGGGCCGACCAGGCGCACGCGATGTACCCCGGCTACACCGGCGCCTACCCCCGGATGCAGCTGTGGCACGGCGACCAGGACACCACGCTGGCGTACCCGAACTACGGCGAAGAGATCAAGCAGTGGACCGCGCTGCGCGGGCTGGGCCAGACGCCGTCGGCCACCGACCACCCGCAGTCGTCGTGGACCCGGAACCGCTACGGCGGCACCGGGACCCAGGCCCCCGTCGAGGGCATCACGATCGCGGGCACCGGCCACACCCTGCCGCAGGCGGGAATGCTCGCGTACGCGATTTCCTTCCTCGGTCTCGACAGCGGCGCGAGCGGGACCACCGGCGCGCCGGTGCGTTCGGTGGCCGCGGGCCGGTGCCTGGACGTGCCGGGCCAGTCGACCACCCAGGGCACCCGGACGCAGATCTGGGACTGCCACGGCGGCGGGAACCAGACGTGGACGGCCACCGCCGCCGGGGAGCTGACCGTCTACTCCGGCGGCTCGCTGCGCTGCCTGGACGCCGAAGGCGCCGGGACCACGCCCGGCACGGCCGCGATCATCTGGGCGTGCCACGGCGGGGCCAACCAGCAGTGGCGGATCGGCTCCGACGGCTCGGTCACCGCGACGCAGTCGGGGCTCTGCCTGGAACTCGCGGGCGCGACCGGCAACGGCACCGCCGTGCGGCTGGGGACCTGCACCCACGCGGCCACCCAGCAATGGACCCGGAACTGACCGGTGGAAGGAGCTTCCGTGATGAGGTTCAGACGGCTGTTCACGTCCGTCGCGATCGGGGCGCTGCTGGCGACGCCCGGGATCGGCACCGCCCAAGCCGCCGTCGCCGGCGGGCCGTCGCCGTCGGTGGCCGCCGCGGGCACCGCGGGCTGCGGGACCGCGCCCGGCCTGGCGAGCGGCAACCACACGATCTCCAGCGGCGGCCAGAACCGCAGCTACATCCTGCGGGTGCCGGCGAACTACGACAACAGCCACCCGTACCGGCTGTTCGTCGGGCTGCACTGGCGCGGCGGCACGGCCAACGACGTCGACTCCGGTGGGACCGACGGCTACAACTGGTCGTACTACGGGCTCCGGCGGCTCGCGGACAGCGCGGGCAACAGCACGATCTTCGTGGCGCCCCAGGGCAACGGCAACGGCTGGGCCAACCCCGGCGGCCAGGACGTGACGTTCGTCGACGACCTGCTGAGGCAGCTCGAGGCGGCGTTGTGCGTCGACACTTCGCAGGTCTTCGCGGGCGGCTTCAGCTACGGCGCCGCGATGAGCTACGCGCTGGCCTGCGCGCGGCCGACGGTGTTCCGCGCGGTCGCCGTCTACTCCGGGGCGAACCTCAGCGGGTGCAGCGGCGGCACCCAGCCCGTCGCCTACATCGGCATGCACGGCATCGGGGACAACGTCCTGCCCATCGCGTCCGGACGGTCGCTGCGTGACCAGTTCGTCCGCAACAACGGGTGCACCCCGCAGAACCCGCCGGAACCCGCGAGCGGGAGCCACACCCACATCGTCACCGCCTACTCCGGCTGCCGGGCCGGCTACCCGGTGGTCTGGGCCGCGTTCGATGGCGGCCACGACCCCGGCCCGCGCGACGGGTGCGCCTGCAGCGGCTGGCAGACCTGGACCTCGGGCGAGGTGTGGAAGTTCATCACGCAGTTCGGTTCGCCGACCCCGCCGTCCGGGTCGCCGGTGCAGGTCGGCGTGAACTACACCCTGGCGGCCGAGCACAGCGGCAAGCTCCTGGACATCAGCGGCGTCTCCACCGCCGCCGGTGCCCCGCTGCAGCAGTGGACGGCCACCGGTGGCCAAAACCAGCAGTTCGACTTCCTCGACTCCGGCGACGGCTACTACCGGATCCGGGCCCGGCACAGCGGCCTGGTGCTCCAGGTGGCCGGTTCCGCCACCGGCGCGGACATCACGCAGCAACCCGACTCCGGCGCCCCCGCGCAGCAGTGGCGGGTCACCGACCAGGGCGGCGGCGTGGTCAGCCTGGTCAACCGGCTGAGCGGCCTGGCGATGGACGTCTGGGAAGCCTCGAGCGCCGACGGCGCGCGGGTGTCCCAGTGGACGTACACCGGTGCCGCCAACCAGCGGTTCCGGATCCAGCGCGCCTGAGGCGGCCCGGATCCGGCGCTATCCTCGAGCGAGCCCACGAAGACAACGACGTCTTGGGAGAGCGAACGTGTCCTCCGTCGAGTCACCCGAACTCCGTCCGACCCTCGCCGACGTCGCGCGGGCGGCCGGGGTGTCGACCGCCACCGCGTCCCGCGTGCTCAACGGCTTTCCCCGCGTCCGGCCGAAAACGCGCAAGCAGGTCGAGTCGGCGATGTCGGAGCTGGGCTACGCCCGCCAGCGGGCCGCGCGGGCGGCGGCCGGGCCCACCGGCTCGGTCGCCATGGTGGTGTGCGAAGAAGTCCCGCGGCTGTTCGCCGATCCCTACTTCGCCCGCATCGCCGCCGGAGCCGGCAAGGCGCTGACCGGCGTCGGCCTGCAGCTGGTGCTGCTCACCGTGCCGGCGACGGAGGACTACCAGGCCCCGGTCGTCCGGTTCCTCGACGGCGGCCACGTCGACGGCGCCCTGGTCATCGGGATGCACGGCCGCCGCCCGCTCGACCTGGGCTGGCTCGGCATCCCGGTGGTGTTCGGCGGCCGTCCGGTCTGCGGCCGGGAACCCGGCCGGTACTCCTACGTCGACGTGGACAACCGCGGCGGCGCCCAGCGGGCCACCCAGCGCTTCCTGGACGCGGGCCGGCGCACGGTGGCGACCATCGCCGGGCCCCAGGACATGACCGCCGGCGTGGACCGGCTGCTCGGCTACCGGCAGGCGGTGGCGGGCGCCGGGCACGGCGACCGGGGGCTGGTGGTGTTCGGGGACTTCGGCCAGGCCTCCGGCGAGCACGCCACCGCCCGCCTGCTGGACCGCCGGCCGAACGTCGACGCCATCTTCGCCGCGTCGGACATGATGGCGGTCGGCGCGATGCGGGCGCTGCGCCGCGCGGGCCGCCGGGTGCCCGGCGACGTGGCCGTCATCGGGTTCGACGACCTGCCGATCGGCCGGCGCACGGACCCGCCGCTCACCACCGTCCGCCAGCCGATCGAAGAGATGGGCGCCCGGATGACGGGCGAGCTGCTCGCGATGCTCGGCGGCTCGGCCGGGCCCCGCTGCGCGGTGCTCGACACCGAGCTCGTCGCCCGCATTTCCGGATGAACGGGACACCTCACCACTTAAGTGTTAGCGCTAACAATGGCGCTGCGGCGCGCCGCGGTGCCCGAAGGAGGATTCGTGACCACTCGAGTCAACCCGGTGCGGGCCGTGCTGGTCCTCGCCGCCCTGGTGGCGGCCGCACTGGCCGGCGCGGTACCGGCGGCCGCGGCGCCGGCGTCGCTCACGAGCGCGGCGTCGGGCCGGTGCCTGAACGTGACGGGCGGCGTCGACACCCCGGGCACGGCGCTGGAGATCCGGGACTGCACCGGCCAGGCGAGCCAGGCCTTCGAGTTCACCGGCGCCGGCGAGCTGCGGACGCTGAACGGGACGCGGTGCGTGGACGCCTACGGCAACCGGACGGCGCCCGGGACGGAGGTGATCATCTGGTCCTGCACCGGCGGGGCGAACCAGCAGTGGCGGCAGAACGCCGACGGGACGATCACCGGCGTCCAGTCCGGGCTGTGCCTCGACGTGAACGGCGCCGGGACGGCCAACGGCACCGCGGTCATCCTGTGGACGTGCCACGGCCAGAGCAACCAGCGGTGGACGAGCGGGACCACCACCCCGCCGTCCGGCACGGGCCCGTGCGACATCTACGCGTCGGGGGGCACGCCGTGCGTCGCCGCGCACAGCACGGTCCGCGCGCTGTACGGGTCCTACAACGGGAGCCTGTACCAGGTCCGGCGCGCGTCCGACAACGCGACCCGCAACGTCGGCGTCCTGACGGCGGGCGGCGTCGCGGACGCCACGGCCCAGGACTCTTTCTGCAGCGGCACTTCCTGCGTCATCACGGTGGTCTACGACCAGTCCGGGCGCGGGAACGACCTGTGGTACCAAGGGTCGAGCGTGGTGCCGGGTTCCAGCCAGAGCAGCCCCGCGAAGGCGACCACGGAGTCGCTCGCGGTCGGCGGCAGCAAGGCGTATTCGCTGTACATCAACCCGGGCAACAGCTACTGGCGCGACGGTCACCTGACCGGCGTGCCCACCGGCAGCGCGCCCGAGGGCATGTACATGGTGACCAGCGGGACGCACGTCAACAGCGGCTGCTGCTTCGACTACGGCAACAGCGAAACGACCCGCAAGGCCGACGCGGCCGGCGCCATGGACGCGATCAACTTCGGCAAGGAGTGCTGGTTCGGCGGCTGCTCCGGAACCGGGCCGTGGGTGCAGGCCGACCTCGAGTGGGGGCTCTACCCCGGCGGCAGCCAGACGTGGAACCCGAACCAGCGGGCGTTCGGCAGCAAGTTCGTCACGGCGGTGCTGAAGAACAACGGGACGTCCCGGTTCGCGCTCAAGGGCAGCGACGCCCAGTCCGGCGGCCTCACGACGCTGTGGGACGGCGGGCTCCCGAGCGGGTACAGCCCGATGAAGAAGCAGGGAGCGATCGTCCTGGGCAGCGGCGGCGACTGCTGCAAGCCGGGCGGCGGCGCGAACCTGAGCGCGGGAACGTTCTACGAAGGGGCGATGGTCGCGGGCTATCCGTCCGACGCGACGGAGAACGCGGTCCAGGCGAACATCGTCGCGGCCGGCTACCGCTGAGGCCACCCGCCGGGGAGAACCGGACGCCCGAGCCGCTGGTGGACGGCTCGGGCGTCCGGCTGTCTCGCCGGGTGGGTGGTCGGGAGGTGGCGGGTGCCGGGGGCTGCGTAAGGGGTCAGTTCAGAATGAGTTCGCGGAGGCAGATCACGGAGCAGGCGAGGCTGAGGATGGCTTGGTGCACTCGGCTCGTCGTTCGGTGCGGATGCGTAGGCGCGGAAGTTCTTGAGCCAGGCGAAGGTGCGTTCGACGGGCCAGCGGATGGTGCCGAGGCCGGAGCCGTGGTCGGCGCCGTGTCTTGCCGACCACGCCCCGGATCGACGGGATGGCGTCGAGCAGGGAAATCAGTTGGGTGACTTCATCGCGATGGGCCGCCGGTGAGCGTGACAGCGAGCGGGGGCCGTGGGCGTCGGTGATCAGGTGGTGCTCGTAGCCAAGCTTGCGCCGGTCGACCGGGCTGGGGCCGGCGTTCTCCCCCTTTGAGGGCCCGCAGGTGGGTGGAGTCGACCAGCGCGGCGGAGAGGTCCAGCAGTCCGGCACCGGCATCGACTGGAACCGCCTTCCCACCGCGCTGTTCGGCGCCTCCTGCTGGCGACGGCTGACCGGCACGGTCGTCGGCGCGCTTGCGGCCCGGGTAGCGGAAACGCCCTGGGTGCTCGGGAAGGAGCGGCTCGAGCCGCTGCCACAGCTGGTCAGTCAGAACCTCCTCACGCACACCAAGATTCTGGAAAGGGCTGCAGTCCTGGCAAGAAGACACGCCGACTCATTCTGACTGACCCCTAAGTCATCGGCTTCGGCTGGCCCGCCGAGGGTGATCCGTGGGCCGCGACCGCCGAGGCTGCGATAGCCATCGGAGGAAAGCGAAACGCCCGAGCCATCCCATCGGAGGACGGCTCGGGCGTTCGGCTGGTCACCGTGCGGATCAGGCGCGGCTCCAGCGCTGGTTCGGCTGGCCGTTGCAGGACCACAGGATCGCGTGGGTCCCGTTGGCCGTGGCTGCCCCTTCGGCGTCCAGGCACAGTCCGGAACGGACGTTGCGCACCGAACCGTCCGCGGCGAACGTCCACCTCTGGTCGTCCTGCCCTGTGCACGGCATGCTCGTCACCCGGGCCCCGCTCGTGGCACCGCTGAGGCACTTGTCGCCGAACACCCGGATCTCGCCGTTGTCCCAAGTGGTCCACAGCTGGTTAGCCGCGGTCTGGCAGTCCCAGATCAGCGTGCCCGCCCCGGCGGCCGTCGAGGCGTTGTCGACGTCGAGGCAGCGCCCGGATGCCGTGCCGCGCAGGCGGGACGTCGTGGCCGCTCGCGGGGAACCGCCGGACACCCGGTACGCCGCGACGCCGTGCGCGGGCACGCTCGCGCTGATCGCGCCGCCGGTCGTCGACGTCGCGCCCGTCCACAGGTCGGTCAGGGTGAACGCCGAGCCGGCCAGCCCGATCTGCGCCGCGGTCGTGCTCACGGTCGTGGTCCCTCCGCCGCGGTTGAGCAGCCCGACCGCGACCGACCCGTCGGCCAGCGGCTTGGCGAACACCTCGACGTCGCCGTCGTCGCGCACCCGGCGGCCACCCGCGCCGAGCCGGTCCTGGTCGACCGCCAGCAGCCGCGGGTTGCGGAGCACGGCGCTGATGTCGGCGGACATCGTACGGATGTCGTTGCCCGCCATCAGCGGCGCGGCCATGAGGGCCCACAGGGCGAAGTGGGCGCGGGACTCGGTCAGCGTCAGCCCGGGCCGTCCGACCACGAGCATGTCCGGGTCGTTCCAGTGCCCCGGGCCGGCCTGGGCGGCGAGCGGGGCGGTGACGTCGAGGACGTTGCCCACGCCCATCGGGTAGCTGTTGGTGTTGCCGTTCTGCCAGATGTCGAGGAGGTCCTCGGTGGTGCGCCAGAGGTCGGCGACCTGGCCCCAGTCGTACTTGTCGCCGGTGATGGCGTGGTAGCTGTTGGGGTTGATGCTGTAGACGATCGGGCGGCCGGTGGCGCGCAGCGCGTCGCGCATCACCGTGAACCGGGCGACCTGCTCGTCGCGCGTGCCGGCGGGGGAGCACCAGTCGTACTTGAGGTAGTCGACGCCCCAGGAAGCGAACGTCCCGGCGTCCTGGACCTCGTGCCCGGCGCTGCCGGTCGAGCCGGGGTAGGTGCCGGTGCGCTGGGCGCAGGTGCGGTCGGTCGGCACCTGGTAGATGCCGAACTTCAGGCCCCGGCTGTGGATGTAGTCGCCCAAGGCCTTCATCCCGCTCGGGAACTTCGACGAGCTGGCGCGCAACGCGCCTTGGGAGTCGCGTTGCGGGTCGAACCAGCAGTCGTCGACGACGACGTACTGGTAGCCCGCGTCCTTCATCCCGGACGAGACCATCGCGTCGGCCGCCTGGCGGATCGCGGTTTCGCTGACGCCGCAGCCGAAGCTGTTCCAGCTGTTCCAGCCCAGTGGCGGGGTGAGCGCCGGGCTGCCGGGCGCGGCGACGCCGGTCGTCGGCACGGTGAGCACGGCCAGTGCGGTGGCCGCGGCGGTGAGCAGGTGACGCGGTCGAACGGGCATCGTCGCCCCTTTCCCGAAGTCGTCAGGCCGCGAACTGCCACCAGTTCACGTTGAACAGGTAGCCGCTGCCGCCGGTGAACCGGAGGTACAGGTCGTGCGTCCCGGTGGCTCCGGACACCGGGCAGGACACGCTCGTCCAGGTCTGCCAGCCACCGGTGCCCCCGACGGTGCAGGTGCCGACAAGGGGGCCGCCGGTGCTGTCCAGCCGCAGCTCGATCCGCCCGCCGGCCGCCGCGGAGGCGACTCGCGCGGTGAAAGACCGGGCGCCGGAACCGAAAGCGGCGCCCTTGACCTTGATCCAGTCGCCGTTCTCGAGGTAGCCGACGTTCATCCCGCCCTCGCTGGACGGCTCGGTCTCGACGCCCGACTCCCAGGCGATCGTCTCGGCTTCCTGCCGCGTGTACGGGTTCAACGTGCCCACCTGCGGCGCGCCGGTGGTGGTCATGGTGATCGTCGGGATGGAGCCGTCGGCGTTGTAGGTGAACTTCTCCACGGCCACCGAACGCGTGTAGCCGCTGCCGCCCGGCAAAGCGCCGTTGTGGTAGAAGAAGTAGGAGTTCCCGTTGAAGTCGATCAACCCCGGGTGGTTGGTGAAACTGGCGCCCTGGGTCGGCATCACCGTCCCGCGGTAGGTCCACGGCCCGGTGGGGCCGGGCGCGGTCGAATACGCGATGAACTCGGAGCAGCACCTCGCCGCGAAGACGTTGTAGTACAAGCCGTTGCGCTTGTAGACCCAGGGGCCTTCCTCGAACAGCGTCGGCCGGCTCGCGTTCCCCGTGCGCGTGCCGAACCCGGCGGTGGTGAGCGGGATCTGGGTCACCGCGCCGGAGTAGGAGATCATGTCGGGGTTCAGCTTCACGTACCACAGGTGCGGGTTGCCCCAGTACAGGTAGGCCTGCCCGTTGTCGTCGATGAACACCGTCGGGTCGAATTCGCCGTTGGCGACGAGCGGGTGCCCGAGTGCGTCGCTGAACGGCCCGGTCGGGCTGGTCGACACGGCGACGCCGATGGCCATCGCGCCGGTCGCCCGGACCGTCATCGGGACGTACCAGTAGAACTTGCCGTTCCGGTAGACCGTCTGGCCCGCCCAGGCGTTCGCGCTCGCCCAGCTGAAACTGGCGAGGTTCAACGGCGATCCGTGGTCGGTCCAGTTCACCATGTCCGCCGAGGACCACACCCGCCATTCCTTCATGGTGTAGTTCGTCGAGCCGTCCTCGTCGTGCCCGGTGTAGAGGTAGACGCGGCCGTTGTACACCAGCGGTGCCGGGTCGGCGGTGTAGATGGTCTGGACGATCGGGTTGTCCGCCACGGCCGGGGCCGGGAACAGCCCGAGAGCGCACAGCAGCACGACGACGAGGGTGGCGGCTTTCACGGGTGCTCCTTCGATGGTGGTCACCGTTGCTCGCGCTCCGAGGCCAGGCGAGGAGCAGTGTGGCACGGCGATGTTCACGCTCACAAGCAGTCGCCGCAGGGCGTGAAAGTTACACCCTCGCGCGGATGGTTCACGCTGGGATTTCCGGATATTCCCCGATTCCGTGCCCGGCAAAGGCTTGACCGTCGGCAATGCCCGAGCCTAGACAGATCGTGTTAGCGCTAACGCAATCCGGAGCCGAGGAGGCTTTCCCGACATGACCGAGTTCAGCCGTCGCACAGCACTGGGCTTGTTCACGGTCGGCGGCGCGGCGGCGGCCGGTCTCCTGCGCGCCGGGACCGCGTCGGCCACCGCGGGACCCGGCAGCTACACGCCCGCGTGGTCGTCGGTCGACCAGCACCCGCCCGCCGCGGAGTGGTTCCAGGACGCCAAGTTCGGCATCTACTTCCACTGGGGCGTCTTCAGCGTGCCGGCGTTCGGCAACGAGTGGTACCCCCGGAACATGTACATCGGCGGGTCCAGCGAGAACAACCACCACAAGGCCGTGTACGGCGACCCGTCGGCGTGGCCGTACCACAACTTCGTCAACGGGGCGCGCGACAAGGCGGGCAACTGGGTGCAGTTCGCGCCGAAGCTCAAGTCCGCGGGCGGGAACTTCGACCCGGCGGAGTGGGCGCAGCTGTTCGCCGACGCCGGCGCGAAGTTCGCCGGGCCGGTCGCCGAGCACCACGACGGCTTCTCGATGTGGAACAGCGCCGTCAACGAATGGAACTCGGTCGCCAAAGGACCGCGGCTGGACCTCGTGCGGCTGCACGCCGACGCGATCCGGGCCCGCGGCCTGAAGTTCATGGTGTCGCTGCACCACGCCTACCACTTCACCGGCTACTACGACCACGTGCCGGCGCAGTCGGACGCGAGCCTGCGCAAGCTGTACGGCCAGCTGGGCTCGGCCGCGGAAAACCAGCTCTGGTACGACAAGCTGGCCGAGGTCGTCGACGGCTACCAGCCGGACCTGCTCTGGCAGGACTTCAACCTGTCCCACGTCGACGAGTCCCGGCGGCTGGACTTCCTGGCGCACTACTACAACAAGGCCGTCGCCTGGAACAAGGACGTCGTCGCCACCTACAAGGACGGGTTCGACAACCGGGGCGAGGTCTTCGACTTCGAGCGCGGCGGGCCCGGCGACATCCAGAACCCGTACTGGCTGACCGACGACAGCATTTCCAGCTCCAGCTGGTGCTACACGACCGGCATCGGCTACTACTCGATGAAGGCGATGCTGCACGCGCTGATCGACCGCGTCAGCAAGAACGGCACCATGCTGCTCAACATCGCGCCGATGGCCGACGGCACGATCCCGTCCGGGCAGCGGACCATCCTGCTCGGCATCGGCGACTACCTCGGCCGCTTCGGCGAGTCGATCTACGCCACCCGCGCGTGGTCGGCCTTCGGCGAGGGCCCGACGCAGATGGGCGGTGGCTCGTTCACCACGCCGCGCGAGGGCACCAACCGCGACATCCGGTTCACCCGCGGCAAGGACAACACCGTCCTCTACGCCACGGTCCTGGGCTGGCCGGGCGGCACGCTGGACATCACGACGCTCGGCTCGGGCCGGATCGACCTCGGCACGCTGAAGACCGTGCAGCTGCTCGGTTCCACCGCCGGGTCGTACACCGACCTGCCCGACCGCACCCAGGACGGTTCCGGGCTGCACATCCGGATGCCGTCGGCCACCGCGCCGTTCAGCGCGCCGGCGTACGTGGTGAAGCTGGCGTTCGCCGGCCAGATCCCCGCGCTGGGCTCGGGCCCGGTTCCCACGAGCTGGGTGCGGATCGCCAACGTCACGACCGGTCTGGCGCTCGACAGCGGCGGGAACGTCGCGGCCGGGTCGGTGCTCAAGCAGTGGTCCTACGACGGCTCGGCGAACCTGCAGTGGCAGCTGGTGGACCTCGGCACCGGCTACCACCGGATCGTCAACCGCACCAACGGCATGGTCGCCGACAGCGGCGGCCGCACCGGCAACGGCGTCAACGCCGTGCAGGCCGCGTGGACCGGGAGCGACAACCAGCAGTGGCGCCTGGCCTCGCTGGGCAACGGCCGCTACCAGATCGTCAACCGGGCCACCGGCACCGCGCTCGACGGCGCGGGCAACGCCACGTCCGGCTCGGCGGTGGTCCTGTGGGCCCCGAACGGCAGCACCAACAACCAGTGGACCGTCACGGCCGTCTGAACCCCTTCGCCGGAAGAGAGAGCTGCCATGCCCCGAACCCTGCTGCGGCGGGTGCGAGCCGCGGTGGTCGCCACCGTCCTCGTGGCCGCCGGCGTCGCGGCCGGCACCGCGCCGGCCCAGGCCGCCACCTCGATCACGCTCGACGGCGGTTCGGCCGGCCGGACGTTCGACGGCGTCGGCGCGGTCAGCGGCGGGGGCGGCAACAGCCGCCTGCTGATCGACTACCCCGAGCCCCAGCGCGGCCAGATCCTCGACTACCTCTTCAAGCCGGGGTACGGCGCCGCCCTGCAGATCCTCAAGGTGGAGATGGGCGGGGACACCAACTCCACCAGCGGCGCGGAACCCAGCCACGCGCACTTCCGCGGTGATCTCGACTGCAACCGCGGGTACGAGTGGTGGATCATGGAGCAGGCCAAGGCGCGCAACCCCGGCATCAAGCTCGTGGGCCTGCCGTGGGGCGCGCCGGGCTGGATCGGCAACGGCACGTTCTTCTCCAACGACCTGACCGATTACTACCTTTCGTGGCTCGGGTGCGCGAAGCAGCACGGGCTGACCATCGACTACCTCACGACCGTCCAGAACGAGAAGCAGTGGAGCGCCGACTGGACCGTTACGATCCGCAACGCGCTCAACGCCAACGGGTACAACGCCGTCAAGCTCATCTCCGGCGACTCGTGGCCGGGGGACTGGGGGCCCGCGAGCGCGATCTCGACGAACACGGCCTACCGCACCGCGACCGACGTGCTCAGCGCCCACTACACGTGCGGCTACCTCAGCGCGCAGACGTCGTGCAGCGTCCCGTCCAGCGTCACGAACACGGGTAAAACGCTGTGGTCCAGCGAGAACGGTTCGCAGGACTACAACGACGGCGCCAAGCCGCTGGCCCGCGGCATCAACCGCGTCTACCTCGACGGCAAGATGACCGCGTACCTCAACTGGGACCTCATCGCCGCCACCACGCCGAACATCCCGTGGCCGACCGTCGGGCTGGTGCTGGCCAACCAGCCGTGGTCGGGCTCCTACTCGGTCGGCAAGGACACGTGGGCGCTGGCGCACACCACGCAGTTCACCGCGCCCGGCTGGAAGTACCTCGACGCCTCGAGCGGGTACCTCGGCGGCAACCGCGCCAACGGCAGCTACGTGTCCTTGAGGTCCCCGAACACCGGTGACCACAGCACGATCATCGAGACGATGGACGCCACTTCGGCCCAGACGCTGAACTTCACGACCACCGGCGGGCTGTCCACCGGCCAGGTTCACGTGTGGGCGACCAACCTGAACTCGAACAACCCGGCCGACCACTTCGTGCACACGGCCGACATCACGCCGTCCGGCGGCGCGTTCTCCCTGACCGCCCAGCCCGGCTACCTGTACACGGTCACGACGACCACCGGGCAGGGCAAGGGCACCGCGGCCGGCCCGTCCCAGGGTTCGCTGAACCTGCCCTACAGCGACGACTTCGACGGCTACGCGACCGGCAAGGAAGCCAAGTACCTGATGGACATGGAGGGCGCGTTCGAGACGTCGTCCTGCGGCGCCGGGCGCGCCGGCACCTGCGTGCGCCAAGCCGCGCCCCAGAAGGCGATCCCGTGGAAGAAGACGACCGATCCGTACGCGTTGCTGGGCAACGTCGCCTGGAGCACCTACACGGTCAACGTGGACGTGCTGCTGGAAAAGCCGGGGTACGTCCAGCTGCTCGGCCGCGTCGGCTCGCAGGACACGGGCAACCAGGGCGCGGTCAACGCGTACTACCTGCGGATCAGCGACACCGGCGCGTGGTCGATCCAGCGCAACAACACCAGCCAGCAGGTCACGACGCTGCGCAGCGGCACGACGGCCGCGCTGGGCACCAACCGGTGGCACAAGCTGGCGCTGGGCTTCTCCGGCAGCACCATCACCGCTTCGGCCGACGGCGTCGTGCTCGGGACGGTCACCGACACCACCTTCGCGGCCGGCCAGGTCGGCATCGGCACCAGCCAGGGGGAGACCGCCCAGTTCGACAACCTGGCCGTGACGGGCTCGGGTGGCGGGTCGACGTCGGTGCTGCGCAACACCGGTTCGGGCCGCTGCCTCGACGTCCCGAACGTGTCGCAGGCCAACGGCACCCAGGTGGCGCTGTGGGACTGCAACGGCGGGAGCAACCAGCAGTGGACGCTGACGTCCGGCAAGCAGCTGCTGGTGTACGGCGGCAAGTGCCTCGACGCCGAAGGCGCCGCCACCACCCCCGGCACCCGGGCGATCATCTGGGACTGCACGGGCGGCGCCAACCAGCAGTGGACCACCAACACCGACGGCACGATCACCGGAGTCGCGTCCGGACTGTGCCTCGCCCCGAGCGGCGGCACGGCGAACAGCACGCCGGTGACCCTGCAGACCTGCGTGGCCGGCGGCTCCCAGCAGTGGACCCGGAGCTAGCGGCGGCCCGGCCGGCGCGTCAACGACGTTCGGACGGTGGGGCGGTCGAGTCGCGGACGGTGAGGCTGACGTCCAAGGTGACCGGACGGCGCGGCCGGGTCCGCTGCTCGATCGCCTCCACCAGCATCGCCACCGCCGTCGCGCCCTTGCGGCCGATGTCCTGGGCGACCGTCGTCAGCTTCGGTGTCACGTACTCGCTGAACTCCAGGTCGTCGAAGCCGACCACCGAGACGTCCCGGGGGATCACCGCGCCCGCCGCGGTCAGGCCCTCCATGATCCCGACCGCCAGGATGTCCGCCGTCGCGAACACCGCCGTGGCCGTCGGGTGCCGCCGGAGCAGCGTCGAACCGCACTCGACCCCCTCGGCGTGCGTCGTGTTGACGACCTCGACCAGGGACGGGTCCCAGGTGACCCCCGCCTCGGTGAACGCCGCGCGGAAGCCCTCGAACCGCTCGTGGACCACCCCGGCCCGGCCGAACGACGGACCCGCGAACACGATCTCCCGGTGACCCAGTGAGAGAAGGTGCGCGGCGGCCAGGCGCGCGCCGACGAAGTCATCCGAACGGGGGCCCGTCGTGAGGCGGTTGCGGGAGTAGCTGTCGATCGCCACCATCGGGACCGGGCCCGCCGTCGCTTTCGTCAGCTTGTCGATCTGCTCGTCCACGAACCCCAGCAGGATCGCGCCGTCGAGGCTCCACGAATGCAGCGCCTCGGTCACCTCCTCCAGCCGCGCGATGCCGCGGAGCAGCAAGTGGTAGCCCGACTTGCGCAGCGCCCGCTCGACGTGGCCGGCGATCGCCATGTGGTGGGGGCTGATCATCAGGCTGTCGTCGTCGGCCGCGGGGACCAGCAGGCCGATCAGCTTCGACGAGCTGCTCGCCAGGCTGCGGGCCGACGCGCTCGGCACGTACCCCATGTCCGCGGCGATCCGGTGCACGCGCTCGCGGGTGGCGGCCGACACCCGCGCCGCCTTGCCGTTCATCACGTTCGACACGGTCATCATGCTGACGCCCGCCTCTTCGGCGACCTCTCGCAGTGTGACCCGCACGCGCACCGTCCTTCCCGGCTCGAGTGTTGACAGCGTATCAAGCGCACATTACCGTCCTGCCATCAGGTATAGCGCTAAACCCTTCAAGGGGGACCGTTGACGACCCTCAGCTCACCGACCGTGGCCGCGCCGCCGGACACCACCCGGGACCGGTGGTGGCGCACCGCCGTCGTGTACCAGGTTTACCCGCGCAGCTTCGCCGACGGCGACGGCGACGGCACCGGCGACCTCGCCGGCGTCCGGTCCCGCCTGCCGTACCTGGCCTCGCTCGGCGTCGACGCCCTGTGGTTCACGCCGTGGTACGCCTCGCCGCTGGCCGACGGCGGGTACGACGTCGCCGACTACCGGGCGATCGACCCCGCCTTCGGCACGCTCGCCGAGGCCGAAGCGCTCATCTCCGAGGCGCGCGAGCACGGCATCCGGACCATTGTGGACGTCGTCCCGAACCACGTCTCGGACCGGCACGCGTGGTTCACCGAAGCGGTGGCCGCCGGGCCGGGATCACCGCAGCGGCAACGGTTCTGGTTCCGCGAGGGCCGGGGCGAAGGCGGCGAGCTGCCGCCGACCGACTGGCCCTCGACGTTCGGCGGCCCGGCCTGGACCCGGGTGACGGAACCGGACGGCCGGCCGGGGGAGTGGTACCTGCACCTGTTCGCCTCGGAGCAGCCCGACCTCAACTGGAGCCACCCGGAGGTGCGGCGCGAGCACGAGGACGTCCTGTGCTTCTGGTTCGACCGCGGCGTCGCCGGCGTGCGGATCGACTCCGCGACCATGCCGGTCAAGGACCCCGCGCTGCCGGAGCTGGACGAAGGGGGTCCGCACCCGTTCGTCGACCGCGACGAGGTGCACCAGATCTACCGCTCCTGGCGCGCCGTCGCCGACTCCTACCCCGAAAAGCGCGTGCTGATCGGCGAAGTGTGGCTGGACGACGCGGCCCGGTTCGCCCGCTACCTGCGCCCGGACGAGATGCACAGCGCCTTCAACTTCGACTTCATGCGCCGCCCGTGGGACGCCGGGCAGCTGCGGGAGTCGATCACCGAGACCCTCGCCAGCCACCGGCCGGTCCAGGCGGCGCCGACGTGGGTGCTGTCCAACCACGACGTCACCCGGCCCGTCACCCGCTACGGCCGCGAGGACAGCTCGTTCCTGCACGCCCGCACGTTCGACGTCCCGACGGACCTCGCGCTCGGCCACCGCCGGGCGCGCGCCGCGGCACTGCTGTCCGCGGCCCTGCCCGGATCCCTCTACATCTACCAGGGTGACGAGCTCGGGCTGCCCGAAGTGGACGATCTGCCGGCCGAAGCCCGCCAGGACCCGGTCTTCCACCGCACCGGGGGCACCGACCCCGGCCGCGACGGCTGCCGCGTCCCGTTGCCGTGGAACGAATCCGGCGCCACCCACGGCTTCAGCGTCGACCCTCACGCGACGGCGTGGCTGCCCCAGCCGCCGGAGTGGGCCGGGCTTTCGGTGCAGAGCCAGGAGAAATCGCCGACGTCGATGCTGACGCTCTACCGCGCTGCCCTCGAACTGCGCCGCACGACCCCGGCGCTGACCGGCGAGGAGTTCGCCTGGCTGGACACCCCCGAGGGCGTGCTCGGTTTCCACCGCGGCGACGACTTCGCCTGCCTGGTCAACTTCACCGCCGAACCCCAGCCGCTGCCGGAGGCAGAGGTCCTGCTGAGCAGCGGCGCGCTCGACCGCGGGCTGCTGCCCGCCGACACCGCCGTCTGGCTGCGCCTTCGGAACTAAGGAGGGACAAGGATGTCCTCGAAAACCTTCGCCACCGTCCTCACCGCCGCACTCGGCCTGACGGTGCTCGCGGCCTGCGGCACCGACAGCGGCGGGGACACCACCGCCGACGGGAAGACCGTCGTCAAGGTCGCCCTCGAGCCCGGCCAGGACAAGAGCGCCGTCGACGCGTTCAACGCCCGCGTCGCGCAGTTCGAGCAGGCGAACCCCGGGATCGACCTGGTCGTCCAGGAGTTCAAGTGGGACCCGACCAAGTTCACGGCGCAGCTGGCCGGCGGCACGCTGCCGGACGTCGTCACCGTCCCGTTCACCGACGGGCGCGGCCTGATCGAGCGCCACCAGATCGCCGACATCAGCGGCGACGTCGCCCAGCTGCCCTACGCGGGGAAGTTCAACCCCGAGGTCGCGAAGACGGGCCAGGACGCGTCGGGCAAGCAGGAAGCGATCCCGATCGCGGCTTACACGCAGGCGTTGCACTACAACCGCACGCTGTTCGAACAAGCGGGCCTCGACCCGGACCGGCCACCGTCCACTTGGGACGAAGTGCGCGCCGATGCGAAGCGGATCGCCGAGCGCACCGGCGCCGCCGGCTACGCCCAGATGACCAAGGACAACACCGGCGGCTGGATCCTCGTCACCCAGGACTACGCGTTCGGCGGCCGCACCGAGAAGCTCGACGGCGGCAAGGCCACCGCCACCCTCGACACTCCGCAGCTGCGGCAGGTGCTGCAGAACCTGCGCGCGATGCGCTGGGACGACAACAGCATGGGCGCGAACTTCCTCTACGACTGGAACGGCATCAACCAGGACTTCGCCGCCGGCCGGATCGGCATGTACGTCTCCGGCGGCGGCAACTACAAGGACCTCCTGGCCCAGAACGCGATCAAACCCGCCGACTACGGCGTGACCGCGCTGCCGCTCACCGGCCCGGACGCCGGCGCCCTCGGCGGCGGCACCCTGGCCGTCGTGAACGTCAAGGCGTCGAAGAAGACCCAATCGGCCGCGGTGAAGTGGATCGACTTCTACTACCTGCGCAAGCTGACCGACCAGGCCGCGGCGCAGGCCGACGCGAAGACCGACGCGGACGCCAAGCAGGCGGTCGGCTCGCCCGAGCTGCCGGTGTTCGACAAGGCGACCTACGACGAGCGGCTGCGGTGGATCGGCCAGTACGTCAACGTCCCGCTGCCGCAGATGACGCCCTACACCACCAAGATGTTCGACCAGCCGCTGCTGCCCGAGCCCACCCGCGCGACCCAGAAGGTCTACGGCGTGCTGGACACCGTGGTCCAGAAGGTCCTCACCGACCGGGGTGCCGACGTCAACGCGCTGCTCGCGGACGCCCAGACCCAGGCCCAGGCTCTGCTGGACCGGTCGTGACGACCGCGGCGCCACCCCGGATCAAGACGCCCGCGCCGGCCCGGGAGCGCGCCGGCCGGCCCCGGCGGACGCCGCTGCGGTGGGCGCGCCGCGGCGGCCTCGCCCCGGTGCTGTTCCTCCTGCCGGCGTTGTTCGTCTTCGGGCTCTTCGCCTGGCTGCCCATCGGCGAGTCCGCCCTGATGAGCTTCCAGCGGACGAACCTCGTCACCGCGCCGGAGTTCGTCGGCCTGGACAACTACCGGACCGTGCTGAGCGACCCGATGTTCTGGACCGCCGTCGGCAACACCGGCCTGTTCGCCCTGCTGGCGCTGCTGATCGGCTACCCGGTCCCGCTCGCGCTGGCCGTCCTGATGAGCGAGGTCCGGAAGGCGCGCGGCCTGTTCAGCGCGCTGGCCTACCTGCCGGTGGTGATCCCGCCGGTGGTGGCCGTGCTGCTGTGGAAGGTGTTCTACGACGCCGGCCCGGACGGCCTGTTCAACAAGATCCTCGGCCTGGTCGGCGTCGGCCCGGTGCCGTGGCTGCAGTCCGCGTCGACCGCGATGGGGTCACTCGTCATCGAAGCGACGTGGGCCGCGGCGGGCAGCACCGTGATCATCTACCTCGCCGCGCTCACCAGCGTCCCGCCGGAGCTGTACGAAGCCGCCGAACTCGACGGCGCCGGCATCCGCGGCAAGGTCCGGCACGTCACCCTCCCGCACCTGCGCGGGGTGCTGCTGACGACGTTCATCCTGCAGATCATCGGCACCACGCAGGTGTTCCTCGAGCCGTTCCTGTTCACCGGCGGCGGCCCGGCGCACGCGACCACGACGATCCTGCTGCTCATCTACAACTACGCCTTCGCCGACAGCCTCGGCGGCGACTACGGCGCGGCCACGGCACTCAGCGTCCTGCTCGCCGGGACCCTCGCGGTGTTCTCCGCCGTGTTCCTGCGGCTGACCCGGTCCTGGAGCACGTCATGAGCGACCGCGGGCTGATCGCCCCGACGGAATGGCGCCGCCCGGGCGTCCGGCGGCTCACCCGGACCCTGCAAGGCGCGTTGCTGGCCGCGTTGTTCGCGGCCGGTCTCGGCCCGCTGCTGTGGCTGGCCAAGGCGGCGGTCACGCCCACGCAGGACACCCTGCGCAACCCGCTCGCGCTGTGGCCGAACGGCCTCGACTTCGCCAACCTGGCGACGGCGTGGACCCGCGTCGAAGTCGGCAAGTACTTCCTCAACACGATCTGGGTGGCGCTCGGCGCGTGGCTGGTCCAGCTGCTCGTCGCCACGACCACCGGGTACGCCCTCGCCGTGCTGAAACCGCGCTACCACAAGGTGGTCACCGCGATCGTGCTGGCGACGCTGTTCGTCCCGTCGGTCGTGTTGCTCGTGCCGCTGTACCTGAGCATGGTCGACCTGTCGCTGATCAACACGTTCTGGGCGGTGTGGCTGCCGTCCGGGGCCAACGCGTTCAACGTCGTCCTCGTGCAACGGTTCTTCGCGAACCTGCCGCGTGAGGTGTTCGAAGCGGCCCGGGTGGACGGCGCCGGACCGGTGCGTATCTTCGTCTCGGTCGTGCTGCCGATGTCGAAACCGATCCTCGGCGTGGTCTCGGTGTTCGCCGTCATCGCGTCCTGGAAGGACTTCCTCTGGCCGATGCTGGTCCTGCCCGACCCGGCGGTGCAGCCGCTGTCGGTGCGGCTGCCGGCGTTGCAGACCTTCGTCGAGCTCGACGTCTTCCTCGCCGCGCTGGCCATCGCCACGGTCATCCCGGTGGCCCTGTTCCTCGTGTTCCAGCGCCTGGTGCTGCGCGGCGACGCACTCAGCGGCGCGGTCAAAGGCTGACCCCACCAGTCCCCTTTCAGGAGCGATTCAATGAAGAAACCGTTCTTGCTTCTCGCGGTGACCGCGGTCGTCGCGTCGTTCGCCACCGCACCACCGGCCGCCGCGGCGGCCACCAGGCTGGAAGCCGAGTCGGCTGCGCTGTCCGGCGGCGCCGTGGCCCAGAGCGACCACCCCGGCGCGAGCGGCGGCCGGTTCGTCGGCGGGTACGTCGACGGCAACCGCGGCACCGCCAAGACCGACTTCACGGTCACTTCGACCGGCGGCTCGACGACCCTGGTCCTCGGTTACGCCAACGGCACCGGCTCGACCCGGACACTGTCGGTGTCGATCGACGGCGCCACCCGCCAGATCTCGTTGCCCGCCACGGCGAACTGGGACACCTGGGGCCAGGCAAGCACGACCGCCACGCTGTCGTCCGGCGTCCACCACATCGCGTACTCCTTCGGCACGGCCGACAACGGCAACGTCAACCTCGACTACCTCGACGTGACCACCGGCTCGACGTCGGAATCGGGTGCGCTGGAAGCGGAGTCCGCGACGCTGTCGGGGGGCGCGGCTGTGGCGGCCGACCACGCCGGCTACACCGGCAGCGGGTTCGTCGGCGGGTACACCGACGGCAACCGCGGCACCGCCAAGACGACCTTTTCGGTGACCGCCACGGGTGCCACGAACCTCGCCCTGCGCTACGCCAACGGAAGCAGTGTCGCGCAAACGCTTTCCCTCCTGGTGGACGGCGTCAAGGTTCGGCAGATCTCGTTGCCCACGACAGCGAACTGGGACACCTGGGCCACCGCGACCGAGACCGTGACGCTGTCCGCGGGCGCTCACACCGTCGCCTACCTCTACGACACCACTGACAGCGGGAACGTCAACCTCGACAACCTGACCGTCTCGGCGAGCACTAACACCCCGGCCGGTCCCGGAGAAGCCGAAGGCGCGTTCCTGTCGTCCGGCGCGACCGCCGCCACCGCGACCTCCGGGTACAACGGCTCGGGTTACGTCTCCGGCTTCGACCACGTCGGCGCGCGGATGATCCGGACCGTCGTGATGGCTTCGGCCGGAACCGCCACGGCCACCGTGCGGTTCGCCAACAGCAGCGTCGCGACCCGGGTGCTCGCGGTCTCGGCCAACGGGCAGGACGTGGGCAGCGTCTCCCTTACGTCGGGGACCGGCTGGCGCACCACGACCGTGCCGGTGCCGTTGCGGGCGGGGCTGAACACGCTCGGCCTCGCGAGCACGTCCGCGACCGGGGGTGACGTGCTCGTCGACAGCGTCACCGTCGGCGGCGAGACGGCGGCCGCGACCCGAGGCGCGACCACCCCGTACACCGAGTACGAGGCCGAGGCCGGGACCCTCGCCGGCGGCGCCACCACGCCGGCCGCCGATCGCACCTACCGGACGGTGTCCTCGGAAGCCAGCGGCCGCCGCGCGGTGCGGCTGAGCGGCACCGGCCAGTCGGTCGCCGTCACCCTGGCGAAACCGGCCAACGCGCTCGTCGTGCGGTTCTCGATCCCGGACTCGGCCGACGGAACCGGCAGCACCGCCCCGCTGGCGCTCTACGCGAACGGCACGAAGGTCAAGGACCTCACCCTGACCTCGCAGTACAGCTGGGTCTACGGCGACTACCCGTTCTCCAACACGCCGTCGCAGGGGCTGCCGCACCGGTTCTTCGACGAGGTCCGCACCACGATCGGGGACTTCCCGGCCGGCACCGTGCTGAAGCTCCAGAAGGACTCGGCCGCCGCGTCGACCATCGACGTCGACCTCGTCGACGCCGAACAGGCGCCCGCCGCCACGCCCGCGCCGGCGGGCTCGCTGTCGATCACCTCGTACGGCGCCGTGCCGAACGACGGCTCCGACGCGACGAACGCGATCACCTCCGCCATCGCGGCGGCCCGGTCGCAGAACAAGCCGCTCTACGTCCCGGCGGGGACGTTCCGGATCAGCGCGCCGATCAGCGTCGCCGACGTGAAGATCTTCGGCGCCGGACCGTGGTCGTCGGTGCTCCAGGGCACCGGCCTCAAAGGCGGGTTCTTCGCCACCGGACCGAACGTGACGATCGCCGACCTGGCCATCTTCGGCGACAACCGCGCCCGGGACGACGCCAACGGGAACGCCGCGCTGGAAGGCAACTTCGGCACCGGATCGCTGCTGCAGAACCTCTGGATCGAGCACACGAAGGTCGGGCTGTGGGCCGACTCCGGGACGGACGGCCTGTACGTCGTCGGCCTGCGCATCCGCGACACCTACGCCGACGGCGTGAACGTCCACGCCGGGGGCGGGGTCACGAACAACGTCCGCGTGGACCAGTCGGTGCTGCGCAACACCGGCGACGACGCCCTGGCGATGTACTCCGAGGGCAACGCCGTGACGAACAGCGCGTTCACCGCGAACACCGTGCAGGTGCCGACGCTGGCCAACGGCATCGGCCTCTACGGCGGCACGGGCAACCGCGCGGAGGACAACCTCGTCAGCGACACCGTCGCGGCGTCGTCGGGCATCGCCGTCAGCACGCGGTTCAACCCGGTGGCGTTCAGCGGGACGACGGCGGTGCGCCGCAACACCCTGACCCGCACCGGCGGGGACGAGCCCAACTGGAAGAAGCCGTTCGGGGCGCTGCAGATCTTCGCACTGTCGAAGGACATCAGCGCGCCGATCGTTATAGCGGATCTGACGATCACCGACACGACCCGGCAGGCCGTGCAGGTCTCCGACGAGCGCCTCGACCCGGGCGCGGCCGTCGTCGGCCGGAAGGTCACCCAGCTGAGCCTGGACGCCGTGACGATCACCGGGGCCGGCACGTACGGGATCGACCTCAGCTCGGCGGGGTCGGGCTCGGTGTCGAACACGGCGGTCACGGGCGCGGCCTCGGGCGGCCTGACCAACCCGGGCGGCTTCACCCTCACCCGGGGACCGGGCAACTCGGGCTTCTGACCGGGGGAGGTGCGCTCCGCCGATCCGGGCGGAGCGCACCTCCGACGGTCAGGACGAGGCGGCGTCCTCGAACCGCTCGTTGCCCAGTACCCCCAGCAACTGCAGCTTCTCGAAGGCCTCCGTGCGCGGCGGCGCCGTCAGCACCAGCAACGCCTGCGACTGGTCCTCGGTGAACAACGCCTGGCAGTCCACTTCGATCTCGCCGAGCTGCGGGTGCACGAGCACCTTGTGGTCCTCGAACCGCTTCGCGACTTCGTGCCGCTCCCACAACTGCGCGAACTCGTCGCTCTCGCGGATCAGCGCCCGCACCAGCTCCCCGGCCCGCGAGCGCGGACCCATCGAGCCGTGCGCGGCGCGCAGGTTCGCCACCAGGGCCCGGCTTTGCCGGTCGCGGTCACCCTCGGGGTAGATCAGGCGCTCGTCGGGGTCGGTGAACCAGCGGTAGATCTCGCTGCGCGCCAGGCCGGTGTGCTCCGCTTTGCCGCCGTAGAGCGCTTCGGCGAGGCGGTTGCGCACCAGGACCTCGCCGAGGTTGGACAGGATCAGCGCGGGCGTGTCCGACAGCCGGTCCAGCACCCGCAGCAACGCCGGCGCCACGTGCGCCGCCGTCGCGGCGGGGGAGGGGGCCGTGCGGCCGGCCACCTCGAACAGGTAGTCGCGCTCGGCGTCGGTCAGGCGCAGCGCGCGGGCCAGCGCGGCCAGCATCTGCTCGCTCGGCTGCGGACCGCGCTGCTGCTCCAGCCGCGTGTAGTAGTCCGTCGACATCGCCGCCAGCGACGCGACCTCCTCCCGCCGCAGCCCGGCCGTCCGGCGGCGCGCGCCCGGCAGCAGGCCGACGTCCCCGGGACGCAGCTGTTCCCGGCGCCGCCGCAGGAAGGCCGCCAGTTCCGCACGATCCATACCCCCAGTATCGCGCCCGCCGCGGCCGCAACCAGGGATCGCCGATCCCCCGATGAGTGCTCTCTGCCGCCGGCCGCCGGCCCGGGCGAGAGTCGGGGCATGGACATCACCGGAAACACCCTCTTCATCCCCGGCGCGACCAGCGGCATCGGCCTGGCCTTGGCCCTCGCCCTCAAGGACCGGGGCAACACCGTGGTCGTCGGCGGCCGCCGCACCGAACTGCTGGAGAAGCTCGCCGCCGAGCACCCCGGCCTCGGCACCGTCCGGATCGACACCACCGACCCCGCGAGCATCCAAGCGGCGGCGAAGGAGGTGCTCGCCCGCTACCCCGAGCTGAACGTGCTCGTGACCATGGCCGGCGTCATGCGCGTCGAGGACTGGCACCAGCCGGACACGTTCCTCGAGTCGGCCGAAGAGGTCGTGACGACCAACGTGCTCGGCCCGATCCGGCTGATCGCCGCGTTCGTCGAGCACCTGCGGACCCGGCCGGACGCGACCATCATCACCGTCTCCTCGGGCTTGGCGTTCGCCCCGCTGAAGGTGACGCCGAGCTACAACGCGTCGAAGGCCGCGATCCACCTGCTGAGCGAATCACTGCGGCTGCAGCTGGCGGACACCTCGGTGAAGGTCGTGGAGCTGGTGCCGCCGTCGGTGCAGACCGACCTGCTGCCCGGCCAGGCCGAGAACGAGCACGCCATGCCGCTCGGCGAGTTCGTCGCCGAGGTCGTGGACATCCTCGAGACCCGGCCGGACGCCCGGGAGATCCAGGTCGAGCGGGTCAAGTTCCTCCGCTACGGCGAGGTCCGCGGCGACTACGACCAGGTCGTCGCGACCCTCAACGGCACCGACCCGCACTAGACCGTCACGACGACCTTGCCGTGCACCGCGCCCTCGGCGGCGCGGGCGTGCAGGGCCGCCAGCTCGGCCAGGGGCACCCGCTCGGCGACGTCGACGCGCAGCTCGCCGGAGTCGACCAGCGCCACCAGCTTCGCCAGCTGCCCGGCGTCGCTGCGGACGAACAGGTCGATGCCGCGCACGCCGCGGTCCTCGTCGGACGGCGCGGGCATCCACACCGTCGTGTTCACCACGACCCCGCCCGGCCGGACGACGGTGACCAGCGCGGCCAGCTCCGCCGGGTCGACCGGCGCGAGGTTGAGCGCGACGTCGACCGGCTCGCTCACCGCCGCGGTCACGCCGATGGCGGTGTGGTCGACGACCTCGTCGGCACCGGCGGACTTGACCGCGTCGGCGCTGCGCGGGCTGGCCGTCGCGATGACGTGGGCCCCGGCCTCCTTGGCCAGCTGGACCGCGTAGCCGCCGACCGCGCCGCCGGCGCCGTTGATCAGCACGCGCTGGCCGGCGGCCAGCTTCCCGTGCTCGAACAGCGCCTGGTAGGCGGTCAGCGCGACCAGGGGCAGGGCGGCGGCGTCGGCGAGCGGGACGTCCTTCGGCGCGGCGGTCAGGACGCCGGCCGGCGCGAGGACGTACTCGGCGGCGGCGCCGGGCTTGTCCATCGGCAGGAAGCCGACGACCCGGTCGCCGACCGCGAGGCCGTCGACGCCCTCGCCCAGCGCGTCGACCGTGCCGGCGACGTCGAGGCCGGGGGTGTGCGGCAGCTCGACCGGGATCGGGCCGCGCATGAAGCCGCCGCGGATGTTGCCGTCGACGGAGTTGAACGACGTCGCGGCGACGCGGACGCGGACCTGCCCGGCGCCGGGGTCGGGCACCGCCACGTCCTCGTAGCGCAGGACGTCGGGGTCGCCGTAGTCGTGGAAACGCACTGCCTTCATCGGACTTCTCGCTTTCAGGAACGCTTCGAATTCGAAGCAACTGCCGAGCACAGTACTGCTGCTTCGAATTCGAAGCAAGTGATGCCGCTCACCGCCGGGTTCTTGATCACCCGGCTCTCAGGATCGTGGTCGCGCGCCCGGTCAGCCTGGGCCGGTTTGGCCCACCTTGAGCACGGCCGGCGTGTCGGAGGCGCGGACGACCTCGCCGAGACGGGCCGCGTCGGCCGAGCCCGGCGCGGGGGTGAGGACCACCGCCATCAGGTCGTCCCCGGGCACCCCGAGCAGGCTGCCGTCGAGCGCGATGTCCTCGCCGTCCGGCGTCTGGAACACCGCGCGGTTCTCATAAGCGGCCACGGTTTTCGGGCTGCGCCACAAGGTGTCGAACGCGCGGCTGGTGCTCCGCAGCTCGTCGACGAGCTCGGCGAGCGCCGCGTCGGCGGGGTAGCGCAGGGAGGTGTCGCGCAGCCGGGCGGCGAGCGCGGCCCGGAACCCGGCCTGGTGCTCGTCGGTCCGGGCGATTTCCCGTCGTGGGTCGCAGAACGTGCGCCACGCGACGTTCCAGTCCCGGGCCCCGGCCGACGCCGCGCCGCCGAGTGCCAGCCACGCGCCGTTGACCGCGATGGCGTTCCACGCCGCGTCGGTCAGGAACGCCGGGGTGTCGCCGAACCGCTCCAGCAGCCGGATCGCCGCCACGCCGGCTTCACGCGGGACTTGCCCGTCGGACGCGGCGTACCCGGCGAGGGCGCAGAGCCGCTCGTAGTCCGCCCGGCTGACCCGCAACGCGCGCGCGATCGCGGTCACCACGCCGGCCGACGGGTGGCGGCGCCCCTGCTCCAGTCGGCGGACGTAGTCCGCGGACACCCCGGCCAGCTCGGCGAGCTCCTCCCGGCGCAGGCCGCGGACCCGCCGTCCGGGCTGAGGTCCGCCGGCCGGCTCGGTGTGCTCGCGCAACCAGCGCACGGCGGCACCGAGCTCGGACAGCGACATGGCGCCAGTGTGCCCGGGTTCGCGATCCCGTGGGACCTTCGAATTCGAAGCAGTAGACTCCGGTCATGTCCGACACGCGACCGTCGCTCGACCCCGTGCAGCTGGGTGCCTACTTCGACCTCATCGAGGTGACCAGCCTGCTGCGGCACGCGGTCGAGCAGCAGCTGCGCGAGGCCGGCGAGCTCAGCTACGTGCAGTTCCAGCTGCTGGCCCGGCTCGGCGACTCGCCCTCGGGCAGTCACCGCATGACCGACCTGGCCGACGGCGTCGTCTACAGCCGCAGCGGCCTGACGTACCAGGCGGGCCTGCTCGAGAAGGCGGGGCTGGTGGTGCGTGCCCCTTCGCCGGACGACGAGCGCGGCATCACGGTGACCATCACCGACGCGGGCCGCGAGCGGCTCGCCGCCGTGCTGCCCGGGCACGTCGAGGTGGTCAGCGGCCTGCTGTTCGAGCCGTTGTCGCGCGAGGACGTCGTGAACCTGGCGGCGTTGCTGGCGCCGGTGCGCGACCACATGCGCTCGACGCCGCCCCGGTCGGCGGCGGCCCGCCGGCGGGTCAGCCGGCCGTGAGTTCGGGCAGCGCGGCCGTCACCAGGGTGCGTGCCGTGCGCTGAAGGCTCGCGATGGCGGCTTCGGTGTCCAGGCCGCAGAGGTCGGTGAGCGAAAAGAACGCGTCGGCGCTGACGACGGCCGCGAGGTCCTGCTTGAGCTGGGCCAGCCGGTGGGCAGTGGCCGGCGTGTCCGCCGGGATGACCGGGTCGAGGGCCTCGTCGATGAGCCCGAACCGGAAGCCGGGCCGGGCCTGCGCGCGCGGCGGGTTGACCACGGTCGCGGCGATGACCGCGCGGACGGATCCCTGGTAAGCGACCACGTGCCGCAGCAGGACGTTCGTGGCGAACTCCAGCCGGTCCGCCGGGTCGGTGCTGCCCGCGACCGGTTCGAGCGCCTCGGCCGGAGCCGGCCACATGCCCACCAGCGCTGCGTTGATCAGCTCCACGATCTCCGAGAAGTGGCGGTACGCGGTCGCTTCCGAGACGCCGGCCAGCTCGGCGACCTCGGGCATGGTCAGCATCCCGCCGGAGGCGATCAGCGTGCGGCACGCGTCGACGATCGCGGCGCGGGTCCGCGCCTTCTGCTCCGCCCGGCTGACCCGTTCGCGCTTGCTCGTCGTGGGCATCCCGCTCCTGTTCGTCCGATCTCCGCGTCCGATTCTCTCCCAGGCCGCCAGTCGTACTCGTGAGAGTGTACTTGCGCGAGTTGACTCTCGTAAGTAGGTTGGGGCCAGAACCCCGAGCGAGGAGCACGGCATGGCGGACGTATCGGTCGTCGGACCGGATGGCGGCGAGGCGATCAGCATCGGCACGACCGTGGTGCGGATCCTGGAAGACGGCAGCACCACCGAGCACCGGATCGGCATGGCGGAGATCGTCGTCGCCCCGCACACCGACGGGCCGCCGCAGCACCGCCACGCCCAGCACGACGAAGGCTTCTACGTCGTGTCGGGCCGGGTGACCTTCACCGTCGGCACGCAGGAGCACCACGCGCCGGCGGGCACGCTCGTGATGGTGCCGCCGGGTGCCCCGCACACCTTCGCGAACCACGGCGACGAGCCCGCGGTCATGCTCAACACCTTCACCCCGGACCTGTACGTCAACTACTTCCGGGACCTGCGCGACATGATCGCCGCCGGCCGCCCACCGACGCCGGAAGCGGTGACCGAGGTCATGCGGGCCTACGCCACCGAGCCCGTCACCGACTGACAACCCCCAGGAGAATCCCCATGACGAACGTCCAGCGCGTCGACCTCGAAGAGTTCGGTCCGGTCGACCTCACCTACACCGCGTACGGCACCGGCCGCCCGCTGCTCCTGCTGCACGGAGGCGCGGGTCCCCAGTCGGTGACCGGGTTCGCCGAGCGCCTCGCCGCGGACGGCTTCCGGGTGCTCGTGCCGATCCACCCCGGGTTCGAGGGCACCCCGCGCCCCGAGCCGCTGACGACGATCAGCGGGCTGGCGCGGGTCTATTCCGCGTTCTTGACCGAGCTCGACCTGACCGGCGTCACGGTGGCCGGCAACTCCATCGGCGGGTGGATCACCGCGGAGCTGGCTCTGCTGGGCTCCCCGCGGGTCGCCGGGGTGGTGCTGGTCGACGCGGTCGGCCTGGACCTCCCGGAAGCGCCGGTCGCGGACTTCTTCAGCCTCACGATGGACGAGGTCGCCGACCTGAGCTACGCGAACCCGGACGCGTTCCGCATCGACCCGGCGAAGCTGCCGCCGGAGCGCCAGGCGGCGATGGCCGGCAACCGCGGGGCGCTGCAGACCTACGGCGGCACGGCGATGACCGACCCGACGCTGCTGGGCCGCCTGCCGGCCGCGGCCGCGCCGGCGCTGGTGGTGTGGGGTGCCGCGGACCGGATCGTCCCGCCCGAGCACGGAAAGGCCTACAGCGACGCGCTTCCGGACGCGAAGCTGGTCGTGATCGAGGACGCCGGGCACCTGCCGCAGCTGGAGACGCCCGGGAAGCTGCAGGACCTCATCACGGAGTTCGCGAAGGGAGCCTGAGCGGGGTCACGGCCAGCTCCACCGCAGGCCCCGGATGCCCGGGCCGCCGCCGCTGGTGAAGAGGTGCGCCGGCGCGGCCGGGAACAGCGGGACCTCCGTGACGTCCCGCTCCGGGCCACCCGGGGAATCGAGCCGGTAGCCGTGGCAGGTCGCCGGCAAGCCGGCGAAGTGGACCTCCAGCAGGTGCTCGGCCACCGGGTGGCGGAACCGGCGGTCGTAGCTGGTGTCCGGAACGCCGTCCGTGTAAGCGAATTCGTACTCGAGGATCGCCGTCTCGCCGACCGCCAGCGACCGGCTCGGCACCAGTTCGCTGAGCACGAACCCCGGCTCCGGCAGCACCTCGGTGCGGACCGGACGGCAGTAGCGCGTCGACACCAGCCGGGGCGGGTGGCCGGGCACGCAGCCGCGCAGCACCACCACCTTGGCCTGCACCGGTTCTTCGACCGCGCGGACGACTTCGCGCACCCGCAGCCGGGTCAGCGACCGGTCGGCGCCGACGTGCAGCTGCTCGTGCAGGCTGACCGCCACCAAGGACGTCTCCTCCGCCGCCTCGAACGACCGCAGCGCCGGGAGAACCCCGTTGCGGGGACCCCACAACCGCTCCCACCGGACCGGGTCCGGCGCGCCCGGGAGGCCGGGGCGGGCCAGCAGTTCGGTCAGCGCTCGCGCGGGCACGCCGAGGACGTCCTCCAGCACCGCCACCGCCCGCAGCGAGTCCGGCCGCTCGGGCCGGGTCCGCCCGGTGCGCCAGTAGCTGAGCGTCGTGGTGCTGACCGGGACGCCCGCGCCCGCCAGCCGGTCCCGGAGGCGGGCCAGCCCCAGCCCGCTGCGGTCGATGGCCAGCGAAAGCGCCCGGCTGAACGGGCCGGCGGCGAGGGCGCGCGCCAGTTCCCGCTCGGCGAAGTCCGCCGCGAACAACGGCATCGGTGATCCTCGCTGTCGGTGCGGGGCAAGGGATTCCGGGACAGGCGGATCGCGCGCGGCCGGCACGGGCGTCCGGTGGTGCCGGACGCCTTCGGTTTAGCAGCCGCGGATCACCGCTGTCACCCGACGAACGTCGGCCGCGGGCGGGGCAACCCGTCGAAGGAACTGTCTTGTTCCGTTGATCGGCTCGGATCTTCGGACGGTTACCGGTGGGGGACCACGCGCTTACGTTCGGTGAGTCCCCACCGGTCCCCCCGAGGAGTCCCCATGCGTGAGTCATCCCGCCGGTTCACCCGCGCCGCCGCCCTGCTCGCCGGTTCGGCCGCGGCCCTCGCCGCGCTCGCCGCTCCGGCGTCGGCCAGTGCGCCCGTCACGCCGCTTTCGCCCGCCGCCCAGCCGTCGATCATCGGCGGCAGCACCGCCCAGAACCCCGGCTACATCACCCGCTTCAACGGGCACGCGAACGGTTACACGTTCTTCTGCACCAGTACGCTGATCGGCGCGCGCTGGGTCCTGACGGCCAAGCACTGCATGTATGACAACAACGGGCAGCGGCTGTCCGACATCGACCTCTACGTCGGCTCGAACAGCGCTTCCGGCGGCGTGCACGCGAAGGCGTCGGCGACCTACGTGTACTCCGGCGGCGACCTCGCCCTGATCAAGCTGAACACCAACGGCGGCAGCACGTACGCGCGGCTCGCGTCGAGCTCCTCGGACGCGCAGGAAGGCGACGGCGCCACCGTCTACGGCTGGGGCGCGACCCAGTCCACCGACGAGGGCAGCCACCAGTCGAGCGTGCTGAAGAAGGCGTCGGTGTGGATTTCCGACACCGGCGCGAGCGACTACTCCGGCGGGCCGGCGATCTCGGCGGACACCCCGGACGGCGCCGTGGCCGGCGGTGACTCCGGCGGCCCGATGCTCGACGACGGCGTGCAGGTGGGCGTCTGCTCGACCAGCGACCGGTCCAGCACCACCACCTACGGCAGCGTCGCCGCCGGCCGGAGCTGGATCCGCCAGGTCAGCGGCGTCTGAGAGACCCGGGTCGCCGGCCGTGCCCCGACCGGCCGGCGACCCGGACCCACCTCAGCCGAGGGCGGCGTAGACCGCGTCGACGTAGGTCGTGCTGCGGTCGGAGCCGATGGTGCCGGGCGCCATCTTGTTCATCACGTACGAGATCGTCAGGCGCCGGTCCAGGTCCATGATGATCACCGAACCGCCCCAGCCGCCCCAGAAGCAGACGCGGCCCGGCGGGATCCACGGCACCGCGTCGGGCCGGGGCAGGGCGTAGCCGATGCCCCAGCGCAGCGGGATGCCGAGGCCGAGGTCGGTCCCGTTCGCCTGTTCGGCGAAGACGAGGTCGATCGTGTCGGGGCCGAGCAGGCGGACGCCGCCGGCCGTGCCGCCGAGGGCGAGGGCCGAGAGCAGCCGGGCGACCGAGCGGGCGTTGCCGTGGCCGTTCACCGCGCCGAGGTCCGCGCGGCGCCACGCCGGTGTGTTGGCGACGGCCGCGTCGACGGCCGGGCCGGTCAGGGTCCTGGCCATGACGCTGCCGGGCTCGAGGTCGTACTGCCCCGGCGGGGGCGGCACGACCGGCGCGATCCGCGGCCAGTCCGCTTCCGCGGCCCCGATCCGGAAGTCGGCGTCCAGCGGGCCGGCGAGCTCCTCGGCGACGAAGTCCTTGACGGTCTTGCCGCTGACCCGCCGGATCACCTCGCCGGCCAGGTGGCCGAAGTTCGTGGCGTGGTAGCCCGACGCGGTGCCCGGTGCCCACCACGGCGCCTGCGCCGCGAGCCGGGCCGTCGTCTTGTCCCAGTCGTAGAGGTCCTCGACCACGGCCGGCTGCTCCAGCCCGGACACCCCGGACGTGTGCGACAGCAGGTGCCGGACTTCGACGTTCTCCTTGCCGTTTTCGGCGAACTCGGGCCAGTACCGCGCGACCGGCGCGAAGAGGTCGAGCTCGCCGCGGTCGGCGAGCACCAGCGCCGCCAGGCTGACGACGGTCTTGGTGGTCGACCAGACGTTGGTGATCGTGTCCCGCTCCCACGGCGCGGTGCGTGCTTCGTCGCGGAAGCCGCCCCAGAGGTCGACGACGAGCTCGCCGTCGAGGTCGACGACGAGGGACGCGCCGAGCTCCTCGCCGGCGGCGAGGTTCCGCCGCAGCGCGTCGCGGACGGGGGCGAAGCGAGGATCGTGCGTTCCGTGCACTTCGGTCATCCTCGTACGCTAAAACCTGACACCGGTGTCAGGGGCAAGGGCGCGGTGGCGGGCGCGGCCGCCGGTGTGACGCGCGTCGGCTTGAGAGGATGGCCCGGGCGCGCATAATGGGCACCTGACCGACCGCTTAGCATGTGCCGGGTACCACACCGCGAAGGAGACACACTGCCGTGAACTCGTTCAAGGATCGCGTCGCGATCGTCACCGGGGCCAGCCGGGGCATCGGCCTCGGGATCGCGAAGACGCTCGTCGAGCGCGGGGCCAAGGTGTGCATCACCGCGCGCAAGCCCGAGGCGCTCGAAGAGGCCGTCAACGAGCTCGGCGGACCGGACGTCGCCATGTTCGTGCCCGGCAAGGCCGACGACACCGACCACCAGGACGAGGCCGTCGCCAAGACGATCGAGACCTTCGGGCGGCTCGACTACCTGGTCAACAACACCGGCATCAACCCCGCCTACGGGCCCACCCTGGACATCGACCCGGCCGCCGCGGCGAAGATCCTCGGCGTCAACGTGCTCGCGCCGCTCGGCTGGACCAAGCGCGCCCGCGACGCGTGGATGGGGGAGCACGGCGGCGCGGTCGTCAACGTCGCTTCCGTCGCCGGCCTCGGCGCCTCGCCGGGCATCGGCATGTACGGCGTCAGCAAGGCCGCGCTGATCCGGCTGACCGTCGAGCTGGGCGCCGAACTGGGCCCGAAGATCCGCGTCAACGCCGTCGCGCCCGCCGTCGTCAAGACGAAGTTCGCGACCGCGCTCTACGAAGGCCGCGAAGAAGAGGTTTCCGCCGCCTACCCGATGAAGCGCCTCGGCGTGCCGGCCGACATCGCCGGCGCCGTCGCGTTCCTGCTGTCCGACGACGCGGGCTGGATCACCGGCCAGACGATGGTCCTCGACGGCGGCGTCACCCTGGGCGGTGGCCTGTGACCGGCGTGGTCGTCACCGGGGGTGGCGGCGGCATCGGTGCCGCGCTGGCCCGCCGCTTCGCCGCGGATGGTGCCCAGGTCGTCGTGGCCGACCTCGACGGCGACAAGGCCGCCGAAGTCGCCGCCGAGGTCAAGGGAACGGCCTTCGCCGGCGACGTCGCGAGCCCCGAAGGTGTCGCGAAGCTGATCGACAGCGCCCGCGAGACGCTCGGCGAGATCGACGTCTTCTGCGCCAACGCGGGCATCGCGCCGTTCGGCGGCGCGGAAAGCCCCGAGGAGGTCTGGGCGCGCACCTGGGACGTCAACGTCATGGCGCACGTCCGCGCGGCCAACCTGCTGCTGCCCGCGTGGCTCGAGCGCGGCCAAGGCCACTTCATCGCGACGGTCTCCGCCGCGGGCCTGCTGACCAGCCTCGGCTCGGCGCCGTACTCGGTGACCAAGCACGGCGCGCTCGCGTTCGCCGAGTGGCTGTCGGCGACCTACCGGCACCGCGGTATCACCGTCCAGGCGATCTGCCCGCAGGGCGTGCGCACCGCGATGCTGGAGAGCACCGGCACCGCCGGGCAGCTGCTGATGGGCGCGTCGGCGATCGAGCCGGAGCAGGTCGCGGACGCGCTGTTCGCGGCGATGGAGTCGAAGCAGTTCCTCGTGCTGCCGCACCCGGAGGTCGCGGACTACTACGCGGCGCGCGCGACCCAGACCGACCGGTGGCTCGGCGGGATGAACAAGCTGCAGCGCAAGGTCGAAGCGGCCGTCGAAGCCGGATGAGCTGGCAGCCGGAGGTCGACGAGATCGCGCGGCGGCGTGAGCTGGCCGAGCGCATGGGCGGGCCGGAGAAGGTGGCCCGCCAGCACGCCGCCGGGCGCTCGACGGTCCGGGAGCGGATCGCGGCCCTGGCCGACCCCGGCAGCTTCGACGAAATCGGGGCGCTCGCCGGCACTGCGTCCTATGTGGACGGCACGCTGGAAGCCTTCACCCCGGCCAACTTCGTCATCGGCACCGCCCGGCTCGACGGCCGGCGCGTCGCGATCGGCGGCGACGACTTCACCGTCCGCGGTGGCGCCGCCGACGCGGCGATCATGGAGAAGCAGGTCCACGCCGAGCGGCTGGCGAACGAGCTGGACCTGCCCCTGGTGCGGCTGATCGAAGGCACCGGGGGCGGCGGCAGCGTCAAGATGCTGGAGCAGCACGGGTTCACCTACGTCCCGGTCAACCCGGGCTGGGACCTCGTGGTGGACAACCTCTCGACGGTGCCGGTGGTCGCGCTCTGCCTCGGCCCGGTCGCCGGGCTCGGCGCCGCGCGGGCGGTCATGTCGCACCTGAACGTCCTGGTCGAGGGCGCCGGGCAGCTGTTCGTCGCCGGGCCGCCGGTCGTCAAGCACGCGACGGGGGAGGACCTCACCAAGGAGGAGCTGGGCGGCGCCGACGTCCACCGGCGCAGCGGCGCGGTCGACCGGATCGTCGCGTCCGAGGCCGAGGCTTTCTCGGTGGCGAAACGGTTCCTGTCGTACTTGCCGTCCTCTGTGGACGCGCTGCCGCCGGTGGGGTCCACTTCGGACCCGGCGGACCGGCGCGATGAAGCCCTGTTGTCGCTGGTGCCGCGCAACCGCCGCCACCCGTACCGGCTGCGGCCGCTGCTGGAAGGCGTCTTCGACGAAGGTTCGGTCTTCGACTACGCCGTGTCGGGCGGCTCGGCCTACGCCGGGCTGGCGCGGCTGAACGGCCACCCGGTCGGCGTGCTGGCCACCGACCCGTATCGCGGCGCGACGTTGACGCCGGAGGGCGCCGACGTCATGACCCGACTGGTCGACCTGTGCGAGACGTTCCACCTGCCGCTGGTGTCGCTGACCGACCAGGCGGGCATGGTGATCGGCGCGGCCGCGGAACGCGCGGGCGCGATCCGCCACGGCGCCCGCGCGGTGACGGCGGTCTACCAGGCGCGGGTGCCGATGGCCGAGGTGATCGTCCGGCGCGTGTTCGGCGTCGGCGGCGCGGGCCAGGTCAACCGCCACCGCCTGGTCCGCCGCTGGGCGTGGCCGTCCGGCGACTGGGGTTCGCTGCCCGTCGAGGGCGGCATCGAAGCGGCCTACCGCGCCGAACTCGACGCCGCCGACGACCGGGCGGCGCGGATCGAGGAGATCCGCGCCCGCCTGGACGCGGTGCGCTCGCCGTTCCGCACGGCGGAGCGGTTCTCGATCGAGGACGTCATTGACCCGCGCGAAACCCGCGCCCGCCTGTGCGACTGGGTCCCCGACGCCTACGCGGTGCTGCCGAAGCTGCTCGGCCGCCCGTCGTTCGGGATGCGCCCCTAGACCACCCGGTACCAGTGCGGCCGCAGCTCTTCGAGGCCCACGGGCTTGCCGCCGGGCCGGTCGAACATCCGCACGCCGTCCCCGAGCAGCACCGGCACGGGCATCGCCAGGATCTCGTCGAGCACCCCGGCTTCGAGGCACTGCCGGGCGATGTCGGCCCCCAGGACGTTGACGTACTTCCCGCCCGCGGCCTCCTTCGCCGCGGCGACCGCGTCGACAAGGTTGTCGACGAACGTGACGTCGGGCGCCGGAGCCGCGGGCCGGTGGGTCACGACGAACTGCGGTCCCTCCCAGCCGCCGCCGAACGCCTTGCCCTCGCCTTCGGTGCCGCGGTGCGGATCGTCGCCGCCGTACGTCCGGCGGCCCACGAGCAGCGCGCCGATCTCCGGGATCAGCTCGTCGACCAGCGGGTCCGGGCCGAGGTAGGGGGTCAGCCAGGACATGTCGCCGCCGGGGCCGGCGATGAAGCCGTCGACCGAGCAGCTGAAGCCGTAGAGCAGTTTCGTCATCGATGTCTCCTTTGAACCGTTCGCGGACTTCAGTACTGACGGCGGCGGCCGGGAAAAGTCATCGCTTTCACCCGGCCGTGTCCGGAACGCGACAGGATCACCACGGACCGTTGACAACGGTGTCAGCGCACGAGGACCGTTCCGGATCGCACCAGGCTGAACTACTTGTGCTCAACGGCGAAGGACAAGTGACATGGTCTTGCGAACCCTCCTGCGGCTTTCCGCCGCCACCGCCCTGGCGCTGGCCGGGCTGGTCCCCGTCCCCGCGTCCGCGGCGGCGCTGGTCACCGATCCGGCGTCGCTGGTCAACCCCTTCATCGGCACGTCCAACGCCGCCGACGACTTCCCCGGCGCGGACGTCCCGTTCGGCATGGTCCAGTGGAGTCCCGACACGCCCAGCCGGCCCGACGGCGGCGGGTACGAGTACAACGACTCGTCCGTCACCGGCTTCAGCCTGACGCACCTGTCCGGCCCGGGCTGCGGCGCCGACGGCGACGTCCCGATCCTGCCGACGGTCGGCGCGGTGAACACCGGCGCGACCGTGTCCTTCAGCCACGGCAACGAGTCCGCGAGCCCGGGGTACTACTCGGCCGGGCTCGGCAACGGCGTCAAGACCGAGCTGACCACGGCGCTGCGGTCCGGGATCGGCAAGTTCACGTTCCCGGCGACGTCGCAGGCGAACCTGCAGTTCAAGCTCAACGGCAGCCAGAACGGCACGTCCAACCAGACGTGGACGGTGGTCAGCCCGACCGAGGTGTCCGGGTCGGTGACGTCCGGGCACTTCTGCGGCGCGGGCTTCACCTACACGCTGTACTTCGACGTCGTCTTCGACCGGGCGTTCAGCACCAGCGGGACGGCCGCCGCACCCGCGGTGACCCCGAAGGCGTCGCCCGGGAAGCTGCACGGCACCGCGACGGCCAAGGCCGCGCCGGCCGCGCCGGACGCCGGTCCGGGCAGCGCGTACGTCCGGTTCGACACGACGAGCAACCCGACCGTGCAGGCGAAGGTCGGCATTTCCTACGTCTCGGTGGCGAACGCGGTCGACAACCGCGCGGCCGACATCCCGGCGTTCGACTTCGCCGCGACCAAGCAGGCCGCGCACGACAGCTGGAACTCCCTGCTCGGCCGGATCCAGATCGGCGGCGGGACGGCCGCGCAGCAGCGCGTCTTCTACACCGCGCTCTACCACTCGCTGTTGCACCCCAACGTGTTCTCCGACCGCAACGGCCAGTACATCGGCTTCGACAACCAGGTCCACACCGTCGCGAGTGGACACTCTGCGCACTACGCCAACTTCTCCGGCTGGGACATCTACCGCACGCAGGCGCAGCTTTCCGCGCTGGTCGCGCCGTCCCAGACCGGTGACATCGCGCAGTCGATGATCGCCGACTACGCCCAGGGCGGCGGCCTGCCCAAGTGGGCGCAGAACAACGGCGAGACGTACGTGATGGTCGGCGACCCCGGCACGGCGATCCTCGCGAGCTACTACGCCTTCGGGGCGCGGAACTTCGACACTTCGGCGGCGCTGCAGGCGATGCTGAAGGAAGCGAGCGTGCTCAACAACGTCCGGCCGGGCCTGAACGCGACGAACGCGCCGGGCTACCTGCCGGCCAACGGCACCTACCAGTGCTGCAACTTCTACGGCCCGGTCTCGACGCAGCTGGAGTACGACACGGCGGACTTCGCGCTCTCGGCGTTCGCCGGGGCGCTCGGCGACACCGCGAACCAGGCGTTCTACGCGGGCCGCGCGCAGAACTGGAAGAACACCTTCAACCCGGCCAGCGGGTTCATGCAGCCTCGCGACGCCGGTGGTGGCTGGACCGGCGGCTTCAACCCGGCGAGCGGGTCGAACTTCGTCGAGGGCACGTCGTGGCAGTACACCGGCATGGTGCCGTTCAACGTGGCGGGCCTCGCCGCGGCGCGCGGCGGCAACGCGTCGCTGGTGAGCTACCTCGACAGCGTGCTGGCCGGGTTCCACGGCAGCGGCGGCTCGCAGGCCGACCTCGGCAACGAGCCGAGCCTCGAGCTGCCGTGGGAGTACGACTACGTCGGGCAGCCGTACAAGACGCAGAAGGTCGTGCGGCAGGTCCAGGACCAGATCTGGACCGACGCGCCGGGCGGCCTGGCCGGCAACGACGACCTGGGCGCGATGAGCGCGTGGTACGTGTTCTCGGCGCTGGGCTTCTACCCGATGACGCCGGGGACGGCGGACCTGGCGCTGGGCAGCCCGCTGTTCACCCAGGCGGTGGTGACGTTGCCGAGCGGCGCCACCCTGACGGTGAACGCCCCGGCGGCGGCGGACAACGCCCCGTACGTCCAGAGCGCGACCTGGAACGGCTCGGCGTGGAACAACGCGTACGCGCCGACGTCCGCGCTGGGGTCCGGCGGGACGTTGGCGTTCACGTTGGGCACCGCGGCGAACACGTCGTGGGCGGCGTCGAACCCGCCGCCGTCGTACGACGGGACGCTGCCGCACCTGGGCCCGCTGACGTCGGGGATCGCGGGCAAGTGCGCGGACGTGGCGCAGAGCGGCACGGGCAACGGCACGCACGTCCAGCTGTACACGTGCAATTCGACGGGAGCCCAGAAGTGGTTCTCGGCAGCGGACGGCTCACTGCAGGCCCAGGGCGGCTGCCTGGACGTGAGCAACAGCGGCACCGCGAACGGCACGAAGGTCCAGCTGTGGCAGTGCAACAGCTCCGGAGCCCAGAAGTGGCAGGCCGGAACCGCGGGAGCGCTGGTCAACCCCCAGTCGGGCAAGTGCCTGGACGACCCGGGCAGCACGACGACGGACGGAACTCAGCTGCAGATCTACGACTGCAACCAGAGCGCGGCCCAGAGCTGGACCCGAGGCTGACGAGGTGGTGGGGGGGGGGGGGGGCCCCCGCCCCCCCCCCCCCCCCCCCCCCCCAACCCCCACCCCCCCCCCCCCACCGCCCCCCCGCACCCCCGCCAGGCCCCACCCCCGCGAGCCCCCCCACGCGCCCCCC